>QZFT01000038.1 GCA_003600225.1 Pseudonocardiaceae bacterium YIM PH 21723
ATCGGTTACGGCGCGCACGGCACGGTGCTCGGTGGTATGGGTCCCCGAACATCGTCAACTCCGGGACTCAGTAGCTTCCCGCCGGGCGTAGACGCGGAGCCCACCGGCGCTGGCGGCCAGGACGACGGCGCCGGTGAGCACCACGAGCAAGGCCGCGTTGATGGTGTGCCCGGTGAGGTCCCAGACCGCCTCCGGGACGGCGATGGTGATCGCCAGGATGCCGGCGGCCAGCAACACGCCGATGCCCTCCCAGCGGTACCAGAGGAAACAGCCGGCGCCGACCAGCGCGGTGGCCGCGTACGAAATCCACTGTGGACCGCCGCCGGAGATCGGATACTGCGCGCCCAGGATCAGGATCGCGCCGGCGATTCCGGTTGCCAGGCCGCGGTACTCCAGCCGCCGGCCGACGACCGCCCACACCACACCCACCGCGATGATCAGCAGTGCGCCGCCGATCTCCCCCAGGTGCCAGTAGTCGATCAGCCCGAACACCAGGGCGAGCCCGGCCACCCCGGCCACCAGCAGCGTGGGAATCGACGCGGCCAGCCGGTAGAACAGCACCGCCAGCAGCACGCCGGCCAGCCCACCGCTGATCGGCCGGTCGTGGTCCCAGATGGTCTGCGCGGTCAACGCGCCCGCGGCGGCGGCCAGGGTGAACAGTGCCGCGGTGAGCCGCTCCCGCACGGCGGTGGATCCGGTGAAGTGCAGGTACAGGCCCACCGCGGCCAGCATCGCGGTCGCCGCCGCCAGTACCAGGATCCGGCCGGTGTGGGTGATGTCCTGCCAGCCGATTCCCAGGGCCAGCGCGGATCCGGAGATCAGCAGCGCGCCACCGACGTAGGCCAGGATCTCCGGCAGGCGCACCTGCTGCTGGGTCCGGCCACGCAGTGCCACCTGGACCGCATCGGCCTGCGCGGCGGTGATGGTGCCGTCGTCGACCAGCGGCTTCAGCTTCTGCTCGATGTCCATGGCGGCTTCCATTCCCTTGATGAACTCCCCCGTCGTTTACCCAGCCTGCCGATCTTCACACTCACCGGTCCCGGCAGGAGTGGAAGGCAACCGAATGGGTACCCCCAGTGTGATCGGACAGTACGGGAGGCCGCCATGGCAGATACGCGTCTACTCCCCCCACCTCGCCTCGAATCCTGGGCGTGGCAGCAGTTCGGGGCGTGCCGTGAGGACAGCAATGCACCGTTGTTCGACCCCGGAGAGTTGGACGGCGGTGCGCGGCTGGCCGCGGAACGCCGCGCGAAGGCCGTCTGTCAGCACTGCCCGGTGATCGTGCAGTGCAGGCGCCATGCCCTGGAGGCGCAGGAGCCCTACGGCGTCTGGGGTGGCCTCGGCGCCAACGAGCGCAGGCACGCCATCGAGCGTCGCAATCGGATAGTGGCGGAAGCAATTGCCTAGAGGCACATATTCGTTCCGGTTGATGAAAAGATGCTGGCTATCGGGCGGTCGGCTCAGTCATCCTCCCGGAAAGTCACGCCAGGGTAACGGGAGGCGACGGAATGCTCGTCACGGAGCCATTCCACACCGTGTTACGAGCCGCTATCTCCGCACGTGGGCTGAGCCTGGAGCGGCTGCGCGATCGCCTGTTGCAGCGTGGCGTCTCGGTCAGCATGGCCACCCTGAGCCACTGGCAGTCCGGCCGTAGCCAGCCGGAACGCTCCCGGTCGCTGCTGGCCATCCGGCATCTCGAGGAGATCCTGGAGACCCGGGAGGGCGAACTCCTCGGTCTGGTCCCGCATCCCCGGCCGCGCGGTGTCCGGCGCAGACCGGAGGGCGAGGCGCCGATCGCCGAGCTGTGGTCGGCGGACCGGTCACTTCCCGGGCTGTGGCTGGACTTCCAGACCGACTGGGATCAGTGGCTGATCAGGTTGAGCCATCACGATGTGGTGCGGGTGCGCGGGCTGGGCACCGGGCAGCACATCCACACCAGGCTCACGCTGCGCGCCGACAAGGACGGCGCCGATCGCTGGGTTCTGGTGCACTTCAACGATTCCCGGGGCGGCGCCGCGCCGTCGATCACCGGACTGCGGCATTGCGTCGTGGGGCGCAGCGCGTACGACGTGGACCAGGGTTACGTGGTGGCGGAGATCCTGTTCGACCGGACACTGCTGCGCGGTGAGACGATCACCCTGGAGTTCGAGGTGGTCACCGAGGGCGGGCAGAGCCGGTTCGACTACTTCGAGCGCAAACTGCGGTTCCCGGTGCGCGAGTACCTGGCGGAGGTGCAGTTCGTCGGCGAGGCCGTACCGGTGCGGTACCGCTCCTATCAGGCCACCAGCGCACTGCAACCCGCCACCAGGTTCCGCGAGCTGTCGCTGGATCCGTCCCGGTGCGTCCACACGCTGCTGGTGGACGCGAACCCGGGCGTCTACGGAATCCGCTGGGACTGGCCCTAGACGGCGTTGCTGTCGATCCAGGACCGGTAGGTCGCCACGTTGGTGTGGCTGGAGTTGCCGGTCTGGTCGCCGCCGTAGTGCACACCGATCTGAATGCCGTTGGACAGGATCGGGCCGCCGGAGTCACCGGGCATGGTGTAGCTGCCGTCCACCGTCTTGGCCTGGATCCGGTCGGAACCGACGCCGCTCACCTGCATGTTCGACTTCAGAAGGTACTGCGACGCGCTACCCGAGTTGGTGCGACCGAAGCCGTAGGGGATGTCCGGGTCGCCGACCTTCGGCTGCGCGCTCGCCAGCCGCGCGTACGTGGTCTGTACCGGCTGGTCCAGCTTGTACAGCACCAGATCGGCCGTCGGGTGCAGCACCGTCTTCACCGGCTTGCGGACCGCGCCCTTGCTGTAGTCCACATTGCCCACGCGGAACTCGTAGCCGGAACGGTCGCAGTGCTTGGCGGTGAGTACCCAGTTCGCGTTGATGATCGCGCCGGAGCAGTTCAGCGAGCCGTTGGACAGCAGTGCCACCGCCCAAGGCGCCTCGGCCTGGGTGGCGCGCGTGCCGTTCCACTGCCGGGTGTCGGCGTTCGCGTTGGCGACCGGCAGGACCAGGGCCGCGATGGCGCCGGCGATCAGGGTACGGCGGACGAGTCCACGGAGGTTCATCTGTTCTCCAAGCAGGGATTTGGAGTGGCGCAGGGTGAATGAACCGTAAAAGAGCAATGCCTGAAAGCGATACCTGGGCTTTCACTGACCGGAAACCCGGTGCGTCCACCCGCAATGGGTGGACGCACCGGAATCCGCTAGACGGCGTTGCTGACGATCCAGGACCGGTAGGTGGCCACATTGGTGTGACCGGAGCGGCCCTTCTTGTCGCCGTAGTAGTGCACGCCGATCTGCACACCCTTGGACATGATCGGGCCGCCGGAGTCGCCGCCCAGGGTCCAGCTGCCGTCGACGGTGACCGACTCGAAGGTGTCCGCCTCGACCTTGTCCACCTTCATGTTGGACTTCAGCAGGTACTGCGAGGTGTTACCGGTCTCGGTGGTGCCGAAGCCGTACGGGTTGTCCAGGTCGCCGACCTTCGGCTGGGCACTGGCCAGCGGCACATAGCTCGCCTGGACAGGCGCGTTGAGCTTGTAGAGCACCAGGTCGGCGGACGGGTGCAGCACCTTCTTGGCCACCGTGCGGGACTCACCCTTGGTGTAGTCCACATTGCCGATCCGCAGCACGTAGTCCGAGCGGTCGCAGTGCTTGGCGGTGAGCACCCAGTTCGCGTTGATGATCGAACCGGAGCAGTTCTCGCTGGTGCCGTTGATCAGCAGGGCCACGGCCCACGGCGCCTCGGCCTGTGTGGCGCGCTGCCCCTTGTACTGGCGGGTGTCGGCATTGGCGTTGGCGACCGGCAAGGCCAGTGCGGCAACGGCACCGACGATCAGGGCACGACGGAGGAACCCACGAATGGTCATCTGTTCTCCAAGCAGGGATTTGGAGTGGTGCAGGGTGAAATCACGGTAAAAGGGCGATACCTGAACGCGATATACGTGGATCTACTGAGCGGCGATCGTGCTGTCGATCCACTGGCGGTAGGTGGCGACGTTGGTGTGCCCGGCGATACCGGACGCCTGGTTGCTGCCGTAGTGCACGCCGACCTGCACGCCGCCGACGAACACCGGGCCACCGGAGTCGCCGGACATCGTGTAGCTGCCGTCCACCTTGTCGGCGGTGATCAGGTTCGCGTCCACGATCCGGATCTTCATGGTCGCCTTCTTCAGGAACTGGGAACCTTCGGTCCCCGAGGACTCGGTGCGGCCGAAGCCGTAGGGCTTCTCCAGGTCTCCGGGCTTCGGCGGCACGCTGGTCAGCTTCGCGAAGGTGGTCCGCACCGGCTGATCCAGTTGGTAGAGCACCAGATCGGTGTCCGGGTGCAGCACCGTCTTCACCGGCTTGCGGACCGCGCCCTTGGCGTAGTCGACGTTGCCGATGCGGAACTCGTAACCGGGGTGGTCGCAGTGCTTCGCGGTGAGCACCCAGCGCTCGGCGATCAGCGAGCCGGTGCAGTTCAGCCTGCCGTCGAGCAGCATCGCGACCGCCCACGGCGCCTCGGCCTGGGAGGCGAGCTCACCGTTTCCGATGCGCGCGGCGGGAGCGGACGAGACTGATGTGGTGCTGTCGATCCACGACTTGTAGGTGGCCACGTTGGTGTGACCCGAGGTGCCCGCGCCGATGTTGCCGTAGGAGTGCACGCCGATCTGCACGCCACCGGCGAACACCGGGCCACCCGAGTCGCCGCCCGCCGTCCAGCCGGTCACCTTGACCGCGTCGATGTACTCGGCGCCCACCGCGGTGATCTTCATGGTCGCGGTCTTCAGGTACTGCGGGACCTGGCCGAGGTCGTCGGCGCCCCAGCCATACGGCTGCTCCAGGTCGCCCACCTTCGGTGCGACGCTCGCCAGCTTCGCGTACGTCGACTTCACCGGCTGGTCCAGCCGGAACAGCGCCAGATCCGCGGAGGGATGCCTGATGATCTGCGCGGCCTTGCGCACCGCGCCCTTGTTGTGGTCCAGGTCCCCGATGTGCAGGGTCACGTTGTCGTACGCGCAGTGCCGCGCGGTGAGCACCCAGTTCTCGGCGATCAGCGAACCGGTGCAGCTGCCGAGTCCCGGGATCTCGATGAACGCCGCCCAGGGGCCCTCGGTGGCCTTGTCCCCCTTGATGATCGGCGCCGCCGCCGGCGTGACGGACACCTGGGGTGCCAGTACGCCGGCGGCGGTGAGGACGGCCGCGAATAACAGGCCTATTCCATAGCGATTGATGCGCATCTGTGCTCCAAGCAGGGTTTTGGAGTACTTGTCGATGCGATCACATCACGGTGAAGCCGCCTGGAAAAGGCTCTCAACGGGCGTTGGCGTCGATCCACGACTTGTAGGTCGCCACATTGGTGTGGCCGGAGGTGCCGGCATTGGTGTCACCGTAGGAGTGCACGCCGATCTGCACGCCGCCGGAGAACACCGGGCCGCCGGAGTCGCCGGGACCGGTGTAGCCGTCAACCTGGGTGGCGTCGATGTACTGGCTGCTCACGCTGGTGATCCGCATGGTCGCCGTCTTCAGGTACCGCGAGTCCCTGGCCGACTCGGTGCGGCCGAACCCGTACGGCTGCTCCTGGTCGCCGACCTTGGGCGCCACACTGGCGAGCTTCGCGTATTCGGTCTGCACGGCCGAATCCAGCTGGTAGAGCACGATGTCCGCGCTGGGGTGCTTCACGGTCTTGATGGCTCGGCGGGACTGGCCCTTGGTGCGGTCGATGTCGCCGATGAGGAACTGGTTGGACGCGTTGTCGCAGTGCTTCGCGGTGATCACCCAGTTCGCCTTGATGATCGATCCGGAGCAGTTCTGCGCGTTGTTGACCATGATGGCCACCGCCCAGGGACCGGAATCGGCGTACTCACCGTTGATGATCGGCGCGGCGCTACCCGGAACGGTCACGGCGGGCAGCGCGAGCGCGGCCAGCCCACCGGCGATCAGGATGCGGCGAAGAAACGCAGTGATGCGCATGTGTTCTCCAAGCAGGGTTTGGAGTGCTCTTATCGAACCGATGGCACCACGAAACTATGACAGGGCGAAAGCGTTCACAGTTAGAATTCGTGCCGGACCACCTGATTTCCGTCCAGCAGAAGCACATTCACCATTCCGGGGGATATTCCAGGCACCCTGCGGCCCTATGGGGACCAATAACACCGCTCGCACCGTAGTGATCACCCTGCTCAGCACGGCGCTCGCCATGATGGCCACTCCGGCGGCCATGGCCGACGAGCCCAAGGTGCTCTACCTGACCTTCGACGACGGCACCGGCACGGACACCGAGACCGTTCTGGACGTACTCCAGGGCTTCCACGCCAAGGCCACCTTCTTCGCCCTGGGCGAGAACGTCACCCGGAACCCGGCGCCGGCCAAGCGGGCGCTCGCCGAGGGGCACGTGGTGGCCAACCACACCTGGAGCCACAAGGACCTGACCACGCTCGACGACGCCGAGTTCGACGCGGAGGTGGACAAGGGCACCGAGGCGATCCGGTCGATCGGCTCGCCGAGCAACTGCCTGCGGCCGCCCTACGGCGCGGTGAATGACCGGGTGAACCAGAAGATCAAGGACAAGGGCCTGATCCGCAAGCTGTGGAACGTGGACACCGAGGACTGGACCAAGCCCGGTGCCGACGTCATCGCGAAGCGGATCGTCGACTCCCCCGAGGGTTCGGTGGTGCTGATGCACGACGGCCCGACCGACCGGGGTCAGACGGTCGAGGCGTTGAAGATCGCCCTCCCGCAGCTCGTGCAACAAGGTTATGAATTTGTCACATTGCCTCCGTGTTAGGCCGGTCACGTATTAGGGTGATGCCCGCTAAGGGGTCCGACCGGAGGTTGCGCCAATGGGTATCGCCGAAGACTGTCTCGCCGTAGCCGATCAGAACACCGTGCCACGGCTGGTGTTGCGCAATGCCGAGCAGTACGGCGACCATCCCGCGCTGACCGACACCGCGGGCAGCACCCTGACCTGGGCCGAGGTGCGTGAGCGATCCATCCGGCTGGCCGCCGGGCTCAGCACCCTCGGCCTCGGCGCCGGTGACCGGATGCTGATCATGATGGCCAACCGGCCGGAGCACTGGCTGATCGACCTGGCCGCCATGCACCTCGGCGCGATCTCCAGCACCGTCTACGCCACGCTGACCAGCGACCAGGTCGGCTTTCTCGGCGAGCACAGCAAGGCGAAGGTCATCGTCCTGGAAGGCGCCGACCAGGTGCAGCGCTGGCTACCGGTGCTGGACCGGCTGCCCGAACTGCGCCGGATCGTGGTGCTGGACGAATCGGCCGTCCCGGCGGGCGATGACCGGTTCCTGCCCTGGTCCGAGCTCGCCACCCTCAGCGCGGACCTCGACGCGGTCGAGGGCGCCTGGCAGCAGGTCAAGCCGAGCGACCCGATCACCCTGATCTACACCTCGGGCACCACCGGCGACCCGAAGGGCGTGCTGATCAGCCACCACAATGTGGTGCTGCAGTCCGCTGTCGCGGCCCGGACCGCCAAGACCGACAAGTTCGGCAAGACGGTGTCCTACCTGCCCCTCGCGCACATCGCCGAGCGGATCCTGGGCATGTACCTGCCCTACTACCTGGTCGCGCACGTGCACCCCGCGCCGGACCCGTCCAAGATCCTCCAGGCACTCACCACGGTCCGGCCCCGGTCGTTCTTCGGCGTGCCCCGGGTGTGGGAGAAGCTGGTCGCCGGCATCCAGGCGCAGCTCGCCGCCGCCCCCGAGAAGCGGCAGAAGCTCTTCTACTCCGCGCACCGGACAGGCGTGCGGATCGGACGGCTGCGGCAGGCCGGTGAATCCGTGCCGCTCGGCCTGCGGGCCAAGCACGCCATCGCGGACAAGGTCGTGCTGAGCAAGGTGCGCGAACGGCTCGGCCTGGACCAGCTGACCTACGCGGGCAGTGGCGCCGCGCCCATCACGGTGGACACCCTGGAGTTCCTGTCCGGCCTGGGCATCACCATCCTGGAGGTGTGGGGGCTGACCGAGACCGTCGGCTCGGCCACCGCCAACAGCGACGAGCGGATCCGCTACGGCACCGTCGGACACCCGCAGCCGACCATGGAGGTCCGGATCGCCGAGGACGGCGAGATCCTGACCCGCGGCCCGCTGGTGGCGCTGGGCTATCTGCGTGCCGACGGCGGCGTCGACTCGATGGTCGACGCCGACGGCTGGTTCGCCACCGGTGACATCGGCGAGTTCGACGCCGACGGCTTCCTGCGGATCACCGACCGCAAGAAGGAACTGATCATCACCGCGGGCGGCAAGAACATCGCGCCCACCAAGATCGAAGGCATGCTGCGCACCCACCCGGCGATCGGCAACGCGGCGGTGATCGGCGACCGCCGGCCGTTCCTGACCGCGGTGATCTCCCTGGAAGAGGGCGTCGCGGACGACGCGGACACCCGCGCGCAGGTCGAGCAGGCGGTGGCCGCGGCGAACACCCAGCTGCCCAAGGTCGAGCAGATCAAGCGGTACCACGTGGTCGCCCAGCCGTGGACGCCCGACTCCGGCGAGGTGACCCCGACGCTGAAGCTCCGTCGCCGGGTGATCAACGACGTCTACGCCGCCGAGATCGAGAACCTCTACACGCAGTAAGGGGCACCCTCACTGCACTCAACGCAGTAAGGGGCACCCTTCCAGCGTTGAACGCAGTAAGGGGCACCCTCACTGCACTCGACGCAGTATGGGGCGCCCTTCCAGCGTTGAACGCAGTATGGGTGCCCCTTACTCGATGCCACGCCTAGTCCCACACAGGACCGTTCAGGCCTACCCCGGCCGATCATCCTGTGATTAGCATCTCCGTTGCTTCCCATGAAACAGGCGTTGCATCCTGCGCAACGCCATCCGAAGGGGGATCGGGCGATGCGCAAGATCACGATCGTTGCGGCCGGGCTGGCCGTGGCCCTGCTGACCGGCTGTGCGCCGGTGACCGGCGGCTCCGGCGAGGGGGCCGACGAACGCACCGGCACCGTCCGGGTCTGGCTGTTCGACGAGGTCAACCGCGCGCCGAAGGAGGCCGTGGTCAAGGAGGCCATCGCCGAGTTTCAGCAGGCCCACTCCGGCGTCACGGTGGACGTGCAGTACATCCCGATCCAGACCAGGGCCGAGCGGTTCAAGGCCGCCTTCTCCGACCAGCAGAGCGCCCCGGACGTCGCCGAGTTCGGCAACACCGACCTGGCCGGATACGTCGCCGGTGGTGGTTTCGCCGAGCTGGACCTCAGCAGCTGGAACGAGGCCAAGGACCTGCTCCCCACGCTGGCCGACACCGGCAAGGTGAACGGGACGACCTACGGCGTCCCCTGGTACGTCGGCACCCGCGCGCTGTACTACCGCACCGACGTGTTCGGTGAGCTCGGCGTGCAGCCGCCGGCCACCCTCGCCGACATCGCGCCCCTGGCCCGCCGGATCCGGGCCGCCAAGCCGGACATGCTGGGCATCTCCGCGGGTGGCAAGTACACCTACGCGGCCATGCCGTTCGTCTGGGCGCAGGGCGGCGAGCTGGCCACCCGCTCCGGCGACAAGTACACCGCCGCGATCGACAGCCCGCAGGCCAAGGCCGGGCTGAGCCAGTACACCGAGCTGATCAAGGATGACATCTGCCCGCCGGCCACCTGCGCCGGCAACAGTGGAGAGGCCTCGGTCGAGGCGTTCCGCGCGGGTAAGGCGGCGATGGTGATCGGCGGCGACTTCAACCGCAGGTCCGTCGACGCGTCCTCGGTCGCGGGCAGGTACGGCATCGTCCCGCTGCCCGGCAAGGCCACCGGCTCGATCGCCCCGGCCTTCGCCGGCGGCAACCTGCTCGGCGTGCTGAAGGGGACGCGGCACCGGACCCTGGCCACCGAGTTCACCGAGCTGCTGGGCGGCAAGAAGTACCAGCGCAAGATGTTCGAGGCGATGGGCAACATGCCCGCCTTCGGTGACGTGCAGCGGGGACTGGCCACCGAGAACCCGGTGATCGAGCCGTTCGTGAAGACGCTGAACGCGGACACCAGGTTCGTGCCGATCACCCCCAGCTGGGCCAAGATCGACGCGCAGCTCGTGCTGCCCACACTGATCCAGGAGGTCGCGACCGGCAGCGGCACGGTGGACGCGGCGACCAAGAAGGCCGCCGACGCCATGAACTCCGCGTTCGGCTCATGACCACTGCCGCCGCACGCGGCGACGGCAGGGCCGCGTTCGCCTACCTGCTGCCCACCGGGCTGATCCTGCTCGGGCTGATGGGGTATCCCCTCTACCAGCTGATCATGATCTCGCTGTTCGACTACGGCCAGGAACAGGTCTCCGGCGGTGCGCCGCTGGAGTTCCTGGGCCTGGGGCACTACACCCAGCAGCTCACGGATCCGAAGTTCTGGACCGTGTTCGGCCAGACCGTCGGATTCGCCGGGGTGTGCGTGCTGGGCACCCTGGTGTTCGGCGCCGCACTCGCGGTGCTGGCCACCCGGGTGCGGCCCTGGGCGCGGAACACGCTGTTCCTGGCCGCGATGAGCGCCTGGTCCACCCCCGCGGTGGCCGGGTCGACCATCTGGCTGTTCCTGTTCGACACCAATTTCGGCTTCGTCAACGAGGTGCTCGGCATCCAGGGCTTCTCCTGGACGTTCGACCGCTGGCTGGCCTTCGGGCTGGTGGCCGCGCAGGTGATCTGGTGCTCGTTCCCGTTCGTCATGGTCACCCTGTACGCGGGGATCAAGGCCATCCCCGGTGAGGTCATCGAGGCGGCGGCGCTGGACGGCGCCGGAGCGATCCGCACGGCGCGCTCGGTGATCCTGCCGCTGCTGCGCCCGCTGCTGATCGTGGTGACGATCCAGTCGGTCATCTGGGACTTCAAGGTGTTCACCCAGATCTACATCATGACCGGCGGCGGTGGCATCGCCGGCCGCAACCTGGTGCTCAACGTCTACGCCTACCAGCAGGCGTTCGCCGCCTCCGACTACGGCCTCGGCGCCACCATCGGCGTGGTGATGACCGTGCTGTTGCTGATCATCACGCTCGGCTATCTACGCGCGCTGCGCAGGACCGGAGAACCACTGTGAAGGGGCGTGCGGTAGCCGAGACGGTCACCGTCCTGATCGCGGCGGTGGTGGCGTTCCCGCTGTACTGGATGCTGCTGACCGCCGTGAAACCGGAGGCGGAGGTGATCACGGCGAACCCGCGGCCGTGGACTCTCTCCCCCAGCCTGGACAGCTTCGTCCGCACGCTGACGGTGCAGAACTTCGGCCGCTACTTCCTGAACAGCCTGTTCGTGGCCCTGGTCGTGGTGGTGCTGAGCCTGCTGGTCGCGTTCCTGGCGGCCACCGCGCTGACCAGGTTCCGGTTCCGCGGCCGGACCACGTTGCTGGTCATGCTGCTGGTCGTGCAGATGGTCCCGGTGGAGGCGCTGACCATTCCGCTGTTCTTCATGATGAAGTCGGTGCGCGACGTGGCCCCCGCGTTCGGGCTGAACCACCTGGGTTCGCTGGTGCTGGTGCACCTGGCGTTCAGCCTGCCGTTCGCCATCTGGATGCTGCGCGGGTTCGTGGCGGCGGTACCGGTGGAGTTGGAGGAGGCGGCAACCCTGGACGGCGCGTCCCGGTTCCGGTTCCTCTGGCAGATCCTGTTCCCGCTGGTGGCGCCGGGTCTGGTGGCGACCAGCGTGTTGTCGTTCATCCACGCGTGGAACGACTTCCTGTTCGCGAAGACCTTCATCATCTCGGCGGCGGAGAACCAGACGCTGCCGCTGGCGCTACAGGTGTTCGTGAAGCCGGATCAGAACGACTGGGGCGCCATCATGGCGGGTTCCACCCTGATGACCATCCCGGTGCTGATCTTCTTCATCCTGGTCCAGCGTCGCCTGGTGGCCGGCCTCGCCGGAGCCGTGAAGGCCTGAGGATGTTACGAAGTTGACGATGTTCGCGGCCAGGAACGAGACCCGAACATCGCCAACTTCGGGTACTAAGCTGCCGGTATGCGTGCTGCCGCGATGACCCTGGCCCTGTTCCTCGGCCTGTCGGGTGTGACCGCGGCGTCGGCTGCCCAGCCGACGCTGCCCACCGGATGCGGGCAGGCGCCGCCGGTGCGACCCGGGACGACCGAGCGGTTCACCCTCGGTTCCGGCGGGACGGAGCGGGAGTACCTGCTGCACGTGCCGGACGGCTACCAGCGAGACAAGCCGAGCCCGGTGATCCTGGCCTTCCACGGCGCCGGCGGCACGGACACCGTGCTGGAGGCCTTCAGCGATCTGTCCACACTGGACGCAATCGTGCTGTACCCCCAGGGGCTCAAGGGATCCGAGGGCACCGCGTGGCAGGGCGCCCCCTATGCGTCGAGCGCCGATGATGTGCGCTTCGTTCAGGATCTCCTCGACCGCACGGAGACCGATCTCTGCGTCGACACCACCCGGATCTTCGCGACCGGCAAGTCCAACGGCGGCGGGTTCACCGCCCTGCTGGCCTGCCGCCTCGCCGACCGGATCGCCGCCTTCGCACCGGTGGCGGGCGCCTACTACCCGGGCACCACGCAGGGCTGCGAGTCCAGCCCGCCGGTGCCGATGCTGGAGTTCCACGGCACCGAGGACGCCGTGATCCACTACGAGGGCGGCGTCCGGCACGGCGCGCGTTACCCGGCGATCGGTGACTGGCTCACCACCTGGACCGAGAAGGACCACTGCTCCGCAGGTAAGGAACGCCGGGTCGCCGAGGACGTCGTCGAACTGGAGTGGTCCGACTGCGTCGCCGGGGCCGAGGTGCGGCACTACCGGGTGGAGGGCGGCGGGCACACGTGGCCCGGAGCCACCCAGGACAGCGGCTCCGGCGACACCACGCAGAGCATCTCGGCCACGAAGACCATCTGGCGGTTCTTCCAGGATCACCCCCGCCGTTCCTGACGCAGTTCCGAAGTTGACGATGTTCGCGCGAGGAACGAGCCCGAACATCGTCAACTTCGGATACCGGCCGTCACCGCCGTTCCTGAACGATCCACGTGTTGCCGTCCGGGTCGGCGAAGTCCAGGAAACTGGCGTAGTTCCGCCGCTGCGGGTCCACCCCCGGCGCGAACCCGCCCTGCCACTCGTCCACAGTGGACTTGTGCCGGATCGGGCTCACCGGCACCCCGCGATCGCTCAGTTCCTGGTGTACCGCCTGGATATCGCTCACCACCAGGTAGGTATCCCGCACCGCACCGGTGATGCCCTGTCCCAGGTGGACGGAACAGGCCGATCCGGGCGGGGTGAGCTGGACGACCCGGAACTCGTCGCTGGGCCGGTAATCCACGTCCAGGGTGAACCCCACCCGCTCGACGTAGAACTCCAGGGCCCGGTCCACGTCGGCGACCGGCAGCGTGATGACCTCGATGCCGTAGTCCATCAGACCAGCGCCTCCCCGCCGTCGATGCCCAGCGTCATACCGGTGAGGAACGTGCTGGTCAGCGCGAAGATCACCGCGTCGGCGATGTCCCCGGAGGTGCCGATCCGACCCGCCGGGCTGGTGGCCTCCCGGGCCGCGAACAGCTCGGCCTTCCGCTGTGCGCCGAGTCCGTCGTAGGCGCCGGTGTCGATGGTCCCCGGCGAGACCGCGTTCACCCGGAGCGGCGCCAGTTCCACCGCGAGCCCCCGGGTCACCGCGTCCACGGCGGCGTTGGTGGCGCCCACCGCGAGCATGCCGGGCATGACCTTGCGGGCGGAGGCACCGGAGAAGAAGACGAACGAGCCGTCCCCGGGCATCCGGGGCGCGAGGTGTTTGGCCAGCAGGATCGGGCCGATGACCTTGACGTCGAAGGAGGCCAGCACGGTGTCGTGCCGCAGGTCGCCGAGCGCGCCCCGGGCCCGCGCCGAGGCGGTGGACACCACGTGATCCACGGTCCCCAGGCGCTCGGCCAGCGCGGCGATGCTCGCCTCGTCGGTCAGGTCGACCTGTTCGGCCCGGAACTCCGAGTCGTACCCGGCGGCGAGGGCCTCGGCGTCCCGGCCGGCCACCACCACGGTCGCGCCCGCCTCGCGGGCGGCCAGCGTGATGGCCCGGGCGATGCCACTGGCGCGCCCGATGATCAGCACGGTGCGGTCCTTCAGCGATGCGGTCATGCCTGCGTCTCCTTCGGGTCGAGGCTGCGGTCGATTCCGTGCGGGACAACGGCCTGTCCCGGTTCGAGGGCGAGTCGCCGGTCGTCGAGGAACACGTCGACGAGGTCGGGTTCGAACGAGACCCAGTCGGAGACGGCGGCCACCTCGGACCAGGCGTCCGGGTAGGCCCACGCGGCGCGCGGCCGGCCGCCGATGTCGTAGTAGTCGGCCAAGCCCTTGTAGGGGCAGAACGTCTGGCCCTCCACCGGGGTCAGCGCGTCGGCCTCGATGTCCTCGCGCGGCACGTACCAGCGGGGTGCGAAGCCGGATTCGTACAGCACGAACGGCCGCCGGGTGTCAGCGACGATCCGGCTGCCGTCGCGCACCACCAGGTGCCGCGAGGTCCGGCGGATGTCGATGCGGTGGTACGGATCGGCAGCGTGCCCGGCGATGCGTTCGTCCTCCTCGAAGAAGGCGTCCATCGACCGCCAGGCGAAGGCGATCCGGTCCCGCAGCACGCTCGCGTACTCCGGCAGATCGATGAACCGCCACGCCGCGTGCTGCTTCGCTCCCACCGAGAACCAAGCGGTCTGCCCCAGTTCCCGGTGGTTCGTCGTGCGGGATTCGGCGGTGAGCACTTCATCGGACACATCGGACAGTGGGAAGTAGGCGACCGGATAACGCCCGGGTTCGTGCAGCAGCACGACGTCCTCGCTGTCGGCGACCCACTGATCACCGAGCCGCACCCGCATCCGGCGGCGCAGTGGTTCGGCGAACAGCAGTCGTTCCGGCAGTGGTTCCGCGGTCAGGAAGCGGCCCACCGATCTGCCGCTCAGGGGTGCCTGTTGCCATGCCAGTCCCATGGTCGTGTCCTTTCAGCCCAGCAGGTCGTGGATCAGTGCGGCGATCTGGTCCCCGTGGCTCTCCAGCACGAAGTGGCCGCCATCGAGGAGGTGGATCCGCGCGTCCGGCACGTCCTTCGCGAACGCGCGGGCGCCGTCGGGTCCGAAGATCGGGTCGTTGGCGCCCCAGACCGCCAGTACCGGTGGCTGCTCGCGACGCAGGTATTCCTGGAGCGCCGGGTAGAGCGGCGGGTTGGTGGCGTAGTCGCGGAACAGGGCGAGCTGGATCTCGTCGTTGCCCGGCCGGGACAGCAGCGCGAAATCGTGCTGCCAGGTGTCCGGGCTGATCAGGCTCTCGTCCGGCTCACCGGCCAGGTACTGCCACTTCGTCGCGTCCAGGGTCAGCGCGCCGCGGATGCCCGCTTCGGTCTCCGGGGTCTGTTCCCGCTGGTAGTCCCACACGGTCTGCCAGAAACCGGGCACGAATCCGGCCTCGTAGCCATTGCCGTTCTGCGTGACGATCGCGGTGATCGCCGCCGGATCCGCCAGGGCCAGCCGCCAGCCGATCGGTGCACCGTAGTCCTGCACGTAGATCGCGTACCGGGTGACGCCCAGCTGGTCGAGCAGCCCGGCAGTGAGCTCGGTCAACGCGTCGAAGGTGTAGTCGAACTCGTCGGCCGAGGGGGCGTCGGACTGGCCGAAGCCGAGGTGGTCCGGGGCGATCACCCGGTAGCGGTCGGCCAGCGCCGGGATGAGGTTGCGGAACATGAACGAGCTGGTCGGGAACCCGTGCAGCAGCACGATCACCGGCGCGTCCGCGGGACCGGCCTCGCGGTAGAAGATCCGCCGGTCCTGCACGGTGGCGTGGCGGTGATGAACGGCAACCATGTCTAACCCCTTTGGTTTGTTTTGATGGTTAGACTGAAGCATGCGTGATATAACCTGTCAAGCAAGAGTTTGGAGGTTAGATGGAATCCGACGAGGGTTTGTTGCTCGATCTGCTGAACACCACCCCGGTCATGGACCGGGTACCGCGGGACGAGCTGGCCGACGCCGAGGCGGGTGCGCGCTGGCTCGCCGACCACGGTCAACCCGCGTCCGAGCAGGAATGGCGCGCGCTCGTCGAGGTGCGCGATCTGCTCCAGGCGGTCGTCCACGATGGACTGTCCACAGCGGACCTGGCTCCGTTCGTCGAGGGCGTGCGCAGCCACGCCACGCTGCGGTACGAGGGCGTCACCTGGACCCTGGACCTTCCGGAGGGGCGTTCGGCCGCCGCCCGGGCCGTACTCACCTGGGACAGGCTGCGGATCTCGGCTCCCGGGCGGCTGCGCCCGTGTGCCAACCCGGACTGCCGGCTGTTCCTGATCGATCACAGCAAGCCGAACAGCGCCCGCTGGTGCTCGATGGCGGTGTGCGGCAACAGGATGAAGGCGCGCAGGCACTACCAGCGCGCCCGATCCACAGACTGAGGAGGCGGGACGGCATGGCACGTCTGCTGTCACTGAACGTCGGCATGCCCCGGGATGTGGACTGGCAGGGCCGGACCGTCCACACCGGAATCTTCAAGCACCCCGTCGACGGACGGCGCATGGTGCGCAGGCTCAATGTGGACGGTGACGGGCAGGGTGACCTGGGCGGGCACGGCGGGGAGATCCGCGCGGTGCTGGTCTACCAGCGCGAGTCCTATGAGCACTGGCGCGCGCATCTGGACCGGGACGACCTCACTTACGGGCAGTTCGGCGAGAACTTCACCGTCGACGGGCTGCCCGACGACGAGGTGCACATCGGCGACCGCTACCGCATCGGTGCGGCCGAGTTCGAGGTCACCCAGCCCCGGGTCACCTGCTTCCGGCTGGGCATGCGCCTGGGCGAGCCGGAGATGCCGTCCCTGCTGGTGGCTCATCGCCGGCCCGGTTTCTACCTGCGGGTGATCACCGAAGGCGAGGTCGGGGCGGGCGACGAGATCGTCCGCACCCGGGTCGGCAGGCACCGGATGAGCGTCGCCGACATCGACGCCCTGCTCTACCTGCCGGATCGCCCGGCCGATCAGCTCCGCAAGGCCGTGGACATCCCCGAGCTGAGCCCCGGCTGGCAGGGCTCCTTCCGCGATCTGCTGCGCGAGCCGGCGAAACCCGAACCCGAGGCCTGGACCGGTTTCCGGCCGATGCGGGTCACCCGGACCGTGCCGGAGAGCCCCTCGGTGCTGTCGATCCACTTCGCGGCGGCGGACGGGTCACCACTGCCCCGGCCGAAGCCCGGCCAGTACCTCACCCTGCGGGTCAGCGAGGGCGTGCGCAGCTACTCCCTGTCCAGCGCGCCGTCCGCCGACGAGTACCGGATCAGCGTCAAGCGCGACGGCCTGATCAGCACCTACCTGCACACCGACCTGCGGGTGGGCGACACCGTCGAGGTCGCCGCGCCGAGGGGCTCATTCGTGCTGACCGACGAGCAGGCACCAGTTCTGTTGCTGTCCGCCGGCGTCGGCGTCACCCCGGTGCTGAGCATGCTACACGCGCTCGCCGGCAGTAACCGGCAGGTCTGGTGGCTGCACACGACCCGGTCGCCCGACGAGCACGCCTTCGCCGCCGAGGCCCATCGGCTACTGGCGGGCCTCCCCCACGGTCATGAGCACGTCCACTACACGGCCACCCAGGGGCACCTCGACGGGAACGCCCTCGCCGAGCTCGGCCTGCCCGGTGACACGGTCGCCTACGTCTGTGGCCCCAGCGCGTTCATGGCCGGCATGCGGGAGGCGCTCGTCGGTCTCGGCGTGTCCGACATTCACTCGGAACTGTTCGGCGCGCTCCCGGCGATCAACCCCGGCCTGGTCGGTGAGTCACACCCGGCGCCGCATCAGCCTCCCGGCCCGGCGGGAACCGGTCCGCAGGTCACCTTCACCCGCAGTGGGCTGACCGTGCGGTGGAGCCCGGAATACGCGAACGCGCTGGAACTCGCCGAGGCCTGCGACGTGCCGACCCGCTGGTCGTGCCGGACCGGCGTCTGCCATACGTGCGTGACGCCGGTGCTGTCCGGCACGGTCTCCTACCGCCCGGATCCCCTGGAGCCACCGGCGGACGGTACGACACTCATCTGCTGCGCCCAACCGAGCAGCGACCTGGTCCTGGATCTCTGAGAAAGTCCCCGAAGTTGACGAGGTTCGGGACAACAAGCGTCCCGAACCTCGTCATCTTCGGAGTCGGTGGCCCGGGGTGTGGCCGAAGGCGTGGCGGAACACCTCGATGAACGCGCTCGCCGAGGACCAGCCACACGCGTGCGCCACGGCGGTCACCGGATGGTCCTCGGCCAGCAGCACCAGTGCGCGGTGCAGCCGGATCTGGGTGCGCCACTGCGGGAAGGTCATGCCCAGCTCGGCCCGGAACAGCCGGGTGAGGGTCCGCTCCCCCGCGCCGACCTCCCGGCCCAGTTCGGCCAGCGTGCGACCGTCGGCCGGATCGGCGCGCAGGATCTGGCACACCCCACGTAGCCGGGAATCCGCGGGCATCGGCACGTGCAGCGGCTGCTGCCGGGCGGTACCCAGCTGGTCCAGCAACACCGCGCGTATCCTCCGGCGCGCGGCCGACTCCGCCGCCCCGGTGTAGGCCATGATCAGCTCGCGGAGCAGCGGCGACACCGACAACACGGTCGGTTCGGCCAGCCGCAGCGGATTGACCGTGGCGGCCAGTCCGACGAAGTGCAGCTCCAGCTCCCCGTGCGCCCGATGCGCGTGCACCGCACCGGCGGGCACCCAGATCGCGCGAGTGGCCGGCGCGATCCAGACCCCGGCGTCGGTGGTGACCTCCAGGACACCGCGCGCCGCGTAGATGATCTGGTGCTCGTCGTGCAGGTGCGGATCGATCCGCTCCCCGGCGACCAGGCACCGGGCCATCGTCGGCGCGATCGGGGTTCGGCGGATTTCCGGCATCACTCGTCGGATTATCGGCAGCGGGCCAGGGTTCGCGCCACCGATCATCCTCCTATGGGGAAGAATTCCGCGATCCTGCTGCTGGCGATCGGGCACAGCTGCGTCGACGTGTATCAGGGCACGGTGGCCGCGCTGGTGCCGTATTTCATCGCCGACCGCGCCTACACGTACGCGGCGGCCTCCGGCATCGTGCTGGCCGCCTCGCTGCTGTCCTCGGTCACCCAGCCACTGTTCGGCCTGCTCACCGACCGCCGGCATATGCCCTGGTTACTCCCGGCGTCCACCCTGCTCGGCGGCCTGGGCATCGCCCTGTCCGGGCTCGGCGACTCCTACCCGCTGACCCTGGTCTGCATGGCGGTCTCCGGGATCGGTATCGCCGCCTACCACCCGGAGGCGGCCCGGCTGGCCCGGCTGGCCAGCCGGGGAGACCACGGCCGGATGAGCTGGTTCATCACCGGCGGCAACCTCGGTTTCCTGGCGGCACCGGGGCTGGTCGCCCTCACCGGCCTGCGTTATGCCCCGCTACTGGTCATCCCGGCTGTGCTGGGCTGTCTGCTGTGCCTATTCGCGGTGCGGCACCTGCCCGCCCGTCCCACCGCCGGAGCGAAGTCCACTGTGGACGTCCCGGATGACCGGCGATCGTTCGTGAAGCTGGTGGTCGTGGTGATGTGCCGCGCCATGGTGTTCATCGGGCTGACCACGTTCATCGCCCTGTACGCCAGGGAACGCGGCCTCAATGGCACGGTCGCGCTGAGCCTGACGTACGTGGGTGCGTTACTGGGCCCGATCATCGGTGCCCGGCTGGCCGACCGATTCGGCCGGATCCGGGTCGTCCGGGCCGCGGTGCTGCTGACCATTCCCTGCGTGGCCGCGGTGATCTTCCTGCCCGGCCCGGGGCTGTATCCCGCGGCCACCCTGGCCGGGATCGCGTTGTACCTGGTGTTCGCGCTGCAGGTCACCCTCGGCCAGGACTACCTGCCCAGCCGGGTGGGCACCGCCAGCGGCATCACCCTGGGTCTCGGGGTGACCGTCGGCGGCCTGGCCAGCCCGGTGCTCGGCGCCCTCGCCGACGCCTACACGCTGCAGATCGCCCTGGTGCCGTTGATGGGCCTGCCGCTGCTGGCGTGGGTGCTACTGCGCACTATGCCGGAGCCGGTCGCCGCCGTCGCAGCGCTCGCAGTTCCAGCAGGTAGCCGACGGTGAGCAGCACCAGGAACAGCGGGATCAGTGTCCGCAGGTCGATCCGGTAGTCGCCGATGTGCGGGACCAGGTCCCGGAACTCCGGATCCCGGTGGGTGGTGCCCGGGAACGCCATCGCCCCGGCCAGGGCGAGCCACCAGGCGCCGATCGACAGCGTGCCCATGGTCAGCCGTTCCCGGTTGTAGTTCGGCAGCACCCACAGGTGGATCAGCGCCAGCACACACAGCGCGGTGGCCAGCAGGATGGTGATCGCGTCGTGGTACTTCGCGTGACCGGTCCACCCGGCGTTGAACATGTGCGTGTGGTTCAGGTCGTCGTAGTACTGCATACCGGCGCTGAGCACCGCGAGTACCGAGATCAGGATCCGCCCGGCCATGGTGATCACCCTTCCTGACAGTTCGACGCGATCGGCCGGCCCTGGAGGCGATCGGCCAGCCACGGCGCGGCGATGACCGCCGGCCCGATGGCGCCGGTGGTGCCGTGTTCCCCGGTCAGCAGTGGCTTCCAGGTGAGGTCCGCACCCTGCGCGCACCAGTTGTCCCGCAGCCGCTTACCCAGGGCGAACGGCGATCCCTCGTCCAGCCTGCTGTGGTAGACGAGGACCGGGACCGTGGGACGCGCGCCGTGCCCGGCGCCGTTGGCCCGGAACCGCGCCGCCCAGTCCGGCTGGTCCAGGATCGGCACGGTGGTCAGACTGGACAGCCGCTGGAACGCGTTCTTCACCCCGGCGACGGCCACACAGTCGGTACGGATGGACTTCAACGCCGCCCGCCCCTTGTCGGTCAGGTACCGGTCGAGGCGCAGCTCCGGATACGCGGCGTCCAGGCCACTGAGGTGGGCGATGTTCAGGAACGACGCCGGTCCACCGTCGTTGGCCCGGAGCAGCTCGGCGGTGGCGTCGGTGATCGCGCCGACGGCCACGCCGGCCAGCCGCAGTTCCGGCGCGTACTCCGGCTGCAGCTGCGCCGCCCAGGCCGCGGCGACGCCACCCTGCGAGTACCCCATGACGGCGAGCGACGAGGACTCCAGGCCAGGCAACGTCCGGGCCGCGCGCAGGATGTCCAGCACCGCGTTGCCCTGCGCCGGGCCGACACCCCAGGTGTGCTCGCCGGGCGTACCGAGGCCTTCGTAGTCGGTGATCGCCAGCGCCCAGCCCTTGGCGAGCAGCGGCGCCCAGCTGACCGCCTCGAAGTCGGTGCCCTGGGGTAGCACGGCCGATGGCTCGCAGCCGTCGGCGCCACCGTGCGAGCCGACCCCATAGCCGATCAACGGCCGGGGCCCGGGATACGGCTTCGTGGGCACCAGCACGATCCCGGAGACCACGTTCGGCGCGCCGGTCGCCGAGGTCGAGCGGTAGCGGATCCGGGTAGCCGTGACCCCGGGAACCGGCGGGGTCAGCGGCGCCAGGCGCAACTCCGTCGGCGTCGCCGCGAGGATCTCCCCCGGTGCGGGCGTCCGCGCACCGGAGGCGGGCGCCACAAGAGCGGTCGCGATGAGCACCGCGACGCTCAGTCCGGACATCAGCAGCCTGCCAGTCATGCGGGGAGGCTATATCCCCCGTTCGGTCGTGCGCACCTTCTTCCGCTCAGTGGGGTCAGCCCAGTGCCCGGAGCTTGGGCCACAGCGTGGACCAGGACACCTTGCGGTTCTCGAAGAGCCAGACATGACTGTCCTTGTAGATCGAGTACTCGGCTCGCATCTGCCCCTTGTCGGTTGCCTGCTGGAAGGATTCCCGCAGCTTGTCGGTGGGTTCGGCCGTCCACAGCACGTGCTTGGCGCTCTCCGGTGGCACACCGAAGTACCAGAACCCGCGGCTCGGGCTGTAGATCGCGGGCAGGCCACGTTCCGGGCCGTACTTCTCCATCGCGGCGGCCGCCCAGTAGCTGTCGCCGAGGATCGTGGTGTCCTTGCGGATCTCCGGCGGCAGTCCGTTGTAGACGGACGCCACGCTGTCGGTGACCTCCGGCCAGCCCATCTCGCTGAGCCGCAGCGCGTTCAACGCCTCCACGACCTCGTTGGACGCATGGGCCACGTCGTACCGCGATTCCCACGGCGGGGCGGTGGCCAGGGTGAAGACCAGGCTCGCCGCCAGCGCGTACCGGCCCGCCGCCCACCGCCACCATCGGCTGCCGCCGCCCTGCTCCAGCTGGACCGCCCCGGCGGCCACGCACACCGCGAACAGGCCCTCCACGTAGTAGGGCCGGCCGCCGACGACCATGATGAAGCCGGTCAGCAGCACCATGGTCAGCCCGAGGAACCGGTAATCCCGGAGCTCAGGCGCCCGCAGTAAGCGGACGACGCCATACACCAGCAGCACCGACCCGGTGATCAGCCCGGCCGTCACGATGGCTAGCGGCAGCACGGTGTAGGCCCCACCGATGTAGTCCTGTTCCTTGGCGATCTGTGCGCCCATCTCCACCTGCGGCCACCCGTGGCTGTTCTGCCAGAGGAGGCCCGGGAGCAGGCTGAGCAAGGCCACCGCCGCACCCAGCCACAACGCCGGGCGCCGGAGCATGTCCCGTGGCCCGAGGAGCAGCACGCTGATGCCCAGCATCAGCCAGAACCCGGGGATGAGCAGCTTGGCCTGCACCGAGATCGCGGTGATCACGCCGGCCCAGAACAGGTTGGCATCCTGCCGGGTCCGCACCCAGCGCACCAGGAACAGCGTGATCGCGGTCCACAGTGGAACGTCCACCGGGGTGGTGAACAGCCAGTGCGCGTTGCCGACGGCACTCAGCGCGAACACCACGCCGGTCACCCACTGCGCCTGCTTACCGCCACCCAGTTCCCGGGCGATCAGCGCGGCCAGCCAGATCCCGGCGAGGGCCAGCACCAGGGAGGGGAACCGCGACCACCACAGCTGTCCCGGTGCGAGCTCGTCCATCAGCCGGGCCAGCAACGGCAGCAGCGGCGGCTGGTCGGCGTAGCCCCAGTCCAGGCGCTTGCCCGCACTGATGAAGTACAGCTCGTCGCCGAAGTAGCCGTACCGGTTGTTGGTCACCCCGACGACCACCGCCACGACCGTGGTGATCGCGGTCAGCATGCGCCACGGGAGCGCGGTCAGCCCAGTGTCTTGAGTTGCGGCCACAGCTCGCTCCACGATTCGGTTCGGTTCTGGTACAGCCAGATATGGTCGTGTTCGAACACAGACGGGTTCACGCCGAGCTCACCCCTGTCGGTCGCGGTGGTGAAGGCGGACCTGAGCCCGGGCTTCACGTCCCCGATGTACAGCACGTTCTTCGCGGACTCCGGTGGCACACCGAAGTACCAGTAACCCCGGCTCGGGCTGTACGGCCTTGGTAGACCATGTGCTTCGCCGTAGACGTCCAGCGCGCTGGCCATCCAGTAGCTGCCGCCGATGATCGCGGTGTCCTGGCGGACCTCCGGCGGCAGTCCGTTGTAGACGCCTCCCACCTTGTCGGTCACCTGCGGCCAGCCGAATTCGCCGAGGGTCAACGCGTCGAACACATTGCTCGGCTGGGCCTTGAACTCCTCGGCCGACTTCCACGGCGGGATGAACACGCACGACATCACCAGCGATCCGACCATCGCGTACCGCCCCGCCGACCAGCGCCACGACCGGTGACCGAATCCCCGTTCCAGGTGGATCGCCCCCGCCGCCCAGCACACCGGCAGCAGGCCCATCACGTAGTAGGGCCGTCCGTTCACCAGCAGCACGAACACGGTGAGCAGGACGAAGGTCCAGCCGAGGAACCGGTATTCGCGAACCAGATCCGAGGCCAGCAACCGGGTCAGGCCGTAGACGAACAGCACCACGCCGGACACCAAGCCGGACATCAGCAACAGCAGCGGAACGAAGGTCAGCTGCCCGCCGATGTAGTCCTGCTCGATGGAGATCTGCTGGCCCATCGCGATCTGCGGCCAGTCATGCCGGGCCTGCCAGAGCAGCCCGGGGATCCAGGCGAGGATGGCGACCAGCGCGCCCAGGTACAGCGCCGGGCGACGCAGCATGTCCCGCGGCCCGAAGATCAGCACGCTGATGCCGAGCATCAGCCAGAACCCCGGGATCAGCCACTTCATCTGCAACGACAGCGCGGTCAGCACCCCGGCCCAGAACAGGTTCGCGTCGCGCCGGGTCCGCATCCAGCGCACCAGGAACAGGGTGATCCCGGTCCACAGTGGAATGTCCAGTGTGTTGGTGGACAGCAGGTGCGCGCCGCCGATCGCGGTGAGCGCGTAGGCGCCACCGGTCACCCATTGGGCCTGCCGGCCGCCGCCCATCTCCCTGGCCGTGAGCGCGGCCAGCCAGATGCCCGCCAGTTCCAGCAGCAGGGCCGGGAAACGCACCCACCACACCGACTGCGGCGCCAGGCCGTCCATGATGTGCGCCAGCAGCGGAGCCAGTGGGGGCTGGTCGGCATACCCCCAGTCCAGATGCCTGCCCGCCGAGACGAAGTAGATCTCGTCCCCGAAGTACCCGTACTTCCCGTTGGTCAGCCCGACCACCACGGCTACCACCGCGGTGATCAACGTCAGCGGTCCCCACGGCACCGGGGCGGGCTGTTCCACCGCCTGCCCCTCCATCGCCGCCGGTGCGGTGACACTCATCGAACTCCCCCTCAACCCAGCGTGTTCAGTTCCGGCCACAGCGTGGCCCAGGATTCCCGGCGGTTCTCGTATAGCAGGATGTGGTTGTCATCGAGCACGGACATCGGCAGGCCGATCGGTCCCTGGTCGGTGACCTTGGCGAACTTCGCCTTCAGCTTGTCACTGGGTAAGCCGAGCCACAGCACGTGCTTCGCCGATTCGGGTGGTGCGCCGAAGTACCAGTACCCCCGGTCGGGGCTGTACGCGGTCGGCAGTCCACGGGTCCGGCCGTAGAACTCCAGGGCGCTGGCCCCGAAGTAGCTGTCGGACAGGATCGCGGTCTGCTCCCGCTCCGCCGGTGGCAGCGCGCGGTAGGCCGCCGCCACCTTGTCGGTCAGCTCGGGCCATTCCAGCTCGGCCATCGGAATGAACATCGCCGCCCGCTCGGTGTCCGTCGCCGGAGGCTGGGTCAGCGGCTGCCACGGCGGGGTGAACACGCAGGTGCCGATGAGGGTCAACGCGACCGCGTACCGGCTCACCGACCAGCGCCACCACCGCTCACCGGCCCCTCGTTCGGCGTGCACCGCCCCCGCCGCCCAGCACACCGGGAGCAGTCCCATCAGGTACCACGGGTGCCCGTTCACCAGGATGACGAACGCGGTCAGCAGCACGAACGTCCAGCCGAAGAACCGGTACGGGCGCATCAGGCCGGAACCCAGCAACCGGGTCAGGCCGTAGACGAACAGGGTCAGGCCGGCCAGGATCCCGCACATCAGCAGGAACAGCGGCAGCAACGTCCACCGTCCGCCGACCGCATCCTGGTCATGGGCGATCTGCGCTCCCATCGCGATCTGCGGCCAGCCGTGGCTCGCCTGCCAGATCAGGCCCGGGACCCAGGCGGCGATCGCCACCGCGGCCCCCAGCCACAGGGCGGGACGTCCCAGCATCCGGCGTGGTCCGAACAGCAGCACGCTGATCCCCAGCATCAGCCAGAACCCCGGGATCAGGAACTTCACCTGGAGCGACACGGCGGTCAGCACGCCCGCCCAGAACAGGTTCATGTCCCGCCGGGTCCGTACCCAGCGCACCAGCAGCAGCGTGATCGCCGTCCACAGTGGAATGTCCAGTGCGTTGGTGGACAGCAGGTGCGCCCGGCCGATCGCGGTGATGGCGTAGGCGGCCGCGGTCATCCACTGCGCCCGGCCTCCGCCGCCCATCTCCCTGGCGATCAGCGCAGCCAGCCAGATCGCGGTCAGCTCGCCCAGCAGCACCGGGAACCGCAGCCACCACAGCTGCCCGGGTGCGACCGTGTCCATCAGGTGGGCCAGCAGCGGCGCCATCGGCGGCTGGTCGGCATACCCCCAGTCCAGATGCCGTCCCGCGATGACGAAGTACAGCTCGTCGCCGAAATAACCACGTCTGCCGTTGGTCAGCCCGACCACGACCGCGACCAGCGCGGTGATCAGCGCGATCGGCCGCCAGCACACCGGGGCGAGCCGGTCCCCCACCGGCTCCGTCACCGGTTCTGCCTGCAGTGTCGTACTCATCGAATCTCCCCCTCGGATGGCACGGCACCACCCTGACAGCGCGAGGCAGCCCTCCGGCAGCGGGCAAGGTCGGGAGTTGAACCGACGAAAGTAGGGATCACCGCGCAGGCCCCCTACTTTCGTAGGTTCTCCCGGCGCGAGACCGGTGACCATGGGTAGCGTGACCAGGGTGAACCGTCCGCTCTGGTCCAACAGGCACGATCTGCTGTTCGACATCGCCCTGACCCTGGGCACCATGGTCGCGCTGTACTTCATGCTGCGCGGGCTCGCCGGGCAGTACGGCTACCAGGGCATGGTGCTGCAGGAGTTCAACGCGGTGTTCCTGCTGATCCGCCGCCGGTTCCCGCTGGTGCTGGGCGGGGTCACCCTCGCCTGCGACGTGGCGCTGCTGATCTCCGCGCGGACCGATCCGGCGCTGCTGCACTCCGCGATCGGCCCCGGCGACCTGTGGATCACCCTGGCCACGCTGTTCGCCACCTACGCCGTCATGGTCTACGTGGACAACCGGCGGACCAGTGCGTTGCTGGTGATCGCGTTCGTGCTGGTGGGCAGCCGGTTCGGGGTCACCGACCTGGGCACCGTGCTGGCCGGCCTGCTGATCCTGTTGACCATCGCGGGCATCGGCGCCTATGTCCGCACGCTGACCGACCGCACGGAGCAGGCGATCGCCGAGCAACGGCTGCTCGCCGAGCGGGCCAGGGTGGACGAGCGGGTCCGGCTGGCCGGCGAGATGCACGACGTGGTCACCCACCGGCTGAGCCTGATGGTGTTGCAGGCGGGTGCGTTGCGGGTCAGCAGCGCCGAACCCGCCGTCAAGGAGGCGGCCGAGGAGCTGCGCAGCCTGGGCAGTCAGGCCCTGGAGGAGCTGCGTGACCTGGTCGGCGTCTTACGCACCGACACCGGCGAACTGGAACTCTCCGAACCGGACGGCCACTGTCCGGATCTGTCCACTGTGGTCGCCGAGTCCGAATCCGTCGGCCTGCCGGTGGAACTCATCGAGGTGGGCAACCGGCAGTCGATCTCGCCGGTGGTCGGCCGCACCGCCTACCGGATCGTGCAGGAGGCACTGACCAACGTGCGCAAGCACGCACCGGGTGCCTCGACGAAGGTGGTGGTGCGCTACGCCGGCGACCGGATGCGGCTGACCGTCACCAATGCCCGGGCCACCGAGCCGGTCGATCAGGATCTGGTGGCGACCGGATCGGGGACCGGGCTGCTCGGCCTGCGGCAGCGGGTGGAACTGGTGCACGGCACGTTCAAGGCCGAGCCGCTCACCGGCGGAGGCTTCGAGGTCAGTGCGATACTGCCCGCCTATGTACCGACGGGGGACGGGGGTGCCGGGTGATCCACGTGGTCGTGGTGGACGACGAGGTCATGGTCTGTGCCCACCTGCGCACCATCCTGAACTCGGCGGCGGACATCGAGGTCGTCGACCAGGCGCACGACGGCGCGGCCGCGGTAGAGGCGGTGATCCGGCACCGCCCGCAGGTGGTGCTGATGGACCTGCGGATGCCAGGGGTCGACGGACTGACCGCGATCGACCGGATAGCCCAGCTGCCGAACGCGCCCGCCGTCGTCGCGCTGACCACCTTCGACGCCGACCACTACGTGATCAGGGCGCTGCGCGCGGGCGCGGCCGGTTTCCTGGTGAAGTCGACCCCACCCGAGGACCTGATCGGCCTGGTCAGAGTGGCCGCCGACGGGCACACGGTGCTCTCCCCCGCCGCCGCCCGCAGGCTGGTCGCGGCCACCGGGCAGGAGCAGGCCGCCCGGGACCGCGCGACGGCCCAGGTCGCCACCCTCACCGACCGGGAGACCGAGGTCCTCACCTGCCTGGGCGAGGGCCTGTCCAACGCGCAGATCGCCGAGCGCCTGCACCTGTCCGAGGCGACGGTGAAGGGTTACGTGTCCCGGATGCTGGTCAAGCTGGACTGCGCCAACCGCACCCAGATCGGCCTGCTCGCCTATCACGCCGGCCTCGTCACCCGCTGAGCCATTTCCATGGAAACTGCGCTCTTTGCAGTTTCCATGGAAATGGCTCCCCTCCGCGGTCAGCCGACGGTGAGCTGGACCTTCTCGTTGTAGAAGCACACCAGGCCGGCGATGGGGTGCACGGCCGCGAGGGGAAAGTCGTAGGCCCAGGCGATGTCCGCCGGGCCACCGGCGACCGACCAGTAACCGCTGGTCACACCCTTGTACGGGCAGGCCGTCTCGGTGTCGCTGGCCGTCAGCTTGTCCCAGTGCACGCTGGTGCGCTCCAGGTAGTACCGGGTCGGCAGGCCGGTCTCGAAGACCATCACCGGGGCGGCCGACTCGGCCAGCAGCACACCGTCGTGCTCCACGCGCACCGGCCGGGAGGACCGCAGGGCGTCGACGCGGTGGTAGGGGTCGCGTGGATGGACGAAGACCTCCTCGTCCTCCTCGAACCAGCTGTCCATGTCCCGCCAGGCGAAGCGGAGGAGCCCGTCCTGGGTCGTCTGTGGTTCCGGTGCTCCGGCTCGGACGTCGCCTTCGGGGATGTAGTAGGCGGGGTAGTACTCCTTCTCCCAGACGTACCGGGCCCCAAGGGTGTCCAGTACGAGTTGCCCGCCTCGATAGGCGCGGATACGCCGCGGTACCGCTTCGCTGTGTCCCACAGGTTTCATGACCCCAGCCTAGTGAAAAGCGCGACTTTCCTCGCTGCGGAATCGAGGAAAGTCGCGCCTGCCGGAATTCTCCCGGCGAGGAGAGGAATTCCTAATGTGGAATTACCGCGGGCACTGCATCCAGGAGAAGTGGTACTCGGTGGAGATGCCGCCGTCCGTGGAGTCCATGGTGATGAAGCTCGTGGAGTTGGCGGTGTCGGAAGTCCCGCCTGCCACGCGCAGCTCGGAGTTGATGTTGAAGTTGCGCTCTTCCCCACAGGGTTTGTAGACGACCGCGGCGAGCTCGGTCTCATCGGTGGTCTGCCAGTTGTCCTCCAGCGCACCCTTGAAGCTGTGCGTCCGGTAGTCCGTGGCGGACATTCCCTGGAAGTAGTAGGTGGCCCGCTCGGTCGCGGTGGCGCCGGCCTGCAGCGAGGCGAAGCCCCGGTAGTCGACCTTGGAAACGCCGTAGGTGAAGCCACCCGGCACGTGTACCCGCAGGTTGAGCTGGCAGTTCTTGCGCATGTCCGTCGGCTTGCTGCCGACGCCGACCATCGCGGTGTAAGCGCTGTAGGTCACGGTGAAACTGGTGTTGTCATCGGACACGGCGACCGCGGCGGTACCCGCCGGGCAACCGGATCCGTTCACGGTGACGACATCGATGACGATCTTGTCCGGCGGCGGGTTGCCGTTCGGGTAACCGGGCCAGGACCCGGCCGACGCCATCGGTGCGCTCACCAGTGATGCGGTCAGTAGCGAAACGGCCAGCAGCCTGGCCGCGAGCATGTTCAGCATGGGCATTTCCTCCAATACCTGAAAACATGTGAGGCATACCGTAGGCGGCCATTTCTGTCCCAATAAGGACTGAATGGAGCAACGAATTAAACGCAATTAACATAGGTTTGAAAAAGAGATTCCGATTCGACCTCTGCGTCGCGTCATAAACGCGGCCGGATCGTCTTTTCAGCTAGGCGCAGGGACGCGGACACCCACCGGAACCGCTGACTCAGGGTGCCACAGCGGCCGGGCGCCCGCCCACCCGAGCTCTCATCGCACCGACGCGATACCCGCGCAGCGACAGGGCCCGGTTCCGGCCGCACTCCAGAACGGAGGCGGCCGGAACCGGGCCCGGCACGCAGTGATCAGTGGTTCCAGTCGACAATCGCACCGAGCACGTTGATGGACTTGAATTTGATGGCCGGGGTCGCCAACGCATTACCCCAGGCCAATGGACCGCTCTGTCCCCGGGTACCCGCGCCGAATTCGGACCACTTCTCCGGGCCCGGATTGGTGCCGTCCTTATTGGTGTAGTGCTTCGCGGACGCGTGAATCGGACTCGCGTCCGACCGAGAGGTGTAGCTGTAGCCGACGGTCCAGCCCGGCGAGCCGAAGATGCTGGTGTTCGACTGCGACACCGGCCCCCAGCCACCTCCGGGCGGGGCGTAGCCACTGCCGCCACCACCGGCGATGGCCGGCGGCGCGAATTCCGGCGCGGAATTCTCCGCAGCGGTGGCGGTACCGGCCAGCGACACCGCCAGCAATGCTCCAATGGACAATGCGACCATTGTCTTCTTCATGCTCTCCCCCAATTCGGGCGACGAGGTTCAATACGCCAATGACGCTAAACAGTGCGTCCGGATGGCGCAAACAACTCCATTCGACACCGAAATGAGAAAAGGAAACACATTTCGGGGAAACACGAATTCTCCCCGGCCGGAGGACGCGGGTACGCCTGCGGTGTCCCGCGAAGCGGTGAAAAGATCGACTTCAGCGGGTGGCCGGGCCTGCCCATGCGGTACCAACACCCTGTGCCAGAACCCGAAAGCATTGCATTCTTCCTGGTCCTAGCCCTGATGATGATCATCCTGCTGGCCGCGGTGGTCGGCGTGGCCATCTACAGCGGGCGCTCGGATCAGGCCAAGGAAGGCAAATTCAACAGCCAGGTGGTCACGATCACCGCAGGGCTGATCAGCGCGCTGTTCATGATGTCGCTGGTGTTCCTCGCCGCCACCTCGTGGCAGAACTCCACCCAGGCACGGCTGCGTACCTACACCGAGGCCGGCGCCATCGCGGAGATCTACGCGCTGGCCGCGCCGATCCCGGAAGAGCCCCGCGCCAAGATCCGCTCGCTGTCCAAGTCCTACCTCGAAGAGGTCAAGGGCGCCGAGTGGACCCTGCTCGCGGTCGGCGACCGCAGCGAGAAGGCGGGCGCGCAGCTGAGCAGCCTCCGGAACGAGATCATCGGCATCCAGGTGTCCGGTGACGCGGTGAAGACGGCCCGGGACCGGATGATGGACCGGGTCCGGGAGGCCACCGACGCCCGCCGGATGCGGATCAGTGACGCCGAGTCCACCCCGTCCACCTATCTGACGGTCCAGCTGCTGCTCAACGGCCTGCTGGTGATCGCCGTGCCGATGATCATCGGGTACACGATCAACCGGCGCAGCGTGATCATGCAGGCGTTGGTGGCGCTGTCCGTGGCGGTCGCGATCCTGGTCGTCACGGATCTGACCCGGCCGTTCAGCGGCGTGGAGCGGGTGACTGCCACCGCGTACAGCCTGGCCCTGGATCAGATGCACTGACCGCCGATGGACGCCATCGAGCACCCGATGCGCTCGATGGCGTCCATCCGATTTCCTAGTCGTTGCTCATCCGGATCGCACCGCCCGCGACGATGACCATGGCGATCAGCGCCGCCCAGGCCAGCACCACACCGTCATCCGCGGCCCCCTGCTCCGCGTGATCCTGGAACACCAACGCCAGTTTCGGCCGCACCACATCGAATCGCGCCTCGGCGCCGGCCGACACCTGCCTGCCGGATTCGTCGGTGGCGGTCAGTCGAATCGTGTTGGTGAACCCTTCCTCGACCGCCGCGATGGCGCACCGCAAGGTCACCGTCTGGCCGGGTTCGACGACACCCGCGTCCCGGTTGACACAGCCGGTGCCCAACTCGTTGTCCATGGTCAGGCCGGTCAGCAGCGAGTCACCGGTGTTCCGGACGGTGATGGTGAACCCGGCGGTGCCCCCGGCCGTCACCTGCTCCGCGTCGGCGACCATCCGGACCTCCATCCCCGGATGCACCACCCGGACCGGCACGTCCGCACTGCGCTGGTAGGTCTCGCCGAGCAGGTTCTGCCCGCTGGCCTTCGCGGTGACCGTCTGGGTCTGTGCTCCGGCCGCACCCGCGCAGGCGAAGCTCTGCGTCGCGCCCGGTTCGAGCCGATCGATCCGCTGGGCGCAGCCCGGCAACTGGTCGGATTCGATGACGAGGCCCCGCAGCACGGCGCCGCCGGGATTGCGCAGGGTGAACCGGTAGGTCACCTGATCTCCCGGCCGCACGGCCGACTGCTCGGCGGCCACGTCCAGGGCCAGTTCCGGGCGGGGCACGGAGATCGCCGCGCCCGCGGCCAGGAAGGCGTCCTGATCGGACACGAACGCCAGATCGGTGCCGGTGCGCATGTCCGCCTCGGGCACCTCGATCGTCCGCGCGTCCACACTCAGGTTGTTCAGGTGTGCCGGGGACACCGCGCCGTCGGCGACGCTGCGGAAGAACGGTCCGGCCGAGGGCTGGGTGCTGGATCCGACGAGCAGGTAACTGCCCACGCCGGACCAGTCGCCCTCGTAGGCCACGACCCCGACCCGGGCGGTGCCTCCGGCGTACCGGAGTCCGGTGTTGCCGACCGTGGCCCGGGGTCCGACGACCGGCAGGTGTGCGTGGCCGTCGTAGACGATGACCTGGTTCTTCGCCGGGGCGTAGTCGGGCTGCGGCTGGTCGTAGGCCCACACCGCGGTCAGCGCCCAGCCGCCGTAGCAGTCGGGTCCCTGCTGCGCCCAGACGTTCGCCACGGTCACGTCGACCGTGCCGTCCACCCCGGCGAACCGCCCGGTCACGTCGGCGTGCGCGCTGTAATAGACGCCGTCCTCGTCCTTGAGCTGCCCCGGCGAGTCGGCGGTGAACCGCTGGGCGGCGACGCCGACTCCGTTCAGCAGCACCGATTGCCCGGCCGGATCGCCGGGCGGCTTGGTGCGGGGGTCGTCGACGCAGGTGGCACCGGCCCGGCCGATCGCACCGGACCAGGACAGCCCCGCGTACGCGATGTGCGCGCCCGGCGGGATGGTCAGCCGGGCGGTGGACGAGTCGTAGACGCCGTCGGAACCGTTGGCCCACCGCATGAAGTGCCCGTTGTTCCGCGCGCCTTCGCCGCTGCCGATCAACCGTTCGGCGTCCTGGCACCGCTGCACCGGGAAGCCCATGCCGGGCTCGTCGTGGGAGGGGCAGTCGAGCACCGCGTTGCCGATCACGGTGAAGTCGCCGTAGAGCTCCTGGTCGAACACCGGCACCAGGGCCGAGTCGGCGGCCCGGGTGGGCGGCATCGGCGCCATCGCCCAGGTCAATCCCAGTACGCCGGCCACCGCCAGCATCCGTACCCCGAGGGAACGCACAGTCATAGGTGAATCGATAGCGCTTTCCCGGCGATTTTTCCTGCTCAGCCACCCTTTAGGGATCACCCGGGAGATCGCTCGAAGGAGTGGAGCGGCCGAATTCGCCCGGTGACACGCCCGAGCGCTGCGGTACCAACGACTGTGCCTGAAGCCGGAACGGTGATGTTCTTCTTAGTCCTCGGTGTCCTGATGGTCGTCCTGGTCGGCGTGGTCGCGGTGATCACCATGGCCGCCGGACGACTGAAACGGGCGAAGGAAGGCAAGTTCAACGGCCAGGTGATCACCATCGCCGGCGGCCTGATCAACGCGTTGTTCATGATGTCCCTGGTGTTCCTGGCCGCCACGGCCTGGCAGAACTCGGCCCAGGCCCGCGTCCGCACCTTCACCGAGGCGGGCGCCATGGTGGAGATCAACTCCCTGTCCTCGCCGCTCCCGCAGGAGAAACGCGACCGGCTGCACTCCCTCACCCGGGACTACCTGACCCAGGTGAGCACCGACGAGTGGCGGCTGATGGAGAGCGGTCAACGCAGCCAGCAGGCCGCCGGGCTGCTCACCAGCATCCGCTCCGAGGTACTCGGCATCTCCGTCACCGGGGACACCGTCAAGACGGTGCGCGACCGCATGCTGGACCGGGTCCGCGACGCCTCGGACGCCCGCCGGATGCGGATCAGCGACGCCGCCACCGCGCCGAGCCGCTATCTGCTGCTGCAGCTGGGACTGAGCGGTCTGCTGGTGGTCGGCTTCCCGCTGCTGGTCGGCTTCAGCCCGGACCCGCGGCACATCGCCCTGGTCTGCGCGATCACCTTCGGGGTGGTGGCGTGCATCCTGGTCGCCGTCGACCTGAGCAGGCCGTTCGCCGGGGTGGAACGGATCACCCCGGACGCCTACACCCTCGCCCTGGAACAGATCGGCTAGGGCTTCATCTCGCAGATCCGGTAACCGTCCCGGTACTGCCGGATCTCCACGTGCTGGCTGGCCGTCTGCTTTCCGGATTCGGTATTCGCCGAACCGGTCATCGTGGCCCGGATGACGTTCTTCTCGGACTTGTCCACGGTCACCGAGTCGACGGTGACGGGGTGCTCGCGCATTGCCCGGACGGTGTCCTGCCGTTCCTCGTCATTCAGCCGCAACAAATTGTCCGTTGAGCTGTAAAGGCCCTCACAGGATTTCCCCAACATGGCCCGCAGATCACCGGAATTGCGTACATCGATGTACTCCCGCACGGCCTTGTCGGCCGCCCCCGCGGGGCCGGAGCCCGGCTCCGGTCCCGCACCGCACGCGCTCACCACGGCGAGCGCGACCAGAGCCAGGCCCCAGCGCCACATGATCAGTGCTGCCAGTCCACGATGGCACCGAGCACGTTCAGCGACTTGAACTTGATCTCCGGGTTGGCGGCGGCGTTACCCCAGACCAGCTGGCCACTGCGCCCGCTGGTGCCGAAACCGAATTCGCTCCACTTCGCCGGGCCGGGGTTGGTCCCGGTCTTGTTGGTGAAGTGCTTCGCGGACGCGTGGATCGGGCTCGCGCCCGACTGCGAGGTGTAGGCGTACACGACGGTCCAGCCCGGCGAGCCGAAGATGGCGGTGTTCGACCTGGAGACCGGCCCCCAACCGCCCCCGGGCGGGGCGTATCCGGTGCCACCGGCGGCGGCGCTCGCCGGCGCGGTGAATTCCGGAGCCGAATTCCCTTCGGCCGCCGCGGTACCGGCGGTCGACACGGCCAGCAATGCACCAATGGACAATGCGACGAACGTCTTCTTCACGACTTCCCCCCTGCATACGGCAATCAGTACGCCACAGACGCTAAGCAATACGCGACCGTTCCGAAAAGATTTCGGGCCACCTCGAATCCCCTGAAAGTGGCTTTCCTTCGGTAGAAGTCGGTGAAGGTGGCTTCCGGTCGGATAGACCGAAAGGAAGCCACATTCAGCGGGATCAGTCGGTGCGGATGCTGGGCACGAAACAGAGCATCACCACGATCAGGATGATGCTCAGCGCCGCCACGTAGCCACCGTCGGTGAAGACCTCCTCCTCCCGGCCCTGGAACGCCAGCTGCGCCTTGGCATCCAGGGTCTTGGGGTGCAGCACGGTGAAGGCCGCCTGGGCGGTGGCGGCGATGGGTTTGCCCGCCTCGTCCCTGCCCGCCAGCCGCACCGCGTTGGCGAAGCCCTCGTCGCCGGCCTCCACGGTGCAGGTGAGCGTCAGCTGCTTACCCGGTTCCAGGGTGCCGACGTCCTTGGCGCAGGAGGTGCCCTGCTGGTTGGTCAGCGCCAGCCCGGACAGCGTCGTGTCGCCGGTGTTCTTGGCGACCACGGTGAAGGTGACCGTCTGCCCGGTCAGGATGTTCGCCGGCTCCGCGGTCATGCCGAGCGAGAGTCCCGGATGCACCACCCGCACCGGGACACCGGCCGCCGCGCTGCTCAACGCGTCGCCGAGCAGGTTCTGCCCGGTGACCGTGATCGGCACCGTGGTGTCCTTGTCCGGGGCCGGGATCGAACACTCCACGACCTGGGTGGCCCCCGGTGCGAGCTGGTCCACCTTCTTGGAGCAACCGCCCGCGGTGATGACGATGTCCTTGGCCGGGGCGCCGCCGGGATTGCGCAACGTGACCCGGTAGGTGATCGGATCGCCGGCGTGCGCCGGGGGCGGCGTGGCGATGCTGATGGACAGCTCCGGCCGGGGCGCGGCGATCGCCACCGTGGTCAGCAGGTAGGCGTCCTTGCCGGCGGCGAAGCCCAACTGGCTGTTGCTCCGGAGATCGGCCTCGGCGACGTCGATGGTCTTGGCGTCCACGCTGAGGTTGTTCAGGTGGTTCGGCCGCGCCGCGCCGTCGGCGTGACCGTTGAAGAACGGGCCCTGGGCGGCCTGCTGTCTGCCGTTGACCAGGAATCCGTTGCCCGTGCCCGCCCAATCGCCCTCGTAGGCGACCAGGCCGATGCGCCCGGTGCCACCGGCGAACTTCAGTCCGGCGGCGGCCGATGTCAGCTGGGTGTCGACGATCGGCACATGCAGGTGTCCTTTGTAGACGACCACCTGTTTCCGCGCCGGGGCCTGCTCGGTGGCCTTGTCGTACGCCCACACCGCGGTCAGCGACCAGCCGCCGTAGCAGTCGAATCCCTGCTGCGCCCAGACATCGGACACGGTGATCGGCACCGCGGTGCCGCCGGGGATGCCCGCCAGCTCCCCGGTGACCTCGCTGCGCGCGCTGTAGTACTGGCCGTCCAGCTGCCCCAGCGATCCGAGCTCGTCGACGGTGTAGCTGAACCGGTCCGGTCCCAGGCTGACGGCGGGCCGGTCGCCCACCTTCAGCCGCACCGGTTGCGTGGCCGGGTCGCCGGGCGGCCTGCCCGCGGTGTCCTTGCCGCAGGGCACGGCCAGGGGGCCTTCCTGGGGTCTGCCGGTGGCCGCCGACCAGTCCAGCCCGGCGTACACCACCCTGGCGCCGGCCGGGATGACCAGGTTCGCAGTGGACCCGCCGGGGATCAGCCGCATGGAGTGACCGTTGTTCTGCGCCCCGGCGCCGGTGCCCTTCCGGTTCTCCGCGTCCCGGCAGGCCGCAGCCGGGTGGGTGGCGCCGGGAAAACCGTCCGGCGGGCAGTCCAGGACGCTGTTCCCGATCACCGCGAAATCCCCGTATATCTCCTGGTTGAACACCGGAGCGAGCGCGGGTTCGGCCGCTTCGACGGGCGACATCGGGGCCATTGTCCACACCAGGCCCAGCACGGCGGCCAAGGCTAACCCGCGGGTTCTCATAGCTGTATCGGTAGCGTGTTCTCCCGGCTTCCGTCGGACTATCCACCCGTTCAGGGATCACCCAGGCAGTTTGTCGATCGCGGTGAAGATCCGCTTTTCCGAGATCGGGTAAGCGGTTCCCAGCGGCTGGGCGAAGTAGCTGATCCGTAGCTCCTCGATCATCCACCGGATGGCGCGCAGCTCCGGGCCGGGTTGCCTGCCCGGTGGAAGCGCTTTCACCAGGTCCCGGTACTCCGCGTCGATGTCCTGCACCTGGTGCATCCACTGTTCGTCGCGGTCGAACTTCTCCGGCAGCTTGTCCAGCCGGTGTTCGATGCCCTTGACGTACCGCGGCAGCTGTCCCAGCTGCGCGTATCCGGTGGCGGTGGCGAATCCGGGACCGATCAACGCCTTCAGCTGGGCGGTCATGTCGGCCACCGCCGCCTTGAACACCGGGGCGGTGACCGTGTCCAGCTTGCGTTCCGCGATGTGCCAGGCGGCCAGCGCGGCCCGTACCTGGTCCAGCACGATCAGCGTGGCCTGGCCGAGCTGGCTCTTGGCGTGCGTCAGGATCCGGTCGAACCCGGCCTGGTTCCAGGCAGGCCCGCCACAATCACTGATGATCTTGTCCATGGCGCAGTCCACGCAGTCCGCCAGCAGCGCCGGTACCCCGCCGTGCGGGTTCCGGGACAGCACCAGCTTGGCCTCGTTGGCCAGCTTGCGCTGCACCAGTTTCACCGGCGACGGGGTGTTCAGCAGCAGCAACCGGCGGGTGCCGCGCCACATCAGGTCCTGCTGAGCGGCCGCGGTATCGAGGACCCGGATGGCCACGGTGGCGCCCTCGTCGACCAGCGCCGGGTAGCCGGTGACCCGGTGCCCGGCGTGGGTGCGTTGCACGACCTTGTCCAGGGTGCCGAAGTCCCACGTCGTCAGGCCGGTCTTCTGCACGTCCTTGGCCGCGGTGGAGATGGTCTCCCGCACCTTCGGCTTCAGCCGCTCGCGGAGTTCCTCCAGGTCCTTGCCCTCAGCGACGATCTTGCCGCTGTTGTCCTGCACCTGGAAGGTGATCTTCAGGTGTTCCGGGACGTGGTCCCAGCGCCAGTCGTCGCGGGCCACCTGCACACCGGTGAGCGCCGCGAGCTCACGTTCCAGGGCGTCGAGGAGCGGTTCCTCGGTGTTGGTCATCCTGGCGAGGACCGCGGTGACGTAGTCGGGCACCGGCACGAAGTAGCGGCGGATGGTCTTGCGCAGCGATTTGAGCAGCGCGGTGACGAGTTCCTGGCGGAGGCCGGGGACCTGCCAGCTGAACTGCTCGGCCTTCACCTGGTTCAGGCCGGCCAGGGGAATGACCACCGAGACGCCGTCCCGTTGCGTGCCGGGTTCGAACTTGTAGTCCAGCTTCAGCGATGTGCTGTCCATGCCGGGCGTCTCGCTGCGCCACTGGCTGGGGTACGCCTGTTCGCTGACGTCCTTGGCGTTCTCGTTCAGCAGCAGCTGCCGGTCGAAGTCCAGCAGCTGCGGACTCGTCTTGCGTTCGTCCCGCCACCAGCGGTCGAAGTGCGCGCCGGAGACGACGTCCTTGCCCACCCGGGCGTCGTAGAACTCGTAGAGCGTCTGGTCGTCGACCACCAGGTCACGGCGGCGCACCTTCTCCTCGAGTTCCTCGACCTCCTTGCGCAGCCGCTCGTTGTGCTCCAGGAACTTGTGGTTCGACGGCCAGTCGCGTTCGACCAGGGCATGCCGGATGAACAACGCGCGGCACAGCTCCGGGTCGATCTTGCCGAAATTGATCTTCCGCGAGGCGATGATCGGCAGGCCGTAGAGGGTGACCTTCTCGTAGGCGACGACCGCGCTGACCTTGCGTTCCCAGTGCGGCTCGTTGTACTGCCGTTTGACCAGGTGCGGGGCCAGTTCCTCGGCCCACTCGGGCTCGATCTTGGCGTTCATCCTGGCCCACAGCCTGCTGGTCTCCACCAGCTCGGCGCTCATCAGCCAGCGCGGGGTCTTCCGGAACAGGGCCGAGCCCGGGAAGATGCCGAACTTCGCGCCCCGGGCGCCGAGGTAGTCCGGCGGGTTGGCCGGGTCCTTGAAGCCGATGTGCGACAGCAGGCCGGCCAGCAGTGCGCGGTGCACGACGTCACCGGCGGCGGGTGAGTCCTCGGGATTGTTCTCCACCGTGGCGCCGAGCTGACGCATGACCTCGCGCAGCTGGCTGTAGATGTCCTGCCATTCGCGCACCCGCAGGTAGTTCAGGTACTCGTTGCGGCACATCCGGCGGAACTGGTTGCTGGTCAGTGCCTTCTGCTGTTCGCGGAGGTAGCGCCACAGGTTCAGCAGGCCCATGAAGTCGGACTCTTTGTCCACGAACCGGGCGTGCTGCTGGTCGGCCTGCGCCTGCTGGTCACTCGGCCGCTCGCGGGGGTCCTGAATGGACAGTGCGGCGGTGATCACCATGACCTCGTGCACGCACCCGGCCTGCTGCGCCTCGACGACCATGCGGGCCAGCCGCGGGTCGACCGGCAGCTGAGCCAGCTTGCGGCCCATCGCGGTGAGCCGCTTCTCCGGCCCACTGTCCTGGGCGAGAGCGCCCAGCTCCTCCAGCAGCGCGATGCCGTCGTTGATGTTGCGCCGGTCCGGCGGGTCCACGAACGGGAACGCGGCCATGTCGCCCAGGCCGAGCGAGGTCATCTGCAGGATGACCGAGGCCAGGTTGGTGCGCAGGATCTCCGGATCGGTGAACTCGGAGCGGGCCAGGAAGTCGTTCTCGCTGTACAGCCGGATGCAGATACCGTCGCTGGTCCGGCCACAGCGGCCCTTGCGCTGGTTCGCGGACGCCTGGGAGACCGCCTCGATCGGCAGCCGCTGCACCTTGAGCCGGTTGCTGTACCGGGAGATGCGCGCGGTGCCCGGGTCGATCACGTACTTGATCCCGGGCACGGTCAGCGAGGTCTCGGCCACGTTGGTGGCGAGCACGACCCGGCGGCCGCCGTGCGGCTGGAACACCCGGTGCTGCTCGGCGTAGGACAGCCGCGCGTACAGCGGCAGCACGTCGAGGGGGAAGCCCTGTTGGGTTCGGTGCCGTTCCAGGGCGTCCGCGGTGTCCCGGATCTCCCGCTCACCGGAGAGGAAGACCAGGATGTCCCCCGGTCCCTCGGCGCGCAGTTCGTCGACGGCGTCGACGATGGCGGTGACCTGGTCCTTGTCGGAAGCAGTCTCTTCGGCCTCGTCGTCGAAGATCGGCCGGTAACGGACCTCGACCGGGTAGGTGCGGCCGGAGACCTCGACGATCGGCGCGTCGGAGAAGTGCTTGGCGAACCGCTCCGGGTCGATGGTGGCCGAGGTGATGATCACCTTGAGGTCGGGCCTGCGCGGCAGCAGCTGTTTCAGGTAACCGAGCAGGAAGTCGATGTTGAGGCTGCGCTCGTGCGCCTCGTCGATGATCAGCGTGTCGTACTGGTACAGCGAGCGGTCCTGCTGGATCTCGGCCAGCAGGATGCCGTCGGTCATCAGCTTGACCAGGGTGTCGTCACTGGACTTGTCGGTGAACCGCACCTTGAAGCCGACGGTGCTGCCCAGCGGTTTGCCCAGCTCCTCGGCGATGCGGTCGGCCACCGTGCGCGCGGCCAGCCGCCGGGGCTGGGTGTGCCCGATGAGTCCCCGGACGCCGCGGCCCAGTTCCAGGCAGATCTTCGGCAGCTGAGTGGTCTTACCCGAACCCGTTTCACCCGCGACGATCACCACCTGGTGATCCCGGATCGCGGCGGCGATGTCCTCCCGCCGCTGGCTGATCGGCAGTTCCTCGGGATAGTTGATCTTCGGCACCGATTCGCGGCGCAGCGCGGCCTTGAGCTCGGCTGTCTCCAGATCCGAGGTGATCGACTCGGGTCCGGACTTGTCCAGCCGGCGGCGCAGGCGGCGCTCATCGCGCAGCGTGAGCTGCGCCAGACGGGTATTCAGGGTTTCCATGACATCCGCAAGCTTAGGCAACGCGCTGGTCGCAGCGCGCGTGGATTACCGTCACTGCTCTTTTCCGGGAGATCGAGTCGCGGTTTGCGCCCATACGGGGGAAGGTGTACGCGCACGACCTCCCGCCTGATTACAGGAGATACAGCGGTATGGGCATCTTTGACAACATCGCGGACAAGGCAAAAGACCTCGCCAAGGAACACTCGGACGTGGTGAAGCAGGGCATCGACAAGGCAGGCGACTTCGTCGACCAGAAGACCGGCGGCAAGTTCAGCAGCCAGATCGACCAGGGCGAGGACCTCGTGGCGAAGCAGCTCGGGTTGGGGCAGAACCCTGAGCAGCACCAGCAGCAGAACCAGGATCAGCAGCAGAACCAGGACCAGCAGAACCAGCAGTAAGTAAGAGCACTTTCCATGGAATCTGCTCCCGCCCGGGGCGACTCGGGTGGTGAGCAGATTCCATGGAAAGTGCCTACAGGACCAGCAGGTCCAGCAGGCGGTCGAGGTCCTTGGCCGGGTCCACCGTGATGCCGGTGTGCACCGGGCCGGCCTGGATGATCGTGCTGCGCGGGGCGGTGAGCCAGCGGAACCGCTCCCCCGGTTTCATGACCACCGCCGGTCCTTCGCCGGTGCAGGTGCGCTCCCAGGACCGCAGCGCGGTGTCCACGTCGGCCACGTCGCTGTTCGGGTCCAGGCAGTGCAACCGGCCGGTGTCCAGGTGCACCCGCGCGCCGAGGAAGTCCTTCTGCTGGCAGTAGAGCAGCACGCCGACGTTGATGAACTCCCCGCGCTGCACCCTGGGCACGGCGCGGATGACGGCGTATTCGAACGGGCTGTGCGTCACGCAACGACCACCTTCGGCAGCCACTGGGCGCGGGCGTCCAGCCGGGCCAGCAGATGGCTCAGGTAGGCGGCGCGGGTCTCCGCCGGGGAGGGCAGGCCGGACTCCTCCAGCCAGGCGTCGGGGATCAGCGCCAGTACCTCCGTGAGCAGTTCCTCGGTCACCATGCCCGCCAGCCGCTCGTCGGCCTCGGGCAGCCGGGTGGCATAGCCGGCCAGTACATGGTCGGCGGCATCGTATGCCCTGGCCACGTTCTTCTGCGCGCTCGCCCAGTTGTGGTGGAAGTAAAGCGAGGCGCCGTGGTCGATCAGCCACAGCCTGCGGTGCCACATCAGCAGGTTCGGGTTGCGCCAGCTGCGGTCCACGTTCTCGGTGAACGCGTCCAGCCACAGCACGGCGGAGGCCAGGTCAGGCTCGATCTCGTGGACCACCGGGTCGTAGCCGAGGGAACCGGGCAGGAAGTCCATGCCCAGATTCGTACCGGGGCTCGCGTACAGCAGCTCCTGGATCTCCTCGTCCGGCTCGGCCCTGGCCACCACCGGATCGAACTCGAGCACGACCAGTTCGGGAACCCGCAGCCCCAGCCTGCGGGCGAGTTCCCCACTGATCACCTCGGCGACCAGAGCCTTGGGGCCTTGACCGGCACCACGGAACTTGGCCACATAGGTGCCGAGATCATCGGCCTCTACGACGGCGGGCAGCGAGCCCCCTTCGCGCAGCGGCGTCACATAGCGGACCGCTGTCACCTCACGCAACATGTGTTCACTGTAGAGACCCACTGCCAGCGAGTTTCCGAGCGGAGGTCCGTGCACGCGGGAGTGGCCGGGAATCCGTACTCGCCGACGGATTCCCGGTCTCAGGTTCAGCAGCCCTCAGATCAGCAACGCTTCCAGGCGAACCGGTAGAAGTGTTCCTCCCGCTCCCGCAGGGTGCTGGTGACAGCGTTGTCAGCGCCGGTGGAGACACGCAGCTCGCTGTTCACGTTCAGGTTGCGTTGCTCGCCGCACGGCGCCCATACCTGGGACGCCGGGTCGATCACCTGGCTGAGTTGCCAGTCCTGCTGCAGCGGGCCGGTGAAGGTGTGGGACCAGGTGGCCTGGTCCTGGGAACCCTGGAAGTAGTGCGTCGCCTGTACCAGGCCGGTCGCACCGGCGGCGAGGTTCACCGATCCGGAGCGGTCCACCCGGTCGATGGTCCAGGTGTATCCGGCGGGCACCCGCACGGCCAGATTCGCCTGGCAGTTCTGCCGGGAACTCGTGGTGGGGGCGCCGCCACCGGCCGAGGCCTGGAAGTTGCTGAGCCGGATGACGAATCCGCTGTTGTCCGGTGCCGGGGCCACGGACACGGTGCCCGCCGGGCAACCGGATCCGTTGATGGTCACGGGGGTGACCTCGACCCGGCCTGCCGGGGGCGGATCGGGCGGAGCTGCCGGGGCGAGCATGACGGCGAGCAAGCCGGCCAGGGCTACGAAGCCCAACATGGAGCGTCCTTTCGTCGGGGGTCGATACACCCCGCATACGAATCGGACGGCCGTTTAATACAAAGCAGGGAGCCGTGTGCCGAACAGAACGCGGCACACGGCTCCCTGCACCAGCCAGGTCAGAGCCTGGTGGACTCCATCGACACGGGTTCGAGGTGCTCAGCGGCCACGTCGGTACCGGCGGTCACCAGCGCACAGGCAACCGGGATTCGATGAATACTCACAGCCTTTCTCTCCCCGAGTTGATGGGTTTCGTATCAACTTCAGTGAAGGCCGATCAGTGGATTCACTTCACCGGCTGGGCGGGGATCCAGTCGCCCTGGGCGATCTCCTCGTCCGTCAGCTTGCGAACGTTCATGCTGCCGTCATCGTTCTTGTCGAGCGCGACACCGCCCGGCTGCTCGGTGCCGTCGACCGGCTTGGCGGGCTTGGCGTCGTCGCAGCGCACGGTCTGGCTGTACGGGTTGTCCGGGCTGGCCGGCTGCTCGGTGCCGTCCACCGGCTTGGCCGGCTGGTGGTCATCGCAGCGCACGACCTGGCTGTGACCGGAGTCGGACGGCGCGGAGGGAGCGGCGGCCATGGCGATGCCTGCGCCCGCCAGACCGGTGAGTGCGAAGGTGGCGGCACCGGCGATGACCATCTTGCGGGTGGTGAACTTCATGGTGTGCTCCTCGTTTTCTGGGTTCGTCCTGGGGACACCACTGAAGTTATTCACCGATTTCTGACATCCGCTGTGAGCAGCCTGAAGAGATCGTGAGAAAACGAGCCCGTGATCGGGGCGAGATACACATGGTGAGGAGTCGTGCACTGAACGGCTCACGAAGCCGGAGGTCGCCGGGCCACTCGACAGACTGGCCGAGGCCGTCACCGCCGGTCTCCCCGAGCTCATCCCCGGCCGTTCGCAGGCTCAGCTGCCGATCACCGGAAAAGTAGACGGTATGTGGCGCCGTTAGGCGTTACGGCACCCCATACCCATGCAACTCAGCGGCACCGGACTACGTCGGCACCGGCTGAGCCGGCTTGGGATCACCACCGGCGAGCGGCACGCTGCAACGGCAGCTCCTCGCGACTCGATTCACCGTGTGATATATGCGTGAATTAGCCCGTTGGCTCGAACTTATGAACCGATTCATGGCTTTCACTGAGCGCGGCCTGAGAAAATCGTGAGAAGTGCCCACCGTGATAGCAGCGAGATAGGAATCGTCGACGCACAGTAATCTGAGCGCATGGTGTTGGTACTGGACGGCGGGCTGGCCACCGAACTGGAGGCGCGGGGGCACGACCTGTCCGGGGCCCTCTGGTCGGCCCGGCTGCTGAGCGATGACCCGGACGCGATCACCGCGGCGCACCGGGCGTTCTTCGACGCGGGCGCCGATATCGCCACCACCGCCTCGTACCAGGCGAGCCCGCCCGCACTGGGTGCCGAGGCCGAGCGGCTGCTGCGAGACAGCGTGCCCCTGGCCCGCGCCGCGATGCGCACACCGGACAACCTGGTGGCCGCCTCGGTCGGTCCGTACGGCGCCGCGCTGGCCGACGGCAGCGAATACCGGGGGCGATACGGCTTGAGCGTGGCCCGGCTCCGGGATTGGCACCGCCTGCGGATCGAGATCCTCGCCGACGAAGGCCCTGACCTGCTGGCCCTGGAGACCATCCCCGATCTGATCGAGGCCGAGGCGCTGGCCGGCCTGCTCCCCGGACTCGGGGTGCCCGCCTGGCTGAGCTACACGATCTCCGGCGAGCGCACCGCCGCCGGGCAGCCGCTCACCGAGGCGTTCGCGATCGCCGCCGGCGTTCCGGAGATCCGGTATGTCGGCGTGAACTGCTGTGATCCGGCCGATGTGTTGCCCGCCGTCGAACTCGCCCACGCCGTCACCGGCAAACCGGTGATCGCGTACCCGAACAGTGGCGAGACCTGGAATGGCGGCTGGTCAGGGCGGTCGACCTACTCCCCCGCGCTGGTGGCGGACTGGATCGCGGCCGGCGCGGAGATCATCGGCGGCTGCTGCCGGGTCGGACCCGCCCTGATCGCCGAGCTGGCTGCCATCGTCGCGCCCTGACATAGGGTGATCCCATGTCAGTGCGGGTGGGAATGGTCGGGCTGGGGTCGATCGCGCAGAAGGTCTACCTGCCGTATCTGTCGGCGCACCCGGACGTGGACATCGTGTCGATCGTCAGCCGCAGGCAGTCCACGGTGGACGAAGCGCTGAGCCGATACCGGCTGGCGCACGGCAGTACCGATCTGGCCGCACTCCTGGGGCAGCGCCCGGATCTGGTGTTCGTGCACGCACCCACGGCTCACCACGTGCCGATCCTGACCACGCTGCTGGATGCCGGAATCCCGGTGTACGTGGACAAGCCCCTGGCCGAGAACCTGTCCGACTCCACGGCACTGGCCAACCGAGCGGCCGAGCGCGGGCTGCTGCTGGCGGTGGGCTTCAACCGGCGTTTCGCCCCCGCTTATCTCCGCGCCCGCGACCGGATCCTGGAGTCCGGTCCGATCGAGCACATCACCGCGCTCAAGCATCGGCCCAGCCCGATCGAGGGCAGCCTCCGGGAGATCGTCTACGACGACCTGATCCACCTCATCGACCTGCTCGCCTGGCTCGGAGGTGACGGCACCGAACTGGACGCGGGCACCCTGCACACGGATTCCGCAGGAAGGCTGACGCTGGCCGCCGGCCAGGTTCGACTGCCCACCGGGACGGGCTCCTTCGCCATGCACCGCAACGCCGGCTCGGATCAGGAGTACCTGTTCCTGCATGGCGCCGAACGTTCGGCGGCGGTGGAGAACCTGGAGATCCTTCGATTCCCGGACCTCGGCGCCGAGCCGGAGACGCCCGTTCCCTCGGAGTCCCCCGCGCACCGCCGGGGTTTCGCCCCGCTCATCGACCATGTGCTGGCCACCTACCGGAATCCATCAGCCTGCCAGGTTCGCGCCGACCTGACGCTCACCTCGCACCGGCTGGCCGAGGACCTACTCAGCCGAACTGGCTGACCACGCGGTCCAGCGTCTGTCGCACGGAGCAGGGCAGCCCGGGCCCCTCGGCCTGAACCAAGCCCTGACGCACCGCGGAGTCCAGCATGTTGACCACGCCGAGGCCGCGATTGATCAGGCCGTGGCGCAGCTGGAACATGCTGACCCCACCCGTTTCCAGCCGCCTCCCGGTCGGCGCCCAGCCACGCGGGTGCGCGTGGAACCGGTTCCGCCAGTAGAGCAGTTCGCCGGTGAAGTCGCCGGTCATCCGGTAGCCGACGGCCAGGCTGTGCCCGTCCAGCGAGAAATGCACCGGACCGACCTGCCGCACCTCCAGGTTGGGAAACGCGGTGAACACGGCCTTCAGGTAGCGAAAGTACTCGGCACGACCGCAGATCGGCTCGCTGCCGGACATCGGGTCCTCGAACACGACGTCGCTGGTCACCAGCCAGGAGAAGGCCTCCGGATCCCTGGTGTTCCAGGCATCCAGCCACCGGCCCATCAACCGCTCCGCCTGGTCGACCGGGTCCACATCCACCACTGCCAAGCCCATGTCCTCACACCCCTCACCAGGTCTATACCGATCGTTATATTCGGGACTATAACGGTCGGTATAGATCTGTCCAAGGGATTCAGCCGGATTTCCGCCCGGTGGATGCCAGGATCCGTTGCGCCTCCTCGCGACCGGCGTGCTCGGCCCAGCCAAGCGGGGTGGCGCCGAACTCGTCGTCGGCAATGGTGGGGTCGGCTCCGAGCTCCAGTAACACCCGGATCGCGTCGAGGTGCTCCTCGTAGGCGGCCTGGTGCAAGGCCGTCCGCCCGGTGCTGTGGTCCACGTCGAATCCCAGCTCGGCGAATCGGCGGATCGCGGCCGGGCGGTTCAGCCCCGCCGCCACCGCGACCGCGTCCGGCCTGACTTGAACAGCCAGCCGTACCGTGTCCTCGTCCGGCTGGACCTCCCGGCCGGCCAGCACATCGGCGACCAACCCGAGCGCGGGATCCAGCTGGACCGGTATCCCGCCGGCGGCCAGCAACCGGTCCACGACCGCGGTGTTCCCGTTGCCCACCGCCAGCTCCATGGCCCGCAGGCTCGGCGGGACACCATTCTTCAGCAGCAACGCCACCCTGGCCGGCATATCGCGCTCGGCGGCCCAGTTCAGCTGATCGGCCAGCATCCGTTGTGGTGAGGGATGGGTGACCGCGAACCGGCGATGCCAGGGCCCGCCGTCTCCGGTCCCCAGGCCGGCCTCGAACAACAGGTGCAGGTGCGAGTCGTCGCGGTCGAACTGGCGGTTGTACAATGCCTGGCTGTCGTTCGGATCCGCCCCAGCGGCCAGCAGCACCATGGCCAGTTGCTGACCGAACTGGTGCGGCGGCTGATTGGTGCGGTCCTCTCCCCCGCCGAGAGCACCGGTGAGCGCGGTGAACGGCGAGGTCAGACCGTCCCACAGATACCCGGAGTTGGGATCGGCGCCGTGCCGCAGCAGCAGGGCCGCACACTCCAGCGTCGACTCGGTATAGCCGGGGTTGGGCAGCCGCGAATAGCAGGCGTACAGCAGCGGAGGCCAGTCGTGCGGGCCACCGGTCGCGCGCACCAGTTCCGGGTCCTCGCCGAGCATCCGGTGCACCGCGGGTACGTTCCCCGCGGCGCAAGCGATGAAGATGTCCTGCTCGACCATCTCCGGATCGGTCGCCAGCAGCGTGGCCGCGTCGGCCCAGCGCTGCGGATCATCGGCGCGATAGACCAGGCAGGCCAGCCGGAGGAACTCCGCCACCCGCTGGTCCCGGGTGCCGACCGGGCCGCCGATCTCCGCCAGGAACGGGGTCCGGGTGTACTCGTGCACCAGGTCGATGTGTTCCTTGGCCCGCGCCCAGCTGGTGAACCCGTATGACCGGGCCAGCGCCAGCTGCGCCTCGGCCAGCTTGAACTTGGTGCGGTCCACATAACCGTGGAAGAACTCGTCGGTGAGCGCCAGCGCCTCGGTGTTCCCCGCGCGCACCCGGGACAACAGGTTCTTGGCCTGCTTCCTGAGCTGCTCCAGGTCGGGCTTGTCCGGCAGACGACGGGTAGGCATGACAGCCTCCTTCTCCAGATGCGCCCGCGTCCGCGTGCTCGGGCCGGAAAAGAAGACTCAATGACTATGACAGGAAACTGCTATCCGTCAGGTGAGCTCTGCTCTTCCCGCGGACCGGAGGCGTCCTGAGGCGCCTGCGGCCACCATAACAATGCCGACCGACATCGGCCACGGAATTAACTCGCGCGCTCACGCGACGACCGTCCCGCACCGATTCTCCAGTCGACACCTGGAGAAGGAGCCCACATGTGGATCTCCCGCAGGACGATCCTGATCGCGGCACCGGCCGTCGCACTGCTGGCCGCGTTCGGCGTGGCCGCCGCGTTCACCGATGACACTCCGGCCACCCCGGTCGCGGCGACCAGTTCGACGGTCACCACCACGACGACCAGCAGCTACCGATCCACATACTCGACCACCAGCAGCAGCCGGAGCCGCACCACTACCAGCGACGACGAGACCACCACGTCCCGCCGGAGCACAACGCGGACGACGACCAGTACCGGATCCCGGTGGGCCGACGTGCTGCCCGGTGCCTGGAAGGCCTCCCACCCGGCGGGTGGCGACGAGCTGTACTCGTTCAACGGCAAGAACCGGACGGTGTCGGTCCAGTACTACCCCGGTGGTCTCGGCACCGGGAATCCGCTGAACAACGGCCGTCCGGCGCCGATATACAGCTACGACTACAGCGTCAGCGGGAGCACCCTGACCCTCACCAGGGTCAGCACCCGGACCTACCGGAACCTGCGTAGCAGCGGGAACTGCTTTCTGGCCGACTCCGATGGGGGCAGCATGCGGTTCTGCCGGTACTCGCCTTGAAGGTTGAGTCTGGTTGTTTGGGGAAAGACGCTTTGGAGGAGGAGTTGGGCGGGTGGGGGCGTCTTTCCTGCCGGGGAGTTGGGTGGGGGGCACGCCGGACTGGGCTGCTGGGCTTTGTTTGGGGCCTGATCGCCTCTGGTGCGGATCTGCGCGTGGCTGGTGGGGCTGCTGTGGCTGTTGGTGTTCTTGTGGGTGAACGGGGTGGGGTTGTTCCACGTTAAAGACGATTTTGGGGCCTGGAATCGTCTTTAACGTGGAACAACGCCTTCGTCCACAGTGGACTGGATGCCCGTTTGCCGGGACTCGCCAGGCAATCCGGGCCGTGACCACCACGGACCGTCACCCGAGCCACCCCCGGACCACGAAGGCCAGCACCACCGGGCATCCCGACCACACCAAGTCACCCCGACCAACCCCAACGGCCGGACAGGCGTGCCCCCACCCAACACGCAGGCAGGAAAGTCGCGACCCGAAGCCCGTCTCCCCCTCCAAAGCCATCCTTCGCCAACCCGCCAGACCCGACCCCCACACAGACCAAAGGGCGCTTCCCGGGCGGCGCGTGCCCGGAAAGCGCCCTTCAGACGACTACTAGCTGGTCACCGCCATCTTCCAGATCGCGTACGCGATGGCGTCCGCGCTCCGGTCGAGGATGGTGTTGTTGATGTTGGTCGTGGTGTCGCACGCCGAGTGGTAGCAGGCGTCGTAGGCACCGTTGGCCGTGCCGCCCCACTTCTGGGCCTGGGCGGCGGTCTTCTTGTAGCTCGCACCGGCGGCGATACCGCTGGTCGCTACGCCACCGCGGCGGAACGACGCGTCATCGGACCGGTTGGCGCCCTCGGTGTTCTCCTCGGCCGCGACGCCGATGCTCTTGTAGTACTCCACAAAAGCCTGCGCCGAGGGCGTGGTGATGTTGTTGATGAAGTAGCCGCCGTTGGGCGAGCCGACCATGTCGAAGTTCAGGTAGTCCTTGATCTTCGCCTTGTCCGCCGCCGCCAGCTTGTTGACGTAGAACGTCGAGCCGATCAGGCCCTGCTCCTCGCCGGCCCACCAGGCGAAACGCAGGTGCCTGGACAGGTTCGGCTTGGTCTGGGCCACGTTCAACGCCACCTCGAGGATGCTCGCCGAGCCGCTGCCGTTGTCGTTGATCCCCGGACCGGCCTGCACGCTGTCCGAGTGCGCGCCCAGCATCAGCACGTTGTTCTCGTCCCCACCGGGGAAGTCCGCGATCAGGTTCTGCGAACCGGCGCGGCAGGTGGTGCAGTCCTGCCGGGCGGTGGTCCACCCGGCGGCCTTCAGCTTGCCCTCGATGTAGTCGACGGTGGCCTTGTGACCGGCGCTGCCGGACAGCCGGTTGCCACCGGATGCCCCGCTCTGCAGCGTGGTCAGGTGGGCCTTCACATTGTCCACACTGATATCCGGGGCGGCAGCCGCACCACCCAACGCGCAGGTGGCTTCACCGGACTGCGCCGGGACCTTGATCGCGTCGAACGCGGCCTTGGCGGCGTTGAACTCCTCGCAGGAGCCGGGGAAGGTGTCCTTCGCGGCCTGCAGCATGGCCTTGCGGCCGTTGGCGTAGTTCCAGCTGGAGGTCTTGCGCTGCAGCCCGGCCAGGAACAGCTGGCCCGCCTTCTTGACGCCGATGCCGGCGAACTGGGTACCGGCGCTGCAGAAGGCCGCCGCCGGCTTACCGGCCGGGTTGCTGCCCTCGGACAGGGCGTAGAACCACAGGTTCTGCGGACCGGCCGAGTAGTGCACGTCCAGGTTGCCGATGGTCGAGGACCAGCAGTTCGGCGACTTGCCGTCGGACTTCGGGTCGTACATGTTGCGCAGCGGCTTGCCGTTGCCGTAGATGTCGACCTGCTCGCCGACCAGGAAGTCGGGGGTGTCCACGGCGTTGTTCGCGTAGTGCTCGGTGAGCGCGCCGAAGATGTCACCGGTGGACTCGTTCATGCCGCCGGCCTCACCGCCGCCGCCACCGCCGGAACCGGAGAACTGGAAGATGCCGTGGCCGAACTCGTGGCCGACGACATCCATCGAGGTGAGCTGCTTGGTACCCGGCTGGTTGTGGCCGAACTGCGCGTTCGAGCCGTTCCAGTAGGCGTTGACCGCGTTCAGGTTGACGTAGGCCGGGTAGTTCTGGCCCTTGCCGTTCACGCCGTCGCGGCCGAACCACTCCTTCAGCATGGAGATCTCACGCTGGCCGGAGTAGTAGGCGTCCACGCAGGCGGTTTCCAGGTCGGTACCCGACCCGTTGCCCCAGGTGTCGGTCGCCTTCTTGTACGGCTGACCGTTGACCGGGCCGCAGGACAGACCCTTGCGGGTCGCGTCGACCATCGAGTACTGGCCACCGGAGTTGGTGGTCTCGATGGTGACGGTGCCCTCGTTGTTGCCCTTGCCCTCGCCGGCCTTGACCTCGTCCTCGGTGCCGAGGACCTGGCCGGACACCGCGTCGACCCACACGTGCAGCTTGGTGGGGTCGGCGCCCTTGGTGCCGGTGACGACGCTCTCCCAGGCCAGGGCCTGCTTGCCCTCCAGGGCGTAGACCACCAGTTCCGGCGCGGTGGCGCCGTCCACGGTTCCGACCTGGCCGCGCGCGGTCCCCAGGGCCTGCAGGGCTGAGACCTTGGGCGCCGTGTCGACGTTGATCGGGTTCGTGTTGGCCACCTGCACGTCGGTGACCGTGCCGTCCGGGCGCGCGACGACGACCGAGTCGCCACCGACCACCCGCAGGTTCTTGAACTTCTTCTGGTAGCTGACGTACTGCAGGCCCGCGGGGCCGCCCAGCACGTTCTGCCGCTGTACGGATTCGTCCTCGGTGAGCCGCATTTTCGCGGTGAAACCTGAAGCGAGGGCATCGGCGGAGGCGACCGCCTTCTCGGCTGAAATACCGCTCTGTGCTCCTGACGGATCCGCGGTCACAGTCGTGACCACGCCGGTTGCCGCACCGATGACCGTCAGGGAACACAGCAGAGCGGCACCCAGCGTGAGTTTCCTTCTCACGTGAGCACTCCTTTGAGCTGTGCAAATCATCAAGTGCGAGAAGGTTAGGTCTCATATGCCGAGATGGGAATAGGTCGGGCGGTATCGCCCATTCAATGACCGGCTCCACCAAAAAGGCGCGATTCGAGCATTACGCCGGTGAAATCCCGGTTTGGCGCCTTGACGGATCACCCGATCGGCCCTGTTCAACACGCATCGAGTGGTTGCATCGCCGCAGAAAACAGCAGGATGGCCGCATAGCATTCACTCAGCTATGCGGCCGTCCTTGAATTCAACTTATTTGGCGACGATCAAATAGAGCCCGTACAGAATGATCAGCGCGCAGACGGCCAGTGCCGCGATCGACAGACCACGCTGCCCGCCGGTGGCGGTCGCGCCGTTCTCCCGATCACCCAGCAGGCCGGACATGCCGAAGGAGTACAGCGAGGTGACCAGCACCGAGGCCACCAGTCCGACGAGCGCCACCAACCCGAGTCCTGCCCAGTCGACGGTCATGCCGGCACCACCTCCGGGGTGTTGATGTTGGTGGAGTCCACGGTGTTCCGCCGCGAGGCCAGGTAGATCAGGCCGGAGATGACGATCAGCGCCACCGCGACCAGCGTGGTCCCGGCCGGGCCGGAGCTCGCCACCTCACTGGCGATCGCACCCATCACCGCGGCGGCGGGCAGCGTGAGCAGCCAGGCGATGACCATTCGACCGGCCACGCTCCACCGGACGTTCCCGTTGTCCTTGCCCAGGCCGGAGCCGATCACACTGCCCGAGGCCACGTGCGTGGTGGACAGGGCGAACCCGACGTGCGACGAGGCCAGGATGACCGCCGCCGCGCTGGTCTCCGCCGCGAACCCCTGCGGGGAGTCCACCTCGGTGACCTTGTGGCCCAGGGTGCGAATGATCCGCCAGCCACCCATGTAGGTGCCGCCGGCGATCGCCAGGCCCGCGGTCAGCACGACCCACCACGGCGGCGCCGAGCCGGCAGCGAGGGAGCCGGTCGAGATCAGCGTGAGGGTGATGATGCCCATGGTCTTCTGGGCGTCGTTGGTGCCGTGGGCCAGCGACAACAGCGAGGCGGACAGCACCTGGCCGTGCCGGAAGCGACGGCGACGCTGTTCCTCGTTGATCCGACCGGTGATGCGGTAGGTCAGGTAGGTGGCCACCAGGGCGATCAGCCCGGCGATCACCGGTGAGGCCACCGCGGGCACCAGTACCTTCTGCACCACGGTGCCGAAGTGCACGGCCCCGGATCCGGCAGCCACCCACGTGGCGCCGATCAGGCCACCGAACAGCGCGTGCGAGGAGCTGGACGGGAGGCCGAAGTACCAGGTGGCCAGGTTCCAGACGATCGCACCGACCAGCCCGCCGAAGACGATGGCAGGGGTGATCTTCAATTCGTCGACGATGCCGCCGGAGATGGTCTTGGCGACCTCTACCGACAGGAAAGCACCGATGAGATTCAATGCCGCCGAGATGGCCACGGCTACCTTGGGCCGCAGCGCACCGGTGGCAATGGAGGTGGCCATCGCGTTGGCCGTGTCATGAAATCCGTTGGTGAAGTCGAATGCCAGTGCCGTGATGATGACCATCAGCACCAGGAATGAGATCTCCACGCAACACCTCCCCGTAGGTTCGCGTTACCCCAACGACGGTACGCCGATGATCAACTTCAGCTGTCACGATCAAGTTGCAAGTTTCCGAACTTCACCCGGCACCGCGACGAACACGCGGAAACCTCGCGTCCGTGAACAGTCTGTGCACGCGACCGGCAGTTTCGCATGATCAATTCACGCCTTCAGTGAGCAACCCCTCTAGATCAACTGGGCGACGGTGAAGATCACTACCTGAGGTGATCTTCCGGGTTCATGATCACTAAGCGCTCCGGTTGCCGGGTCCACCCTGCGGAACGAGCATCCTTGGAAGTGTTGATCGACTTTCTCGGAGCAGCACGGTATTGGAGGTTCAACGTTCATGACTCGACGACTGGCAACCCTCCTCGGCATCGTGGCCGTCGGCACCCTGTTGGGTGCGACGCCGGCCCTCGCCGACGGCATCACCAACAATGACGCGATCATCTCGCAGCTGAACCCCACCGGCACCGGCATCCCGCTCTGCTTCGGCCCCAACGGCATCCCCGGTGGCGGAGTCAGCGCGCTCGGCAACTGGAACGCCAACGCCGGAGCCGTGATGTTGCAGCAGGTGGCTCAGCTGCACGGCAGCCAGCACGACGTGTACAACATCGCGTCGCAGGGCAATGTGATCACCGACGGTACGCACTACTGCTTGCAGGGCTGATCCCCCGTTAAACGTCAAATCGGCCCGTCCGACAGCCACAGCCGGACGGGCCGATCCTGACAGCACAGTGTGTGTTACTGCACGGTATTACTGCGCAGGCACCAGATTAGCCTTGTTGCACGATCTGAACAGAGTCTCCGACCTGCAAATAATTGAAGAAGGCCTCCGCGTTCGCGGGCTCCAGGTGCACGCAGCCGTGCGAGAGCCAGTCGACCCGGCCCTGGTGGAACGCGTGACCCTGATTGGTGAAGTAGACCGAGTTCTTCATCGGAGCATTGAATTCCTTGCTCCAGTCGTCCTTCACCTTGCGCTTGACCGAGAAGATTCCGGTCGGGGTGGCGGTCTCCGGGCTGGGAGCGCCCGCGGACATCTCCACCGCCTGGTACGGCACGCCGTTGTTGACCAGCATCGCCGTGCCGAAGCCTGTGCTCCGCATGATCACGCAGGCTCTGACGGTCGGTGCACACGGCATCGTCACGGCGTTCACCGCCGGGGCCGCGGCCGGGGCCGCCTGCGACACAGTCGGCAGACTCGGAACCGGATCAGCGCTGGCGGTCGCCGCGAAAGTACCTGCTGCCGCCATGGCCAGCACGATGGCCGCCACGACCAACAGCTTCTTTCCACGCATGGGTTTTCACTCCTTTCCTCTACTCGAGCGGTTCCCCAGGCAGTCTGATCTTGCCGGACCGCCCGTTAACCCGATCGGGCCGGGGTCATTACTCCGAAAGGGGTCTCGTCGGCAACGTGACCACTGGTGCTTGCCTGTTCGTCTCATGTTGGACACATGCGGCAGGGACGGTAGGCACGTGACTGCTGGCACCGCTTTGGTAGCGACACCGGCGCCCGTACAGCAGCCGCGGGAGCGAACCGGGCCGACCTCGTCCGCAGTGCGGGCGGAGCGGCCCCGGACCGCCATCGTGGTGACCTTGCTGTGCGTCGCGGCGTTGCTGTTCGACGCCGCCGCGGGTGTCCTGCCCGACACCCCGTACTTCAAGATCGTCACCTGGCAGCGCCTGGCGATTCTCTGCGGCCTGGTTTCCCTTTTCGTTGCAGGGGCCAAACTTCGGGACTTCCGCACGCGGTTGGACCTGCCGATTCTGGTGCTGGCGCTGGCCTCGCTGGTCGCCGGTCTGCGGTCCGGTTCCGGTGGCGCCCAGCTGCGCTACCTGGCGTCGTACATCGCGGTCTACTACCTGATCACCGGCCTGATGCGGGTGGAGAAGCAGGCCTGGCGCACCGTCGTCATGCTGGCCTCCAGCGCGGTCACCGTGACGGGCGCGGTGGCCGTGGCACAGGTGAGCACCGATACGCCGACCGGGTTCTGCCGCTCCGGCCTCATCGGGGACACGGCGTGTGAACCCGGCATGCTGGTGCGCGCGATCGGCACGTTCTCCAACCCGAACCTGCTGGCGGCGTTCCTGCTGTTGTTCGCCCCGCTCGGGGTGCTGGCGATCGCCACCATCACCGACCGGATGCACCAGATCTGCGTGCTGGCGCTGACCGTCGTGGCCTACTTCGCACTGATCGCCACCTTCTCCCGCGCGGCGTACATCGCCGGCCTGGCGGGTGCGCTGGTCCTGGCCTGGCAGCGATTACGGCCGCGGCTCACCGACAAACAGGTCCGCCAGGCCACCTGGACAGGCGCCGGCATCCTCGTGGTGGCGTTCATCGGGCTCGCGGTGCTGTCCCGGGCGGGCCGCGCGCTCGGCGTCCGCAACGAGGCGTGGTCCACCGCGGTGCAGATCGCCCTGGACAACCCGCTCGGCGTGGGACTCGGCCGGGCGGGAGCCGAGGTGAACTCGCGCATCCACGGCACCGAGGTCTTCGTCCACGTGCACAACCTGTGGCTCAACTGGCTGGTGGAGACCGGATTCCTCGGTCTGCTCGCCATCACGGCGATCACCGGCGGCGTCCTGGTCACCGCGGCCGGCCTGGCCCGTCGCGGCCTGCCGATCGGCTTCGCCGGTTTCGCCGGGCTGCTCGGCTTCCTGATGATGTGCATGCTGGACCACCCGTCCAACCTGGTGCGCATCTCCATCGGCTTCTGGCTGCTGCTCGGCGTCGTCATGGGCTCGGCCCCGGTGACCTGGCGGGTGCGGCGGGAGACCGAGGTCGCCGATCGCGGCACCCGGTCCCAGCCGCGGATCGCTCCGGCGCCGCGTACCGAGGAGCAGACGGCGAGCCATCAGCAACTGGTGGAGCTCACCGCGCCGCTGACCCCGATGGAGACGACCATGCCGATCAGCCCGGTGCGTAATTCCGCCGGTCGAAGCTGACCTCGGATCCGAGGTTTTCCAGCCCCCTGACCTGCTGGTTCGGTTCCAGCCATACGCTGATCGGCCTGCCGTGCTCCTTGAGCGGCGTGAGATCCAGTCCCGGGGTGGCGCCGCGCAGGTCCAATCGACTCAGGTTGGGCAGACCGACGAGGGGCTCGATGCCCGCAAGCTCAGTACTCGTCAACGAGACGTTGGTCAACGACTTCATCCCCTGCAGTGCGGACAAACTGCTCACCGCACACCTCGTCAGCCACAGATGGCGCAACGGACTGTCCGCCACATCGGCGAGGTCGAAGGTATTGGGCAAGTTGTGCAGGTTCAGCATCGTCACTCGATCGAGCAAGCTGCCGAGATCACGGATCTGGAACTCGGCGGCAGGCCTGTCCAGGGAAAGATCGGTGATACCGGGATGAGCGGAGAGTGGGCCGAAGTCAGTCAGATTCGGGCAGTTCCAGAGCTCCAGCTGGGTCAGTTCGGTGAAATCGGCAAGGCCGTCCAGCGCGGTCAGTTCCCGGCAGCCCCGGACGTCCAGCGACTCGAGGCGCTCGAGCCCGGGCAACCAGCGCAGATCATGATGGCCGCGCGCCTGGTGCATCCGGAGATCCTTGAGCGCGGGCAGTCCGGCGAGGTGCTGATGGCCACGGCAGCTCTCGGACCCGTGGAGCAGCAGCATCTCCAACCGCTCGTTGTCCGTCAGCACGGCGAGATCCGCCTCGTAGCGCGGATCCAGCTCCACGGTCAGCACGCGGAAGTTCGTCTGACCCGCTACGAAGGACAGGTCGCGCAGCGGACCAGCGCGAAGCGTCTGCACGGTAGCCGGTGGAGGATCGCGCAGCAGCGACAGGTACGGCACATGCTCGGGGCGCGAGAGCCGGGGAAACCGCGGCCAGCTACGGACCTGGCTCAGCACCTGCTCGACATAGCGCCGGGGCTCCCAGAATTCCCAGCCGTGCAGCAAGGCCTTGCCGAGCCGCGGATCCTGGGCGTATCCGATCAACTTCCGCAGCGCTCGGTCGCCGTTCACCAGACTCAGTAACCACACCGTTGCCTCGGCGGCGCTGGTCGTCAGCGTGCTCGGATCATCGGGCAGCAGGTCGACGACCGCCTCACCAGCTGTGGCGAGTGCGGGCACCTCACGGGCGTTCCGGGGCGGCAGCAGCTCGGCGAGCGCCTGACCGGCTCGCCTACTCACCTCCGGGGACAGTACCTGTCCGCTGTCGATCGCGGCGACGGCGAGCAGCCGCAACCGGCGCCGGTGCCTGGGCTCCTGGTCGGCCCGGTCCAGCAGGCCGATGACCAGGTCGGCGCGTAACCGATCCGTGCAGTGCCCGGCGGCGAGCAGGATGGTCTCCCGCCACTGATCCTTGTGCGCGTTGAGGACCAGTACCTCGATGAGGTGCTCGGAGACGAAGTACTTGCCGGCCAGGTACTCCTGGAAGGTGCGGTGGATGAAGTCGATCCGCTGCTCGCTGGGCCGCCGGATGATGCCGCTGCGTTCCAGCAGATGGTCCACGATCTCCTGGGGATCACCGGACACGTGCGGCATGCGTTCCAGGAAGTGCCCGACCCGATGCACCGCGTCCTGCACGGTGAGCTCGGCGCGGGCGCGCATGGTCAGCCACCAGGCCAGGTACTGGAGCAAGGCCAGCTTGGTCCGGCTGTCCAACGCCAGGTCACTGAAGCAGAGGTCGCGCTCGGCGTCCCGGCGTTCGATGAGCAGCTCGATGGCCGCTTCGTAGAGCTTCATCCGGTCCGGTGGCAGCTGCTTGCGGCGATCCAGGTTGAGGGCACACAACATGGCACACAGCAGTGGACTGGCAGCAAGGGCGCGCAGGTGTTGTTTGGTCTCGAACTGCCGGATGATCGACGCTTCGTACTCGGCGAGCTCGTCGATCTCGCAGTGCAGCTGGGCGCCGTTCCGCACAGACTCCCGGATGGCCTCGTGCCAGCGACGGCAGAAGGCCTCGATGTCCGGGCCGGTCATGGGTTCCAGCAGCAGCGCGTGGAAGCCGAGCGCGTCCAGCCACCGCGGTTCCGCGGCCCCAGGGCGGGAGGTGACGATCACAATGATGTCCGGGTAGGTGGACAGCAGATCGCCGAGCCAGCGGTGCACGGTGCGCCGGCGGGACGCCTTCAGCTCGTCGACGCCGTCCACCAGCAGCAGCGCGCTGCCGTCGGCGAACCGGCGATGTGCCCAGCCTTCCGGCATGAACTCGGCGACCGTGCCCACCATCTCGCTCGGCTTGGGCAGCGGTCCCTCGGCGTGGCTGCGCAGCCGGACGAAGAACGGCACCCTGCCGTTCCACGCTTGCAGCGGGCCGGTGAAGGTGCTCCTCGCGGCGTTGACCGCGACCCATTGCAGCAACGTGCTCTTGCCGGATCCGGCTTCGCCACGCAGCAGGACCCGGCCTCGGTTGGCCAGGGCCTGCTCGATGCGCCGGCTGGAGGTCTCCTCGTCCACAGCACCCAACGGATCGACCGGCTGGGCCGCGCCGGTGACCGTCAGGCTCAGGTACGCGGTGCCGACCGAGGTGCGCGCGGTGTAGCGGCGGACGTCGACGCCGAACAGTTCCAGGCGGTCCAGCCGCTCGGCGATGAAGCGGCGGTAGCGGCCGGCGAACTCGGTGTCGTGGTCGGTGCCCCGGGGCGCGTCCAGGGTGGTGCGCGGCAGCCGGTCGAGGATCTCCGGGATGCCGGACATCCGGCTGAGCAGTTCGGTCTGGGCCCGGTTGGTGAACTCGGGCAGATTGCGCACGATGGTGGCCAGGCAGACGCAGGTCTCGTCGAGCACCAGTTGGTAGAGCTTGGCGGCCGGTTCACTGAGCCCGGCGCGGAACTCGGCGGCCGGAACCTGGTCGCGGACCTGCCGGGCCAGCCGGATCGGGTCCAGGTCGGTCGCGAACAACGCCGCGTCGGACAGATCAGCCTCGGTCAGGGTGTCGACCACGGCATCCAGCGCCGCCGTGCGTTCGTGCTCGGCGAGGCCGGATTCCAGCAGCGGGGCGACCCTGGTGGCGACCTGGTCGCCGATCTCCTCCAGCTGGCGGGCGAGCCGCCGACGGAACAGCTGGTCGGTGACCGATACCGCCAGGAGATCCACCAGGTCGCCGGACTGCACCGCCTTGCGGTGATTCAGCCAGGCCTTGGTGACATGAGTGATGACCTGCTGCCCCAGTTTGAGGGCTGTTCCCTCCAGCACCCCGTGATCATCGCGGATGTCCCGGGGACAGGTAAACCCCGGTGCCTCAACCGAGACCAGCTGCCCGGCCCGGCGGCCGAGCAGCTGACCCGGTGTCCTAGGCGGGGTTGGGGTTGTTCTTCCGCCATTCGGCGTCCGACTGGGCCCAGGCGGCCTCGGCCCGGGTCTGGATGTCGGTGAGCTGGCGGTCGACCGTGACGACGTCCTTACCGACCCAGCCGGCGAAGTTCTTGCTGCTCTTCGCGTCGGCGGCACCCTTGATCCACGGGTACGCGTCGGGGAACTCTTTCTTGATGTAGTTGTCGACCCACTTCGCCTTCTCCGCCGATTCGCCGCCGATTCGCTTCAACCAGTCCTCGTGCTTCTTCACCCAGCCGAAGTCCTGCGGCTTCAGCGCCGAGTTGGGCGACGGCGGAGCGGGCGGCTCGTGGATGCTGGGGGGCGGCGAAGGGACGCTCGCGGGGTCGATCGTCGACGGCGGCCTGGACGGCGGCAACGGAACCTCGTGCGGCTCGGGCGTGGGCCGCATGTGCGGGGGCACCGTCGAGGACAACGACGGCCCGGCATCGATCGGCGGCAAGGACGGCGCCGGACGCGGAGGGGCGGGCATGTGGGTCATCTCGGCCAGCTCGCCGATCCGGCGGCCGGAGCGGGTCGCCATCCCGGTGAGCGCGCCGATCTTGGTCATCATCGAGGCGACCTGGACGCTGACCAGGGTCACGCAGGTGGCGACGCCGGCGACGATGGAGGTGCCGAAGCTGAAGAACGCGGCGGCCAGCGCGACCAGCATGACGGAGATGATGTCGCCCAGGACCGTGGTGATGATGTCGCGGAACAGCGCCCGGCAGGCCGCGATCAACGCCATGGTGGTCTCGACGATGTAGCCACAGACATCCACCGACTTGCCGGTGGCGTCCATCCGCTCCTTGTGGCCGGTCATCGTGGCCTTGAAGGCGGTGAAGGCGTCGCCTTCCCAGGTCTTGATGTTGGCCGCGAGGGCGGACTCCATGTCGGTGGCCGCGTGCCGCAGGTCCTGGCCGATCCGGTGCAGCTGGTCGGCGATCAGCTTGATCTGGTCCGGGTTGCCCGCGATCTGGTCGAGGGGAAACCGCAGGAACTTGACGTGCTCGATCAGCCAGCCGAGTCCGGCGGAGATCAGTTTCGCGAGGGGGTCGATGGCGGCCGCGACCGTGTCCAGCACACCGCTGGCCACGCCGAGGCCGATCTCGATGGCGACGGCGGCGCGGTCGGCGCCGTGGGCGTCCTTGAGCGACTCGATCGACACCGCGACCTGACGCCAGCTGTCGATGACGCCGGCACCGGCGGTGTAGTTGGTCGCCGTGATATCCAGCTGGCTCATCAGGCACCGTCCGGTTTGATCGCGGTGAAGCCCTGCTTGGTGGTGTCTTCGTGGTGCTCGTAGACCTCGGCGGTCTTGATAACGTTGTCAGCGTGCTCGGTGGTCGCCGTGGCAAGCGCGTTGATGTTGTTCGTCACCACACCCATCGCGATTCGCGCGGGTACCGCAAGTAATTGTGCCGCGAAGATTCCGAAGGCGGCATTGTCGAACCCATTCGCCGAATAGACACCCTTGGCCGCGGTGTCGATCTGGCTGTGCGCCGTGCCGGAAAGATATGAGGAGAATTTACGGAGTTCCGCCGGATCGACGTGGAAACCGCCCCCTGCAGTCACAGCTACCTCCTTCGCTGGATCGGGTCGTCGTAGAAGTCGTCGTCATCATCATCGGCGGGCCGCGCCGGCTTGGCGGGCTCCTGCTGCGGGTCCGCGGGCAGGAACTGGTTCAGCATCTCCATGGCGGCCGAGCCCTCGCCGACCATGCCACTGAACGCGTCCATCACCTTGAGGCTGACCTGCTGCTGCGCCTTGCCCGCCAGGGCCATCACCTCAGCGGCCAGCTGCTGCGGGGTGCGGCCGGTGAAGGCCTTCGGGCCGAACTGGAGGTTGGTCAACGAGCCGCCAGGGCTGACGGAGACGGACACCGCCCGGTCACCGGAGACAGCGGTCGCCTCAGCAGAACGCAATTTCTGCTGCGCTTCTTCAGCCTTGGCCTTCAACGATTCAATGTGTTTGTCAAAGTCCACAGAGGGATCCATATTGGGCCAATCGGGTTACTCGTGCCAATAAAGCCATCCTAGTAATATCACGATCATGCACCGTTGATGAACTGGGGCCATTAAGGTCGCATCGCTGTCACAGCGGCATGAATAAATGGCGTTTACCAGGTAAATTGCACCCAGATTCTCCGTTACCGGATTGCCCGATAATGGGAATCCCTTTTACCTTTGTCACCCGGGAGCGGTGGTCGGGGCTTCTGGTCGCCGGCGAAGGATGGCTTTGGAGGGGGAGACGGGTGGGCGGGGGCGTCTTTCCGGCCGGCGTGTTGGGTGGGGGCACGCCTGCCTGGGTGGTCGGCTGGCGATTCGGGCTTGGTCAGGGTTGGGTCGCGGCTTGCCGTGGATCTGCGTGTGACTGGTGGGGCTGCTGTGGCCGGTGGTGTTCTTGTGGGTGAACGCGGTGGGGTTGTGCATGGTTAAAGACAAAATCAGGCCTCGAAATTGTCTTTAACCGCGCAAAACCCACCAGTCCACAGTGGACCCAAGGGAGAAAGCAGGTCCCGCCCCAGATCAGCCATCAGGCCCCGAAAACACAGACCGGCGTGCCCCCACCCTCGCGCGCTGGCAGGAAAGTCCCCACCCCGAACCCATCTCCCCCTCTAAAGCCATCCTTCGACAACCCCCAGACGCGCCGAACCGCCCGAGCTGACCAGTGAAGGCCGGACGGCCGGTTCCGGTGATCAACCGATCCGATCGTCCGGCGTAACTCCGGTGTTCACCACCCACACCGGAGGGAAACCCCATGAAATCGCTCCTGCTCGCCGCTGCCCTGGCCGCGACCGCCCTGCTGTCCACCGGCGCGGCCGCGGCGGCCGAACCCCGGCAGCTCACCCTGGAACAGCTCACCGAGCGCGTCGCCTGGAATGTGCACGCCACCTACCCGGTGGCCACGCTGACCTCGGCACTCGGCAAGCCGGCCACCGGCACGGCCCAGCACGTCACCGAGTTCTCCCAGTGGACGTTCGACTTCAGCAACAGCGACCCGTCCTCGCCGATCGTGCACATCACCGTGCAGGCGGACCTCAACGGCGGGATCGGTCAGCCGATCGCTTCCACCGAGCCGGTGCTGGGCGTGGAGCCGATCACCCTGCCGGTAGGCCTGACCCTGCGCGAGGCCTACCGGGTCCTGCTGCTGAACGGTCACCCCGGGCCCTACTCCAGCGTGGCCCTCTATGAGGTGCCGGAGGGAGCGCTGGCCTACCACTTCCAGTCGGCCGCAGACCGGTGCGTGTACGACGTCAGCGTCCAGGACAGTGAGCTCGCGGTCAGCTGCGGGTAGTCCACCGGCCGGTCAGTAGGCTACTAGTCAGTAACCTACTGACCGGTTAAACTCGCTTCATGTCTGCTTCCACGGTCGAAGAAGTCGCCACCTCGGTGCTGAAGGCCTACCGCAAGGCCTCCGAGTACCCCCTGGGCAAGCGGCTGTTCTCGCTGGCCTTCTCCCTCAAGGCGCCGTACTTCCGCACCGTCCGGCCCTTCGTCGCCGAGCTGCGGCCGCACTACGCCCGGGTCGACATCAAGAAGCGCTGGGGCGTGCACAACCACATCGGCACCGTGCACGCGATCGCCGCGTGCAACGGCCTCGAAGCCGCCATGGGTGCCCTCGCCGAGGCGACCGTGCCGGCCGGCAAGCGCTGGATCCCCAAGGGCATGGAGGTCCGCTACACCGCCAAGTCCTCCAGCGACCTGCAGTGCATCGCGGAGACCACCGCCGAGGACTGGGCCAAGGGCGGCGATGTGCCGGTCCGCGTCAAGTGCGTGCGTACCGACGGGGTGGCCAGCGTCGAAGGCGTGATCACCATCTACGTCAGCGACAAGCCCGCCTGAGTTCGGCCATGCCGGCCGCGAGCTGATCGTCGGTCAGGTACGGGGCCGGGCCGAACCGCAACCGGGAGCCGCGGCTGTCGGTGTGCACGCCGTGCTCGGCCAGGGCGCGCTGCAACTCCCCCGCCCGGGGTGAGTGCAGCGACAGGAACCCGCCGTAGGCCTCCACCGGCATCGAGCGGTCCCGGTCGATCACCGAGGCGGGCAGGTCCAGGTCGTCGAACAGGGTGCTCAGCCTGCGCAGCTGCTGCTGGTACAGCGACCTGAGGTTCTTCGGGGTCAGCTGCCAGGCGGCGAAGAACTCGGCCACCCGTACCGCGCGGTAGTGGCTGGTGGTGTCGTAGGTGGCGCCGGCGAACCGGTCGCCGCCGGTCCCGTAGGCCACCTTCCCTGGTTCACGGGCGTCGGTGAGCGCGCTGAACTCGCTGAACCAGCCGGTGATCACCGGGCGCGCCTGCTGCGCGTGAGCCGGCAGCCGCAGGAAACAGTTGCCCTCGCCGAACTGCAGGTACTTGTACCCGCCGCCGACGATCCACGCGTTCTCCAGCCCGGTTCCCCACAGCTCCACCGGCACCGGCCCCAGCGCGTGGTAGGCGTCCACCAGCAGCTCGGCGCCGACCCGCGCGCAGGCATCGGCCAGCCCGGCCAGGCCGGGCACGATCCGGGACGTCTCGAACAGCACGGCGGAGACCAGCACCGCCGACGTGCGGTCATCGACCTGAGAAGCCAGCCGCCCGGCGAGGGTCTCCGGATCATCGGCCGGCACCCGGACGACCTGCACGCCCTCCTCGGCGAGCCGATCCAGCTGCCTGCGCAGCGTGTGGAACTCACCGTCGGTGCTGATCAGCTTGGGCCGGTCACGCAGGTCCAGCGCGGACAGGAACCGGAGCACCAGATCGTGGGTGTTGGCACCGAGTGCGATGTCGGCCTCCGGGTCCTGCAACCACATCCGGTAGGTGTCCCGCAGACTGTCGGCCTTGGCGAACGCCCGGCCCCACTTGTCGTCGACGGCGAGCGCGGCGTCCTCGAACGCCTCCAGCTGACCGTCCAGGGCCACGTCCGGCCAGGCCTGATGCGAGTGCCCGGTGAGCAGGATCCGCTCAGTCACCCGGAACCGGGAGTACTGCCGCGCGATGTCGTTCACAGCTGGCTCCGCACGGCCCACAGGTCGGGGAACATCGCCGAGCCGAGAGTCGAGCGCAGGTAGGCGGCGCCGGAGGAGCCGCCGGTTCCGGACTTGTCCCCGATGGTCCGCTCGACCATCTTCACGTGCCGGTAGCGCCATTCCTGGATGCCCTCGTCCAGGTCGACGAGGCGCTCGGCGATCTGCGCGGGCTCGCCGTCGTCCTGGTAGGCCTTCAGCAGCACCTGTTGCAGCTCCGGATCGGGCTTCGCGGGCACCGTGACGTCCCGGTCGAGTGCGGATCCGGGCACCGGGTAGCCGTGGGCGGCCAGGTAGGCGACGAACGCGTCGTACACCGACGGCAACCGGCACTCGGCCAGGATGCGCGCCCGGTGCTCGCCGCCCTCCGCGTAGTGCGCGTAGGCGAGTGGATCCCGCCGGCCGAGGACCACTTCGAGCTGCCGGAACTGCACCGACTGGAATCCGCTGGAGGCCTCCAGCCTGCCGCGGAATCCGGCGAACTGACGCGGGGTCATGGTCTCCAGCACATCGATCTGGTTGACCGCCACCTTGAGGATGGTCAGCACCCGCTTGAGGGTGTGCAGGCTGTGCGCGGAGTCGCCCGCCGCGAGGCGTTCGCGCAGGTGCGTCAGTTCGTGCAGCAGCTGCTTGAACCACAACTCGTATACCTGGTGGATGACGATGAACAACATCTCGTCGTGCTCGGTGGACCGAGGCCGCTGCGCGCCGAGCACCTCGTCCAGGGCCAGGTAGCTGGTGTACGTCAGGGCTGCGTTGTCCGAACCACTCATGACAGTTCCCCTCCAAGGGAGGTGACGCGATCGAAATGCCGCTGCGCGGGCAGGGCCAGCAGCTGGTAGAGCTCGTGGAACAGCCGGACCGCGTCGGCGCGGGCGGCCGGGGCGGGGGCGATGTCGGTGGGCAGTTCCGGGTCCAGGAACGGGAACTCACGATAGGTGTGCACCAGCCTGGTGCGCAGGTTCAGCGCACCCGCGTCGTCCTGTTCGGCGAGCCGGGCGGCCGAGAACTCGGTGACGAAGGCGCGGTATCGCACGTCCAGGCCGGCCAGGTCCCAGGCACGGGAGATCAACGCGCCCGCGTCCAGGATCTGCGAGGGCCTGCCGAGCATGAGGCCGGCGAACTTGGCCACGTCCAGCTCCTCCAGCACCGTGCTCACCTGGTGCTCGCGGTTGCGGGCCGCCAGCCAGGCGCCGTCCTGCAGCTGACCGAAGCCGAGGAACCGCAGCCTGCGGACCAGGCGTTCGCGCGCGGTGCGCCGGTCGTCGGGGATGGCGTGCCACAGCACGGTCCACTCGGTGCCGGCCGGGACCCGGCGACCGAGCTGGAAGATCCGCTCGTCGCCCTCGGCGAGCAGCTGGGCCAGGCGCGGGGTGATCCGGTAGGAGATCATCCGGCCGCTGCGCACCGGTTCCAGCAGCTCACGGCGGACGACCCTGGACAGCGCGACGCGGGCCGCGCCCTCGGAGAAGCCGAACTCGGTCAGCAGGGCGACCAGGCCGCCGGACCACACCAGGGTGCGTCCGCTGCGGTCGCCGAAGGCACCCATCAACGACAGGATCAGGTCCTGTGGGGCTGGTTCGAACGCTCCGCTCTCGGTCACCCTCCAACTCTATACACCTCACCGGGCTCATATGTAGAGTCTGCTGGAGTAGTTCTTCCCAGGACGCTGACATCTACGGGAGACCACCGTGCGGATCGGCATCGGCCTGCCCAACACCACCCCCGGACCGAACCCGGCGGTGCTGCTGGACTGGGCCCGCAAAGCGGAGGACGGACCGTTCTCCACCCTGGGCGTGCTCGACCGGCTGGTCTACGACAGCGTCGAGCCGTTCACCGCCCTCGCCGCGGCCGCGGGCGCCACCACGCGCATCGGCCTGGCGACCATGATCGCGATCGGCCCACTGCGCGGCAGCGCCATGCTGGCCAAGCAGGCGACCTCGGTGAACGGCCTCTCCGGCGGCAGGCTCACCCTCGGTCTGGCCGTCGGCGCCCGAAAGGACGACTACGTGCAGGCCGGCGTGGAGCACCGCAGGCGCGGCGCGATCCTGGACGACCAGCTGGCCCACCTGCGCGCCGAGCACCCCGAACTGCCGGTGCTGGTGGGCGGCGGTTCCGGGCAGGCGTTGTCCCGAATGGCCCGGTACGCCGACGGCTACGCCCACGGCGGTGGCCCACCGCGGGCGTTCGCCTCGGCCGCCGCGAAAGCGCGCGCAGCCTGGGCGGAGTTCGACCGGCCGGGCGAACCGCTGCTGTGGGGCCAGGCCTACTTCGGACTGGGTGACCCGGACACCGGATCGGCCTACCTGCGCGACTACTACGCCTTCACCGGGCCGTTCGCCGACACCATCGCGGCGGGCAATCTGACCAGTGCCCGCGCGGTGAAAGACCTGGTGCGCGGTTACGCGGCCGAGGGCTGCCAGGAACTCATCCTGCTGCCCACGCTGTCCGATCCGTCCGAAGTGGACCGGCTCGCGGACGCCCTGGGGTCACTGTGAGACGGGTACACATCCTGGGAGCCGGACCGGCGGGCCTGTACCTGGCGATCCTGCTGCGTAAGGCGAATCCGGCGACCGAGGTCATCGTGACCGAGCGGAACGCGCCGGACGCCACCTTCGGTTTCGGCGTGGTGTTCTCCGAGGAGACCCTCGGCGCCCTGCGCACCGCCGATCCGCAGACCTACACGGAGATCACCGACACCTTCGCCCGCTGGGACCGGATCGACATCCGGTACCGCGACCGGACGATGTCCTGCCGGGGCAACGCCTTCTCCGCCATCGCGCGCATCAAGCTCTTGCGGATCCTGCAGAACCGGGCCACCGAACTGGGCGCGCAGCTGCGGTTCCACACCGAGATCGAGGACGTCTCCGCGCTGCGCGAGGACGCCGACCTGGTGATCGCCGCCGATGGCGTGAACTCGATCCTGCGCCGGACGATCACCGGATTCGACGCCCAGACAGGCACCGTGGGCAGTACCTATGTCTGGTTCGGCTCCGACTGGGTCCCCGACGCGTTCACCTTCATCTTCAAGCAGACCGAGCACGGCCTGTTCCAGGTGCACTCCTATCCCTACGACGAACACAGCAGCACGTTCATCGTGGAGACCACGCCCGAGACCTGGCGAAAAGCGGGACTGGACCAGGTGTCCGAAGTGGACAGCATGGCGTTCTGCCAGCACCTGTTCGCCGAAGAACTCGCCGGCCACACGCTGCGCTCCAACAGGTCGCTGTGGCAGCACTTCCCGAAGATCGTGAACAGCACCTGGTCCCGGGAGAACGTGGTGCTGATCGGCGACGCCGCGCACACCGCGCACTTCTCCATCGGTTCGGGCACCAAGCTGGCCATGGAGGACGCGATCAGCCTGGCCGCCGCCCTGGAGAACCACAGCGACCTGCGAACGGCACTCGTCGAGTACGAACTTGACCGCAAGCCGATCGTCGAGCGGTTCCAGCAGGCGGCGGGCGACAGTGCCGCCTACTTCCAGCGCACCGAGCACCTCCAGGACCTGGAGCCGCCGCAGTTCGCGTTCAACCTGCTCACCCGCAGCGGGCGCATCGGGCACGGCAACCTCGCTCAGCGCGACCCGGGATTCGTGCGCTCGGTGGACAACTGGCTGCACGGAAAGATCCTCTCCCCTCCCCCGCTGTTCACGCCCCTGGAACTGGGCGGGCTGAGCATCGGCAACCGGGTGGTGGCCGGCTCACCGGAAACGGGCGCGGGACTGGTGATCGGCGAGACCGTCGCGGTGACCGGTAACGGCCGGATCCACCCCGGCTCCCCCACTCTCGCCGACGCCGGGCAGTGGCCTGACCTGGTCGAATCGGTACACAAGGCGGGCGCGCTACTGGGCCTGCGACTCGGCCACGCCGGACGCCGTGGCGCCACCCATCCACCCCAGCGCGGCCGGGACATCCCGCTGCCCGCCGACCAGGCGTGGCCGTTGATCTCGGCCACCGACCAGCCGTACGGCCCGCGCAGCCAGGCTCCGACGATGGCCACCGAGCAGGAGCTCCAGCAGATCACCGCGGGCTTCACCGAAGGTGCCCGGCTGGCCGCCGACGCGGGCGTGGATCTCCTGGAACTGGACATGGCGCACGGCTACCTGCTGGCTGCCTTCCTGCACACCGAATTCCCGTTCACCGTGCTGGAAGCGGTCCGCGCCGAATGGCCGGTCGACCGGCCGCTGAGCGTCCGGCTCACCGTCACCGACTACCGCAGGGGCGGACTGTCCGAAGAGGACGGAATCGCCCTCGCCGCGCGGCTGAAGGCCGGTGGGGTGGACCTGATCACCGTCACTGCGGGCCAGTCCGTGCACAGCGATCAACCGCCCTACCGCCGTGGCTACCTGACCGCGTTGTCGGCCCGGGTGCGCAGTGAGGCGAACGTGGCCACCCTGGTCGGCGGCTATCTGACCACCACCGACGAGGTGAACACGATCATCGCCGCCGGCCGGGCCGACCTGTGCTTCCTGGAGGGGGCATGACCGAACTGTTCTTCGGCGAGCTCACCTCGGCGCGGCTGACCGAGCTCAAGAACGACGACCGGGACCTGGTGCTGCTGCTACCCGTCGGGGCCACCGAGCCCCACGGTCCGCATGGTCCGCTGAACACCGATCCGCTGATCTCCCTGGGCACCTGCACCCGCGCCGTCCAGGCACTGCACGAGCATCCGGCTGTCCGGGCGTTGATCCTGCCGCCGGTCGACTACGGCGTCACCCGGTTCGCGGCGGGCTTCGACGGCGCGCTGCACATCGGCGAGGAGACGCTGCACGCCCTGCTGACCGATATCTGCGGCTCGCTGATCGATCGGGACCTGCGGCACATCGTCCTGGTGAACAACCACTTCGAACCCGGCCAGGTGGCGACCCTGCGCCGGGTGGTCGACACCGTGTCGGTGAACCGGGGTGTGACGATCGGTTTCCTGGACCTGGTGCGTCGCCGCCGGGCACAGCGGCTCACCGAGGAGTTCCGCAGCGGGTCCTGCCACGCCGGGCGGTACGAGACCTCGCTGGTGCTCGCCGACCGGCCGGAACTCGTCGACACCGAGGCCATGACCGGGCTGCCCGCGCTGCCGGTGAACATGCCGGAACACATGGGCGCCGGTAAACAGGGCTTCCTGGACATGGGCATGGACCGCGCCTACTGCGGCGATCCGGCCGCGGCGACCGCGGCGGAGGGAGAGAGCACCTACCGCGTCCTCACCGAGATGCTCCTTGAGGTCATCCACGACGTCATCACCCACAACTGACCGGAGTGGCCATGACGAATGCCTTCAACCTGACCGATTGGTTCGTCGACCGGCACCTGCGCAGCGGCACCGGCGACCACACCGCGCTGTACACCGAGGACGGCGCGATCAGCTACGCCGAGCTGTCCTACACCGTCAACCGGATCGGCAACGTGCTGCACGACCTGGGCGTGCGGCCCGGTGACCGGGTGCTGCTGGCCCTGCGTGACGGTGTGCAGTTCGTCGCCTCCTGGTACGCCACGCAGAAGATCGGCGCGGTCACCGCCGAGGTGTACACGTACCTGCAGGCCAAGGACTACGCCTACTACCTGCGCTACACCAGCCCAGCCGTGGTGATCGCCGACGACAGCACCCTGGAGGTGCTGCGCGCGGCGGGTAATCCGCACCGCACGCTGGTGCTGGGCCAGGCCGAACTGCGCGACGGTGAACTGCCGTTCCGCGAACTGTTCGCCGCCGCGTCCACCGAGCTGAGCCCGGTCTTCACCGCGCCCGGCGACCCGGCGATCTGGAAGTTCACTACCGGCAGCACCGGCTCCCCCAAGGCCTGCGTGCACCCGGCGACCACGCCGCTGCGCAGCTTCGAGCACTACGCCCGCGATGTGCTCGGCTTCCGGCCGGACGACATCGTGCTGCCGGTGCCGAAGCTGTTCTTCGGCTACGCCAGGGACCTGGCCGCCCTGTATCCGTTCGGCGTCGGCGCCGGCGGGATCGTGTTCCCGGGGCGCAGCACCGCCGAGGTGATCTATGACCTGATCGAACGCTACCGGCCGACGATCCTGGTGAACGTGCCCACGATGATCAACGCCATGCTGGAGCACCCGCGTGCGGCGACCGCCGACCTGAGCAGCCTGCGGCTGTGTACCTCGGCCGGGGAGGCGTTGCCGGAGGCGCTGCACCGGCGGTGGCGGGACCGGTTCGGCGTGGAGATCCTGGACGGGATCGGCTCCTCGGAGGCGTACCACATCTACCTGTCCAACCGGCCCGGCGCGGCGAGACCCGGCACCCTGGGCACCGCCGTTCCCGGCTACACCCTGCGGCTGGTGGATCCGGCCGGTGACGAGGTCGGCGACGGGGAACCCGGGGAGCTGTACGTCACCGGGGACACCGTGGCGCAGGAGTACTACCAGGAGCCGGCGAAGTCGGCGGAGACCTTCCACGGGGACACCGTGCGGACCGGTGACCTGCTGTCCAGGGACGCGGAGGGCTACTACCGGTACCACGGGCGCGGTGACTCGATGCTCAAGGTCGGTGGGGTGTGGGTGGCCCCGCTGGAGATCGAGAACTGCCTGATCACCCATCCCGGCGTACTGGAGTGCGCCGTCGTCGGGTATTACCGGGACGGGCTGCAGTTGCCGCGCGCCTGGGTGGTGCGTGGCTCAGCTGACGTGAGTGCCGGGGAACTGACCGGGTACGTGCGCACTCATCTGGCCCCGCACAAGTATCCGCGCGATATTCGTTTCGTCGATCGACTCCCGAAGACCGCATCCGGCAAGCTCGACCGCCGCCAACTGCCCGAGGACTGACATGCCCCTCGCAAGTACCACCGACCTGCTGGGCCTGGACGCCACGCTGTCCGAGGACGATCGGCTGATCGCCTCGACCGTGCGTGCGTTCCTGGCCGATCACGCGTTGCCGCACCTGGCCGAGTGGAATGAGGCAGGGCAGTTCCCCCGGCACCTGGTAGCCGAGTTCGGCAAGCTCGGGCTGCTGGGCATGCACCTGACCGGCTACGGCTGCGCGGGCACCAGTGCGGTCGCCTATGGAGTGGCCTGCCGGGAGATCGAGGCCGCGGACTCCGGGCTGCGCAGCTTCGTCTCGGTGCAGGGCTCCCTGGCGATGTTCCCGATCTGGGCGTACGGCTCCGAGGAGCAGAAGCAGGAATGGCTGCCGGGTATGGCGGCGGGCGAGAAGATCGGCTGTTTCGGGCTGACCGAACCGGATTCGGGCAGCGACCCGGGTTCGATGCGCACCAACGCCCGCAAGGACGGCGACGACTGGGTGCTCAACGGCGGCAAGATGTGGATCACCAATGGTGGTATCGCCGACGTGGCCGTCGTGTGGGCGTCCACTGAGGACGGTGTGCGCGGATTCCTGGTTCCCCGTGGGACGAAGGGGTTCTCGACCACCGATATCAAGGCCAAGCACTCGATGCGGGTGTCGGTGACCTCGGCGCTGCACTTCGACGACGTGCGGCTGCCCGCCGACGCGATGCTGCCCGGTGTCCGCGGGCTGAAGGGTCCGCTGTCCTGCCTGTCGGAGGCGCGTTACGGGATCCTGTGGGGCGTGCTCGGCGCCGCGCGGACCTGCTACGAGACGGCGCTGGACTACGCGAACAGCCGGATCCAGTTCGGTAAGCCCATCTCCGCGTTCCAGCTCACCCAGCAGAAGCTGGTGAACATGGCCCTGGAACTGCAGAAGGCCACGCTGATCGCGCACCGCATCGGTGAGCTCAAGGATGCCGGAACGCTGACCACGGAGCACATCAGCATCGGCAAGCTGAACAACGTCCGCGAGGCCATCGCCATCGCCCGCGAGGCGCGAACCATCCTGGGCGCCAACGGGATCAGCAGCGAGTACCCGATCATGCGGCACGCCAACAACCTGGAATCGGTGCTCACCTACGAGGGCACCTCCGAGGTGCACACCCTGGTGCTCGGTGCGGCGATCACCGGTCAGAAGGCGTTCTCATGAGCGCCCGCACACCGAACCCGCTGAATGTGGCTTCCTTTCGGTCTATCCGACTGGAAGCCACATTCACCGACCTCTACCGAAGTAAAGCCACATTCAGCGGAGTGCTCTCATGAGGACAGTGGTGATCACCGGCGGCTCCCGGGGAATCGGCGCCGCGATCGCGGAGCGGTTCCGCGCGGCGGGTGACCGGGTACATGCCCTGTCCAGCAGGGAACTGGACGTCACCGACGAGGGCCGGGTCGTCGAGTACTTCGCCGAACTCGGGCCGGTCGACGTGCTGGTGAACAACGCCGGAGTGGCGGCCAGCGCTCCGCTGCACCGCACCACCCTGGACAGCTGGCAGCGGCTGCACGACATCAACGCCACCGGATCGTTCCTGTGCGCCCGCGCGGTGCTGCCGGAGATGCGCGAGCGCGGCACCGGCCGGATCATCACCGTGGCCTCCGTCGCCAGCCTCGGCGGCGCCAAGTACATCGCCGCCTACGCCGCCTCCAAACACGCGGTACTCGGCCTGACCAGGGCCATCGCCGCCGAGGTCGCGGGTACCGGGATCACCGCGAACAGCGTGTGCCCCGGTTACGTGCGCACCGACATGACCGCGGCGAGCATCGCCAACATGGTGGCCAAGACCGGCCGTAGCGCCGAGGAAGCCGAGCGGTTCCTGGCCGACGGCCAGCCGCTGGGCAGGCTGGTCGAACCGGCGGAGGTCGCACACGCCGTGGCCTTCTTCGCCTCCCCGGAGGCGGGCGCGATCAATGGACAGTCCCTGGTTCTCGACGGTGGAGGTCTCCAGCAATGACGTTCCGAGCCAGCGCGGCCTTCACCGATGACTGGAAGCACTTCCAGTTCACCGTGGACAATGGCGTCGCCACGGTCACCTTCACCCGGCCGGACAAGCTGAACGCGCTCACCTTCGACGTCTACGCCGACCTGCGTGACCTGATCGCCGAGCTCCCGCATCGCGGCGACGCCCGCGTGCTGGTGATCCGGGGTGAGGGCCGCGGCTTCTGCTCCGGCGGCGATGTCGAGGAGATCATCGGCGAGCTGCAGAAGATGGATCCCAAGCAGCTCCTGGAGTTCACCAGGATGACCGGCGCCGTGGTCAAGGCCCTGCGCGAGTGCCCGCTGCCGGTGATCGCCGAGGTCAACGGCGTGGCGGCGGGCGCCGGATCGGTGATCGCGCTGGCCAGCGACTTCCGCATCCTGGCCGAGTCGGCCAAGTTCGCCTTCCTGTTCACCAAGGTGGGCCTGGCCGGCGCCGACATGGGCTCGGCCTACCTGCTCCCCCGCCTGGTGGGACTGGGCCGTGCCACCGAACTGCTCATCCTGGGCGACAAGATCACCGCCGACAAGGCGGAGCGGATCGGATTGGCCAGCCAGGTGGTTCCGGACGCCGAACTGTCCACGGTGGCCGGTGAGCTGGCCCGGCGGCTGGCCGACGGCCCGGCACTGGCCTACTCGACGACGAAGGTGCTGCTGACCAGGGAGCTGGACATGGACCTGGGCAGCGCCATCGAGCTGGAGGCCATCACCCAGGCGCTGCTGATGAAGTCCGCCGACCACGGCGAGTTCTACCAGGCATGGACCGCGGGCCGTTCCCCGCAGTGGACCGGAAGGTGAGTATCCGATGACCCGAGGGCACCAGATCATCAACCCGGACAGCCTGCCCAAGCCGGTCGGCTTCGCACACGCCGTCATCGCCACCCCCGGCCGCACCGTCTACCTCGGCGGGCAGACCGCGCAGGACATCGACGGCGTGATCACCGGCGCCACCATGGCCGAGCAGTTCGACATCGCCGCCGGCAATGTGGTCACCGCGCTGACCGGCGCGGGCGGCGCGCCACACCACCTGGTGCAGCTGATCATCTACGTCACCTCGGTCGCCGAGTACAAGGCGGCACTCTCTGAGCTGGGACCGTTGTGGCGCAAGCACTTCGGCCGCCACTACCCCGCCGTCGCACTGCTCGGCGTCACCGAACTGTTCGACGCCCCGGCCAAGATCGAGCTCGTCGGCACCGCGGTGATCCCGGAATGACCAGGCACGTCCACCTGACCGACGAGCAGCAGGACCTCCTCGACAGCACCCAGGTGCTGGCCAGGGACATCCTGGCGCCGATCGCCGAGCAGGGCACGCCGGGCACCGTCAACCGGCCGCTGCTGCGCGCGCTGGCCGAGCACGGTCCACTGAGGACGGTGTTCGGCGACGAAGGCGTGTCCGCCATGCAGCTGTGCCTGCTGCGCGAGGCCCTCGCCGTGCACTGCACCGAGGCGGAGACCGCACTCGCGGTGCAGGGCCTCGGCTCGTTCCCGATCCTGACCGCGGCCGCCCCACACCTCCGGGAGCAGTGGATTCCGCGCGTCGCCGCCGGCGAGGCGGTCGCCGGGTTCGCGCTCACCGAGCCGTCGGCCGGATCGGACGTGGCCAACCTGGAACTGAAGGCCACCAAGGACGGCGACGGCTACCGGCTCACCGGCACGAAGATCTACATCTCCAACGCGCCGGACGCCGACATCTACTCGGTGTTCGCCCGCACCGGCGACCCCGGATTCCGGGGCATCACCGCGTTCGCCGTTCCCCGCGACCTGCCCGGCCTCACCGGCCGTGCCCTGCAACTGGTGTCCCCGCACCCCATCGGCACGCTGGACTTCCAGGACGTGCACGTGCCCGCCGACCACGTGCTGGGCGAGCCGGGCGGCGGCTGGGACGTGGCGATGAAGACGCTGAACCTGTTCCGGCCGAGCGTCGGCGCCTTCGCCATCGGCATGGCGCAGGCCGCGCTGGACGCCGCCATCGAGCACACCCGCACCCGGCAGGCGTTCGGCAAACCCCTGGCCGGGTTCCAGGGCGTCAGCCATCCGCTGGCGGACATCGCCACCCAGCTGCACGCCGCCCGGCTGCTGGTGCACAACGCCGCCACCGCCTACGACACCGGCGCGGACACCATCGCGCAGCTGTCCGCGATGGCCAAGCTCCTGGCCACCGAGACCGCGCAGCGGGCGGTGGACCTGGCCATCCAGGTGCACGGCGCCAAGGCGCTCGAACAGGGTCACCTGCTAGAACACCTCTACCGCGAGGTCCGCGCCCCCCGCATCTACGAGGGCGCCTCGGAGATCCAACGCGAGATCATCGCCCGCGCGCTGTACAAGAACTGATCCGAAGTTGACGATGTTCGGGCACGCCTTTCGCCCGAACATCGTCAACTTCGGGACAACGACCGGCCGGCCACCAGCACGGTGAGCGCCACCAGGCCGCCGGCCGCCAGGAACACCGCGTGCAGCGACCAGTGCACCGCCGCCGGGCCGGCCACCGCCGCGCCCAGCGGCATCAGGCTCCAGGCGAGCATCCGGTTGGTGTTGCTCACCCTCCCCTGCAGCTCCGGCGGGGTGAGCCGCTGCCGCCGGGTCGCCGACAGCACGTTCCAGCAGCCGCTGGCCACGCCGAGGAGTCCGAACAACCCGAACGCCGGCGCGGGTGCCGAGACCAGGCCCAGTCCGAGGAAACCCACCGCCAGCAGCACCAGGGACGCGACCATCACCGGTCCGTCGCCGCACCGAGCCGAGGCCGGGGGCGCCAGCCGCGCGCCCAGCACGGTGCCCGCGGCGACCGCCGCGCCGAGGAACGGCACCTGGGCCGCCGTCAGCCCCAGCACCCGCAGGCCGTAGATGATCTCCAGTGCGGTGACCGACCCGGCGGCGAACGCGATCACCGTCACCGCGCCCACCACGGCGCGCAAGGTGCGGTGGTGCAACAGGTAGCGGAGCCCCTCGGCCATCTCCGCGCCGAGCAACGCGGGCCGGGAGTGATCGCCGACCCGCACCTCCGTCACCGGACGCAGCAACACGGCTGCGACGACGAAGCACACCGCGTCCACCGCGAAACACACCTCAGGGCGCCAGGCGAACAACACCGAGGCCAGCACCGGACCGGCCACAGTGGACGAACTGGTCTGCACGACGGACAGAATGCTGTTGGCGCGCAACAGATCCGGTTTGCCGGCCACCGCCACCAGGACCACCTGCCCGGCGGCCTCGGCGAAGGTCTCCACCGTGGTGATGGCGAACGCGGCCACCGCCATCACCACCAGGCCGGCGTATCCGGTCGCGACGGCGATCCCGAGCAGGGCGGTCAGGAACGCGCGCAGCAGGTGCATGCCGACCAGCAGCCGGCGCGGCGCGGCGCGGTCCACGATCGCCCCGGACAGCACGCCGACGAACAGCCAGGGCAGGATCGAGGCGGCCGTGACGACCGCGGTGGCCACCGGATCGCCGGTGCTGATCGCGGCGTACAGCGGCAGAGCGACCACCCGGATGCCATCGCCGGCCAGCGCGATACCCGAGGACCACAGCAATCGGCGGAATTGTCCTGTCGAGACACCGACCGGGCTGATCTCCGACACCATGACCGACCCCCCGACGCCGTTGTCCAGGTCACCACAATCCCTCTACATTTGAGAGCAATGGGGCCGGAAAACGTATCCAGCATTGGGAGGTAATCATGAAGAACAACAAGAAGACGGCACTACGGATCAAATGTCTGAAATCGGTCACCGCCGATTCGCAGCAGGCGGCGGAGCGCCCACTGGGCGTCACGATCGAACTGCCCCGCAGGACGATCGCGAACTGACGATGCCGGAACTCTGCCTGGTCTCCATGCCATGGCAATCGCTCGCCAGGCCATCGTTGCAGGTGGGGGTGCTGACAGCGGCCTGCGTCCGGGCCGGGCTGCCGGCACCCTCCAGCTTCCACGGCGACCTGGCGTTCGCCGGCCACCTCCTTGAGCGCTCGGGCGGTGCGCTCACTCCGGCGCACTACGAGGAGGTGGCGGAGAACGGATTCGTCCATGCCCTCGGAGATTGGATTTTCACACATACCCTGCACGGAAATGATTTCGGCATCCGGCAGATGGCCGAATACGCCAAGGAGTGGCAGGTCGATCTACGCATCGCCACCCGAATGCGTGAACACGCCGAGGAATTCGTGGACATAGCTGTTTCGAAGATTCTCGACATGAATACGGACATTGTCGGATTCAGTTCCACCTTTATGCAGAACGTCCCCAGCCTGGCGGTGGCCCGGCGAATCAAACGGCGCAGTCCGCGGACCCTGGTGCTGTTCGGCGGCGGCAACTGCGACGGCCCGATGGGGGCCGCCCTGCACCGGGAGTTCCCGTTCGTGGACCTGGTCCTCAGCGGAGAGGCCGACGAGAACCTGCCCCTGCTGCTCCGCGCCCTGGACTCCGGCGGGCTCGGCGAGGTACCCGGCCTGATCTGGCGGCAGCACGGGGAGCAGCGGATCAACCCGCCCGGCCGCCTGGTGCCGCCGGCGGCCATCGGATCCCCCGACTACGACGCCTGGTTCGGCGAGTTCGACCGATCCGCGGTCAGCGAACACCTCACCCCGCAACTGGTGCTGGAGTCATCCCGTGGCTGCTGGTGGGGCGAACGGCACCAGTGCACGTTCTGCGGCCTCAACGGCACCGGAATGCCGTACCGCAGCAAGCCAGGCCCGGTGTTCCTCGGCGAACTGGAACAGGCCGTCACCCGCCACCAGGTCCTCGACGTGGTCATGGTGGACAACATCCTCGACCCGCGGTTCACCCGCACCGTGCTGCCCGCGATCGCCGCCCGGGACTGGGACCTGAACGTGCACTACGAGGTCAAGTCCAACCTCACCGCGGCCCAGATCGCCACCCTCGCGGCGGCGGGCATCCACTCCGTGCAGCCGGGCATCGAGTCGCTGATCGACGACGTGCTGCGCCGGATGGACAAGGGGGTACCTGCCGCGCGCAACATCCGCACCCTGCGCGACTGCCACACCGAGGGCCTGTCGGTGTCCTGGAACTGGCTCTACGGCTTCCCCGGCGAACAGGAGCCCGACCTGACCACCGTGCTGGAAACGCTGCCCGCGCTGGTGCACCTGCCACCGCCGTCCGGGGCCAACCGGATCCAGTTGCACCGCTTCAGCCCGCACTTCACCAATCCGGAGCTGGGGTTCCGCGACCACCGGCCGGCGCGGGCCTACGCCTGCGTCTACGACCTGCCGCCGGAGCGGATGGCCGACCTGGTCTACGCGTTCGACACCCCCGACCAGGGACTCACCGACGCGCAGGCCGAGCCGTTGCACGGCGCGATCGCCCGCTGGCGGGACCACCATCCGGCCAGCGCGCTGACCCAGTCCCGGCAGGAGGACACGATCCTGATCATCGACCGGCGGGCCGGTTTCCCGGCCGCCGACCACCGGATCCGGCGGCCGGAACACCTGGCGGTCTGGCGGGAACTGCAGCACGGCAGATCGCTGCCCGCCCTCACCCGCGCCACCGGCGTGGTCGCCGACGACTGGCTCGCGGAGCTCCGCGAGGCCGGCCTGGTCTGCGTCGCCGGTGACCGCTGGCTCGCGCTGCCCACCGGACACCTGGCCGGGTACCACCCGTGAGGCTCGCGTTCGGCTCGGACATCGAGCAGCGGGCCGCCCTCGACGTGCTGATCACCGCCGCGCAGACCGGGATCCATCCGCTGTGGACACTCGTCGGCGCGCTGCCCTGGCCACCGCGCACCGTCCAGCACCTGCCTCCGCCGGCCGCCGCCGACGGGGCGGCGGCGACCATGGCGCTGCGGAACTGGCGGGCCGGGTACCGGCCGGGCAGCTGCCACTACCGGGTGGGGCCCGGGTTCGTCCTGATCACCGACGAGCGGCCCGGCGGGGATCGGCTGCGGATCACCATCACCGGCGAGTGGCTGCCCGCCTTCGAGCAGATACGCGATGGGCTGCCCTGTTCCGGGCGGGAGGCGGCGCAGTTGCTGGCGGAACTGGTCGAGGTCGGCCTGGCGCTGTCCTTCGGCGAGCTGGGGCAGGTGCTGCTGGTGCCCCGCGTCGCGCGGCTCAGCTTTTCGGCGCCGCCGGGGCCAGGGTGAAGTCCAGATCCGGATACCGCTCGGTCAGCACGGCGCGGTCGTGGTCGTTGCCCAGCGCGGTGCTGATCGCGATCCCGGAGCCGTCCTTCGTCGCGGCCAGCCCCATGACCACCACGCCCCGCGCCCGCAGGGCGGCGTCGTCGGTCCGGATCCGGCCGATCGCGCCGTGCATGTCCTTGATCGAGTACTTCGCGTCCCGGTAATCCACCGGAATCTCGCCCGCCTCGCGGTACACCCTGTTGTCCAGGTTCACGCTGGGCACCCGGTAGACGATGATCCGGCCGTCGTGCTCCTCGACACCGGCGAACGAACCCTCGAAGTCGTAACGCAGCACCCGGTCCAGCTTGGCGGTGACGGCCGCCGGTGAGGTCTTGTCCGGCGCCGCGGGTTCTGGCGGATCGCCGGCGCACCCGGCGGGTACCACCAGCAGCAACAGCGTGACGACCACTCGGAGCAACACAGCTCACAGCCTGCCAGCTGTCTCTCGTTGTCATGAACGCATAAGGTCGAAATCATCTGAATGGCCTGGCAGGGGGAGTGATCGTGTCCACCATCCGATTCCGCGATGTCCGAGTCTTCACCGGCACCGGCGACCGGCTCAGCGAACCGTGTGACGTGCTGATCAGGGACAACCGGATCGACCGGATCGGTTCCGTCGAGGAGCAGGCCGACCAGGAGATCGACGGCCGGGGCCACACCCTGATGCCCGGCATGATCGACGCGCACTACCACATGGTGTTCTCCACCCTGTCGGTTCCGGAGCTGATGACCGTCGACGCCTCCTACGGCGGCATCCGGTCGGCGCTGGCCGCCAAGGACACCCTGCTGCGCGGCTTCACCACCGTGCGCGACCTGGGCGGACCGGTGTTCGGCACCAAGCGCGCCATCGACGAGGGCCTGGTCGAGGGCCCGCGGATCTACCCGTCCGGCGCGATGATCTCCCAGACCTCCGGGCACGGCGACTTCCGCACCGAACACGAGCTGCCCCGTGGCGTCTGCGGCCACTACTCGCACATCGAGCTGATGGGCGGCGCCGCGATCGCCGACGGCGAGGCCGAGGTGCTGCGGGCCGCCCGCGAGCAGCTGATGAAGGGCGCCACCCAGATCAAGGTGATGGCCGGTGGCGGCGTCGCCTCCGCGCACGACCCCCTAGATGTCACCCAGTACACGGAGCCCGAGCTGCGCGCCGCCGTCGAGGCCGCCGCGAACTGGGGCACCTACGTCACCGTGCACGCCTACACCGACCGGGCCGTGCAGCAGGCGATCCGGGCCGGCGTTCGCTGCATCGAGCACGGCCAGCTGCTCGGCGAGGACACGGTCACGATGATGGCCGAGCACGACGTGTGGTGGAGCCTGCAGCCGTTCCTGTCCTCCGACACGCAGACCAACAAGCTCAACCCCGCGCAACGGGCCAAGTACGCCCTGGTCGCCGAGGGCACCGACCGCGCCTTCGCCCTAGCCGCCAAGCACGGCGTGAAGCTGGCCTGGGGCACCGACATCCTGTTCGACCCCAAGCTCGCCGAGGCCCAGGGCACCCTGCTGGCCGCGACCGGCCGCTGGCTCGACCCGGCCCACCTGCTGCGCACGATCACCTCGGCGAACGCCGAGCTGCTGGCGATGTGCGGCGAGCGCAACCCCTACCCCGGCAAGCTCGGCGTCATCGAGCCGGATGCCCTCGCCGACGTGCTCCTGGTCCGCGGCAACCCGCTCGAAGACCTCACCGTCCTCAGCACCCCGGAGACCACCCTCTCGGTGATCATGAAGGACGGCAGGATCCACAAGAACACCCTCTGATGCCTCTGCTCCGGAGTTGACGATGTTCGCGCGAGGAACGAGCCCGAACATCGTCAACCCCGGGACGCTCTTCAGGCCGAACATCGTCAACTCCGGGACGCTCTTCAGGCCGAACATCGTCAACTCCGGGACGCTCTTCAGGCCGAACATCGTCAACTTCGGGACCGTGGCGACACCCCGATGACGGGTGGTCTGACCACTTGACCAGCTGAGCACCCGCTCCCTATCGTCCTGGTTACTCGACGGTAAGGAGCGGGCATGCTGATCAAGCCCATTCAGGCACTGCTGGTCTTCCTGCTCGGCGCCGCAGCCGGCCTCATCGGCGACGCCGGGCACGTGCTGTCCGGTACCACCCGCTACCTGGACACCGGCGGCGTGCCGTTCCTCTGGGAGAGCCCGTTCTGGTTTCCGCTGGCCATCGGCCTGGCCACCGTGGCGCTCACCGAGCTCAGCCTGCGCAACCCCGGCCCGACCCGGCCGGCCGACTGGTCGGACGCGGCCGCCATCGTCGCCACCGTGCTCGGCGCGTACGCGCTCACCACCCTCGAACCCGAGGGCCCCTGGCTGCCGACCACCGTCTTCATCTGGGCCATCGGCATCCTCGCCTGGAAGCACTTCGGTCAGGCCTCCGCGCGCGCCGCGGTGATCGGCGCGATCACCGCTATCGTGGGCAGCAGCGCCGAGATCGGCCTCTACGCGAACGGCGTGTTCACCTACTCCGAGTCGATCAACGTCCTGGCCGGCGTGCCGCCGTGGCTGCCGGGGCTGTACTTCGCTTTCGGCTCGGCAAGCGTTCTCCTGGGTGCCGCGACGGGCAAGGTGTCGACTTCCTAACAGTAGATTGTTTAGTACAGCTAACGACCTTACCGTGGAGGTATGGCCGTTAGTACTGCTGTGGCCAGGGAGAATCCCATCACGGACAACCCTCGCTACAAATGGATCGTCCTGTCCAACACAACCCTCGGCATGTTGATCGCCACGATCAACATGTCCATCCTGCTGATCGCGCTGCCGGACATCTTCAAAGGTGTCGGCGTCGATCCCCTCGACCAGGGCAACACCGGTTACCTGCTGTGGCTGATCATGGGCTACATGGTGGTCACCGCGGTTCTCGTGGTCACCTTCGGCAAACTCGGCGACATGTACGGCCGGGTCCGGATGTACAACGCCGGATTCGCCATCTTCGCCATCTCCTCGATCCTGCTCGCCGCCACCTGGATGTCCGGTGACGCCGCTCTGCTGTGGCTCATCCTCATGCGCCTGGTGCAGGGCATCGGCGGCGCCCTGGTGATGGCCAACTCCAACGCGATCATCACCGACGCGTTCCCGGCGCACCACCGCGGCATGGCGCTGGGCCTCAACCAGGTCGCCGCCATCGCCGGCTCCTTCCTGGGGCTGCTCATCGGAGGCGTGCTGGCGCCGATCGAATGGCACCTGGTCTTCCTGGTCTCCGTGCCGTTCGCGCTGGTCGGCACCGTGTGGGCGTACCGCAGCCTGCACGACACCGGCATCCGCCGGCGCTCGAAGATCGACTGGTGGGGCAACGTCACCTTCGCCCTCGGCCTGATCTCCGTGCTCACCGCCATCACCTACGGCATCCAGCCGTACGACGGCGAGACCATGGGCTGGACCAACCCCTGGGTGATCGCCGCGCTGCTCGGTGGCGTAGCGGTCCTCATCCTGTTCTGCGTCATCGAGGCGCGGGTGGCCAACCCGATGTTCCACCTGGGGCTGTTCCGCAACCGCACCTTCAGCGCGGGCAACGTCGCCAATCTGCTGTCCGGCCTCGGCCGGGGTGGCCTGATGTTCGTGCTGATCATCTGGCTGCACGGCATCTGGCTGCCCCGGCACGGCTACAGCTTCGAAGAGGCACCGCTGTGGGCCGGCATCTACATGGTCCCGATGACCATCGGATTCCTGCTGGCGGGCCCGGTGTCCGGATATCTGTCGGACAAGTTCGGCGCCCGGAAGTTCGCCACCGGCGGCATGATCATCGCCGCGCTCAGCTTCGGGTTGCTCATCGCCCTGCCGGTGAACTTCGACTACTGGCAGTTCGGCGTGGTGCTGCTGATCAACGGCATCGGTATGGGCCTGTTCTCCGCCCCCAACCGGGCGGCGATCATGGGCAGCCTGCCCGCCGACCAGCGTGGCGTCGGCGCGGGCATCTCCACCACGTTCCAGAACTCCTCGATGGTGCTGTCCATCGGCATCTTCTTCACCCTGATGATCACCGGTCTGGCCGCGACCCTGCCGCAGACGCTGCAGGCCGGGCTGACCGCCAACGGAGTGCCCGCCGCCGAGGCCGCCCAGGTGGCCGGCCTGCCCGCGGTGGTCGTGTTGTTCGCCGCGCTGCTGGGCTACAACCCGATCGGCTCGCTGCTACCGCAATCCACGCTCGATCATCTGCCGAACGGCGGCGCCGCGACCCTCACCGGTCACGAGTTCTTCCCGTCGCTGATCTCCGCACCGTTCGCCGACGGGCTGGCCGTCGCGTTCGGCTTCGCCATGGCGTGCTGCCTCATCGCGGCCATCGCCTCCTGGATCGCGGGCGACGAGCAGTAAGAGGAACACTTTCCATGGAATCTGCTCAGGGCAGTCGTCACCTCTGGTGGGGAGCAGATTCCATGGAAAGTGCTCAGCCGTAGGTCAGGACGGCCATGACCAGGCGGGTCAACTCGATGATCAGCTGATCGCGCGAGGTGTGCGGGCGCAACGTCCAGTGGTAGACCAGCTCGCTCACCGCGCCGATCACCGCCATGCAGGTCATCTGGTAGTCGCGGTCCTGGGCCTCGCCGCGATCCACCGCGCGGCGCATCTCCCCCACCAGGTACAGGACCCAGCGCCGCCGCCACTCCTGGCGGCTGCGCTCCACCTCGGGACTCACGCCGATGATCTCCACGCAGGCGATGCGCGCCGCGCGCGGATCCTCGGTGATCGCCTCGATGTAGGCGCGTACCGCCATCTCCACCCGGAACAGCAGGCCCTCGTGGTCCATCTCCCCCATCGCCCGGACCACCGCCTCGGTGGCCCGGCCGGAGATTCCGTCGTGCAGCTCCAGCAGCAGCGCCTCCCGGCCGGTGAACTCCTGGTAGAAGTTCCGGGTCGAGACACCGGCCGCGGCGCAGAGCTTCTCGATCGAGGCCGACACATAGCCCTCGGTGCCGAACAACTGCAGTCCGGCCTCCAGCATGCGTTCCCGGCGCTCGGCACGACGCTGCTCAGCGGTACGGCCGGCATAGCCGCGCTTGGGCAACGCAGTGGGCATCGGGCCTCCAGTAGCCACAGGTCAACTCACCGATGAACCCTGCAATGATGCACCACAGGGCGACCGGATGTGACTAGGCCACGGGTCGCAGCAGTGCCATTCCGGTCTCGGTCAGCGTCGCGGCCACCATCGAACCGGCCACGGCGGCTGTACCAGGCTGGATGTACCCGGCGTTCACCAGCGACAGCCCGGCCATGCAGTCGCACCAGGCACCGTCCACGGCCAGGTTGCCTCCGCACCCGACCAGCATCTGGGTCCGCCCCTCCGCGGTCGCGCGCAGCAGAGCCAGTTGCCGTTGGGACACCATCATCATCTCGGTCATCAGAACCCCTTCCCCCATGGGATTCGTTTTAGCACACCTCAAGGTTCAATGTGACCTGTTTAACAGTCAGGTTCATTCTGGGCCGAAGCGTTCACCCACCGTGACCGTGATGCACATCTCTCCTCGATAAATCTTCCTGATCGAGTGAACACTGCACCGGATAGGCGCAATAGGGCATGCTTTGGCGTACTTTCCGAAGTAATGCGCCTGTACGGGTGAGGACGGAGGTCGCCAATCAGATGAGTTGGTTGCGCTCCCTACGAATCGATCGGCCCGCCAAGAAGCCTGCGGGGTTCCCACGTCCCGCAGTGACACCCCTGAGTCTCTGGGTCGGCGCCGGTGCCGCACTGCTGGCCATGCTGCTGGCCACCGACGGCACGATCATCTATCACTCCCCGCCGACCGACCGGGACAGCACCGGACGGGACTCGGCGAACGCGACGGTGCCACCGGGCAGGCACCCCGGCGTCACCGGACATCCGCTGGCCGGAGGCGTTCCCGCACCCCACAGCGGCTCCCCGGTGTTGGATCAGGGTCAGGCCGGACCGGCTGGATCGGGACACCCTGCTCCGACCTCGCCACCGCACGCCCCGGCAGAGGCGATCGTCCCCGGAGTTCTGGGACCTGTCGTGCAACCACTGACCGGTCTGACCACGTTGCTGGTCAAGGCGATCAACGGGCTGCACGACCAGGTCGATCCGCCCAAGCCGACCGGCACCCCACCGCGTTGACAAGGAGGACCGAGATGGTTCAGGAGCCGACGGCAGGCCTGCGCCGCGGCGAGACCGCCGACAAGGTGTCGGTGGCCGAACTGTTCCGTCGCCACGGCAAGCCGGTACCGACCGGGCTGACCGCCGAGGCGGTCGGCGGCTGGACGGATCACCACGAGGTGCGAAGCCTCCGGATCCCCCACTCCCCCTGGCCCGACCTGGAATCCGCCGTGACCCCGCCCGCCCCGCGCGCGGCGCCGAAGCTCGGCAGCGCCTGGGCCCTGGGCGCCGCCAGTGGCCACGAGCTGAACTGGCGCGCCCTCGCGCAGCTGCTCGGTCTCGGGGTGGCCTCGGTGGCCGTCTACTCCACGCTCGTGTGGGCGACGGGCGGCCCGGATCAGCAGCAGCTGGTCGAGGTCAACAAGTCGGACAACACCTCGTCGATCCCGAACACGACCACGAGCGCACCGGCCCCGACGACCACCACCCAGGTGGTGGCCCCGCCGGTGAACACGGCTCCGCCACGGGTGACCTACGTGGCGCCGAAGCCGACCCCGGTCCAGCAGGAACCGGTGGTCTCCCCGGTGGCACCGCAGCCGCAGCCGCAGCACGCCAAGAAGCCGTGCCAGCCGGTCTGGATGCCCTGGTGCTTCACCGGGGCCTACTGAAGCCAAAACGCTTTCCATGGATTCCGCTCGTCGCGAGCAGAATCCATGGAAAGCGCGGAAACTCAGTATTCGTCGCCGCCGGTGAACATCTCCTCAAGGCGGTCGGCCGTCCCGGCCAGCAACACCAGCGGGTCCTCGAACTCGTTGAGGTCCAGGTTCTCCAGCGGCAGTGAGTGCCGGACGACCAGGTGCTCACCCATGATCGCGGCGCCACAGCAGATGGTGGTGTTGCCGATCTCCTCCAGAACCGCCTTCAAATCGAGATTGGCGACCACGCCGCACGGCGAGGCGATCTGCACCCACTCGTACTTCTCGTCCAGCACCTCGCGCTGGATGACCATGACCTGGCTGCGCTCGTCCTCGAACTCGAAGAGGATGCGGATCTCATCCTCGTCCTCACGAATCACCTGGTACTCGTGCCGGACATACTTCAGAAGTTCTTTCCAGGTGGCCACGTCCCGCTCCCATCAACTGATCGGATGGCAAGCGTAGTCGGGCGGGGCAGGCAAATGCGCCTGCCGCCGGCTCAGCCAGGCACCGATACGCCCGGCGAAAACGCCCAC
>QZFT01000039.1 GCA_003600225.1 Pseudonocardiaceae bacterium YIM PH 21723
AACGCGGGATGCCCCGATCGGACATCGCCCACATGACGTGATGGGTGGCCTCGGTGTGCAGCGACACGAAGTCCCAGAAGGTGTCGTGCGCGGACTGTGCCTGCGGGATTTCCCGGTCCGGATGCGGCTTGCCGGCATGGATGATGTCGGGGAACTTGATCCCGTCCTGGATGAAGAACACCGGCATGTTGTTGCCGACGAGATCGAAGTTGCCCTCGTCGGTGTACATCTTGACCGCGAAACCCCGCACATCCCGGACCGTGTCCGCCGAGCCACGCGAACCCAGCACGGTGGAGAACCGCACGAAAACCGGCGTGACCCGACCCTTCTGCAGGAACCCGGCGCACGTGACCGAGGCGGCGTTCCCGTAGGCCTCGAAGGTGCCGTGCGCGGCCGCTCCCCGGGCGTGCACCACCCGCTCCGGAATGCGCTCATGGTCGAAGTGGGTGATCTTCTCCCGGAGATGGAAGTCCTCCATCAGCGTCGGCCCACGAGGCCCGGCCTTCAGCGAGTGGTCGGTGTCCGGCAGCCGGAGCCCGTGGGCGGTCGTCAGATATCGCCCGGTCTGGGCTCTGGCCTCCCGGGGCTCTCCGCCCTGGCCGGTGGGGCTCGCCGGTCTGGGGGCCGACTGGTCGCGTTGACGTTTCGGGGGCATGCGAGGTCTCCTCAGTGATGAATGGTCTTGTGGCTGTCGCGCGTCTAGGGGTCGCGTCGATCAAGCGGCCGGGTTGCTGGTCCTTCGAGCACCGTGCCGTCGACGTCGAACCGGGAACCGTGGCACGGGCAGTCCCAGCTGCGTTCGGCGCCGTTGAACCGCAGCAGGCAGCCCAGGTGGGTGCAGCGCAGCGACACGGCGTGCACCATGCCGCTCTTGTCCCGGTACACGCCCTTCTTGCTGCCGAGCCCATCGGGTAGCACCCGCGCGGTGTCCAGCGCGATCGTCTCGGGGGCGGCCCTGTCCGGCGGGACCAGGCGGTCCCCGACCAGGTCCGCGGCGACCTTCACGTTCTGTCGCAGCAGCGTCGGCACACTGGAAAGGCTGATCCGGTGCGGACTGAACAGGTCGGCGTGCGGGTTGTCGGCGCCGGCGATGCGATCGGCCAGGATCTGCCCGGCGACCGCGCCCATCGCCAGACCCCATTTCGCGAATCCGGAAGCCACCCACAGCTTCTCGGCGCCCGGTAGGTAGGTGCCGACCATGGGCAGGGCGTCGTAGGCCTTCGGGTCCTGGGCCGACCACCGATGGGTGATCTCTGCGACGTCGAAATGGGCACGGGCGAACTCGGTCAGCCGGTCGTAACGCTCGTGGTCCACCCCTCGATCACCGGCGGGGTGGCTCTGTCCGCCGACGATCAGGTGCTCGCCGTGATGACTGATCGACCAGGACGGGCTACCCGCACTGATCACCAGATCCCGCGGTGGTACGCCGGTGGCCAGTCGCGTGGCGACACAGTAGGACCGCTCGGCCTCCAGCCGCGCGAAGAACAGGCCCCGATCCAGGATCGGGTAGTGCGTCGCCACCACGACATGTTCGGCCTCGATGGTCCCGCCGCTGGTCCGGATTCGATAGGGAGCGGTGACCGACACGTCACGCACCCTGCTGCCCTCGAAGATCTGCCCTCCGGCGGCGGTCACCGCAGCAGCCAGGCCACTGAGGTACTTGGCGGGGTGCATGACGATCTGCTCGGTCAACTGGACGGCGCCGTAGGTCGGAAACGGCAACTCCAGCTGGTCCACCCACCGAACCGGCAGGCCGGCGCGTCCGGCGGCTTCTGCTTCCGCGCGGACGGTGTCGAGTTCGGCGGTCGTGTAGGCGAAGGTCGCAGCCGGGGCGCGGTGCAGGTCGCAGTCGATCCCGGCGGCCAATTCGGCGACGAGTTCGACGCCTGCGGTGGCGGCCGTGGCGTAACGCGCGGCCACCGCGCCACTGTGCCGACGCTCCAGGGTCGAGTACATGCTCGACTGCAGGGCGGTGACCTTCGCGGTGTTGTTGCCGCTCACCCCGTGGCCGACGCGTCCGGCTTCCAGGACGGTCACCTCCAGCCCCCGGCGGGCGAGTAGCAGAGCCGTGGTGAGCCCGGCGATACCCCCACCGATGACCGCGACCTTGCTCCGCCTGCGGCCGGCGAGCACCGGATATCGCGGTCTGTCCGGGGTGGTGTCGAGCCACAGAGACTGCTCGGTGGTGGTCGTCATGGGCGGACACCCGGCTTGGGGCCGGTAAGCAGGCCCAATCCGATCAGGGCGACCGCCAGACCGAAGTGCAGCCAGTTGTCAGCGGTGTTGACCGGCACGAAGTTCGCCGCGGAATCGTGGTCGATGACAAGGCCGTAGAGCCACAGCACCAGGTAGATCACTCCGCCGCCGATGAGGAATATGCGGGCGGAGCCGGGCGTGCGGGCCATGGCCAGGCCGGCGATACCGAAAGCCAGGTGCACGATGTTGTGCAGAACCGAGACCATGAACAACCCGAGCAGCAGCGCCATGGAATGGTGCCCGGCGAAGGTGAGCTGGTCATAATTGGTCGTCAGCCCGGGAATGAATCCGGCGATTCCCACGAGCAGGAATACGATTCCGAATACGGCTGCGGCCACCTGAATGGATGAGGCGGCGGTGTCGCCGAAGAGAGGAAATCGCCTGGAGCGGCCGGCCTGGGGATTGAGTGAATTCGTCATGGCAGAAACCCCTTGTGGTGGGAGAACGGTCGGTTTCGGGAGAAACCAGGGTGGGCGGGACGGCTGCCGGGGCCGGGGCACACGCCCGCCGGGGTGCAGAGAGGTCAGTGCTGGGCTGGGCGCTCGACATCACCGCGCCAGGAACCCGTCTCCTGAGCGCCGCGCTCCTCGATGAAGGCCTTGAACCGCTTCATGTCGCCCTTGACCTTGCGATCCAGGATGCCGAGCTTGTCGGCGGCGTTCTCGACGAACCCCTCGGGATCGATGTCCATCTGCGCGGTGACCCGGGTGGTGCTGTCATCGATGCGGTGAAAGGTGATCACCCCGGCGTGCGTGGGGCCCGAATCCGAGGTCCACGCGATCCGCTCGTCCGGGTGCTGCTCGGTGATGGTCGCGTCGAATTCCCGGCTCACTCCGGCGACATTGATCTTCCAGTGAGTATGGGTTTCATCGAGTTGACGGATCTCTTCGACACCGTCCATGAAATGCGGAAAAGACTCGAACTGGGTCCACTGGTTATATGCGGTGGTTACCGGGACTTTGACATCAATCGATTGGGTGACGGTACTCATCAGAAATAACTCCCTGGTAGTCGGGCGTAGTTGTGGCATACCCGGGCTCAGGGGTTCCAAACAACGCCCACGGTCGGGCTACCAGGCCGGAAACTGCCGGGCGCGCGTCGTTTCAGACGACCGCGGGCGGGTATCGCCAGACCAGGGCAATCACCAGCTGAACAGAATCCGAGGAGTCACCATGAAAGTTCTGACCTGGCAGGGAAACCAGAACGTGGAAGTCACCGAGGTCCCGGACCCCCGCATCCAGGAACCCACCGACGCGATCATCAAGGTCACCTCGACCGCGATCTGCGGTTCCGACCTGCACCTGTACGGCGTGCTCGGGCCGTACCTGAAGCCGGGCGACGTGCTCGGTCACGAGGCGATGGGCATCGTCCAGGAGGTGGGCGCGGGTGCCGCGAACCATCTGTCCGTGGGCGACCGGGTCGTGGTGCCGTTCAACATCTCCTGCGGGCACTGCTGGATGTGCGGCCACGGCCTGTTCGCTCAGTGCGAGACCACCCAGGTGCGCGACGAGGGCAAGGGGGCGAGCCTGTTCGGCTACACCTCGCTCTACGGTTCGGTACCCGGCGGCCAAGCCGAGTATCTCCGCGTGCCGCAGGCGCAGTTCGGCCCCATCGTCGTCCCGGACGGCACGCCGGACGAGCGGTTCCTGTTCCTGTCCGACATTCTGCCGACCGCCTGGCAGGCCGTCCGCTACGCCGGCGTGCCGCCCGGCGGCACCGTGGCCGTCTTCGGCCTCGGCCCCGTCGGACAGCTCGCGGTCCGGATCGCCGCGCACCTCGGAGCCGGGCGGATCATCGGCATCGACCGGGTTCCCGAGCGGCTCGCACTGGCCGAGAAATACGGCGCCGAAACGATCAATTTCGGCGACCTCGACGGTGTCGACGACGTGGCGACCACCTTGATCGATATGGTCGACGGTCGCGGCCCAGACGCCACCATCGACGCGGTCGGCATGGAAGCCCACGGTTGGACGCTCGCCGCCGCGGCGCAGAAAGCCACCGGTCTGCTGCCCGACGCACTGGCCCAGAAAGTGACGGACAAGTTCGCTCTGGATCGGCTCGATGCCCTGTATACCGCGATGAAGGGCGTGCGCCGGGGCGGCACCGTGTCGGTGTCCGGCGTGTACGGCGGTGAACTCGACCCGCTGCCGATGATGGAGATGTTCGACCGGGGCATCCAGCTGCGGATGGGCCAGGCCCACGTGCGCCGGTGGACCGACGACATTCTGCCGCTGGTCCTCGACCCGGCCGATCCCCTCGGCACCCTGGATCTGACCACGCACCGACTGCCACTGGCGGAGGCCGCCCGCGGGTACGAGATGTTCCAGGCCAAGAGCGACGGCTGCGTCAAGGTCGTGCTCAGCCCGTGAGCGGGCGGGTCGTGCTCGTGGTCGGCGCGAGCAGCGGGATCGGGCTGGCGACCGCCCTCGCCTTCGCCGCCCACGGGGACGACCTGATGCTCGTCTCGCGCAGTGAGGAGGCCCTCCGGACCGCTCAGGCGGCGTGCCGCTCCGCCGGGAGCAGCGAGGTGGACATCGCCACTGAGGATATCGGCGATCCGGCCGCGGCGGGTCGGATCGTCGAGCGGATCCTGGACCGACATGGACGCCTCGACATAATCGTGCACACCGCGGCGGTGATGGGCTACGGCACCATTGAGGCGATGCCGGCGGACGTATTCACCACCATCGTCAACACCGCGGTGCACGGCACGCTCCATCTCGCACAGGCGGTGCTACCGGTCCTGCGCCGCCAGCACGCGGGCGTGTTCATCGGCGTGAACTCGCTTCTCGGCTCGGTCACCGTCCCGCAGATGGGTGCGTACGCGGCGTCGAAATGGGGTCAGCGTGCCATTCTGCGCACCCTGCAACAGGAAAACCGGGACAAACCGGGTGTACACGTCTGCATCGTGAGTCCCGGCAGCATCAACACGCCGATCTATTACCAGGGCGCCAACTACACCGGGCAGGCCACTCGGCCGCCGTCGCCGGTCCTGTCCCCGGAGCGGGTGGCCACGCAGATCGTGCGCCTGGCAGACCGGCCCCGCGCCCATGTATCGGTTCCGGTCGGTCCGGGCAATCCGCTCGTCATCGCCGGATTCCGGCTGCTGCCGTTCGTCTACGACCGACTCGTCGGTGTCCTGTTCAGGCTCGCAGCGCTGACCCGCACGACCGTCCCGCCGACCCCGGGCAACGTTCACCGGCCCATTCCCGATCAGGAGCAGGTGCACGGGCACTGGCCGGAGAGCCTCGGCGATGCCCGGTCAGTCGCCGCGCCGCTGCATGCCCGACGACGTTTCCGGCATTAGGTCGTCGGTGCCACGCTCCCCGGTGACGATCGACTGGGCGTAGGTACCGAGCCTGATGCTGTGGCGGCGAGCATAGTTCCGCAGCGCGGCGAACGCGTCCGCCATGTCCAGGTTGAATCGTTCGGCGATCAGACCCTTCGCCTGTTCGATGATCACCCGGCTGCTCAACGCGGCCTGGAGTTGCTCGGTGAGAACTTCCTTACTGCGAATCGATCGCTCGTGCAGCAGGCCGATGGTGGCCACGTCGACCAAGGCCTGGGTCATTCGCCCCGCCCTGGGATCCAGGTCGCCTGGATGCGCTCGGAACAGGCTCAGTACACCGATCACCTCGGTGCGAAGCCGCATCGGGAACGCATCCACGGCCGCGAACCCGCCTAGCACGGCGGCGGGCGCGAACCGCGGCCAGCGGGCCTGTGCAGTGGACAGATCCGGATGGCTCATCACGACGCCGCACGCGAACGCGTCCAGGCAGGGACCCTCATCGTTCTGCAGGAGGAACAACTCCAGCAATTTGACCTGTTCATCGGATGCGGCCACGAGCTGAAGCCGGCCTCTCCGGTCCTCCAGCAGGATGCCGACGGCATCGACGCCGAGAAGTTCTACACACCTGTCCACCAGCAGGTGCAGAAAATCCATGACCTCGAAGTCATCGATCAGCGTGTCCGCAAGCTCAACGATGGTGTCGAGAAGACGTTCATCGCTCATCGGGTTCCTCCTGTGATGTACGCACCTGGCAAGAGTCGGAGCTCTAGTCCCCGGCCAGGTCGAAGCGCAAATGTCGGGCGACCACCTGGTCCGCGAGCTCTGCCAGCGGACGGTGATCGGCGAAGGCTTTGGCCCGGAGCCGGATGAAGGCCTCGGACATCGGCACACCGAGCTGCGCGGCAATCATGCGTGCGCAGCTTGCGGACGTGGTCAGATCCGAGATCAGCACCGGACCATGGCCTCGCCGCGCGTCCATGCTCGGCCCCTCACCGACGGTCAGCTGCGACTCGGACAGCTGCGCACCCAGTCGATTCGTCGAGTGCCATAGCTCCAGCCAGGAACCCGCATGGACCGGTCTACCCACCTCTACAGCGCAGCCGGCCACACCCAATCTGCCTGCGGCGGCCTCGCACAACGAAGACGGGGAGACCGGTACCCCGAGATGGGCCGCCTGCTGCGCGACCACCGCGCGTACCTGACTGAATCGGCTCGCAGAGCTGCCGGTCACCACGTTCGCCCCGTGGATCCAGGCGTAACGCGGGGCGGCGCCCGGAGGGCGGGTGCTGAGCGGAAAATGCTCCGGCCACCCTGGGGAACCAGATCGGAAAAAACCATCGCCAACTCCGGCCACTGTCACAGGCGCGCCGGGGTCTGGGGCGGTACCAGGTCACGAAGATCGCGACCCAGGCCTCACGATACACAGGCCGCGAACACCTGGCCGCTCACTGGACAGTGTGCGGCACGTGCCATGACCGGTTCAGGCCTTGTCCTGTAGCTGCTCCCGCACCGACGCGGTGAGCTCGTCCCACGCGTCGGAGAACTTCTGCACGCCTTCCTCTTCGAGTACCCGGAACACGTCGTCGAGATCGACACCCGCGTCGGCCACCGCTTCGAGGACAACAGCAGCGTGACCATAATTCTCGGAAATTGGGCTGCCGAGCTCGCCATGATCGGCGAAGGCCTCCATGGTCTTCTCCGGCATGGTGTTCACCGTGTCCGGTGCGACCAGCTCGGACAGATAGAGCGTGTCGCTGTACTCGGGATTCTTCACCCCGGTCGATGCCCACAACGGGCGCTGTTTCCTCGCACCCCGTGCTTCGAGAGACTTCCACCGGCTGGAGGAGAAGACCTCCTGGTAAGCCTGATAGGCCAGTCGCGCATTGGCGACCCCGGCCTTGCCTTTGAGCGCGGGGGCCGCATCGAGGTCGTCCAGGCGCCTGTCGATCTCGGTGTCCACCCTGGACACGAAGAACGACGCGACGATCTCGATGCCCTCGAAGGTGGCTTCGGGATCCTCGGCGCGCTGCTCCAATCCGGTGAGATAGGCATCCATCACCGCCCGGTAGCGCTCCAGGCTGAAGATCAGCGTGACGTTGACGCTGATCCCGTTGGCGACGGTCTCGGTGATGGCCCGCAGGCCCTCGACGGTGGCCGGGATCTTGATGAACAGGTTCGGCCGGTCGACGAGCCACCACAGGTGGGCGGCCTCGGCGGCGGTCGCGTCGGTATCGTGCGCGAGTCCGGGGGCGACCTCCAGGGAGACCCGGCCGTCCCGGCCGGTTCGCGCGGCGACCGGGGCCAGCAGGTCACAGGCGTCCCGGACATCGGCAGCCGTGATCACCCGCAACGCCTCCTCGACAGCCACCCCGCGGACCGCCATGGCATGCAACTGGTCGTCGTACGACGTCGAACCGCTGATCGCGGCCGCGAAGATCGAGGGGTTGGTGGTCACGCCGACCACCGAACGCTCGTCGACCAGGGACTGGAGGTTCCCACCGCGAATACGATCACGGGAGAGGTCGTCGAGCCATACGGCGACACCGGCCTTCGACAGATTCGCCAGCTTCTCGTTCTGAGTCATCACGTGGCGTACCCGCCGACGGCCGGCGCAAACGAACTGGGCTCACCGCGCCCGTTCATCCGGAGCCGCTTCGTGGCCGGGCCGCCGCCGGGAACGCCGCGCGCGTTTCAGCTCCGCTTCATGCAGATGCCGAAGGCCCCCCACCAGCTCACGTGACTGCTCTTCGAAGGCCTGAAACGGCCGGTAGTAGGTGGCCTCGTACTCCTCCACGATCTGAAAAGTCCATCGGCCCGGCAACACGTTGCGGCCGATCAACTCCTGTTCCAATCGATCTGCCAGGTCGTGGTGACCGGCGCCGCGCAGCAGCTCAGCGGCCCGTTCAACAGCGAAATCCGCTGTACCGCTCATCCGATGGAATTCGTACAGGTGGCCGCGCGCCACCTCGGCGACCTCCATGGCCTCGGTCAGCTTGCCCACCGCCTCCACGGTCTTCGCGTCGAAGGAGCCGGCAGCCGGAGCATCGTCGTCAAGTCGCGCATCACTCATGCCCCCGGGTACCCGCTCCGGCGGTTACGACCCAGCGGTCCGGGTACCTGTCGATGAGGCCGCGAGGCGGCCCGGACCTGACAGGAGGGGACCATGACCGAGACGAAGTACGTCATCCGGACAAGTCCGGACAGTGTGTTCGCGGTGCTGGCGGACGGTTGGACCTACGCGGGCTGGGTGGTCGGCAACTCGCATATCCGGGATGTGGACGCCGGCTGGCCGGCGGTCGGTTCCCGCATCCACCACAGCGCCGGGGCCTGGCCGCTGCAGATCGAGGACTCCACCGAGGTCACCGCCGTCGAGGCCGGACGACTGCTCGAGTTGAAGGCCCGGCTCTGGCTGTTCGGCTCCGCCAGAATCCGGATCATCCTGACCCCGCGCGACGGTGGCGCCGCGACCGAGGTGTCCATGCTCGAAGAGATCGTGAGCGGCCCGGCTCAGCTCATTCCGAGCCTGATCCAGGGCCTGCTGTTCCGCCCCCGGAATGTGGAATCCCTCGCTCGGCTGGGCGATATAGCGGTAGGTCGCGAGGTGGTACGCCCATGACGGCCCCCGCGGCGACGGTGGACGCGGTGGTGATCGGCGCGGGCCCGAACGGGCTCGTGGCGGCGAACCTGCTGGCCGACGCCGGCTGGGATGTCCTCGTGCTGGAAGCCGCCGAGGAGCCCGGGGGCGCCGTCCGTACCGCCGAGCTGATCGAACCGGGATTCCGCAACGACCTGTGCAGCTCCTTCTATCCGCTGGGCGCCGCATCCCCGATTCTGCGCGGACTGGAGCTGGAACGCCATGGGCTGCGCTGGGTGCACGCGCCTGCCGTGCTCGCCCATGTCCTACCCGACGACCGGTGTGCCGTGCTGTCGCGCGACCTCGACGAAACGGTCGCGTCGCTGGCCTCGTTCGCGCCGCAGGACGCGGATGCCTGGCACGCCGAGGCCACGATGTGGGCGCGCATCCGCGAGGAACTGCTGAGCTCGCTGCTCACCCCGTTTCCACCCGTGCGATCGGCCATCCGGCTCGGGCGGAAGCTGGGGGCCGGCGACGCCCTGCGGATGGCCCGGATGCTGACCATGCCGGCGCGGACCCTGGGCGAGGAACGCTTCGCCGGTGAGGGTGCTCGACTGCTCTTGGCGGGCAATGCGCTGCACTCGGACCTCGGCCCGGGTCAGGCCGGCAGTGCCGTGTTCGGCTGGCTGCTGTGCATGCTCGCGCAGGACGTGGGCTTCCCGGTCCCCGAAGGTGGGGCCGGGGAGCTGACCGCGGCGCTGGCGCGCAGGCTGACCGCCAGGGGTGGTCGGGTCGAATGCGGGCGTACGGTGACCAAGGTGCTGGTCGCGCGTGGCCGGGCCGTTGGGGTCACCGACAGCGGCGGCGAGCGGGTGCGGGCACGCCACGCGGTGCTGGCCACCGTCCCCGCGCCCGTGCTCTATCGGCACATGGTGGAGCCGGACCAGTTGCCCGCCCGGCTGCTGGCGGATCTGCGGACCTTCCACTGGGACGACAGCACCATCAAGGTGGACTGGACCCTCTCCCGGCCTATCCCCTGGAACAACCCGGCGGCAGGCCGGGCAGGCACCGTACATCTGGACTCCGATATGGACGGCCTCACCGGCTTCGGTTCAGCGCTGGCGGGCGGACGAGTCCCCCCGCGCCCGTACCTGCTACTCGGCCAGATGACGACGTCCGACCCGACCCGCTCTCCCACGGGTACCGAAACCGCGTGGGCCTACACGCATGTCCCTCGCGACGCGCAGTGGAACCCGGACAAGGTCCGCCGCTACGCCGATCGCATCGAGAAGGTCATCGAAAGTCATGCCCCCGGTTTCACCGCCGCGATCCGCGGACGGCAGGTCGCCGGTCCCGGGGATCTGGAACTGCACAACGCGAACCTGGTCGGCGGTGCGATCAATGGCGGTACCTCGGCCATCCACCAGCAGCTGATATTTCGCCCGCTGCCCGGCATGGCACGAGCCGACACCCCGATCGACCGGCTCTACCTGGCAGGCGCCTCGGCGCATCCCGGTGGGGCGGTGCACGGCGGACCAGGCGCCAACGCCGCGCGGGCCGCACTGGCGAGAGCCGGTGCAGGCGGCGCGCTCTACGGCAGAGCGATCCAGGCCGTCAACGGCCTCATTTACTGACCCCGAGCGTTCAGGTCCGGTCCGGGCGGACCTCGCCCTGCACCTGGCACGTGCCAAGAGGACCAGCGCACACAACCACGTGCACACCGATCTATTGCCGGGCCTCTACTGCGGCAAGCCGCAGAAACCGCAACGCGGCCCCTCCTGACCAGGCCCTGGGCACGAGGCCTACTCCACTTGGCGCAAGGGTGTACTAAACGTGGCAATGACCACGACTAAAAGCGCTCAAAGGTGGTTACTTCTCCCCCAAGCACCAACCAGGAGGTTCCTTCCATGCCGTTGATCATCGCTGTCCTGCTGCTGGCCCTGTTGCTGGGCGGTCTGGGCTTCGCCGTCAAAGCTCTCTGGTACGTGGCCGTCGTGGTCCTCATTCTGTGGGTTCTGGGTTTCGTATTCCGTGGTGCGGAGGGCAAACGCTGGTACCGGTGGTAGCCGACCCTGAAGCGGTGACGGCAGCGCCTCAGGCCCTGCCGCCACCGCCACCCCGGTTCAGAACGCCGGACGTGGGAGCCTGGGGTATGACCGAAGCACCTGAGCAGCTGCGAGAGACGATCCTCTCCCTCGCCTCGGCACGGGGTCCGGACAGCAGCCTGTGCCCGTCCGAGGTGGCCAGGGCGGTGGCCGATGACTGGCGGCCGCTGCTCCCCCAGGTCAGGAACGAGGCCAGGGCCCTCGCCAGGGCAGGCCGGGTGCGGCTGACCCAGCGGGGCCGCGAACTCGATCCGGACGGTGAGTGGGAGGGGCCGATCAGGATTCACCTTTCGCGGGGCACGGATGGCTGAGCCGGAACGGACACCCGACGGTCACTTCATCGTGGTGAACGGCAGGCGTTGGCGGGCCACTGATCCGGAGATTCCGGCTGACATCGAGGCCCACCTGCGCAGCCTGCTCATGCGGGCCCGACGGGACGTGGGCGCCGCGCTGCGCACCGCAGATGTCGAGGCCGAGCGTGCTGCCCGGGCACGCGTCCACACCGCCAAGACCGCGTTGGGCGAACGCGGCACTCCGTGGTGGGAGCAGAGTGCCGCCGAGCGGCGGAGACGGTGGGAACACGGGCTGGGCGCCCTGGGGTGAGAGCGGCGTGAAAGCCGGGAGAGTGGTTACTCGGACCTCGTTCCAGGGGCAGGAGGCGAGTCGGTGTCCAGCGGTACCGCGCCGGACCGAACGAGCCCGAGCTGCACGGTCTGCCTGCCGATCAGCGCGTCCAGGGTCCAGTCCACCGCTGTCCGGACCCGGTTACCGGGCATGGCCAGCAGGTGATAGCCGCGGGTCACCACCTTCGCCACCCGCCCGGACAGCGGGATGTGCAGCGGATTGGCCGCGGCGGCGTGTGCGCCCAGGTCGACGACGAAGCCGAGGTCGTGATGGCGGTAGGTACCCACGCGGCCGAGACCGAGCGAAGCCGCGACGTTACGGCCGGCCAGCTGTCCCTGGCGTTGCGCGTGCTGAGCAGTCATGGCGGTGCACTCACCCGGCCGGGTCAGGTCGGGGACGGCGGCCGCGTCACCGCAGGCGAACAACTCTGTGCGACCGGGCACGGTCAGCTGCTCGGTCACCCTCAGCCGCCCCTGCGTCGTGGGCAGGCCGAGGTCGGCGACCAGTGGGTCCGGCCGCACGCCGACACACCACACGAGCGTGCGACTCGGCACCGATTCACCACTGGTCAGCGTGACTCCCTGGGCGTCTGCGGAGTCGATCGAGGTCTTCATGAGTACCTCGACGCGGCGGTCCCGGAGCACCTTGTCAGCCGCCCGGCCCAGGCGGTGGTCCAGCTCGGGCAGCACCCGATCGGCGAGGTCGAGCAACAGCCAGCGGATGGGTTGTCCGGCGAGCTCGGGATGACGCCGGGCCAGCGCCGCGGTGAATCCGGGGCCCTGGGCGGCGACCTCGGTGCCGGTGTAGCCGGCGCCGACGACCACGAAGGTACAGCGGGCATTCCGCTCGGCTGGGTCGTCGGTCGCGGCGGCCAGCTCGATCTGCCGGGTGATGTGGTCCCGAAGATAAAGCGCCTCGGAGACCCCGCGGAAACCATGCGCGTGTTCGGCGACCCCGGGGATCGGCAGCAGTTTGTTGACGCTGCCCGTGGCCAGCACCAGCCGGTCATAGCCGAGGCGATGTTCCCTGTCCTCGGGATCGGTGTACACCACGGCCCGGCCATCCAGGTCCACGGCACTCGCGGTGCCCAGCACCAGGCGGACACCGGGCAGCGTCTGCGGGAGCGACACCGTCACCCGTCGCGGATCGATGATGCCCGCCGCCACCTCCGGCAACAGTGGGAGATAGAGGAAATAGTCGGTGGGATTCAGAATCACCACCTCGACGTCTTCGCCGGTGCGCTCCCGCAGGCTCTTGGCAGCGTGGTATCCGGCGAAGCCGCCACCCACGATCACGACACGCATCTGCGCTCTCCCCTCAGTAGGGCGGACGGACCGGTCAGCCATGCGGCACCGCTGTCACGCCGAAGGCCGCCGTCCCCGCCGCGAGCCGCACCGGCTCCATGTCCGCCCGTTGCCGCTCGGCGCGGTGGATCAGCTCAGCGAAGTCGATCTCCGGCAGCCGGTCGGCCAGCCCGATCAGGTCCCGCAAGGTCGCCCACAGCTGTTTCCTGCCATCGATGCCCATGGCGAGGAACTCCAGCTCCTCGAATCTGCTCAACGGCGAGAGCGACAGCAGCCTGCCATTGGGTTTCACCCGCCCTAATCGCTCGGCGACCGCTGCCAGGCCGAGCTTGATCCGGCTGGTGGGGATCCCCAGGAGGGCCATGATCTTTTTATGGGTCTCCAGGTCTTCGGCGATTCCGTCCGCGACCCTGCGCAGGATCTCGCGCTCGGGGCCGGCCCGGCCATGGCCCGCGGTGCGCCTCGCCAGCTCACGCCAGGCCACCCCCATGGCCAGCTGGTCGTTCAGGTAGATCGCGGCGAATCGCCACGGGTCGGTTACCACAGGTGTCTCCTCCATCGTGCGGATCGGCCCGGTCGACGGCAGTTCAGTCGTGGCGACCGCACCCTCGGGGTACCCGGCCTGCGCAACTGCAGTCGGGCTGCTCAGCCCGCTGCCCGCCGGAGGGCAGGCAGCAACTCGCTCCCGGCGAAGTCGAGGAACTCCCGCTGGTGCTCTCCGCCGATCTGGACGAGGGCGATATCGGTGAAACCCGCCTTCCAGAAGCCCGACACCGAATCCACGATCCGGTCCACATCCGGCCCACAGGCGATCGACTTCCCGACATCCTCCGGCCGCACGAACTGGGTCGCTCCGGCGAAGGCGGCGGGGCCGGGCAGCTCGGCGTTGACCTTCCAGCCCCCGCCGAACCAGCGGAATTGGTCGTGTGCCCTGGCGACGGCCGCCTGCTCGTCGCGATCGAAGCAGAGCGGAATCTGCCCAATGAACCGTCGTGCCTCCTCGGTGCGACCGCGCCACGCGGTGACCAGATCGGCATCGGGTTCGACGGCGACCATCGCATCCGCCAGCGGGGCGAATCGCTCGATGGACTGGTCTCCCGACACCGCGACGGCCACCGGGACCCGCCTGTCCGGCAGATCCCACAGCTTGGCCGAATCAACCTGGTAGTGCGTGCCGGCGTAGTTGACATAGCCCCCGCCGAACAGGGCGTTGATGATCTCCAGGGCCTCAGACAGCATTTCGTGCCGGACATTGGCGGGCGGCCACCCCTGGCCGACGACGTGTTCGTTGAGGTTCTCCCCCGCCCCCAGCCCCAGCGTGAACCGCCCCTCGGACAGCAATTGCATCGTCGCGGCCTTCTGCGCGATCACGGCCGGGTGGTACCGGATGGTCGGGCAGGTCACGTAGGTCATCAGCTCGGTGCGCTCGGTCGCCTGCGCGACCGCGCCAAGCACACTCCAGGCGTACGGCGCGTGCCCCTGCTCGGACAGCCAGGGCGAATAGTGATCACTCATCACCTGGAAGTCGAATCCGGCCTTCTCGGCCTCGATCGCATGATCCACCAGGGCCCGGGGGCCCGCCTGCTCGGTCATCAACGTGTATCCGAAGCGCACCATGTGCCGTCCCTCCTCAGTCCCGTGCGGGGTCGTCCTGGGGAACCTGTCGGTAGGCGCGATCCCTTTCCTGGGCGGCCCGCTGCTCCCGGTCCTCACTGACCAGGTGCTGCTGCCGCGCCGTGGGCTCGCCCTCGGCCACCGCGTGCTCGGCCTTCGCGATCTCGTCGATATCGCTCAACCGCTCGCGGACGGCACGTTCCTGCCGATCGGACAACCCATCCCGGCCAGGCGCCCAACGGACGAAGGCGAGTGCCGACACCAGCACACCTGCGCCAAGGCTGATCACGATGTTCTGCCACCGACCGGCGAAGACGACCAGATCGGCGATACCGAAAAGCACGAGCAGCAGGCCGAATATCCCGCACAGGGTCGAAGGCACCACACCGGCGAACGCCGACACGATCAGCAATCCCCCGGCCACCATGCACAGCGAACCGAGTACCGCGGCACTGGGCAGCCCCACCAGGAGGCCGTCATCGGCGAACGGCACCGCACGGGTGATGCTCAGCAGTCCGAACACCAGCAGCCCTGCGCCGAGCACCCCGAGAACCGCCCGGGCCGGTGTACTCATCAAACGGCCGGAACCTGGACCGCGGACCTGCTGGGAGTACGTCATCACCCTCGCCTTTCACCTGGATATCGCACCTCATCGGCATTCGCGGAGTACCCCGTGTCCACTCGCCCAATCAGAACGCCGGGTCATCCCCGACACGGCGAGGCGGTGGCGGCCCTCGAAACAGGCACGCCACCGCCACCCCTCACGTACGTCAACCGACCCCTACCTCTTGCGCTCGTCGCGGTCATCCACGTCGAACTTTTCCTTGCGCACCTTGCCTGAAACCGTCCGTTGCTCGGTCACTGTCTCCTTGCCCAGCCTGACCCGCTCGACCGGAACCGCCTCGGTGGTCACCACGGGCTTTTCGGCGCGCAGCACGACCTCCTGCTGCTCCTCGCCGATCGACGCGTCGGCGATCGAGTCCGGATCGGTGATCGGTTCCCGCTGAATGCGCACTTCTTCGTGGCTGACCGGCACGGTCACCTGCTGCTCCTCGGTGACCACGTACTTGCGCAACCGGAACCGGCCGGCCTCCTCGGACTGGGTACCGACACGCAGACGCTCCTCGGAGCGCGTCATCGCCTGACCGCGATCCTCCTGTCCCTGGCGGCCACGCTGTCCGCCGTGCCCCAGGTCGTCATGTCCTGCGGACCTGGGCATCGGCATCCCGTAGTACTGGTACAGCCGCTCGGCCTCAGCGGCGGACATCTGACCATCGGCGTCGATACGTGGTGCGTCCGAGACCTGGTCCTTGGCAATGGTGACGTGCAGCCCGTCCTCGTGCATGGCGGCGCCGGCGAGCGGCACGAAGGTCTCCTTGGTGCCGAACAGCCCGGTCTTCACCGTGATCCACTCGGGGCGCTTCGTGTCTTCTGCGAGGTAGACGGTTCCTACTTTGCCGATCTTTGATCCGGAGTGGTCGATGACGTTGTGGTCAATGAGATCGTTGGGATTCACCGTACGAGCCATGGAGATCAATCTCCTCGGAGTTGCGAGAATTTCTGACACCATCCGTGCTGGAATCAACCTTCCTCGCAATTACCGGGGCCGCAATTTGGCGCCACACCGGTGAGTGTTACCGCAAAGTGTGTGGTTAGGATCGGGAAAAACGGTTAGTACACAACGAACAATTGTTGCGGATTCTGGAACCGATATCCGCCCGCGGGATTTTGCGATCGGCCTTTCCGTGGAATACGGCCGCAGATACACAGGCGGCAAGCCGATCCAGGTTATCGACCCTGACCGGCAGTCCGGGGTTTTGCGCCTTGGCCGGCGGGTAAACGGGGCGCATGTCCAGCTATACGTGGAAACAAGCTGCCCGGCGAACGGAGCGTTCCGTCCGGTCGCCGCTCCGGTGGCTTCGTCGCGCGCAACGTGAGAACGGCCCTGAGCGGGGCGTTCTGCTCCAAGCGGCGAAGGCCGCGCTGGCCGCGGTCTTGTCCTGGTTGGCCGCCGCGGAACTCTTCCAGCTGGCTCAGCCGTACCTCGCGCCATGGGCGGCGATCTTCATCGTGGAGGCGACGGTATTCCGGTCGGTGCGTTCGGCGGGACAGCAGGTCGCGGCGGCCACCACCGCCGTATTGCTCGCGACGGTGGTCGAGTCGATCGTCCCCTGGCAGATGCTCGGAATCGCCGTCGTCGTGTTCGCCGGATTGTTGATCGGCCAGTCGCGGCTCTTCGGTGACAGTGGCCCGTGGGTCGGTATCACCGCGCTGCTGCTCATCACCTGGGGAACGGTCACCCAGAGTCCGCTCCTGGTGGACCGGTTGATCGAAACCGTGCTCGGGGCCGGAATCGGACTGCTGGTCAACACCCTGGTCTTTCCGCCGACCTATGAGCTCAAGGCGAGGAAGGCGAACGAGCGGCTGGCCGCGGATATGGCCGCCTTAATCCAGGAGATGGCCGACGTGATGCGCGGCGACGCCCCGCTCCAGCGCACAGAGAACTGGAGCACCCAGGTGACGGCGACGGCCGCCCTGGTCACGGCCGCGGAGCAGGCGACCAGCCTGCGTCAGGAGAGCCGCAGACTGAACCTCCGCCGGTCGACGGTCTCCATCAGTCCTCCCGACGACCGGAACCGATCGGTCGCGACCACCCTGCGGGACGCGTGGCCGCACATGGTCGAGCTGAGTCAGGTCGTCCGCACCTCGGCCGGTCGCACAGGTCCATTCACATCGCCCGACACGCCCTCGCTCCAGCTCACGGCGGTACTGCTCGACCGGCTGGCCGCCGTGGTGCGATCCCTCGGGCGGAGCGGCATCACCCCTGCAGAACTGGATTTCGCCGCCCGCCAGGCGAGCGAAGCCCTGGCCGACATGAACGACCGGCTGCAGGACACCCAGTCGTTCGGGCTGGCCGGAATGGTACTTCCGGCCCGTCATGCCTTGCGGGAACTGAGCCCGACGATGTGAAGCCGACAAAGATCGAGGTGTGACAGGGCGTCGCCCGGGGCAGCCTCCGCCCATGTTCGAGGACTTCGTCAGCGAGACGGTGGACGGCGGCGATCTGCCGATATTCGTCCGGCACGCGGGCACCGGGCCGCCGGTGTTGCTGCTACACGGGCATCCGCGCACCTCGTCCACCTGGCATGAGGTGGCTCCCTCCCTCGTGGATCAGGGTTTCACCGTGGTGTGCGCCGATCTGCCCGGCTACGGCCGGTCCGCCAAGCCGAGGCCCACCGATGATCACGAACCGCATTCCAAACGCGCCGCGGCCCGGCGGCTACTGACCGCCATGGGATCACTCGGACACGACCGATTCGCCGTCGTCGGGCACGACCGGGGCAGCTATGTCGCCCTGAGATTGGCGCTCGACCATCCCGAGCACGCGGTCAGGGCCGTGCTGGCGGACTGCCTGCCGATCAGCGAACACCTCAAGCGGATCACCCCACGGTTCGCCACCGAGTGGTGGCACTGGTTCTTCTTCGCCCAGCCGGGAACCCCGGAGCGGGTGATCAACGCGGATCCTGAGGCCTGGTACCGCGGTGACCCCGAGTTGATGGGCCGGGAGAACCATACGGAGTGGCGGGCGGCGATTAGGGATCCCCACGTGGTGCGCGGCATGCTCGAGGACTACCGCGCTGGGCTGACCGTCGACTACCGGGACGAGAAAGCCGATCGCGCCGCCGGGCACCGGCTGCACCAGCCGGTGCTCGTGCTGTGGTCGCTGCGGGACGATCTCGAACAGCTCTACGGCGACCCTTTATTGATCTGGCGGGACTGGGCCACCGATCTGGCCGGGTACGGCATCGATTCCGGACACCACATGGCCGAACTCGCCCCGGCCGAGTTCACCGCCGCCATCGCCGGCTTCCTTCGTTCCCGGAGCTGGTAGCGCCCGGCCGACCAGCGTCAGGCCACTCACTGATCGGCGGTCCGGGCTTCCAGACCGCCGACGACGTCGCGGCCCGACGCCGGACCGGCGCCCCTTCCGGCCGCGCGCACGCTCTCCACAGCCGCCGCCACAACGGCGTCCGCGGTCAGCCCGAATTCCTCGTACAGCACGGTGTAGGCGGCGCTGGCTCCGTAGCGATCCAATGCGATGATCCGGCCGGCGTCGCCGACGAACTCGCGCCAGCCCTGGGCGACTGCGGCTTCGATGCTGACTCTGGCACGGACCGACGGGGGCAACACCTCGTCGCGATAAGCCTGGTCCTGATCGGCGAACCATTCCTGACAGGGCATGGACACCACCCTGGTGGGTGTGCCCGCGGCCTCCAGCCGTGCCTGGGCGGCGACGGCGATCTGTACCTCGGACCCGGTGCTCATCAAGATGACCTCGGGCTCCCCGGCGCCGGCTTCGACCAGCACATAGGCGCCCTTGGCCGTGCCTGCGGCCGAGCCCATCCCCGACCGGTCGAAGACCGGCAGGTTCTGCCGGGACAGAACGAGCCCGGCCGGACGTTCGTTGTGTTCGAGGATCGTGCGCCACGCGACAGCGGTCTCGTTGGCGTCGGCCGGGCGGACGACATCCAGGCCGAGGATCGCCCGCAGCGCGGCCAGCTGCTCGATCGGCTGGTGGGTCGGGCCGTCCTCCCCCAGCCCGATGGAGTCGTGGGTCCATACGTAGGTGACCGGGATCTGCATGAGTGCGGCCAGCCGGACGGCCGGACGCATGTAGTCGGAGAACGTCAGGAACGTGCCACCGTAGACGCGAGTGCCACCGTGCAGGGTGATGCCGTTCATGATCGAGCCCATGGCGTGCTCGCGGACACCGAAGTGCAGCGTGCGGCCGTAGGGTCCGCCGCGCCATGCCTTGGTCTGGTTCACCGCAGGCAGGAACGACGGCTCGCCCTCGACGGCGGTGTTGTTGGATTCGGCCAGGTCGGCCGAACCACCCCACAGCTCGGGGATCGCCGGATAGAGCGCGGCGAGTACCAGGCCGGACGCCTTGCGGGTCGCCATACCCTTCGGATCAGGGTCGAACACCGGCAGTCCGTCGAACGCGCCCTCCGGTAGCCGGCGCTCCCGCATCCGTTCGAGCAGCGCGGCCTGCTCAGGATGTGCGGCATGCCAGGCATCGAAGCGGGGCTGCCATTCCGCGTGTGCCGCTCGCCCCCGCTCCCTGACTTCGCGGGTGTGCTCGATGATCTCGGGCGAGACCTCGAAGGTCTTGTCCGGATCGAACCCGAGCAGCTTCTTGGTCGCCCGGACCTCCTCCTCGCCGAGCGCGGAGCCGTGTGCAGCGCCGGTGTTCTGCTTGGTCGGCGCGGGCCAGCCGATGATCGTGCGGAGCACGATGAGCGAGGGGCGGCCAGTCTCCGCCTTGGCGACGGCGATGGCCGTGTCGAGCGAGGCCAGGTCCTCGCCGTCATCCACGTGCTGGACATGCCAGCCGTAGGCCTCGAAGCGCTTGCCGACGTCCTCGGTGAAGGCGACGGTCGTGTCGTCCTCGATGGAGATGTTGTTGTCGTCGTAGACCAACACCAGATTGCCCAGCTGCTGGTTACCTGCCAGCGACGCGGCCTCGGCGGAGACCCCCTCCTGCATGTCGCCATCGGAGGCGAAGACCCAGATGGTGTGGTCGAACAGGCTCTCGATGCTCGGCTCCGAGTGGGGCTCGAACAGGCCGCGCTCCCGGCGGGCGGCCATGGCCATGCCGACCGCGTTGCCGACTCCCTGACCGAGCGGTCCGGTGGTGGTCTCCACCCCGGTGGTGTGCCCGACCTCGGGGTGACCCGGAGTCTGGGAGCCCCAGGTGCGCAACGACTCCAGGTCGGCGAGTTCGAGGCCGTAGCCGGAGAAGTACAGCTGGATGTAGAGGGTCAGCGCCGAGTGGCCCATGGAGAGCACAAAACGATCCCGGGCAACCCAGCCGGGATCCGACGGGTCGTGCCTGAGCCATTTCTGGAAGAGCAGATAAGCCAGTGGTGCCAAACTCATCGCGGTTCCCGGGTGACCGTTCCCCGTCTTCTGCACCGCGTCCATCGCCAGCACCCGGGCGGTGTCGATGGCCCTGCGGTCGACATCGGTGAAACCCGCGGGCAAGGTCCGGTCAGGCATGTAGTCCATAGAGGGGAGTTACCCACTCCCCGCACCGGAAACCTCGAAGGCGCAGGAGCAGAAGTGCCCCTCATGAGCCGGGACCCCGGCTCCCGGAGCCATTCGGGTGATAGATCGGACGCGCATACGGTGGCTGTGGCACTCTCGCGAGTGGTCGGGCTACAGCACCCGGCCGCTCTGCCCGAGACCCCGGCGGATGACCTGTACACCCGGCATCTGCAAGGGACCAAAGATGGGCACACCCGAAATCAGTAGTGCGGGTAATGGTGATATCAGCCTTTCCCTCCGTCACACGGGCAATGCCATCGTGCTCACCATCCGTGGCGACATCGATCTGGAGACCGCTCCTCTCTTTCGCCGGCATCTGCACACTGCTCGCGACATCGCCGACCCGCATCGCAGCCTGTTAATCGATCTGCGGGACGTGCGGTTCTTCAATTCCAGCGGCATCGCGGAATTGATCACCGTTCATGAACATTGCCGGAAACGAGGGGTGGACTTGATCATCCTCGCGGACGGTCCCGCTGTGCTGCGGCCCCTTCAAGTCACCGGTCTGGCGGAGGTCTTCGATATCCGGTCCTCCTTCGACGCGGCACCGGACGCCGGGCTTCAAGGCTGATCGGCTGCCCTGCCCAGGTATCCATCCAACCGGCACTCAGCTGAAGGAGTCCCCATGCGCGTGTCCCTCGTCGGCGCGGATGGCATCCGGAGAACCGACTCTGATCCCACCACACCGTCGAGCACCGGATTGGCCACCGCCCTGGCGTATGCCGGGCACGAGGTCACCGTGCTGGTCCGTGCCGAGCGACCGGGACAACGGAGCAGGCTCACCAGCGAATCCGGCTACCAGCTGCGACGAATCGCCGGCACACGCTTGGATGCCCCGCATCTCGCCGAACTCACCCAAGCGCTCAAGGAACACTGGAATCGTCAGCGTCCCGATGTGGTCCATGTCCGGTCCCGGGCCTTCGGAGACGCGGCGCAGCAGGCGGCCGATGACCTGGAGTTGCCCTTGGTGCAGAACGTCGACGCACTGGGGGCGACCGATTCGCCGAGCTCGCGACGACAGGCGGACAACTACTTCGAACTGGCCGCTCGCGCGGACCGGGTGATCGTGCCGAGCTCGGTGGTCAAACAGCAGATCACCACAGAGGGCATTCCCCGGCTGAAGATCGACCTCGTGCCATCCGGGATCAACCTGACCCTGTTCGACCCGAAGGTGACACCGATACCCGCCGACCCGCCGACCCGGCTACTCGCCTTCGCCGCGCTCACGCCGCAGGACGGGATCGACACGCTGATCGAGGCGCTCATTCACCTGCCGGACGCCCGGCTGGTGATCGGTGGCGGCCCATCCGCCGCTCGCCTTCCACAGCACGCCGAGGCACAGCGACTCAGGGCCCATGCCCGTCGCTGCGGCGTTGCCAACCGGGTGAAACTGCTCGGTCGGATCAGCGAGGCGAAGATGCCCGCATTGTTCGCCGCTGCGGACATCGCGGTCTGCGTGCCCTGGCACGACGCTTACGGTCAGACGGCCATGCGGGCCATGGCCTGCGGCCTGCCCGTCGTCGCCACCTCCGTCGGAGCCCTCGCGGACATCGTCGTCCCGACCGCCACCGGTGTGCTGATCCCGCCCGGTCAGGTCAGCGCGACGGTCGCCGCGCTTCGCTCCTTGATCAGGCATCCCTTCCAGGCACAGGCTTTCGGTGTCTCCGGACAGGTACGAGCCGCGACCCGATACGGCTGGGACCGGGTCTGTTGGGAGACGGCGCGGTGCTACGAGCAGACGATCACCGGCAAGGGGCGGGTTTAGCCAGGCGGCGCGGTACGCAAGGTCGAGATCATCCGTCTTGTCGCGTTCATCCCCATGTGAGCGTGAGGCGTCTCGTCACTGAGCACCTTGCCCCGTCGCTCCATCTGGAGCTGGGTCTGCACACGAATTACCAGGTCACGGCGCTGCGAACTTGGTGTGGTTGCTGTGCACCGGTCCTGTGGCATGCACTCACGCTAGGCAACACTGCGAATGCGTTTGACTAGAACTCGCGCCTGATCTGAGCCGATGCCCATCTGAAGTCGCAAGGTGTCGGCCGAGATCGGTCGACCAAAACGCACAAGGTGTTGAGCGTTGAGTTCAACCGCTTGACGCTCACGATTGTCGCGCTCCACCACGGACAACCGTATCGGCTTTGGCTGTCCTCGGAGAGGTACACCCGGAACTCCGGCTGGGTGGTCAGCGGCGGGAAGCCGAACATGTCGAACTGTTCCCAGATCTGCGAGCTGAACCCGCCGGGGAAGCGGATCACCGCCTCGCGGCCGACGGGGCCGGTCCACGGCGCCACCGGCGCGGTCGCCCCGGATCGGCGGGCCACCGCGACCGCGCTGTCCGGGTCGTGGACGCCGAATCCGGTCTGCTCGGAACCGAACGGGAACGGCACCGGGGTCTGGTAATCGTAGGCCGCCAGCAGCCCGACCGGCGAATGGATGATCGACGCCAGGGCCTTGCTCGGGGTCGGCGTGATGCCGAAGACCGTCGGCGGGTTGTGCGTGCCACCGAACGTGCCCTCCCAGCTCGCGATGAAGTCCGGCAGCTTTCCGTGCTCCACGTACACGTGCGAGGCGTCGTACTGCACTCCGTACGCGCGGGCCGGGCCGTCGATCCCGGCGGCGCCGCTGGCGGGCACCGCCAGCGCGAGCACGGCGACAAGTCCGATGATGGCTGCTCGCTTCACGATGCCGGTCCCTTCGCGGCGAAGATCTGGCCGACGAGCACGGCGAACGGCATATCCAGCGCCGCGTACACGTCCCCGGCGAGCGGGTCGGCGTTGTCGGCCAGCACCTCCACCACGGCGGTGGCGTAGTCGACCGGGATCACTCCGGCCTGCTGCATCCGGAGCAGCCCGGCCTCCCGTTTCGTCTGCCAGAACGTGCCGGAGGCGTCGATCGCCGCGTAGGTGTCGAACCCGTCCGCGGTGGCCGCGATCGCCGGGAACGCCAGGCACACCTCGGTGGACACACCCGCGATGATCAGCTTCGTCCGGCCGGTCGCCCGGATCGCCTCGCGTACCCGGTCGTCGTCCCACGCGTTGACCGTCGACCGGTCGATGGCGTCGAAGCCCGGCGGCAACACCTCGGCCAGCTCCGGGATCAGCGGGCCCCACAGCCCGTCGGCGCCGGTGGTCGTCACCACGAGCGGCAGGCCGAGCACCTGCGCCGCCTTCGCCAGGCCGACCACGTTGTGCTTCAGCTCCCCGACGGAGATGTCGCGGACGCCGCTGTACAGCCCGACCTGGTGATCTACCAGCAGTACCGCGGCGTTGTCCCTGGTCAGCCGCTCGGTGAACCTGCTCGCAGCCATCTGCAGCCCCTCTTCTCAGATTTAGTAAGAATCTATTACTATCACGATTAGTGACTAAATGAGGAGCGGATGATGTCCGTCATCGAGATGACCACCTTCACCGTGCGGCCGGGCCGCACCCAGGCGATGCTGGACGCTCGCCCGGCCATGGTGGCGGCGTTCCGGCAGGACCGCCGCGGCTTCGTCTCCGCGCGCCTGATCCGGGTCGGTGACGACACCTGGCTCGATCTCGTCGAGTGGATCGACGACAGCGCCTGGGACGAGTCGAAGGCCAAGGGCGCGAACCTGCCGGCCATCGCCGCGTTCTTCGACACCATCGAGGAGCTGATCGGCGCCGAACGGGGCGTGCGGTACGACGACGCCCAGGATGGATCGCGGGCGGTGCGCACGATCGCCTACGGCCCGGAGCCGGCACAGGTCGGCGAGCTGTATCTGCCCGAGGGCGACGGGCCGTTTCCCGTCGTGGTGCTCATCCACGGCGGCTACTGGACGGCCATGTGGGACCGCCGCCAGGTCACCGCCCTCGCCGACGACCTGGTGCGGCGCGGCTACGCCGTGTGGAACGTGGAGTACCGGCGCGTCGGCGATCCCGGCGGCGGCTGGCCGGGAACCTTCGACGATATCTCCGCCGCGATCGATGCCGTGGACGGGCTGGACGCCGCACTCGACACCGGCGACGTGACGCTGGTCGGCCATTCCGCGGGCGGGCATCTCGCCGCCTGGGCCGCACACCGCGACGCTCCGAAGATCACCCCGGTCGCCGTGGTCACCCTCGCCGCGGCGCTCGACCTGGAAGCCGCCGACGCCACCGGATTCGGCTCGGTGCTCACCGATCCGGACGCCGAACCGCCGAAGGACGCGCCCGAGCCGAGCCGTCCCGAAGCGTGGCGGGCGATCGCCTCAGCAGCGGGCGGCGGGATCGTGGCCCTGCTCCTCGGCGGCCACCGCGCCGAGCGGCCGGAGCGCTATCGCCGGGCCTCCCCGCTCGAACTGCCCGGCACCGGCATCCCGGTCCTGGCCGTACACGGCACCGCCGACGAGGCCGTACCCGCGGAGTGGAGCCGGCGCTACGTCGAGAAGCTCACCGCCAACGGCGGGGACGCCCGGTACGCCGAGGTCGACGGTGCCACCCATTTCGACCTGGTGAATCCGGCCCACTCCGGCTGGCGCACGGTGATCGACTGGCTCAGTCGGCGTCGGTAGCGCGCACGTACTGGCGCTGGTGTTCGGTGATGTCGGTGAACATCTCCTTGAACCGCCGGTAGTTCTGCTCGCCCAGCCGTTGGGCGTGCCGTAGCTGCATCGCGGCCATGATGGCGTCGGCGGCGCTCATCTGGGCGAGGCCACGCTCGGTCGGGCAGACCAGTTTCGCCCGGCGATCACTCGGGTCGGGCCGTCGCTCCACGTATCCGAGCTCCTCCAGTTCGTCGACGAGCATCCCGACGATCTGCTTGTGCTGCCCGGACAGCCGGGAGAGCTCGGTCGCCCGGACGCCGTCCCGCTCCAGGTAGGCGAGCACCGCGCCGTGCCGGTGCTTCAGGTCCCCGAACCCCTGGTCGGCTAGCGTGGTGAAGAGTTCCCGCTGAGCCGCGAACAGCAGTCGCCCCGCCAGAACCCCCAGGTCGGGGTCCGTCGCGTTGCGCTCGGCTCGCGTGCTCATCGATCTCTCCCATCACCACCAAGCCCAATCCCGCCAACCTTAACGACCCCTTCACCGACCACCACCGGTCTTCATCATACTGAAGGAATCGTTGACATAGTGATGACTGTCACTACACTGATGGTCTAATGACTTCAGGGGTGTCCATATGACTATTCCGCAGGTCAACGTCAACGGCCGATGGCTCGCGCTGAGCGATATTCCGGTGCACACCACGCTGCTGGACTTCGTTCGGGATAGCGGGCTCACCGGAAGCAAAGAGGGCTGCGCGGAGGGCGAGTGTGGCGCGTGCGCGGTGCTGGTGGCGCAGCCCGGAATCACCACCCCCACCGAGTGGGTCGCCGTCAACGCCTGCCTGCTGCCCGCAGCTTCCGTGGACGGGCAGGAAGTGATCACCGCCGAGGGGCTGGGCCGGGCGGACGCGTTGCATCCCGTGCAGGAGGCGATGGCGGTACGCGGCGGCTCGCAGTGCGGCTACTGCACACCGGGCTTCGTCTGCGGCATGGCCGCCGAGTACTACCGCGCCGATCGCGACTGCACCCACGCCGGCCAGGACCACGGTCCGAACGGCTTCGACCTGCACGCCCTGAGCGGCAACCTCTGCCGATGCACCGGCTACCGACCGATTCGCGACGCCGCCTACTCACTCGGCACTCCCCCGGCCGAAGATCCACTCGCCACCCGCCGGGACGAGCCGGCAGCCGCGCCCGTGGCCACCGAGGTCACCCGCGACGGCCGCACCTACCTCCGTCCCCGCACGCTGCCCGACGCACTGCGGGTGCTGGCCGAGCAGCCCGAGACGGCTCCGGTCGCCGGGTGCACGGACTGGGGCGTCGGGGTCAACATCCACGGCCGCCGCGCCGATCGGGTCCTGGCCATCGACCGGCTGGCGGAACTCCGTGAACTGGAGGTCCACGCGGACGCCATCGAGATCGGCGCGGCCCTGTCGCTGACCGAGATCGAGCGCAAGCTCGACGGCAGCGTGCCATTGCTCGCGGAACTGTTCCCGCAGTTCGCCTCCCGGCTGATCCGGAACCGGGCCACCCTGGGCGGCAACCTCGGCAACGGCTCACCGATCGGCGACGCGTCCGCCGCGCTGCTCGCGCTGGGCGCCGAGGTCCTGCTGATGGACAGCGCGGGACGGCGAACCGTGCCACTGGCCGACTACTTCACCGGATACCGGGAGAGCGTGCTGCGGCCGGGCGAACTGATCACGTCGATCCGCATCCCGCTGCCGCTCGCCCCGGTCACCGCGTTCCACAAGATCGCCAAACGCCGGTTCGACGACATCTCCTCGGTCGCCATCGGTTTCGCGCTGGACATCACCGGCGGCGTGGTGCGCCGGGCGCACATCGGTCTCGGCGGGGTCGCCGCGACTCCCCTACGGGCCTACGCGACCGAGGCGGCGCTGCTGGACCGGCCGTGGACGGCGGACACCGTCGCCGCGGCGCAGCAGGTGCTGCGGGCGGAGGGCACTCCGATGGACGATCATCGGGCCTCCGCCAGGTACCGCGCCGCGATGCTCGGGCAGAGCCTGGCGAAACTGCATGCCGAGACCACCGAGGGGGCAGTCGGATGAGCGCGTTGTCGGAGCGCCCGGAGAACCCCTCGGTCGGCGTCGCGATCCCGCACGAGAGCGCGTCGGCGCACGTCAGCGGGCTGGCCAAGTACACCGATGATCTCGCCGGACGGGCGCAGGGCACCCTGCACGCCTATCCGGTGCAGGTTCCGCACGCGCATGCCCGGATCACCGCGCTCCGCACGGAACCGGCGCTCGCCGTGCCGGGCGTGGTCCGGGTGCTGACCGCGGCCGATGTGCCGGGGGTGAACGACAGCGGCATCCACCACGACGAGCCGCTGTTCCCCGACGAGGTCATGTTCTACGGCCACGCGGTCTGCTGGGTGCTCGGCGAGAGCCTGGAGGCGGCCCGGCTGGGTGCGGCCGCGGTCGAGGTCGACGTGGAACCGCTGCCCGCGCTGATCACGGTGCCGGAGGCGATCGCGGCCGGGAGTTTCCAGGGCGGCAGGCCCGTGATGACCAGGGGCGATGTCGATGCGGGGTTCGCCGCGTCGGCCCACGTCTTCGAGGGCGAGTTCGAGTTCGCCGGGCAGGAGCACTTCTACCTGGAGACGCACGCGGCCCTGGCCCAGGTGGATGAGAACGACCAGATCTTCGTGCAGAGCAGCACCCAGCATCCGACCGAGACGCAGGAGATCGTGGCCCACGTACTGGGCCTGCGCAGCCACGAGGTCACCGTGCAGTGCCTGCGGATGGGCGGCGGCTTCGGCGGCAAGGAGATGCAGCCACACGGATTCGCCGCCATCGCCGCGCTCGGCGCGGTCCTCACCGGCCGGCCGGTGCGCGTGCGGTTGTCCCGGCTCCAGGACATGACCATGTCCGGCAAGCGGCACGGCTTCCACTCCCGCTGGCGGGTCGGCTTCGACGCGGAGGGGCGGCTGCAGGCCCTCGACGCCACGCTCACCGCGGACGGCGGCTGGAGCCTCGACCTGTCGGCACCGGTGCTGTCCCGCGCGCTGTGCCACATCGACAACGCGTACTACCTGCCACACGTCCGGGTACAGGGCTTCATCGCCAGGACGAACAAGACGTCCAGCACGGCCTTCCGCGGTTTCGGCGGCCCGCAGGGCATGCTGGTGATCGAGGACATCCTGGGCCGCTGCGCTCCCCTGCTGGGCATCGACCCGATCACCCTGCAACGCCGGAACTTCTACGCCGACGGCCAGACGACCCCCTACGGCCAGCCGGTGAACCAGATGACGCGCCTGACCACCGCGTGGGACCAGGTGATCAGCAATGGCGACATCAGCGCCCGGCAGCGGGAGATCGCCGCGTTCAACGCCACCCACCCGCACACCAAACGGGCCTTGGCCATGACCCCGGTGAAGTTCGGCATCTCGTTCAACCTCACCGCGTTCAACCAGGCCGGCGCACTGGTGCACATCTACAAGGACGGCTCGGTCCTGATCAATCACGGCGGCACCGAGATGGGTCAGGGCCTGCACACCAAGATGCTCCAGGTGGCCGCGACCGCGCTGGGCGTCCCGCTGTCCACGGTGCGGCTGGCGCCGACCCGGACCGACAAGGTGCCCAACACCTCCGCCACCGCGGCCAGCGTGGGCAGCGATATCAACGGTGGCGCGGTGAAGAACGCCTGCGACCAGTTGCGGCAGCGGCTGCACGAGGTCGCCGCCACCCGGCTCGGCGCGCATGCCCACGATGTGCGGATCGTGGACGGGGTCGCGCGTGCCCTCGGCAGCAACCAGACACTGGAGTGGAACGAGCTGGTCAAGGCCGCCTACTGGCAGCGGGTACAGCTGTCCGCGGCCGGGTTCTACCGGACCGAGGGCCTGCACTGGAACGCCGAGACGTTCCAGGGAACGCCGTTCAAGTACTTCGGCCACGGCGTCGCGGCGGCCGAGGTCGAGGTGGACGGGTTCACCGGCGCCTACCGCACACGCAGGGTGGACATCGTGCACGACGTCGGCGACAGCCTCTCCCCGCTGGTCGACATCGGGCAGATCGAGGGCGGTTTCGTGCAGGGCGCGGGCTGGCTGACGCTGGAGGACCTGCGCTGGGACGCCAAGACCGGCCGGCTGCTCACCCAGACCCCGAGTACGTACAAGCTGCCGAGTTTCTCCGAGATGCCCGAGGTCTTCAACGTCAGCCTGCTGGCCGACGTCCCGGAGGACGGGGTGGTCTACGGGTCGAAGGCCTCGGGCGAGGTTCCGCTGATGCTGGCCTTCTGCGTCCGCGAGGCGCTGCGCCAGGCGGCCGCTGCCTTCGGACCGGTGGGCACCAGTGTGGAACTGGCCTCGCCCGCGACCCCCGAGGCCGTCTACTGGGCACTCGACACCGCCCGGAACCGGAGTGACGTGGCGGCCTATGGCTGACAGCACCTGGATCGACGCGGTCGCCCGGCTGCGAGCCGGCCGAGAAGCGGGCGTGCTGGTCACGGTGATCGAGGTACGCGGCCACGCGCCCCGGAAGGCGGGCGCCAAGATGGTCGCCTCGGCGGATCGGACCTGGGGTTCGATCGGCGGCGGCAACCTGGAGGCCGTGGCCATCGAGCGGGCCCGGGAACTGATCTCCTCCGGTGCCACGGAGCCCGAGACGATCTCCGCGCAGCTGTCGGACAAGGCGCCGTACCAGCACGGGGTGCAGTGTTGTGGCGGCGAGGTCCGGATACTGCTCGAACCGCTGCCCGTGGTCCCCGCCGTGGCGATCTTCGGGCTGGGTCACATCGGCCTGGAACTGGCCCGCATCCTGGCCCGGCACGAGCTCGATCTCCATCTGATCGACAGTCGCGCCGACCAGCTCACGGCGGAGCGGCTCGCGGTCCTGGACGACGCGGTGGCCCGGATCCAGGTGCACGCGGTGCCGCTGCTGCCGGAGATCGTGCTGGGCGAACTACCGCCGCACACCCACGTACTGATCATGACCCACGACCACGCCGAGGACGCGGCCCTGTGCGACGCGGTGCTGCGGCACGGTGAATTCGGCTCGATCGGGTTGATCGGCTCGGCCGCCAAGAAGGCGCGGTTCCGGCATCGCCTGGTGACGGAGGGCGGCCACGACGAGGCCGCGATCGACCGCATCACCATCCCCATCGGCTTACCCGGCCTGTCCGGCAAGGAACCGGCGACGATCGCGGTCAGCGTCGCGGCCGACCTGCTGGTCAAGTTCGAACTGGCCGGCTCACCGGACCTGCGCCGGTAGCAGGTGCCGGCCGTCGCGGTCGGTGCTCAGGCACAGCGAGCAGATCGTGCCGCCCAGGGCGCTCGCGGTCATGTCTGGCCGCTCGTAGGCCTGGTCGCACACCACGCAGTCGTAGGTGGTGCCGCTCGGGTTGCCGTCCGCGTCCAGTAGCGGCTCGGCGATGCCGTCATCGGTGCGGCGCAGGGAGAACCGGCCCCGGGTGAGCACTGCCAGCAGCGGCGTCAACGCGAACGCGATCACCACGGCGACGAGGGCCGAGTAGGGCTGGAGCGCGCTACCGAGGAGTCCGAAGTAGACGGTGATGGACAGGACGGACGACGCCAGGAAGGACAGCACGCCGACCGGGTTGACCGGGTACAGCAGGCCGCGCCGGAACTCCGGCTGCTTCGGCGAGAGGCCGAGCAGGAACTTGTTGACCGCGATGTCGGTGGAGACGGTGACGACCCACGCCACCGCGCAATTGGAGTAGAAGCCCAGCACGTTGTTGAGGAGGCTGAACATGTCCGCCTCCATCAGCACCAGGGAGATCGCCAGGTTCACCAGCACGAACACCAGCCGGCCCGGGTAGCGCCTGGTGACGCGGGTGAACGAGTTCGTCCAGGCCAGCGAACCGGAGTAGGCATTGGTCACGTTGATCTTCACCTGGCTCAGCACGACCAGCAGCAACGCCAGCGGCACCACCAGCCACGGCGGCATGAGCCGGCGGAACACCCCGGTGAACTGCTCGATCGGCTCGACGGCGGCCACGGCGCCGACAGCGCCCAGGACGTAGACGGCCATGAAGACGCCGAGCGCCTGTTTGACCGCGCCGAAGAGCACCCAGCCCGGACCGGCCAGGATCACCGACGTCCACCACGCGCGCCGGTTCGCGGCGGTGCGCGGCGGCATGAACCGCAGATAGTCGATCTGCTCGCCGATCTGCCCCATGAGCGACAGGCAGACGCCCGCCCCGAGCATCACCGCGGCCGTGCTCACCCCCTGCGAATTACCGGGGTAGGACAGCCAGCGCTGCACCGAGCTCGGGTCGTGAATGACCAGGAAGGCCAGCGGCGCGACCATCAGTACCAGCCACAGCGGGTTCGTCCAGGACTGCAGCTTGGCGAGGGCCCGCATCCCGTAGACCACCAGCGGGATGATCACGACCGTGGACACCAGGTAACCGAGCCACAGCGGCAGGCCCACCGCGTACCGCAGCCCCTGGGCCATGATCGAGCCCTCGGTGGCGAAGAAGATGAAGGTGAAGCTGGCGAAGATGACGCTGGTGAGCACCGAGCCGTAGTAACCGAACCCGGCGCCGCGGGTGATCAGGTCGAGGTCGATGTTGTAGCGGGCGGCGTAGTAGGCGAGCGGGAATCCGGTGACGAAGATGACGATCGCCGCGACGCCGATGGCCAGCAACGCGTTGGCGGTGCCGTGCGCCAGGCCGATCCCCGCTCCGATGGAGAAGTCGGCCATGTACGCGATCCCGCCCAGCGCGGACGCGCCGACGACCGACGGGGTCCAGCGCCGGTAGGTCCGCGGCGCGAACCGCAGCGTGTAGTCCTCGAGCGTCTCCGCCGACGCCTCCGGCCTGCGTGTCGCGACGGTCATGGGCCTGCGCTCCTCGGGGTCGGTCTGCGGATGTCAGGGTGCCGGTAGATCACCGACCGCGCCCGCCGACGGTAGGGGCGCCGGGTTTCCGCTGGTGCGTCGCGAGATGACCGGGGTGTTTCGGCGAGTTGCGTCTGGTGGTTGTCGAAGGATGGCTTTGGAGGGGGGAGACGGGTGGTGGGGCGGGTCTTTCCTGCCTGCGTGTTGGGTGGGGGCACGCCGGTCCGGTGGGGATGGGCCGCTTCCGCGGGGGACCTGAAGGACGCCATCGTTTACTTGAGCGCACTGAAGGCGTCCTTCATTTACCTCAGGTAAACGAAGGACGCCTTCAGGTACTCACCATCCACAGTGGACGTCCACATCGCGGGAACCACAGCCTGAAAGCCACGTTCAGGCGCCCCCGCGTCACGCAAGGCACCCCAGGTGAACACTGAGCGCCACTACCCCTTCATGATATTGAAGGAATCGTTGACATAGTGACCGCTACCACTAGACTGATGGAAGCATCACTTCGGTGAAGGAAGTGACCGTGGCAACAGACGAGCAGTCGAACGACATCCCCGTCGGGTCCATGCTGGCCTCGATCGGGGTCAAGGTCCGCGCCCTGCGCAAGGAGCGGGCCCTGTCCGTAGAACGGCTGAGTGAACTGGCCGGGCTGTCCACCGGCATCATCAGCCAGATCGAACGCGGCAAGGGCAATCCGTCGTTCGTGACGCTCGTCCAGTTAGCCCACGGTCTCGACATCTCCATAGCGCGCCTGCTGCCGACCGAGGAGCACAGCTCACCGGTGGTACGGAAATCCGAGCGCAGGCGCCTGGACGGTCACGGGCTCAGCAGTGAAGGCCACGCTTGCTACGAACTGCTGACCCCCGACGTGGAAGGCGCACTGGAAGCGACCTGGGTGGAGACCCCACCCGGTCACGACACGAGCGCCACTCCGTACAGCCACCGCGGCGAAGAATTCGGCATCGTGCTGTCCGGCGAGAAGGACGTCTACCTCGACGGTGTACGCCACCACCTGGAGGCCGGCGACTCGATTCGCTACGCCTCCACCATCCCGCACTGGTACGTCAACAACGGTTCCGAAACCTGTGTCTCCGTCTGGGTAATCACGCCACCCACCTGGTGATAACGGCACCGTAGCCACACAACCCGACTTAACCGGGCCCCCTTCCCGTGGGGTGCCGGCGTGATGACGCATGCCCCTTTTCGCATCCCGCGGAGGTGGATCATGACATCGACGAAGTTACCGGGTGAAACTCCCATCACACCGACCGCTAGCCGCAGGGCGATGCTGGGCCTCGGGCTCGGCAACACCCTGGAATGGTTCGACTGGATGGTCTTCGGCCTCCTGTCGTCCTACATCGGCGCCAACTTCTTCCCCCCGCAGGATCCGATCGCCGCGACCCTCGGCGCACTCGCGATCTTCGGCGCGGGGTTCGCCGCCCGTCCCCTGGGCGGCGCCTTTCTCGGGCTGCTCGCCGACCGGGTGGGCCGCCGCGCGGTGATGCTGCTGTCAGTGACGATCATGACGGTGGGCACGCTGGTCATCGCGCTGATTCCGACCTACGCGGACATCGGCGTCACCTCGACCCTGATCCTGCTGGTCTGCCGCCTGTTGCAGGGGATCGCGGTCGGCGTCGAAGCCCCGCTGGCCACCTCCTGCGCCATCGAGCTCTCGCCTCCCGGCAGGGAGGGCAAGGCGGCCGGCTTCGTCGGCTTCTACGTCAACCTCGGCATCCTGGCGGCCGCGGTGGCCAGCTTCTGCACCAGCCTGGCCGTCAGCAACGAGACGATGCAGGACTGGGGCTGGCGGGTGCCGTTCGCCGTCGGCGCGGTACTCGGCATCTTCGTCATCCAGCTGCGCCGGTCGCTGCCGGAGACACTGCGGGTGAAACCGGATCGGGCGGCCGCCAAGGAGAGCATCTGGGGCGAGCTCCGCAGGCACTGGCTCTCCGTGCTCGCCATCATCTTCGTCTGCGGCGCGGCCCAGGCCTTCAACTACGCGTGGACGACCGGCCTGCCGAACCTGGCCCGCAGCGGGTTCCACGAACCACCCACCGCGGTCTTCGCGATCACCGCGTTACTCGGCCTGATCCAGCTCATCGGCTCGCCGCTGACCGGGATGCTCGCCGACCGGAAACGGCTGTCCCGCACCTTCGTGGTGACCAGGCTGCTGTCGGTACCCGCGGGGTTCCTGGCACTGGCCTACAACGGTCCGGGTCTGGGCCTGTTCACCCTCGTGATGCTCGTCGGCGGGGTCGTGCTCGTGCTGAACCTGACCCTCTACAACGTCGTGTCGCTGTCCCTGCTGCCCGAATCCTGCCGGGTCACCGGCGTCGGCTTCGGCTATGGGATCGGCGTGGCCGTGTTCGGCGGTACCGCCTCCTACCTGGTCGTCTGGCTGCAACAGATGCACCTGCCCTGGGCTTTCCCCCTGTACACCGCAGTGCTGTCCGCGCTCAGCGTGGTGCTGTACCTCGCCGCGCGGCGGTCCCGAGGCACCTATGCCGGTGAGTGAAGGAGATTCGATGAACAGCGAGTTGGCGATCGGCTCCGACGAGTTGCCGGGCCCCGTGGTCCGCAGGTCCGATGTGGTGGTGGTCGGCGGTGGTCCGGCCGGCGTCAGTGCCGCCGTCGCGGCGGCGCGGACGGGTGCCTCGGTCACCCTGCTGGAGCGCTACGCCGCGCTGGGCGGTCTCGCGTCCGGCGGCATGGTGCTGGTGCTCGACGACATGTGCAACGGCGACGAGATCTCGGTGGACGGCATCGTCGCCGAGTACATCGACCGGATGCACTCGATGGGGCTGGCCGTCTACCCGCCGCCGGAGGACCGGATCTCCTCGCCGGAGATGTGGAACCGCTGGAGCAGGTGGGGCGCCTTCGACTTCCACTCCCACCAGAGCCCCAAGCCGGTCTGCTACGCGGTCGCCTTCGACCCGGACGCCTGGAAGCGGGCGTCCAACGACCTGGTGCGTGAGGCGGGCGTGAATCTCCGGCTACACAGCTGGTTCTCCCGGCCGGTAGTGGACGACGGCCGGCTGCGCGGCGTCGTCTGCGAGACGAAGGCCGGCCCGCAGGCGATCATGGGTGACGTCGTCATCGACACCACCGGCGACATCGACGTGGCCTCCCGGGCCGGCGCCGACTTCAGCCACGACCGCTACCTGGTGACCCTGGTGTTCCGGCTCGGCGGCATCGACACGGACGCGGCGGAGCGGTTCGAGCAGGCGGAGCCCGCGCAGGCCAGGGCGATCAACCGCAAGGTCAAGCGGATGCTCGGCGGGGCCTGGGAACTGTGGTGGCTGAAGACCCCGGTGCCCGGTGTCGTCTGGTGCAACTGCCCGCACCTGACCGGCTACGACGGCGCCGACCCGGAATCGCTGACCGCGGCCGAGTTCGACGCCCGCGCCCGGATCTCGGCGGTGCTGGACTACATCCGGGATAACCTGCCCGGCTTCGAGCGGGCCTACCTGCTCGACGTCGCCGAGCAGATCGGTGTCCGGCAGACCCGGCTGCTGCGCGGTGAGTACGTGGTGACCAAGGACGACATCACCCAGCGGCGGCACTTCGCCGACTCGGTGGCCCGCGGCCGCGACTACTACACGCCGTACCGCGCACTGCTCCCCCGCGACGTGGACCAGCTGCTGGTCGCGGGGCGGCACTACTCCGCGACCCCGGACGCACAGCGGATCTCCCGGGAGATCCCGCCCTGCATGGCGATGGGCCAGGCGGCCGGTATCGCCGCCGGTATCGCGGTCGACAAGGGCATCACGGTGCGCGAGGTGGATGCGGCGGACATCCAGCGCCTGATGCGCGATCAGGGCGCCGACCCCGGCGACGTGCCGGCCGCCAACGCCACCATCGACGAGGAGGTCTCCGCATGAGGGCACTGGACGGGATCACCGTCATCGACTTCACCCAGGTCTACCTGGGACCGAGCTGTACCCAGCTGCTCGGCGACTACGGCGCCGACGTGATCAAGATCGAACGGCCCGGATCCGGTGACCTGTCCCGGACGTCCATTGTGGACCGGGACGGCCTGGACAACCCGATCTTCCTGTCCATCAACCGGAACAAGCGCAGCGTCGCGCTGGACACCCGGACCGAGGAGGGCAAGCAGGTCATCCGGGACCTAGTGCGGGACGCCGACGTCGTGGTCAGCAACTTCCGCTCCGGGGTGATGGACCGGCTGGGCTTCGGTTACGAGGCCTGCCGGGAGATCAACCCGCGGATCATCTGGGCGTCCGGTACCGGCTTCGGCGACCAGGGCCCGTACAGCCACAAGGGCGGCCAGGACGTGATCGCACAGGCGTACTCCGGGGTCATGTGGCGGCGGTCCTCCGCGGACCTGCCGCTGTCGATCTACCCGACCACGCTGTGCGACTACACCACCGGCATGCACCTGTTCCAGGGCGTGCTGATGGCGCTGCTCGCCCGGAACACCACCGGCGAGGGCCAGCGGGTCGACGTCACCATGTACGACTCGATGCTGCACATGCAGATGCAGGAGGCCTGCATGCAGCTCAACCGCGGTCACGAGATCAACTGGGCGGCCATGCCGCTGTCCGGCGTGTTCGAGACGACCGACGGCGCGGTGTGCATGGTCGGCGCGTTCAAGGAGAACCCGCTGCGGGACATCAGCACCGCGCTCGAACTGGACCGCGATCTCTCCCTGGAGTTCCCCACCACCGAGCAGCAGTTCGAGCACCGCCCCCACCTGCAACGGATCTTCCGCGAACGGTTCGCCGCCAACACCACGGACTACTGGATCAAGCGCCTGGAGGAGCAGGACATCCTCAGCGCGCCGGTGCGCACGATGGCCGAGGCCCTGGAGGACGAGCAGACCGTCGTCAACCGGATGGTCCTCGAAGTCGAGCACCCGACCGCCGGGCCGGTGCGGATGCTCGACGCGCCGATCCGGTTGTCCGCCACGCCCGCCGAGGTCCGCCGGGTGCCGCCGCGGCTCGGTGAACACGGCGCCGAGGTGCTCGCCGAGCACGGCTACACCGAGGACGCGATCGCCGCACTCACCGACAAGGGGGTGCTGCGATGAGCGAGGTGCGCTTCGAGGTCGACAAGCACATCGCCCGGGTCACCATCGACCGGCCCGCGGTGCTCAACGCCGTGGCGCCGGAGACCCAGCGGCGGCTGATCGAGATCTGGGACGCGATCGAAGCCGACCCCGACGTCCGGGTCGTGGTGCTCACCGGAGCCGGTGAACGCGCGTTCTGCGTCGGCGCCGATATGTCGGCGTCCGCCGTGGACAAGACCGGCCTGCAGTTCTGGGCCGACGAACCGGAGACCGGGTTCGGCGGCCTCTGTCTGCGCACCACCCTGGACGTCCCGGTGATCGCCCGGGTGAACGGCTACGCCCTCGGTGGCGGCATGGAAATGGTGCTGGGCTGCGACATCGTGATCGCCGCCGAGCACGCGAAGTTCGGCCTGACCGAGCCCCGGGTGGGCCGGCTGCCGCTCGGCGGCGGCATCCCGCAACTCGTGCGCCGGCTGCCGCACACCCAGGCGATGGGTCTCCTGCTGACCGGTCGCCGGGCGGAGGCCGCCGAACTGCAGCGGATGGGCCTGGTCAACGAGGTGGTACCCGCCGAGGAGCTGGACGCGGCCGTCGACCGCTGGGTCGCCGACATCCTCGCCTGCGCGCCCACCTCGCTGCGCGCGATCAAGCAGATCGTGCAGCGGACCGGCCAGCTGACCGCGCGAGAGGCCTGGGCCGCCCGGCTGCCCGCGCTCATCACCGCCCTGGACAGCGAGGACGCCGTCGAGGGAGTTCGTGCCTTCCAGGAGAAACGGCCACCCGTGTGGCCAGGACAGTGAAAGGAACCCAGCAGATGACGCATGACCCACTCGCCCCGGGCGTATGGGGGGTCGTGGCCACGCCGTTCGCCGGCACCGCCCTGGCCGTCGACGAGCCCAGCCTGGGCCGCCTGGTCGAGCACTACGAACGGATCGGCGTCACCGGACTCACCGTGCTGGGCGTGTTCGGCGAGGCCGCGGCGCTCACCACCGACGAGCGCCGAGCCGTGCTGGAGACCGTCACCGACACCGTCGGCCTCCCCCTGGTGGTCGGCGCCACCTCACTGGCCACCGGGCCGGTGATCGACGAGGTAAGGCTCGCCCAAGAGGTCGTCGGCGACCGGCTGGCCGGGGTGATGGTCCAGGTGAACTCGCCGAACCCCGAGGTGCTCGCCAAGCACCTGACCACGGTGCACCAGGCCACCGGCGCGGGCATCGTCGTGCAGGACTACCCGCTGATCTCCGGTGTCAACATCGGAGCATCGGTGCTGGCCGGCGCGCTGAAATCGGTGCCCGGCGTGGTGGCGATCAAGGCAGAGGCTCCGCCGACGACCCTGGGCGTGGCCACGCTGACCGCGGCCTTGTCCGTCCCGGTGTTCGGCGGGCTCGGCGGGCTGGGACTGCTCGACGAACTGGCCGTCGGCTCGGCGGGCGCGATGACCGGGTTCTCCTTCCCCGAGGGCCTGATCAGCTGTGTCCGGGCCTTCCAGGAGGGCGGCTACGCGGCCGCCCGCGAGGCGTTCCTGCCCTACCTACCACTGGTGAACTTCGAGCAGCAGGCGAAGATCGCGATGGCCATCCGGAAGGAGTGCCTGCGCCGCCGGGGGTTCATCGGAGACTCCGCGGTGCGCCCACCGGCCACCGCGCTTCCCGAGGTGCTCGTCGAGCAACTGCACCGCCACCTGGACGCGACGCCGGCGAAGGCCGAGGTGGCGTGATGGATCTCGGACTCACCGGCCGGACCGCCCTCGTCTGCGCCTCCACCGGCGGACTGGGCGAAGCCGTCGCCCGGGCCCTCGCGGCGGAGGGCGCCAACGTGGTCGTCTCCGGTCGCCGCGGCGACCGGGCCAAGGAGATCGCGGCCGAACTGCCGCACGCGGTCGGCGTCGAGGTCGACCTCACCGCCGAGGACGGCCCGGCACAGCTGGTAGCGGCGGCCACCGAGGCGTTCGGGCCGCCGGACATCCTGGTGCTCAACGGACCGGGCCCGAAACCCGGCCCGGCCGCGGACATCGGCGTCGAGGACGCCGGCACCGCGCTGAACGCGCTGGTCAACCAGCAGATCCGGCTCGTCTCCGCGCTGCTGCCCGGCATGCGGGAGCGCGGCTGGGGCCGGATCCTGGCGATCGGTTCCAGCGGCGTCGCCGCGCCCATCCCCAACCTGGCGCTGTCCAACCTCGGCCGCGCCGCGCTCGCCGGCTACCTCAAGACCCTCGCCGGCGAGGTCGCCGCCGACGGGGTCACCGTGAACCTGCTGCTACCAGGCCGGATCGCCACCGACCGCACCGCGGCGCTCGACCAGGCCAACGCCACCCGAACCGGCCGCGAGGTCACCGAGGTGCAACGCCAATCCGCCGCGACCATTCCCGCCGGCCGCTACGGCACACCGGACGAGTTCGCCGCCGCCGCGGCATTCCTGTGTGGCAGCCCGGCCTCCTACATCACCGGCACCGCCCTGCGCTGTGACGGCGGCCTGATCCGCAGCCTGTAACCAAGGAGTCAGTAGTGACGACGACTGTCCAACATCTCATCAACGGCGTCTGGGTCGGTGACCCGGAGACCGAGCGGCGCAATCCGGCCGACCCGGGCGAGGTGGCGACGATCTCCGCGCGCGGTGACGAGTCCACCGTGCAGGACGCGATCAGCGTCGCGGCCCAGGCGCAGCGGGCGTGGGCCACGACCCCGGGACCGGCCCGCGGCGCGATCCTGATGGACGCCGCGGACCTGCTGCGCCAGCGGCACGCCGACGTCACCCGCGACCTGGTGCGCGAGGAGGGCAAGACCCTCGCCGAGGCCACCGGCGAGGTGCGCCGCGCCATCGACGTGCTGCGGTTCTTCGGCTCCCACGGCTGGCGGTTACCGGGGCAGACGTTCCCCAGCTCGTTGCCGGACACCACCGTCCTCAGCCGGGCCGAGCCGCTCGGCGTGGTCGGGCTGATCACCCCGTGGAACTTCCCGATCGCCATCCCCGCCTGGAAGATGGCACCCGCCCTGATCAGCGGAAACGCGGTCGTGATGAAGCCGGCCGAACTCACCCCGGCCTCGGCCACGCACCTGGCCACCGCCCTCGTCGACGCCGGCCTGCCCGCGGGCGTGCTCAACGTGGTGCACGGCAAGGGATCCGTCGTCGGTGCCGCCATCGCCCGTGATCCGCGGGTGGCGGCGCTGTCCTTCACCGGTTCCACCCAGGTCGGGCTCGGGCTGCACGAGGTCCTGTCGAGCAGGCGGGCCAGGGTGCAGCTGGAGATGGGCGGCAAGAACGCCTACGTGATCCTCGACGACGCCGACCCGGTCACCGCGGCCCGGATCGTGGCGGCGGGCTCGTTCAGCCTGACCGGGCAGGCGTGCACCGCCACCTCCCGGGTCTACTGCACGCCGGGGATCCGCGAAGCCTTCCTCGCCGCGCTGGCGAAGGAGGCCGAGCGGTTCGCGCCCGGCAACGGCCTCGAATCCGGTACCGGCATGGGACCGGTGGTCAGCGAACAACAGCTGGCCACCGACCTCGCCGCGATCAAGCGCGCCCAGGAACAGGGCGCGCAGGTCGTCACCGGCGGCGCGGCCGACGGGGCGTTCCTGTCGCCCACCGTGCTCACCGATGTCGAACACCACCACGACGTCGCCCAGGAGGAGGTCTTCGGACCGGTGCTCGCGGTGCTCGACATCGCCGACTACGAGGAGGGCCTGGCCCGCGTCAACGATTCCGACTACGGGCTCACCGCGGGCCTGTGCACGACGAACCTGGTGCACGCCCACCACTTCGCCGCCAACGCCCAGGTCGGCGTGGTCAAGATCAACCGTCCGACCACCGGGCTGGACCTGAACGTCCCGTTCGGCGGCGTGAAGGACTCCTCGTCGAACACCTTCCGCGAGCAGGGCCCGGGCGCGGTCGACTTCTACACGTGGTCCAAGACCGTCTACATCGGACACGACAGCTGATCGACCGGGTGATGGGCGCCGACCGGCGCCCATCACCTGGCCGTTCGCAGCGCGGCCCCATACCGGTCGGTGAGCTTGAGCTCCGTCACCGGTCCCGGCTCCTGCGGCCAGCACTGCACCAGGTAGTGCTCCACACCCGCATCCCGCCCCCGGACGTGGATCCGGAAGCGGTAGTGACCGGGTCCCTGCCGGGTGAGAACCGGAAACCCCTCGTCGGCCCCGCCGTCGACCGAATCGGGCGCCACCCGGCCGACGGGGGCGTACATGCTGACCTCGACCACGTCCTCCCACCGATCCAGGTCGGTATCCGGTGCGCGGACATGCGCCTCCGTGCGCAGCCGCATCATGCCGGTGTGCCTGCCGGTGAACACCTGGACCAGGCCGTCCTGCGCCATGGCCAGCCCATTGCTGTGATCAGTGCGGACACTCAGATCATGGTCGTGCAGGTCGGCGAGGTAGAAGAGGTGGTACCTGGCCAGAATGGTGCCCTGACCGACGGCCACCGACCGGTCCGGCTCCTCCTCGTCCTCCTCCTCGTCGAAGAAGTCGCCGGTGCGCCAGAGGTGGACCTGATAGCGCTCGGTACCCGCCCACGACTCCACCAGCTCGTCGATGTCCTCGTCGTCGAGCCGCCGGATGTACTGCTGTGCCCGGTCGCGGGCCTCCTCACGGCCCGAATAGGTCACCGCCACGGCGTACCGCCCGGGTCCGGCCGGCAACCCGAGCGCGTACGCCTCCCCGGTGGGCGAGCCGAGCACCAGTTCCCCGGTCGGGCACTCCAGCTCGAAGCGGAGCACTCCGTCCTCAAGGGAGGGCTCCTTCTCCCACATCCGCACGGTCGTCGACACGGGTAACTCGTCCTGTTCACACAGGATGACCAGCTCATATCCCGTCGAGGCCGCCACATCGCGCCGCGCCCTGTCCAGCGCCTCATCAATGCCGGAGCCGGCGTCGCACTCCCGGTCCCGCAGCGTGATGATCCGGTAGTCCGGGCAGTACAGGTAATCGTGCTGCTTCATCCCCAGTTCCCTCTCAGCCGGCGTTCGGCGTACCGGGCGGCAGCTGCCGCCGGGTCACCTCGGCGACGCTCGCCCAGTCCAGCTCGGATCCCACCTGGTCGACCGCCGTCTCGAAGACGTCCCGCAGCACGGCTCCGGTGGGCAGCCGCACCCCGAGCTGCTCGGCCAGCCCCAGCACCAGGTTCACGTCCTTGAGCCCGAGCCGCGCGGTGAACCCCGGCGGCGTGTAGCTGCTCGTCGCGATGGCTTGGCCATACCCGCCGTACACCGCGCCGGGGAACAGCGAGTCATTGATCATCTCGACGAACCGGCCGGCATCCAGCCCGGACTTCTCCAGCAGGGTCACCGACTCCCCCAGCGCCTGCAGCGCGTGGATGATCAGGTAGTTCACCGAGAGCTTCACCGCGTTCGCCGCCTGCGGCTCCGGCCCGAACTCCCACACCCGCCTGCCCATCGCCTCCAGGATCGGCGTCAGCCCGGCAGCCAACGCAGGGTCTCCTGACGCGAGGATGACCAGCTTCCCGGCCACGACCGCAGGAGGCCTGCCGAGCACCGGCGCCGCGAGGTACCGGCCATCGTGCGACGCGTGGAACTCGGTCGCCGCCTCCGGACTGATGGTGGCGTGGTTGACGTGCACGAACTCCGCCGGAGCCGCGGCGAGGCGCTCGGCGGTGAAGACCTGCCGCACGGCGTCCTCATTGCTCAGCATCGAGCACACGGTTCCGGTGGCGATCGCCTCCTCCGGACCGGCCGCGCGGATGGCTCCCCGGTCCACCAGCTCGTCGGCACTGCTCGACGTCCGGCTCCAGACGGTGACCTCGTACCCGGCGTCGAGCAACCTGCCCGCCATCGCCGAACCCATGTTCCCCAGCCCGATGAATCCCACTCGCTGCTTCGCTCCCATGGCCTCCAGCCAACCAGAGATGCACAACAGCGACCCGATGCAACGCATCGGGCCCTCTTCGTTACAGGACCGAGTCAAGATCACGGTTACCCTGAGTGCTCCCTTCGATGGAATGCGACGGCAGGTGTGACCGAACTCGACCAGCAACCCAGCCCGGCGGTGCTCCTCGATCCCGCCGCGCTGAAGTTCGTCTGCGTCGGCGAACTCGTTCCCGACGATCAGGAGATGCACACCGTGCCGCCCGGTACGAGAGCCGACGAGGCGCTCGCGCTCATGCAGCGGCACCGGTTCGACCGGTTACCCGTGGTGACCGCCAACGGGCGGGTCATCGGCGTGTTCACCTACCGGTCGTTCGCGCAGAACCTGCACACCGTCCGCCCGCAGGACAACCCGCTGACGCTGCCCGTGGAGGATTTCGTCGAGGACCTGCTGTACGTGCGGTCCTCCGAGGGCGTCGGCGAGGTGCTGGACGACATCGAGGCCGACGGCGCCGTTCTGGTCGGCCACGAGGACGCCCTGAACGCGATCGTCACCGCATCGGACATCAGCCGGTTCCTCTGGAGCCTGACCCGCCCGTTCGTCCTGCTCCGCGACATCGAACTGGCGATCCGCGGCCTGATGAAGTCCTGTTGCACCGAGGAGCAGCTGACCACGGCGGCCGCCCAGGTGTCCCTGGTGGACATCCCGGGCCGGGCGGTACTCAGCAGGCTGGAACACCTCACCCTCGGCGAGCTGCTGTCGGTGCTGCTGCACGGCCCCAACTACGGGCTGCACTTCCGGCACGCGTTCGGCGCGAACCGGACCTTCCTGCACAACCTCCTGGAGCCCATCCGGGAGATCCGGAACAAGGTCTTCCACTTTCGCGACGAGGTCACCGAGGCGGATATCCAGCAACTGGCGGATGTACGCGTGTGGCTGCGGCGGAAGGTGTCGATCAGAGGCGGATGCTCATGAACCAGTTGGCTCGCCTGCACGACCGTCTGACGCGCGCCCTGCGATCTCCTTCGCGCCCGGACCATTCCCGCATCGCGTCGGTCATGGGCGCCGGACTGCGCACGGTGCTGGAGTCCTTCGCCCAGGAACGCGCCCTCTCCGGCCACGTCCTGGTGCTGACAGCGGACCGGGCACAGTCCCAGCAGTGGGCACAGCGGCTGCCGCGCCGGGGGAACACGGTCGTCCGGCTGCTCTCGACCACCGACGCGCTGCACATCCTGGAGCAGCAACCCGCCCGCGCCGATCAGATCCTGGTCAGCAGCTATCAGACGATCGCCCACGGCCCGGGGGCACGTGTGCTGGACGACCTGGGCTTCGATCTCGTGGTGCACGATCAGCCTCGCGTCCAGGACGCCGGACTCGTCCGGAGTCTCGCCGGCAAGACCGCGCACAGCGTCGTCCTTCATCATCTGCGTGAGCAGCCCGCGGTGCCGGAGTGGCCGCTCCTCTTCGGGCTGACCAGGGAGGACATCGGCGGCATCTCCGCGCAACTACAGATCCAGGAGTGCTCGTACACGGCCGAGCCCGAGGAGCGGGAACTGCGCACGGCCGCCTGGCGGGTGCTCTCCGAGATGGGCAGGCCCACCGGTCAACGGGAGATCCCCCAGCTGGTCCGGGCACTGCTCGGCGCCATCTCGGTCAGCCTGCCCGTGGAGCCCTGGAGCCAGCCGCACCGGATCTGGGAACTCATCGACAAGTTCGAGTCGCTCACCGTCGACGAATCCCGGTTGAAGGCGTTGTCCGAGACGCTACGCAAGGAGGCCGCCGTCCGGGACCGGGCGGTGATCGTCGTGGACAAGGTGCAGGACGCGCACTACATCGCCCAGTACCTGGAGCGCTGCGGGTTTCCGGTGCGCAGCATCCTGAGCTCGCGGATCTCCGACGACGTCCGGCGGGCCGAGTTCTCCTGCCTGCGCGCCGGCGAAACGGTGGTGGCGACCGCCGCGACCTGCGGCGCGCAGGACAACTGGCTACCGAAGACCACCCTCATCTGGTGGCCACATCAGGCGAATGCCTTCATGGACCGCATCCTCGACGCGGCGAACAGCACGGAGGGGGTGAAGCTGGTCAAGTTCCACGAGCAGGATCAGTCCTGAGCGGAGACGTTCGCGGTCAGCTGCCGCAGGATCCGCCTCACTTCGGCGAAGTCCCGCTCCGGCAGCGCCATGGCGTCCCCGATCGCGTCCGGCACCGACCGTGCCCGCTCCCGCAGCTCCTCGCCCTGCTCGGTGAGCCCGACCAGCACCGTCCGCTCGTCCTCCGGATCGCGTTCCCGGCAGACCAGCCCGGCCGCCTGCAACCGCTTGAGCAGCGGAGTCAGCGTGCCGTAGTCGAGCTGCAACGCGGCGCCGACGTCCTTGACCGGCACCGTCCCGTGCTCCCACAGCACCAGCAGGACCAGATACTGCGGGTAGGTCAGCCCCAGCTCGTCCAGCAGCGGCCGATAGCGCTGGGTCACCGCACGCGAGGCGGCGTACAGCACGAAGCACAGCTGGTCGTCGAGCTCTAGCGAGTACTTGGCGCTCATCCGATCAACATACGTCCCCAATCGGACAATTTCAACGCCCACGTTTACCTTGTGCACGAGCTAATCGTGCCATAGTGTTCTCGGCAGACCGACGACGAAGGAGAACGCGATGACCGAGTACACGCCGACCGCCCCGGTGCTCGAAGCGGCAGCGGCCGAGTTCGCGCAGGCGACTGCGCAGGCGCCGTTCCTCTACCAGCTGCCACCGGCCGAGGGCCGCAAGGCGGTCGACGAGGTCCAGTCCGGCGAGATCACCAAGCCGGCGGTCGACGAGGAATGGGTGGACGTACCGGGGGCGGTGCGGACCCGCATCATCCGACCGGCCGGCGCCACCGGAACCCTGCCGGTGATCATCTACATCCACGGGGCGGGCTGGGTCTTCGGCAACGCCCACACCCACGACCGCCTGGTCCGGGAACTCGCGGTCGGCACCGGGGCCGCGGTGGTCTTCCCGGAGTACGACCTCTCCCCGGAAGCCCGGTACCCGGTCGCCATCGACCAGAACTACGCCGTGGCCCGCTGGGTGATCACCGAGGGCGCCGGCAAGGGCCTGGACGCCACCCGGGTCGCCGTGGCCGGGGACAGCGTCGGCGGCAACATGACCGCCGCGCTCACTCTGCAGGCCAAGGAGCGCGGGGATCTCCCGCTGCTGGCGCAGGTGCTGTTCTACCCGGTCACCGACGCAGCGTTCGACACCGGTTCCTACCAGCAGTTCGCCGAGGGCTACTTCCTCACCCGCGAGGCGATGAAGTGGTTCTGGGACCAGTACACGACCGACGAGTCCGAGCGGGCGCAGATCACCGCGTCACCGCTGCGGGCCACCGTGGACCAGCTCACCGGACTACCCTCTGCCCTGGTCATCACCGGTGAGGCCGACGTACTGCGCGACGAGGGCGAGGCCTACGCCAACAAGCTCCGGCAGGCGGGCGTGCCGGTCACCGCCACCCGCTACCAGGGCATCATCCACGACTTCGTCATGCTCAACGCCCTGCGCGAGACCCACGCCGCGGGGGCGGCCATCGGCCAGGCGATCGCCTTCCTGCGCGACGCCCTGCGCTGATCCGCGGACACCACATGGCCGACCGCCATAACCAGTTCCCATAGCGGCCGGTTATGTGGTGTTTCCCGTCCCCATATCGATACTAAAGTGGTCCAGACCACCTGCTCCGCGGTTTCTGAACACCCCTGCCCCTGTTCACGAACAAGGAGTCTCCATGTTCCTTCGGCATGCCCTGAAGCTGGTCATCGCGGCCGCCCTGCTCCTGGCGGGCACCCCGGCGACCGCCGCCGCCTTCCCGGTCAGCGAGGCCCAGTTCAACGAGATGTTCCCCAGCCGGAACGCCTTCTACACGTACAACGGCCTGGTCGACGCGATCAACGCCTACCCGGCGTTCGCGAACACCGGCAGCGAGACGGTACGCAAACAGGAGGCCGCTGCCTTCCTGGCCAACGTGAATCACGAAACCGGCGGGCTGAAGTACATCGTCGAGCAGAACACCGAGAACTACCCGCACTACTGCGACGCCTCCCAGCCCTACGGCTGCCCGGCCGGTCAGGCCGCCTACTACGGCCGCGGCCCCATCCAGCTGAGCTGGAACTTCAACTACAAGGCGGCCGGCGACAACTTCGGCATCGACCTGCTGAACAACCCGTACCTGGTGGAACGGGACGCGTCGGTGTCCTGGAAGACCGGGCTCTGGTACTGGATGACGCAGAACGGCCCCGGCACCATGACCGGGCACAACGCCATGGTCAACGGCAAGGGGTTCGGCCAGACCATCCGCAGCATCAACGGTTCGCTGGAGTGCGACGGCAAGAACCCGGCCCAGGTGCAGAGCCGGGTGGACGCCTACAAGCGGTTCACCGCCGCCCTCGGCGTGCCCACCGGTGACAACCTCAGCTGTTGACCACCTCCCCTCGGCCGAGCGGACCGGTCCCACAGCCGGTCCGCTCGGCACATTCACCTGATGACGTACTGGTCCTACACTCGGCGTCCGTGACGGAAGCGCCGCGGGTTCTCGTGATCACCATGCTGGACGACGACGCGAGCGGAGACGCAGGCGAAGCCCGCCGCTGGGCCACCGGCCTGACGCGCTCCATCCCCGTTCCCGGACTCCCGGCCCACGCACCCGAGGTGCGGCTGGACGACCGCGGCCTGGCCCTGGTGACCACCGGCATGGGTGAGGCCGGCATCGCCGCCTCGCTCAGTGCCCTGATCCACGGTGGCCTGTTCGACCTGACCAGCACCTATCTGTTGATCGCCGGGATCTGCGGCATCGACCCGGCGCAGGGCACCGTCGGCACCGTGGTGTGGACCGACTTCGCCGTGCACGGCGGGCTGGCACACCACATCGACGCCAGGGAGATCCCGGCGGACTGGCCCAGCGGTTACGTGGCGCTGGGCGCGGACCGGCCGGGCGTCCTGCCCGGGATCCGGCTGACCGTGGGTAACGAGGTGTTCCAGCTGAACGCGGACCTCGTCCGGGCCGCGTACGAGATCACCGCGGACACCGAGCTGGCCGACGACACGGAGGCCCGGGAACTGCGGGCCGGTTTCCCGGCGGCGCCGGCCAACGCGGCGCCGGCGGTGCGGATCGGCTCCAGCCTGTCGGACAACACCTTCTGGGCCGGGGCCCTGCTCAACGCCCGGGCCCGGCAGTGGGTGAACATGTTCACCGAAGGCCGGGGTACGTACTGCACGACGCAGATGGAGGACAACGGTGCGCTGCTGGTGCTGCGCCGGGCCGCCGACGCGGGTCTGCTGAACTTCGATCGCATAGCCATCCTTCGCTCGGGTTCCAACTTCGACCAGCCCGCACCCGGCGGACGCCCGCAGGACGATTTCGCCGAGTACCGGGGCTGGGCGGTCGGCGCGGAGAACGCGTACCGGGTGGGCTCTCGCTTCGCCGACCACATCCTGACCCACTGGGACGACTGGTCCTGACGCTCTGTCCACAGGCCTCGCGGTTGTCCACAGACCCGGAGACCCGCGTCCCCGGTCCTCCGCGTGCTCACTACGTTGTGCTGCATGGACCTCACCCCGCTGCGCAACATCGACCTCGACGAGATCCGGCACTCCGCCGGATCCGCCTCGTACGGTCGCGGGCAGGACTACGCGCAGAGTGGCGCGGTGACCCAGGTGAACTGGCATCCCGCGGACCTGGTGCTGTCCGGCGAGGTCATCGGCAGCTCCCACACCCCGTACCGGACGAGGGCCTACTTCTGTCAGGTCGGCCGCAACCTGGTCTTCGAGGACGGCGAATGCAGCTGCCCGGTGAGCGCCAACTGCAAGCACGTCGTGGCCACGGTGATCACCGCCAAGGAGATCGCCCAGCAACACCGGCCGAGTGAGCCGCAGGCCCCGGTCTGGGAGCAGGTACTGGGATCGATGCTGACCGATCCGCCCGGTCGCCGGTCCTCCGGCGAGGTCCCGCTGGCCATGGAGCTGACGGTGATGGGCCGCGATCCGTCCGCTCCGCAGCTGGGCCTGCGGCCCGTCCGGCCGGGCAAGAACGGCTGGGTGGCCGGCGGGCTCACCTGGCCCAAGCTGGCCAGGTACGGCGGCTACGCCGAGGAGTTCCGGCCCGACCACGTCCAGCTGCTGTCGGAGCTGTACTCGCTGTATCGCTCCGGCAAGCCCGGGGCGGGCTTCTACTACGGCGACGACCGCAGCCTCTCCCTGGCCGAGTTCGACAGCCGGCTGTGGTGGCAGTTGCTCGATCAGGCCAGGTCCCTGGATCTGCGCCTGGTACACGGTCGCAAATCCCTCGGCGACATCGATCCGTACGTCACCGCGGAGCTCAGCCTGGACCTGACCCGGGCCGACACCGACGCGCCGCTGGTACTCACCCCGGTGATCCAGGTGGACGGCGCCGGCATCGATGCCCGGCCGGTGCAGTTCATCGGGGCCGAGGCCCACGGACTGGTGTACGTGGACGGTGCCCAGCCGTCGGCCTTCCAGGACCTCAAGGCCTGCCGGCTACACCTCGCCCGGCTCGGCAAACCGGTGCCGCCGGCCGTGCAGGAGCTGGTCAGGGGTGGGCACCGGCTGGAGATTCCGGCCGCGGAAAGTTCGCGTTTCCGAGACGAGTACTTCATGCCGCTCCGGCGCAGGACCTCGATCACGTCCTCGGACGGATCGTTCACCGCCCCGGTGATCGGGGAACCCACACTCATCGTGCACGCGCGATACCGGGACGGGCATCGGTTGTCCCTGGACTTCGACTGGGAGTACCGGGTCGACGGGCGAGCGGTGCGCGCCCCACTGGTACCGGACCACACCGATCAGGGCTTCCGGGACCAGGACCGGGAGCACCACATCTGGCGGGAGCTGGTCGTACCGGTCGGTGGCCGGTTGCCGACCGCTGAGCTGACCGGGTTGGAGACGCTCCGATTCAGCACCGAGGTCCTGCCGCGGTGGGACGCCCTGCCAGGCGTCGCGGTCCGGCTGGAGGGAACGGCGGCGGACTATCGCGAGGTCGGCGACCAGCTCGCCATCGAGGTGTCCACCTCGGAGATCCCCGGCCAGACGGACTGGTTCGACCTCGGGGTGACCATCACCGTCGAAGGGCGGCCGGTGCCGTTCGTCGACGTCTTCACCGCGCTGCACAACGGGCAGACGCACATGCTGCTGCCCGACGGCGGCTATTTCTCCCTGCACAAGCCGGAGCTGGATCAGTTGCGCCGGCTGATCGAGGAGGCCCGGCGGCTGAGCGACGGTCCGGCCGACGAGCTGCGGATCAGCCGGTTCCACGCGGACCTGTGGGACGAGCTGAGCGCACTCGGCGTGGTGACCCGGCAGGCGGAGGCCTGGCAACGCCAGGTCCAGGGCCTGCTGACGATCGACTCGATCGCGGGCATCGATCCGCCGGCGACACTGAAGGCGGAACTGCGCCCGTACCAGGTGGATGGTTTCCGCTGGCTGTCCTTCCTCTGGGAACAGCGGCTCGGCGGCATCCTGGCCGATGACATGGGTCTGGGAAAGACACTGCAGACCCTGGCGCTGATCTGCCATGCCAGGCAACAGGAACCGGCCGCCGCACCATTCGTCGTGGTCGCGCCGACCAGCGTGGTGGCCGGCTGGGCATCGGAGGCGGCGAGGTTCGCCCCGGGCCTGCGCGTGGTGACAATCACCGACACGCTGAAGCGCCGGGGACAGCAGCTACCCGAGGTCATCGCCGGGGCCGACATCGTGGTCACCTCGTACACGCTGCTGCGGCTCGACTTCGAGCACTACGCGTCGCTGCCCTGGTCCGGCCTGATCATGGATGAGGCCCAGGCGGTGAAGAACCACCAGTCGAAGATCTACCAGTGCGCCCGGCGGATGCCCGCTCCGGTGAAGATCGCGATCACCGGCACTCCGATGGAGAACAACCTGATGGAGCTGTGGTCGCTGCTGTCGATCACCGCCCCGGGCCTGTATCCGGTGCCGGCGAGGTTCCGTGAGGACTACGCGGGACCCATCGAGAAGAACAAGGACGCCGAACGACTGGGCCGGCTACGCCGACGGATCAAGCCACTGATCAAGCGGCGGACCAAGGAACAGGTCGCCGCCGACCTGCCGGCCAAGCTGGAGCAGGTGCTGGAGGTGGAACTGCACCCGGCGCATCGCACGGTGTACCAGACCCAGCTGCAACGCGAGCGGCAGAAGATCCTCGGCCTCATCGACGATCTGGACAAGAACCGGTTCACCATCCTCACCTCGCTGACCCTGCTCCGGAGATTGAGCCTGCACGCCGGCTTCGGCGACGAGAAGGACCTGGACGTCCCCTCCGCCAAGATCACCGCCCTGCTCGAACACCTGACGGAGGTGGTCGAAGGCGGCCACCGCGCCCTGGTGTTCAGCCAGTTCACCGGCTTCCTCGAACTGGTCCGAGCAGGCATGGCCGCTCGCGGAATCGAGCACTGCTACCTGGACGGGAAGACCAGGAACCGCGCCGAGGTGATCACCCAGTTCAAGGACGGTTCCGCCCCAGTGTTCCTGATCAGCCTGAAGGCCGGCGGATTCGGCCTCAACCTGACCGAGGCCGACTACTGCTTCCTGCTCGACCCCTGGTGGAACCCCGCGACCGAGGCCCAGGCGGTGGACCGCACCCACCGCATCGGCCAGACCCGCACCGTCATGGTCTACCGACTGATCGCCAAGGACACCATCGAGGAGAAGGTCATGGCCCTCCAGCACCGGAAGGCCGAACTGTTCACCAGCGTCATGGACGACGGCGCCATGTTCGACAGCACCCTCAGCGCCCAGGACATCCGTGAACTCCTCACCTAACCGCCCAGCTCCCCGTTCAGCGTGCTCCGGGCGACCAGGATGAAGTCCTCCGTAGTGGCGAACCGGGCCTTGACCGCGGCCGAACGCCCCACCGAATCCAGCTCGGCGGGCGACAGATCACCGGATTCGTGCTCCACAGCCGTCCGCTCCACCAGCCGGAATTCCTTACCCACACTCTTCACCACGGCCGCCGCGCTCGCCGCCACCTCGGCCGGCCCCTCCAGCTGGACGCGCACATACGTCTCATCCATCACCCGCCGGGCGACGAACCCGGCTTCCCAGTTCGGGTGATCGGTGAACGGAGCCGACTGCCACGCCTGATCCAGCAGTCGATAGGCCGCATCGACCTGGGCAAGGAACTGCTCGTAGGCCTCCCGCCGATGCTGCCGCTGCTGGGAACTCCGGTCATGCAACCGCTGATCCTGAGCCAGACCTCGCTGATGGCGGAGTTGCCTGCTGGTCAGCCACGCGGAGCTCAACGCGGTCAACGCGGAGCCGAACAGCGCGGCTCCAGCGGAGATCAAAGCCACGGAGACGGTGACATTCATGCTCACATTGTGGCGGCTACGCTCGTCGCCACCGCCGGAAGCCCAGGCGAAGGCACACATCGGCTGAGCCATGGACACCTCAGGACTGGACCGGCTGTGCACCCGCTGGCCTGCCGGGGAAACCAAGCTGCACGTGTACTTCGTCCCCGACCCGGCACAGATCACGCCGCTGGCGCATGCCTGCCGGCCGGTCATCGACGAGCTCCCTTGCCTGGCACGGCAACCGGACGTCTGGCTCCACGCCACGATGATGGCGGTGGACGGCACGCCGGGTTCAGCCCTCACCGGAGCGGATCACGCTGATCTGGCGGGCCGACTGCACCGAGCTCTCGCCGGAGTCGAATCGTTCGAGGCGACCTGCGACCCGGCAACTGTCGGACCCAGCAGCGTCTCGGTGCGACTGGTTCCAGAAAATGACTTCGCCATGCTGAGTGGCCGGGTGTGATCGGCAGCGGCAACGGTGTTCGGCGAAGCGTCGGTCCGGTATGTCAACGGCCCGCCCCACATCACCCTGGCCTACGCCACCACCGACGGCGATTCGGACCTCATCCACCAGCGATTGGACGCTGACGTAGCACCGCGGGTGCGGCTGACGGTGGCCTCGGTCCGGCTGGTCGATGTGCTGTTCGACGAACAAGCGTGCCAGTTCAGCTGGACCGAACTGGCAACACTGCCACTGCACTGACAGGGCTGCGCCCCGGTGAGAGAGGAGACTCTCACCGGGGCGCTGGTTTACCTCTTAGCTACCCATCTCCGAGCGAGCGGAGATTAGGCGGCCGGCGGGGACAGAACGGTGTCGATCAGGTACACGGTGGCGTTGGCGGTGTGCACGCCGCCGCAGATGACCTTGGAGTCGTTGACCTTCAGGTCGTTACCGGAACCGGTGACCTTGACCGAACCCTTCTCCAGGGTGACGTGGTCGCCGGCGATCTTGTTCGGGGCGATCTGGCCGGCCACAACGTGGTAGGTCAGGATCTTCGACAGCAGAGCGTCGTCGGTCTTCAGCTTCTCGATGACGGCCGGGTCGAGCTTGGCGAAGGCGGAGTCGACCGGCGCGAAGACGGTGAACTCGCTGCCGTTCAGGGTCGAAACCAGGTCGACCTTCGGGTTCAGCTTGCCGGAGACCGCCGCAACCAGGGTCTTCAGCAGCGGGTTGTTGCTGGCGGCCACGGCGACCGGGTCAGCGGACATGCCGGCAACGGAGCCGGGGCCGTTCGGGACCTGCTCGGCGTAGCCCTTGCAGCCCTCGCCGACCAGGTCGGCGCCAGCGTCGGCCTTCGCGGAGCTGGTGGGGGCGGCGCTGGACGAGGAGGACGGGGAGGCGGACTCGTTGGAGTTGCAGGCCACCGCGCCGAACAGGGCGAGGGAAGCGGCGCTAACGGCCAGAATGGTGCGGGTCAGCTTGCTGGTCATGGCGAAAAATCTCCCTGTATGCGGGGCACCCGGGCTGGGTTGCCCGAGTGTCTGAGTCCCAAGTGGACTCTCGGTGGAGCAACACCCGGTCTTCGCCGCCACGGGTTCGATCGGTTCGGGAGAAGTTTTCTTCGTTACCGTTCCGTTATCTTTCGTCGATTGTGTTCGATGAACTTGCCGTACTCACCGAACCGTTAGCAGGGGTTACTTCGAAGTAAGGTGCATGACCCTCGCATTGATCGGACTGATCGGCGGCCTGGTCACCGGTATATCTCCGTGCATCCTTCCGGTGCTGCCCGTCATCTTCTTCTCTGGCGGCGCCCAGAGCGCCGCGTCACCTTCACGGTGGCGCCCATACCTGGTGATCTCCGGGCTGGTGGTCAGCTTCACGCTGGTCACCCTGTTCGGATCGCTTCTGTTGTCGGTCCTCGGGCTCCCGCAGGACGTCCTGCGCTGGGCCGGTCTGATCGTGCTGGCACTGATCGGCATCGCGTTGATCGTGCCGCAGTTCGAGCACATCCTGGAGAAGCCGTTCTCCTGGCTCCCGCAGCGCAACCCCGACCCGAACAAGGGCGGCTTCGCGCTCGGCCTGGCCCTCGGCGCCGTGTACGTACCGTGCGCCGGTCCGGTCCTCGCGGCGATCACCGTCGCGGGTGCCACCGGGCAGATCGGCTGGGACACGGTGATCCTCACCGCGAGCTTCGCCATCGGTGCCGCGTTGCCACTGCTCATCTTCGCCCTGGCCGGCCGTCGGGTCGCCGAGCGGGTGGCTGCCTTCCGCAAGCGTCAGCGGGGCATCCGCATCGCCGCCGGTGTCGTGATGATCGCCCTCGCGATCGGCCTGGTCTTCAACCTGCCGCAGCTGCTGCAGCGGGCCATCCCGGACTACACCAGCGCGATCCAGGACCGGGTCAACAACTCCGAACAGGTCAAGAAGGCGCTGAACCTGGGCGGTCTGGTGAACGACCAGAACAAGGACCTGGACAAGTGCACCGACGGTGGCAAGGAGCTGGAAAGCTGCGGCACCGCGCCGGACATCAAGGACATCCAGCAGTGGCTGAACACCCCCGATGGTGCTGCGGTGACCCTGCAGCAGCAGAAGGGCAAGGTCGTCCTGCTGGACTTCTGGGCCTACGCCTGCATCAACTGCCAGCGCTCGATCCCGCACGTGGTCGGCTGGGACAAGGCCTACCGGGACGCGGGCCTCGAGGTCATCGGCGTGCACTCCCCGGAGTACGCCTTCGAGAAGGAGCCGGGCAACGTCGCCACCGCGGCGAAGAACTTCGGCATCACCTACCCGGTGGCGCTGGACAACAACCTCGGCACCTGGACCAACTACCGCAACCGGTACTGGCCCGCGCACTACCTGATCGACAAGGACGGCACCGTCCGCCACATCAAGTTCGGTGAAGGCGACTACCAGGGCACCGAGAAGCTGATCCGCCAGCTGCTGACCGAGGCCAAGCCCGGCGTGCAGTTGCCCGCCGCGACCGAGCTGACCGACGACACCCCGGACACCGCGAAGATCACCCAGGAGACCTACCTGGGCGCGTCGAAGCGGGTCAACTTCGCCGGCAAGGAGAAGTACGACAGCGGCGACAGCAGCTTCGCCTTCCCGCAGGACCAGGGCGACAACACCTTCGCCCTGGACGGCAACTGGACGCTGACCAGCCAGAACATCACGCCGAACGGCGGCGATGGGCGGATCAGGCTGAACTACAAGGCCAAGGAAGTCCGGATGGTGCTGTCCGGCAAGGGCACCGTGACCTACTCGGTGAACGGCCAGAACAAGACCATCGAGGTCGACGGAACGCCCAACTCCTACCAGGTCCTCTCCACTTCGGACATCCAAAGTGGATCGGTCACGGTCACCGTGAGCGGCGGCGTGCAGGCCTTCTCCTTCACCTTCGGCTGATAAGGAATCGTTGACATGGCTCTGAATGACGTCACTACCGCAACCTTCGACACCGAGGTGCTGGGCAGTTCCCAGCCCGTGCTCGTGGACTTCTGGGCACCGTGGTGTGGCCCGTGCAAGGCGCTGTCCCCGGTTGTCGAGAGCATCGCCACCGAGCACGCGGACAAGATCACCGTGGTCAAGGTGGACATCGACGCGAACCCGGAGATCGCCCAGCGGTACAGCGTGCTGAGCATTCCCACGCTGAAGCTCTTCGTGAACGGCGAGCCGGCCGCCACCATCGCCGGTGCCAAGAAGCGCCCGGACATCGTCAAGGCGCTGTCCAGCTGGCTGTAGTTCAGTTCCGCTGCAACAGAACCCGCAGCAGGCCTTCGAATTCGGAGGCCTGCGGCGGGTTTTCCATCAGTAGCGCCTGCAACATCAAGCCGTCGAAGGCTCCGACCACCAGCAACACCCGCAGCGGATCGTCCAGGTAGCGCCGGGCGAACTCGCTGATCACGTCCATCCAGCCCCGCACGGCCGGCAGCAGCGCGGGCTTACGGGCGGCCAGCAGGTACAACTCGAACTCGGCCACCAGCCGGCCGGAATCACGCACCACGTCGGCCATCGACTCGGCCATCCGGCGAATCGCGGCATCGGGGTCGGGATCCGCGGCGATCTCCCGTATCTCGGCGATCGCGATGTTCATCGCCTCGGTCAGCGCCGCGGCCAGCAGATCGTCGATGCCGTCGAAGTGATAGGCGGCAGCGGTGGCGGGCAGGCCGGCCTCCTTGGCCACGACCCGGTGACTGACCCCGGCAACCCCCTGGTCGGCCACCACCTTCAGGGTGGCCGCGATCAGTTCCCGCTTGCGCTGCTCGCCCTTGAGCCGCCTGCCATCACTCTCCACGGTGCGATCGTACGAGGCCCGCCGGAGCCGGGATCCGGGTCGTGGCCAGCACAGCGAGCGCCAGTGCGAGGAGCCCTGCACCGATCGCGACACCGACCCCGCCGCGGGCGCCGAGCTGGTCGATGAACCGTCCGGCGAGCGCGGCGCCGAGCGCGACACCGACGGCCAGACCGGTGATCGCCCAGGTCATCCCCTCGGTGAGCTGGGCGGCGGGCACGGACTGCTCGATCAAGCGCATCACCACGATCATCGTCGGCGCGAAGAACAGCCCGCTGACGAACATGGTGATCGCCAACAAGGCGATGCCGTTCACCAGGAGCAGCGGCAACGTGGTCACCGCGGTGCCCGCGACGGTCAGCACCAGTAGCCGACGGAGGGACAGCCCCGATTTCCAGGCCCCGAACGCCAGGCCACCGACCGCCGATCCGGCGGCGTACAGGGACAGCACGATCCCGGCCGCGGCGGGCGTGTTCCGCTGCGTCGCGAAGGCCACGCTGACCACGTCGATCGTGCCCACGATGGTTCCGCCGGCCACCAGGAGCAGGACGAACAGGGGCATCACCCCGCCGGTCAGAACCGATCCGCCCGCGCCTGTCTGTCGCGGTTGGACCATGGGCTCGGTATCACGCTGCGCGGCGAACAACACCACGCCGACAAGCAGCAGCACACCCGCGATGAGCGGTCCGGCCTGCGGGAACAACACGGTGCTGAGCGCGACGGAGAGCGCGGGCCCGATCACGAAGCTGAGTTCGTCCACAACGGACTCGAAGGAGAACGCGGTATCCAGCCGGTCGGGTTCCCGGTACAGCCCGGCCCACCGGGCACGGCCCATGGCGGAGATGTTCGGCAGGAAACCGGCGAGGGCCGCGAAGACGAAGTATGTCCATAGTGGACCGTCCAGCCAGACACTCAGCAGCAACGCGCCCAGCGCCGCCACGGAGACCCCCATGGCGGGCACGAGAACCCGGCCCTGCCCCCGGCGGTCCACGACCCGGGAGACCTGCGGCCCGAGCAGGGCCAGCGAGACGGTGAAGGTGGCGGACACCGCGCCGGCCACTGCGTATCCACCCTGTACTTGCGCGAGCATCGTCAGGATGCCGATCCCGATCATGGACAACGGCACCCGGGCGATGAATCCGGCGAGCGTGAACGCCAGCGCCCCAGGCGCGGCGAACAGCTCCCGATAAGCCTTGAACACCAAACCCTCCCACGTCAGAAACTTGAACGATCGTTTCACTTTCCAACGCGGCACTCTCTCTGGTTATGCCCGATGCGTCCCAACCCACCCCGATCAGCCGATTCCACCGATTTCCACCCACCCCAGCGACCGACCCACTCCCAGCTCCACACGCTCAGTCGCCCAACCGACCGGCCTCTCACCCCTCACGACAACGCGCCCACCCAGGAGACCCTCGATGCTCACTGTCGGCCAGCACCCGCCGGCAACCCGATTTCCACTGGTCACCGCCCACTGCTAAGAACGAGGCCTGCCGCCTGAACCCGATCACTTTGGAGCAGTCATGAACAAGCGCGCCGCAGCCCTGGCCGTCCTGGCCACCGGTGCGAGCCTGATGGGTCTGGCCGGCAACGCCTCCGCCGACGACATCCACGCGGGTGGCACGGACAACACCAGCCTTCTCGGGCCTGTCATGGTGCCGGTCCACGCCCCTGGCGTCGCGGGCAACGCGGCTCAGAACGTCCCGGTCACGCTCTGCCACACGAACCTGCCGATCCTCGGCGTCGGCCTGCCCGCCAACAACACCGGCGGCTGCAGCACGTCCATCACCAACGGCAACACCTTCAACGACTAACACTTTCGGGTGAGTACTCCGCTGACCTGACCGGAAACGCTGTTACGGCCCCTCTGCTTCATTGCAAGCAGCCCCCGCCGAAGCGCCGAAGGGCAGGTCAGCGGCATGACTCTGTGGTACGTAGCGAATCTGGGAGATCAGGCGATCCATCTCGGTGACAGCACCGGATGCGACGACCTGGTGTGCGCGGCATGCGTGCCCCACCTGTTCCGCCCCCTGGCCCGGTTGACCGGCCACCCACCGCGCCTGGACCGGGTGTGCCCGCAGTGCCTGAATCTCCCGGCCACGGCCATCACCCACACCCGCCGCCCAAGCGAGCTGGAACAACGCCAGCGGGTCCGGGACCTCGTCGCCATCGGCAGGCCGCTACCCGGCTTCGAACCGGTCTGCCGGCTGGTCCGCGTCCGCCCCCGCCGCCCCCAGCGCCGGGGCGTAGTGCCCGGACCGTCCACTGTGGTCTATCCGCTCAACGCCAGCCTGCCCGGACGGTTCGATGCGCACGCACCCGTCGCCCGTCGCACCCCGGATCTGACCCTCTGGATGTCCACCTGACATCGAGCGCTTGACCTCCAGCGCGCTGGAGGTACCAGGATCGGGACCATGACTCAGGGACGGCCCGTGTTCGGGGATATATCGGTGGATCACACCGCGGACATCGCGCGGATCACGGAGATCATCGCGGAGGCTCAGCGGGCGATGAACTCCAACGACGCCGAACTGCTCGTCCGCCGGTTCGCCGCGAACGGCAGTTCGGTGGGCGCGCCGGGGAAATTGGTCACCGGGTACGCGGCCATGCTGGCGTCGGCGAAGGCGGCCTTCGGCGGATTCCTGGGCGACCGCTACGCGCGATACGAGCCCATCGAGATCAGCTTCCTGCGTCCCGATGTGGCGTTGGCGCGCAAGCATGCGTTCGAGGCCACTGTGGACGGTGTCGCGGTGACGGATCAGCCGGCGATGATCGGGTTGTACGTGCTGGTGAAGGAGGGCGGGGAGTGGTGGATCGCCACTCGGCAGAACACCCTCATTCCCGAGTGATCACGCGGGCGTGAGCCACCGCCCATTCCGGGCTCTGGGGGTCCCGGAATGGGCAGTGGTCGCGATCAGTCGCGCTCGACCAGGTGGCCGACGACCTCGGGGCCGGGATGTGCGTGCCCGGATCCGTCGCGGCGCTGGTCGATCTCGGGGAGTTCGACGGCGGTCCCGCTCTGGGTGGCGCCCGCGGGGCGGGAACCGATCCAGGCGAGGGCCAGCTGGGTCTCGCCCTTGAGGAACCGATGGGTGCGCACACCGCCGGTGGCGCGACCCTTGGCGGGGTAGAGCGTGAATGGGGTGACCTTGACGCTCTGCCCGGTAGAGGTGACCACCATCGGCTCACCGTGGTCGGTGTCATCGGTGCGGATGGCGCCGAAGAACACCACATTCTGCTCCGCGGCCAGGTTGATGCCCGCCATGCCGCCGCCCTTGAGGCCCTGCGGCCGGACCAGCGACGCGGAGAAGCGCAGCAGCGAGGAATCCGAGGAGACGAAGGCCAGGGTCTCGTTGCCGTCGGTGAGCCAGACGGCGCCGATCACCTGGTCGCCGTCCTTGAGGCCGATGACCTCGAACTCGTCCGAGCGGACCGGCCATTCGGGGGCGCAGATCTTCACCTGGCCATGGCGGGTTCCCAGTGCCAGGCCGGGCGATCCTTCGGTGGCCACCAGCGGGGCGATGCCGATCACCCGCTCGCCGGCTTCCAGCGGGACCAGTTCGCTGGCGGCCATACCGCCGGCCAGGGAGACCGTGCCGGTCTGGTCCGGGAGTACCGGCAGCGGCAACACGTCGGTCTTGAACGCGCGGCCGGTGTTGGTGATCAGCAGGACCTGGCCGCGCGCTGTCGAGTGCACGGTGGCCGCGATCGCGTCGTGTTTGCTGCGACCGGCTTTCCGGCGGGCCTCGGTGGATTCCTCGGACTCCGCGGCGGTCCTGGCGACCAGGCCGGTGGCCGAGAGCAGCACCTGACACGGGTCGTCGGCGACTTCGAGGGGACCGGCCGGCTGGGAGGCGGCGAGGACCTCCTTGAGGTCACCGTCGATCAGCGTGGTGCGGCGCGGGGTGGCCAGATCTTTGGCCACTGTGGACAGTTCGGTGGAGACCAGCTTCTTGAGGACCGAGTCGTTCTCCAGGATCTCGGTGAGCTCGTCGATCTCCTTGCGCAGCTTGTCCTGCTCGTCGCCGAGTTCGATCCGGTCGTACTTGGTCAGCCTCCGCAGTGGAGTGTCCAAAATGTACGTTGCCTGGATCTCCGAGAGCTCGAATTCGCTCATCAGGCCGTCCTTGGCGGCCTGGGCGTTGTCGCTCTCCCGGATCAGCCGGATGACCTTGTCGATGTTCAGCAGGGCCTTGAGCAGACCCTCGACCAGGTGCAGTCGCTCGGCACGCTTGCGGCGGCGGAACTCGGTCCGGCGGGTCACGACCTCGTAGCGGTGCTTCAGGAATACTTCCAGCAGCGCCTTGAGACCCAGGGTCTGCGGCTGGCCGTTCACGAGCACCAGGTTGTTGATGCCGAACGACTGCTCCATCGGGGTCAGCCGGTACAGGTCCGCGAGCAGTGCCTGCGGATTCACGCCGACCTTGCACTCGATGACCAGGCGGGTGCCGTTCTCCCGGTCGGTGAGGTCCTTGACGTCCGCGATTCCGGTGAGCCGCTTGGACTTGTTCACCTCGTCGGTGATCTTCTCGATGATCTTCTCGGGGCCGACGCCGTAAGGCAGCTCGACCACGTTGATCGCCTGGCGGCCGCGGCTGCCCTCGAGCAGGCCGATCTCCACCTTGGCCCGCATCCGCACGACGCCGCGACCGGTCTCGTAGGCCTTGCGCACCTCATCGAGGCCGAGCAGGGACCCCGCGGTGGGCAGGTCGGGACCGGGCACGAACTCCATCAGCTTGTCCAGCGAGGCGTCCGGATGGTTGATCAACCACCGCGCCGCGGCGATGACCTCGCCGAGGTTGTGCGGGATCATGTTGGTCGCCATACCGACGGCGATGCCCGCCGTGCCGTTGACCAGCAGGTTCGGGAACGCCGCCGGCAGCACCGACGGCTCGGTGAGCGAGCCGTCGTAGTTGGGGCGGAAGTCGACGGTGTCCTCGCCGAGCTCACCGACCAGCAGCATCGCGGCCTGCGACATGCGCGCTTCGGTGTACCGGGAGGCCGCCGGGCCGTCATCCGGGGAACCGAAGTTGCCGTGCCCGTCGATCAGCGGCGTGTTCAGCGAGAAGTCCTGCGCCAACCGCACCATGGCGTCGTAGATCGCGCTGTCGCCGTGCGGGTGGTACTTGCCCATGCAGTCGCCGACCACACGCGAGGACTTCACGTAGGCCGAATTGGGCCGGTACCCGTTCTCGCTCATGGAGAACAGGATTCGGCGGTGCACCGGCTTCAGACCGTCCCGGGCGTCGGGCAGCGCGCGGGAATGGATGACCGAGTAGGCGTACTCCAGATAGGAGTCCTCCATCTCGGTCTTCAGCGGGTTCTCGAAGACGTTCGCGCCCGCCTGGTCGAAAGCGGCCGGATCGATCCGCGTCTTGGGGGCCTTGCTGCGTGCCATGTCTCCAGTGCCTTCTATGCGTCAATCGCGTCTTGGTCGACCCGGGAGGCGGATTCCACCAGCCAGTTACGGCGCGGCTCCACTTTCTCCCCCATCAACAGCTCCAGCGCGCCCTCGGCGGCTTCCACGTCATCCATGGTGATCCGCCGGACCGACCGGGTCGCCGGGTTCATCGTGGTGTCCCACAACTCGTCCGCGTCCATCTCGCCAAGACCCTTGAACCGGGGCACCGGCTTCACGATCTGCTTGCCCGCCTTCTCCAGCCGGGCGACCGTGGTCTCCATCTCCTTCTGGGTGAAGGTGAAGATGGTCTCCGAGCCGCGGCCCTTGGTGACCACCTTGTGCAGCGGCGGCATCGCGGCGAACAATCGTCCGTCCTCGATGACCGGCCGCATGTACTTGGCGAACAAGGTGATCAGCAGCGTTCGGATGTGTGAACCGTCCACATCGGCGTCGGCCATCAGGATCACCCGGCCGTAGCGCATGGTGCTCAGGTCGAAGGTGCGGCCGCTGCCTGCGCCGAGTACCTGCACGATGGACGCGATCTCCGCGTTGCGCAGGGTGTCGGCCAGGTTGGCCTTCTGCACGTTGAGGATCTTGCCGCGCAGCGGGAGCAGCGCCTGGTACTCGGAAACCCGTGCCATCCGGGCGGATCCGAGCGCGCTGTCACCCTCAACCAGGAACAGCTCGCTGCGCGAGATGCCGGTGCTGCGACAGTCCACCAGCTTCGGCGGCATGGCCGCGCCTTCGAGGGCGGTCTTGCGCCGGGCGGCGTCCTTCTGCTGCTTCTGGGTCAGTCGCACCCGGGCGGCGTCGACCACCTTCTGCAGCACGATCTTGGCCTCGGACTTGGTCTTCCGGTCCTCGGTCCACGCCTTCACGTGCTGTTCCACAATGGACTGGATCACCTTGGTGATACCCGCCGTGGACAGCTCGTCCTTGGTCTGCGAGGTGAACTGCGGCTCCGGGATCCGCACGTGGATCACCGCCGTCATGCCCTCGGACACGTCGTCCAGGGTGGGCGGATCCTCCTTGGGCTTGAGCAGGCCGCGGGTCTTGCCGATGGCGTCCTGCACCGCCTTCAGCACCGCGCGGTCGAAGCCGCGCTTGTGCGTGCCGCCGTGCACGTTGCGGATGGTGTTGGTGAAGCACTCGACGGTGCGCTCGTAACCGGTTCCCCAGCGCAACGCCACCTCGACCTCGGCCCGGCGCTCCACTTTGGACTGCATGACACCGTTGGCATCGGCGGCGTTCTCCCGGTAGACGCCCTCACCGGTGGCCATGATCGTCATGGACACCGGCTTGTCGCTGGCGGGGGCCAGGAAATCGACCATGTCCACCAGCCCCTTGGGGTAGTGGAAGGTCTCGTCGGCGATCTCGCCGCCGGTGCAGTCGCGCAGCACGTAGGTCAGGCCGGGCACCAGGAACGCGGTGTTGCGCAGCTTGGCGCGCACCAGATCCACGTTCAGCACGGCGCCGTTCTCGAAGTACCGGACGTCGTACCAGTACCGGATCGAGGTGCCGCTGGACTCGCCGCGCTTCATCTTGCCGACGATGTTCAGCCCGCTCTGCCGGGTGAACTTGGCCTTCGGGCCCGGACCGTCGAACACCCCGGAAACGCCGTGGGCGAAGGAGATCTGGTGCACCTTGCCGTCGCGCTTCACGGTGACGTCGAACCGCAGCGAGAGCGCGTTCACCGCTGAAGCGCCGACGCCGTGCAGCCCGCCGGAGGTCTTGTAACCGGAACCGCCGAACTTGCCACCCGCGTGCAGCCGGGTGAGCACTAGTTCCACACCGGACAACCCGGATTTGGAGTGCACATCGGTCGGAATGCCGCGGCCGTCGTCGTCCACCTGCACGCTGCCATCCGCGTGCAGCGTGACGATCACCTTGCCCGCGTGGCCGGCGACTCCCTCATCGGTGGAGTTGTCGACGATCTCGGCGAACAGGTGGTTGATACCCCGGCTATCGGTGGACCCGATGTACATGCCGGGGCGCTTGCGGACCGCCTCAAGACCCTCCAGATGGGTCAGGTCGTCGGCTCCGTAGAGGGCGTCAGCAGTCATGGGTCGTCGTTCTCCAGGGATTCACGGCGCGCGGCGAGGCACCCTGCCCCGACGGCTCGGTCGGCGACGAGCCTATATCGGCCGTCCGACAAACTGACGCGACACTCAGCAGCGGTGCCCGTCACCAACCTCGGGACGATACCGGAGAGCGATCAGACACCCGACACCTGACGGATCCAGCCCCGATATGCGGAGACCGAGGTCGCGGTGGCGTAGGTCTCCCGGTCGCTGGCCGAGGTCACGCCGACCTGGACACCGTTGTACACCACCGGGCCACCGGAATCACCGCCTGCGACGGCGCCGTCGCCCGCGTTCAGCCGCAATCCGATACCCCCGGCGTAGTCCTGCGCCGGCCCGGCGTGGGTGGCGCTGGCGGCCTTCAGTTTCTGTGACTGGCAGTCCAGCTCGTTGGGGCACCGGGAGGTCGCGCCCCAGCCGTAGATGGTGACGCCGGCACCGTATTGTGGGGTGCTCTCGGCGAGCCGGGCGTAGGTGTTGCTGACCGAGCGGTCCAGCCTGACCAGCGCGATGTCGGCTTCCTGGCTGAGTACGACCTGGGCGGGCTCGGCGTATCGGCCGCCGGTCGCGGAGGTGCTGCCGATGTAGAAGGTCATCGTGCCGCCGGTGGTGGCGCAGTGCTTGGCGGTGAGGATCCACTGTGGCGAGATGATCGTGGAGGTGCAGTATCCCCAGCCGTTGACGAACAGCCGGGCGGACGGTAAGTAGACGCCGCTACCACCGCCGATGATGTAGTCGGACGCGGAGGCGGGGGCGGCGGTCAGCAGAAGCGAGAACAGGGCGAGCGCGAGCGCGCGGAACATGGGATCAACCTCATGGCAGGGAATGGTGCAGTACCTTCCTACCTACGGAAAATCCCTGCGCACAGCCGTGTTTTCCCGCCTATGGCAATAGGTTTCGTGTCCCCGTATCGCGAGGCGACCCGCCTGTTATCCGCCTCGGGCTGGGTTACCCGGCCGGACGGCGCAGCGCGAGGGACTCATCACAGCGGTAACGACTCCCAATCGTGACCCCATGCGGCGCTGCCCCGGCATCGGGCCGGGGCAGCGCCGAAAGACTGAGGGCCGGGTGTCGACACGGCCTGAGTCCACGGATCCGGCGAAACGCCGGGTACTGCTCAGTTCTGGATCAGCCCTGACCCCGGAGCTGGAACTGGATCTGTCCCTCCTGGTCGCTCTGCGCGTCCAAGACCTTGTCCGTCAGGTACGGGTTCGCGGTCTCCTCGATGAACACCTTGGAGCCGGCCTCGGAGGTGACGACCTCGTCGCTCTGCTCCGGGCCACCGGTCACGGCGATCGCGAGCGACGCGCCCTCCGGCTTCTCCTCGTGCACCGAGATCCGCAGCCCCGCGCCGTCCGGCACGCTCTGGTTCGAGGTCAGGGCGTTGATGGCCTGACCGGCGGCGTTGGTCACTTCCAGCATGGTTCTCCTATCCGATGCGCTCGCACGCGCAGCTCAAACATGGAGTAACCGATTGCTCCGGCGGGCAAACCTAGGCGAACCGTCGAAACAGCCGGCGGTGCCGATGCCGGAACAGCGCCCGCAGTGCGGCGGCGATGAGGAACTCCCCGCCGGGCAGCCGGAGCCGTGGCTCGAAGGTGACCTGGTCGTGCACCTCGCACGCGTCACCATCAGGGGTGATCGTGCGCTCGTGGCGCCAGGTCCGCATCGACATCACCGTGGAGGTCTCCAGGAACCGGGTGCCCGGTCCGATCTCCGCCAGCGTGATGTCGTCGTAGCCGAAGGGCAGAAAGCCCAGCAACAGGAAGTAGCTGCGTCCGACGTGGGTTTCGGCGCCCATCTGGTCGATCGTCCTGCCGCGCATCGGTGCGGGCATCGTCATCCGCAGCACCGGCATCAGCTCGGAGTTGATCCCCTCGGGAGTGGTGACCCACTGCCAGACCACCGTCGCGGAGGCCAGGACCCGGCTGGTCATCGTCAGGGTTCTCATGCCGAACACCGTGCACCCACGGTGCATCCCCAGAAAACACAAAAGGGCGATCTTGTCGCGAATACGCCAACAAAGATCACCCGATGAAACGTGCCCCCGGGAGGATTCGAACCTCCGCCCCTGCCTCCGGAGGGCAGTGCTCTATCCCCTGAGCTACGGGGGCTCAGTGCGTTGAACATACCTTAACCCATCGAGATCGACCCGCGCACCGGGGGTCCCCTAGGGCGGAAGTTCGTCGTCCCGGCAACGGTCGGGCACCCGAATGACCGAGTCTGCGGAGGCGGTTCGGCGGGTACCCCGGCCACGTCCTGGGCAGGACAATTCGATAGATCGACAGTTGCGTCTTCCAGGAAGGCGGGTATGGGAATCTCGAATTTCACGGTTCGGTGGGCCGCGCCCGCCGACATCCCCAGGATCCTGTGGATCGACGCCGAATGCGCCACCCTGCCCGGCTCCCTGCTGATGCCGGCGCCCCCCGGCGAGCTGGAATCGGGCGTGCTGGCCGGCGACGTACTGGTGGCCGAGTCGCAGCACACGGTGGCCGGCTACCTGCACCTCGATCAGCAGTACCCGCACGCGGTCTACGTGGCCGGGGTCGCCGTGTTGCCGGGGATGCGCAGACGCGGGATGGGCGCGGCGCTCCTGGCGGCCGCGCTCGGATCGGCGGATCCGGAACTGCCGGTGTACACCGTGACCAGTCCGCGGAACCTGGTCACGCTGACCATGTTCTTCGCCCAGGGATTCGTGGGCACGTGGGCGTTCCCGAATCTGTTCGGGCCACAGGAACACCGGCTGGGCATGCGACTGCTGCCTTCCGGGGAGACCCTCCCGTCGGTGCGGCGGTGGCATCGGGCGACCGAGTTCACCCGATGGTCAGGGCTGCTGGACCGTGGCTACGCCGCCGTGCGGGTCGCCATCAGCCGCGGTGTGCCGGTATTGGGACTGGCCGGCTACCCCTCGACGGACAGCTCTCCCTGCCTGCACCGATTTCAGCAACCGGCCCGAATCTCACCGCCCTATGCGGGATGACCGTTCTTTTTACGCCCATTCGGCTCAACGGCCTGGAAATAGGCCAAGTCGGTGATGTTTTTTGTCACTAAATCGATCACTAAAAAGGGGTAGAGGATTCACGCCTGTGGTGCATTCTTTTGCTGGCATGCTCCATCAGGACGGGGTCGCCGGCGGTCGGACACGGGGTGGGCGGAGTGCGCTTTCCAGTGGTGGTCAATGATCATGACGACGTCGACACCCATCCGGCCCATCGAGCCGATGACCTTACCCTGCACCGAAATCCCGGGTCGGCCTCTAGCCCGCGCGTGGTCTGCGGCGGGATGATTGTCGGTTGTGTGCCGGGGCCTCCAGAACCGTGGCCCCGGATGTCGACCATGGGTGCTGCGATGTTGACCTTGGTGCTAGCGTGTGGCCCCGCGCGGGCCGGTGTTCAGCGGTTCACATGGCCGAGCAATAACTCAGCGCGTTTCTCTCTCGCCCCGGGATGGCTGTCATGAGAATTCAGCCGAGACGGCAGATCTTGGATATCTGGCGGTCGGTGGTCCGTTCCTCGTTCCGCGATGGCACCTGGGAATGGCGCGGACGCGAGGAATCCAATTCCATCAGCGATGCGGAGCAGTTGCTCTGCCTGCTGTATCCGGCGACGGAGATCGAGGAACTGGCGCTGGACCGGCCGGACGAGATGGCCGAGGACGTGACCAAGACGCTGGAGAAGCTCGGCGAGCCGAAGATGATTCCGCAGCGGATCATCGAGATCCTTGAGGACTACCTCCGGCGGTACACGACCGACGGCGAACCGGACTTCGGCGGAAAGGGCTACCTCAGCGCCGAATCGGGCGAGCCCACCGACGAACAGCTGCGGCTGGGCCTGGTCGCCTCCTATTCACTGTCGGTCAGTCTCTGCCTGGCCGCGCTGGGCTTCCTCAAGGTGTACAAGCCACCGCAGAAGCGTGGCGACAAGTGGGGCGACCGGATCAAGAAGCTGCAGGCGGAGCTGAACCGGCGGCTCACCGCCTCGATGGTCGGCCTGCTGCGCTCCTTCGCGGTGAACCCCATCGACACCGGGGTCGACGACGCCGAGGTCCGGGCGGCCATGCTGGCCATGGTCAACCAGAGCAATGAATCCCACCGGGTGGTCGTGGCGAAGCTGCGTGAGCGGCTGGCCCGCCAGCGGACCCGGTTGATGGAGGACGCGACCCTGTCCGTGTCCGACGAGATGGTGGACAAGCTCGACGAGGACACCACGCTCTTCGAGATCGGCTGGGCCTGGGGCATCGTGAACGGCGCCACCGCGGTCAACTTCGTCGCGGACGTCGAGCCGGCCAAGGGTGGCTTCGAACGCGAACCGGAGATCTGTTCCACCCCGGGATTCGCGGCGGCCCGCCCCTACCTGTTCACCACGGTGCTCGCGCTGGACGGCATCAACGACATCCGGTCCACCCGTACCCAGGAACTGGACCTGCTCAACGAGGAGCAGCGACGCCTGTCCGACGCGCTGGCGCTGCGCTACGAACTCACCCAGCGGTACTGGTCGATCATCGCCCGGTTCTCCGATCCGTGGCCGCTGGAGGACATCCCGTGGCGCACCTCGGACGGCGAGGAGTCCGACTACTACTCGCTCATGGTGTCCGCGGTACTCGTGCAGGACCTGGAAGGCCGGCGGGCGGACGACGACGACCTGGATCGCGCGGTGACGGTCTTCGAATCGCTCGCCCAGCGTGGTCGTATCACCCGGCGGGTGACGAAGGACGACGCCTCGGTGGCCCTGCACGTGCCGGGTCAGCGGATGCGGCTGGAAGGGTCGGCCAAACTGGGCCCCGAGTTGCTCTGGCACGCCAGCGACTTCGCCCCGCTGCTGCTCAAGCGATGTCTGCAGGCAGCGGCGCTGTCCACCCGGCGGGGTTCCCGGGACAGGTTGATGGACCTGGCCGAGACCACGATGGACCACATGATCACCCGTCGGATAGAGGTCAGCGAGGCATCCGGGCTCTGGGACGACCCGGGTGAGATCCTCTTCCCCTACGACACCCGCCCCGCCGAGAAGCTGCCGTCCTGGTACATGACCGAGCGAGTGGTCGAGGCACTGGTGACGGCGAGCCGGACGTTCCGCAAGGAGCCCCTGCGGAGCACGGCGATCCGGGCCAGGGCCGAGGAGGTCCTGCACGAGGCGGACCAGCTGCTCAACCAGTTACTCCTGACCTCGGACTCCGATGACACCTCGGCCCGGAGCGTGCAGCTCACGGAGATCGAGCGGAAGATCAGCCGGGCCAACGAGATACTCATCGACCGACCGGCCACGGCGAACGCCCTCGGCCAGTCGGCGTTGCGTGGACTGGATGAGCTGGCTGTGGCTCAGGACAATGCGTCGAGGGGTGTCTAGTGCTGGTTTTCGCCGCGTCCGACAAGGGCGGCACCGGCCGTTCGGTGACGAGCTGCAACGTCGCCTTCCACCTCGCCCAGCGGCACGACGTCGCGTACCTGGACTTCGATTTCGGCTCGCCGACGGCGGGCGCGATCTTCGACATCACCCGGGCTGAGCGCGGCATCGAGCAGGAGGGCATGCACAGCTACTTCACCGATGGCCTCGCCGACCCGCGCAGGCTCGACGTCTGGACCTCGACCTCGCGGCCCGACCTGCGCGGCGCGAACATCCGGGCGGGCAGGCTGACCTTCTTCCCCGGGGAGATCGGCGGCGCCGAGTTCGGCATGACGGACGAGCGAGTCGACCGGTGCGCCGAGCTGCTGACCCAGCTGGACCACGAGTACGAGGTGGTCCTGGTCGACCTGTCGGCCGGCCGGTCCACCGCGCTGCACATGGCCCTGGCCGCGACGGCCTTGTCCAAGATGCGCTCGGTCACCTGCCGCTGGCTGGTCTTCCACCGTTGGACCCGGCAGCACATCGTGGCCGCGCACGGTCTGGTCTACGGCAAGCACGGCATCCTGGAGGTCGGCAAGATCTCCGGTCACGACCAGAAGGATCTGCAGGAGGACATCCGTTTCGTCCGGGTCGCGGTTCCCTTGCTGAAGGAACACAATCCCGCGCAGTCCGCCCCGCAGGCCACCTGGCTACTCGCCTACGACGATGAACTGCGAAAACTCGCTGTTGACAGACGTCTGGGACAGAGCAGAGTGTTGGGGACTACTCCAGTAGAGCCGATCCTGCAGTACCGGGAGCAGTTGATCACCGAGTCGGACGTGGCCGCGAAGATCGCGAACGCCACCACGATCAAAGGCTTCCGCAGCCTCGCGGACCGGCTGGTCGACGACGAGGTGTGGGAGGGAGCATGAGCACCATAGAGACTCCCGTGTATTCCGAGGCGACCAGCAGACCAGCGCCACGCAAGGTGGCGCTGTCGCATCTCTCGGTCGAGGTCGGCCACCTCTATATGGAGGATCTGACCAACGGTGAGGACCGGATCCGCACCCAGTTCCGCCGGGTGGCGCCGTGGCTGCAGGCCCTGCGCTCGGCCCAGCAGGCCGAGGTGACCGACGGCAAAGCCCGGATCAGCACCTGCTTCCTGATCGACGACTACTTCCGGCCGGACACCGATCCGTCGGTGATCATGCCGCAGTTGCTGCGCATCGCGGCCGACTGCGGCATCGAGATCGACTACCTGGCCAGGGAGGCCGGCTGTCACGAGGCCGACCGGGTCCAGCTGGCCGAGATCACCCGGGGCATGCTGCTGCACGAGCCGCCGGTGGGCGCCACCGGTTCCCGGCCGGCGGCACAGAAATCCGGCTGGCTGTGCAACGGCGAGCGGACCCCGGACAGCTCCGGTGGCCAGGCCATGCGTGGCTCGACGCTGTGGCAGCAGCCCGAGGAGTTCGGCAAGCGGAACCACTCGATCTTCCTCGATGTGGAGATGTGGAAGGACATCCCGGCCAAGGGCGGCGAGCCGGCCCACCGCAAGTGGTCCTGCCCGTTCCTGGCCGCGGTATGGCAGTTGATCAGGCTCGGAGCCCTGCGCAACAACGGCGAGCCGGTGGCCCAGCCACGGCCGTGGCCCACCGATTCCTGGCCCCGGACCTGGCGGGAACTGCCGGCTGTCATGCAGCTGAGCGACCGCCCCTCCCCGTTCTCCGCCTATCGGGTGGCGTCGATCCTGCCCAAGACGTACTTGAAGATCGAGCACGCGGTGAACGTGATCCTGGACCACCTGACCCTGGACGAAGCGGTCGTCACCCAGACCGCGGAGCGGGCCGTCGAGGAAGGTGTCGAGCTGCCCGCCCAGCTCACCGACCGGTTGACGAACATCTTCATCGAGGCGGTGCCCACGGTGCGTCGATGGTGATCATCGGCGAGGTCCGCACCAGCCTGCTGCACACGTCGTTGCCATTACCCGGCGCGGCGGCGGCCGACCTGCTCGCGCTGCGGCCGGGTACCCAGGTCCGGGCCACCAGCAGGCCGATCAACCGCACGCTGTCCCCGGACACGGTGACCGGGGTGGACTGCTCGCTGCCCAGCGAGCCGCGGACCCGGTCCCGGGGCATCGGTACGGTCGTCACCCGCGCGATCGTGGTCGGCGGCATGGTCGCGCAGGCCTCCAGCCGGGCCGAGCTGGAGTGGACCGACTACCGCGAGCGCAAACCGTGGAAGTATTACTCCCGGCGACCCGGGGTCATCGAGGTCTCCGGACCGGTCACCACGGACCAGGTGCTCGCGGGATTCCAGATGCCGTCCAGGCAGCCGGAGACGCTGGACCTGGGTTCGATCAGCCAACGCATGATCAACCACGTGCAGGACCGCCCGCAGCTGGACAACCTGACGGCGCTCCGCACCCGGCCGACCAGCATGCGCTGGACGGCGGTGGGTGTGGAGGACGCGGTTCCCGCCGTGCGGCTGCACATCGAGGACGCCACCATGCGCACGGTGCGGGTGACGGTGCCGCCGCATCTGCTGGAGGAGGCCGTCGGCTTCTGCGAGGACCTCGCGCTGCACGACTGGCTGTACACCACCCTGGGCCACGTGATCGCCCAGGCCGAGCGGGACATGGCCCGGGACGCAGACCCGATGAAGGGCCTACGCGCCGGGCTCAGCCTGCTGGTCCGGCTGTGGATGCCGGGTGCGCACGTGAGTCCGGAGCTGCGTCCGCTGTGGCAGGGCCTGGAGGCTGTTCCCGGATTCTCCGAGCCGTGGCAGCGGCAGGTGGACTGGATCCGCGACCAGGTATTCATGCGCAGCCTGGCCGCAGTCGAGGAACTGCACCACTAACGGAACCAGCGCCGCACCAGCAGGGCGAAGAACACGTTCACCGACAACGCGCCCGCGTAGGCCTCGGCGGTGAGCAACACCCGCGCCGTGTACCCGAGGTCCTTGGTGTCCCCGTTGCCCGCCGGGTTCAGGTAGTTGGTGAGCACCAGGACCACGTTGTCAAAGGTGTCTGCCGGTGCGCTGAGCAGGATGAGCACGCCGAAGACCACGATCTGCGCGAGTACCCACCACAGCAGCCGATACGGTTTGTAGCCGTATCCGCAGGTCACCCAGGACATCCACTGGACGCAGCGCCGGTACAGGGCGGGTTCGATCCGCTGTCTGGCCATGTTCTGCCGGTACAGCGCACGGTCCCTGGCCAGCCCGTCGCTGGTCAGCAGGTGCAACTCGGCGGCCCGCTCGAAGGCCTCGGCGGCGTGCAGGTACAGCTCCTCGGCGACGCAGCTGTGGCCCAGCATCTCCAGGATCTCGGCGAGCTCCTTGTTCTGCACCTGGGTGAGCTTGAGCGGCGCGTTGAACTCGACCTCCGCGGCCAGCAGGGCGACGAGCAGCATCCGCCTGCGCTCGCTGTCCACCGGGTCCGGCGCCTGCATGTAGAGGTCACGAAAGACCAGGTCATGCACCTTGGGCCACTGCCGGGAGGCCAGTCGGTCCAGGATCTTCGCCGTGTACTGCTCGAACTCGTCCAGGAGCTCGGCTTCCCGCTGCCGCAGCTGGCCCCGGTTCAACGCCGCCTCGACCTCGTCGGCGTACGTGCTGGCCCGGCCCTCCACGATCACGCACAGTCGACGGATCCGATCCGTGTTCTGTGGCATGGTCAGTGACATATCAGTCCCCAGGCAGAAGGTGTGTCCCCAGTCTGCCCAACGATCACCGGCTTGCCCTGAGCCATTCGTGGGCACTTGCCCGGCGCGATCGGACTGATGCGCTGCGGCAATCCGACCGAGTCCTGACGGCAAGGGCGGTGATCAGCACCGTGGCACCAAGCAATTTCTCGGCGATGTTCTTGAAGTCAGCCGTGATCTGTGGATGGATCCAACAGACCTGGTGGTCTGCGCTAGTGGCAGTACCTTCTGAGGAACTCATTGGTCTCTGGGTCCACCGAGTACACGCACGTAGCGAACATGCCCCGGGTCATCAGAACCTTGTACGTGTTGCGGACCAGCTGACTGAACATCGCTGGATCCAGCCTGTTCACCGACTTGTCCTTGGATTTCGACGGCTGTGGCTCCCACCGACCTTTCCGAATTACCAGATCCTCACCAAAAATGACTCCGGACCAATCGTATTCGAATCCCTGCGCCGTATAGATACATCCGATCTGGCCGAATCCGTCAGGATCCGAGGCCCAGAGAGAAGCGGAAGGGTATCCATCGGTTTCGCATCCCTGCCTAATATTCCATGGACGCTTCCAGCCACCGATTTGAACATCGTCGACGGGCTTATAGACACCATCCTTGCGAATGGGGTCGTGCCAGTCCCAGCAGAATCCGGCAGAGATCCTCCCCTCCCCACCGAAATTGTCCATCTTCAGCCGGAGCCAGTCATCCAGAGCGTGCGGAGCCTCCACCGAGTCAACGCCATAGTCGTCGTTCGTGCCGGCCACGAAGTCGGACCAAGCTATCGGTCCGCCTTCCTTGAGCCCTAACAACCTGAGCACCCAGTCGTCATAGAATCGGGAGCCGGCACAACGGAAGTGACCGTCGAGATCGATCTTTTCGACCTGGCAGCCCATCGCTTCCGCGGTCTCATAGATCCGGTTCACCGTGCAGGACTCACTGGGCCGCACAGTCTGGTGATCGTCAAGCAGGAAGACGGGAACCTTGGCGACATCGATCAGCTGGGCGATCTGGGACGGTTGCGTATTCCGGATTCGGTGCGCTTCATCGCAGATCAGGACATCAATTGAGTTTCCAGCTATTCTTTTGAAATAATTGAAGTACTTAAAAAGGTCCATGGTTCGTTCATTATTGCCTGCCACGTACTTCCACAAAGTCTCAGTAAATGCCCGAGATCCAGTGGCATGCAGGACCTTCCCCAAACGTTCAGCCAGCGCACTCATCAGTCCGATGGCAATGGCACTTTTACCAGAGCCAGGACCACCACGGACGATGACGACCTTCTTTCGCCAGTCATCTTGACCGTATTTCTGGTCTACCCATCCAACCGCATGCCATACAGCGTCAAATGCCACCTTCTGCCTGTCCAGTAAGACGAATCCCTCTCTGCGCTCCATCGCCTCGGCAGCCGCTTTCAGGAGGGGTCGCACAGGCTTGGGGTCTTCATCGACCAGGTCCATGGCAACGACCCGAGCCGCATCGGCAGTAGCGGGGTCATCATCAAGCAGGGTCCGCAGGTCCTCGGTGAGATCAAGAACCTGATCCTGCGTGTACAGCCGACCAAAGTCCCCACAGTCAAGCTCGTCGAGATTCCAACCGGGCCTCCTCGTGGCGTTATGCAGGTACGCCACGCCTTTCACCCGGCTCTGATTTCGGCTCAACGAAGGCATGAAGTCCACGAGATAGCGGCAGTACCGCCTGACCTGCTCCGCGGGATGCAGCACGGGCTGCTCGTCATTCGGCAGGACTTTCACCATCCTCGGCGCGACAACAGTCGGCTCGGACCACTGCTTCAGCTCGACCAACACGTACGAATGAGACCCGGTCGTCGGATGCACGCCACAAAGCACCGCATCGACACGCTTGGGACTGAACGGAAGCGGGTGTTCGAGAATCACCTGAACGTGCCCGAGGCCGGCTGAACAGAGCAGATCAAAGAGCACAGGAAGGCTGTTTCGCCAGGCGCCGACCTGACCAGTGTCATCGGACCGCGAATAGTTCACCTTGGACTGCATGGCCAGCCGACGCACCAGAGATTCATGATCATCCTCCCTGAGCTCCCGCGCGCTGCGAACCACCGACTCCATGCCAACCTCCACCAAGTCACACTTTCGTGATCACCAAGAGGTTATTGCCACTACGATTGGTAGCGATCACAGGCCTGGTAGTCATCGGGCGAGGATTTGATCCACTACGGTGAATGGGCGATGCGCCGGAGACACTTACTGGGGTGATGAAATGGCTCTCGCTCGTGGAATGGCAGCGTCACTACTCACGGAGGCAGAGGCCGGACAGCTACACGTCCGACTTCACGAACAGTCCGGCCATGTACTCGGAACTCGTTCAAGCCCTGGCGAAGTTGCTTCGTGGCGCAACAGTTTGCCGATCCTGCTGCGGGATCTCGTCGAGGCAGATTTGGGCAACGTGGAGGTGCTGCTGGAGCACCAACTTCCGCACAGCAAGCAACGCATCGACGCTGTCCTCTGCGGCGTTCACCCGCGATCCGGCGACAGCGTCTTTGTTCTCGTGGAACTCAAACAATGGTCGAGGGCAGAGCTGTACGCGAACGAAATCATCCACATCCACGGACTCCCCGGTCACCATCTGCATCCCGCCGAACAGGTGCGTGGTTACTGCCAATACTTCGTAGACCACACCCCCGCTCTGGTCGATCGGCCGAACGCGGTTCACGGCGTGGCCTACCTACACAATGCGCGCACCGCGGAAATACCAGCCCTACTGGCATATCCGATCAGCACGCACAGCCGGATGTTCACGATGGATGGGCGAGGCAAATTCCTGGACCATCTACGTTCGCTGCTCGACACGACCAGTGGTTCGGAAGCCAACCGGGAATCCGGCGATGAGTTCCTGGGTTTCCTGCACAGGCCGACCAAACCACTGCTGACCCACGCTGCCGCCGAGATCCAGGATCGCCAACAGTTCGTCCTGCTGGACGAACAGAAGGTCGCCTACGAACTGGTGCTGCAGGCGGTCCAACGATCTCGTGCAGCTCGAACTCAGACCGTCGTCGTGGTCGAGGGCGGGCCAGGATCAGGAAAAAGTGTCATCGCGCTGAGTCTGTTGGGCGAGTTGGCAAGGCGTGGCTTCGCTGCAGAACACGCCACAGGCTCGAAGTCGTTCACCCAGACGATGCGCAAGTACGCCGGACATCGAAGCAAGCGAACGCAGGGCCTTTTCAAGTACTTCAACACTTACGTGGGCTCCGAGCCACGTGCACTCGACGTCTTGATCTGTGATGAGGCGCATCGAATTCGCGAGACGGGTGTAAGCCGATACACCCGACCGGCGCAGCGAGAGCGTGCAGATCGCCAGATCAATGAGCTGATCAGAGTCGCGCAGGTCCCCGTCTTCCTACTCGACGAGAACCAGACGGTGCGACCAGGCGAGATGGGTTCGCTGCGGGAGATCACAGCCGCTGCAGAGGCTCTCGGCTGCAGGGTCGATGTGGTCCGTCTACACGACCAACTACGTTGCGGCGGTTCACCGAACTACGACACCTGGGTAGCGCGCCTGCTGGGGCTTGGTACAACCCCCGAGCCTCCCATTCCATGGTGGAAACTGGCCGGCCCCTTGGATGAGGGAGTTCTGCTGGCCAGCGCTGAGTCGCCAGAATTGCTGGAGGACTGGGTTCGGAGCAACGCGACGGCGCACGGGGGAACAGCTCGACTCAGCGCAGGGTTCTGCTGGCCTTGGAGCGAACCCCAAGGGAGCGGCGATGACCGGTATCTCGTGCCAGACGTCGCTATCGAGGACTGGAAACGACCCTGGAATGCCAAGTCCGAAGGAAACAAGCTGGTGCCCGGCGTTCCTGAGGCGGCGTACTGGGCGACCGACGAGCGAGGGTTCGGGCAGGTCGGATGTATCTACACCGCCCAGGGGTTCGAATACGACTGGTCGGGGGTGATTTTCGGAAAGGATCTGGTGCGTCGCGAAGGAAAATGGTCAGCCAACCGCTTGGCCTCCAAAGACCCGGCCGTGAGCAGGGCTGACGAGCTACATTTCGCCGCACTGATCAAGAACACATACAAGGTCCTTCTCACCCGCGGGATGCGAGGAACCGTGGTGTTCTCCGAGGATCCGGAGACTCACGAGTTCCTCGCAGAAATGACCAGAGCAGGTTGAACGACGTACATCTGCGGAGCCCCGGATCCGTCACTCGTCTACTTGTCGAGCATCCGACGGCGCCATAGCCTTCTGACGATCTCCTCTCCCCTGTAAAAGGAGAAGTCCCATGCGTTTGCGTTCCCTGCTGCTCGCTGCCGTCCTCGCCGTCACCTGCGCCGCTCCCGCTGAAGCGGCGCAGGCCGGGGTGTGGCAGAACTGGACCTACCCGGGCACCGGTTACTGGAACATCGACACCACGGTCACGGTGAAGGCAACGGGTCCGACCCGGTTCTTCTCGCACCAGTTCCTGTTCGAGGGTGGCGGCGACGGCGGCTACCTGGGCATTCAGGACACGCCGAGCGGCAAGATCGCGATCTTCTCCATCTGGAACTCGCCCGGCGACGCGCAGCCTGGGCCGGGAGCCAAGTGCAACACCTTCGGCGGTGAGGGTGTCGGCTGGCAGTGCAAGGTGCCGTTCAACTGGTCGCTGAACACGCCCTACCGGCTGCGGCTGTGGCAGACGAGCAGCAAGGCCGACGGCAGCACGCAGTGGGTGGCGTCGGTGAACGACACGGTGATCGGTACCGAGTGGTCAGCGCCGGGGCGGAAGAACGTGAAGACCTCGCTGGTGTGGATCGAGTACTACGGCGGCGGCAACTGCGCCAACCAGGTCGCGGCCAGTGCGACCTTCTCCTACCCGAGCGCGAACAACGGCGCGGTGGCCGCGGGTAAGGGCAACTCGGACACCTCTGCCTGCGGAAACCACCGGTCCACCATCACCGACAACGGGAACCGCACGGTCACGCTGACCGAATAATGTCAGGGTTCCCTGCTTCACTTTTCGCATGGAGTTCTGGGACCCGCGCGGGACGCGGCGGCTGACGGAGATCCAGGGCACGCTGGATCGAACCGGGTTGATCGAATTCGTGCACGAGGCGGCTCAGGATGTCTGGCGGGCCAATCTGGGTCGGTACCAGGACGACCTGTTCGACGATTCGTTCACGCTGAGCATGCTGTCCACCCGGAACCTGAGCAACCGGCTGGCCACCCGGATCGAGGACGATCCGCGGTGGGTCGCTCGCGGAGTGCGGGCGACCAAGGAGCACGGGTTCGTGGTGCTGCACGTGGACGGCCTGGACATCCGGCTGGTCAAGGTGCCGCACAAGGCGAATCGGAAACCGAGCTTCTCCGCCGACTTCGACTGGGTGGACAGCGATGCCCGGCTGGCCGCCGCCCGCCGGAACACCTTCACATATCCGGTCGCGGCACGCCTGCCACAGCTGGAGCCGCTGTTCGAGGTCGAGCAGCCCGCGGTGGACGAGCACGGCGTCCTGGCCTGCCGTGACGTCTTCCTCGTGTGGGGCGCGGAACGCGATCTGCCGGCGACCGCCGGCTGGCTGGGGCTGCCGACCACCAACGATGACCGGTGGATCTCCGTCCTGCCACTGTGGTGGGACGCGGCGGAGCCGCAGGCGGTCACGCCGCGCTGGTACCCGAAGTCCGCCTGACCGCTGGGCCTGGTGGCCTAGAGTGGGCCGGTGACTTCCTGGTGGGCTTCCGGTGTGTTCACTCTGCTCGGCGCCGGTGTCGGCGCCCTGTCTCCGCTGACGCTGGGGCTGTTGAACCGGCGGAGTGAACGCCAGCGGCTGTCCAGGAGCCAGAAGGTGGAGCTGTATCCGGCGATCACCGGAGCGGCGGGCCGGTTGGTCCGGCTGCCCGTGTGGCCGGTGGAGGGCAACGACCCGGAGCCGATCATCGAGGAGCTGAGCTCGCACCTGCAGGAGGCGCGGTTCCTGTGCCCGCCGGGCGTGGTCGGTGCGGCGGACACCGTGCTGGCGAGTGCGACCGAACTGAGTGTGTTGATCACCGAGATCCGGACCGGAACCGCGGGGTTCGGGAACACCGTCGAGGTGCGGCATCGCGCGGGTTACGAGGCCGCGATCGGCGGGTTGAAATCGACGGTGGACGAGTTCGTGCGGGTCGGCAGGAGCGACCTGGAACAGGTGACGGTCCGGTAGAATGGAACAAGATCCAACCGGAGCCCGGAGCCCGGAGCCCGGAGCCCGGAGCCGCTGGCCGTCTGAGGCGTTGTGGGGCACCCTCAACCCCGAGAAGCTCATCCTCGCGGTCTGCCGCAATCTGACCTCGGTCACCCGGCTGCTGGAGACCCAGGACCTGTTCCGCGGCGATTTCCGGCTGCGCTGGGTATTCACCCTCGAAGGCGACTCCCACTTCCAGGACGGCGCTCGCCGATTACTGGCCGAGGCCGGCGTTCACCCGGTCTCCAAACCCGCCGACGTGCCGTATGACCTGGTGCTGGCCGCCAGCGAGAACGTCGACTTCGCCGCGCTGCGCACACGCGCACTGGTGTTACCGCACGGAATCGGCTTCAACAAGCTGCTGCCCACCGCCGATGGCATCGGGATCCGGGTCGCTGGACTGCCACCGGAGGACGTCCTGCAATCCGGTCAAGCGATCATGGCTCTCGCCCATCCCGACCAGCGGCGACTGCTGCCCGCGGGCAGCGAATCCGTGGTCATCGGGGACGTCACCATGGACCGGCTCCGCGCGAGCCGGCAGCTGCGGGAGCACTACCGGCGGCTGCTGAACACCGGCGACCGCCGGCTGGTGCTCGTGGCCTCCACCTGGGGACAGCACTCCGCACTGGGGCGCTGGCGCACCCTGCCCCGCGAGCTGCACCATGCGCTACCGCAGGACGAGTTCCAGGTGCTGTGCGTACTGCATCCGAACGTCTGGGCACGGTACGGACGGCGGCAACTGGAGGTCTGGTTCGACCAGGTTCGCCTGCTTCCCCAGCACAACGGCTGGCAGTCGGCCATGGTTGCGGCCGACACCGTGATCACCGATCACGGCTCGCTCTCGCTCTACGCGGCCGGTCTCGGGCTGCCGATGCTGCTCACCGAAACCGCCGGGGAGACGGTGGCGGACAGCCCGATCAGCCGCCTGGGGGCGCCGCAGATCCGGCAGGGGCCGCCACTCGCCGGACAGCTCGATCGAGCCGCGGTGGTTCCCGTGCCGCCGGGGGTCTTCGCCCATCCCGGCGAAGCCGCCGACCGGCTGCGCTCGGCGGTCTACGGTCTGCTCGGGCTCACGGCGCCGAGCCATCCTGGCCCGCTACCGCGCGCGCTCGACCCGGTCATCTGCGATGCACCCGCCGCTTCCCACTACACGACCCTCACCGACGGTGTCCTGCGCCGGTTCCCGGCCACGTCCCGGACGCGCAGGCCCGAGCCCCTGGTGGTGTCCGAACGCGAGACCGATCTGCGGTTGCTGGAGGAGGCCGACGCCCTGGTCTGCGAGGCGGTACTCGCGCCGGAGGAGGCGGTGGAGCAGCTGCGTGCGATGCGGCACCGGTGGCCGGACAGACTTCTGCTCGCGGCGGCCACGGCAGAGGGGCTGGTGATCGCCGACCAGGAGGGCTCCATCGGCAACGTACGCGGCACGGCCGACGCCCAGATCCTCGCAGCCGTGTCCGTCCACATCGGAGTGATCGACGGTGTCCGGACGGTCGAGGTGGGTGGGCGGAAACTGGAGGTTCAGTTCAGCCGCAACCCGAGCTCCACCGCACGACTCGAACCCAGGGACTGATACAGCTCGTATGCCCGGCGCAACGCGTCGCGATCATCCAGCAGGTCGCCGCGGAGTTCCTGGGTGACCGCCTCATGGAACGGGTCCGCGCGCAGCAGATCGATGGCCACGTCGAATCTCGCCGCTGCCTCCGGCAGCCTGCCGAGTGCGGCCAGAATCGATGCCTGTGTGGTCACCGCCCTGCCCAGCATTCGGTCATCGGTGATCAACTCGAGGGCGCGGTCCACGGTGGTCAACGCGAGCTCGTGATCGCCGTTGGCATGCTGGGCAGCCGCGAGGAAATAGGTCACGAATGCGACGCCACGAAGATCCTGCACTCGTTCGAAGAGCTCGATGGCACTCGTGTAGGCCGTGACTGCGCGCCCGTGATCGGTCGCGTCCCAGAACCGGCCCCACAGTTCGTGGATCGACGCCTGTAGCCGCAGGTCATCGGTGGTCTCGACCAGCCGCTGCGCCTCGGTCAACTCGGCCTGCGCGAGCTCCCGGTCACCGAGATCGACCATGGCCCTGGTGGCGAAGCTACGCAGCCGCGCTTCGGCGGCGGTGTTGTGGGCGAGCCCGGCAGCCTTCGCGCCCAGCTCGCTGGTCTCGGTCCAGTCGACCAGGTAGCGCCGGTTCACGTACAGCGTGGTCGCGGTCTCGGCGAGCTGCCAGGCGAGCTCATTCCAACCCAGTTCGACAGCGCGCCGCACGGCGAGAACCAGGTTCTCCCGCTCGGCGTCCAGCCAGGCCATGGCCTGTTCCGCGTCGGCGAATTCGCTGGTCAGATGCTCGCGGACCGGGGTACAGCGATAGCGTCCCTCGCCCATCTTGGCCAGGTCGGCGGCCGACGCCCCCGCCAACAGCCAGGTGAGGGCACCCCGCAGCACGGCCTCGGTGTCCACCCCGTCGGTCTCGCCACGGATTTCGGCATGCCTGCGGAACAACCGGTGCATCCACAGCCGGTTGCCGCGGCGTTGGACCAATCCGGCTTCTACCAGCTGCGCGATCGCCCCCGATCGATCCTCCCGAGCGGACAACATGTCCGGGGAGGCCGACTCGAACCTCAGCACACCCCACTCCCGGTACAGCTCTGCGGCCTGCGGAGACAGACCGTGGTAGGCAAGGTCGAACACCTCCGCCGGCTGGTCCTTCTCATCCACTGTGAACGCCTGGGCGTCCGTCCCGCTGATCTGGGCGACCAGTTGATCGACGGTCACCCTGTCCGGGTCGGTGATCAACCGCCCTGCCGCGGCCCGCAACGCGATCGGCAGACCATCGCAGACCTCGGCCAGCGCTGACAGGGACTGATCACCGACCCGATCACCACACAAGAGCCGCAGATAGCCCTCGGCATCGGGAGCGCCGAATCCCTTGAGATGTACGTGCCGAGCGCCATCGAGCTTCAACTGGCTGAGCTGGGAGGTGCTGGTCACCAGCACCGCGCTGCCCGGACCACCGGGAATGAACGGCTGAACCTGCTCTCGCTTCACTACTCCGTCGAGCACTACCAGTACCCGGCGGGAAGCGGTTCGGCTGCGGAAGGCAGCACTCAGTTCGCGCTCGGTTCCGGGCAGTTCCTCGCGTCGCATGCCGAGCGCCAGCAGCTTGTCGGTCAGGGCGTCGGCGACGGACAACGCGCCTTCCGTGCCGCCGAACTCGACCCACAACTGGTCCGGGAACTGCTCACGGAGCTTTAGCGCCAGCTGCTGGGCGAGGGTGGTCTTCCCGACCCCGGGGACGCCGGTGAGCACGAGGACCACCACGGTCTGCGGATCGGCCAGGATCTGCGTCCCGTCCGCCTGCTCCTGCTCGCGGTCGTGGAACTGCAAGGCGATCGGCACCTGCATGACGTTCATCGACGACTCCCCCGGTAAACACCCCGACGAAGATCTCACCGTACGCCAAGATCAGGTGTGCCCGCACGATGGTCTCGTCTAGGGGAAATTCGGCTTCATCATGGTCAATCGGGTTTAACCTGCGACGATGAATACCGTCGAATTCCGGCGAGTCTCGTTGAATGCTCCCGGAAATCCGGAAGCCATCGACATTCTGGTCGACGGTCGCCTTCTCGCGGATATCATCCGCGACCACGAACTCGCGTATGCGGTAGCGGCCGGCGAGGAGAAACTCGCCGGCTCCTACGGCGGGTTGGCCGACATCTCCCTGATCCGGGACCACGGAGAGAGTCCGTTGCTGGGCTGCGTCTGCGGCGACTGGGGGTGCTGGCCACTGTTCGCCACGATCGACACCGACGAGAGAACGGTGCGGTGGCACAGTTTCCGGAACGGCCGGCGGGATTGGCCGCTGGACGGCGTGGGGCCTTTCGTCTTCGATCGGGATGAATACCTCGCGGCGAAACAGAAACACGCTCAGTGCGGCCGGGATATATAGCGACCCGGATCGAATACTCCCTGGGGATCGAGGGCCGTACCGAGCACGTCGATCAGGTCGGTCGCGTTGTCCTCGGGGTGGTCGATGTCCAGCCGGTAGGGCATGAGGCCCTCGGCGGCGAAGGTCGAGTGCAGCCGGTCCAGGGTGGCGTGCGCGTCGGCGACCGCCTGGGGGTCGTCGAGGGGGAAGCCCAGGATCACCACGTCGTTGACCGTGTCGCTGTCCAGCACGTTCAGCGTGACCAGCGGCGGCGCGGTGCTGCCCACCCGGCAGAAGTCGATCAGCTCGGCGGCGCGCTGTGCCGCCTCGCCGCGGAACGGGATGACCGGCAGGAACATCAGCAGGCCCCGCTCGGCGTCCACCTGTCCCGCCGGGCAACCGATGCGTTGCAGGAACCAGCTGTCCGCCGGATCCGGGTCGCCGGCGTAGGCGCGTTGCACCAGGTCATCGGCCGCCGAATCCGGTGCGGGCCGCCACGGGGAGTCCTGCTTCAGCAGTAACTCCCGGTGCGCGGCCACCAGTTCGGCGGTTCCGGTCAGGCAGATGTGGGCCAGGTGGTGGTCCTGGACACCGAAGATCGGCGCCCCGACCGGATTGGTGATCTTCGTGGTCGGCGGCACCAACCGCTGCGCCGTCCACTCGCGTAAGGCATCCACCGCCTCGGGAAACTCCTCGGGGGTGCACTGCAGCGGCACGACCTCGATGCGTTCCGGGCGGGGTAATAATCGGATCACCGCGGCGGTGACGGCCGCGAAGCCGGACTGGGTGAACAGGTGCATGGCCGAGGGGCCCCGGCGATGGGAGCGGACGGCCGCCGAGTGGCCGGGCCACCAGCCGATTCGCCGCAGGCTGCCGTCCGCGAGGACGACCTCCAGGCCGACCAGGTCCTCACTGCGGGCGCGGTGAATGCCGACGCCGCGTTCCAGGGTGTTACCCATGATGCTGGTGTGCATGGACGCCGTCGTCAGGTTCGGCATCCGGCTGGTGCCGTGCAGCGCGGTGGCCAGGTCGCCCTGGGTGACCCCGGGCTCGATGACCGCGTAACCGCGATCGAGGTCCAGCTCACGGAGCCGGTTCAGCCCGGCGAGATCCAGCAGCACGGCACCGTCGCGCACGGGTTGGTGAGAACCGAGGCCCCAGTTGAACCCGGTGCTGATCGGCTGAAGTGGTCCCTTGGCCTGCCGCACGGCGGCCTGGACTTCCTCGACGGTGCTGGGACGGAGGGTCTCGGTGATGACACGGCTGCGGAAGGCGCCAACGGCGGTACGCATCGGAATCCTTTACCCGTAGGGACAATCGGCTCGGTCAGGGGTTCCATTCGGTCTCGATCAACATACCGCGAAGGTCAACATCTCTGTGGCCGCTGGGGTGCGGTCTGGTTGTTGGCGAAAGAGGGCTTTGGAGGGGGAGACGGGCGTTGGCGCCCGTCTTTCCTGCCTGCGTGTTGGGTGGGGGCACGCCTGTCTGGGTGGTCGGCTGCCCAGGGTGACCGGTAAGCGCTGCCGGTCCTGGGTTCCGGGGTTCCATGGTGGTCCAGGTGACGATCTGTGGCGATCATGACCCCGATGCCCTGGTCGACGCGGACAATCCAGCGTTGAGTCCACAGTGGACCAAGTGGTTGTTCCTGGTTAAAGACGATTCCAGGCCCTGAAATCGTCTTTAACCAGGAACAATCCCACCCCGTTCACCCACAAGAACCCCACCAACCACACCAGGCTCACCAGCCACGCGCAGGTCCACCCCCAGAAGCGATCAAGCCCCAACCCACCCCGAAACCCCAGACCGGCGTGCCCCCACCCAACAGCCAGGCAGGAAAGACACCCCCACCCACCCGTCTCCCCCTCCAAAGCCTCCTTCGACAACCACCAGACGCACCCCAC
>QZFT01000040.1 GCA_003600225.1 Pseudonocardiaceae bacterium YIM PH 21723
GCCCTCGATCCGCGCACCGCGACGATCCTGCGCTGACTACTGCTCCGAAGTTGGCGATGTTCGGGCACGTTCTTTGCCCGAACATCGCCAACTTCGGGACTGTCAGGTCAGGTGGTATTCCAGCGAGCCGAGTAGCCGCTCCAGCTGACCGGTCAGCCGCCGGTTGTCCGCCGGGGTCATGGTGGTCCACAGCCTGCCGTCCGGCGAGCTGGTCTCCTCCATGAGGTAGCGGCCGTCCTCGCCGTCGTGGAACGCCAGTACGTGGTCGGCGCGGAACTTCCGGCCGAGGTGGTCGCGGACCGTGGCGCCGAACTGGCCCCGGTCACCGACCGATTTGATCATCTCGCACAGCTGCTTGGCGTCCCCGCGATTGGCGCCCTTGTTCATCAGCGCCGCCTCGAACTTCTCCAGCGAGGTGCCGACGTGCTCGGCGGCATCGCTGATCAGGTCGCTGGGAAGGGTGACCGATCGGCCGGCCCCCGCCTTCCGGACCGGCAGCATCGAGATCGCGGTGCGGGCCAGGCTGCCCGGGTAGGCGCCGTGGAAGTTGAGCCGGTCGTTCTCCAGCACCGCGTGCACGGCGTGGTCGCCCGCGGCGGCGATCAACGCGCGCACGGTGCGGCCGCCGACGTACAGCCGGGCGTCGATGGACCGCTCGGCCTTGGCCAGCAGCAGCATGATGTTCGCCAGGTCCGGCCGCAGGCCGTCGGCGTCGACCAGTTCCGCCGCCCGCAGCTCGTCCCAGGCGTCATTGATCACCCGGCGCCGCTCGTCCTCTTCGAACCCGCGCGGCTTCACGTAGAGCACCGTGGGCATTTCCGGCAGGCCCAGGTGCTCCCAGAGCACCTGGTAGGCCGAGCCGGACAGTGAGATGAGTTCCTGTCCGGCCGTCGTCACGTGCATCCCTGTCCCGTCCTACTCGCCGATGACGGCGGGCGGAACCATCCGGTCGTCGTCAAAGATGTCGCTGCCGTCGATCTCGTACTTGCGGTTGTGCTCGGCGTCGTCCTCGCCGTCGCCATGCCCATTGGCCCGCTGCATGATCGACTGTCCGGGCTGGCCCGCCTTACCGGCTGCGGCGCCACCGCGGCCACCGGCCGCACCAGCGCCACCCGCGGCGCCGCCACGAGCTCCGGCGGCACCTTCACCCGCCGCGCCGCCGAGACCGCCGACGCCACCGGCACCGCCACGCAGGGCACCACCGGCTCCCGCGCCAGCGCGAGCCGCGGCCGAGCCGCCACCCGCCGAGCCGGCGCCACCGGCACCGGGACGGACGACTCCGGGCCGGGCACCGCCGGTCGAGCCACCACCGGTGATCGGGGCGGTACCGACGATCGGCGTTCCGCCGCCGTGTGGCGCCGGAGCCGGGGTGGGGTGCGGCTGCGGCTGGGCGACGGGCGGGGTCACGCCCACGCCCTGCTGGCCGATGTTCGTGTTGCCACCGTGGCCGGTCGGCGCCTGGCTGATCGGGCCGCCGGTGGAACCGGCGTTGTTGCTACCGCCGGTCGAGCCGCCGCCGGAGCCACCGGTCGTGTTCGGGGCGGTCCGGCTGCTGCTGCCGACGTTGCGCTGGCTGGTGCCGACGTAACCGGGCGGCGGGGTCACGGCCACCGCGACCTGCGGCGGAGCCTGGTAGTCGCCGATGTTGCGCACGTTGTTGCCCGAGGTGGTCGCGTAGGTGGACATCACCTGCGCGGCCTTGATGTGCGCCTCGTTCGACTTCTCTTCCTGCTCCTGGTGGTCGGTCTTGATACCGAAGAAGTTCTTCACGCCCTTGGAGAAGCCGTTGTCCTCGGGAGAGGTCACCTCGACCGGGGCGGGCATGTCGGACTTCGCCTTGGAGTAGGTGTCCACCTGGTGCTGCGCCGACTTCTGGTTCGTCGTCGAGTCGTTGTGCGCGGCATCCGACCACTTGGCCAGCGCGCCGATGGCGGCGTTGGCCTCGTCGGCGGCGGAGCCCTCCCAGGCGATACCCATGTTCTTCAGACCCGTGGTCAGGTCGTTGTGGGTGTCGGTGAAGGTCTGGGCGATGCCCTTGTACAGGTCGACGACCTGGTTGCCCGCCGCGACGCCGCCACCGTTGTTGATGTCGTCGTGCAGCTGCTTGTGCGGCACCGCCATCCAGTTCTGGCAGGTGTACAGCGAGTTCGCGCTTGGTTCAGCCATGTCATTACCCCTTAGCCGACAGGGAGTTCAACGCCGCTTCCGCGGTCTGCTTGGCGAGCGTGCAAAGCTGCTCGTGTGAGGTCCTGGGCGGATTGCTCGTGTCCGCAGCCTGCCCGATCAACGCGTGGCCTTCGGCGACATCCAGGCCGACGATGCAGGTGTCACCCGAAGAGTCAGGCTGCTTCTGGCCGGCCTGATATCCGTGAAAACCGGCAACGTCGATCGCCGCGCTGCTGGAGTCGGCACCGACATTGCCCGGAGCCAAGGTCGACACGCCCTTGGACGAGATACCGACGACAGCTCCCGGCCCACGGACATCACCGTTGAGGAAGGTGCACGAAGGTCCAGAGATCGTGACGTCCTTGTCCTGCGCCTGCGGCGGACGGGTCAGACCGTGCTGCGCGAGAAAGTCCTGAGTCAGCAGCTCGCATGGCTTCGCGGATGCGGCGCTCTTGAGTTCCTTCGGCCGCTGCGGCAGCGAGGAGGTGCTGGACGTGGGCGCCGCACTGCTGGAGGTCGGTGTCGAACCGCCTCCATTGCAGCCGACAGCCAGCAGACCGACCGCGAGCATCGGCACGACCAGGGAAAGACGCTTACGCAACAGAACCACCCTTGAACTGCCCGGCACTGGCCTGATCGGAGATGTTGTACTGCCGAGCGGCGTTTTCGAGCTGCTCAACGATGCTCTTGAGTTGATCGAGGTAGCCGTCCATGGCCCCGAAGACCGAACCGTCGCCCGACGTCACCTTGTAGCTGGTGACCGCAGCCACGTCGCCGCTCACCTGGTCGCGAGCCATGGGCATCACGCGGTTACGTTTGGCGTTGAAGGCTGCGGTTTCGACCTTGTCCAAGGCCTGACGGAACATGGTCAGGGCAGCGGGCAGTTGCTCCGCGCTGAAACGCAGCATCGGGGCGGGCGACATGGTTCCCCCTTGCAAATCGGCTAGGCGGTCTCAGCCTATTGAGACGTCCTCAACCTGTGGGACGGTTCCGGCATTCTCCCATGACGCACTGTGATGGGTGCCACAAACCGCGCAACGTGTTCTGGGGACAGCTTAGTACCCCGCACCGACATCACAACCCGGCAACACCGCAGATCAACCCACCTGGAGCGCCCGAAATGCGCACATTTCGGACAGGGCCCCATACCAGGAAGCGGTTACCAGGCCAAACAAAGCAAAGGACGCTTCCGGGGGATCAAGTCCCCTGGAAGCGTCCTCACTCGAAGGAGTTTCGGGATCAGCCGAAACGTCCCGAGATGTAATCCTCGGTCGCCTTCTCGCTGGGGTTGGAGAAGATCAGCTCGGTGTCGTCGATCTCGATGAGGCGTCCGGGCTGACCGACACCGTTCAGGTTGAAGAACGCGGTCTGGTCACTCACCCGAGCGGCCTGCTGCATGTTGTGCGTGACGATCACGATGGTGAAGTCCTGCTTCAGCTCCGCGATCAGGTCCTCGATCGCCAGGGTGGAGATCGGGTCCAGCGCCGAGCAGGGCTCGTCCATCAGCAGCACGTCGGGCTGCACGGCGATCGCCCGCGCGATGCACAGACGCTGCTGCTGACCACCGGACAGGCCACCACCGGGCTTGTCCAGCCGGTCCTTGACCTCGGCCCACAGGTTGGCGCCACGCAGCGCCCGCTCGCAGACCTCGTCCAGCTGCCGCTTGTTCTTCACACCGGCCAGCTTCAGGCCGGCGACCACGTTGTCCCGGATGGACATGGTCGGGAACGGGTTCGGGCGCTGGAACACCATGCCGATGGTCTTGCGTACCTCCACCGGGTCCACACCCGCGGCGTAGATGTCCTCGCCGTCGAGGAGCACCTTGCCCTCGACTCGGGCGCCGGGGGTCACCTCGTGCATGCGGTTCAGCGACCGCAGCACGGTGGACTTGCCACAACCGGACGGGCCGATGAAGGCGGTCACGCTGCGCGGCGGCACCGCGAGCGAGACGTTGTTCACCGCGTGGAACTTGCCGTAGAAGATGTTCAGGTCTTTGACGTCAATGCGCTTGGCCATGGTTGGTCTCCGCTTACTTGGTCTTGATGGCCGACAGCCGGGAAACCAACGTGGCCCCGAAGTTGAACAGCATGATGATGATCACCAGGGTCAGTGCCGCACCCCAGACGCGGTATTCACCGGCGGCCTCCGCGTTGCCCATCTGCTCGTTGATGAACAGCGGCAGCGTGCCCATGTTCCCGGAGAACGGGTTGAACCGGTTGTAGTCCGCGTAGGCACCGACGATCAGCGCCGGAGCGGTCTCACCCATGACCCGGGCGAGACCCAGCATGATGCCGGTGATGATGCCGGACAGCGCGGTCGGGATGACGATCTTGACGATGGTCTTCCACTTCGGCACGCCCAGCGCGTAGGAGGCCTCGCGCAACTCGTTCGGCACGATCTTCAGCATTTCCTCGGTGGTCCTGATGACCACCGGGACCATCAGCAGCACGAGGGCCAGCGCCACGGCGAACGACGAGCGGTCGTTGCCCATGGTGACGATCCACACCGCGAAGACGAACAGGCCGGCCACGATCGACGGCACACCGGTGAGGATGTCCACCATGAACGTGGTGACCTTGGCGAACTTCGTGCCGGGGCCGTACTCCACCAGGTAGACCGCGACCATCACGCCGATCGGCACGGCGAACACCGAACAGATGAGTCCCTGGATGACCGTGCCGTAGATCGCGTGATAGGCACCGCCGCCGAACGAGGACGCCCGGATGCCCTTCTGCGAGTTGTTCCACCAGGCGGCCGAGGTGACCGCGTCGATACCGTTGCTGAGCACCGAGTACAGCACCCAGACCAGCGGGATGACCGCGATCAGGAAGGACAGGCCGACCAGCGTGGTGGCGACCAGGTTCTTGGTCTTGCGGCCGGTGCTGATGCCCTGGAACGCGGGCGGGCTGGCCAGGCGATTGATGTCCGATCGCATGGTGGTCACGCGTACTCCTTCTTACCGGCGACCACGTACCGGGCCAGCGCGTTGATCACGAAGGTCAGGATGAACAGCACAAGGCCTGCGGCGATGTACGCGCCGGTGGTCAGCGGTCCGCTGAACTCACCGGAACCGGAGCCGATCCGCGAGGCGAGGGTCGCGCCACCGTCGAACAGGCTGTACTTGGGCCCGGCCGCCGTCGCGGACAGGATCAGCATCAACGCGATGGTCTCACCGAGCGCCCGGCCGAGGCCGAGCATGGAGGCGCTGACGTAACCGGCCTTGCCGAAGGGCAGCACGGTGGTCCGGATGACCTCCCACTTGGTGGCGCCCAGCGCGAGCGCGCCCTCGATCTGGGTGGTCGGCGTCCGGTCGAACACCTCGCGGCTGACCGCGGTGATGATCGGCAGGATCATGATCGCCAGCACGATGCCCGCGGTGAACACGGTGCCACCGCCCGTGACGGAGACATTGCCCGTGGAGAACAGCGGGAACCAGCCGAGGTTGGTGTTCAGCCACTCCGCGACGCCCTTGATCTGCGGCGCGAGGACCCGGATGCCCCAGAGACCGAACACGATGGACGGCACGGCCGCCAGCAGGTCGACGATGTAGGCGAAGGGCCGGGAGAAGCGCTTGGGCGCGTAGTGGGTGAGGAACAACGCGATGCCCAGGGCCACCGGCATGGCGAGTACCAGGGCGAACAGCGAGCTGGCCACGGTCACCCAGAGCAGGTCCAGGATGCCGAAGTTCAGGTTCTTCGGGTCTTGCGCGCTCCAGCCACCGCTGAACAGGAAGCTGGACTTGTTGGCCGCCAGCGAGGGGATCGCCTGCAGCACCAGGAACAGTGCGACGGCGGCGATCAGGGCGACGATGAATACACCGGAACCGACCGCGATGCCGCGGAAGATCTGGTCCCCAGGACGTCGCACGGTCGCACCGGACTGGCCGGTGGGCGGCGCGGGGCGGTGGTGGGCTGCCGGTGAGATGGGATCCTCCTGCGGGTGTCGGGCGTGGGCAGGTCGTCCTCCAGCGCCCTCTGGTCGCGGGAAGCGATCCGTTAACTGGGAGTCGCTCATGGCACTCTCGTCTCAGTCTCTCAGTTCTTGTGCCGATCCACAGGTGCGTGCCGTACCGGATCCGGCACGGCACGCACCCGGGGAGCGATGCTTACGCGATCGCCTTGATGGCTTCGTTCACCTTGGTGCGGAACTCGTTCGGGAGCGGCACGTAGCCGACCTTGGCGAGCTGGTCCTGGCCGGCGCCCGCGGCGACGGTCAGGAAGGCCTTGACGGCCTTGGCGGTCTCGGCCGGGTAGCCCTTGGAGCAGACGATCTCGTAGGTCACCAGCACCAGCGGGTAGGCGTCCTTGGCCTTGCTGGAGTAGATCGACTTCAGGTCGACGATCAGGTCGTTGCCCTGACCGCTGATCTTGGCCTGCGAGATGGCCGCACCGGCGGTGGCGTTGGTCAGCTCGACCGCACCGGCGCCGTTGTCGATCTTGGCCTTGCTCAGCTTGGCGGAGTCCGCGAAGGAGGCCTCCACGTAGGTGATCGAGCCCTCGGTCGCCTTCACCGCGTTGGCCACACCCTGGGACTTGTCCTTGCCCTCACCGACCTTGCCGGCGAAGTCCTTCGTGGTGGCCTGGGTCCAGGTGGTCGGAGCCGCGGTGGCCAGGTACTTCTGGAAGTTCTCCGTCGTGCCGGACGGGTCGGACCGGTAGTAGACGATGATGTCCTTGTCCGGCAGCGAGGCGCTGGGGTTCAGCTTCTTGATGGCCTCGTCGTTCCACTTCTTGATGCCACCGTTGAAGACCTTGGCGATGGTCTCGGCGTTCAGGGTGATCGACGGGGAGCTCGCGCCCAGGTTGTAGGCGACGGCGACCGGACCGAAGACCAGCGGCAGGTGCCACGGGGCGTTGCCCTCACAGCGCGAGGTGGCCTTGGTGACCTCTTCGCCGGACTTCAGCGCGGAGTCGGAACCGGCGAAGTCGACCAGGCCACCGTTGAAGTTGGTGACACCCTTGCCGGAACCACTCGGCTGGTAGGCCAGGTTCTGGCCGGGGCACTGGTTGCCGTACTCGAGCTTGAACTCGCCGATGGCGTTGGTCTGAGCCGACGAACCCTCGCCGGTCAGGTCCTTCTTGCCGCCGCACTCGGGCTTGATCGTCTGCTGGCCCGCCGCGCCGGGGTCAGCGTTGTTGTCGCTGCCACAAGCCGACAGCAGCAGTGCGCCCGCCGTGACGAGAGCGAGCGCGACACCGTACCGCTTGGTGTTCACCAGGTTCCTCCATTGACCGAAGTTCTCGGTTTTGAGCGGCGCCGCTCGCCGCGCAATTGGGACGCTAGGGATCGACTATGGACTTATGACCCATTTCGAGTGAACTGAAAGTGAACAAGCCCTGTGCGCTGATCGCTCGTGCCACCAAATGGATGAATAGACACTTCGCTGTGACCTGCGTGTTTGCGTTCCGTGACCGGAAAACCGCCACTCAGTCGACACAGGCGGCCACCTTGGGTGGTCCAATTGGGCTAACGGTTAGGTTGCGTATCGGTGAACAGCGATAATTCAGTAACGCTGTGAACACAGGGGGCCGTTCGGCCGTCAGTGATCATGCTCATTCCGACTCCTGATGGCCCTTGCATTTACGCCCAATGGACGGCTATCACAGCTCTTACAGTGTGTACTGGACATCGGAACTCGCGCGCGTGAATCCCAGCTTCTGATACACGTGCACCGCGGCGACCTTGGTCCAGCGGAGGACCCTGATGCCCGCCCCAAGACGGCCACCTCCTGCGGACCGGCCCGGCTCCGACCGGGCAGCGGCCCTGGCGCTCAGGTCGGCGGGCCTGCTGGCCGGGGCCGCTTCACCAGGATCAGGGGGCACCCCTGCATCCCTACGGACCCTGAAGGTGCCCCTCAGGGCCTGTCCATTATCAGACAAAATGCATGAGCCGACGGAATTTTTGGCATCTTTTCATCCTGCGCCTGATACCATTCGGGCCAGATTTAATCTGGAATGATACTGGGGGTTGGTTGAATGAAATTTCGCCGTTTCGTCTGCTCCTTGACACTCACCACTGCCGCCCTCACCGTGGGCGGCGTCGAATCGACGCAGGCCTCGGCATCACCGAGCATGTTGTCGGCGCCATGCACCACTGATAACACTGAAATCTGGTTCGAGAATGTACGCACAGGCTGGGCTATCACTGTGTGCGCAAGGCCGGCCGGAACCAACTACAACCAATTCCGCGTACGCGTGAAATGCCTCAGCGAAAACGACAACCTTTACTATGTCTACGGTGATTGGACAAACTGGGGTGGCACCTCATTCAAGCAGTGTTCCTCCCATAGCCGCGCCGACGCATTCTTAGCTGAGTACAAGAGCTAAAAGCATCCTCTGGTGGCCGCATTGAAACTTCGATGCGTCCACCTTTTGGCCATAGTTCACAGTGTGTACTGGACGTCGGAACTCGCGCGCGTGAATCCCAGCTTCTGATACACGTGCACCGCGGCCTCGTTGTCCCGCTCCACGTACAACATCACCTCGGCCAGCTCGCGCCCGCGCAGGTGCCGCAACCCGGCCAGCGTGAGCGCCTTGCCGAGCCCACCGCCCTGCGATTCCGGGTCGACGCCGACCACGTAGACCTCGCCGAGACCGTCCACGATCTTGGTCCAGTGGAAGCCGGCCAGCCGGTCGTTCTCGTCCACGGCGAGGAAGAACCCGGCCGGGTCGAACCAGGCCTCCGCCTCCCGCGCCCGGACGTCGGCGACCGACATGCGGCCCTGTTCCGGATGCCAGGCGAAGGCCTTCGCGTTCACCTCGACCACGGCCCCCTCGTCCTGCCCGGGGACGAAGGTCCGCACCTGGATGCCCTGCGGCCACCGGGGTTCCGGGAAGTCGTCGTGCAGCGGCGCACGCATCTGCCACAGCTCCCGGGTGACGGTGAACCCGAATTTCCGCGCGAGGACCTCGGCGGCCGGATCCTGGCTGTGCGACCAGACCTTGAGGTGCGGAGCGCGCTCGGTGAGCGCGGTGACCAGCCGGGTGCCGACGCCCGCGCGGCGGTGCGCGGGATGCACGGCCAGCTCGGCGACCGGCGGTTCGGCGCCGCCGTCCAGGTGGGCGTAGCCGAGCAGCAGGCCGGCACCGTCCCGGACGACGAAGTGCTCGGAGCCCATGACATCACCCTGCACGGGTTCGATCTGGATCTCGGCCGGGCCGCTCTGCCGCAGCCGGAGGCGGACGTCCTCGGAGACCGGGTGGGCACCGTCCGCCTCGGCGGTCTCGGTGAGCAGCAGGGCGATCTCGGCGGCTTCGGATTCGGACAGGCCGTTGCGCCAGGTGAGCACATGAGTCACGGGGCCCAGCGTAGTCGCTGTCCCGTTCGAGACAGATCACCGAATTCGCCGCCACAGATAGTGGATCATTGCTACTTTCGGCCCATGCTCCTGGGGGATCTGCATCATCGGATGCACGCAGGGGACATAGGAAACGGAGTTCCTGTGCGAATCGATTTCGTGCGCCGCGCACTGTCCGCGACGTTGACCGTCGCCGCACTCGGCATGGTTCCACTCACCATCGCGACACCCGCTCAGGCCACTGCGACGGTGTTCGACTGCGTGGATACCGCCGAGGCGATCTACTTCGGCGACACCATCAACGGATATGCCGGAAGCCGATGCTCACGCCCGCCGGGCACCGGGTTCAACTATTTCCGGATCCGGGTCAGGTGTTCCTACACCAATACCTCGGTCCTGGACTACGACCGTTTCGGCCCGTGGAAGCCATTCGGCGACAAGTCGCCCGGTATCTGCGACACGACCCTGGAGCACCCGGACCGGGCGGTGGACTGGCACCTCGAGTTCAAGAACTGATCAGGCGTGCGCCATCCGTTCGAGTGTCACAAAGAAGCGGGAATTCCCGATTCACGAAGGTGATCACGGATATATTTCGCCCAGATATCAATTCGGCTACTCGGTTTTCTGGGGGATCATCATGAACAGCCTTCTCGGCCGTATGGCGCTGGCCACCTTCGCGACGGCGGCGCTCTGCACGGTGCCGATCGGCGCGCAGGCAGCGGAACAGACGATCACCTGCACGACGGGAATGGACAACGTCTACTTCAACAATGTCGACAACGGACGCGCCTCGCGTGTCTGTGAACGTCCTGCGGGTACCGGCTACAACTACCACCGGGTCCGGATCAGCTGCGACAGCTGGCTGACCGCCGCCAGGTACGGCGACTGGACGCCGTTCGGCGATTCGGTCTCCGTCGCCGTCTGCCCGGCGCACACCGACGGCGGGGAACCGGAATACGTCACGGCCGCCGAGGTCGAGTACAAGGACTGATGCACGCAGAAGGCCGCGCTCAGATCTGAGCGCGGCCTTCTGCTGTCAGCTCTAACGCAGCGCGGCGTTGTTGTCCATCTCAATGGCGGTCTCGGTGCGGCGGGCACCGGGACGGGCCGGGCGGACGAACTTGTAGCCCACGTTGCGCACGGTGCCGATCATGCCCTCGTGCTCGTGGCCGAGCTTGGCGCGCAGCCGTCGCACGTGCACGTCCACCGTGCGAGTGCCGCCGAAGAAGTCGTAGCCCCAGACCTCCTGCAGCAGCTGCGCCCGGGTGAAGACCCGGCCCGCGTGCTGGGTGAGGTACTTGAGCAGCTCGAACTCCTTGTAGGTGAGGTCGAGCGGCTTGCCGCGCAGCCGGGCGGTGTAGGTGGCCTCGTCGATGGTGAGGTCACCGAGCACCAGCGCGGGCTCCGTGCTGTTCGCCGCGCTGGCCTTCCGCGAGCGCAGCAGGCGCAGCCGGGCGTCGACCTCGGCCGGGCCGGCCGTGGTCAGGAAGATCTCGTCGATGCCCCAGTCCGCGGAGAGGGCGACCAGGCCGCCCTCGGTGACCACGGCGGCGACGCTGGACTCCAGGCCGCTGCTGGTCAGCAGGCGGCACAGGCTCCGGGCGGCGACCAGGTCGGTGCGCGCGTCCACCAGCACGACGTCGTGCGGGCCGGCGTCCAGCAACGCGGACAGCTCGGGCGCCAGCGGACGAACGCCGTGGGACAGCAGGGAAAGGCTGGGCAGCACGCTGTCGGGCCGGCCGTCGGAGGTCAGCAGCAGCAGGTCGACACTGTTCACAGTCGGTGCTCCTCTCGCATTGGCAGTCGCTCAGGGTCGAAGCGACCCGGCGCCGTTGCCGTGGAGATGAGGGGAAGAATAGCCCGTGAGCCCCGATACACGCGGTAAACGTGACCGAAGTCCTCACGTCACGTTGCCAGGAGGCAGACTGGTATCAGGCTGAAGAAGGGTGTTCTGGCGTGAAGAAGCTCGTCATCGCGATTCTGGTGCTGGGTGGCCTGCTGGTCGCCGCCGACTTCGCGGCCGCCGCTGCCACGGAGTACCAGGTATCCAAGAAGATGCGTGCTGAGCTGGGCCTTACCGAGGATCCCGCAGTGCGGATCAACGGTTTCCCGTTCATCGTGCAGGCGTTGAACGACGACTTCCGGGATATCCGCATCCAGGCCACCGGCGTGCCGATCGGCGAGCGTTTCCGGGATGCGGAAGTCGGCCTGGACCTGCACCACGTGCAGGCGGATTTCATGAAACTGGCACAGGGACAATCCACGCCCGTCACGGTCGCCGACGCCAAGGGCGAGGTGAAGGTGCACGCCGCCGAGATCGGCAAGCTGGTCGGCATCGCGGACCTGAAGGTGCAGCCGGTCGGCCGCGACCAGCTGCTGCCGCCCACCACCCCCAAGCCGGCACCGACCACCACCACCGGGCCGCCGCCCGTGGAGGACCCGACGACGGCCGCCGTGAAGCTGACCGGCACCGTCGCCATGGGCGCGGACAAGTCCGAGATCTCGGTGTACGCCCTGCTCCAGCTGAACGGCACCCAGATCGTCGTGACGCCGAAGCGGCTGGACCTGGAAGGTACCTTCGGCAACATCAAGATCCCGGAGGCGCTGCAGCCGCTGCTGCTGAAGGCCTTCGCCACCACCGTCGACCTGGGTACGCTGCCGTTCAACGCCACCCCGACCCGGGTGTTCGCGTTGCAGGGCATCCTCGGCCTGGAGGGCACCGCGACGAACATCCAGCTGGGGGCGAAGCAGCCGGGAGCCGGGCAGTGAACACCACGGGCGTCATCGCCCTGGCCGTCGCGCTGGCGGTGACGCTGGCGCTGGGCTTCCTCTACAAGTGGCGCAACGGCCGGGTGCAGGCGGCCCGGAAGACGACGGTGGAACTGCCGGAGCGGGTGCAGCAGATCCTGGCCGCCTCCGAGGGCTACAAGATCACCCTGCTGCAGCTGTCCACCACCTTCTGCGCGCCGTGCCGGCACACCGCCGCCATGCTCGGCCAGGTCGCCGCGGACACCCCGGAGATCAGGCACGTCGAGCTGGACATCACCGATATGCCGGAACTTGCGACCAGGCTGGGCGTTTTCCGTACCCCGACCACCATCGCCTTCGATAGCCTTGGCCGTGAACTACTGAGAGTAAGCGGATTGCCACAGCTTGCGCAGCTGCGGGAATCACTCGGGACCCTCCTCAAAAGCCCAGGTCTCGCGTGAGAAACATCCCTAACAGTGTGGGCAATGTTGGGGTAGTGTTCAGTGCGTGCGCCTGCTGCTGACCAAACGACGCGCGGTGGATTTCTGCCGCGTGCACAGCAGCCTGTGTCGGACTCACTGACAGGGCGACATTCTTCGGCCTTCTTGCGCTGACGTCGCCCTCTGACTGGACTTTCGCTGTGTAAGCCGTCCGTCTGTCAGGAGGTTCCAGTGCCTGCCGATCCGCCTGTTGATCCCCGAGGCCCCCGCTTCGCCGCGTGGCTGACCAGCCTTGTTCTCGCGCTGGTCCTGCTCACCGGCAGCTGGCGTCTGCTCGCCGCACAGATGCTCATTTTCGCGATGTGCGCGTTCATCAGCCTGCAGCTCAACCCGTACGGCCAGATCTACCGTCGGGTGGTTGCTCCACGGCTCAAGCCGAACAGCGAACGGGAAGAGACCGCGCCGCTGCGCTTCGCGCAGGGAGTCGGCTTTGTGTTCGCTGCGGTCGGCGTCGCCGGCTACGCGTCCGGGCTCACCACGCTCGGCATCGTGGCCACCGCGTTCGCCCTGGCCGCCGCGCTGCTCAACGCCGCGTTCGGCCTCTGCCTCGGTTGCGAGATGTTCCTGCTGCTGCGCCGGTTCCGCACCCCGGCCGCACAGTCCTGATCTCTCCAGTCTGAGACACATCCCCACCCCACCCACCAGTAATAACTAAGAGGAGTTCTTCATGGCACGCGAGAACGTCCTGGTTTCGGCCGCCTGGGTCGAGGAGAACCTTGACGCGCCCGGCGTTGTGTTCGCCGAGGTGGACGAGGACACCAGCGCCTACGAGGGTGGCCACATCCCCGGTGCCGTCCGGCTCGACTGGAAGACCGAGCTGCAGGACCAGGTCCGCCGCGACTTCGTTGACCGCGAGGGCTTCGAGAAGCTGCTGTCCGCCAAGGGAATCAGCAACGACGACACCGTTGTCCTCTACGGCGGCAACAACAACTGGTTCGCCGCGTACGCATACTGGTACTTCAAGCTGTACGGCCACGACAAGGTGCAGCTGCTCGACGGTGGCCGCAAGAAGTGGGAGCTGGACGGCCGCCCGCTGAACAAGGACGCCGTGGACCGCGCCGCCACCCAGTACAAGGCGCAGGAGCAGGACAACTCCATCCGCGCCTTCCGCGACGAGGTCGTGGACGCCATCGGCAGCAAGAACCTGGTCGACGTGCGTTCCCCCGACGAGTTCGCCGGCAAGCTGCTCGCCCCGGCGCACCTCCCGCAGGAGCAGGCGCAGCGCGCCGGCCACATCCCCACCGCGCTGAGCGTGCCGTGGAGCAAGGCCGCGAACGAGGACGGCACCTTCAAGTCCGACTCCGAGCTCACCGAGATCTACGGCGAGGCCGGCCTGGACGGCTCCAAGGACACCATCGCCTACTGCAGGATCGGCGAGCGCTCCTCGCACACCTGGTTCGTGCTCAAGGAGCTGCTGGGCCACGAGAACGTGAAGAACTACGACGGTTCCTGGACCGAGTACGGCTCGCTCGTCGGCGTGCCGATCGAGCTCGGCGCTCCCGCAGGCGCCAAGTAACTCCCCCCACCCAGAGAAGGGACCTGCACCTATGAGCTGTGGAGCTCCGCCGCAGACGGCGACGCTGCCCGCCAACATCGACGCGGGCAAGGAGGTCGTCCTCACCGGTGTCGTGCGCATCGGTGACCAGCCGGCCTCCGGCGCCTTCGTCCGGCTGCTCGACTCGACCGGTGAGTTCACCGCCGAGGTGGTCGCTTCCGAGGGTGGCGACTTCCGGTTCTTCGCCGCGCCCGGCACGTGGACGGTGCGGGCGCTGCACCGTTCCGGGAACGGTCAGACCGAGGTGACCCCGGATGGCCCGGGCATTCACCAGCTGGAGATCAGCGTCGCCTGATCTCGGTACTTGAGTGAGGCCCCTGTCTCCGTCTTCGTGACGGGGCGGGGGCCTTATTCGTGTGGGGGCTGGGTCTGGTCTTTTGTCGAAAGATGGCTTTAGAGGGGGAGACGGGCTGGGGGCCGGGGTCTTTCCTTCCGGCGTGTTGGGTGGGGGCACGCCGGACTGGTGTTCATGGGCCGCTTCCGCGGTGGACCTGAAGGACGCCATCGTTTACCTGAGCGCACTGAAGGCGTCCTTCGTTTACCTCGGGTAAATGAAGGCGTCCTTCAGGTACTGACTGTCCACAATGGACGTCCACATCGTGGGAGCCACGGCGTGTCGCGCCATTTCCACACCGTGTCGCCCCACTTGTCGTGGCTTTTATCCACAAAAAGTGCCACTTGTCGTGACTAATAGTCGCGACAAGTCAACGAAAAGCCCCGCGCAGCGGCCCATCCCCACCAGACAGGCGTGCCCCCACCCAACACGCCGGCCGGAAAGTCGCCCAACCCACCCATCTCCCCCTCCAAAGCCGCCTTCGACGACAGCCAGACCCAACCCCCACGCGGGGTTAACCCGAAGGGGTGATCTGGGTTCGGGATGCGGGAGCGGGCGCATCGTGATGACATCGGTTCACGTTTAGGCCTGCGTTCGGGGAGGCATCCATGCGTATCGGTGTCAGTAGCATGATCCTCGCGGCCACCATGGCTGCGATCCTTCCCATGGCACAAGCGAATCCGGCGAACGAGGGTCCCGTGGCAGACAACTCTTACGCGTACTCCGACCGGCTGCCGAACAAGCTGCCCGGCGATGTCGGGCCGGAGATCTACGGCCTGCAGCTCAACCTGAAGGACCGCGGCTACGCGGTCGAGGTGAGCGGGCACTACAGCACCGAGCTGGAGCGGGACGTCAAGGACTTCCAGCACAACAAGGGCATCCCGGACGACGGCGTCGTGGAACTGCGCACCTGGCGCGCCCTGGTCGGCGAGCTGGACGCGAGCAAGACCGAGGGCACCTGGCCGCCGGAGGAGACCCTGGAGCCGGAGGGCACCGACGCGGAGCTCCTGGAGGCGTTGCAGGACATGCTGAAGCGGCTGTCCGGCGAGGACATCCCGCTGAACCATGAGGCCGCCAATGTGGACCGGGTGAAGAAGTTCCAGGTGGCGGTGGGGCTGGCCGATTCCGGTGCGGTGGACAAGGCGACCTGGGACGCGTTGAAGACCGCGATCTCGGTGGCCGGGCACTGGGGTTGATGACGCAGGTCATGCGGCTACGGGTAGTACCGCGAGGTAGGCTCGGCGCGTGATTCCTCTTATCTTCGAAATCATGATGGTCGTGATGTCGGTGGCCATCACCTGGTTCGCGGGCTACGTCGTGTACCGCCTGTTCGCCGACAATCGCTGACCTGGTAGGACTTAGGTTCGTGACCGATCAGCCCCAAGAGAAGAGCGTCGAGCTGTCCAGCGGCGACGCTGCCCTGATCGCCGCCGAAGAGCGCGCGAAGCACACCCGCGACCGCAACCAGCCGCAGTGGCTGGACCTGCCCATCGCGGATGACACGGCGAACCTGCGCCTCGGCGCCAACCTGCACGACGCCTGCCTGGCCTTGCTGCCGCTGGTCGGCGTGTGGCGGGGCGAGGGCGAAGCGGACTACCCGAGCATCGACGGCCCGTACCGCTACGGCCAGCAGATCACCTTCTCGCACGATGGCCGGCCGTTCCTGATGTACGAGTCCCGCTCGTGGATCCTGAACGAGGACGGCAGCATCAAGCGGCTGGCGGCCCGCGAGCTGGGCTTCTGGCGCCCGCAGGCGGACGACACCATCGAGGTGCTGATCTCGCACAACACCGGGATCCAGGAGCTGTACGTGGGCAAGCCACTGAACAACACCTCCTGGGAGTTCGGCACCGACGCGGTCGTGCGCACCTCGACCGCCAAGGACACCGGTGGCGCCACCCGGCTGTACGGCATCGTGGACAACGGCGACCTGGCGTACGTCGAAGAGCGCGCCATGTCCGGCCACCCGCTGCAGCCGCACATCTCGGCCAGGCTGGCGCGCGTCGTCGGCTGATGCGGGTTCTCCCGTACGGCGACCGGGCCGTGCTCATCGAGGTCGACACGCTCGACCAGGTGCGTGCGGTCCACAGTGGACTTCTCGGTGCGAAGCTCGGCGGCGTGGTCGATCTCGTCCCCGCCGCCCGCACCGTGCTCGTCACCTTCTCCCGGCCCGCGCCGACCTGCCAGGTGCGGTCGATCCTGGAATCCGTCGACCTGACTGCGGTTCCGGCGGCCGCGGGCCGGGAGCTGGTGATCCCGGTGCACTACGACGGCCCCGATCTGGACCTCGTCGCGCGGACCGCCGGGCTGTCCACCGCCGAGGTGATCGAGCTGCACACCTCGGCCGGGTACTCGGTGGCCTTCACCGGGTTCGCCCCCGGATTCGGCTACCTCACCGGCCTGCCCGCGCCGCTACGACAGTCCCGGTTGGACAGTCCACGGGCGACCGTCCCCAGTGGAGCCGTGGGCATCGCGGGCGAGTTCACCGGCGTGTACCCGAAATCCTCCCCGGGCGGCTGGCGGCTGCTCGGGCACACCGAGCTGACCATGTTCGACGCCCGCCGGGATCCGGCCGCGCTGCTGGCCCCCGGTGACCGGGTGCGGTTCGAGGTGGCCTCGTGACGATCACCGTGCTGCGCCCCGGCCCGCTCGCCCTGGTGCAGGATCTCGGCCGTCCCGGACACGCCGCCCTCGGCGTCCCGCCGTCCGGCGCCCTCGACGCCCCGGCGCTGGAGCTGGCCAACGCCCTCGTCGGCAACCCCGCCGACGCCGCCGGCCTGGAACTGCTCCTCGGTGGCGCCCTGCTGCGCGCCGACGTGCCCTGCGTCATCGCGGTGACCGGCCCGCCCGTCCAGCTGAAGGTGGACAAGGAACCGGTGTACTCCCATCAGCCCATCGAGCTGAAGGCCGGCCAGCAAATCCGCATCGGTACCCCGAAAACCGGCCTCCGGGTCTACCTCGCCGTCCACGGCGGCATCGACGTTCCCCAGGAACTGGGCAGCCGCTCCACCGACACCCTGTCGGGCATCGGCCCCCAGCCCCTCAAAGCCGACGACACCCTCCCCCTGGCCACTCCAGAGTTGACGATGTTCGCGGCGAGGAACGAGCCCCGAACATCGTCAACTCCGGGACCACTGATCATCCGAGTTACCCTCGGTCCCAGGGACGACTGGTTCCTCGACGCCGAAACCCAGCTCAGCAGCGGCGAGTGGACGGTGTCCCCCCAGTCCAACCGCGTCGGCCTGCGCCTGTCCGGCACCAGGCTAGAGCGCTCCATCGAAGGCGAGCTACCCAGCGAAGGCCTGGTCACCGGGGCCATCCAGGTACCCGCGGGCGGCGAGCCGGTGATCTTCCTGAACGATCGGCCGACCACCGGCGGATACCCGGTGATCGGCACGGTCCACCCGGCGGACCTGCCGCTGCTGGCGCAGGCCCGGCCGGGAACGACGGTGAGGATGACACTCGATGTCCGAGGTTGATGACGGCACCCGTGGCCACGCGGTCTTCTCCGGCACCATGGCGGCCATCGCCCTGGCGTCCATGCTGTACTTCCCGCTGCTGACCCTGCCGTTCGGCATCATCGGAAGCATCAGCGGCTCTTTCGGCGCACGGCGGCCCCGGTACCGGAGCATGGAGATCCTGGCGCTCACGGTCTCGGTGAGCTCACTGCTCCTGTTCGCCCTGTGGTACTTCGGGCTGACCATTCACGGCAGCTCGGGTACCGGGGACGCAACGGTCGTCCCCGCTCCACCGCCGTCCCGCTAGTACTGGCCCTCGTACAACTCGGTGATCTCCCGGTGCAGGTCCGCCGAGGTGGTCAGCGTGCGGCCGTTGATGCTGTGCACCTGGGCGATCCGGCGGATGCTGGACACCAGCCACACCGAGTCGGCGGCGTACAGGTCGTCCATCGACAGCGGCTCGACCTTGACCGTCCAGTCGGCGGCCTCGGCGGCGCGGAACAACGCGATCTGGGTGGTGCCCGGCAGGATCCCGTGCGAGGGCGGCACGGTGCGCAGCGTGCGCCCGTCGGCGATGACCACCGTGGACGTCGGCCCCTCCAGCACGGAACCGTCGCCGGCGGTGAAGATCACGTCGTCCATGCCCTGCGACTCGGCGTGCCGCAACGCGGCCATGTTGATCGCGTAGGACACCGTCTTCGCACCGAGCAGCAGCCAGGGCGCGCGCTCGGCGATGTCCGCCGGGTAGCCGCGGTCCAAGGTCAGCACCGAGAGGCCGTTCGCCTGCTGGCGAGCGGTCTTCGGTGGCAAGGGGCCGCCCATGGCGAGGCCGGTCGGCGCGCCGCCGCCCTCCTGGCCGCGGGTGTAGACGAGGCGCAGCGCCATCTCCCGGTCGCCGGTCCACGCGTCGATGACCACCTGGCAGCAGCGGCGCCAGGCATCCAGGTCGGTGGGCGGCAGGCCGAGGCGGCCAGCCGGGCCAGGTGTTCTTCCAGTTCCCGGGGCTTGCCGTCGACGACCAGGATGGTCTCGAAGATGCCGTCACCCCGCAGAAAGCCGAGGTCATCGGCCCACAGTTGCGGAACATCCGGATCTAGAAGAGTCCCGTCCAACCGGGCCAATACGCGCATGGCCCAGAGCGTAACCCGGCCTACTATGGACCTATGAACTCTCCGCTGCTGTCCTGGCCCGGCGCGATCGCCGCCCCCGACGACGCCCTGGACGCCGGTGTCGCGTGGCACTTCGGCGACCCGTTCGTCGAGCAACGGACGGGCGAGCGGACGGCGATCGTGGTGGACCGGTCCAACCGGGATGTCATCGCGGTGCCCGGCGAGGACCGGCTGTCCTGGCTGCACTCGCTGACCTCGCAGCACTTCCTGCAACTGACCGAGGGGCAGAGCACCGAGTCGCTGATCCTGGACTCGAACGGCCGGGTGGAGCGGCACTTCGGCGTCACGCACTCGCAGGACACCATCTGGCTGGACACCGAGCCGGGTGAGGGCGCCGCGCTGCTGGCCTACCTGGAGAAGATGCGCTTCTGGTCCAAGGTGGAGCCCGCCGTCGCCGATCTCGGCGTGCTGTCGGTGGTGGGTCCCCAGGCGCCGCGCGTCGAGGGTGGCATCCAGCGCGAGACCTCGTACGGCTACGACCTGTTGGTGCCCCGCTCCGAGCTGGTGGACTACTGGAAGAAACTGCTCGACGCGGGCGCCAAGCCGGCCGGGAGCTGGGCCTTCGAGGCGCTCCGGGTGGGGGCGCTGCGGCCGCGGCTGGGCGTGGACACCGACGAGCGCACGATTCCGCACGAGATGCGCTGGATCCCGTCGGCGGTGCACCTGGACAAGGGCTGCTACCGCGGTCAGGAGACGGTCGCCCGGGTGCACAACCTGGGTAAGCCGCCACGCAAGCTGGTGCTGCTACACCTGGACGGCAGCTCGGAGATCCTGCCCGAGCCGGGCGAGGAGATCACCCTGGACGGCCGCGCCGTCGGCCGGGTGGGCACCGCGGTCCGGCACCACGAGCTGGGCACCGTGGCGTTGGCCCTGGTCAAGCGGAACACCTCTGTCGACGCGAAGCTGAACATCGGCGACATCGCCGCCGCCATCGACCCCGACTCCGAGCCCGAGGACACCGGTCCGCAGGCCGGCCGCCAGGCCATCGAACGCCTCCGGGGCTGAGGCCTACCCGAAGTTGACGATGTTCGGGGCTCGTTCCTCGCCGCGAACATCGTCAACTTCGGAACGGGTTAGAGCTCGGTGACCTGGAAGTTGTCCAGGGCGAACTCGGCGGCCTGGTCGTTGGTGTGCCGGAAGCCCACCCAGGCGTCGTCGCCCGCGGTGAACTCGTAGGTCACCGTCTTCGGGTCGCCGGTGGCGGCCAGCGGCTGGGACTCTTCCTTAACACCGTTTCCGGTGATCCAGGCGTGGTTGGCTGCGGCGGCCTCGTACTGGAAGGTGATCCGGTACTTCTTGCCCGGCGTGAACGTCTGCAGCCCGGGGACGGTGCGCAGCACCAGCATGGCGTCGTCCTCCTGGCTCTTGATGCTCCACTGGCCGTCGATCACGTCGTCGATGGCCTTACCGTTCCAGCCCCGCTGGGTGTACGGCGCGTGCTTCTCCGACCGGTGCGTCCGCGCATCGGTGGACGCGTTCTCCCCACCGCCGACGAACGGGCCGAGGCCCTGGTTGCCGTCCTCGAAGTCCCAGGACCTGGTGGCACCGTCGACCTTGGGACCCACCGCGCGAACCAGGCGGGCGTCATCGAGCTTCACCGTCGCGTCCCCGGCGGCCACCTTGACGCCGATCTTCGCCGAGCTCTGTCCATTCGGGACGGTGAAGTGCACCGGGATCCGCTGGAAGTGGGTGTCGTGCTTCTCGTCGGCGGCCACCTTGTTCACCACCGGTGAGCTGTCCAGCGCGGACACCTTGTCGGCAGCGAACACCTCGACGTGCCGGGACTTCCCGGGTTCCACCTCGACCTGGATGGACACGGTGTACTCACCCGGCGTCAGGCCCGTGACTTCCTGGGACACCATCGTCTCCGCACTGCCGACGACGGCCTCCTGCTGGCCACGTTCGTTGCGTGCCACGGACGCGGAACCGGTGACAGTCCAGCCGGACAGGTCGCCCGCGTAGAAACCGGGATCCTTCAGCTTGGTGCCCTCGCCCCAGTTGGCCTTCGGCGACTCACCGGGCTTCAGCGTGAGCACGTACGGCACGCCGGCCTTGGCGTCCAGGGTGACCTTGCCGCCGGAGGACTGCACGGTCACCGGCTTGCCCCGGCCCTGGTCGGACAGCTCGTACACCTGCACCGAGCGGGCGCCTTCGAGGGCGCCGGTCAGCTTCCAGGTGGTGGCGCCGCCCTTCGGGTTGAAGTGATACGCCTTGTCCTGCCAGGGAAGCAGGTACTTGTCGCCGTCGTACACGACGTCCTGCCCGGCGTACATCCTGCGCACACCGTTCTCCTGCTTCACCGAGATGCCGTTCTGCATGTTCACCTCGGCGGCGGACATCTTGGTGATCGGCGACTGTTGCAGCCACTTGGTCGGCAGGTTCTGCTCGAACACGTTCTTCAGGAACGCCGGGTAGTCGACCTCGTTGGTCCAGCCCTCGAACTCCACGATCCGGCCGCCCATCAGCAGCGGGCTGTGCACGAACACGTCCTTCTGATCGTTGCGCACGAACCGGATGATGGAGCTGTTGATGCCGCGGAAGTTGTTGCCGCCGTAGTCGATGTCGTTGGCCCAGTGCGACCACAGCGCCTCGCGCTCCAGGTTGTGCGCCCACTCGGTGGTGATCTGCCAGCCCTGCTTGCGCAGTTCCCGCATCAACCGGTCCGCGGTCCAGCCGAACTCGCGGAACACGTCGATGTACAGCATGTTCAGGTTGCCCTTGGTGTCCTTGCGAAGCTGCTCGAACCGCTTCTGCACGTCACCGGAGATCAGGTCCCGCCGCTGATCGATGCGGTAGGACTGGTCCAGCCAGTTCCACTGCTTGTTGTTCTTGTCGACGAGCTTCTCGCTGAACGCCTTCGCCTCCGGGTAGGACTCGGTGACGTTCACGTGCACACCGAAGTCGGTGTTCCACTGCTTTCCCTTGTCCAGCAGGGTGTTCAGATCCGCCAGGCCACCGGCCCGCTCGTTGTAGTGCCCCGCGTAGTCCGGGTGCGCGGAGTCGTGTCCCTCGGAGGCGAAGCCCTTGAGCAGGGCGAACTGGCCCAGGCCATCGGTGGCCAGGCTGATCCGCTTCACGTCGTCCAGGGTGCGCAGGAACGGGTGGGTCGCCTGGGAGGCGAAGTTGTACGGGATGTGCGGGATCACCCGGTCCTTGGTGTGCTCGCCGCCCTGTGGTTGCCACATGATCGTGCGGAACGCGTTGGCCGCGTCCTGCCAGTCCACAGTGGAGTCCTTGTTGGTGTCCGGGGTGATGACGACCTTGGCCCAGGGCAACGGCTCGGTGTCGGCGGCGCCGGCGGCCCGGTAGGTCCACTGTCCACTCCAGACACCGACCTGGGTGTCCTCACCGGATTTGCGCGCCTGCCGCCATAATCGGCTGTTGTCCCGATAGGACTTGGCGTCGTTGATGTCATAGACCGAGTTGGTCTCGATGGCCGCCGCCAGCTTGCCGGTGCTCAGCATCGTGTAGGCGGAACCCTGCGGCGCGGTGTCCGCCGGGGTGTCCTTGGTGACCTTGGCGATGGTGTCACCGGACTTGGCCGCGTCCAGGTCGATCTTCGCCGCGGCGATCTGCGCTGAGGGGTCGCTGCCGCGCACCGAGATGAGGTCGTGGTTCGGGATCTCCAGGGTGCCGACCCGGTTCTGCGCGGTGTCCTCGATCTTGTCCACCGCGAAGGTGACCACGCGACCGGCGACCGACAGCGAGGCGTTGATCGTCACGCCCGGCAGGTCGGCGAACGTCAGCGTGTAGGTCGCCTTGTCGGTCCGCTGCTGCCCGCGTGCGGTGGTCGCCTTGTATGGCTTTCCGTTGATCAGCACGGTGTCCAGGGCGGTGTCCCGGCCGTGCAGCACCGCACCGGTGCGCCGGTCGGTGTAGCTGATCACCCGTGGGAAGTCGGTACCGACCTGCACGTCCAGGTCGGCCGAGTGCAGTCCAGGAGTGGGCGCGGCCGTTGCCGCCACTGGTAGCAGGGCGCCTGTTAAGGCGATTGCCAGGGCTTTTCGTAACACCAATTCCCCCTCTATTCAGTGATCATCCGGAAGTCGTAGCGCGCGGGCAGTGGGTCGGCACCGCCGAGCGCGGACTGGATGGCGAACCAGGTGTCGGACAGCGAGGTCTCGCCCTCGCGGACGCCGGCGATGTCGAACCCATCGAGGTAGATCTTCAGTGCCTCGGCGGGCCGGTTCAGGTTCAGCAGGGCCTGGGCGCGGATGAGCGCGAACCGGTCCGTGCGAGGACCGGCGATGGCCAGGGCGTGCTCTGCACGGTTCGCGTCCAGAGCCGCCTGTGCGGCTTCGAGGTCGAGCTGGGGCAGCGAGATCAACTCGCGGGCTTCGAAGAGCAGGTCGGCGGCGGCGTCCGCGTCCTCGGCGAGCAGCGAGAGGTTCCGCAACGCCCACGCGTTCCGGTGCAGTGCAACGGATTCCCGCCAGCAGGCACCGGCGGCTTCGCGGTCGCCGTTGAGGTAGTGCGAGACACCGAGGTGGTATCGGGTCCACCAGGTGGCGGGGGCGGTCGCGAGGAGCTCACGCCATGTCGCGGTGCGCAGCGTGCCGCCGGGCGCCTCGGTGACCGCCGGGCTCGGACCCGCGCCCTGCTCCAGGTCGGCCCAGTTCTGTTGCGCGGCACCGATCAGCGAGGCCGGGTACGGGGTACCGGGCAGCTCCGGGCGCTCCAGCGCGCCCCAGCCGGATCCACTGTGGATGATGTCCTTCGGCTCGGCGTCCAGCACCGCGAGCCAGGCCTCGTGCGCCTCGTCCACTGTGGACTCCGGCAGCACGGTGTCCAGCACGGTGCCGAGCACCTTGGAGCGGGTGTCCCGGCCGTCGATCTTCTGCTGGAAGCCGGCATCCACCTCCAGGGGACCGTAGGCCTCCAGCCAGGTCCACTGCTCCCCGGCGGGCAGCGGACGGTGCTCCAGCTGGGTGGTGCACAGCCCGGCCTGGATCTCCAGGTACTCCTGACCGTCCTCGGGGGACAGCCAGTGCTGCCAGTGCTGTCCGCCGGATCCGTTGCCCCACAGGAAGAGTTTGCGGCCGAACAGCCGCCGGGTGGAGGTCTGCACCAGACCGAAGCCGTCGGTCAGCGTGGCGATCCACTTCCGGTCGCCGGCCGGCACGTCGTAGAAGAAGTCGGCCGAGTTGTGTTGCGCCCCAGGGTTTCCCAGCTCCGAGGTGGCCACGTGGTGCAGTGTCTGGTCGTACCCGTAGCGATACGCGTGCTCGGCCGGGGCGAACACCTCGGTCGCCGGATGCTGCGGCACGGCGATGTTGGACCACCACCAGATCGGCATGGCGTCCTCGTGTGGATTGCGCAGCCGCACGCCCACGTAGAGGAAGTCGGACCCCTCGGGCAGCCAGGCATCGATCTGCACCGGCAGACCCCGGGTGCGCTCCCACTCCCACATCCGCAGCATGGGCACACCGTCCGGACCGGCCACGACGCCCGCGTGCAACGGCTCGCAGGTGAGGGTCGTGTGCCCGGTACTGCCCATGTTCCATTCCACACCGCCGGCGAACCAGGCGTCCCGCAGCGCCAGGTTGGCGGGCTGCAGCACCGGGTTGCGGTAGAGCAGTTCCCGGCCGCGGTGGGTCAGCGAGTAGAGCCGTCCGCCCAGCGAGGGCAGGAAGGTGGCCTTGACGATCCCGTTGTCCAGCACGATCGCCGGCAGCGACACCTCGGCGCGGTCGCGGTGGTAGCCGTCCTGCACCAGGCACGGCGCCACGCTGTCCAGTTGCCCGTAGCGGATGCCCGCGGCCATGTCGGCGGGCAGCTCGTCCAGGTTCAGCACCCGGTGCACCTGCTCCAGGTTCCGCAGTGGCGGCAGCGGGTTCTCCGCGCCGGGCAACACCCCGGGCAGTACGAGTTCGCTGACGGTCACCGTGGTCACGCGATCACCCCATTTTGCGTGAAGTCGTGCATTTGAGTGCAGTTTCAATCAACTGTAAGCACTTTCTGCAGAAAATGCCTAGCTCGGGGTTCACCCCGAACGGGGGCATTTTCTGCAGAAAGTGCTCCGCCCCTATGCGAGGATCCAGCTATGGATACGGCGACGATGCTGACCGTGGCGCCCACCGGGGCCGAACACGCCAAATCGGACGTGCCCAACCTGCCGGTGACGCTGGACGAACTGGTGGCCACTGCCCAGTCCTGCGAGCAGGTCGGCGCCGCCATGGTGCACGTGCACATTCGCGATGACCAGGCAAAACCCACCCTGGACCCGGCGCGGCTGAAGGACACGGTCGCCGCGCTGCGGGAACGGACCAACCTCATCGTGCAGCTGTCCACCGGCGGCTCCGTGCACGATCCGGAGAGCGATCGGCTGGCCGTGCTGGACGCCCTGCCGGACTCGGCCTCCTGCACCATGGGCACGGTCAACTTCGGCGACGAGGTGTTCCTGAACCGGTGGGAGTTCATTGTGGAACTCCACAAACGTATGCAGGAACGGAACATCGTCCCGGAGTACGAGATCTTCGACCTGGGCCAGCTCAGCTCGCTGCGCCGGCTGCTCGACCAGCACGGCCTACCGGCAGGCGGGAAGGTGCACGTGGACCTGGTCATGGGGGTGCCCGGCGGCATGCCCGGCGACCTGGAGACGATCTCGGCGGCGCTGCGGCTGCTGCCACAGGGCGCGAGCTTCTCGGCGACCGGAGTCGGCAGGGCCACTCTTCCGGTGATGCTGGCCACTCTGTCGGCGGGTGGACACCTGCGCATCGGGATGGAGGACACGATTTCCTACGCCCGCGGTGAACGTGTCAAAGACAACGCACAGCTGGTCGCCAGGGCCGCTGGCCTGGCCCGAATCGCCCAGCGACCCCCCTTGGACCCCATAGCCGCACGCCACCTGATCGGGGTACCCATAGCGGCGTGAAGCTATAAGGGATACCCAACTGCGATACCCCAGGAGCCAATCAGGTGTTGGCTCGACGCCACTAATTACTAGAGGATGGAGCCGTGATCGAGGTCCGTCCGGGCGGGCGCCGGCGAATAGACCGTGTGCTGGCCCCGGATTACGCCGATGGAATCGAGCAGCGCTCACTGGACGAGGTCCGTGCGCTGCGGGACGACGCTGCCCAGGAAGAGACGGATCTGTCCTACCTGCGCAGGCTGCTGCACGCTCGCATCGACATCGTGAACGCGGAGTGCAAGCGCCGCAGCGATGGCGGATGCGCGTCGGTGGTCGAGCAGCTCGTCGGCATCCTCTCGCAGAACGCGCTCAGCCCGGCCAAGGGCTCCGGCAGGCACCAGACGCAGGAACCCAGCCGCGCCGACTCGCACCGCAGGTACGTGGAGGCCCTGGTCTCCGACGTGGACCTGTCGAACGTGATGGCGTTGTCCGACGACCAGCTGGACCGCGCGATCGCCGCGTACCGCTCCGAGGAGGAGTCGGTATCCATGCGGCGCCGCGAGGTGCAGCAGGTGATGGACAAGCTGAACGCGGAGATCGCCCGCCGCTACCAGCAAGGCCAGGCTTCGGTTGACGAGCTGCTGGCCAAGGCCCGACAGGAGCAGCCCTGAACGCACCGCTCGTGGAACTGGTCCGATCCGGATTCCGTGAGGGGGTGCACTACGGGTCTGCCGTCGTGCTGAACCCGGACGGATCGGTCCGCCGCGCCATCGGCTCCCCCGACGAACCGATGTTCCCGCGCTCGTCGAACAAACCCCTGCAAGCCCTGGGCATGCTGCGCGCCGGGCTGGAACTGCCGGACAACGCCGACCTGGCGCTCGCCTGTGCCTCGCACAGCGGCGACCCGGGCCACATCGCCCGCGCGCTGGCCATCCTGGAACGGCACCGGCTCACCGAACACGACCTGCACTGCCCCGAGGACCTGCCGCTGGGCGCCGCCGAGCGCGACGCGTACCTGGCCGAGGGGCTGAAGCCCCGGCGCGCGGTGATGAACTGCTCCGGCAAGCACGCGGCCATGCTGGCCACCTGCGTGCAGCAGGGCTGGCCGGTGGACTCGTACCTGGATCCGGCGCACCCGCTGCAGCAGACGATCTCGGCGACCATCGCCGAGGTGGTCGGTGAACCCCTCGCCCTGGAGTCCACCGACGGCTGCGGCGCGCCTCTCGCGGGCTTCTCACTGACCGGCCTGGCCCGCGCGTTCCTGCGGATCTCGCAGGCCACCGACCCATTGTTGGGCCGGATCGGCGGCGCGATGCGCACCTACCCGCACCTGGTGGCGGGCACCGACCGGGAGGACACGCTGCTGATGCGCGCCGTGCCCGGCCTGGTGTCCAAGATCGGCGCGGAGGGCGTGGGCGCCTGCGCGTTGCCCGACGGCGGCGCGGTGGCGTTGAAGATCTCCGACGGCAACGGCCGCGCCCGTCCGCCCATCCTGGTGGCCGGTCTGCGCGCGCTCGGCGTCAAGGACTCGCCCGCCCTGGCCAAGCTCGCCGAAAGCCCCGTGCTGGGCGGCGGTCAGCCGGTCGGCACGCTGCGCGTTATCCCCGGCCTGTTCGACTAAAGCTCCGAAGTTGGCGATGTTCGGGACGCTGTGTCCCGAACATCGCCATCTTCGCGTCTAGGCGCGCTCGGGGATGCCGGTCCAGTGGTCGACGGCGGCCGCCGTGGTGCGAGCGTGCTCGGTGAGCATGCTGTGGTGGTCACCCGGGACGGTGCTCAGGTTGCAGCCGGCCAGCCAGTCCGACTTCCAGTCGTCGGCGGTCAGCCCGGCGATCGGCCGCTCGGCTCGCATGAGCAGGCGCGGGGCGCGCAGCTGACCGGGCTCCCAGTCCGCGAACAGTTCCAGGTAGCGGGCCATCGCGGTGAGCTGGTCGTCGGTGGCCGTGTCGTCCACGGTCAGCAGCGAGCGCAGCGTCGACCAGGACGGCACCGCGTCGAGCAGCACCAGGCCGCCGAGTTCACCGCCGATGCCCTCCAGCCGCTCGGCGACCGCGTGCGCCAGCCAGCCGCCGGTGCCGTGACCCACCAGGATCACCTCGCGGGTGACGAACTCGCGACGCAGATCGGCGACCAGGACCTCGATCGCGTCCTCCACGCTCATCGGCAGCGCCTGGTCCGCGCCGAACCCGGGCAGCTCACCGGCGTGCGCGGTGCGCCTGCCCTCCCAGAACCGGCCCAGCTCGGCGTAGGCCTTGGCGCCGGACGGGAGCAGCAGCGAGGGCACACAGACCAGGTTCCGCTGACCGTGGCCCATCGGCACCGGGCCGTCCGCCAGCCGCTGCGCGGGCGGCCGCTCACCGAACCCGGTGAGGCTGTCGAAGCCGGGACGCAGCTTGGCGGCGGCCGCGAGTACCTCCAGGCCGACGTCCAGGTTGTGCCCGTCGACGGCCTTGCGCAGCAGGCCCCGCAGGCCGCTGTCGGCCGAAGCGGCGGCCACCGGTTCCTCGGCGGCGTCGGCGAGCGGTTCCGGCACCGCCAGGGCGGCCAGCAGCCGTCCGGGACGGGAGAACTCGCGCAGATCGAGGTCGGCGACCAGCACCGCGGCCTCGCCGGCGCCGACCGCGGACAGGAGGGTGTCGACCACCCGTTCCTCGGAGTTCGCGACGGCCAGCGCGGTACCGGTGAGACCGTCGGCGACCCGCTGCTGAGCGAGTGCGGTCAGGTAGGCCCCACCCGCGGCGCTCGCCGGGCGTCCGCTGTCGCCCCACACACCCGCCTGCTCACCGCAGAGCACGAACGCGTCCAGGTCCTTGCGGTCCAGCAGGGTGTGCAGGTGCGTGGCACCGGCCACCGTCTCGTTCAGCACCGCGGCGAACTCGGTCAGCTCCAGCCCGGCGAGCCGGGTCCGGCCGGCCGCGCCGCTGACGGCGTGCACCACCGCGGTGAGCTCACCCCGCAGTGGCTCCAGCAGGGTGCGGACCTGCTCCTCGCTGGTCAGATCGCACTCGATGACCTGCGCCCGCACACCGAGGGCGGCCAGTTCACGCAGCGGTCCCGGCTGCCCGGCACCCGGCCGGGCGGTGAGCACCAGCCGGTCCACGCCGAGCGTGGCCAGCCTGCGGGCCACCTCGGCGCCGATACCGGCGGTGCCGCCGGTGATCAGGACCGTGCCGGACGGCTGCCACGGCGTGGCCGCCGTCTGCTGCTCGACCGGAACCACCCGGCGGACCCACAGTCCGCTGTCCCGGATGGCCAGCTGCCGCTCGTCGTCCACGCCGGCCACCGCGATGGGCAGCCGGGCGAGGTCCTCCGCGCCGGGCAGCGCGGGCAGGTCGATGAGCCCGCCCCACAACGTGGGCAGTTCCATGGCCAGGGTCTGGCCGATGCCCCAGAACATGGCCTGCGCCGGATTGCGCACCGGGTCGGTGTCCGAAGTGGACACCGCGCCCCGGGTGACACACCACAGTGGACGCTCGATGCCGAGTTCGGCGAGCACCTGCACCAGATCGACGGTCATCGCCAGTCCGACGGCGAGCCCGCTGCGGTGCTCGCTCTCCTCGGCGGACAGCAGTGAGAGCATCCCGTCCACCTCGGGCAGCTCGCGCAGCACCTCGGTCAGCTGGGCGCGGTCCCAGGCCGGGTTCACGGTCAGCAGGAAGCCGCCGAGCTGCGCGCCGATCTGCCGGGCCAGGGGTTCGGCGCTGGGCGGGGCGACGACCAGCCAGCGGCCGGTCTTCGTCTTCTCCTGCTCCGGCAACAGGATCCAGTCCTCGCGATAAGCAGTTTCCATGGAAAGTGCGCTCTTTGCACTTTCCATGGAAACTGCTCCCAGTTCGGGGCGCTGCTCCGGGATGAAGACCTCGCGGACGACCTCGACTTCACGGATCACCTCGACCGGGACCTCGCGGATGACCTCCACCTCGGAGATCACCTCGACGGGCACCTCCACCTCGCGGATCACCTCGACCGGAACTTCCCGGACTACTTCGACCTCGACCTCGCGGACGACCTCCACCGGGACCTCGCGGACGACCTCGACCTCACGCACGACCTCGACTTCCCGGACCACCTCCACCGGGACCTCGCGCACGACCTCGCGGACGGTGGCTCCGGCCGCCTCGGCCGCCGGCCAGTACCGCTCCCGCTGGAACGGGTAGGTGGGCAGCGACACGAGTTTGCCGTCGGTCGGCCAGTCCACCGGCAGACCGTCCACATGCAACTCGGCGAGCGCGTCCAGCAGTGCCTGCGGTTCGGCGCCGTCCTGGAGCAGCATGGGCACCAGCACGACATCGTTCAACGCATCCCTTGCGGGGGCGGGCAATACCGAGGCGGTACCCAGTTCGAGCAGGTGACCGACCTGGAACTCACGCAGCTTGTGCAGTGCGTCCACAAAGGACATGGCGCCACGGGCCTGGTGCAGCCAGTACTCCGGATCGGCCAGCTGGGCCTCGGTGGCCACCCGGCCGGTGACCGCGGAGATCAGCGGAATCGACACCGGGCGCACGGCGGCCTTGGCCAGCACCGCGCGGTAGCCGGCCAGCTGGTCGGCGGAGGCCTCGGACGGTTCCGGGTGCCGCTGCCGCAGTCTGCCGTACCCGGCGATGATCGCCGCCGCGTCGGTGAGCGACCAGAGCCCGGCCAAGTGCGCGGCGGCCACCTCGCCCGCCGCGTGACCCAGCAGGACGTCCGGCCGGACGCCGAACGCCTCCGCCTGCCGGAACAACGCCACCTGCACCGCGAACACCGCGGCGTGCGCGAACTGCGGCTGGTTCAGCAGTTCCGCGCTGCTGCCGAACATCACCTGGCTCAGCGGCTTGGGCAGGTGCCGATCCAGTTCCCGGCAGACCTTGCGCAGCTGGTCGGCGAACACCGGCATGGACTCGCGCAGCCCGAATCCGGTGCCCAGTCGCTGGCTGCCCAGCCCGGCGCACAGGAAGGCCAGGCCACCCGGCTGGGCGCCGTTGCCGACCACCAGCCCGGACGCCTCCTCACCGGCGGCCAGCGCGGCCAGCCCGGCGAGCAGCTCGTCGCGGCCGGCGGCGGTGAGCACGGCCCGGTGCTCGAACCGGGTGCGCCGGTTGAGCGTGTGGGCCACATCGGCGGGCGTCAGATCCGCCCGGCCGGCCAGGTCGGCGTGCAGCCGCTCGGCCGCGGCGCGCAACGCGTCGGCGGTCCGGGCGGACAGCACCACCGGCTGTGCGCCGGCGCCGCCGTAGCGCAGCGGCCGGATCTCCTGAGCGGGTTCCTGCAGGATCAGGTGCGCGTTGGTGCCGGTCGCGCCGAGCGCGGAGATCGCGGCGCGGCGCGGCCGGCCGGTGCGCGGCCAGTCCCTGGTCTCGGTGAGCAGCTCGACGGCGCCCTCGGTCCAGTCGACGGCGGGCGTGGGCTCGGTGATGTGCAGCGTCTTCGGCAGCACCCCGTGCCGGATGGCCAGCACCATCTTGATCACGCCACCGACGCCACTGGCCGCCGCGGTGTGCCCGATGTTGGACTTCAGCGAGCCGAGCAGCAGCGGCCGCATCCGGTCGTGGCCGTAGGTGGTCTGCAACGCCTGCGCCTCGGCGGCGTCGCCCAGCGGGATTCCGCTGCCGTCGCCCTCCACGGCGTCGATCTCGAAGCCGCTCAGCCCGGCGTTGGCCAGCGCCTGCCGGATCATCCGCTGCTGCGCGGGGCCGGTACCGGACTGGCCGAGCGCGGATCCGGCCAGCACGGCGAGGATCGGGTGCCCGTTGCGGCGGGCCTCGGACATCCGCTCCAGCACGACCGTTCCGGCGCCCTCGGCCCAGCCGATGCCGTCGGCGGTCGCCGAGTAGGGCCTGCTCCGGCCGTCGACCGAGGTGTCGGTCCGCAGCGAGTCGGGGGTCACGAACACCTGTGCGCCACCGGCGATGGCCAGGGTGCACTCGCCCGTCCGCAACGCCTGCGCGGCCAGGTGCAGGGACACCAGGGAGGCCGAATCGGCGGCGTTGACGGTGAGCGCCGGACCCTTCAGGCCGAAGGTGGCGGCGATGCGGCCGGAGGCGGCGCTCCGGGCGGCGGTGAACACACCGGCCCGGCTGCCACGCAGGCGGCGGGGATCGATGCCCGCGCTCTCCAGGGCCTCCCAGGACGTTTCCAGCAGTAGTCGCTGTTGCGGGTCGAGCGCGGCGGCCTCGTCACCATCGATACCGAAGAACCCGGCATCGAATTCGGCGGCATCGTACAGAAAACCGGCCTCACTGGGAAAAACAGACGTGTTGCTATCGAAAATATCGTCCAGTTCCCAGCCGCGGTCTTCCGGGAATGCGCCGGCGGCATCTCGCTCGTCGATCAACAATTTCCACAGGTCATCCGGAGTCCGGACGCCACCGGGATAACGGCAGGCCATACCGACGACCACGATCGGATCCGCGTCGGGCAGCCCGTTCTCGGCGGCCACCGGGGCGGCCGGCAGGTGCTCGCCGGTCAGCCGGGTCAGCAGCCACTCGGCGAGCTCGTCCGGGGTCGGCTGGTCATAGGTCAGCGTCGCGGGCAGCTTGAGCCCGGTCACCTGCGACAACCCCGCGCGCAGCCGCTCGGCGGAGTGCGCGGTGATACCCAGGGCACGCCAGGACGCGAGCGGGTCGATCCGCTGTTCCGCCGGTTGTTCCAGTGCCGCGTTGACCTGCTCCCGGACAACAGTTGTGATCATGGACTCACGATCCTTGACGGTCATCATCGATAACCGTTGCCGCAGTTCGCTCACGATCAGCTCCGGGTTAGCCGCAGTCGAAAATAGCCCGGGAATCATAACGGCCCATAGTGATGGGAATTCGACCCCCACCGACTTAGGTGACGAACATCGAATGTATATGGACATCACCGCAGGCAAGCGCTATCCCACTGGCCGAAACCGTTGACCGTCCACTTTGTCCATCCACAATGGACAATTTACCGGCGTGTCTTGGCGCTTATTCGGCGTGTCCAATTAGTTGATCTTGGTAAATGTGATCTTGTCGGCGGTTTTTTGGGGGAATGGGGGTGGGGGTGGGGTCTGGGCTGTTGGCGAAGGATGGCTTTGGAGGGGGAGACGGGTTGGGGCCGCGTCTTTCCTGCCGGGCTGCTGGGTGGGGGCACGCCGGTCTGGCTTTTGGGCTTCCGCCTCGGGCTTTGATCGCGTCCTGTGCGGACCTGCGCTGGCTGCGTGGACCTGCGCGTGGCTGAAGTGACCACTGCGCCTGATGGTGCTCCTGTGGGTGAACGGGCATCGAGTTATCCGTCTTCAAGACCGAAAAGCACCCTGTTTTCGGTCTTGAAGACGGATTACCCTCTTGGTCCATTGTGGACTGTGGGGTTGTTCCATCTTCAAGATGGATTTGGGGGCCCGGATCCATCTTGAAGATGGAACATTGCCGACCGGTTCACCCACAGGGGCACCACTGGTCACGGCAGCCCCAGGAGTCACGCGCAGGTCCGCGCAGGCCCGCGCAGGTCCGTGACGGAGGCGATCAAGGCCCGGCGACGAAACCCGAAAGCACAGACCGGCGTGCCCCCACCCAACACGCCGGCAGGAAAGACCACGCCCCCAGCCCGTCTCCCCCTCCAAAGCGTCCTTCGACAACAGCCCAAACCAGCCGACAGCCCCTACGACAACTGCTCCTTGTCGGCGATCTCCGACCAGAACTCGCGCAGTGACTGGTAGAGCTCCACCGCCAGCTCCGGTTCCCCGGCACGCAGCGCGGCCATCGCCGACTGGACGTCCTCGGCCGTGGTGTCGCCGATCAGCGTCTCGTCGTCCATCAGACCGGCTAGGCCGCCGTAGTCCAGCTCCACCGCGGAATGCGGGTGGAAGTGGCCGAGCCAGCGCTCGGTGTCCCGCAGTACGCGGGTCGGGCCGTCCGGGCCGAGGGCCTCGCTGGCCACCTCGTACGCGGCGGCGATGCGGCGGCGGGCGTCGTCCATGGCGACCCGCCAGCACACGCGGCGCCGGCCGGCGTCCACCTCGATCACCCGCATGCCGGGGTCCACGAGCACGAACCAGGGCAGCGGCACGGTCCAGGTCGAGGAGACCACGTGCACCGCCGCACCGCGCTGCTCGGCCATCACGGCCGACGCGCGGGCGCGCATGGACTCCTCGGGGGCGGGCAACGCCGCGAGCCGGACCACCTTGGGCGCGGTGGTGATGAAACTGACCAGGCCGGCGGCTATCCGGGGCCGCACATCCAATGGGCAGACCAGCGGCCCGGGGCCGACCTGATTACGACGCTTGCCCGGGATCTCATCCGCGGACAGGGTGAGCACATCGAGGGGACGATCGGTTCGATCGTTGGGCAGCAATCGCGGCCCAACACTCAGCTGGGAACGCAACCAGAGCTCGCGCTCCCGCTTCCCCACCTCTGCCGGTTCCAGCGGACCGGCCTCGATGGCCTGCCACAGACGCCGCTGCATCGGCTCGCCGAAGGCGGACAGTGGCTCGTACACCCGCAAGTAGGCGACGAACGGACCTGACACACCAGAAATGGTGCCATGCGCAGGGCCATCGTGGTGATGAATGTGTCCTGACACCCGCTTCCCGACCGGACGGATTTCGTAACCGAGGTCAGTATCACCTCGCGAACCGCCGCCTGCGCGTCGCCCGAATCGGGGTGGGCACGGTACGGTAGGGCCCAGGAACAATGTCGAGACTCACGGGGCCGCCTTTCCCCTGGCCGCCCCGTACGTGTGCGAGGGGGTCGAGCCATGGGCCGCGGCCGGGCAAAGGCCAAGCAGACGAAGGTGGCGAGAGAGCTCAAGTACAGCTCCCCCACCACGGACTTCACGGCTCTGCAGCGCGAGCTATCAGTCGTTGAGGAACGTGAGGCCGCCGAAGCGCGGGCTCGTGAGGCCGCCGATTCGCGGTCGAACGAGGACCGGGTGGACGAAGACCCATACGAGGACTACAGGTAGTCCTCGCGCAGAAAATTCCCCCGCACCCGGTTCCGGGCGACGGGGGAATTTCTGTTAGCCCTAGAACCTCGGGTGGTCGCCGACCAGCACGGCGCGATGTCCGGTTTCGGTCGCCTTGACGATCTCGCCGGCCGCCCAGGCGGGCACGTGCCGGGCGGTCAGCAGCGCCAGCGCGCGGTCGACGTCGTCCCGGCTGACCACGGCGATCATGCCGATACCCATGTTCACCCGCTCTTCGAGGCGTTCCCGGCTGAGCTTGCCGCGCTGGCCGATCAACGCGAACAGCGGGCTCGGCGTCCAGGTACCGCGTTCCACCTGGGCGACCAGGCCGCCGGGGATCACCCTGGCCAGCGCCGACGCGATGCCGTCCTTGCCGATCTGCGCGAAGGCGCGCACCTCGGCCTCGGCCCGCAGCGCCAGGAGTTCCTTGGCGTAGATCCGGCTGGGCTCCAGGAGCTCCTCGCCGAGCGTGCGGCCGAACTCCTCGACGTGGCCCTCCAGGGGCATCCGGGCGATGTCCACCAGCACGTGGCGGACGAGTTCGTAGCCGGAGGTGTGCAGGCCGGTGGCGCCCATCGCCAGGATGACGTCGCCGGGGCGCACCAGGTCGGCGCCCCACAGCTGCTCGCTCTCCTGGATGCCGACCGCGGTGGCGGACATGTCCAGCTCACCGCGGGACATGATCGAGGGCTGCTCGCACATCCCGCCACCCAGCAGCGGGCAGCCCGCCTGGGCCGCTCCCAGCTCGGTTCCGGTGCGCAGTTCGGTGAGCCACTCGGGCACCATCTTGCTGACGGTGATGTAGTCCTGCAGGAAGAGCGGTTCCGCTCCGGAGGCGACCAGGCCGTCCACCACGGCGGCGACCAGGTCGATACCGATGGTGCGGCGCAGATCCAGCTCGGCGGCGATCCCCAGTTTCGGGCCGACTCCGCCGGTCTTCGCGGCCAGCACCGGCTCGGTCCACCGGTCTGCTTTGAGCTTGAGGGTGTTGACCAGGCCAGAGGCGAATGGGGTGATATCCAGAGCTGGACTCCATTCGGCCTTGTCCATCGACAGCGCAAAGTCCACAGACTGCGCGTGTGTCGTCACGACGACGATTCCCTTCATCAGGCCAGCGGTGACCGCTCCCCGAATTCAGCAATCGGCGAGATGGCTGGACAAGGCTACGGCCGCCTTACGGCGTCCTCCGCACCGTACCCGCTAGGGAGGACAGGTTCTGCTTGCCCGCTGACGCCCTTTTCCAAACCTTCGAGCAGGTGTTTACCGATCAAGGCGTCATCCGGCAGCGGGATGGGGTATTTCCCGTCGAAACAGGCGGCGCACAACCGTGACCTGGGCTGTTCGGTCGCGGCCACCAGCTTGTCCAAGGATACGTAGCCCAGCGAGTCGGCGCCGAGTGAGCGGCGGATGCCGTCCTGGTCGAGGCCGTTGGCGATCAGCTCCGCGCGGGTGGCGAAGTCGATGCCATAGAAGCACGGCCACTTCACCGGGGGTGAGGAGATCCGGACGTGGACTTCCAGTGCGCCGGCCTCACGCAGCATGCGCACCAGCGCGCGCTGGGTGTTGCCGCGCACGATGGAGTCGTCCACCACGACGAGGCGCTTGCCGCGGATGACGTCGCGCAGCGGGTTCAGCTTCAGCCGGATACCCAGCTGGCGGATGGTCTGCGAGGGCTGGATGAAGGTCCGGCCCACGTAGGAGTTCTTGACCAGGCCTTCGCCATAGGGGATACCGGAGGCCTGGGCGTAACCGATGGCCGACGGGGTACCGGAGGCGGGCACCGGGATGACCAGGTCTGCCTCGACCGGATGCTCCTCGGCCAGCTTGCGGCCGATCTCCACCCGGGTGGCGTGCACCGAACGGCCGGCGATGGTCATGTCCGGCCGGGCGATGTAGACGTACTCGAAGATGCAGCCCTTGGGATCCGGCGCGGCGAATCGCTGGCTGCGCAGGCCCTCGGCGTCGATGGCGATCAGCTCGCCGGGTTCGACCTCGCGGACGAAGGAGGCGCCGGTGATGTCCAGCGCGGCCGTCTCGGAGGCGACCACCCAGCCGCGCTCCAGCCTGCCGAGCACCAGCGGGCGGACACCGTGCGGGTCACGCGCGGCGTAGAGCGTGGTCTCGTCGTGGAAGACCAGCGAGAACGCGCCTTTCAGGGTGGGCAGCAGCGACATGGCCGCGCCCTCGATGCCCTGGTCCACCGACAGGTGCGAGAGCAGCTCACACGCCAGGTCGGAGTCGTTGGTGGCGCCGACGGCGCCGTTGTTCTTGCTCCGGGTCAGCTGGAGTTCCTGCACCCTGGCGAGCAGGTCGGCGGTGTTGACCAGGTTGCCGTTGTGCGCCATGGACAGGCTGGTGCCCACCGAGTTGGTGCGGAACGAGGGCTGCGCGTTCTCCCAGTTGCTGGAGCCGGTGGTCGAGTACCGGTTGTGCCCGATGGCCACGTGGCCACGCAGGCTGGACAGCACCTGCTCGTCGAAGACCTGGCTGACCAGTCCGAGGTCCTTGTAGACCACGACCTGGCGACCGTCGCCCACCGAGATGCCCGCGGCTTCCTGGCCCCGGTGCTGCAGGGCGTACAGGCCGTAGAAGCTCAGCTTGGCGACTTCCTCGCCCGGAGCCCAGACACCGAATACACCACACTCCTCGTGGGGGCGGTCGTCGGTAGTGTCGTTCATGGACGGTGAGTCGCTGCTTGGCTGGTCGCAGACCACCGAGAACTCCCTCGCATCGCCGGTCGGGCTATACATTGAAGTGTAAACGGCCTACGCACGTCCGAAACCCACGAGCGGTGTGACAGTCGACTAACCGTTAACCGCGGTTTGGATCTTGTCCACTGACTCCTCGGGCCCGAGCGCACGTGCCCGGAGCTGGTCGAAGACCCAGACGTACTCCTCGGCCTCGACCGGCTTCTCCAGCAACTGGTGGCCGGTGAGGTTCTCCAGATAGATGCTCTGTTTGGGTCCGCCGTCGAAGTCCAACACGGTGAAACCGCCGACCAGGCCGGGGTGCGCGCCGATACCGGCGGGCAGTACCTGGAGGGTCACCTGGGGGTAAGCGGCCAGTTCCGCGAGCCGGGCCAGCTGCGCGCGTTGCACCTCGCGGCCGCCGACGGTGCGGTGCAGCACGCTCTCGTCGATGACCGCCCAGAAGCTGAGCACGGGCAGTTCCTTGAACCGGCGCTGCCTGCGCAGCCGGGTCTCCACCAAGCGCTCGACCGCGTGGGGGCTGATGGCCATCCGGCGGGCGGTGCAGATCGCCCGTGCGTAGTCGGCGGTCTGCAGCAACTGGGGCACGGTGAACGGGTCGAACACCCGGACACTGCGCGCCGCGGCCTCGAGGCCGACATAGCTGGGGCCGGTGCCCAGCACGTCGTTGTAGTCCTCCCACCAGCCGCGATCCTTCGCGGTGCGGGTCAGGTGCAGGACCTCGTCGATCTCGGGACCGTGTACGCCGTAGAAGGCGAGCATCCGCTCGACGTCCATCACCCGGACCGGCTGCCTGCCGGTTTCCACGCGGCTGATGGTCGCGGTGGAGCGTTCCAGGTGCTCGGCGACCTGTTCGATGCGCTTGCCGGCCGCCTCGCGGTAACCGCGCAACCGCAGGCCGAGTTCCTTGCGTCGCATCGTCGGGCTGGTGACCACGGCGGCCCCCTTTCTGGATCACCCCCAGCGTATCTGCTCGCCGTAAGTACAGTCGATCAACCCCCTGGGCGTTTCCGCAGGATGGATGGGCTAGAACCCGGGTGCCCACTCAGCCGGCGCTCCGATCATGACCGTCCACTGTGGACCTGTCGACTCAGAGCCGGACTACGGGCAACAGGGCCGAAATATCCGCCCGGGTCCCCGAGGCACGGACCGAACCGGAGTCCACCGCGTCCACCCAGGCGAGGTCGCCGGTCGCCAGCCGCAGCCACGTCAGCGGATCCATCTCGATCACATTCGGCGGCGTCCCCCGTGTATGTGTCGGGCCGGCCACGCACTGCACCGCGGCGAACGGCGGCACCCGCACCTCGACGGCCCGCCCAGGCGCGATCTGCTCCAGCGTGCGCAGGCTCAGCCGCACGGCGGCCGCCAGCTCGGCCCTGACTGGGCGCTCCCCGCCGCCGGAGATCCAGCCGGCCACGGCCGCCACCGCCGCGCGCGTTTCTACCGCATCACCCTGTTTACCCGCCACGACCATGGAGGTTATCCACGGTGGCGGACAAAGTTCCCCCGGCTGCTGGACCGGCACACCTACCCGGGCGACGGCCGCCCCTACTCACTTGATCTTTATGACCCGCGCCTAGCTGCGTGTTCCACCGGGAAGCGGAATGCGCAACCGGCCAATTCGGGCATTACGGATCGTGTCACTTTCCTCACCCCATTCAGCGAGTATCCAGGCGTGGACCTGCACAAATGCCACACAGAGGGTGATCGGCAGCCCGTTGCGCTGACAGCGAACGGCCGTATGTGACCTCAACTGGATGGACTAACCGAGAATGCGAGGTAGCTTTTGCCTGCAAGCACGTCGGAGCCAGTGAAAGGGCGGCCCAAGCCGATGACTGCGCAAGAGTCCTTGCACGAGGCGGCCGGCATGTCCGAGATCGCGGCCGCGACCCCCATGCAGAAGCCGCTGCATCCCACCGTCGCGGACCTGCACCTGGGCAACGTCACCGTGCCCGCCCGATTCGAACCGCACCGTACCGCCGGCTTCTGCACCCGCATGCAGGACACGCACGCCGAACGCGCCGATGAGATCAACGACGCCTACGGTCTGAACCGGATCTCCGGCTGGGACGTCGGCAGCGCCGTGTACCTGTTGCGCTTCTTCGCCTTCAACTCGTTCCTCTACCAGGTGCCGATCGGCGGCAACTCGCGCACGGACGCGATGCAGCGTGGCACCGGCACCGTGTACCCGCCGCCGTTCCGCGGCGATGGCTACGCGCCGGACAGCACGCACCAGATCCCTGAGTACTACATGCGGTTCACCGAGCTGCCCGCCGGAACCGAGATGTGGAAGATCCAGCCCAACGGCGCCGAGGAGCGGGTCGGCCGGTACGCGAACCGGCAGATCGGCTGGGCCCCGATGGGCGGCATCGAATTCGGCCCCGCCCGCTGGTGGGGTTTCCCGGCTCCGCTGCGCCCCACGGTCCGGCGCGGCCTCACCGCGTTCCACCAGGGTCAGGACTTCGACGCCGACTTCGGCCCGAAGCCGAACGAGGTGACGCTGCACCCGCTGCCCGGTGCGACGGCGCCGGAGGACTTCACCGCCCAGATCGGCGCCAAGTTCAAGGTGGTGTCCACCGACCAGCTGGACGGCATGCGCTACCTGCGTCAACTGTGCACCTGGCGCGGCCAGCTGTTCGAGATGGTGGACGCCAATCAGCAGAGCGTGGTGCTGAACTACCTCGGCGAGAACTCCGAGATCGCCAAGGAGATCGGGCTGTCCGAGGTGGACTACCGCCAATGGCGCGCGATCGCACCGCGCAGCGAGCTCCAGGACATCCGCCAGGAAGCCACCGACCTGCTGCACTACTGAGCAGACCAATCCCCATCTCTCCAACGCCCCCTGAATGGGAGCATGGCCACCATGCTCCCATCAGATGGGTGTAAAGCGCCCATGTGAGCGTTGGAGAGCTAGACCAATAGGGATCAGACAGCCGCGGCCAGTAGGCAGTCGAGGTTCTCCGGCGGCCCGGGCTTGGCGAAGTACCAACCCTGACCGAGGTCGCAGCCGATGTCGCTCAGCCTGGCCGCCTCGGCGGGGGTCTCCACGCCCTCCGCGGTGACGGTGAGCTTCAGCCCGTGGGCCAGCGCGACCAGCGCGGACACGATCCGCTCGTCGACCTGGTTGGAGCCGTTGACCCGCAGCCCGGCCATGAACGAACCGGCGATCTTCAGCTCGTGTACGGGCAGGTCCCGCAGGTAGGCCAGGTTCGAGTAGCCGGTGCCGAAGTCGTCGATGGCGATCCGCACGCCCATCTCGGACAGCGCGCGCAGCGCGTTCAGCGGCTGCTGGGCCGTACCCATGATGGCGCTCTCGGTGAGCTCCAGCTGCAGCTGGGCGGGCTCCAGGCCGGAGGACTCCAGCGCGAAGGCGACGTCGGACACCAGGTTCGGGTCCCACAGCTGCCGCACGGCCAGGTTCACGCTGACGAACGGTCCGGCGGTGCCGTACTTGTCCTGCCAGCTCTTCGCCTGGTTGCACGCCTGCTGCAACACCCAGCGACCCAGCGGCACGATCAGCCCGGTCTCCTCGGCGAGTCCGATGAACCGGTCCGGGGAGAGCTTGCCCATCTCCGGGTGCATCCAGCGCACCAGCGCCTCGGCGCCGACGACGGTCTTGTCGGACAGCCGTACGAGGGGCTGGTACTCGACGTAGAACTCGTTGCGCTCCAACGCGGTCAGCATCGAGGCGACCAGCGTGTAGCGGCTGACCTCGCGGGCGTTGTGCTCCTCGTCGTAGGTGGCCCAGCGGCCGCGGCCCTCGCTCTTGGCGCGGTACAGCGTGATGTCCGCGTCCCGCATGAGCTCCACCGCGGTACCCGCGAGGATCGGGCGTTCGACGATGCCCATGCTGACCGAGATGGCCAGCTCGTGCCCGTCGAAGGACAGCGGGGTGATCAGCTCGGCCAGGATCTTCTCGGCCAGCGACACCAGCGAGTCGCCGAGGCGCTGGTCGGACACGGTGAGGATGGCGAACTCGTCGCCACCGATCCGGGCCAGCTGCGCGGGCAGGTCGCCCATGCACTCGGCCAGCCGGCCGGCCACGGCGCCGAGCAGCCGCTCGCCGACCTTGTGCCCGAGGCTGTTGTTGATCACCTTGAAGGCGTCGATGTCCAGGTGGACCAGGCCGACCCGCAGATCGGGGTCGATGCTGCTGAAAACCTCGTCCAGCCGTCGCAGGAATCCGTCGCGATCTAACACGTCAAGTCCACTGTGGTCGGTGTCCAGCACCGGACGCCGGCCGACCCCGGCCAGCTGCATCCGGGCATCCAGCACGGCCTGCCGGATCTCCTCGTGTTCACGCAGGGTGCGGTCGCGCAGCGCGCCGACGAAACCGTTGGCGACGCCCGCCTGGAGCTCGACGATCCTGGTGCGCAGCACCTCGTCGCTGACCAGGCCGAGCAGTTCGATGGCGTCCTGGCCGAGCAGACCGATGGTCTTGCTCAGCGTGGCCGGGGTGGTGAAGTTGGCCTCGACGAGCGCGGCGCCCACCTCGGCGGCGGGAGCGGCGCAGAACGGTTCACCGAGCAGGGCGGCGGCCAGCTTGTGGGTCAGGCGGCCCAGGAACTCCTCGATCTCCTCGCGGCTCATCGCCACGTAGGAGGTGCTCGCGATGGCCTTGGACCACGCGCGGGTGAACCACTTCTCGCCGGGCTTGCGGCTCTGTCCGACGGCGCCCATCACGGCCGCCGTGCTACGGCCGCGTAGCTGCGAACAGGGGCGGGGCCAGTGGGAACCGGGGATTCCGGCCGCCACTGCTGAATCGGTACCACTCCGGGCTCCACCAGGTCGAATCCGGCGAGCAGGCCGGCGACCTGCTGCGTGGTCCGGGGCACCAGCGGGTGGATGCTCCGGGCATCGTCGCTCCACATCGGGGCGACGTACTCGCTGCCATGCGAGATAACCATGTGACTACCAGGTGCAATCGCGTCCCGGTAGGCGGCCAGAGCGCCTCCGAGATCATCGGAATCCGGGATGAAGTGCAACACCGCCACGGCGAATATGGCGAGAGGCTTGCCCAGGTCGAGCTGTTGCCTGACTTCGGTGTTGGCCAGCAGGCGCTCCGGTTCGCGCAGATCGCCGAGAACCATGGCGACGCGCTCGTTACCGGTGAACATGGCCTTGCTGTGCACCACCGCCGCGGGGTCGCTGTCCACATAGACGACGCGAGCCTCGGGCTGGTGGTACTGGGCGACCTCGTGAACGGTGCCCACAGTGGGAATGCCGGAACCCAGGTCGACGAACTGTCGGATGCCCTGGTTCAGGCAGTACTGAACCGCGCGCCGGGCGAAGTCCCGATGGGTCCTCGCGGCGTCGGCGTAGTCCATGTCCGCCGCGAACGGAGCATCCGGCGCCATCCGGGGCGTCGGTGCAGCGGTACTGATGCTGTGCACGGTCACCCCTTTCGCTAGCTCCATCGGGTGAACTTGGTCATCGTAGTAAGAATACGCCGAGTAACCAAGCCCCAAGTGACACAACCGGTGCCAGGAATCCCGCCACACTGTTGAACCGCCCACATGCAGGCCGTTTCATCAGGCAAAACAATCTTCCCCGACTATCGGTGGAAGCCACCTGACACCGTCGTCACCCGGTTGCGCACACGATAGTGGGAACCACAAGGGGCGATATCGGGTGCACCGTGGTGCCTACCGCCATCCGGCAGTACCCGATCGGCCGCGCAGCATGGCCACGTAACCCATTCGGCCGGAAGGCGTTGCGCCACTCGGTCCAATCAAGATCACGGCCAGGTCTCCCACTGTGAAATCCGGCGCTGCTCAGCCCACCTGTCGACGGAAAAAGGCCCAGTTCAACGACCTGTCGGGCGATGTTGGGGCAATGTTCACGGCGGGTCATCAGCCGCTGATATGCGAAGCTGTTGCCCTGTGAACAGCGAACAGTCGAAGCACCGCCTCGCCGAGCTCGTCCGCGAGCTGTCGGTGGTCCACGGCAAGGTCACCCTGTCCTCCGGCAAGGAGGCCGACTACTACGTGGACCTGCGGCGCGCCACGATGCACCACGAGGCATCGCCCCTGATCGGACGCCTGCTGCGGGAACTGACCGCGGACTGGGACTACGCGGGTGTCGGCGGGCTGACCCTGGGCGCGGACCCGGTCGCCTACTCGGTGATGTACGCGTCGCTGACCGAGACCGATCCGGTGGACGTGTTCGTGGTCCGCAAGGCGGCCAAGGCGCACGGCATGCAGCGGCAGATCGAGGGCTTCGACGTGGTCGGTAAGCGGGTCCTGGTCGTCGAGGACACCACGACCACCGGCGGCAGCCCGCTGACGGCGGTCGACGCCGTCCGCGCCGCGGGCGGCGAGGTCGTCGGCGTGGCCACGGTCGTGGACCGGGACAGCGGCGCCAAGGAGATCATCGAAGCCAAGGGCGTCCAGTACCGCTCCATCCTCACCAAGTCCGACCTCGGCCTGGACTGACCCGGCGCGCCCTGAATGCAAGCATGGTGGCCTTGCTCGCATCAGACGCGAGCAAGGCCACCATGCTCACCTACGTTCAAGTCGATCTATAACGGTTTGGTCACGTTGCGATACCGCCGAATGGTTGATCAGTTGGCCGTTACATGGTGGTGTCCGGACCTAACTGGGTGTTAGCGGCGCTGGGAGCGTTGGTGCTCCCCGCCGTGGTGCTGCAGCTGCTGTGGGCCAACGCCCGCGAGGATTTCCAGCGCCGCACGTGTGGCCTGCGCAAACTGGCGCGCCGAACCGGGTGGGAGCTGCTGCGTCGCGGGCGCAGCAAGCTGATCGACCGCATCCGGCCGCTGGACATGCTGCTCGGCACGGAACGGGTGATCGGCCCCGGTCTGCTCGGCAAGCTGTCCGGCGTCCCCATGCACGCCGCCGAGGTGATCAACCACGACGGCAGGCAGCAGGCGTTCACCATCGTCACCGTGCCCCGGCCGGTCCCCGGCCCGGATGTGGCGATCGTGCCCAGGGACGCCGACTGGTCCGTCGAGGGCAACACCGTCTCGATCGACAACGGCTCGTTCGACAAGCTGTTCGCCACCTGCAGCCGGGAGCCGGACTACGCCCGTGCGGTGCTGCGCCGGCCGATCACCACGGCACTGAGCGCGGACCCGCGGATCCGAGGCGCGATACTTCTCTTCGATGAACGTGATGTGGTCGCGGTGGTCCGCGGCAGACTGGATGCCGATCGGGTGGTCGAACTGGCCGACCTGCTCACCGCCCTGCGCCGGGCCGTGCCCTGGCGGATCATGGATACCTCCACGGAGCTGCGCCCGACGGGATAGCGATGTCTGAGCCCGGCCCCACCGAGTGGACGACCGAACCGGTGGGGGTCGGCCCCTGGGAGGGCGAGTGGCCCACCGACGAGCGGTACGACCCGGAGCTGCTGGCCGACGGCGACCGGCGCAACGTGGTGGATCACTACCGCTACTGGCGCCGGGAGGCGGTGGTCGAGCATCTGGACACCCGCAGGCACGAGTTCCACGTGGCCATCGAGAACTTCCAGCATGACCACAACATCGGCACCGTGGTGCGCACCGCGAACGCCTTCGCCGCCGAGGCCGTGCACATCGTCGGCCGCAAGCGGTGGAACCGGCGTGGCGCCATGGTCACCGACCGGTACCAGCACGTGCTGCACCATCCGGATGTCGATGATCTGCTCGCCTACGCCACCGAGCACGACCTGAGCCTGGTCGCGGTGGACAACACCCCCGGTTCGGTGCCCATCGAGACCGCGAGCCTGCCCCGGCGCAGCCTGCTGGTGTTCGGCCAGGAGGGTCCCGGCCTGTCCGAACCGGCCAGGCAGGCGGCGGCGATCACCGTGTCCATCGCCCAGTTCGGCTCCACCCGCTCGATCAACGCGGGAGTGGCGGCGGGCATCGTCATGCACGCGTGGGTCCGGGAACACGCCGACCTTGGTTCAGCCTGGAAGTGAATTCTCAGTCAGTATGGGGACATGACTAGTGCGGGTCGGTTGTGGTCGGCAAGAGCCGCTGTCGCTGAGCGGGCGGTGCGCAGCAGGCACATGCGGTCGGTGTGGGGCGTGCCGTTCACCGCACTGGGCATGAGCACCTGGCCCGCTAGTCTGGGTCAGCGGCTGCACCGCTCGTTCAACTACTGGTGGCAGGCGCACCTGCTGGACTGTCTGGTGGACGCGGAACTGCGTGCCCCGCAACTGGGCAGGCGCGCGACGATCGGCGCGGTGGTGCGCGGTATCCGGATGCGGAACCTGCGCTGGACCAACCGTTACTACGACGACATGGCCTGGCTCGGACTGGCTCTGCAACGAGCGGGCAAGGTGACCAGATCCCCGCAACGGCGCGGCATCGAGGTGCTGGCGGAACAGTTGCGGCAGGCCTGGACTCCCGACGGCGGCGGCGGAATCTGGTGGCGCCGTAAGGACAACTTCAAGAACGTGCCCGCCACCGGCCCGGCGGCCATCCTGCTGGCCCGGCTCGCCGCCGAAGGCCACGAATGGTCCGATGTGGACCTGGCGAAGTCCCTTGTGGACTGGATGGACGAGTACCTGGTGGATCCGGAGACCGGCCTGCTCTGGGACGGCCTGCGGGTGGGCGCTGACGGCGCCATCACCTCGGTGGAGAAGGCGACCTACACCTACTGCCAGGGCGTCTACATCGGCGCCTGCGCGGAGCTGTCGACCATCACCGACGAGCCGATCTGGGCGGAGCGGGCGAGCCGGACGATCCAGGCGGTCGCGGACCATCTGATGGTGAACGGGGCCCTGCGCAGCCACGGGGGCGGCGACGGCGGCCTCTTCGCCGGCATCCTGGCCCGCTACCTGGCCCTGGCCGCGGTGGAACTCGGCGACGACACGGCACGCAAACTGGTCATCGACTCGGCCGAGGCCGCGTGGACGAACCGGGTGATCACCACCAGCGGCCCGCTGTTCTCCGCGGAGTGGACCGAGCCCGCGACGCTGCCCAGGCCGGCGGACACCTACAGCCTCTCCAAGGGTTCGGGGCACGACTCGGAGGTCCCGGAGGCCGACCTCTCGGTTCAGCTCTCCGCCTGGATGCTCCTGGAGGCCGCAGCGCTGGTGGAGCGGACGCCCTAGCCCAGCCAGCGCAGGAGGGTCGTGGTGTCCTGGGTGAGGGACTCCTCGGAGTCGTCCAGCAGGTAGGCGAGCATGGCGAAGCGATCGTGCCCGTCGGCGGCCAGCTGAGCCAGCAGCACGGGCCACAGATCAGCGCGATGGGCCAGCGAGCGGCGGTCACGGAACCCGGCGAAGCCCAGCGAGTACACCTGGATGCCGCGGAGCGCGGGCAGCAGCATGCGCAGATCCCATTGGCACGGCGCCAGTTCCGGCAGCGGCGGCGCCTGCCAGTAGGGGATCAGGTTCGGATGGTCCACCTCGGCCAGTAGCCGCAGCGTCGAGCCCGCCGAGTCGGCGAGCGTCCCCGGCTGGAACTCCACCGCGACCGCCAGGTCGTACTCGGCGGCCTGGACCGCGCAGCGGTGCAACGCGTCGATCGCCTGCCAGCGCTCGGTGAGCCCGGCGGTCTCGCTGGACTGGTCACCGGCCAGCACCCGGACGGTCGGCGCGCCCAGGGCGGCCGCGGTCTCCAGGAGCTCATCGGTCAGCAACGGGCACCCGGTGGCGTAGGACTCGAGCTGCAGGCCGGCATTGGCGCACCACACGCCGATCCGGGAGGCGTCGGACAGTTGCCCGGCGGCCAGATGTGGGTCGGCGGACACGGTCAGCGCGCGCAACCCTGCACGGCCGGCGAGCTCGATGATGGTCTGCACGGGCAGCTGCCGGAGAGCGCCGGTGACCACCCCGGGGATGAGCACACCGAAAGGGTGACACTTCGCCGAGCCAGCGGAAAGAACTTCACCTGCTCCCGGAAGCAAAATCCGGATGACTCATGGGTGGGCGGAAGAACTGGCGGCTCTCCTCGGCCACGGCCCAGCCCCTGGGCAGGGACTCGATCGGTTCCTCGCCGGTCAGTACGCAGTCGCTGAACTCGGCCTGCACATGCTCGGGCATTTCGAAGGTGTCCGCGAAGCGGGCTTTGATAAACCTGAAGGGCCGGTCACTGGTCACGCCGATCATCACCAGACCCTCGATGAACCGGGAGTCTTTGAACCGTGCGCCACAACGGAATTGCGAGGCGCTCACCAGCAGCCCGGAGAAGACCGAATCCAGCACATAGACCTCGCCGTGAAACGCGCAGTCTTCCAGATGCTGGAATTCATTGAAGTCCGTCGCAAAGATCTTGATCATGCCGCTGAAGACGACCTCCTCGAAGAACACCGAGTCGCCGAACTCGCAGTCGTGGATGTTGATCGACCGTTGGAAGTGAGCAGCGCGGAAGCTCGCGCCAGCCCGGAACACGGACTGCTGCAGCCGGGCGGTCTCGACCCACTGGGTGGTGTCGAAGTCGACCTCCGAGTCGAAGGTGACCCCATCGATGAGTACCTGACCATTGAAGTGCGCCTCGGTGAAATCGCAGGCCCGGTGAAACCGGCAATCCAGCAGGGTGAACTCGCCGTGGAAACGCGCCCAGGCGAAGTCGGCCGATTTGCTGAAAGTGACGCTCGCACAACGGAAGTCTCCATCGACGTTCGCCCGGCTGATGTCGAATTTACCGACGAACTGCACCCGATCCAGCCAGAGGTTGCCCTCGAATCGCATTCTGCTGAAATCCGTGTCGCCGTGGAAGACCGTGCGCACCAGGACGAGATCGGCCAGTCGGCAACCGGCGAAATCGGCCTCCACCAGGACCGCGTCGGTGAGGTCAAGGCTGATCCCCTGCCAGAATCCCGGGGCCTCGGGCCGCAGATTGGTGGTCAGGATCCGTTGTGCGGCCAGTCGGACCTGCAGCTCTTCCATCGCCGCCGTGTCAGTCGAACCGTCGATCCGCCTGCTGTCCTGCCGGACATGCGCGGGTGGGTCGAACGGACAGCGCAGGTAGCCGCAGATCAGGTTGGCGATCGTCTGCTGGTACTGCGGGCTGTTCTGCGCCAGCCGTTCCAGGGCGAACATGGCGGCCATCCGCACCGGGGCCTTGTCGCTGCTCAGCTGGGTGGCGGTCGCCGAGTACAGATCGGTGAACCGGCGCTCCCCGGCATCATGCTCCGCGTGCTCCTGGCTGCGTTCCCCGAGCCACTGCTTCCGGGTCGCCAGCAGCAGCGCCATCGCGCCGCCGGTTCCGGCGCCCACCGACAACGCGGTGCGGATGGCGTCGATCCGCGCGGCCGCACGGTCACCGGTGGAGTTGTTCGCCTCGCGCAGCAGCAACACGATGGACAGCCAGGTGGCGACCACCACGGCACCGACGGCCAGCAGCACGACTTTCAGGCTGATCGGGGCGATGGGCCGCCGTGTCGCGACAGGTCGCCTGGCACTGATCAGCACCACCACCAGGACCAGCAAGCCACCTGCGACGATCGCCGCACTCAGCAGATCGATGCGCCGGACCAAGTCCCAGTACCGCTGGCCGAGGGTGCCCAGCAGGGCGATGATCCCCAGACCCGCGAGCAATCCGAACCGCTGCCATAACCACTGACGCCGTTCGGTCATGCAGCGTCGTGATCCTCGTCGACCGGGCGGCGCATGTCCTGGCGGTAGCGGTAGAGGCCGTACCCGGTGCCCACCGCGACGAACGCCACGAACCCGGCGATCGCGATGTGCGTGAGCCAGCGGTACCGCTCCAGCAGACCGGCGCCGTAGAAGCCGCCGAGCAGCAGCACCGGGCCCCAGGTGAGCGCGCCGACCGTGCTGGCGACCGAGTAGCGGCGCTGGTCCATCTTCACCGCGCCCGCGATGATCGGGGCCAGCGTGCGGACCCAGGCGATCCACCGCGCGGCGGCGATCGCCCAGAAGCCGTAGCGGTCCAGGAAGCCCTTGGCCCGGTCCATGTTCTGCCGGTTCAGCATCGTGCCGCCCTGCCGGATGAGCAGCTTGTACCCGGACTTCCGGCCGATGTAGTAGCCGAACTCATTACCGCCGACCGCGGCGACGACGGAGCCGATCGCCAGCCCCCAGGCGTGGTACGAGTGATCCTGCTGCGCCAGCACGATCCCCGCGGTGAGCAGCAGCGAGTCGCCGGGCAGGAACAGGCCCACGATCAAGCCGCACTCCACGAAGATGAAGCCCAGCACGATCACCCAGACCATCCAGGGTCCGGCTGTCTCCAACGGCCCGAAGGCCATGGGTGTGGTCAACACACCGCGCACTGTAGACGTACTTCACTCTTTTCACTGGCGTTTCACCTGTAGTGCGAGTTACGGATAGGCGTCTACCGTGCGTTATATGGCCCATAACTTGGTGGAGCGGCTCACCCATGAGCTGGGCGCCTCAGGCGTACTCACTGACCCGGATGTGACTGCGGGCTACAGCCGGGACATGATGCCGTTGGCGCAGGTAGGACGCCCGCTGGCGGTGGTACTCCCGGAATCGGCCGAGCAGATTCAGGCCATCGTGCGACTGTGCGCCGAGGCGGGTGTGCCGATCGTGCCTCGGGGCGCGGGCAGTGGCCTGACCGGCGCCGCGAACGCCATCGACGGCTGTGTGGTGCTCGTTACCACCAAGCTGAACCGCATCCTGGAGATCGATACCGGCAACCGGCTCGCGGTCGTCGAGCCGGGCGTGGTGAACCTGGACCTGCGCACCGCGGTGGAGAAGGAAGGCCTGTTCTACGCCCCGGATCCGTCCAGCTACGACTGGTGCACGATCGGCGGGAACCTGTCCACCAACGCCGGCGGCCTGTGTTGCGTGAAGTACGGCGTGACCACCGACGCGGTGCTCGGCCTGGACGTCGTGCTGGCCGACGGCGAGCTGCTGCGCACCGGTCGCCGCACGGTGAAGGGCGTGGCCGGTTACGACCTGACGAAGCTGTTCATCGGCAGCGAGGGCACTCTGGGAGTGATCACCAAGGCCACCGTGGCGCTGCGCCCGCTGCCACAGGCCCCGTGCACGCTGGTGGCCGCCTTCGATGACCTGTCGTCTGCGGGTGACGCGGTGTCCGCCGTGGTGCGGGAGGGCCTGGTCCCCTCGCTGATGGAGATCATGGACCACACCTCCATCGAGGCCGCGGAACGCTATCTGCGGACCGAGCTGGGCGCGGGCACCGGCAGCGCCGCGCTGCTGCTGTGTCAGTCGGACGCCGGCGGCGAGGCGGCCCGGCAGGAGATCGCCAAGCTGGAGCAGATCTGCACGACGGCCGGGGCTTCGCTGGTGCACTCCACCACCGACCTGGCCGAGGGGCAGATGCTGCTGCAGGCCCGCCGGGTGGTGCTCACCGCGCTGGAGCTCTACGGCACCTGGCTGACCGACGACGTCGGAGTGCCGCGGACCCGGATCACCGAGCTGATGACCGCCTGCCAGCGGATCGGCGAGGAGGTCGGGCTGCGGGTCGCCGTGCTGGGTCACGCGGGCGACGGCAACATGCACCCGACGATCGTCTACAACGCCGCCGATGAGGACGAGTTCGCCAGGGCGCGCAAGGCGTTCAACGAGATCCTGCGGGTCGGCCTGGAACTCGGCGGCACGGTCACCGGGGAGCACGGCGTCGGCAAGATCAAGCAGGACTGGCTGGCGACCGAGATCGGGCCCATCGGCATCCGCACGCACCGCGCCATCAAGGCGGCCCTCGACCCGGGGAACCTGTTCAACCCGGGCTCCATGTTCTCCATGGACTGACTTTTGGTCCCGAAGTTGACGAGGTTCGGGGCTCGTTCCTCGCCGCGAACCTCGTCAACTTCGGAGCCTGGTCGATCAGGCGGACTGGGCGGCCTTCTTCTCGCGCCGGGCCTTGAGCACCTCGAACACGATGGGCACCACGCTGATCAGCACGATCAGGATCAGCATCATCTCGATGTTCTTCTTGATGAACTCGATGTTGCCCAGGTAGAAGCCGAGCAGCAGCAGCCCGGCGGCCCAGACGATGCCGCCGACCACCGAGTAGGAGAAGTACTTCTTCTGGTCCATCCGGCCGACGCCGGCGAACGCGGTGATGAAGGTGCGCACGATCGGCACGAACCTGGCGAGGAAGATCGCCCGGGGGCCGTACTTCTCGAAGAACTCGTGCGTCTTGTCCACGTACTCCTTCTTGAAGATCTTGGAGTCGGGCTTGTTGAACAACGCGGGTCCGGCCGAGCGGCCGATGTAGTAGCCGCAGACGTTGCCCACGATCGCGCACAGGGTGACGAGCACCGCGACCAGCCAGATCGGCTGCTTGATGGCGCCGGTGGCCACGGACAGGCCCGCGATGAACAGCAGCGAGTCGCCGGGCAGGAAGAAGCCGAGCAGCAGACCGCACTCGGCGAAGATGATCACGCAGAGGCCGATCAAGGCGAACGGGCCCAGCTGGTCGATGATGTATAGCGGGTCCAGCCAATGAAGGATGCTGGCCTGCACGGTGATGGCCTGAGGGGTCACGGCATCAACGGTACAGGCGTGGTCATCGCACGCTCAGGCCCCCGGCGATAACCCCGATGAGCAGCCCGAGCAGTACCGCGCCGAGCAGCAGCCAGGCCGCCGTCGGACTCGCCGCGACGGGCCGCTGCGGGCGGACCTGGTGCGGGGGCATCCAGTCGCGGACCGGTTCCGGGAAAGGCCGGCCGGCACCCGTGCTCGCCGCGTGCGCACGCAGTGCCTGGGACAGCAGCTTCTCCGGATCCTCGGCCATGCCGACCAGACTAATGCGTGCCGCGGAACGGCTCCGGCTTCGTCCGCGGGTAGAGGCGGCCACGGGCCATCGTGCGGGTGTGCCGCGGGGTGCGCTCCTCGAGCATGTCCATGGCCAGCAGCGCCGCGCCCAGGCAACCGGCGTCGGAGCCCAGCTGCGCGATCCGCAGGTCCGGCATCCGCTGGAAGGTCAGCGTCTCGGACAATCGGGCACGCAGCGGGTTCAGCAGCAGATCCCGGGCCATGGCCAGGCCGCCGCCGAAGATCACCGCCTCCGGGCTGAGCACGGTGGCCAGCATCGCGGTGGCCGTGGTCAACGCCTCCACCGCCTCCCGCCACACCTTGATCGCGTCGGCGTCGCCCCGCTGCATGGCCTCGGCCACCTCGGCCGATCCGTGCACCGGGCGGCCGCTGCGGGTGGAGTACCGGCGGGCGACGGCCGACGCGGAGGCGACGACCTCCAGGCAGCCGGTGGCACCGCAGGCGCAGGTCAGTTCGTGGCCGACGTTCATGTGACCGAGTTCGCCGGCCAGCCCGCCACCCGCGTGCATCCGGCCGCCGAGCATGATCGCGGCGGCGATGCCGGTGCCGATGGGGGCGATGACCGCGTCGGACAGCCCGCGCGCCGCGCCCAGCCGGGCCTCGGCGAGGCCACCGGCCCGCACGTCGTGGCCGAAGGCGACCGGCAGCCCGGTGCGCTCGGCGAGGATCGTGCCGAAGGGGACGTCCCGCCAGCCCAGGTTGGCCGAGTACACGCCGACCCCGGCCTCGTCGTCCACGATGCCGGGCACGACCAGGCCCAGGGCGTCGAGGGGATGTTCGGACTGCCTGCCCAGCTGCTCGGTGAGCTCCACGACCAGGTCGATCACCGCGGCGGAGGTGGCCCTCGGATCGGCCAGCTTGGGCGTCGCGCGCCGCTGGGACAACACCGGCCTGGCGTCCTTCGGGTTGCCGTAGACCAGGGCGGATTTGACCTCGGTCCCACCGACGTCGATGGCAACGATGCATCGATTCACAGGCACATCTCGCAGTGTCATCGACCAACCCCACAATGGTCTAGTAGGCCATTTCGCGGCAGTTCTGATGGAGCTGGGACGAGAGCTAGTGAGCCATGATTTTCTGCAACGCGTCAAGGGCGCGGGACGCGGTGGATTTGACCGTACCTCGTGAGATACCGGTCAGCTCGGCGATTTCGGCCTCGCTCATCTCACCGTAATAGCGCAGCACCAGCACCTCCCGCTGACGCGGCGGCAGCTGGGCGAGTGCGGCGACCACGGCCTGGTGCTCGGTGGTCAGCATCGCCAGGGATTCGGCGGAACGGGCGGTCGTGTTGTGCGGCGGGGTGTACTCCCGCGCCGTCTTGCGCCTGCGCAGTACGGAGCGGCTGCCGTTGACCACGGCGGTGCGCAGGTAACCGACGGCGGCGGCCGAGTCACGCAGGCCGGACCAGTGCCGGTGCAGGCCGGTGAAGGCCTCCTGCACCACGTCCTCCGCGGTGGCCACGTCGTCGACCAGCAGCACGGAGAGCCGGACAAGGCGCATGCGGTGCTGGCGGTAGAGGTCCTCCAGCGTCAGCGGTGCGCTGGGCGCGGCGTTCGCGTCCAGCTCGCTGGCATCCATGGTCCGCAGCGAACCGAGCGTCTGCTCCACCGCACGCTCAGCACTGGTCGAGCCCCCGCCAGGTGCCGTCATCTCAGTCGCCGTCTCCTGTACCTGTTCCCCCGTCATCGCCACGCACCCTACCCACTGGCCCCGACGGTTGTCCGCCCCACATGGGCAGAGCCTCAGTAGTGTCGGCGGAAGAGTCCGATCCGTGACATCTGGAGGAATGCGTGACCACGTTCGCCGTGCAGTGGGTGTTCAACACCGATCCGGAGGTACGCCTGGCGAACCTCGACGCGCATCGCGCGTACATCCGGGGCCTGGCCGCCGAGGGAAAGGTGTGGCTGGGCGGACCGGTGGATGAGGCCAAGGGCGCACTGGTGATCTATTCGGTCGCCGGCCGCGCGGAATTGGACGAACTCCTCGCCGCCGACCCCTACACGACCGGTGGCGTCATCACCCAGACCACCATTCAGGAATGGAACGCGGTCGCCGGAAGTCTGCTTCCCTACATTTCCGGCAATGCGTAGCCGTTCTACAGTAATTGAATCGTGATGCGCACCACATTCCGACACGCCACGCCACGCGTGGCGCGTCGGGAATCCCATAACTGCACCGACTTTCCCGATACTCACCCGCCGGGATAGACGTTGCGCGATCAAATGGCTACACAGCGTGCACTTTGATCTTTGTGGGACATGAGGGTGATGTGTTTTCGTAGATCGAAATAACACCCTGCTGCTATTTAGCCGTGCGCACTGCATTATTCAGGTGGTCGGCCTTTCCTAAGTAATGAGAGACCTAGAGTCCAACATTACGATCGCGCTACATTAATTCCGCACGGAGACGGTGGGGATACTCACCAGCTTTTGAACGGAGAGCACTAAAAATGCGCAAATTTGCGGGTATTTGCGCTGCTTCAGCAGTAGCAGCAACGCTTATCCTGACCGGGGCGGGCGCCGCCTCGGCGACGCCGGCGGCCGGGGCCGACATCGTCGTCGGGGACCACTGCCACCACTACTCCACGGTTCTCGGGGTTCACCTCGGCGACCACTACCACGGCTGGCATCACGGTCACCCCTATCACGACTGGTACTGCTAGCGATCGCGTTCCCTGACGGGCGGTGTGGCCAGTCACCGCCCGGCACATGATCGATGCCCCGGCTGCGCGTTCCCAGCCGGGGCATCGCCACGTCTACGCACCAATGGAAGTGCCCTCATATCCGCATCCCTGCATGCGAGCTCGCGACCTGGGGTTTCGTCGCGATATGACCCAGCTCATCTTCCGCCAGTCGGTGTTTTACGTATTGGTCACCCACAAAGGCTCGCCCATTCGTGCCAGCGGCTATATCTTTTGCGAGACAAATCCGTACCGAAATCTTATGAAGGGCTTGCGACGTGCACGACGACGTAGCCCGCGCCATCGTCCGCATCGGCTGCGTCCTGGGCAGTTCCGCCGGGCGCGAGGAGAAGGCAGCGGAAGTACTGACGGCCATCCGCACCGTGGTGCCCTTCGCCGCAGGCTCTATCTCTCGGGCCCAGCTGGACGATGAAGATCATGTCTCGGTGGTCAACCTGGGCTATCCGGATGCGGTCCAACACCACCTGAACACCTGGTTCGTCCGTAATGACGCGGCATTCCTGCGGCTGGCCGACCCGAACACCAAACCCGGTCGCTGGCAGGATCTGCCGTTCAAATACGAGGACACGTACACCGCGAAACAGGTGTTGATGCCGGCCGGTTTCAGCAATGGCGTGACCGTGCGGATGTTCACCAAGAACGACCGGTACACCGGCAGCCTGCACGTGAGCACGGTGGAGAAGGACCAGCCCGTCGACTCCACCCGCGAGCTGTGGTCCGCGTTGTCCAGGATGCTCAGCGGCCTGGTCGACCCGCTCGCCGAATCCCTCGAAGAGCTGCGCAAACACCCCGATGACCGCAATGCCGTGCTGGTCACGCCCTCGATGAAGGTGGTCGGCATCCCCGGCACCGCCGCAGGCCCGCTCCTGCATCAGGGCAGCGAGGTGATCACCGAGATCCTGCGCGGCGTCTGGCCGTCCGCGCCGAGGTCCTTCTGGTGGCCGTCCGCACACGGTGACTTCCATCGGGTGACGGTCAGCCCCGGCCGGGATCACCTGCTGGTCTCCGAGCGCCCGGCCACCCCGCCGTACGGACTGTCCCGGCGGGAGATGGAGGTGCTCAGCCTGGTGGCCACCGGCCGGACCAACATCCAGATCGCCAACTCGCTGCAGATCTCCCCGAAGACGGTCGCCAAGCACGTGGAGAACCTGATGTCCAAGATGGACGCGACCTGCCGGACGGAGATCGCCGTCCAGGCGACCCGGTCGGAGCTGTTGATCGCTCCGGCGGCTTAGGGCTGTTGGGGTTGGGTCTGGCTCTTTGTCGAAAGATGGCTTTGGAGGGGGAGACGGGTGGTTGGGCCCGTCTTTCCTGCCTGCGTGTCGGGTAGGGGCACGCCGGTCTGGGCCTTCGGCTGAAACAGGGCCGACTCAGGCCTTCGGGCCAAGATCGCTTCCGATCCCGATCCCATGCGGACCTGCGTGTGACCGGTGGGGCCCCTGTGACCAGTGGTGCTCCTGTGGGTGAAAGGGTCGTGGTTGTTCCATCTTCAAGATGGATTTGGGGCCCCGAATCCATCTTGAAGATGGAACAACGGCTTGGTCCACTGTGGACTGGACGGGGGCTGAGTGGTCTCGCGCAGGACAACAGGTGCGTGATCGACACCTAGAGTGATTCGGGACACCATCGGGCCACGAAATGTGGGCGCGACCAAGCCTCCCGATGACACCAGGTCACCCCGACGGCAGCAGACAGCCAGTCAGGCGTGCCCCCACGCAACACGCAGGCAGGAAAGACGCGGCCGCAAGCCCGTCTCCCCCTCCAAAGCCCTCTTTCGACAACAGGCCAGACGCAACCCCGAAGGGATCAGGTCTGCGGCCAGCGCTTCAGGAAGGCGAGCAGCTGCCGGCCGGTCTCGGTGAGCTCCTTGCCGGTGCCGTTGCAGTTCTTGCAGTCCGGGTTCTTGCTGGCCAGGGTGTGCGCCTCCGCGATGGGTGACTTCTCGCCGAGCTTGAAGTTCACGTACTCGTCGAAGCTGTAGACGTTCTTGTGGTTGTTGGCCGCCGCGTACTCCTTGAGCTCCTGCCACTCCTCTTTGATCTCGGCCAGCCGCCTGGCCACCGTCGCCGAGGACAGGAACTGCTTGGCGCCCTTGCGCAGCCGTAGATCCTGGGCACTGAACTCGCCGTCGGCCGGGTCAGGGTTCTTCCCCGAGCCGTCGCAGCATGTGCACTCCTGGTCCCACGCCGTCTCCAGGACAGACAGATCCATTACTCACTCCTGATCCGCACACTGCACCGATCCACCTATTGTGCGAGACAACGCGGGTGAGTGCACTCCCCAGGTTGGGCACTCTTTGTGATCGGTCGGTAACGCCAGGGGCTCTCGGCATCTGGAATTTCGATCGGCACATCCCCGCATCCGCATCCCTGCCTCGTAAGATGCGGTCGGAACGCTTGAACTCTGGAGGAGGAACCCCGATGCCCATCGCGAGCCCCGAGGTCTACGCGGAGATGCTGGACCGGGCCAAGGCGAACCAGTTCGCCTACCCGGCCATCAACGTGACCTCGTCGGAGACGCTGAACGCGGCGCTGCGCGGATTCGCCGAGGCCGAGAGCGACGGCATCATCCAGGTTTCCACCGGCGGCGCGGAATTCGCCTCCGGGACCAAGGTGAAGGACATGGTCACCGGTGCGACCGCGCTGGCCGAGTTCGCCCACGTCGTGGCCGCGAAGTACCCGGTGAACATCGCCCTGCACACCGACCACTGCCCGAAGGACAAGCTGGACGGCTTCGTGCGCCCGCTGATCGCCATCAGCGCCGAGCGCGTAGCCCGCGGCGAGAACCCGCTCTTCCAGTCGCACATGTGGGACGGCTCCGCGGTGCCGTTGGACGAGAACCTGAAGATCGCCCAGGAGCTGCTGGCCGAGGCCGTGAAGGCGCAGATCATCCTGGAGATCGAGGTCGGCGTGGTCGGCGGCGAGGAGGACGGCGTCGACAACGAGATCAACGACAAGCTGTACACCTCGGCCGAGGACTACCTGAAGACCGTCGACGCGCTCGGCTCCGGGGAGAACGGCCGCTACCTGCTGGCCGCTACCTTCGGCAACGTGCACGGCGTCTACAAGCCGGGCAACGTGAAGCTGCGCCCGGAGATCCTCAAGAAGGGCCAGGACGTGGTGGCCGAGAAGCTGGGCCTCGCGGCCGGCTCCAAGCCGTTCGACCTGGTATTCCACGGTGGCTCCGGCTCGCTGCTGGAGGAGATCCACGAGGCGGTGTCCTACGGCGTCATCAAGATGAACATCGACACGGACACCCAGTACTCGTTCACCCGCCCGATCGCCGCGCACATGTTCGCCAACTACGACGGTGTACTGAAGGTGGACGGCGAGGTCGGCAACAAGAAGGTCTACGACCCGCGTTCGTACCTGAAGGCCGCCGAGCAGTCGATGGCCGCGCGTATCGCCAAGGCCTGTGAGGACCTGAAGTCCGCCGGCCGCATGATCGCCGGTTAGTTTCTGCAGAAATTGTTCCAGGTCAGGGGACGGTTCATCCAGGTGAACCGTCCCCTTGCCGGATAGCGGCATCGGCAAGATCAGTCCACGATTGATCGAGTGATGGATGTCGTGGACGCAGTGGAATCAGTGGAGCAGCTGGCTGTCGGCTGGAAAGCCGTTGCCCTGGACCGGGATCCGGCCGCGGATGTCCGCGATCTGCCCGGAATCGCCGTGCGCTGGGTGGACGGCCGGTTCGCCTTCTGGAACGCCATCACGCTGACCGAGACCGGTATCGGCCCGGAGACCCTGGATCTGCGCCTCGCCCAGATCGTGCAGATCATGCGGACCAAGCACCGGCCCGGTTTCCTGTGGCTGTTCGAGGACCTGCTGACCGCCGAGGCCCGCGCCGAACTGCCCGGGCTCATCGACCGGACCGGGCTGTCCTGGGCGATGGACTGCACCGCGATGGCGGGCGATGTGCTGCCCATCCCGGAGCCCACCCACCCCGATCTGACCTTCGTCCGGGTGACCACGGACGAGCAGCTGACCGCCTACGCCGACCTGAACTCCCGAGCCTACGGATTCGACCTGGCCGACGGCCGGGACGGCCTGGAGGGTTCCGGGCTGTGGCGGTCCGGGATCCACGCCTACCTGGCCCTGCGGGACGGCATCCCGGTGGCCTGCGCGGGCACGGTGGACACCGCCGGGCGGCTCTTCGTCGTGCTGGTGGCCACCGACCCGGAGCACCAGGGCAAGGGCTACGGCGAGGCGGTGACCCGCAAGGCTCTCCACGAGGGACACCTGGCCACCGGGCTGAGCCGCGCGACGCTGCACGCCACCGAGGCGGGGCGGCCGGTCTACGCGCGCATCGGGCTGCGGCCCGGCACCCGGATCCCGCTCTACTCCCTGAAAGATTGATCCATATAGCCCAGTAGGGTGAGGGCATGATGAACCAACGGGTGGTGGCAGCAGTCCTCGTCGGTGCGCTCGTACTGGGCGTTCTGAGCGTCGTCATCTCGGTTCTGGGTTGAGCAAATAGAGTTGCCGCATGGATCTCCACGGCAACCTGCTCGGCCCTGAGCCGACGAAACTTCCGGAGCGGACCGAGTCGGCCGCCGCACTCGCCAATGGCGCCGACCCGGCCGACGTGGTGCGCATCGACCCGTCGGCCAGCGCCGCGTGGGCCGCACTGGCCGAACTCGCCCTGTCCGCCGATGAACCGGTCGCCGCGTACGCCTACGCCCGTACCGGGTACCACCGTGGCCTCGACCAGCTGCGCCGCGCCGGGTGGAAGGGCCACGGCCCGATTCCGTGGTCGCACGTGCCGAACCAGGGCTTCCTGCGGGCACTCGCGGCGCTGACCAAGGCGGCCGACCTCATCAATGACGAGGAGGAGGCAGTCCGCTGCCGGAACTTCCTCGTCGACAGCGACCCGGCGGCCGCGGCCGAACTCGGTCTGGGATGACCGCTGAGAACAGCTACTCCTTCGTCAGCACCTGGAATCTGACCGGCACCATCGACGAGGTCGAGGCGATCTTCGACGAGCCGGCCCGGATGCCGGTGTGGTGGCCGTCGGTCTACCTCGATGTCACGCAGCTGGAACCGGGTGACGAGCGGGGAGTCGGCCGGGTCATCTCGATCTACTCCACCGGCTGGCTGCCCTACACGCTGAAGTGGAAGTTCAAGGTCACCGAGCGGACCGGCACCCGGAGCCGGTTCGAGGCCTGGGGCGACTTCGCCGGCTGGGGCGGCTACGAGCTGTCTCAGCACGGCAACCACGTCCAGGTGGTGTGGAACTGGCACGTCCAGGCGGACAAGCCGCTGCTGGCGAGCCTGTCCTGGCTACTGAAGCCGATCTTCGCGGCGAATCACGAGTGGGCGATGCGCCAGGGTCACAAGGCCATCGGGCTGGAACTGGCCCGGCGCCGGGCACTCAGCCCGGCCGAGCTGGCGTTGATCCCGTCGCCCCAGCCGCGCAGCAAACCGCTGCTGCTGGGCGGCGTCGTCGTGGCCGCGGCCACCGGCACGTTCCTCTGGCTCCGCCGCCGCTGAACCAGTTCCGAAGTCGGCGATGTTCGGGCACGCCTTTCGCCCGAACATCGCCAACTTCGGAGGTCTGTCAGGCGCAGGTGTCCAACATGGACTGGACGGCGGACTTCTCCGACTCCTGCAAGGTGAGCTGGTACTTGTGCTTCACCGCGACCCACATCCGGGAGTACTCGCACCAGTACTCCTGCGCGGGCGGCTTCCAGGCGGCCGGGTCACGGTCGCCCTTCGACCGGTTCGAACTCGCCGAGACCGCGATCAGCTGCGGCGCGTCCAGATCGTTGGCGAAGTCCTGCCGCTGCCGGTCGGTCCAGTCACTGGCCCCCGACTTGCACGCCTCCATCAACGGCACGAAGTGATCGATGTCCACATCGGACGCGTCGTTCAGCGTCTCGTTGTCGTACGGGCTGAACCATGACCCGCTCACCGGGTGACAGTCCTCGTCCGTGGACACCCCGGAACCGTCGCGCTTGAGCACCATCTCCCGGGTGTCGCACCGGCCCTCGATGGTGATCCAGTGCTTGAACTTCTTCCGGTCGTAGCCCGCCTTCGAGCCCTCGTCCGCGACGGTCAGCTCGGCCAGCTCACGAACAGCGGTGGCCTTGTCCGGGATGCCGGGCGGGGTGGCCATCGCCGGAGCGGCCAGCCCCACGGTCAGTGCGACCGTCGCCAGTACTACGCGGAACATGAGTTCAGCATCGACTGGAGGGCGGACTTCTCGGCCGGCTGCGCGGTCAAGCCGTAGTAGTTCTTCACCGTCACCCACATCTTCGCGTAGGTGCAGTAGTAGGAGGTCAGCGGCGGCTTCCAGGCAGCCGGGTCCTTGTCGCCCTTGGCCTGGTTGACGTTGTCGGTCACCGCGATCAGCTGCGGGCGGGACAGGTCGTTGGCGAAGTCCTGCCGCCGCTGGTCGGTCCAGCCACTGGCGCCGGACTTCCAGGCCTCGGACAACGGAACCACGTGGTCGATGTCCACATCGGACGCGGCGGTCCAGGTGGCACCGTCGTACGGGCTGAACCAGGAGCCGGAGGTCGCGCTACAGGAGCTGTTGGTGACCACGTTGGAACCGTCGCGCTTGAGCACGGTCTCCCGGGTGTCACAGCTGCCGGAGATGGTGATCCAGTGCTTGAACTTCTCCCGCGAGTAGCCGGTCTGCGGCCCCTCGGGAGCTTCGGTGATGCCGTTCAGGTAGCCCTGAGCGGTGGCCTTGCTGGGAATTCCCGGCGGAGTCGCCAGGGCGGGGGTGGCCACGCCCATAACGGCAGCGGCGGTCATGGCGGTCACGACTAACGCAGTGCGGAGTGTGCGCATGACTCCAGACGGTGACCGGTGTTGGTGTTTTTGGTCCATGTTTTCGGCGAAGGGCACGGGTCCTTTTGCCGAACATGTCTCAACGCACCAGCAACAGATCCGTGGTGTGCCGATACCAGGTCCAGCCGGTCATCGGCCGCGGATGCCGCACCCCGTCCAGGCTGACCTGCGTCTCCTCGCAGGCGAGCTGGAACGCCCTGCTGTGATGGGTCTTCCGGCGCAGCGCGCCCCGCACCACGGTGACCTCCAGGCCCGATTCGGCATGCGGCGAAACGACGATCCGCTTCGCCGGGCCGTGCAGCACGTGCTCGCTGTCGCAGTAGGCGCTACCGGTCACCGGTTCGATCACGCCCTGGCCGACGAGCACCCCGCCGACGTCGTCCCGGGCCAGCGGCACCGGGCGCGCCTCACCATCCACAGTGGACGCTCCATGGAGCTTCGCGATCGCCGAGTCGCGCTCCGCGGGCAGGTAGCCGATCTCCAGGTGCAGGGCCTCGCGGCGCAGCAGCCGGAGCACCACGGCGGCGAGATCCGAATCACGTCCATAGACGATCAATCGTCCGTTTGGCGGCAAAAGTTCGTCGACGTCGGCTTTTCCGGGCCGATTCGGTAGCTGATGGAAGCGGAGTCGACTACTCTGCGTTAGCGAATCGGGGGGCTGGTTTCCGCAGGCCAACGCCACAACGCTCACAGTCGGATCCTAAGTTAGGCTCGTACACCGGCATTCGTCTGGAGTAGTCCAGCACCCACATACGTTAACCACAGGAGTTGCTCATGCCGGCGATCGTGGTCATCGGCGCCCAGTGGGGCGACGAGGGCAAAGGCAAGGCCACCGACCTGCTCGGCGAGCACGCCCAATGGGTGGTGCGCTACCAGGGTGGCAACAACGCGGGCCACACCGTGGTGCTGCCCGACGGGCAGAACTTCGCCCTGCACCTGATCCCCTCGGGCATCCTGAACCCGGCCGTCAAGAACGTCATCGGCAACGGTGTCGTGGTCGACCCCGGCGTGCTGCTGGAGGAACTGGCCGGCCTGGAAGAGCGCGACGTGAACACCGGCAATCTGCTGCTGTCCGCCGACGCGCACCTGATCATGCCGTACCACGTGGCCATCGACCGGGTGACCGAGCGCTACCTGGGCAAGGCCAAGATCGGCACCACCGGCCGCGGCATCGGCCCCGCCTACCAGGACAAGGTGTCCCGGGTCGGCGTGCGGGCCCAGGACCTGCTCGACGAGAAGATCCTGCGGCAGAAGGTGGAAGCCGCCCTGGAGTTCAAGAACCAGGTCCTCGTCAAGGTCTACAACCGCAAGGCGCTGGACGCGAACGAGGTGGTGGACACCGTGCTGGAGCACGGCGCCAAGTTCGCCCACCGCATCGCCGACACCCGGCTGCTGCTGAACCAGGCCCTGGAGCGCGGCGAACTGGTACTGCTCGAAGGTTCGCAGGGCACCCTGCTGGACGTCGACCACGGCACCTACCCGTTCGTCACCTCGTCCAACCCGACCTCCGGCGGCGCGGCCACCGGCTCGGGCATCGGTCCCGGCAAGATCAGCACCGTCATCGGCATCCTGAAGGCGTACACCACCCGCGTCGGCTCCGGTCCGTTCCCGACCGAGCTGAACGACGACATGGGTGAGCTGCTGCGCAAGAACGGCGGCGAGTTCGGTGTGACCACCGGCCGCTCCCGGCGCACCGGCTGGTTCGACGCGGTGATCTCGCGCTACGCGACCCGGGTCAACGGCATCACCGACTACTTCCTCACCAAGCTGGACGTGCTGTCCGGTCTGGAGACCATCCCGATCTGTGTCGCGTACGAGGTGGACGGTCGCCGCTGCGACGAGATGCCGATGACGCAGACCGACGTGCACCACGCCGTTCCGGTGTACGAGGAGATGCCCGGCTGGTTCGAGGACATCAGCGGCTGCCGCACCTTCGAGGAGCTGCCGGCCAATGCCCGCGCCTACGTGGAGCGCCTGGAGGAGCTGTCCCTGGCCCGCGTGTCGGCCATCGGCGTCGGCCCCGGCCGCGACGAGACCATCGTCCGGCACTCCCTGACGTAACAAGCGAAAAACATCTCGGCCCCCTGGGAATTCCAGGGGGCCGATTTATTTCACCGGAGTACAAACGCGGTTGCGTCACGACGCGTTGACACCCCCTGGGGTGCGTGTAAATATCGGTGACATGGTCAGCCCTCGGATCGCGCTTGTCGAGCGCCTGCACGTCGATCTTCGACGCCAGGCCAGCTCCATGTGTTTCCGCTGACCTCTTTTTTTCTGCGCAATTCGGTTGATTAATTCCCTTAATTTCGCGCATTCGACCACGTTCCGGGGAGTGAACAGTGGCCTTGACCTATGCGCCGGTCCGCACGCGTGCCCAAAGACCGGCGATTTCCGCCCGCAAGAAAAAGAGATCTTTCCTACCGCCCCGCTGGCTGAGCCCGATTGTCTTGATCCTGCTCTGGCAACTGGCCAGCAGCACCGGGGTCCTCCATGAGGACACCCTCGCCTCGCCGGTGAAGGTCGCCGGTGTCGGCTGGGAACTGCTGCTGAACGGCGAACTCATCGAAGCCCTCGCGGTGTCCGGGCAACGGGTGGCGATCGGCTTCCTGATCGGCGCCGTGGTGGCGATCGTGCTCGGCGTGATCACCGGGTTGTCCCGGGTCGGCGACGCCGTCCTGGATTCGCCCTTGCAGATGCTGCGCACACTGCCCTTCCTCGGACTGTCCCCCCTGTTCATCGTGTGGTTCGGCATCGACGAGTTGCCCAAGGTCATCCTCGTGGCACTCGGCACGCTGTTCCCGCTCTACCTGGGCACCTACGCCGGCATCCGCAACACCGACGCCAAACTGATCGAGGCGACGCGGGTCCTGGGGTTCACCCGCACCGAGCAGATCCTGCACGTCGTGCTGCCAGGAGCCCTGCAACAGACCCTGGTGGGCCTGCGGCAGGCGCTGGGCATGGCCTGGCTGGCGCTGATCATCGGCGAGCAGGTCAATGCCAATGCGGGCCTGGGCTTCATGATCAATAACGCTCGGGAGTTCCTGCGCACCGACGTAATCGTCGTCGGCCTGATCGTCTACGCCGTCCTCGGGCTGGGTAGCGACGTCCTCGTGCGGTTCATCGAAAGGAGGGCCCTGCAATGGCAACCGGTGTTGACCAGGACCTCGCGGTCCAGCTGACCGGCCTGACAAAGCGGTTCGGCGAGCGGACCGTGCTGGACGGGTTGGACCTGCGCATCGCCCCCGGCGAGTTCGTCGCCCTACTCGGCCGATCCGGTTCGGGAAAGTCCACCCTGCTGCGCGTGTTGTCCGGCCTGGACGACGAGGTGGACGGTGACGTCCACGTGTCCGGACCGGTGGCGATGGCCTTCCAGGAACCCCGGCTCCTGCCGTGGCGCCGGGTGCTGCGAAATGTGTCACTCGGCCTGCACCGGGCGGATGCCGAACAGGTGGCCCGCAAGGCCCTCAGCGAGGTAGGCCTGGCCACCCACGAGAAGGCCTGGCCGCTGACCCTGTCCGGTGGCGAGGCGCAACGCGTGTCGCTGGCCAGGGCCCTGGTGCGCGAACCTCGGCTGCTGCTGCTGGACGAGCCGTTCGGCGCGCTGGACGCCCTGACCCGGCTGACCATGCATCGGCTGGTGGACGAGCTGTGGCAGTTACACGGCCCCGCCGTCCTGCTGGTCACCCATGACATCGACGAGGCCCTGCTGCTGGCGGACCGGGTTCTGGTGCTGGATTCCGGGCGCATCGTCGGCGAACACCGTCCACCGGTGGGCAGGCCTCGCCGTCCCGCCGAACTGACCTATCTGCGTAGCCGGATTCTGCACAACCTGGGGGTAACCGCGTGAAGCGCGCACTTGTCCTACTCGCCGCCCTGCTGTCCATCACCGCGTGTGGCCCGCAGCAGGCAGCGAAGACAGCAGACGTACCGAAGCCGGTGAGCAACGAAGAACTGGCCAAGGTGACGTTGAAGGTGGGCGACCAGAAGGGCGGCACCAAGTCCTATCTGGAGGCCGCCGGCCTGCTCAAGGACCTGCCCTACAAGATCGAGTGGTCCACGTTCACCGCAGGTCTGCCACTGCTGGAGGCCGCTAACGCCGGTGCCATCGACGTCGGCTGGACCGGTGACACACCACCGATCCTGTCCGCAGCGGCCAAGAACAAGGTGCGCATCGTGGTCGCGCAGCAGCGGCCCGCGATCAACGAGGCCATTCTGGTGCCGCCGAACTCCTCGCTCAGCAAGCTGGAGGACCTCAAGGGCAAGCGGATCGGGGTGACCAAGGGCAGTTCCTCACATGGCGTGCTGCTGAACGCGTTGAAGAAGGCGAACCTGGCGCCCAGCGACGTGACGTTCAGCTTCCTGCAACCCGCCGAGGGTTACGCGGCGTTCGCCAGGGGTGACATCGATGCCTGGTCGATCTGGGATCCGTACACCACCCAGGCCCTGCTGGAGAACAAGGGCAAGTATCTGGTGACCGGCGACGGACTGACCCAGGGCTACAACTTCTACCTGGCGGCCGACCAGGCGCTGGCGGACCCGGGCAAGAACACCGCACTGGCCGACTTCAGCAAGCGGGTGATCAAGGCGATCAAGGCGGCGGACGCGAACCGCGAACAGCGGGCCGAGGTGTGGAGCAAGGAGACCGGCCTGTCCCTGGATGTCGCGAAGGCGGTCATCCAGCACGGCGTGGACAAGCCGTTCCCGCTCAGCCAGGAACTGATCGACAACCAGCAGAAGCGGGCGGACACGCTCGCCGAGGCCAAGGTGATCCCCACCAAGATCACCTTCGGGGACCTGATCGACAAGCGGTTTGAATCCGACTACCTGGCGGTGAAGTAAATGAGCATCACGCTGCACTGGTTCCTGCCCACCGCGGGCGACAGCCGATATGTGGTGGACGTCTTCCACAGCTCCACCGAGCGCTCCGCATCTATCCACCGTGACCCGGACATCGACTACCTGGGCCAGATCGCCCGGTCCGCCGAGCAGCTGGGCTTCGAGGGCGTGCTCACCCCGACCGGAACCTGGTGCGAGGACGCCTGGCTGACCACCGCGGCCTTGATCAGCCAGACGCAGAAGCTCAAGTTCCTGGTGGCCTTCCGGCCCGGGGTGCTGTCCCCGACCCTGGCCGCGCAGATGGCCGCCACCTACCAGCGCATCTCGCGGGGCAGGCTGCTGCTCAACGTGGTCACCGGCGGCGACTCGTTGGAGCAGCAGCGCTTCGGCGACTGGCTCGACCACGATCAGCGGTATGCACGCACGGACGAGTTCCTGCAGATCGTCCGGGGTGTGTGGACCGGCAAGCCGTTCGACTTCTCCGGCGAGCACTACACGGTCGCCGGCGCCACGGTCCTGGAACCGCCGTCACCGCTGCCGCAGATCTACTTCGGCGGCTCCTCGGCAGCCGCCTTACCGGTGGCCGCCCGCAATGTGGACGTCTACCTGACCTGGGGCGAACCGCCGGCCCAGGTGGCCGAGAAGATCGGCCGCGTCCGCGAACTGGCCGAGGCCGAGGGCCGGAAGGTGCGCTTCGGCATCCGGCTGCACACGATCAGCCGGGACACCTCGGCCGACGCGTGGAAGGAGGCGAACCGCCTCGTGGACGCGTTGGACGACGCCACCATCGCCAAGGCGCAGTCGCAGCTGAGCGTCAGCCAGTCCGTCGGCCAGCAGCGGATGGTCGCCCTGCACGGCGGTGACAAGTCCAAGCTGGAGGTCTACCCGAACCTGTGGGCGGGCATTGGCCTGGTGCGCGGCGGCGCGGGCACCGCCCTGGTCGGCAGCCACGAGGAGGTGGCGAACCTGATCGAGGAGTACCACTCCATCGGCATCGACGAGTTCGTGCTCTCCGGCTACCCGCACCTGGAGGAGGCCTATTGGTTCGGCGAAGGCGTCCGGCCTATCCTCGCCGCGCGTGGTCTGCTGTCCGGGACGACGGCGGGGTCAACCACAGCTCCAGCCCTGATCCCGGCCTCGTAAACCGTGGATTTCCACCGTTTAGCCCAAAAAAATCCAAAACAAGTGGCCCAACGGGTTACGCCCACGGCCATCGATCGTTTAGTCTAATGTCGCGCTGCTGCGAGTAGCGCCCCAAGACTTGGTACCTACCGACGGGGATGCAGGGCCCCTTCGGGAGTACCGCCCAAGACCGCGGGTAGTGGATTTTTCCTCATCGCCAGGCGAAATCCACCCCGCGGTCTCTTATGTCCGTGTTCGCTCGCCTTCGGCTTGCTCGCACGGACTTTGTGCTTTCTGGGGGCCGAGCCCCCAGACCCCCAGCCGGAGGGCCTTCGGCCCCCGGACCCCCGACACCATCTGGTCTTGGGCGCCCCTCTCGCTCGCTTCGCTCGCTTTGGGGGCTGCTTCTGGCTTTGTGGTTCCGGAGTTGACGATGTTCGCGGCGAGGAACGAGCCCCGAACATCGTCAACTCCGGGGAGCGGCGGTGGGGGGCGCGCGCCCGGTGGGGCAGCCGCGCAGCGCCCTTGAGGCGTGAGTGGGCGCAGAACACCATGCGCCGCTCCGCCGCCGCCATTAAGTGAGGACAGCCTCGGCCAACGCGCGTACCGCGGTGCGGATCCTGTCTACGGGGAAGGCGCGTTCCGTGGTCTGGAACTGCAACAACGCCGGGGACAGAAGTGCCAGGAATGCATCCGCCAGATACGGGGCATCCAGCTCCGGGTCTACCTGCCTGATCAGGGTGGCCAGGTGCAGGTGGCACACCACGTACGGCGGCCCGGCCTGCCGGGCTCCGGGATGGGCCATCTCGGCGACGACGAGGAGTTCGCGTTGACGTTCGATGCGGTCCAGCAGCGCGTCCAGGAACGCGAGCACCCGCTCGCGGGGTGGCGCGCCGGGACCGAGCGGCGGTGGGCCGGACAGGAACGCCTGCTGGAGGGCGATCTCCTCCTCATCGAGGAGCTCGTTGGCCAGGCCTCCGAGATCGCCGAAGCGGCGATAGACGGTCCCCACGCCGACGCACGCGGCCTTCGCGACGTGATCCATGGTCAGGGCGTCGATGCCCGACTCCTTGATCAATCGGTTCGCGGCGGCCAGTATCAGCTTGCGGTTGCGGGCCGCGTCGGCACGCTCCGGTGGCGTCGAATCGATCAGGAACATGCGCCACCTCCCCAATTCGTGTTAGCTCATTAGACAGTAATCTCAACACCAGAGTAACCGGAAACATTTCCACTTCGGAGGGTTTTGTGCCGAACGATGACCTGGTCGCCGGCGACTACAAGCGGTCGGCGAACCACTTCGATGCGCGAATCCTCGATGAGCCCGGGGCCCGGTGGCCCGTCGAGGCCGACCGGTACCGCCTGGTCGTGAGCCTGGCCTGCCCGTGGGCGAACCGGGCGATCATCGTGCGCCACCTGCTCGGCCTGCAGGACGTCATCTCCCTCGCGGTGACCGATCCGATCCAGGACGAGCGCAGCTGGCGGTTCACCCTGGACCCGGACGACCGCGACCCGGTGCTGGGCATCAAGTACCTGTCCGAGGCCTACTACGCTGCGGAGCCCGGCTACGACGGCGGTATCAGCGTTCCGGCCATTGTGGACGTTCCCTCCGGACGGCTGGTCAGCAACGACTATCCGCAGATCACCCTGGACTTCAGTACACAGTGGACGAAGTTCCAGAAGGCGGACGCGCCCGACCTGTACCCGGACCACCTGCGCGCGGAGATCGACGAGATCAACGACCTGGTGTTCCGCAACATCAACAACGGCGTCTACCGGGCGGGTTTCGCGAAGGACCAGGAGGCCTACTCCCGGGCCTACCGGCGGCTGTTCGACACCCTGGACGTGCTGGAACAGCGGCTGACCATCCACCGCTACCTGGTCGGGCCGACGATCACCGAGGCCGACATCCGGCTGTTCACCACGCTGGCCCGGTTCGACGCCGTCTACCACGGCCATTTCAAGTGCAACAAGCGCAAGCTGACCGAGTACCCGGCGCTGTGGGCGTACGCCAGGGACCTGTTCCAGACCCCCGGATTCGGTGAGAACACCGACTTCGACCACATCAAGCGGCACTACTACCAGGTGCACACCAACCTGAACCCCAGCCGGATCGTGCCGGACGGCCCGGATCCAGCCGGATGGACCACCCCGCACCATCGCGGTCACCTGTCCTGAGCCGCTAGCGTGGGTGCATGGGGGATAGAGCCGTAGTCATCGGAGCGGGGATCGGCGGCCTGCTGGCTGCCGCCGCGCTCGCCAAGGAATTCACCGAAGTCGTTGTCCTGGAACGGGATCCGGCCATCGCCGACGATGTCCCGGGCCCGGCGCCGGCCGTACGCACCGGGGTTCCGCAGGGCAGGCACCTGCATCTGCTGCTGATGCGTGGCGCGCAGGCCATGCAGTCCCTGCTCCCCGGCCTGGAGACCCGGCTGAAACAGGCCGGGGCGCTCACCCAGGACCTGGGCGTCGGCATGGTCCTGGCCCAGGGTTCCCGGACCTCCCCGCCCCGGCCGTCGGGCCTGTTCGGGCACAGCGTGAGCCGCCCGGTGCTGGAGGAATGCCTGCGGACCGAGGTCGGCGAGCTGGCCGCGGTGGACATCCGGTACGGGGTCCGGGTGACCGGCCCGAGCATCGCGAACGGGCGGATCGACGGGGTGCTCACCGACGGTGGGCCGATCTCCGCGAGCCTCGTCGTCGACGCGAGCGGCCGGAATTCCCGCAGCCACGAGTGGGTCCAGGAGCTGGGCGGGCCCACCGCGCGGGAAGACGCGATCGACGGCCACATCGAGTACCTGACCGCCTGGCTGCCGGACTCGGGGCCGTTGACCGCGGAACGCCCGGCACTGATCACCATGGGCGAGAAGCCGTTCGCCGAGCGACGGGCGTTCGCGCTGCGGGTCGAGCAGGGCCGAGTGGTGCTGGGCGTCACCGGGCGGGGCGACGACCAGCCGCCCACCGACCACGATGGGCTGCGCGGCTACCTGGCCAGCATCGGCAATCCGCTGATGATGGAGATCGCCGAGGGGCTGACGGCCGATGTTCCGCTGTACCGGTACGCCAAGCTGATCAACCGACGTCATCGGTACCCCAGCCACGCCGGCTGGCCGCCGGGATTGCTGATCATGGGTGACGCGTTGTGCCACTTCAATCCGGTCTACGGCCAGGGAATGACCGTCGCCGCACTCCAGGCCGAGAAGCTGGCCGCACACGCGGCCCGGCTGCGCCGGGACGGCGGGGCCACCCCGACCGTGCAACGCGCGCTGGCCGCGGTGACCAAGGCCCCGTGGCGGACGGCCACCTCACAGGACCTGGTCTTCGCGGGCAACCCACCCGCCCACATCCGAGCACTGAGCCGGCTGCTGGACACATCGATGACCGCCGCCATCGACGACCCGCACGTGCACCGGGCGCTGATGGAGACCATCCAGATGGTGTCCGGCACGGCGATGCTCCGGCCGCGGGTACTCATCGCGCTGCTGACCGCGCGGTGATCGCGGTGTCCGGCTGATCGGTGAGAATCCCGTCCACGCCCAGCCGGAGCATCTCGGCGGCGTTCTCCTGGCCGGTCACCCGGGGATGCACCTTCAGCCCGGCGGCATGCGCCTGTTTGACCAGGCCGGCGTCCACCTGGGCCGCGGTCGGGCCGATGCCCTGCGCGTAGGTGGCGATCTCCCGCAGCTCGGCGGGGGTGAGCCGGGTGCTGCCGTCGGTGATCCGGAACAGCGGCACCTTGGCCACCCCACGCAGGGCCTTCAGCATGCGTGGCTCGTAGGACTTCACGAAGACCGGCGCACCGGCGCGGTTCAGGCCGGCACCGTCCAGCGCGGACACCAGCTTCGGGCCGAGTTCCAGTTTGAGCGAGCAGAAGTAGCTGGGGTGCTTGATCTCCGGGTAGACGCCCAGCTCGCGGTCCAGTTCGGTGGACAGCCGGGACCGCAGGTCGAGGACCTCCTGGAAGGTGGGGATCTCGAACTGCCCGTCGTAGCGGGTGTTCTGCGGCCGGTCGGCGGGCAGCCGCTCGACGGCGCGCAGCGTCTTGAGTTCGGCGACGGTGAAGTCCTCGGTGAACCAGCCGCTCACCGACCGGCCCTCGATCGTCTTGGTGGCGTGCCGGCCGGCGAACTCCGGGTGCCGGGCGACGTCCGTGGTGGCGCTGAGCTCGTTCTCGTGCCGGGCGACCAGTTTGCCGTCCTTGGTGGGCACCAGGTCCGTCTCGATGAAGTCCGCGCCCAGCAACGCGGCCAGTTCGTAGGAGGCGAGCGTGTGTTCCGGCCGCTGCACCGGGGCGCCGCGGTGGGCGATGACGATCGGTCCCGCGGCGGAGCCGGTGTTCCGGGCGAAGACCACATCGTGCTCCGCGAACAGCACACCGGCCGCCACCAGCGAGATCGTGACCAGCAGGATCCGTCTCTCCATGACGGGATCCTGACCGGCCACCGTAACAAGGATCACTGAGAGATATGTCGACTCAGTGAACAGGCCTCAGTTGTTGTCAAGGAACTCCTGCCGCGCAGCGACCGCGGTGTCCGGATTGTCGGAGAAGACACCGTCCACACCCTGCTTGAAGAACTGGTCCAGCAGCGTCCAGACCTTGCCGTACGCGGTGACATCGGCGCTGGTCCGGAGGTTGACCGGCAGGAAGTTGTTCTCGTTGCGCACGGTCCACGGGTGGACCTTCAGCCGCGCCTTGTGCGCGTCGGCCACCAGCGTGGTCGCCGTGGTCTGGTTACCGGATCCGTCCACCGGAATGATCCGGGTACCGGCCGGGCCGATGCCGCTCGCGTAGCCGGCGATCTCCTTGAGCCCGTCCGGCTTCACCAGGTCGTCGTAGGTGCGCTTGTCCCCGGCGGCGACGAAGTCGGCGGGCGCGCCGGTGGCGTCGATCAGCTGGATGAGCGGGACGGCGACCTGATGCTTGAGCGACTTCAGGTTGCCGACCTCGAAGGACTGCACGAACACCGGCGCACCGGGGCGGTTCAGCCCGCCCGCGGTCAGCGCGGCGACCAGCTTCGGGTTCAGGTCGAGGCCGATGCCCTTGAAGTAGGTGGGGTGCTTGGTCTCCGGGTAGACGCCGATCTCCCGGTGCAGCTCGCGGGACAGCTTGCCGCGCAGATCGAGGACCTCCTGGAAGGTGGGGATCTGGTAGCGGCCGTCGTACAGGGTGTTGCGGCCGCGGATCTGCGGCAGCCGTTCCACGGCGCGCAGCGTCTTGAGCTCGGCGAGGGTGAAGTCCTCGGTGAACCAGCCGGTCAGCGGGGCGCCGTCGATGGTCTTGGTCTTCTTGCGGTCGGCGAACTCCGCGTGCTTGGCGACGTCGGTGGTGCCGCCGATCTCGTTCTCGTGCCGGACGACCAGCACGCCGTCCTTGGTGGACACCAGGTCGGGCTCGATGAAGTCCGCGCCCATCCGGGCGGCCAGCTCGTAGGAGGCCAGCGTGTGTTCCGGCCGGTAGCCGGAGGCGCCGCGGTGCCCGATCACCAGGGGGGCACCGGCCCGCAGCTTGGTGTCACCGGTCCAGTCGGACGTCGCGTTGACGGCGGCGGGTGTGCTCACCAGAAACAGGGCGGCAAGCAGACCGGCGGCCAGCCGTGCCTTCGTAATGTGAACCATGTCAGTGACTCTCGATGGGGTGTCTGACCGCCGGGTCCACGGCGCGTGGCCCCAGGATGAACGTCCGGCGTCCAACCTGGATATATAGAGAGACCAATTCGTGACCTCTGGGGACCTGTTGGGAGGACCGATGCGGGATTTCCGGCTGTTTCCGTCTACGCTCGCACGCTGTGCGCGTCCTCGTAATCGGCTCCGGTGCCCGTGAACACGCTTTGACCCTGGCACTGTCCCGCGACCCCGCGGTGACGGCCCTGGGCTGCGCTCCGGGCAACGCCGGCATCGCCGCTGTGGCAGAACTGATCTCCACCGACATCACCGACCCGGCGGCCGTCGCCGAGCTGGCCAAGAGCTGGTCGGCCGACCTCGTGGTCATCGGTCCGGAAGGCCCCCTGGTGCTGGGGGTGGCCGACGCGGTGAGAGCCGCGGGCATCACCTGCTTCGGCCCGTCGGCCGCCGCCGCCCAGATCGAAGGCTCCAAGGCGTTCGCCAAGGACGTGATGACCGCCGCGGGCGTGCCGACCGCACGCGCCGAGGTGGTGGACAACCCGGCCAGGCTGGACGAGGCGCTGTCCCGTTTCGGCCCCATCTACGTGGTCAAGGACGACGGCCTGGCCGCGGGTAAGGGCGTCGTGGTCACCCCCGACCTGGAGGCCGCCCGGGCACACGCCTGTAGCCTGCTGGACGCCGGTCACCCGGTGCTGCTGGAGTCCTATTTGGACGGCCCGGAGGCCTCGCTGTTCTGCCTGGTCGACGGCAAGACCGTGGTGCCACTGCTGCCCGCGCAGGACTTCAAGCGCGTCGGCAACGACGACAGCGGCCCGAACACCGGCGGCATGGGCGCCTACGCGCCGCTGCCCTGGGCCGAGCCCGACCTGGTGGACAAGGTGGTCAAGTCCATCGTGCAGCCGGTGGTCGACGAGCTGGCCCGGCGCGGCGCCCCGTTCACCGGCCTGCTGTACGCCGGTTTGGCGCTGACCAGCGACGGACCGCAGACCATCGAGTTCAACTGCCGCTTCGGTGACCCGGAGACCCAGGTGGTGCTCGCGCTGCTGAACACCCCCCTCGCCGGCCTGTTCACCGCGGCGGCCACCGGCAAGCTGGCCGAGCACCCGGAACTGGAGTGGGCCGACGGCGCCGCGGTCACCGTGGTCATCGCGGCCGACGGCTACCCGGCGAAGCCGCGCATCGACGACGTGATCACCGGCTACGACGCGGACGGCGTGCTGCACGCGGGCACCCGGCGGCGCGAGGACGGCGCGGTCGTGTCCAACGGCGGCCGGGTGCTGTCCGTGGTCGGCCAGGGCGAGGACCTCATCGCCGCGCGGGAGGCCGCGTACGCCAAGGTCGCGCGGATCCACCTCACCGGCTCGCACCACCGCACCGACATCGCCGAGAAGGCCGCCCTCGGCAAGCTCTGAGCATGTGAGCATGGTGCCCTTGCGCGCATCAGACGCGAGCAAAGGCACCATGCTCACATTCCAGATGCTCGCTTTACCCTGGGGGCATGCTCAAGGTTGCGCAGCGGGCGATGGTTCCGCCGTTCTACGTGATGGATGTGGTGGCCGCCTCGGCCGAGCGGCAGCGGACGCACGGGGACGTCATCTCCCTGGCCGCCGGTCAGCCGTCCAGCCCCGCCCCGAAGGCCGTGCGGGCCGCGGCGGCGAACGCGCTGGAGAACGAGACCCTCGGGTACACCGAGGCGCTGGGCATCCTGCCGCTGCGCACCGCCATCGCCGGGCATTACAAGCGGAACTACGGGCTGGATCTCACCCCGGACGACGTGGTGGTGACCACCGGCTCCTCCGGCGGCTTCCTGCTGGCCTTCCTGGCCGCGTTCAACGCCGGTGACCGGGTCGCGCTGGCCAGCCCCGGATACCCGGCCTACCGGAACATCCTGACCGCGCTGGGCTGCGAGGTCGTCGAGCTGAAATGCGGGCCCGCCGAACGGTTCCAGCCCACGGTGGACATGTTGCAGGGCTTGGACATCCAGGGCCTGATCGTGGCCAGCCCGGCCAATCCGACCGGCACCGTGCTGGCCGCCGACGAACTGGCCGCCCTGGCGACCTGGTGCGCCTCGAACGGTGTTCAGCTGATCAGCGACGAGATCTATCACGGGATCAGCTACGGCAGTGAGCTCGGCTGCGCCTGGGAGACCTCGCGTGAGTCCATTGTGGTCAACTCGTTCTCCAAGTACTTCGCCATGACGGGCTGGCGGCTGGGCTGGATGCTGCTGCCGGAGCGGCTGCGGCGCGCGGTGGACTGCCTGACCGGCAACTTCAGCCTGTGCCCGCCCGCGCTCGCCCAGTACGCGGCGGTGGAGGCGTTCACCGAGGAGTCGTACGCGGAGGCCGACGGTCACGTGGCGCGGTACCGGACGAACCGCGATCTGCTGTGCAGCGGCCTGCGGGACATGGGGATCGACAAGCTGGCCCCGGCCGACGGCGCGTTTTACGTGTACGCCGACATCAGTCATCTGACCGCCGACTCCATGGCCTTCTGCAAGGACCTCCTCGCCGCGACGGGGGTGGCCATCGTGCCGGGCATCGACTTCGACCCGGCCGACGGCCACCACTTCATCCGCTGCTCCTTCGCCGGCGCCACCGCCGACATCGAGGAGGCGCTGCGCCGGTTGAAGACCTGGCTACAGGACGCCTAGCTCGACCAGCTGCGTGCGGGCGGTGGCGGCGTCGGTGAAGAGTTCCGACCGCCAGCCCGCCGCCCGCGCGGCGTCCACGTTGGGTTGCCGGTCATCGAGGAAGAAGTGCCGTTCCGGGGTCGCCCCGGTCTTCTGCTCGATGAGCCGGTAGATCTCCACCGAAGGCTTCATCACCTTCACGTCGGCGGAGAACACCGTGTGCGCGAACCGCTGTCCCCACGGCGAGGCCACGACATTGCGGCCGTGCGCGCTCGGCGCGTTGGACAACAGGGCGAGCCGCACACCGGCCTCGCCCAGTTCGTGGATCAGCTGCACGGTGTCCGCCCGCTCGGCGGTCAGCCAGCCCTCCATGTCCAGCTCGTTCAACGCGATCGCCTCGCGCTCGTCGATCGTCAGGCCCAGCCCGGCGGCCACCGCCGTCCAGTACCGGGTCTCGTCGGCCGTTCCCAGATCGAATGCGGGGCGCTGCTCCCAGTAGTGCCGCTCGAATTCCGTCACCTCGACCCCGAGCCGCTCCGCGATCTTCGGATACAGCCCGTTGGGCCCGCAGATGACGTCGCCGAAGTCGAAAACCACCCAGTCCACAGTCATGTCATCGACCTTCGTGCAACGTGGCGATCTTCGCCAGTGCCTGGGTCACATCGGTCTTGGACACGTCCCGGTGCGTGACGAACCGGATCTTGCCGATCAGCGCGAACGCGGCGACCCCGACACTCGCCAGCTCCACCGGCGTGATGTACGCGGGCGGCGTGGCCATCACGATGTTGGTCGCCGGCCGGATGACCTCCCAGCCCAGGTCGACGAGGCCATCGGCCAGGATCCGGGCGTTCGCGTGGTCCTCGGCCAGCTCCTCCATCCGGTCCAGCGCGACCATGCCCGCGGCGGCCAGCACGCCGCCCTGCCGCACCCCGCCGCCGAGCATCTTGCGCATCCGCCGGGCTTCCGCGACGAACGCCGCCGAGCCGCCGACCAGCGATCCGACCGGGGCTCCCAGGCCCTTGCTCAGGCAGACCTGCACCGTGTCCACGCCCTCGGCCAGCACGGACAGCGGCACTCCCTGGGAGATGGCGGAGTTCCACAGCCGGGCGCCGTCCAGGTGCACCTTCAGCCCCTGCTCGTGGGCGGTGGCCACCAGTTCCCGGTGCCGCTCGGGCGTGGTGACCGTGCCGCCGAGGAAGTTGGCGGTGTTCTCGATGCACAGCAGGGTGGTCCGCTGCATGTCGTAGCGGCCGTCGGTGTTCCGCACGTCCTCGGGCCGGAGCATCCCCTGCTCGTCCGGCTCCAGCGGAACCGGCGCCCCACCGGCGATCCAGCTGCCGGTACCGAGTTCGCTGTCGACCACGTGCGCGTGTTTCACCGCGAGGAACCGGTCCCCGCGTCCCAGATGCTGGGTCAACGCGATCAGGTTTCCCATGCAGCCGCTGGGCACCCACAGGGCCGCCTCGATGCCGAGCAGGCCGGCGACGCGCTCCTCCAGCGCGCGCATCGTCGGGTCGTGATCCAGCACGTCATCGCCCACCTCGGCGGCGGCCATGGCGGCCCGCATGACGTCGTCTGGTTTGGTCACCGTGTCGGAGCGCAGGTCAATCATGCTGTCCATTGAACATGGACACCCCTACGCTGACCCGGCAAGCAGGAGTAACGTCGGCTTGGAGTAACCGTTCAATCGCATGCAACCATTTCGCCGAACGGTTCCGTCTTCATGGCGTGCGGCAAGAACGACTGGAGAGCCTCGCGTGGATCAACGCGACGAGCGGGAGTTCGCGGACTACTTCGCGGCCCGGCTGGACGCTGTCCGCCGTACGGCGTACATGCTCTGCGGCGACTGGCACCGCGCGGATGACCTCGCGCAGACGGCATTCGTCGCACTGCACCGCCACTGGAAGAAGGTACGCGACAAGGGCGCGTTGGACGCGTACGTCCGCAAGACCCTGGTCCGTGCCAGCATCGACGAATCCCGGCGGCCGTGGCGCCGCGAGCGTATGGTCGACGAGATGCCCGAACGCGCGGGCTCCGGGCCGGGTTTCGCCAACTCGATCGCGACCAGGGACGCCTTGCTCAACGGCCTGCGGCAGGTTCCTGCCCGCCAGCGAGCCGTACTGGTACTCCGCTTTCTGGAAGGCCTGGATGTCACCGACACGGCAGCGGCCCTCGGCTGTTCGGAGGGCACGGTGAAGAGCCAGACGGCTCGTGGTTTGGACACATTGCGTGGCGCCCTGGGCGCCGAATTGGACGATTTGAGGATGTCGTGAAGACGGAAGGAGGTGCGCGCCGGTGAACGAACGGGATCTGACGGACCTGTTCCGCTCCGCTGTGCCCGACGCGCCGCCACCGTCGTTCGGGAACCGGGAGATCGTGCTGGCTTCGCGTAAAGCGACGGCGGCCTTCCGCACCAGAGTGGCCGCTACTAGCGCGTTTCTCGGAGTAATCCTGGCCGGGGGTGTTGCCATCGCTCTGCCTTCGTTCCATGGTGGTGAGCAGTCCCCTGAAGCCGCCACCACCCGGCCGACCTCCAACCCTGACCTGCCCTACGGGCTGCAAACGGAGTCCGACCGGCCACAGCCGACCCGCGACCGCACGGTCGCCCCAAGCCAAAGTTCTACGGAGGGTCCGTCCAAGCAGGGGGGCGGATCGTCCACCTCCGCCGGTGGGTTCACCGGCGGAAGCACCCAACGCGGGTGCGGACCGGTGGACCGGGAGCTCGCTGACGCCCTCGCTGGTGAGCTCCCGGCCGCCGCCACGGCCAATGCCCAACCGGTGGCCGTGCAGAACTGCCCGGACAACTCCCGGGGCGCCGGCTACGAGCTGGAGGACGGGTTCATGACCATCGTGGTCACCCCGGACGACCACCGGAAGCACGGTCCCGGCCGGCTCTCGGACGGCACCCAGACGTTCACCGTGGCCACCAAGACCCACCGGCTGCTGATCATCTCCACGAAGAACAAGGCGAAGACCAGCACCGAGTCCTACGAGGACGAGATGCAGAAGACCGCCACCAAACTGTCCAGCAACTTCTGACGGCAGCCCGCCCGTTGCTGCGGTTACCCCGTCTTCAAGACGTATGGACTCCGGGTTCATCCGTCTTGAAGACGGATGAACCGGCCCAGGGTCACCGTCGAACCCTGCGGCCCAAGCGAGTGGTCCCGAAGTTGACGAGGTTCGTCGACTCGGCGCACGGGCCGGGAATTGGTACGGTCGTACCAGGCATTTTTTGTGATCAATTAGAAATCTGGACCTGACACACTCGGTGACCATGACCGCCGCAAGCACCCCAAAGGGTGAACGCCGCAAGCAGGCCCTGATCGAAGCGGCCGCACAGCTGCTCGCCGAGGGCGGCTTTGGCGCGCTGAGACATCGCGCGGTGGCCGAGCGGGCCGATGTACCGCTCGCGGCGACGACGTACTACTTCGACTCGCTGGACGAGCTGATCACCGCCGCGGTGCGGTACACGGCCGAGCAGGAACTGAACTACAGCAGGTCACGCCTGGAGCGGATCACCGAGGGCGAGCACGCCACGGAGGCCGTGATCGAGCTCGTGCTGGACGCCGTGCTGGGCCCGGCCCCCAGTTCAGAGGGGCTGGAACGCACCCTGCTGCGCTACGAGGGCCTGATCGCCACCAGCCGCAGGCCCTACCTGGCGCCGGTCACCAAGGACCTGGGCAGGCAGCTGCACTCACTACTCAGCGAGATCTTTGCCCGCACCGGACGTCCCCTGAAGGACGATCGGGTGCGGCAGGTCCTGGCCCTGGTCGACGGCGCGGTGGTCGGCGCGTTGATCGAGAGCAACCCGGATCCGCGGCAGGCGGCCCGGGTCATGCTGGCCTCGGCACTCGCCGGGGAGTAGTTACCCCGTTTGCCGCAATTTCGGCGGAAAACCTCATCACAGGCAACCTGTGACCGGGGTCGCGCGTGTTTCTTACGGATCGCGTGTCCGGCACCGGTCGATGAAGCTTGCAGTTCTGTCTCTGGGGGTCGGCGCGCGTCGCGGGATGTGTCCCGCGACGCG
>QZFT01000041.1 GCA_003600225.1 Pseudonocardiaceae bacterium YIM PH 21723
CCCGTTTTTGCGCCAGAGGCTCACGGGTCAAGGGTGGAGCGCAGCGACATCCGGCGAAGCCGGACGCGAAGCGCCCTTGAGGCGTGAGGAGGCGCAAATATCATGCGCCCGCCCCACCGCCCCGAGAGAAGCCAGAGAACTAATTACCGCTGAGCCGAACCGGGTTCACCACGTCCGCGTACATGATGATCACCGTCATCACCAGCATGACCGCGGCGATGGCGTACGCGAACGGCAGCCCCTTGGCGACGTCCACATATCCCGGGTCGGGCCGGCCGAACAGCTTCGCGAAGCTGCGTTTGACCGCCTCCCACAGCGCACCCGCGATGTGTCCGCCGTCCAGCGGGAGCAGCGGCAGCAGGTTGAACAGGCCGATCGCCAGGTTGAACGAGGCCAGCAGCATCAGGAAGGTCTGCACGCGGTCCGCGAGGGGCACCTTCAGCTCGGCGATCTCACCGCCGAGACGGGAGGCGCCGATGATGCCCACCGGGCTGTTCACATCACGCTTGGCGTCACCGAACGCCGCATGCCACACGCCGACCATCCGGTTCGGCAGGTTGATGATCGCGTTGCCCGCGTTGGCGGTGAAGTCCCACATGGTCTCGGCGACCAGCGCCGGTCCCTGGCGTTCCTTGACCTGCACCGGGAGCACACCGAGGAAACCGACCTGCTCGGTGCGCGAGGTGTCCTTGCCGACGTAGCGCTCGGAGGTCACCAGGCTGGGGGTCAGGTTCACCGGCTGCCCGTCCCGCTCGATGCCGATGGTGACCTGTTTGCCGCCGTTCCCGCGGATCAGGCTGGTCAGCTGGTCCCAGGAGTCGACCTTCTGGCCGTTGAAGGAGAGGAGCTTGTCGCCACTCTTGAAGCCCGCCTGCGCGGCCGGCGTGGGCTTGTCCCCGTTCTCGCAGGTCTGCCGCTGGGCGGACACCGGGATCACGCAGTCGGTGATCTTGTCGACCTGCGGCTTCGGGACGTAGGTGCCGAACCCCATGAACGAGATGCTCAGGATGATCGCCGCGAGCAGGAAGTTCATCGCCGGACCACCGGCCATGATGATCAGCTTCTGGTACCAGGGCTTCTGGTAGAACAGCCGCTTCTCGTCCTCGCCGTCGATCTCCTCGAACGAGGCCTCGCGAGCGGACTCCACCATGCCGCGGATCGGGCTGGTCGTCGCGTCACGCAGCGAACCGTCCTTGCCGGGCGGCAGCATGCCGATCATGCGCACATAACCACCGAGTGGAATCCACTTGATCCCGTACTCGGTCTCACCCTTCTTCTTCGACCACATGGTCGGGCCGAAGCCGACCATGTACTGGGTGGTCTTGACCCCGAACAGCTTGGCCGGGACCAGGTGTCCGATCTCGTGCAAGCCGATCGAGAGCATCAAGCCAACGAAGAAGATGGCGATGCCCGCCACTGCGACCCAACCCATGTGCGTGCGTCCTCCATAGCGGCGCACCATCGCGGCTCGCCTGGTGAGGTCTCAGACTAGTCAAGAACTGGATGGATTACTTCAGGTGGTTCCTTGGAATTCGCTGAGTAATCCTCACTGCCGGAACCAACGAGCTCATACGGTAGGAAGTTGCCCATGCCGGACACCACCGATGACTTCGGGCACATCGTGCGCCGCCGCCCGCTCGCCGTGGTGCGCCCCCACCTGACGACCCAGGTGTCGGAGCTGGTCCGGTTCGCCGACAACAACGACGTGACCCTGGTTTCCCGAGGTCAGGGCCATAGTACGTTCGGTCAGGCCCAGTCGGACGGGGGCATCCTGCTGGACACCGGCGGGATGGACGAGATCCACCTGCTGGGCGCTCAGGTCATCGCCGGCGCCGGGGCCACCTGGGACCGGGTGCTCGACGTCGCGCTGGCATCCGGGCTGACCCCGCCGGTGCTGACCGACTACCTGCAGTTGTCGGTGGGCGGCACCCTGTCCGCGGGCGGGACCGGCGGCACCACGTTCCGGCACGGCGCGCAGGTGGACACCGTGCGTTCCCTGGACGTGGTCACCGCCGACGGCCGGCTGCACACCTGCATCCAGGGCTCGCCGCTGGCGAACGCGGTGCTCGGCGGCCTCGGCCAGTGCGGGGTGATCACCTCGGCCACGCTGAACCTGGTCCCCGCGCCGCGCCGGGTGCGCTGGCTGGAACTGTCCTACCGCAGCCTCACCGATTTCCTGAACGACCAGCGCGCGGTGCTGGCCGACCGGCGGTTCGACTACCTGGAGGGCCGGGCCAAGCCCGGCGGGCACTTCGTCCTGGAGGCCGCCGTGTTCGACCGGGCCGAGAACCTGGACGGCCTGCTGTTCACGGACGCGGAGATCCGCGAGGTCGACTACCGGGAGTTCGCCCACCGCACCGATCCCGGGGTGGCCGAGCTGAGCGCGACCGGCGACTGGTTCGCCCCGCATCCGTGGCTGAACGTGTGGCTGCCGGACTCCGCGGTGGAGGGGTACCTGACCGAGGCGCTGCGTGATTTCGAGCAGCGGGACATCGGCGCCGGCGGGCTGGTGTTGATCTACCCGGTGCGCACCGCGCTGCTGCGGGCGCCGCTGCTGCGGATGCCGGACGAGCCGGTGGCCTTCCTGTTCGCGGTGCTGCGCAACGCTCCCCCGGCCGACCCGGACACCGTGCGCGCCATGCTGGACCGCAACCGGGCGCTGTACCGGCGCGCCGTGGAGCTGGGCGGCACCCTCTACCCGGTCGGCAGCGTCCCGCTGACCGAGCGGGAGTGGGCGGCGCACTGGGGCGAGCAGCTACCGGCGGCCCGCGCCCAGTTCGACCCCAGCGGACTGTTTCAGCAGGTCAGCACGAGTTTGCCGACTACCTGACCGTTCTCCAGCGCGCGGTGTGCCTCAGCCGCCTCGGACAGCGGGACCAGGGTGACCACCGGGGTGACCCGGCCGGATGCGGCGAAGGCCATCGCCTGTTCCTCCCATTCCCGCAGCAGCGCCGCGGGCGGGATGCCGCCGCCGAGCACGTATTCCACCGACAGCCCTCGCTGGAACATCTCGGCGGAGGTGAACTCGGTGGGTGAGCCGGCGGTCCAGCCGTAGATGAGGTGCCTGCCACCGGGCGCGAGGCGTTCGAAGGCGGCTCGCCCGACGCTGCCACCGACCGCGTCCAGCACGATCGTGGGCGCCGGTTCGGCCGGGATCTCCTCGGCCTTGTAGTCGATGGCGAAGTCCGCCCCCAGGTCCTTGACCAGCTGTTTCTTCTCCGGGCCACCGGCGACACCGATAGCGAGGGCACGTTCGTAGCGCGCGGCCTGCACCAGCAGCGAGCCCATACCCCCGGCCGCCGAGGTCACCAGCACCACGTCCTGCTCGGTGATCCGCGCCCGGTTCAGCACGTTCATGGTCATCCGGCCGGTGCCCATCATCGCCACGGCCTGCGGGAAGTCGAGGCGGTCGGGCTTGCGGTGCAGGGCGGCGACGTCGGCCACGGCCAGTTCGGCGTAGCCGCCGCTGTGCTGGAAGCCGAGGTGCGCGATGACCGAGGCGCCCAGCCAACCCGGGTCCACCTCCGCGCCGAGCGCGTCGACCACGCCGGCCACCTCGCGGCCAGGGGTCATCGGCAGTGCCGGTAGCGGCAGCGTGGGCGGCACCGCACCCCGCCGGATGGCGGTGTCGATGAGGTGCACCCCGGAGGCTCGTACCGCGATGCGCACCTGGCCGGGACCGGGCCGCGGGTCGGGGGCGTCCTCGTAGCGGAGGGTGTCGGCAGCGCCGAACTCGTACTGTCTGATCGCCTTCATAACATGATCGTGCAAGCTCCAGTGCGCTGGAGGTCAACCCAAAGGGATTCAGCGCAGCGCGGCACCGTGATAGAAGAACTGGCCGAGGCCGACGGTGAAGATCAGACAGCCGTAGATCGCGTGTTCCACCGCGGGCACCAGCAGCGCGCCGGTGCGCTGGTAGCGGGAGGCGAAGAGGTACCCGCCGAACAGGGTCATCACCACGGCGAGCAGGTTGCCGAAGATGATGTGCACGAAGCCGAACGCGACCGCGCTGGCCGCCACGATGCCCCGGTTGCCGAACAGCGGGGCGTAGCGCTGGAACAGGAAGCCGCGGAACACGAGTTCCTGCGGGTACACGCTGAACAGCGGGTACAAGACCATGATCGCGATCCACATGACCTGGCTGCGCCGGGGCAGGTTGAACAACAGGTCGGGCAGGAAGAACGCCAGCACCGCGACGGCCACGGCCGCACCGAGGGCCGCGATCAGCAGCATGTTGCGGAGTTCGCCACGGACCTTGCTCAGCCCGCCGAAGTTCCGCCGGTCGAAGCCGGGCTGCGCACGCAGGTAGAACACCGCGGCCACGGCCAGCAGGATGAGCAGCGGAATGGGCCCACCGGGGACCTTGACCAGCCAGTACAGCACCGGAGCACCGACGAACAGCACGGCGAACTCCAGCACCAGCCACACCCGGCGCCATCCGACGGCCAGTGCCATCGGCGCGCGAACCACCTCAGCGACCACGCCTACAGCGTAGGCGGAAAAGCCGTTGCCTGCGCCCGGACCATCGGGCTCCGAAGTTGGCGATGTTCGGGTCGTTCCTCCCCGAACATCGCCAACTTCGGAGCAGGGATCGTCAGGGATTGCGCTCGAGCCAGGAACGGAGTTCCTGGGCTCCGGTGAACACGTAGTGCTGGCCGGCGGGGGTGTCCAGGTCGCTGCCCTCACCCTGTTCCTGCGCGCGGGTCATGATCACGTAGGCGGCGTTGTAGCGCTCCGGCGCCGGGGTCACGTTCATCGCCTTGCGCAGCGCCGCCATGCCCTGGAGCAGGGATTCGGCGTACGGGCCGCAGTCGTGGGCACAGCCGTCGTCCTGGAGGTCCAGGAACCGTTCCCGGGCACTGGCCACCGCGTCCTCGGCCGGCTTGCCGGCGGGCGTGGACGCCTCCACACCGCCGCAGCCGACGAGCAGCCCGAGCATCAGCACACCGGTCAGCCCGGCTGGCACCTTTCTCCCCACGGGAGACATATCGGCAGGTCGGCGCCGAGTGTTAACCCGGGCGTCATCCCCAGAACAGGCCGCTCGGATCCCGATCTATCTCCTGTAGCAGCGGACCGGGCCGGGCGGTGCGGCCCAGTTCCGGGTAGGGCAGCCAGCGGCCCCGGGTGTCGACGGCGTACAGCTGCCAGCTCCCGGTGAGCACATTGCCCGAGTAGCGGAGCTGGGCGATCGGCCAGACCTGGGTGCTGCGGCGCTCCAGGATGGTGACCGCGGTACCCCGGGGTGTGTGCTCGACCTGGATCTCCTCGCGGATCTGTGCCGGAGCACGTCGCACGCACCACTCCTGGATCTGGGAGAGGTGACCGCCAGGCACATCGGACACGGCTTGCCTCCGTATCAAGTTGGGAACCAACCCGATATACGGGGAACGACGTCCGCGCTGACAGAACCGGACACGAACAGACCCGTAGCGGGCCCTCAGCGCCGGCCGGCGAGCCGCCGGTGGATCCGGCTCGGCCACAGCGGGCCGCCGTAGATCATGCCGGTGTAGGCCTGGATCAGGGTGGCGCCCGCGGCCAATCGCTCCGCGGCGTCGGCGGCGGTCTCGATGCCGCCCACCGAGATGAGTACGAGTGAGTCACCCACCCGCTCACGCAATCGGCGCAGTACCTGCAGGGATCGCTCCTTGAGCGGCGCGCCGGAGAGTCCGCCGGCACCGATCTTCTCCACCTCGAACCGGTCGCTGGCCAGGTCCTCCCGGCCGATGGTGGTGTTGGTGGCGATGATGCCGTCCAGCCGGAGTTCCAGGGCCAGGTCGGCGACCGCGTCGATGTCCTCGTCGGCCAGATCCGGAGCGATCTTGACCAGGAGCGGAACCCGGCGCGGGCTGACCTCGTCGGCGGCCTTGCGGACCTCGGCCAGCAGCGGGCCCAGGACGTCCACGGCCTGCAGGTTGCGCAGCCCGGGGGTGTTCGGCGAGCTCACGTTGACCACCAGGTAGTCCGCGAGCGGCGCGAGCTGGCGGGTACTGGCCACGTAATCGTGCACCGCCTGGTCCTCAGGAACGATCTTGGTCTTGCCGATGTTGACGCCGACGATGACATCGCTGCGCCGGCGCTTGCGCAGCCGCGCGGCGACCACCGAGGCGCCGTCATTGTTGAAGCCCATCCGGTTCACGATCGCCCGGTCGGCGGGCAGCCGGAACAGTCGCGGGGCCGGGTTGCCGGGCTGCGCCTGCGCGGTGACCGTGCCGATCTCCACGAAGCCGAAGCCCAGGGCGCCGAACGCGTCGATGCCCTTGGCCTCCTTGTCGAATCCGGCGGCCAGGCCCAGTGGCCCGGGGAAGTCCAGGCCGAGTGCCCGGACCCGCAGACCGGGGTCCTTGGGCGCGAAGAGCGAACGCATCAGCGGCCGCGCGCCGGGGATCGCGATCAACGCGGTGAGCGCGCCGAAGGAGATCTTGTGCACCAGTTCGGCGGGCAGCCGGCGCAGGACCAGGTCGAAAAGGAGGCGGTAGAACACCCGTCGACCTTATGCTGCCGGGGCGAGCGGAGGGGGTATCGGATGGCTGTGATTCGCGCGGTCCGGGTGTCGAAGGCGCTGCTGACCCTGGCGGGCGGCGGGTTCGCGCTCCTGGTGGTGTTCGGCAACATCACCGATTACGACGTGAACTTCCAGTTCGTCCGGCACGTGTTGTCGATGGACACGCTGAACCCGGCGATCCACACCACGGTCCGCTGGCGGGCGATCCCCTGGGCCTGGGCGCATCACACCGTGTACCTGCTGATCATCCTGGCTGAGGCGGCGGTCGCCGGGCTGTGCCTGTGGTCGGGCTACCGGCAGCTGCGCGGGGTTCCGGGCGCGAAGGCGACGGGCATCGCCGGGCTCACCCTCGCGGTGCTGCTGTGGTTCTTCGGCTTCCTGGCCATCGGCGGCGAATGGTTCGCCATGTGGATGTCCGCCGCGTGGAACGGCCTCCCGGCCGCGCGTGGCCTGCTCATCCCCTATCTGGGGCTGCTCATCTACCTGTCCCTGCCAGAACCGTCAGCGCACCCGGATTCACCGTGACCTCCACCGGCGGCTCGCCGATGGGGTCGCCGTCGGCGTAGACCGGGACCGGGCGGTCGGTCCGCAGCCGGACCGAGCGGCCCTGGTAGACCGACACCGCCGGGTGGTCGACGTGGCTGCCGTCGTACAGCCTGCGCATGGCCAGCATCAGGTCGGCGCGGCTCGCCTCGCGGATGAAGATCACGTCCAGCAGGCCGTCGTCCACCTTGGCGGACGGCGCCATGTGCATGCCCTTGCCATAGAAGCCGCCGTTGCAGATGACCACCGAGAAGCCACGCCGCTCGACCAGTTCGTCGTCGATCCACACCGTGTAGCCGACCGGGTCGAAGGTGAGCAGCGAGCGGATGGCCGCCAGGTTGTAGACGACGCCGGGCGGCGCCCAGCGCATCTTGTTGGCCAGCCGCGCGGCCTCGGAGTCCAGTCCGCAGAACAGCGTGCACACGACGCTGCGCTCGCCGACGGTCAGCACGTCCACCTGCCGGGCCGGGCCGCCCAGCAGTTCGATCTGCTCGGGCAGCGTCCCCGGGACGCCGAGTTCCCTGGCGAAGTCGTTTCCCCGGCCCGCCGGGATGATGCCTAGCGTTCCCCCGGTGCGCACCGCGACCCCGGCGAGGGCGCCGACCAGGCCGTCCCCGCCGACGGCGAGGACCTTCTCGCCCCGCTCGACGGCCATCGCGGCCAGCTGCTCGGCGTGCGCCAGGCTGGTGGACCGTTCCAGCCGGACGGCCGGGCCCATCAGGCCGGCCAGCTGCTCGGCCACCCGCAGTGCCCGGCCGCGACCGGCCACCGGATTCACCACGGCGGTGTAGTCACTCATCGCAAGTAGTTTCCTCGTCAAGTAAGCGAGCTACCATGTGACACATGACGGTCAAACGTCACATGCCGGAGCGTACCGACGAGGAGAAGATCCTCGACGCGGCTCGCGAGTGCGTGCTGGAACGCGGGGTCACCGCGACCACGCTGACCGCGGTGGCCAGGCGGGCGGGCGTCTCCCGGATGACGTTGTACCGCCGCTGGCCGGACGCGAGAGCGCTGGTGATGGACCTGATCACCCGGGACCTGCTCAGCCTGGTCGACATGAGCATGATCCGCTCGGGGATGAGCCGGGCGGAAGCGATCGACACCGCGATCCGCGCCGCCCGCGACGTGCAGGCGCATCCGCTGTTCCGCAAGATCGTCGAGGTCGATCCGGATCTGCTGATCGACTACATCTTCCGCGGCAAGGGCCAGACCTCCCGGGGTTTCCTGGCGATCATCGAGGAGGGCCTGCGGGTCGGGCAGAGCCTGGGCACCGTGCGGGATGCGGATCGCCGGGTGCAGGCGCGGGTGATGTTGCTGGGCCTCCAGGCTTTCGCGCTGTCCGCCGGCTCGCTGTCCGATGACGAGGTGAGCACCGACGAGCTGGCGGGCGAGTTCGCCGTCATGCTGGACCGGTACCTGGAACCCCGTCGGTGACCTTGGGCGCGGGGGCTTCTGGCTTTTTGTCGAAGGATGGCTTTGGAGGAGGAGACGGGCCTTGGGCTGCGTCTTTCCTGCCTGCGTGTTGAGTGGGGGCACGCCTGCCTGGTGGTTGGGGCCGCTGCGCGGGGCTTTTCATGATCGTGGGCGGATTTGTCGCGTTGGATGCATCAAATCCGCCCACGATCATGAGGAATCCGGGCGACACGGTGCGGGAACGGTGCGACACGCCGCAGTTCCCACGATGTGGCCATCCATTGTGGACAGTGAGTACCTGAAGGACGCCTTCGTTTACCCCAGGTAAACGAAGGACGCCTTCAGCGCGCTCAAGTAAACGATGGCGTCCTTCAGGTCCCCCGCGGAAGCGGCCCATCCCCACCAGACCGCCGTGCCCCCACCAGACAGCCAGGCAGGAAAGACCGGCCCCCAACCCAGCTCCCCCCTCCAAAGCCGCTTTCGACGACCGCCAGACCCCACCCCACGGCCCCCGGACCATTCGGCCCCCCAGATTGGGCCGAATGTCCACAGTGGAGCTTCTCACAGGGATTCCCGTGGCATATGCGCATAATCTGAGCGCTCCGGATGCCGAGTCGAAGGAGATCCCTAGTGGCCACTGGAGAACCCGTGAACCTCACCCCGCTCGCGACCTTCTGCGGCGACTGTGACTGTGGCTGCCCGCAGCTGTTCTTCGACCCGGCGGCACCCGACGACAAGCGCGTGGTGCTGACCGACGACTTCGGCCAGCGGATCCAGATGAGCGCCGTGCAGTTCAACGATCTGGTTGCGAAGGCGGCCGGCGGGGAGCTCAACCTTCCCGCATAGGAAGGCCCATCCAGGCCAGATACACACGAAACCGCGTCCGGTATCCGGGCGCGGTTTCGCTGTTTTCCGGAGTTTTTCCAGGAGAAGTAGTCGACGCCGCAAGCATGGGGGTCTAGCGGGCTACCAAATTCGAGCTATGGCTACCCAGCGTAGTTGCCGTTATGCCTGGGGACTTCATATCCAGGCCACCCTCTTGAGGAATCAAGGGCGCCCGAATGGAGCCTTGGCAAAGGCGATCAAAACGTGGCTGGATTAAGTCAGCAAACGGATGGGTACACGCCCTCACGCACCACTTAGTAGTCACGCAACACACGGAGAGGGCACCGCGAGATGGATATGCGGTACGAGGCTTACTGCTTCGCCGACCCCCTGTTCTACGACTCCCCTGGTAAATGGAATTCTGATCGATCCATATTCTCCGCAGCCGACTTCGACCTGCCCGAAGGCTGGGAACGTGCTGCCAGGGACGTGTGGACAGAGCTGCGTCCGGCGAACTCTCCGACCCCTGCACAAGGCTGGAAGATCCACATCTCGGCGGGCATCGATAACGCAGAACGTGTATTGGCAATTTCTTGGAAATATTGCATCGCCAATGAAATACCTTTCAAGCATCTACGCAGCAGAAACGTGCACCTGGCACAGATTTCAAAGTATGCCCCTCGCCAAGCGAGCGGCAAACTGGTAACTATTTATCCGCAGGATGAAAACCAGCTGCGCCAATGCCTGGAGCAGCTGGGCGAGATGCTTGAGGGTGAACACGGGCCGTACATCCTCAGTGACCTGCGCTTCGGCGCCGGTCCCCTGTTCGTACGGTACGGCGGATTCGCCGAACGCACCTGTATCGGTCCGGACGGCACCGTGGTGCCGGCGATAGCCCGGCCGGACGGCGTCCTGGTGCCCGACATCCGCAAGCCGGCGTTCCATGTGCCGGAGTGGGTGACGCTGCCGGAATTCCTGGAACCACATCTGGCCGCCCGCAAGCAGGGTGGCGGCGGGATGCCCTATCGCATCCAGCGCCCACTGCACTATTCCAACGGCGGCGGGGTCTACCTGGCGAACCGGCCCGGCGAGGACCGGGACCTGGTCATCAAGGAGGCCAGGCCGTACGCGGGGCTGGACCGGGACGGCGCGGACGCGGTGACCCGGATGGCCCGGGAGGCCAGGGCCATGCGCCGGCTGGCCGGCGTGTTCGGCGTGCCGGAGCTGTACGACCAGTTCACCGTGTGGGAACACCACTTCCTGGCCATGGAACTCGTGGACGGCGAGACCATCGGCCGCTGGATGGCCAAGGAGTACCCGCTCAACAAGTTCCAGCCCAGCGAACGGGACATCGCCGACTACACCGTGCGCGCGCTGTCCATTGTGGACAGGCTGGAACGCTTACTCGACGCCATCCACGAGCGTGGCGTGATGTTCGGCGATCTGCATCCGGACAACGTCATGATCACCGACGCCGGTCACGTCTACCTGATCGACTACGAGCTGGCCAGCGACCTGGCAGCGCCACGCAGGCCCGGGCTGGGCGCCGCCGGCTTCCAGGCCCCGCCGGACCGGCGCGGTACCGCGGTGGACCGGTTCGCCCTGGCCGCGTTGAAGCTGTGGCTCTTCCTGCCGCTGACCATGATGCTGCGCCCCGACCCCACGAAGATCACCGACTACGTGCGGGACATCGAACGGCGCTTCCCGCTTCCGCCCGGCTACACCCAGGGCATCCTGCAGGAGATCGGCGCCCCACCGGCGGCCCCCACCCCGGGCGCCCGGATGCTGGCCAAGCCCAGGAAGGAGATCGACTGGCCACGGCTGCGGCAGAGCCTGGCCGACGGCATCCTGGACTCGGCCACCCCGCACCGGGAGGACCGGCTCTTCCCCGGCGACATCAACCAGTTCACCGTGGACGGCTTCGGCCTGGCCTACGGCGCGGCGGGCGTGCTCTACGCGTTGTCCGCCAGCGGCTTCGGCCAGGTACCCGAACACGAGAAGTGGCTGCTGGAGGCCATCGATCGGCGGCCACCGCGCCGGCCCGGCTTCTACGACGGGCTGCACGGGATCGCCTTCGCCCTGGACCACCTCGGCTATCCGGACGAGGCGGACCGCCTGGTCCACCGGGTCAGCGAACGCCTGGAACTGATCACCGACATCGGCATGTTCGGTGGGCTGTCCGGCATAGGGCTGAACCTGCTGTCGCTGGCCGAGCGTGGCATGGGTGTCGCTCGGTCCAACTACGTGGCCGACGCGGTGCGCATCGCCGACCGGCTCACCACGATCTTCCAGGCACAGCAGGTGGATCCGGCGAACAGCAAGGCCGGGCTGATGAACGGCTGGTGCGGTCCCGCGCTGCTCTATCTGCGGCTGTACCAGCGCACCGGCCGCGATCACTGGCTCGCACTCGCCCAGCGATGCGTGCAGCGGGATCTGAGCAGCTGCAAGGAATCCGGCGCGATGCTGATGGTCAACGACCGCGACTTCCGGCTCATGCCCTACCTGGATCTGGGCAGCTGCGGCATCGCGATCACCATCGACGAACTGAGCCGGGCAGGAGTGCCGGCCGATGACCGGCTGGAAGGACTGCTGCGGGCCGCGCAGGCCGAGTTCATCATCCAGCCCAGCCTGTTCCGTGGCCGGACCGGACTGATGGCCACGCTGGCCAGGCTCGGCGGACCGGAGTCCTTTGTGGACCAGCACATCAACCGGCTCGGCTGGCATGCCCAGCGTTACCGGGGACACCTGGCATTCCCCGGGGAACAGCTGCACCGGCTGTCCATGGACCTGGCCACCGGCAGCGCGGGCGTGCTGCTGGGCCTGGCCTCGGTGTTCGACCCGCAGATCCCGGTACTCCCGCTGCTGTCCCCCGGGCACAGCCCACCCCTCGCCGAGGTGCCGCAGGCGCGCACCGAGGCCCCCCAGTCTGCTGCCTGGCCTGACCAGGTGGCGGTGCAGGAAATCAAGTGAAGGGAAGCACCATGGAAGACATTCTGGCGATGCAGGACATGGAAATCGAGACCGCGCCGAGCCACGGCGGCGGCCACCACAGCCACAACTCGGGCTGGTGTGGCGGCGGTAGCCACATCTCCCTGCTCCTCTGCTGATTCCTCGGGCTCAGTAGAGGGCTGATGTGACCGGTCGGCGGTAGTGAGGTTGGGCCACTACTTCACTACCGCCGGCTCCATCGCTCGGCCGTCCCGGTGAATCAGCTCCGATTCCCCGTACTGCAAACCAGACTCGCGGTCCACGGCTCCGCCTTCTGGCCCAACTCGGGCTACTCTGCGCCACCGAACAGGCTTCCGGATCAGTGAAAGGAGTCCGCGGTGGCACTGCATCCCGCTGATCAGTTACTCCGGCGAGCCGTGTTCGCCAACAGAGCCTGGCTGATCGGCCTGGCGCTCGCCGCGGCGCTCGCCGCCGGAGCCAGCCTGTTGCTGCCCGCCGTCACCGCACGAGCGGTGGACGCCGCGATCTCCGGAACCGGCACCGGATTCGGCTCCCCCGCAGTGATCGCCTTCCTGGTCGTCGCCGTCGCCCTGGTGATCGGCGACACGATCGCCGAGTTCGCCCAGGCCCGGTGCGTCGCCGATTCGATCGCCTTCCTCCGCCGCCGGGTGATCACCCACGTGGTCACCGTCGGCCCCTACGCCCGCAAGCACATGTCGGTCTCCGTCGGCGACATGATCAGCCGGGTCACCACCGACGCCGCCGAAGCCGGCGCGCTGGCCCCCGGGATCGTGCAGCTGGCCCTCGGCACCGTCACCTCGCTCGGCGCGATCATCGCGCTCACCCTGCTGCACTGGAGCCTCGGTGTGGTGTTCGTGCTCGGCGTCCCGCTGTCGGTGCTGCTGGCCCGCGCATACCTGCGGGACACCGGCGAGCATCTGAGCGCCTACCAGGTCCTGCTCGGCGACCTGTCCACCCGGCTCACCGACGCGATCAACGGCTGGCGCACCATCCGGGCCTCCGGCAGCCAGCGCCGCGAGCTGGAGCGGGTCCTCGCTCCGCTGCCCGCGCTGCACACCGCGGGCGCCGCACTGTGGCGCTCCCAGGCCAGGCTGGTCTGGTCCGCGGCGCTGCTCGGCCCGGCGGTGGAGATCGCCGTGGTGGTCACCGCCGGCATCGAGGTGGCCGCCGGAGTGCTCAGCGTCGGTTCGCTGCTGGCCGCCGCCGGCTACGCGGTACTCGGCATGGTGTTCCTGAACCAGGCCTCCCTGCTCACCCGGATCGGCCGGTCCCGGGCCTGCGCGCACCGGCTGTACGAACTGCTCACCACCACTGTGCCCCGCTCCGGCGTCGCGCTGCTCACCCAGGGCAACGGCCACCTGGAGCTGTCCTCGGTGTGGGTGCGCAACAGCGACGAGGACTTCACCCTGCGCGGCATCAGCCTGGACGTCCCGGCCGGCGCCACCGTCGCGGTGGTCGGGCAGTCCGGTTCCGGCAAGTCCGCCCTGGCCGCGGTGTCCGGCAGGCTGCGCAGCCCCGACGTCGGCCAGGTCTCCCTGGACGGCCGGGACCTGGCGCAGGTCACCGGGACCGAACTGCGGGCCGCGGTCGGCTACGCCTTCGAACGCCCGGTGCTGCTCGGCGACACCATCGCCGAGGCGATCAGTTACGGAGTCCCGGTCTCGATGCGGCAGATCGCCAAGGCAGCGAAGATCGCGCAGGTGGACGAGGTCATCTCCCGGCTGCCCGACGGATACGAGACCCCGCTGCGGGTGGCCCCGCTGTCCGGCGGCGAGGCGCAGCGCATCGGCCTGGCCCGCGCGGTGCTGCGTGAGCCCCGGCTGCTGGTCCTGGATGACGCCACCGCCTCGCTGGACACCGTCACCGAGGCGGCCGTCGGCATGGCGCTGACCAACGCGCTGCCCGGCCGCACCCGGGTGGTGGTGACCCACCGCGCGGCGGTGGCCGCCCGCGCCGACCTGGTGGTCTGGCTGGTCCGCGGCCGGGTACACGCGGTGGACAGCCACAAGCAGCTGTGGCGGGATTCGGCCTATCGCGCGATGTTCTCGCAGAACTGAGTGGGCTCATGTCGGGTTGGCGGTTGTACTGGGAGGCGCTGATCCGGCGCAGGCGCGCGCTGTGGCGGCTGGCCGGGGCATCAGTCGTGGAGGGCGTACCCGCCCTGCTGTCCGGCTGGCTGCTGGCGCAGGCCGTCGACCGGGGCTTCGCCGCCGGTGCGGCCTGGCTGGGCGCCGCCTGGCTCGGCGGTTTCACCCTGACCATGATCATCGGCGCCTACGGCTCGCGGGCGGTGTGGCGGCTGCTCGGCGACATCATCGAACCGCTGCGCGACGACCTGGTCACCGCGGTCGCCCGCGGCCTGCTGTTCGACCGGGAGGCGCCGCCGGACGGGACCGCGGTCGTCGCCCGGATCACCCGGCATGTGGAGATCATCCGCGACGTCACCGGCGGGCTGCTGGTCTTCGGCCGGTCCTTCCTGGTCGCCACGATCGGCGCGGTGGTCGGCCTGGCCGGGCTGTCCCCGGCGCTGGCGCTGATCACCGGGTTGCCGCTGGTCTTCACCCTGCTGCTGTTCGGCTGGCTGCTCCAGGCGATGGCCGACCGGCAGCGGGACACCGTGCTCACCGAGGAGGACTGCGCCCGGAGCGTCGGCGAGGTGCTCGGCGGGCTGCGGGACATCACCGCCTGCGGCGGCCAGGAACAGGCCATCGCGAGGGCCGTCCGGGACATCGACGCGCAGGCCGCCGCCTCGATCCGGCTGGCCCGGCTGGCGACGGTCCGCGTGCTGCTGGTGGCCGTCGGCGGCATGCTGCCGCTGGTGGTCCTGCTGGCCGCCGCCCCGCGGCTGGGGCTGTCGGCGGGCGAGCTGGTCGGCGCGGTCACCTATCTGACGGTGGGCGTGCAGCCCGCGTTGAACGCGTTGATCCGCGGCATGGGTTCCTCGGTGTTGCGGCTGGTGGTGACGTTGCGCAGGCTGGGCGAGGTGGCGACCGTCGACGAGCCGACCCGGTTGCGCACGGTGGAGCGACCGGCCCTCGGCGAGGTCCCGGAGCTGCGGCTCACCGGGATCAGCTTCAGCTACGGGATCCGGGCCAGGCCGGTGGTGAACGAGCTGGATCTGACCGTCGGACCCGGTGACCACCTGGCCATCGTCGGGCCCAGCGGCATCGGCAAGTCCACGGTGGCGAACCTGGTGTGCGGGCTGCTGCGCGCGCAACGCGGCCGGATCACCCTGGACGGGCACAACATCCGCCGGCTGGATCCCCGGGACCTGCACGCCACGATCGGCCTGATCCCGCAGCAGGCGTACGTGTTCGCCGGCTCCGTGCGGGAGAACCTGACCTACCTGATGCCGGATTCCGAGGGCGCCGATCCCCGGCTGCTGTGGGCCGCCCGCGAGCTCGGCGCCGCGGCGCTGGTCAAGCGGCTGGGCGGCCTCGACGGGGTCGTGGATCCCGGGGAGCTGTCGGCGAGCGAACGGCAACTGCTGGCCCTGGTCAGGCTGTACGTGTCCACGGCGGCGATCGCGGTGCTGGACGAGGCGACGGCGAACCTGGATCCGGTGGCCGAGGCAAAGGTGGAGCAGGCGTTCCGGGAACGGCCGGGGTCGCTGATCGTCATCGCGCACCGGCTCAGCTCGGCGGCCCGGGCGGACAGCGTGCTGCTGCTGGACGGCCGGCACCAGATCAGCGGCAAGCACGAGGAACTGGTGAACACGGTGCCCAGTTACGCGGCCGTCGTCCGCGCCTGGCAGGGCGGTCAGCCCGCACTCCCGGGGTCGTAGGCGGGTCGCTTCTGGCGGTCGTTGAAGGAGGCTTTGGAGGAGGAGACGGGCTGGGGGCGGGGTCTTTGCTGCCTGCGTGTTGGGTGGGCGCACGCCGGTCTGGCTGTCGGGGCCGCTTCCGCGGGGGACCTGAAGGACGCCATCGTTTACCTGGGGTAAACGAAGGACGCCTTCAGGTATATGCCGTCCACAGTGGACGGTCACATTGTGAGATCTCCGGCGTGTCGCCCCATTTCCGCACCGTGTCGCACCGGGTGGCCTTGATCAACGCGGAGTTTGGGCCGTTGGGAGCACTGAATGCGTCTTTCAGGGCCTTTGACCGGGCTGAGGACCACCTCAAGCCCCGCGCAGCGGCCCCGACCGCCCAGACAGGCGTGCCCCACCCGACACGCAGGCAGGAAAGACCCACCCGCCGCCCGTCTCCTCCCCCAAAGCCTCTTTCGACAACAGGCCAGACGCAACAGAACAAGCGCCCCGAAGAACGGCCAGTAACCAGGCGCGGGTAAAAGTCGAGCCCCACGGATGTACCCATATAGGGGGAACCGTCCAGCGGAATTGGTCCGCATCCCGGTACATAAGGCCACGTAGAGCCGCTGACAAGGCGGCCGAATGGGTGGATTTCCCCGGTCAGTTGAACCGTTAACAACCTTTACCTGGTTACCGGCGTGTGGCGAAGTTAACCTCCCGTTGGGAGTTACTCGTCCGTTCGGCCTACAAGCTCCGTCCAGGGCAGGTGAGCTATGACCAGCATTCGGGTGCATCAGGTGCTGTTCGATGAACTGCTGCGCCAACGGACGGACGCCACGGCGACCCTCTTCTGCGACCACTGCGAGCGCGATACCCGCTGCTACGCGGTCTCGCACGCCGAGCTGGAGTCCAATCCGCTGCTGCGACTCTGCTCGAAGCTCTCCGAGATGATGGGCCTGGCCGATGTGATGCGCGGGCGCCCATACGCGTGCAAGAACTGTCACTACGTGGTCTACCAGTACGGATGAACCGCTCTCGGACAGTGATGTGCAGTCAGACCATCGGGCTACTTCGCAGCTCAACTGGGCTACTAAGCCGCCCCGCACCCCCAATCGGCTCAGTGATGGGTGGACCATATGTCAATGCCGCACGCTCCCAACAAAGTGATCATCGAGCCGATTACGGTCAACTACACGCCCGACGGCCCGAACTGGACGATCACCGTCACCCAGGGCAGCAAAGAACTCAAGGCCACCGAGCCCGGCCTGATCGCCGCCCGCTGCCGAGCCGACCAGATCACCGAGGAACTCGAACCCGACAAGCACACCCGGGTGGTCGTGCACACGCTGAACGGCGACCCGATCGAGTTCACCATGGCCTACCTCCAGGCGCGGCACGGCGTGTCCGCAGCCGGACTGATCACGCAGCAGCGGACGAACAGCCCCAACTACCAGTACTGAGTGTTCGCTGAACCACGCTGGACTTCACCCCACTAGCGGGACGTGGAATTCCCGGATCCACATAGGATGTGCCGCCGGACCGGCTGCGCAACACGGAAGTCCTTCAGTGCTGCACGGCCACCTCAAGGCGCACCGAGGAGAGTTGGCTTGGCTACCGCAACCCAGAGCGAAGGCTCGCCCGTCATCAACAGAGGCAGGCCCCGCGATGCCAGCAGGGATGAAGCCCTGCGCACAGCCGCCGTGGAGGTCATGGCGGAAGTGGGCTACCGCGCGCTCACCATGGATGCCGTCGCCGCTCGGGCGAAGGCAGGCAAGGCGACCATCTACCGGCGGTGGGAGTCCAAGCTCGACCTGATCATCGACACCTGTAGCAGGCTGGTGAACCGCAACGTTCCGGTGCCGGACACCGGCTCCCCGGCCAAGGACCTGCGCGGGATACTGCGCGACTTCAGCGGATTCCTCCAGGGCCCGGCGGGTAAGGCGGCCCAGGCCCTCGTCGGCGAACTGCCCCACGAGCCGGAACTGGCCACGGCCTTCCGCGCGACGTTCCTGGCGCACCAGCGCAGCGTGGTGCTGAGCATCCTGCAACGCGGGGTGGACAGCGGCGAGTTCGACCGATCCGCCCCCTTGGAACTGGTCGCCGAACAGGCGGCGGCCGCGATCTGTTACCGGCTGATGCTCACCGGAGAATCCCTCAGCGACGAATGGGTCGACGAGCTCGTGGATCGCGGCCTGCTGCCGATGCTGCGTTAGCGGAACAGCTTGCGCAGCAACACGAGCACGATCAACGCGCCGAAGCCGATCAGCGGGTACTTGACCTTCGGGTTGCGCAGCGTCTCCCCGAGGGAGGCCTTGCTCTCGTCGACCAGCTTGGTCGGATTGGCCCGGCGGCCGATCTCGTCCAGTGTGTCGGTCAGCGCGGCACGGGCCTGCTGGATCTCGCGCTCGATCGTCTCGTGGTCGCGGGCCACTGGTCCTCCTCGGGTTGCCTGACACCAACTTAGATCACCCCTGACCACAGGGCGCGGCGGGTGCTCCTAGTAGGCTGTTTTCAGCACAGGGGGTCTGTAGCCCAATTGGCAGAGGCACACGGTTTAGGTCCGTGCCAGTGAGAGTTCGAGTCTCTCCAGACCCACGACCTCAGGCCGATCCTGCTCGGTTGCTTCGCAACCTCGCCGGGTCGGTCGTCATGATTCTGGGGGGCCGAGCCCCCCAAACCCCCCACGGTGCGGTGGATGGCGGAACCAGCGTGGTCGCCTTTACAGACTCAGGGCGTTTGCTGGGTTGGTTACGTAGATCTTCTCGGCGACTTTCGGGCCCAGTTCCTTGTCCAGCCGAGGTTTCAGGGTGCTGAGTAGGTACTGCATTCCGGGGCCGTCCGATGTTGATCGGGCGGTTGCGGTGACGGTGTCGCCGCCGAGGAGTAGTTGATCCTCGTGGCCGGCTTTGGTCAAAGCTTCCAGTTGGTCGATGAGGCGCCAGTCGGTTGTGTGGTGGGACCTGGATGGGCCGTCGAAAGCCAGGTAGGGGCCTTGCTCCGCGGCCTGGCGTTGGAGGCGTTCGTCGGGGAAGCGGCCCAGGTGGCCGAGGATGACGCGATCGGCCGGGACGCCTTCATTGCGCAGTACATTCAGGATCTCCAGTGCCGCCGTGCCGCCTTCCAGGTGGACGGCGATCGGGACGCCTGTGCGGTGGTGGGCCTCCGCTGCCGCGACCAGGACCCGGCGGGTGTGGTCATCGACCCGGTGGTAGGCCCCGGCCGTCTTGATCAGACCCAGGTTCCTGGTGGTCAACTCGTGGACGAACAGGTCGGCCAGGTCCTCGTACTTCGGCGGCTGCTCATAGTGTTTGGCCTGGTGCAGGCCGGTGGCGACGATGATGTGCACGCCCGATTCACGAGACAGGGCCGGAAGCTCGGCGAGCCTCCGGCCCATCCCCCAGGGAGTCCACTGGACGACGGCACCGCCGCCGAGAGCAGCGAACGAACGCAGTTCCGTCAGCGCGGCACCGGGATCGGCGAGCTCCTGACCTGGTAACAGCGGCGAGCGCAGGAACAGGTGGTCGTGCGCATCGCACACGCCGAGATCGGTGGACGGGATGTCGCCCAGCACAGTGCGGATCATGAACTCCCCCAGTGGACTTCTAGCGTTTCGGCCAGCCTGCTGGTGAATCCTCCCAGGCTTCCTGCCTGCCGTACGGGGTCAGGTCGATGTAGGTGTACGGCGGGTACAGGTGGTCCAGGCCGCGCTCGAACGCGGTGTAGGTGTGGAACACCTGATCACCGTCCCGGAGGAAGACGCTGTTCGCCGGCCGGTCCGCCCCGTCGACGGTGGTCCCGAGCTCCTCGCCGAACCCGGTGCCGTGGGACGAGTACCAGGGGATGTCCCAGCCGCGCTCGGCCTTGACCTCGGCGATCCGGTTCCAGGGGGCGTTGGAGGTGGCGACGAACGTGACGTCGTGCTCCGCCAGCAGCGCTAGGTGCTTCGGCGTCCAGTACACGTCCGCCGCCGACGAACAGGACGGACAGGGCCGGTCGGGCCCGTACTGCCACATGAAGTGGTGCACGTACAGCTGCCTGCGACCGGCGAACAGGCCGGCCAGGCCGACCTCGCCGTCGGGTCCGGTGAACGTGTAGTCCCTGTCCACCGGCACCATCGGCAGCCTGCGACGCTGCGCGTTCACCGCGTCCCGCGCCCTGGTCACCTTCTTCTCACTGATCAGCAGTTCGTCCCGGGCGGCCTGCCACTCGGCCCGGGTGACGATCTTCGGCATGGTCATGTCCGTACAGACCGGCCGGGACGGAGAAACTCATCGCTACAATTCAGGTCCACTTACTCTTCAGGGGGACGGTAGTGCGGAAGCTGACCTATCTCGTCGCATCCACAGTGGACGGTCGCATCGGCGGCCCGGACGGCGGGGACCCGACAGCCTGGTTCAGCACCGAGGGCTCGCACATGGCCGCCCTGTTCCAGGACTACCCGGAGTGCCTGCCCGGCGCCGCCCGGGACGCGCTCGGCATCACCGGCCCGAACCGGCTGTTCGACACCGTGTTGCAGGGCCGGGGCAGCTACCGGCTCGGCGCCGAGCACGGCGTGCACAACGCCTACCCGCACCTGACGAACTACGTCTTCTCCCGCACGCTCACCGAGATCCCCGATCCGACCGTGCACCTGGTCGGCTCAGACCCGCTGGAGGCGGTCCGCACGCTCAAGAGCGAGCCCGGCCTGGGTATCTGGCTGTGTGGCGGCGGCCGGCTGGCCGGCCTGCTGCTGCCGGAGATCGACGAGCTGGTGATCAAGCTGCACCCGATCGTCGCCGGCGACGGCATCCCGCTGTTCGGCGACGCCGGCTTCGAACCCCGGTACTGGGACCTCACCGCGCACCAGGTGTTCGACACCGGCGTCGCCCACCTCACCTATCGCCGAGCCTCCTGAGGCTGGTTGCGTCTGGTGGTCGTCGAAAGATGGCTTTGGAGGGGAGATGGGCTCGGGGCGGGGTCTTTCCTGCCTGGCTGTTGGGTGGGGGCACGCCATTCTGGTGGGGATGGGCCGCTTCCGCGGGGGACCTGAAGGACGCCACCGTCTACTTGAGCGCGCTGAAGGACGCCTTCATTTACCTCGGGTAAACAAAGGACGCCTTCAGGTACCTACAGTCCACAATGGATGGTCACATCGTGGGAATCACGGCGTGTCGCACCATTTCTGCACCGTGTCGCACCACTTGTCGCGTCTTTTATCCACGACAAGTGCCACTTGTCGTGGATAAAAGACGTGACAAGTCAGCGAACGCCCCGCGCAGCGGCTCCGAACCACCAGATCGGCGTGCCCCCACCCGGCACGTCGGCCGGAAAGACGCGACCCGCAGCCCGTCTCCCCCTCCAAAGCGTCCTTCGACAACGGCCAGACCCGGCCCCGAGCACTCAGCCGGTCTTCACCGTGATCTCGCCCCGGACGATCGCCGCCTGGTACGCCGCCAGCTGATCGCGGATCCCGTCGATCCGGCCGCCGGAGGTGGCCACCCCGACGCCGTCGTTGGACAGGTCGAAGGTGGACGGCAGCCGATCGAGCGAGCCGGTGACGACGGCGCGGATGTAGCTGTAGACGGCGGTGTCCATCCGCTTGAGCAGCGAGGAGATGATGGCATCCCGGTATTCGGCCAGGGCGGGCTCGTTGTACTGGTCGGCGTCGACGCCGATGCCGGACACCTTCGCGTCGTGGGCGGCGCCGAGCACGCCCTTGCCGGACCGGCCCGCCGCGTGGAACAACACGTCGGCGCCCGCGTCGATCTGGCCCTTCGCGGCCTCCGCGCCGCGCGCCGGATCGTTGAAGCCGCTGAGGTCTCCGGCCGAGGTCAGGTACCGGTGCTCCACCTTGATGTCCGGCGCCGCCGCGGTGGCTCCCTGGGTGAATCCGGCGTCGAACTTGTGGATGCCGGGGGCGTTCACCCCGCCGACGAAACCGACGTGGCAGGTGCGGCTCTGGTAGGCGGCGATGACCCCGGTCAGGAACGCGGCCTGTTCGTCGCTGAACCGCAGATTCACGATGTTCGGCCCGGTGCCTTCGGCGTCGATGGACGCGAACCGGGTGCCGGGGAACTCCTTGGCCACGATCTGCAGCGGCTCGATGTAGCCGTAGCCCAGGGCGATGATCGGGTTGAATCCCTCGGCCGCCAGGCTGCGCAGCCGGGCCGCGGTCGCCGCCGGGGCCTCGTTGGGCGGGGTCGACGACTCGCGGATGCCGGTCAGCCCGAACTCCTTCGCGGCCCGGTCCAGGCCCACCGCGGCCGAGTCGTTGTAGCCGCCGTCGCCGCGGCCGGTGGTCATCGCGAGTGCCACCCGCAGACCGGCGGACCCGGCGCCCGGTGCGGGGGCGGCCGACGGGGTGAGGCTGGGCGATTCCGCCGCGGCGGGCACCGGGTTCAGCCGGCACCCGGAACCGGAGCTTCCTCCAGCGGTGGGCTTGGTGCAGGCACCGAGTACCAGCAGCGCCGCTACCAGCAGAAACGCGAGCTTACGCACGACTGTCCTCTCCAGTGGTGAGTTCGAGGGAACGGAACCCCCGAATGAAGAACTCGGGCCGGCGACGGGGTTCCTCGGCGAGCCGCAGACCGGGCAGCACCCGGGCGGTGGCCGCCAGCGCGCTGCGCAGCTCCCGCTTCGCCAGCACCGCGCCGATGCAGTAGTGGATGCCGCCGCCGAACGAGGCGTGTGGCCGGGCCACCCGGTCCAGGTCCAGCTCACGGGGGTTCGCGAACACCAGCGGATCGTTGTTGGCGGACGCCAGCAACACCCCGACCCGTTGTCCCGGCTCGAAGTCGTGGCCCGCGATGGTGATCGGCTCGATCACCTCGCGGCCGAAGAACGGGTTGGGTGTGTCGAACCGCAGCAGCTCGTCGATCGCCCGGGACACCCGGTGCTCGTCGGGCATCAGCTCGGTGCGGTAGTAGTGCCAGTGGCGCGGCTGCCGGAGCAGGGCGTACAGCGAGTTGCCGATGGCGTTCACCGTGGCCTCGTGACCGGCCATGTGCAGGACCGCGGCGTTGGCGATGATCTCCTCGTCGCGCAGCCGTTCACCGGTCCGGCTACGCGCGACGATCATGTCGCTGAGCACGTCATCGGCCGGGTTCGCGGTCTTGTCCCGGACGAGATCCCGCAGGTAGCCGACGAATTCGCGGCCCGCCGTGGCCGCGGCGTCCCGGGTCTGCTCGTCAATGCCGACCTCGTAGAGCTTCACGATGGCGTTGGACCAGCCCTGCAACAGCGGACCGTCCTGCGGCGGGATCCCCAGCAGGTCGCCGATCACCGCGACCGGCAGCGGATCGGCCAGCAGCCGCACTGCATCACCGGTACAGCCGGTACCGCCGTCCCGGATCCGGTCCCGCAGCGCGGCGGCCATCGCTGTGGCGTGCGCCTCGATCCGGGGCTCGATGGCGGCCAGCCGGTCGCGGCCGAGGACCGAGCCGATGATCGAGCGCACCCGCTCGTGGCCGTCCTCCATCTCCATCATGTTGTGCCGGTGGATCAGGTTCACCTCGGCGAACCGGTCCTCGGGGACGAAGTCGTGCCAGATCCGGCCGAGCCGCCGGTCCCGCAACACGACGGAGGCCGCCGCGTAGGTGACGGCCGTGGGCATGCCGAACAGCGGATGGAACTCGCCCGTCACCCGCAGCCGGTCGAACGCCGGGTACGGGTCGGCCACGACCGCCGGATCCTGATGATCGAAACTCACGTCGTCCCCCATGCCGTGGCTCAGCCGGTGCCCTCCCCAGCCAGCACCGCTTCGAGCTGTTCGGCCTCCTGCTCCCGGTGCTGCGACCGGTACAACTCCAGCGCCTGCCTCCAGAACGCGTGAGCCGTTTCCCGATCACCGAGCGCCAGCTGAACATGGCCGAGCCGGTCCAGCGTACTGGCTTCCTGGTACGGATTGTCGAGTTCGCGGAACAGCGAGACGGCGTCCCGGTAGTGCTCCCGCGCCTCGTCGTGCCTGCCGCTGAGCTGCGCGATGAGCCCCAGGCTGTCCAGCGTGTCACCCTCGGCGTCGGCGTAACCGTGCCTGCGGCACAGTTCCAGGGCCTCGGCGCAGGCGGAGCGCGCCTCGGCGTACCGCCCCAGCTTGGCCGACCACCAGCCGACGGCGTTCAGCGAGTTCACCTCGCGCAGCGAGTTGCGCACCGACCGGAACAGCCGCAGGCCGGTGGTGGCGTGCTCGACGGCGGGTTCCGCGGCGCCGCCCAGCCCGTGTGCCCAGGCCAGCGCGTGATGTGCCCTGGCCTGGTCGACGATCTCCTCAGCCTCGGCGAGGGCCTGCTCCAGGTACGCCGTGCCGACCGGGATCTGTCCCAGCCACACGTGTGCCCGGCCGAGACGACGGTTGGCGAGGGTCTGCTTCGCGGTGTCCCCCAGCAGGCCCGCGGCCCGCAGACCGGGCAGCCAGACCTCGACGTTGTCCCGCAGGTTGCCCTGCAACCACTGGAACGCGGTGATGACCCACGCCAGCCCCCAGACCTCCGCGTGCCAGTCCCGCCGCCCGGCCAGCTGCTGGGCGGCCAGCAGGCACGGGTACTCGACGGTGAACCACTCGACGGCGGCCTTGCGGTCGGCGGGCGCGGTGAGCTGGACCCCGTCGGCGGGACCGTCGAACTCCCTGGGCGAGCCGAGCGGGCGCAGCCGTCGCTCGGCGGCGTACGCGGAGTGCAGGTAGTGGTGGATCAGCCGGCGCTGGGCGTCCGGCTGGGTGCCGGCCACCTCGTCGTGGGCGTAGAGCCGGACCAGGTCATGCAGAGCGAACCGGCCGGGAACGGGTTGCTGCACCAGGGACGCTCGCTCCAGGGCCCGCAGCACCTCACCGGTCTTCCCGGGGGCCATCGCGGCCAGGCTCGCCACGCCGGGCCGGCCGATGTCGGGGCCGGTCATCAGACCGAGCAGCCCGAACACCTGTCGCTGGTCGGCGGTCAACGCGGACACCGACCAGGACATCACCGCCCGGACGCTCGTCGCCTCGTCCTCGTCCAGCGCGCTCAGCCGCGTCGTCGCGTCCCGCAGTTCGGCTGCGAGGAGAGCCAGCGGGAACTCCGGATGACTGACCACCCGGCCGGCGACGATGCTCAGCGCCAGCGGCAGGCCCGCGCAGTGCCGCACCAGTTCGGCAGCCGCCTCGGGCTCCCGCTCCAGTCGCTCGGCGCCCAGGCGCGCGGTCAGCAACCCCCGTGCCTCCGCGGGCGGGAGCACGTCCAGGGTGATCCGCTGTGCGCCGTTGGTGACGACCAGTCCGCCGAGCCAGTTCCTGCTGGTCACCAGCACCGTGCAGCTGTTGTCCCCGGGCAGCAGGCCGGTGATGTGGGCACCGTCGGCGACGTTGTCCAGCACGATCAGCATGCGCCGGCCCGCGACCAGGCTGCGGTACAGCCCGACCTGCGCGGTGTGGTCGGCCGGGATGGCCGTCGAGTTCACGCCGAACGCGTCGAGGAAACCCCGCAGCACCGATTCCGGGGAGGCCGTCCCCTCGGTCTCGTCGAAGCCGCGCAGGTTGGCGAACAGCAGGCCGTCCGGAAACCGCTGCGCGTGCCGGTTGGCCCAGTGCAGGGCGAGGCTGGTCTTGCCGACGCCACCGGGGCCGACCAGGACGAAGATCGACGCCGCCTGCTCCGACCGGCTCTGCCGGTCCACCATCTCGCTGAGATCGTCCAGTTCCCGGGTGCGCCCGGTGAACGACCACAGCGGCGGCGGCAGTTGACGCGGCACCGAGACGACGCCCGCCGGCTTGTTCTCGACCGGGCTGAGCAGGCACGGGTCGGCGGACAGGATCCGGTGGTAGGTCTCCTGCAACTGCGGGCCGGGATCGACGCCGAGTTCCTCGGCCAGTCGCTCCTGCGCCTGGCGGTAGCGATCGAGGGCGTCGGCCTGACGGCCACACCGGTAGAGGGCCAGCATCAGCTGACCGGTCTGCCGCTCGTCGAGGGGATGCTGATCGGCCCGGATCATCAGTTCCGGCAACAGTTCCCCGTGCCGGCCCTGTTTCAGCTTCAGGTCCACCAGATCGCACTGCGCGGCCAGGTATTCCGCCTCGATCATCGCCCGGACCCGGTTCAGCCACGGGGTGTCCAGGGTCGCGAACGGCTCGCCGGACCACAGGGCCAGGGCCTGCTCGAACAGCCCGACGGCGTGATCGGTTCCGCCGACGGTCCGCGCCTGGTTGATCAGGTTCTGGAAGCGGCGCAGGTCGATGGTGTCCGCGTCGACGGCCAGCCGGTATCCGGTCGACTGCCACTTGATGCTCACCCCGTTCACCGGCGCCAGCGCGCGCCGCAGCAGGGTCAGCTGCGTCTGCAGGGCGTTCGCCGGCCGCTCGGGCAGCCGGTCGGTGCCCCAGACCCGCTCCACCAGCTGGTCGGCCGGGATGGACCGGTTCGCCTCGACCAGCAGCACGGCCAGCAGGCACTGCTGGCGGGCGCCCCGGAGCGCGACGCTCCCGCCGTCCACCCGAACCTCGATCGGACCCAGCAGACAGAACTCCACAGTCACCCGCTCACCGTACGGACCGGGCAGCCGATCACGCCACGCCTGCTGACCAGCTGTTTCAAGCGGGAGTCAAGATGTACGGCAGGCATCACTAGGCATGATCTGGTGGTGTGCTGATCCGACCTGGGGGCGGATCCGCACCGAACCTGGGGAAAGGAAGGTCCGCACCCGAATCCCCCCTTCGGATGCGGACCTTCCGGCCCCGCTGCCTCGCTACCGTTCCCGCCAGGCCAGCGTGGACGTGGTCAGGGCCGCCTCGGCGACCCGCTTGGCCGTCAGCGTCGACAACCCGGCCAGCGATGAATCGATCCAGGGCTGCACGCCGACGTAGCCGACGGACCGGTACTCTAAAGCCTGCAACAGGCACTCGAGCTTGTCGGCGTCCTTGGCACAGCAGGCTTCCAGGGTCTGCCGGTCCTCGTACTCGTCCACCGCGTCCCGCACGCAGCAGGCCGACGCCTCCGGCATCCGCGCCACCTGGTCCGCCGTGATCCTCCGGTTGTCCGGCCGGTCCAGATACGGCTGGGAGGTGTGCGGCAGATCGCCGACCCTGGTCTCCTGGGAGTCGTGCCAGATGGCCAGGTAGGCGGCTCGCGCCGGGTCACCGCCCTCCTCGGCGGCGATCAGTCCGGCGAGCTGGGCGACGCGCAGGCTGTGCTCGGCGACGGATTCGGGGTCCCGCACCCCGGCATGCCACCAGCCGGCACGGCGCAGCCGCTTGAGCACGCCTAATTCAAAAGCGAACTGGGCAATTCCTACCGCACTTTCCTGGAAGGCTTCCGGTGTTTCAGTCACGGCTGGGTCTCCCCCATCATCGGTGAGCGCTGCGGACTGCTTTCTCGGTTTTGATCAATTCCTGCCTCGCCCGAGGGGTCAGATTCGGGTCTGTGGCAGTCTGCTCGATCCTCTGCCGAACGCGAGCCAGCGCGGCCGGGCGTCGATCAATTACACCTGGCCGGGCGGCCACCAGGGACCACAATGTATGGATATTCATGTCCGCTTGCTCTGAGTCCGGTCGCAGGGAATTCACCAGGTGGTCGAATAAACGGGCCCCTGACCAGCAACGGGGTTCGGTTCGCAGCATGAAATCGTCATCCGCGGCGACGTCCGACAACTCTCCCACCCAGTAGGACCAGTAGTTCAGATTCGCCAGATTCTGTCGCTCGGTGAGCAGTCCGGAACCGATGAACGCGCGTAACGCGTCCGGCTCCCCGTTGCGGGCCAGTGACACCGCGGAGGACCGCACCGCCGCCCACTGGGAGACCGTCTCCCAGCGCCGCATCGACCCCATCGCGTGCCGGCGTTCGGCGACCAGCCACTCGGCGGACGGCGTCCGGTCGTCGAAGCCGAGCAGGTAGATCGCCTGTCTTCGCATCAGCCCGTGCTCCGGCTTGCGGTACGCGTCGGCGATCACCAGCAGGTGGTCGAAGAACCGTCGCCGCTCGTCGGCGCCCAGCAGCGGCCGGTCCGAGGTCGGTCCGCGGCGCGGCGGCGGCAACTGGGCCAGCTGCCCGGGTGCGACCCCGGTGAACGGCCAGGTGATCAGGGTTGTCAGCTCGCGGCGGTGCACGCCGGCGGCCAGTGGATGGTCCTCGGCCGGGATGACCCGGCCGCCGGCCTCGATCCCGTCGCACAGGATCAGGTCGGCGTCGATGGCCTGGTGCAGCACGGCGAACAACGCGGGTGGCACGCCCAGCGCGGCCAGCTGGATGCTCATCCGGGACAGGTCGCCGGCCCGCAGCGCCATCAGCGGACGCCGGCCGCTCTCCCAGCCCTGCACGGTGGCGACGTCCATGCCGAGCTTCTCCGCCAGCTCGACCTGGGTCAGTCCGATTGATTGCCGAAAGATTTTGAACAGATAGCCGGATACCACCCCACGGCATCCAGGCATACGCTTCCCCGCACGCCAGAGGCGCTTACTGCCGTTCACCCTCCACCCCGCCATCAGGTAACCCGTACTGCCGGTCAGTCCCTTTCCGGTATGGATAACGCTAGTTTTCACCCTGAGGTCATAGCTGACAACTGTGTGTGAACGATTGGAATGCGATCTACCCAAACGCGAGATGCCCCAACGGGAGATACACAGGGAAAGGAACGGCGATGGCTCGCTGGATTGTGGCGTCGCTCTCCGACGGAGGCACCCACAAGGCCGAACTGACCAAGGACGGATTAGCGAAGTCAGAATGCGACGGTGACAGTTTCCGCCCCTTGGCCGTATTGCCTGGAAACCCGGCGGATCCAGCGCAAACCTGCCCGAGGTGCAACGAACAACACTGAGAAATCTGGGGCGATTTCAGCTGCTCACTTCGGCACCGAGGGCACTCCAGGCAGCGATGCCCCCCGGTGCATCCAGTTCGGTCAGCGTGCGTGGCCGCGGCGCGAAGACCGTCCCGAGACCGGCATCGGCGCCCGCCCGGCGCCACCAGGCCAGCTGCTGGGGTGAGTCCAGTCCATCCACGATCACCGTGCCGCCCGCCAGGTGGCTGACGGTGACCAGCTCCCGCAGCACCCGTTCGGTGAGGTGCGAGTGTCCGCCCGGCTGGGTCCCTCGCCGGGTCAGTCGCTGGGACACTCGTACCGCACTGGCGGGCATGCTCTCCAGGAACGCGAGGTCGGCCCAGGCATTGCCGTAGTCGTTGACCACGGTGCCGAAGCCGTTCTCCGCGAGCACGGTGATGTTGTCCATCGCCTGACCGTCCACATCGTGCAGCGTGGACGCCGGGAAGCCCAGGTTCAGCAGTTCCGGGCGCAGGCCCATGTCCCCGGCCACCTGCAGCACGATGGCCACCAGGTCCGGGTCCATCGCCTGGTCCCAGGTGAGTCCGATGGTGGTCGGCAGCTGGACGTCCTTGCGCCGCTGCCACCAGCACATCTGCTCCACCGCGGACCGCAGCAGCCAGTACCCCATCGGCATCATCAGGCCGGTCATGCTGGCCAGCCGCACACAGTCCTCATGGGACAGTGCGCCGAGTTCGGAGTGGTTCCAGCGCAGCAAGGCCTCCAGTGCGCCGATCCTGCCGTCGGTCAGCGAGATCACCGGCCGGAAGGTCAGCTGCATCTCGCCGGATTCCCAGGCACCGGGCATGACGGCCGCGAGGGCCATCTGCTCCTGGTCCCGGCCCGCCTGCTGCGGGTGGTAGACCTGCCACTGCCTGCGGCCACCGGACTGCGCCCGGCGCAGGGTGAGGTCGGCCGCGGTGAGCAGGTCATCCGGGGACATGTCCCGCGACGGGTTGTGCACCACGCCGATGCTGGCGCTGGCGGCGACGCCGTGACCGCCGATGTAGATCGGCTCGGCCAGCTCCTGGTTGATCATGTCGATGGTGGCGGGCACGGTCGGGCTGGTCCGCTGGTGCTCGACCAGGATCGCCAGCTCGTCGGTGCCCAGCCGGGCGATCATCGCCCGTTCCCGGGCGAACCGTTCGGTCAGCCGCTCGCCGATGCTCTTCAGCAGCCGGTCGCCGACCTGCCTGCCGAGGCCGTCGGCGATCACCGGGAAGTCGTCGAGGTCCAGGTGGTAGAGCGTGAGCTCCTCCGCCGGATCCCCCTGGCGCAGCACGGTTTCCAGCTGCGTGGTGAAGAACTGCCGGTTGGGCAGCCCGGTCACGACGTCGTACAGCAGCTGCTGGTGCAGCTGGCCGCCGAGCAACGCGAGTTCGGTGTCGTCGTCGATGATCGCGACGTAGTGGCTGGGGTTGCCGACGCTGTCCCGGAGCAGACTCATGGCCAGCGAGACGGTGACCGGCTCGCCACCGGTGCGCAGCAGCCGGGTGCGCAGCTTGATCCGGTCGTTCAGCCCGTCGTACAGGGTGCGGTAGGCGTCGGTGATCGCGGTCGCCTCGGCCGGGTGCACCAGCTCGATGAAGGTCTGCGGGGTCATGCCACCCGCGGCGCGGTCCAGGATCCGGCCGAGCGCCGGGTTCGCCCTGGCCACCCTGCCGTCCAGGTCGATGATGGCGAATCCGCTGGCCGAGCAGGTGAAGATCTGCTCGAACCGGGCTTCGCTGACCGCGAGGTTGCGTTGCAGATCGGTGGTCGCGGCCAGCGCGGCGCGACTCAGATTCTCCTGCTGGTCCATCACGTCACGGCGGATCGCCTCGGTGTATCCGGCGGCGAGGCCGGCCATCAGGGTGGTGATCCGGTCGGCGAGACCGTCCTCACCGCGCAGTTCGGCCTGCCGGGGCAGCGACTTGCCCAGCACTTCCAGGGTCACCTGGAGGCTGGTCGGCCCGGTGCACTTGAGCTCGACCAGTGCGGCGCCGACGGTGCCGGCGAGTTCCAGGTTCACCTGCTCGTCGGACAGGGCGGTGTACAGCCGGTCCACCAGGTCGATCAAGCAGGACTTGATCTCCGGCGGTGCGAGCGGGATGTAGGCGGTTCCGCTGAGCAGATACGCCCACTTCCGAGCGAGCAGCTGTCTCGCCTTGACGTGATTCGCGGACGACGTCGAGGTGGACCCGGACTTGATGAAATCTGGGAGGGATGCGTTCATGGCTCCAGATCAGGGTCGCATTCGGCTTTGCCAGCGGCGAATAGTACCCGTTGGGCTGATGTTCGAACCAGTTTCCATCGCGTAATCAACCGTAATTCGCACGCTGAACTGCGAAAATCGCGATGTCCTCGGGGAATGCAAGCGTGATACCCGTATCGGGTTAACCTACCGGCTCACTGGAAATTGACACTTCCACTGTAAACGTACACACGGCGGGTGGAATTCCCACCGGTCGGGGCTGGGTCTGACTTGTTGCCGAAAGAGGGCTTTGGAGGGGGAGACGGGTTCGGGGCGTGGGTCTTTCCTGCCTTCGCGTTGGGTGGGGGCACGCCTGCCTGGGTGGTCGGGGCCGCTGCGCGGGGCTTTTCAAGATCGTGGGCGGATTTGTCTCATCTAACGCGACAAATCCGCCCATGATCTTGAAGAATCCGGTCGACACGGTGCCGAAACAGCGCGACACGCCGCGTTCTCCCACGATGTGGATGTCCACAGTGGACGGTTATCGAGTAAGGGGCACCCTCACTGCACTCAACGCAGCGTGGGTGCCCCTTACTGCATGAGCCCACACAGCGACGCCGAAAAGCCAGACCGGCGTGCCCCCACCCGACAGCCCGGCCGGAAAGACGCCCCCACCCACCCATCTCCCCCTCCAAAGCCGCTTTCCCCAACAAGCCAGAACCAGCCATAGACATCGCCTATACCCACCACTGCAATTCCGTCTTTGATTCCCTTTGATTCCCGACCTACCGTGAATACATGAACGAATTCACCGGAAAACGAGCAGTGGTCACCGGGGGCACCCGCGGAATCGGAGCGGCCATCGCCCAACGCCTCCGGGAGGAAGGCGCCGAGGTCCTGATCACCGCCAGATCCGGCGCCGACGAACCCGATTTCATCCGCGCCGACGTGCGAACCCGGGAGGGCATCGAGGCGATCGCCGCAGCGGCGGGCGAGGTGGACATCCTCGTGCACAACGCCGGTGGAGCCGCGCCGTACGACAGCGCCTCGGCCATCCCCGACGAGGTCTGGCAGGACGCCCTGGACCTGAACTACCTGGCCTCGGTGCGACTGAATGCCCTGCTGGTACCCGGTATGCAGAACCGTGGCGACGGCCGGATCGTGCACATCTCCTCGGCCGCGACGCTGACCCCGATGGGGCCGTTCCTGCATTACACGGCGGCGAAGGCGGCACTGGAGAACTACAGCCGCGGGCTGGCGCTGGAACTGGCGCCGGCCGGGATCCGGGTCAACACCGTGTCCCCGGGCCGGACCGCCACTCCCGGCGGCGAGGAGACGCGGAAGCAGTGGGCCGAGGACACACTCCCCGGGGTGCCACTGGGCCGCGACGGTCTGCCGGGCGATATCGCCGACGCCGTGTTATTTCTGGTGTCGGATCGGGCGAGTTGGCTCACCGGAAGAAATCTGATCGTTGATGGCGGCGAATTTCCCATCGGCTGAGAAAAGAAAAGGAATGGACATGGAATTGCAGGGAAAGACCGCACTGGTCACCGGCGGCACCTCGGGCATCGGCCTGGCGGCCGCCCGGTTGCTGGCCCGGGCGGGAGCCGAGGTCGTCATCACCGGCCGGGACATCGAGCGCGGCAAGGCCGCCGAGGAGAACGGGATCCGCTTCATCCAGGCCGACATGGCCGACCTGGACGCGGTCGCCGACCTGGCCCGGCAGAGCGGACCGGTGGACATCCTGGTCAACAACGCGGGCATCTTCCCCACCGGGCTCACCGTGGAACAGGGTGTGCCGGGCTACGAGCAGATCTTCGACATCAATGTGCGCGGCCCCTATTTCCTGGTCGCCGCGCTCGTGCCGCACATGCTGGAGAAGCGGGCCGGCAGCATCGTCAACATCATCTCGCTCGGCGCCTTCAAGGGTGTCCCCGGAACCTCGGTCTACAGCGCGTCCAAGGCAGCACTGGACTCGCTGACCCGCACCTGGGCGAAGGAGTTCGCCGCCGACGGTGTCCGGGTCAACAGCGTCTCCCCCGGCCCGACGCGCACCGAAGGCGTGCAGGCCGGATTCGGTGACGCCATCGAGGACATGGCCACGAACATGGGTATCCAGCGGACAGCGGCGCCGGAGGAGATCGCCGAGGCGATCCTGTTCCTGGCCTCCAACCGGGCCAGCTACCTCACCGGCACCACGCTGCACGTGGACGGCGGTGGAAACGCCTTCTAGACGGGGACGGCGGCCCCCTGCCAGGACTCCTGACCCAGGAGTTCCAGCAGGGCCGTTTCCGCCGGACCGGCATCGCGACGGAGTACGGCGATGACGGGCTGGGACACGACCGGCGACAGGGAACGCACGAGGTGCCCGTAACCCTGCGGCACCGTGGAGGCCGGAACCAGCGTGACCCCCAGCCCGTCGGCGGCCCAGCGCACGGCCGTCGCGGTCTGCGAGACCCGGGCGACCGTGAGCTCACCCCCGGTCAGCACGGCCGACAGGACGGCATCGAGGGCGCTGTCCCGGTCGAACCTGATCCACGGCTCCCCCGCCAGGTCGCCCAGCTGGACCCGGTCCTCGGCGAGCAGCCGGTGGCCGGCACCCAGCACCACGACGAACTCCTCCTCGCCGAGGCGGTGGGCGTCGTCCGGTGACTGATGGCACTCCGCCTTCAGCGCGAGGTCGATCACGCCCCGGCGGCACAGCCGGTCGAGCTCGGCGGCGTTCGGCTCCTCGAAGACGGTGACCTCCAGCAGGGGGAAGCGGCGGCGCAACGCAGCCAGGGCGCTCGGCAGTTGCCGGGTGCCGAAGCCCAGCTCCGCGGTGACCACCAGCTCGCCTTCCAGGTCCTCGGCGCCGGCCCGCGCGGTCGCGGTCGCCCGCCGTGCCGCGTTCACCGCCACCTGCGCCTCCCGCAGGAACGCGCGGCCGACCACGGTGGGCACCAGCCCGGTCGGCGTGCGGGCGAACAGGGTGACGCCGAGCTCCCGCTCCAACGCGCGGATCTGCTGGGACATCGACGGTTGCGCGACGTGCAGCAGCTCGGCGGCCGCCGTCACCGAACCCTGCTCGGCGACGGCCAGGGCGTATTCGTACTGGCGAAGGCTCACCCGGAATGCAACGCCCTGGGCGGCGCGTTTACTCCGGTTTCGGCGGAGAGGGGAACCAGCCCAGGTCGCGGAAGAGCTGGACGCCGTCCCGGGTGATGGTGCGGAAGACCTTGAGCCGGGACAGGCCGACCAGCCGGGCGATCAGCGGGGTGGTGCGGCTGATCAGCATCCGGGTGGTCGCGCTGTGCGGCGAACGATCGTGGACCCAGTAGAGCACCACGGTCATGTGGTAGAGCCACATCAGCTCCGGCAGCACCTCGCGCAGTTCACCGTCCACTTTGGCCGTGGACTCGTTCAAAACCGTGGAGTGCAGGGCGATGTGCCGGTTGCGTACCTCGGTGGACTCCACCGAGAACGGGCTCAGCGGGCTGGCCGGGTCGGCGGCGTTGCGGAAGAACTGCGCGCCGAACGCCCGGTACGGCTCGGCGATGTCCACCCAGGCCAGCAACATCCGGCGCATCCGCGTCTCGAAGTCGGTCTCGGTGGCCAGGATCTCGGCGCACGCCGCGAAGTGCAGTTCCTGGATGCGGTCGTAGAACCCCTGGATGAGGTGTTCCTTGGAGCCGAAGTAGTAGTAGGCGTTGCCCACCGAGAGCCCGGCCTCCGTCGCGATCGCCCGCATCGTGGTCTTGTCGTACCCACGTTCGGCGAACAACCGCAGTGCGGTGTCCACGATCAACGACCTGGTCTGCTCGCTCTTGGTCAACTTCGACTCCGACACATGATCAACGTTAACTGTTCTGACGGGCCCTGGTCAGCTCCGCCGTGGCGCGCATCTCCTGCAGCATCCGCTCCTCGGCACGCGCCCGGCGCACCCGATTCACCAGGGCGATGTTGACCATGTGGATGGCACCGACGACCAGCAGCACGACACCGATCTTGGTGGCCAGTCCCTCGATCACCGCGCGGCCGGTCAGCGGGTCGTCGCCGATCCGCAGGTACAGCGCGATCAGACCGAAGTTGACCAGGTAGAACCCGATCATCAGCAGCTGGCTCACCGATTCCGCCGAGTTCTCCCGGCCCTCGTAGGCCTCGGCCAGCACCCGGCGTCCGTGCCGGTGCAGCACCTGGCCGACCCAGAGGGTGATGCCGATGCTGATGGCTAAGTAGAGCAGGTACGCAACGACTGTGAGGTCCATGTCCGCTCCTTTTGAACGTGTTCAATGACTACACGGTAGGCCTGATTTTGAACATGTTCAACGTCTCGTGGGACACAGCATCTGTTTGACTGGACACGTGTTCACCGCTGACATCGAGCCACTGCTGCGTGGCCACCTGGACATCGAGCGCACCGAACGAGGCCTGCTCCCCCTGCGACTGCCCCAGTGGACCCGGGCTCAGTATGCGGACCAGCGCATCGAATTCGTGATGACGCAGCCCGCCGGCATCCGGCTGGTCTTCCGCACGGCGGCCACCGCGATCGAACTGGAGACGCTGCCGACCAAGGGCGCCTATCGCGGCGTGCCGCAGCAGCCGGACCGGCTGTATGACCTGGTCATCGACGGCGAGGTCGTCGACCAGGGCACGGTGCCCGGCGGCAACCTCCGGCTGGCGGACATGACCCTGGAGAACCTGGAGCTCATCCCCGGCGAGCCCGGCGTGCTGCGGTTCGACGGGTTGTCCGCCGTGGACAAGACGGTCGAGATCTGGCTGCCGTTCGCCGAGACCACCGAGCTGGTCGCGCTGCGCACCGACGCCCCGGTGCGTCCGGTGGCGGACACCGGCCGCACGGTGTGGCTGCATCACGGCAGTTCGATCAGCCACGGCAGCAACGCCGAGCGCCCGACGGGTATCTGGCCGGTGGTCGCCGCCCGGAAGGCAGGCGTCGAGCTGGTCAACCTGGGCTTCGGCGGCAGCGCGTTGCTGGACCCGTTCGTCGCGCGGTCCATCCGGGACGCCAAGGCCGATGTGATCAGCTTGAAGCTGGGCATCAACCTGACCAACGGGGACCTGATGCGGCTGCGCGCGTTCGGCCCGGCGGTGCACGGGTTCCTGGACACCATCCGCGAGGGCCACCCGGACACCCCGCTGCTGGTGATCTCGCCGATCCACTGCCCGATCCAGGAGGACACCCCCGGCCCGGTGCTGCCGGACTTCTCCACCGGCGCGCTGCGGTTCAAGGCCGGTGGCGACCCCGGTGAGGTGCCGGCCGGGAAGCTGACCCTGTCGGTGATCCGCCGGGAACTGGAGGCCATCGTGGCCGCCCGGACCGACGAGAACCTGCACTACCTGGACGGCCGTTCCCTGTACGGACCCGAGGACTTCGCCGAGCACCCGCTGCCGGACGACCTGCACCCGGGCCCGGAGACCCACGTGTCCATGGGCGAGCGGTTCGCCGCTCTCCCGTTGCTCCGAAGTTGACGATGTTCGCGGCGAGGAACGAGCCCCGAACATCGTCAACTTCGGGACGCGGTCACACGGGGTAGGTGCGGATCTCCGTCGCCTTCACCGTGGCCCACAGTCGGGTACCCGGTGAGAGGGAGAGCTCCGCGACCGCGGCGGTGGTGATGTCGGCCTGCACATCCGGACTCCCGGTGAGCCGGACACGGACGGTGCCGGTGTGCGGCTCGATCTCGGACACCGTCACCGGCCAGCAGTTACGCGGACTGCCCTCCGGGCGAGCCGGGTAGAGGCCGACGGCCGACGGCGGGAAGGCCACCAGGACCTCGCCCTCCTCGCCCGAGGTCACCGTCAGCGAGCCGGATTCCAGCGTGACCACACCCGCGGCGAGGCTGCCCCGGTACAGGTTGAGCCCGACGAGCGTGGCCACGTACGGCGTCCGGGGATGGGTGGCGACCTCGGCGGGAGTTCCCCGTTGCACCACCACCCCGCCCTCCAGGACCACCATCTCGTCGGCGAGCACCATGGCATCGAGGGGATCGTGGGTGACCAGCAGCGTGGCCCCGGTGTAGTCGGCCAGCCAGCCCCGCAGTTCGGCCCGGACATGGGCGCGGGCGGCGACGTCCAGCGCGGCCAGGGGCTCGTCCAGCAGCAGCACATCGGGCTCGGTGACCAGCGCGCGGGCCAGCGCCACCCGCTGGGCCTGGCCGCCGGACAACTGCCGGGGACGGCGGTCCGCGTAGTCGGCCAGGCCGACCCGGTCCAGCCAGTGCAGGGCCTTGTCCCGGACGTCCGATGCCCGGCGGGCGCGCAGGCCGAAGGCGACGTTCTCCAGCACGGTGAGGTGGTCGAACAGCAGGTAGTCCTGGAACACCAGGCCGACGCGGCGATCGCGGGCGGACAGCCGGTCCACCGGGCGGCCGGCGATGGTGATGTGCCCGCCGGACAGCGGATGCAGGCCGGCGACCGTGCGCAGCGCGGTGGACTTGCCCGCGCCGTTGGGGCCGAGGATCGCGCAGGTCCGTCCACTGTCGACGGTCAGCGGCAGGGACAGCCGGAAATCCCCCTGCACGGCGACGAGGTTCGCGTCGAGGGTCACTGCACACCGACCCAGCGGTGCCGCAGCCCGGCGAGCACGAGCACCGAGACGACCAGCATCAGCAGGCTGAGCACGGTGGCCGCCTGCGGATCGGTCTCCAGGGCCAGGTACACGGTCAGCGGCATGGTGCGGGTGGTGCCCGGGAAGTTGCCGGCGAAGGTGATCGTGGCGCCGAACTCGCCGAGTGCTCGCGCCCAGCACAGCACGGCCCCGGCCAGCACGCCGGGCGCGATCATCGGCAGGGTGACCCGGCGGAACACCGTCCACCGGCCCGCCCCCAGGGTCGCGGCCGCCTCCTCGTAGCGGCGGTCGATGCCACGCAACGCGCCCTCGACCGCGATCACCAGGAACGGCATCGCCACGAACGTCTCGGCCAGCACCACACCGGCACTGGTGAACGGCAGCGTGATGCCGAACCAGGCATCCAGGTAGCGGCCGAGGACCCCGTTGCGGCCGAAGGCCAGCAGCAGGGCCACGCCGCCGACCACCGGGGGCAGCACCAGCGGCACGGTGATCACCGCGCGGATCAGCCGGATCCCCGGCAGCCGCGTGCGGGACAGCAGCAGGGCCAGGGGCACGCCGAGCAGCAGGCACAACACGGTGGCCACCGTCGCGGTGATCAGCGACAGCCACAGCGCCTCGCGGACCGCGGGCGCGGCCAGCTGTTCACCGAGCCGGTCCCACGGGGTACGCAGCAGCAGTCCCACCAGCGGCAGGGCCAGGAAGGCCAGGCCGAGTAGCGCCGGGAGCAACAGCAGCGTGGGGACCCTGTTCTGCTCAGACAACCGTGAACCCGGCCTTGGCCAGGAGTTCCTTGCCGTGTTCGCCGCGCACGTAGTCGACCCAGGCCCTGGCCAGCTCGGCGTTCTTCGCACCGGACAGCACGGCGATCGGGTAGTCGTTGACCGCGCTCTGCATCTCCGGGAAGTCGATACCGTCGAGCTTGTCCGCGTCGGCCTGCACGTCGGTGCGGTAGATCAGCGCCGCGTCCACCTCACCGAGTTCCAGCTTGGTGCGAGTGGCGCTGACGTCCTGTTCCAGGGTGACCGGCTTCGGGGTCAGCTTGGCCGCGCCGAACACCGTCTTGGCGGCGGCGCCGCAGGGCACCTGCTCGGCGCACAGCGCGAGCTTGACGTCCGGTTTGACCACGTCGGCCAGGGTGTGGATGTTCTTCGGGTTGCCCTTGGGCACGGCGATGCGCAGCGTGTTGGTGACGAAGTTGACCGCCTTGCCGCTGACGTGGCCCTTGTCCTCGACCTGCTTCATGTTGGCGGGAGCCGCGGAGGCGAACACGTCGGCGGGCGCGCCGTTGTTGATCTGCTGGGCGAGCGCGGAGCTGCCGGCGAAGTTGAACTTGACGCTGGTGCCGCCGTGCGCCGCTTCGAAGTCCTTGCCCAGCTGGGTGAAGGTCTTGTTCAGCGAGGCCGCGGCGAAGACGTTGATCTCACCTTTGGCGGTGCCGGGGGCCGGGCTGGAACAGGCGGACACCAGGAGGACCGCTGCGGCGATGGCGATTTTTCGCAAGAGATAGCCTTTCCTCATGACCGAGACGAAGCGCCTCGCTCCGGGAGATCAAGCTCCGGACTTCACCCTTCCTGACGCCGACGGTAAGCCGATCTCGCTGGCGGACTACCGAGGTCAGAAGGTCATCATCTACTTCTACCCGGCGGCGTCCACACCCGGTTGCACCAAGCAGGCGTGTGACTTCCGCGACAGCCTCGCCGAGCTGAACGACGCCGGGCTGCAGGTGCTGGGCATCTCGCCGGACAAGCTACCCAAGCTGGTGAAGTTCCGCGACGCGGAGCAGCTGACCTTCCCGCTGCTGTCCGACGAGGACCGCGCGGTGATGACGAGCTACGGCGCGTTCGGCGAGAAGACCATGTACGGCAAGACGGTCACCGGGGTGATCCGCTCCACCTTCGTCGTCGACGAGGAGGGCAAGATCGAGGTCGCGCAGTACAACGTCCGCGCCACCGGTCACGTCGCCAAGCTCCGCAAGGACATCAAGGTCTGATGGAGTAAGGGGCACCCACCCTGCATTGAACGCAGGATGGGTGCCCTTTACTGCGCTGAACGCAGGATGGGTGCCCCTTACTGCGTGAGCGCCTGGAGTGCGGGCAGCAGCAGCCGGAGGGCGCGGCCCCGGTGCGAGGCGGCGTCCTTCTCCGCCGGATCCAGCTCGGCGGAGGTGCGGGTCTCCCCCGCCGGCACGAAGATCGGGTCGTAGCCGAATCCGTTGGCCCCGCGGCGTTCCCTGACGAGCACGCCGGGCCATTCGCCGCGGACCACGGTCTCCTGCCCGGCCGGGGTGACCAGGGCGGCGGCGCAGACGAAGGCCGCACCGCGCCGGTCGTCCGGCACGTCCGTCAGCTGGCCGAGCACCAGCTCCAGGTTGGCCTGGTCATCGCCGTGCTTGCCGGACCAGCGGGCGGACAGCACGCCGGGCATGCCGTTCAGCGCCTCCACGGTCAGCCCGGAGTCGTCCGCGATGGCGGGCAACCCGGTCGCCAGGGCCGCGTCCCGCGCCTTGTCCAGGGCGTTGCCCTCGAAGGTCGGCTCGGTCTCCGGGGCCTCCGGGAACGACGGCACCTCGTCCAGGCCGACGATCTCGATGCCGTCGACCCCCTCGGCCGCCAGGATGCGCCGCAGCTCCCCCAGCTTCTTGGCGTTGCGGCTGGCCAGCAGGACCTTCACTTCTTCTTCGCCTCCGGAAGCGTGCCCGGGTACGGCTCGGCCAGCGCCGCGGCCTGCAACTTCGCCAGCTGGGCGCAGCCCTCGAGGGCGTAGTCGAGCATCTGGTCCAGGGTGCTGCGGGCGAAGGTGGCGCCCTCGCCGGTGCCCTGGATCTCGACCAGCGTGCCGGCGTCGGTGGCCACCACGTTCATGTCCACCTCGGCGCGGGAGTCCTCCTCGTACGGCAGGTCGAGACGCACCTTGCCGTCGATCACGCCGACGCTGACCGCGCTGATGGAACACGCGAGCGGCTTCGGGTCGGCCAGCTTGCCCGCCGCACCCAGCCAGGTGATGGCGTCGGCCAGCGCGACGTACGCGCCGGTGATCGCGGCGGTGCGGGTACCACCGTCGGCCTGCAGCACATCGCAGTCGATCATGATGGTGTTCTCGCCGAGGGCGTGCAGGTCGATGCAGGCGCGCAGCGAGCGGCCGATGAGCCGGCTGATCTCGTGGGTGCGGCCACCGACCCGCCCCTTCACCGATTCGCGGTCTCCGCGGGTGTGGGTGGCGCTGGGCAGCATCGCGTACTCGGCGGTCACCCAGCCCATGCCGGAGCCCTGCCGCCAGCGTGGCACGCTCTCCTGCACGCTGGCCGCGCACAGCACGCGGGTGTTACCGAACTCGATCAATACGGATCCAGCGGGCCAATCCTGGTATCCGCGAGTAATTTTGATGTTCCGGAGTTCATTGTCATTACGACCATCGGATCTAGGCACGACCCAGAGCCTAGTTGGAGGTCAGCCATGCTCACCGTCGACGGCCTGCCGCTCCACCCACTGATCGTGCACGCCGTGGTGGTGCTGCTGCCCCTGGCCGCGCTCGGCGGCCTGGCGATCTCGCTGCGGCGCTCCTGGCGCATCCGCTACGGCTGGCCGGTGCTCCTGGTCGCCGTCGTCGCGGTGGCCTGCGTGCCTGTCGCCCAGCGGTCCGGGCAGGAGCTCGCCGCCAAGCTGCCCGGCAGCCCGCGGGTGGAGGCGCACGCGGACCTGGGCGGCACGCTGCTCTGGTACGCGTTGCCGTTCCTGATCACGCTGCTCGTGCTGATCACCGCCGGGCGCATCGCGGACCACGATCACAGCACGCTGTGGAAGCGGATCGCCCTGCTCGCGGCCGCGCTCACCGTGTTCCTCGGCGCGGCCACGATCTTCCAGGTGATCCGGATCGGTCATTCCGGAGCCACCGCCGTCTGGGGCGGATAGCCAGTACCCGAAGTTGGCGATGTTCGCGGCAAAGCCCCGAACATCGCCAACTTCGGGACAGAGTGCGCGAGCCGGAGCGCTTTCTGCAGAAAGTGCTCAGATCTCGTAGGTCTTGCCCTGCTCCACCAGTTCGAGGGGACCGGTGAAGACGGACTCGGCCTCCCGGATGGCCTCGTCCGGGTCGTGCAACGGCGCCAGGTGGGTCAGGAACAGCCGGCGGGCACCGGCGTCGGCGGCGACGGCTCCCGCCTGCAATGCGGACAGGTGGACGTCGCCGGGGCTCTCGTCGGAATGCGGCCAGGTCGCCTCCGACAGGAACACGTCCACGCCGTCGGCCAGTTCGAGCAGCTCCGGGCAGGGACCGGTGTCCCCGGTGTAGGCCAGCGTCCGGTCGCCGTCCGTCACCCGGAAGCCGTACGCCTCCAGGCCGAGGTGGTTCACCGGCACCGCGGTGATCTGGAACGGGCCCACGGTGAACGTGCCCTGATCCAGGGGACGGAAGGCGAAGACGTCGGTCAGATCGGTGCGCAGCCGCTCGGACTCACTCGGCGCGTACATCGCGGCGAACCGGGCGGGTGCCTCGTGTGGGCCGTACACCGGCAACGGTTGCTCCGTCGGGTTGTACGGCGGATCGGACTGGTAGCGCCGCCACACGGCCAGCGCGCTGAAGTCGGAACAGTGGTCGGGATGCAGGTGGGAGAACAGGAGCGCACCGATCTCGAAGGGATCGCAGTGCTGCTGCAGGGAGGCCAGGGTGCCGTTGCCCAGGTCCATGACCAGCAGGAAGTTCTCCGCCTCCAGGAGATAGCCCGAGGCAGCGGCGTTCGGACCGGGAACGGAGCCCGAACAGCCAAGAATGGTCAGGTGCACGATCACCAAGCCTGGCAGCTAACCCCGGGGTGATCCAGGTCTCCGGCATAGCGGACTTATCACAGCGGAAATTTCACAGGCTTGACGCCTGGTGCCGCAGCTCGAACTCTGCCGCCGGATGGAGGAATCGCTTGGCCAGCCGGTGGAACGGCTCCTCCGGGCCGGTGGCGACCACCTCGTGCCGCACCGGGCCGTCCGGCTCACGCAGCAGGTCCCGCTCGGTGAGCACCCGCAGCACGTCCTTGGCGGTCTCCTCGGAACTGGACACCAGGGTCACGTGATCGCCGATGGCCAGCTGCACCACGCCGGACAGCAGCGGGTAGTGCGTGCAGCCCAGGATCAGCGTGTCCACGTCGGCCTGTTGCAGCGGCTCCAGGTACCCCTGGGCCAGCCCGAGCACCTGGCGGCCGGAGGTCACCCCGCGCTCCACGAACTCGACGAACCGCGGGCACGGCACGCTGGTCACCTCGACCGGCGACAACGCGAACGCGTCGTCGTACGCCTTGGACCGGACGGTCGCCTCGGTGCCGATCACCCCGATCCGCCCGTTGCGGGTCGCGGCGATCGCCCGGCGGGCGGCGGGCAGCACGACCTCCACCACCGGCACGTCGTAGCGCTCCCGCGCGTCCCGCAGGCAGGCGGCGGACGCGGTGTTGCACGCGATCACCAGCATCTTGACCCCGCCGGCGACCAGTTCGTCGAACTGGGCCAGCGCGTGCCGGCGGATGTCGGACAGGGACAGCGGGCCGTACGGACCGTTGGCGGTGTCGCCGACGTAGCGCAGCCGTTCGTGCGGCAGCTGGTCCATGATCGCGCGGGCCACGGTCAGCCCGCCGACCCCGGAGTCGAAGACGCCGATGGGTGCGTCAGCGGTGCTCATGCGGTCAGCCTCTTGGTCGGTGGCAGCGGCTTACGCAGCCGGCGTTCCCGGGCGAACCAGGCTGCCAGGATGCCGAAGAGGGCCCCGAAAAGGTGCCCCTGCCAGGAGATTTCCGGTCGGCCGGGTAACACGCCCCACAACACGCCACCCCAGTAGAACAACAGGAAGAGTGACACGAAGATCTGCTTGTAACTGAGGTTGAAAATCCCCCGGGTAAGCAAGAACGTCAGCCATCCGAAGATGACACCCGATGCACCGATATGGTTACTGTGGGATGCGGCGAACAGCCACGTGGCAGCTCCCCCACCCAGCCAGATCAAGGCCGTCACCCAGAGCCATTCCCGAACCCCGGCGGCCAGCGCGAGCCAGCCGAACAGCAGTAGCGGAAACGTATTGGTGATCAAGTGATCCCAGCCGGCGTGGAGCAAGGGCGCGAACAACACGCCTTGGATCCCGTCGGCGGTCCGGGGCACAATGCCGTGGCCCGACAGCGAGTCGCCCGTGAGTTGATTGACGGCCTGTACGAGATACAGAACCAAGGCCAGACTGAGCATGATCGACGCGGCCCGCAGGGGTTCGCGTGGTATCACCCGGTGGACCGAATTCGGCTGCGCTGGCAAGTGCTGCACGTGGTCGAGATTAGCCGAGTTGGACGACGCCTGAGGACGTATGGAGGTATCCAGGGTGCACAAGGTGCTCGGAAGCGGTGCGCAGGTGCAGGTCGCGGCGCCCGCCACAGCAGCTTTGGGGGACGCTCCCACCTGGGACAACCTTGCCGACTCCATCCTCTGGGTGGACGTGCTGCGGAACACCGTCCACCGCTATGAGCCGTACTCCGGGGAGAACCACGCCTTCCAGCTGAACCGCGAGGTCGGCGCGGCCAAGCCGCGTGGCGTCGGCGGCCTGGTGATGAACCTGCGGGACGGTATCGCCCTGTTCGACCGGGACGGCGCCCGCCGCTGGCTGGTCTACTGGGAGCGCGAGGGCCTGCGGTGCGCCTCCTCCGCTGTCGACCGGTTCGGCAGGCTGTGGGCGGCCACCACCCGGAGCCACCGCGGCGGACCGGACGGCTGGCTCGCCATGGTGTTACCGGACGGGTCCACCTCGACCCAGGTGGCCCAGGTGCCCGCGTTCGGCGGCGTGGACTGGAGCCCGGACGGCACGATGATGTACGTGTCCGACGAGATGAGTGGCCGGGTGGACCGGTTCACCGTCGACCCCGACACCGGCGTGGTCACCGGTCGCAAGCCGCTGCTGCTGTGCACCGGCGCGCGTGGGCTGTGCGTGGACGCCGAAGGCTTCCTGTGGCTCGCCGTGGACGGCTCGGCGGCCATCCGCCGCTACTCGCACTTCGGCACCCTCGACCGGGAGATCACCCTCCCGGTGTCCAGGCCGACCGGCGTCTGCTTCGGCGGCGGCGGGTTCACCGACCTGTACGTCACCACGGCCGCGCAGGGTGTGAACCCGGCCGACGAGCCGATGGCCGGGTCCCTCCTGGTGCTGCCGGGCATCGGTAACGGCCTGCCCAGCACCGTCTTCAACGGCTGAACGGATCCTCGACCGGGCCGGCAGGCGAGCGCAGTGACAGGGCCAGCTCGATCAGTCGCTGCTGCCCACCGAACTCCGCCAGTGCGGTGGAGGACGAGGCCACGACGGTGAGACCGTTGTTCGCGTTCGGGTCGAACAGGTTCACCCTGCCCTCCTCCACATAGGCATCGCGGTCGCCGAGCTTGGTGTCCGGCTGCCTTAGTGAGGCGCGCGGCTCCCTCGCGATCTCGATGTGCAGCATGGACTTCGAATCCGGTCCGAAGATCAACTTAACCTCGGGCGGGTCGCCCCACTGATTGCGATCCGTCGGCACGATGACACCGATCAACGGCCACTGCGGTCTGAGCAGGGTGAACGACACGCTGACCGGGATGCTCTTGCCGGTTTCCACGCTCTCCGCGATGTGCTCGATCCTGATCCGCAGGTCGGGGAAGTCCTCGTCCACCTCGGCCACCGCCCAGGCATTCGGCGCCCATTCCCAGCTCAACGTATGGTCGGCGGTCCACACCGCCGGGCGCCCCCGGACATCCGTCGCCGGCCCGCCGGCCGGCCGCCAGCGCGGGTCGAGCCGCTGACCCGGCGCCCGGCCCACCGGGTAGACGGTGACCGTGCCGGCACCCGCGCCCTGTTGCCCCTTCTCCAGTCGCAGCACGGCCCGCTGCTCGAACTGCCCGGTCCGGTAGGACTCCGGCTCGAACCCGCCCGCCTTGCCGACGGAGAAGACCACCCGCAGCGGATCGAACAGGCCGACCGTGCCCGCAGGCTCGCGGTCGTCGGACAGGCCCACCGTGAGGATGGGTATGCCGACGACCGCGAGCACCCCCAGAATCACCGCGGCCAGGGTGATCCCCGCACGCCACCGCTGTCGCCGGGTACCGGCGGCGATGGCCTGGTCGATGTCCACGCGCGGCGGCCGTGGCGGTTCCCAATCACGCAACACCTCAAGCTCGGGCTTGGTCATGCCGTTCACCCGCCTCCAGCACCTTCCGCAGCGTGGCCAGCCCCAGTGAGGTCTGGCTCTTCACCGTGCCCTCCGAGCAGCGCATCAGCCGCGCCACCTCGCAGATGGGCAGGTCTTCCAGGAATCGCAGCACCAGTACCGCCCGTTGCCGGGGCGGCACCCTGACCAGGGCCGACCGGACCTGCTCCCGGGTTTCGATGTCCGGGCCGGGCGCGGCCGCCACCTGTGGGTCCTCGTCGAGCAGCTGCACCGAGCTCCACCGCATGCGCCGCTCGTTCAGGAAGGAGCGCACCACGATGGCGCGCACGTAGGCGTCCAGGTTGCGCGCCGACCGGGCACGGCTCCAGCTGGTGAACAACCGGGTGATGGCCGTCTGCACCACGTCATCGGCCCGATGGGCGTCGCCGCAGAGCAGGTACGCGATCCGGTGCAGCCTGGGCAGGGCACCGGTCACGTAGGCCGTGTACTGCTCGCGGTCAGCGGCACGCACTCATGGCTCCCCCCGTGGTCTCCCGTCACTCCGGAGACACCGGCACCCACGATACGCGTTGTGTGTCCTACGTCACTTTCCGGGGAGCAGGAGCACGCGGCCGCACACGGTGAGCAACACGTCGGCGATGGCCGAGTGCCGCAGGAACGGAGTGCGCGCCGCGTCGTTGGCCAGGGTCATCGCGGCGCCCACCCGGATCCGCGCAGTCGCGTCGTCCATCCCGGGATTGGCCGCGGCCAGCAGGTGGGTCCACTCGGCGATGTAGCCGGTGATGAAGGCCCGGCCGGGATCGCCGAGGACGAGGCGCTCGTTGAGCAGCACCTGGACCAGATCGCGATGCCGCAACGCGTACTGGACGTAGTGCCCGAGGAGTTTGCGCAGCGCCTCCCGGGGCGTGGAACTGCTGGCCAGCACGAAGCTCAGCTCCAGGTGCAGTGCACCCATCGCCCGGACCCCCGCGGTCAGCACGATCTCCCGCTTGGACGCGAAGTGGTGGTACAGGCTCGGGCCGGCGATGCCGACCGTGGCGCCGATGTCCTCGTTGCTGACCTCGGTGAACCCGTCCCTGGCGAACAGCCGCAGGGCGTTGGCGAGCAGCGCCTCCCGGCGGGACAGCGGGGCGAGGCCGGGGGATCGCTCCGGCTTCTCCCACTCCAGCCCCCGCGGAACCGGCGCGTAGATCGCCTCCACCAGGATGTCGGCCAGCAACCGGCGGTAGTCCGGGGCGGGCAGCTCGGCGTCGTGGAACGAGATGCTGCCCATCACCGACAGCGCCGCCCAGGCCATCATGCCCGCGGACACCGGACTCAGCTCCGGGCGGACCTGCTGGATCCGGCCCAGGATCTCCAGCCCGAGCGCGTCGAAGCCACCGCGCCAGACCCGCATGTTCTCCGGGGCCAGCTGCCGGGCCTCGCGTTGCAGCAGGACGCCGAGATAGCGGTGGTCGAGGGCGAAATCGGCGATGCGCAGGGCGGTGCCGTCCATGTCGGCCAGGTCCAGCGTGGGCAGCGTCGCGCGGAGTGTGACGAGGTTGTCCTCCAGCACCGCGTAGAGCAGTTCCTGCTTGCCCGCGAAGTGCCGGTACAGCGCGGACGCGCCGACACCGACCGCCTCGGCGATATCCGACATACCCACGGCGTGATACCCGCGACGCGCGAACAAATCGCTGGCAGCGGCCAGGATCTGCACTCGACGATCACGTGGCCTGCGGCGCGACGGGGCAGGGTGCACCGCACCGGTCATAGTTCCTCCACGATGAGGCATCTTGCCATCGCAATAAGTTGGCCAAGGATACTGCTGGTTCACTTTTTGCCAAGCGAGGCTTGACATCATGGGTATTGGGAAGTCACTGTTGCGTCACAAACCTTCTTGGCGTTCTGGATGCGCCCAGGAGAGTGACTAGTCAGACCCTGCTGACCAGTACAGACGAAAGCGTGCGACCTATGACCTGATGGCCGCTGCCGACATTCCCGTGCCCGGCAACCCGCGGCCAGTCATATCGGGGAACGGATCCAGCGCACCGTGGGCGAGACACCGTCGACGGGATCCGATCTCCACCAACCTGAGGGGCATCTCCGCGTATCTGGGTTACGCGGAGGTGCCTTTCAGGCTTTTTCAGGGAGCAGCAGGATCCGGTGGAAGACCTCGCGCAGCACCTCGGGGGTGGCGGAGTGCCGAACCCACCTGGTGCGGTGCGCGTCATGCGCGACGTTGAACGCGGCGTGCACCCTGATCTGCGCGGTCGCCAGATCCATCCTGGGATGCACCTGCTGCATCAGGTGAGTCCACTCGGCCACGTATTCCCACTTGAGCTGGCGCCCCTGGTCCCCGGTCTGCAACCGCTCGTTGATCACCACCTGCAGCAGCTCGTGGTGCTCCAGGGCGTAGCGGATGTAGTGCGGCACCAGCCTGCGCAACGCCTCCTCGGCGGTCGAGCTGGTCCGCAGCACGTGCCCGAGGTCCATGAACAGCCAGCCCAGTGCCCGGCGGCCGGCGGTGACGATCAGGTCCTTCTTGGCCTCGAAGTGGTTGTAGATGCTCGGCCCGGAGATGCCCACGGCGGCGCCGATGTCCTCGTTGCTCACCTCGGTGAAGCCATCCTTGGCGAACAGCCGGATCGCGTGTCCGAGGAGCGCCTCGCGCCGGGATTTGGGCATCAGCCCCACCGGCTCCGGATCAGGCTCCGGCTGGAGATCCTCCGGGATCCGGGCGTCGAGGAGGTTCAGCAGCATGTCGGCGAGCAGCCGCCGGTACTCCTCGTGGGGCAGCTCGATCTCGTGGAACGAGATACTGCTCGGCACGGACAGCACCGGCCAGGTGACCATGCCGACCGAGGTGTGGCTGAGCGACGGCCGCATCGCCTGGATCCTGATGAAGGTGTCGGCCTTGAGCCGGTCGAACGCGCGGGTCAGCGCGCGCAGGTTCTCCTCGTTGAGGTGTCGCGCCTCCCGCAGCCAGAGCACGCCGAAGTGCCGGTGCTGGAGGGCGTAATCGGCGATCCGCAGCAGGGTGTCGTCGAGGTGATCGGTGTTCAGCTCCGGCATCGTCTCGTTGATCATGCCGAAGGACTCGTCGAACACCGCGCGCAGCAGTTCCTGCTTGCCGGCGAAGTGCCGGTAGAGGGCGGAGGCCCGGACGCCCACCGCCTCGGCGATCTCGGTCATGCCGACCGCGTGATAACCGCGCCGCGCGAACAGGTCGGCGGCGGCGGCCACCACCTGTGCGCGCCGATCACGCGGCCTGCGCCGTGGCGACGCGGTACGCGGTGCGCCGGTCATCTCTCCTCCGTCATTACCATTTATCGTAACCGCTGCTCACAGCGGGTACCGGTCGTTCACTTCACCGGGTTACCCCGATGAACATCGACTCCGCACAGCGGAAACCATCGGTTACACCCATTGCACTAACGCTCGATTGACGTAGGGTACTGGTGGTTCACTTACCTGGCCGGAACAGCGAAGACCGTGGTAGTTGCATCATCAGTTCCAATTCACGAAGCTTCTTCACGTTCACCAGAAGTGGCAGGCAGCACCGGAGCGGCCGAGACGACGCCGACCCCGAGCACGCCGTGGGCCGGCGAGGGCCCACGGCCCCACTCTCGGGATCGCAGGCTATCGCCGCTACACAGACCTGAAGACCGCCGCGCCGACATCCCCGTGCCCGGCAACCGCGGTCGAGCGTAGAGGGAGGACGGACCGCTACCCCGGTTCGCGACTCCTGACGGAGGGCATCTCCGCCTATCTGGGTTAGGCGGAGATGCTCTCCATTTTCAGGCCCAGAGGTGACCGTCGAGCTTGGCCGCAGCCTCGTCGAGGCTCCCGCCGTACGCGCCGGTGGACAGGTACTTCCACCCGGCGTCGGCCACGATGAAGACGATGTCCGCCCGCTCCCCCGCTCCGGCGGCCTTCTCCGCGGCCGCGAGCGCGGCGTGCAGGATGGCTCCGGTCGAGATCCCGGCGAAGATGCCCTCGTTCTCCAGCAGCTCACGGGTGCGGCGCAGCGCGTCGTGCGATCCGACGGAGAACCGTCCGGTCAGCACCTCCGGGTCGTACAGCTCGGGCACGAAACCCTCGTCCAGGTTCCGCAGCCCGTAGACCAGCTCGCCGTACCGCGGTTCGGCCGCGATGATCTGCACGTCCGGCTTCTGCTCACGCAGGTAGCGACCGACACCGACCAGGGTCCCGGTGGTGCCGAGGCCCGCCACGAAGTGCGTCACCGTCGGCAGGTCCCGCAGGATCTCCGGTCCGGTCGTCGCGTAGTGCGCGCCCGCGTTGGCCGGGTTCCCGTACTGGTAGAGCATCACCCAGGACGGGTTCTCCGCCGCGATCCCCTTGGCCGTGGCCACCGCCTGGTTGGAGCCGCCGGCCGCCGGGCTGTAGATGATCCGGGCGCCGTAGGCCTCCAGCAGCTGCCTGCGCTCCTCGGAGGTGTTCTCCGGCATCACGCAGACCAGGTCGTAGCCCTTGAGCTTGGCGGCCATGGCCAGGGAGATACCGGTGTTGCCCGAGGTCGGCTCCAGGATGGTGCAGCCGGGCGTGAGCCTGCCGTCACGCTCGGCCGCCTCCACCATCGCCAGCGCCGGCCGGTCCTTGATGGAACCGGTCGGGTTGCGGTCCTCCAGCTTGGCCCACAGCCGGACGTCGCCGGACGGAGAGAGCCGGGGTAGCCCGACCAACGGTGTGTCACCGAGAGCGTCGAGCAGTGAGTCGTACTTAGCCACGAGAACCGCCTCAAGCCTTGGGTCAGCCGCCGGCGACGGCGGGCAGGATGGTGACGTTGGCACCATCGGCCACCGCGGCCTCCAGGCCACCGGAGAAGCGCACGTCCTCGTCGTTGACGTAGACGTTCACGAACCGGTGCAGCACGCCGTCCTTGACCAGGCGCGCCTTCAGACCCGGGTGGTTGCTCTCCAGGTTGTCGATGACCTCCAGCAGCGTGCCGCCGTCGGCGGGCACGTTCTTCTCGCCGCCGGTGTGGGTGCGCAGGATGGTCGGAATGGACACGCTGACTGCCATGGTGGATTACTCCTAAAATTGAGCCGGTCTCACTGGTGAAGAACACACGGATGCCCTGGAATTAATCCTGGGCCGGGTGGATCAGTGAATGTCCGGGACGTCGTCGACGCCGGTGTGGGAGAACATGTAGGACTCCACGACCTCAACGGGCTCCTCGGTGATCACGCCGTCCACGATGCGGTACGAGCGCAGCTCGTGCACCTTCGGATCGCGCGTGGACACGAGGACGTAGTGCGCGTCCGGCTCGGAGGCGAAGGAGACGTCCGTCCGGGACGGGTACGCCTCGGTGGCCGTGTGCGAGTGGTAGATGACCACCGGGACCTCGTCCCGGTCGTCCATCTCGCGCCACACCTTGAGCTGCTCCATCGAGTCGAAGCGGTAGAAGGTCGGGGACCGTTCCGCGTTGACCATCTCGATGAAACGCTCCGGCCGGTCGGAGCCCGCTGGGCCGGCAATCACTCCACACGCCTCGTCCGGGTGATCCCGGCGGGCGTGGGCGACCATCGAGTCCACGAGGTCACGGCGAATTACCAGCACGCCGACATAGTACGACGCTACGCCGTCTTCCCCAGTGGGATGTTCACCGCAATCCCCCGAAGATCAGCCTTATGGCCGCCTGGCCCGGCTGGCTGCGTCTGGTGGTCGGCGAAAGAGGGCTTTGGAGGAGGAGACGGGTTCGGGGCTGCGTCTTTCCTGCCTGCGTGTCGGGTGGGGGCACGCCTGTTCGAGCGCTTCTGGCCGCTGCGCGGGGCTTTTCAAGATCGTGGGCGGATTTGTCGCGTTAGATTGAGACTAATCCGCCCACGATCTTGATGGATTCGGGCGACACGGTGCCGAAACGGTGCGACACGCCGTGTTCTCCCACGATGTGGTCGTCCACTATGGACAGTGAGTACCTGAAGGACGCCTCCGTTTACCCCAGGTAAATGAAGGCGTCCTTCAGTGCGCTCAGGTAAATGATGGCGTCCTTCAGGTCCCCCGCGGAAGCGGCCCATCCCCACCAGACCGGCGTGCCCCCACCAGACAGCCAGGCAGCAAAGACGCAGCCCGAAACCCGCCTCCCCCTCCAAAGCCATCCTTCGACGACGGCCCAGACGCGCCAGACGTCAGGGGTTGGCCGCCCGAACGGCGGCGACGATCGACCGCTGCACGACCTCGGCCGCGGCGTCGCACAGCTGGTCCAGGGCGTAGGCGTGACCCGCCTCCGGGTATCCGGCGGCCGCCACCGGGTTGACCAGCTCCCGCGCGCCGGTGGCCAGCGCGAACAGCGTGTCGCCGTCGAACATGGAGTGCGCGGGTCGCAGTGCGCGGGCCATGCCGTCGTGTCCGACGGTGGCCAGCCTGCGGCACTCGGCCTTCGACAGCGCGGCGTCGGTGGCGATGACACCGATGGTGGTGTTCAGCTTCTGCGGCGCGCCCAGGGGCTGCCCGTCGAGGCCGACGACCTGCCCGTAGGAGTTGACCGCGAGCAGCGCGGCCACCGTCGTGCCGTCGTCCAGCACGACGCTCGCGGTGCCGATGCCGCCGCGCAGTGAGCCCGCGGTCGCTCCGGCGCCCGCGCCCACGGCTCCGGACTGCACCGGGCCGTCGGCGGCCACCGAGCAGGCCTCGTAGCCGAAGGAGGCGTCGGGCCGGTTGCCCCACTCGCTCTGCGGCAGGTCGTACAGCACCGCGGCGGGCACGATCGGCACCACTTCATGGGGCCGCACGCCCACCTGGAAGCCGAGGTTGCGCTCCCCCAGCCAGCGTACGACGCCGTCGGCGGCGGCCAGCCCGTAGACGGAGCCGCCGGACAGGCAGACGGCCTGCACGCGCTGCACCAGGTGGCTGGGGTCCAGCAGGTCGGTCTCCCGGGTCCCGGGTCCGCCGCCACGCACGTCCACCCCGGCGACCGCGCCGTCCGGCACGAGCACCACGGTGGTCCCGGTGCGCCAGCCGGTCTCGATCCGCTGGTGGTGACCGACCAGCACCCCGGGTACGTCGGTGATCGCGTCCAGCGGGCCGGCCTTCATCGGGACAGCACCTTCACGCCGTCAGCGCCCCGACCAGGGAGTCCTGCATCCAGGTCAGCCACTGGTACACGTCCAGCTGCCCGGCCCGCGGGTCGTCCTCCGGCAGTTCGTCCGGGAAGTCCTCGCTGATCTCCAGCGCGGTGCCCAGCGCCAGCCGCACGTCGTTCAACGCGTACAGCCAGGACTGCGCCTCCTCCGGGGTCAGCGTGATGCGGCCGCCGAACTCCGGGCAGGTCTTCAGCACCACGTCGGCGACCTCGCTCTTGGCCTCCAGCAGCGCGGGCTCGTGCATCGAGCGCAGGGCGGCGGCCGAGTCCGCGTCCCGGCCGGCCAACTCGTAGTCCGGGTCGTGGTGGAAGTCGGGCAGCAGCCGCGCCAGCATCGGGTCCTCGGGCTTCGAGGACGGTCCGGTGCGGATGCCGGTCAGCTCGGACAGCTCGTCCTGGGGGTGATCCCGGAACCGCATGGTGAGCAGCTCTTTGATCTGATCCACCATGAACCGCACCATCTGCGCCTCATGCTGGGTCAGCTCGGTGACGATGTTCTGCCCGTCCCGCGACCAAGCCTTCATGATTCCTTCTGCATGGTCGCCCACAGGCCCGCGGCGTGCAGCTTCGCCACATCGCCCTCCACCTTGTCCCGGTCGCCCGAGGACACGATGGCCTTGCCTTTGTGGTGCACGTCGAGCATCAGCTTCGTCGCCTGTTCTTCGCTGTATCCGAACAGCTTCTTGAACACGTACGTCACGTACGACATCAGGTTGACCGGGTCGTTCCAGACCACGGTCAACCAGGGTCGGTCGCCGACCACCAGTTCCTCGGTGATCGGTTCGACCTCTGGGGCCAGCCTGGTCATACGTCAATGGTGTCATGGACGGCCACCGAACGGGCAACTCACAAGCCAGCTAGCGTTAGGAGCATGGCAGAACCGATCAGCACAGCGCTGCTCACCGATCACTATGAGCTGACCATGCTGTCCGCCGCCCTGCAGGATGGCTCTGCGCAGCGCAAATGCACCTTCGAGGTGTTCGCGCGCAGGCTGCCGAAGGGCCGCCGGTACGGCGTGGTGGCCGGCATCGGACGTGTGCTGGACGCCATCCGCGAGTTCCGATTTTCCGATGAGATCATCGACCATCTGGACCGTTCAGGTGTGATCAGCACCGCTACGCGGCTCTATTTGTCCGATTATCGGTTCACCGGAGATGTCGACGGATACCCGGAAGGCGAGCTGTACTTCCCCGGTTCGCCGATCTTGACGGTCAACGGGACCTTCGCCGAATGCGTGGTCCTCGAGACGCTGATCCTGTCGATCCTGAACCACGACATCGCGATCGCGTCCGCCGCGTCCCGGATGGTCACCGCCGCCAAGGGCCGCCGGCTGATCGAGATGGGCAGCAGGCGCACCCACGAGCAGGCCGCGGTCGCCGCCGCGCGTGCCGCGTACCTGGCCGGCTTCGACACCACGTCGAACCTGGAGGCGGGCCGCCGCTACGGCATCCCGACCGCGGGCACCAGCGCGCACGCGTTCACCCTGCTGCACGACACCGAGCAGGAGGCGTTCACCGCCCAGGTGGACGCGCTCGGCACGACCACCACCCTGCTGGTGGACACCTACGACATCACCGCGGGCATCAACAACGCGATCCAGGCGGCGGGCACCTGGCTGGGTGCCGTCCGGATCGATTCCGGCGACCTGGGCGTGCTGGCCCACCAGGCCAGGGCGCAACTGGACTCGCTCGGCGCCATGTCCACCCGGATCGTGGTGTCCGGCGACCTGGACGAGTACTCGATCGCCGCCCTCGCCGCCGACCCGGTGGACGCGTACGGCGTCGGCACCTCGCTGGTCACCGGCTCCGGCGCCCCCACCGCGGAGCTCGTCTACAAGCTGGTGCAGGTCGGCGACCGGCCGGTGGCCAAGCGCAGCATGTCCAACAAGGACTCGCGCGCGGGCCGCAAGGACGCGATCCGCCGCTTCAAGCCGACCGGCACCGCCGTGGAGGAGGTCGTCTACCGGGTGGACGGCCCCAAGCCCTCGCTCGGCGAGAACGACCGGCCGCTGCGGGTTCCGTTGCTGCGCGGCGGTTCCCGGGTCGGCGAGACGCAGAGCCTGGAGGACGGCCGGCGGCGGCTGCGCGAGGCACTCGTCAGCGTGCCGTGGCAGGGCCTGGCCCTGTCCGAGGGCGACCCCGCCATCCCGACGGTCAACGCGTCGAAGGGCGACGCCTGATGGGCACCGCGCTGATCGTGGTCGACGTGCAGAACGACTTCTGCGAGGGCGGTTCGCTGGCGGTCGCCGGCGGAGCCGCGGTCGCGGCGGCGATCTCCCAGTACGTCTCGCAGGGCGGCTACGACCACGTGGTCGCCACCCGGGACTATCACATCGACCCGGGCTCGCACTTCTCGCCGAACCCGGACTACGTGAACTCCTGGCCGGTGCACTGCGTGGTGGGCACGCCCGGCGCGGACTTCCACCCCAACTTCGACACCTCCCGGGTGGAGGCGGTCTTCTCCAAGGGCGCCTACTCGGCCGCCTACTCGGGCTTCGAGGGCGAGACCGCCGACGGCTGGTCCCTGCTGGAGTGGCTCATCCGGAAGAAGGTCACCGCGGTGACCGTGGTCGGCATCGCGACCGACTACTGCGTGCGCGCGACCGCGCTGGACGCGATCGCCGCCCAGTTCCCGACCCGGCTGCTGCTCCCGCTGACGGCCGGGGTGGCTCCGGAGTCCACGACCGCGGCGGTCGCCCAGATGCGCGCCGCCGGGGTCGTGGTGGCCGAATAGTGCAGCGAAAGCGCTGAATGTGGCTTTCCTTCGGTAGAAGTCGCGCAATGTGGCTTCCTGTCGGCAAGACCGAACCAAGGCCACATTCAGCAAGATCATCTGGATAGGGTGCGGTTTCTCCGGACCCCGAGCCCGGAGAAACCGCAAGCTCAGCTCGCGTGCCGGTGCAGCGCGATGGTCTCCTGGAACACCTCGGGGGAGATCGGGATGTTGCACGGGCACGTCGTCGGGTGCAGCTCGTGCGCGTTCACGTGGGACAGCCCGAGCAGCCGCTCCACCGCCACCACCGTGCGACCGGCCGCGTGGCCGTCGCCGAACGGGTTCTTGTCCGTGGGCAGCTTCACGTTGTTCTGCAGCAACGCGTGCGCGTGCTCCAGGATCGCGGCGGGCTCGGTGCCGACCAGCCAGGAGTAACCGGCTTCGACGGCCTCCATCCGCTCGGTGAGCTCACGCAGCACCAGCACCGGAACGCCGAAGTGCGGCGCCTCCTCCTGGATGCCACCGGAATCGGTGAGCACGATCGACGAGAAGGACAGCGTGCGCACCAGGTCCGGGTAGTCCAGCGGCTCGGTGATGAAGATCCGGTGATGCCCGCCGAGCACCGCGTTGACCTGTTCCCGCACCGAGGGATTCGGGTGCGCGGGGAACAGCACCAGCAGGTCCGGGGTCTGCTCCACCAGCACCCGCACCGACTCCAGGATGTCGTGCAGCGGCCTGCCCCAGTTCTCCCGCCGATGCGAGGTCACCAGGGCCACCCGGGCGCCGGTGGACTTGGCCAGGGCCTCCACCTTCGCCACGTCATGGCTGATCGCGGGCAGGTTCTGCCCGGCGATGTGCGCGACGGCGTCCACCACGGTGTTGCCGGTCAGCACGATCTCCGGCCGCGGCGGCCGTTCGAGAAGCAGGGCCCGGACCGCCAGCGCCGTCGGAGCCAGATGCAGCGAGGCGATCCGGGAGATCATCTGCCGGTTCCCCTCCTCGGGGAACGGCTTGGACAGGTCATTGGTGCGCAGCCCGGCTTCCAGGTGCACCACCGGGATGCCCCGCCAGAACGCGGCCAGCGCGCCGGCCAGGGTGGTCGTGGTGTCGCCCTGCACGATCACCGCGACCGGCTGGCGGTCCACCAGGACATCATCCAGGCAGGCCAGCATCTCGGAGACCAGTTCGGCCTGGGAGCCGGTGTGCCGCTCCACGCCGAGTTCGATGTCGGCCTTGAGGCCGAAGGGTTCCAGAGCCTGATCGACCATCACCGGGTGCTGTCCACTGTGGACAAGGATCGGTCGCAGTACGGGGTGTTCCGCCATCGCCAAAGCCACGGGAGCCGCTTTGACCGCTTCCGGCCGGGTACCGACCATCAGCAACACGTCCATGGTCACTCCAAATGCTCGGTGAGACACCGCCCCCGACGGGCTTCGCGGCCCCTGCAATCGCGAAGCCCATCGGGAGCGGGCTGGAATCGACAGTCGTCAGTTCTCGACTGACCGACGCCGATGAGAGAAATGCCTGGCCAGCAGGCCGACCGCGACGGCGGTGACGCCGGCGACGATCCACCAGGTGACGTCGGCACCGGTCAACGCGAGTCCACCGGCGGTAGCGCCGGCGAATCCGCCCGCACCGGGAATCTTGTACACAGCTCGCTCCTAGACGCTCTGCTGCAGACGACGACGCAGGGCAAAGGCACCGGCCGGCAGGCCGATGGCGGCGACGACACCCAGGCCGGCCAGCAGGCCGGCACCGGAGGCCAGCGGAACCGGCGGCTTCGCGACGCCGCAGTTCACGGACGCGATCTGGACGTCGGCACCGGCGAGCTCACCGGGGAACGACTCCAGGGCCTTCACGTGAATTGCGTTGACGGTCAGGCTGCCGTTCGCTTCGGTGATCTGCTCGTTGAAGATGACCTCACCGAGGCCGGGCACGCCGACGTGGGTGTTCGGCGGGAACTCCACCGGAACCGGAACCGGGCCGAGGTTCACACCGGCGATGTTGGCGCCGCCGGTGATGCCCTTGGTGGACGAGCTGCAGTAGGCCTTGGTGCTGTCCACCCGGATACCGAAGATCGGGCCGAGAACGCCGACCCGGGTGTCCGTGGTCGCGGCCTCGGCGTGCTGGCCACCGCTCTTGCGGTCCCACTTCGCCAGGGTGGTGATGCCCTTGGCGCGCACGAAACCGTCGGTGCCGAAGTCGAGCGCGGAGTTCTCGTCCGGGCCGGTGTCCTTGGACCAGGCGATCGGGCCGACCTTGATCGGCTGGCCCGCACCGCTGGCCCGGACCTTGATCGCGTATGCCTCGGCGCCGACGTAGGTCGACGGGTCCGTGGTCGTGGTGGTGGTGCCTGCGGCAGCCATACCCGGGGCCGCGGTCAACAGCAGTGCCGACGCGGCGATGATCGCCGCGAGGCCGCCATTGCGTACGTTGCGCATACGCATGTAGATCCTCCAAATGATTTCGCCGCCGGACCGCGATCTCTGGCCTGCGGGAGGGAGGCCAACTGAGTTGATCGCCGATCAGGATGCTCAGTACTTATCCAGCGAATTCGCCGTATAAGGCCGGTGCACGCACACCTGACGCCCTCTTAAATGGAGCTGGCCGGTCGTTATGTCGCAATAAATCCGAGGTTCCCTCTAACGGGTGAGAGATGCCTAGAGTTGCAATATATTCGCAGGTAGAACCCTTAGAAACAGGTAAGAAACGATCTGCAACCCTGCCATCGACTGTGTCACGTTACAGATAACGGAATAATTACTGTTACCTAGCTCACTGATTTTTGAAAGTCATAAAAAGGGAGCTCAATCCTCCACCAGATGTCTCCCGAACACAGTCTGAAGCTCCCGAAAGATCGTGACCATGAACAAATACTTCGGCCGGATCGTGGCCTTGCTACTGGCCGTTGTCGCCGTGGCACTGGTCGTGGTCGAAAGGTCGTATCGAGTACTGGAGATGGAACTCTCCGCAATTCTGTTGCCGGCCTTGGGTTTCGGCCGCGCACTGGCGATCCCGGAGCGCGAGAGCCTGATCTTCGGCATCGGCACGAACTACACCCTCGGCCTGCGGATGACCCCGGAGTGCACCTCCGTGTTCCTGGTCATCCCGCTGGTGCTGATCGCCTCGCTCATGGCGTTCTTCCGCCCGCAGGCGATCGGCAAGGTGTTGTGGGCACTGGGGATCGGCGGCGCGGTGCTGATCCTGACCAACCAGCTGCGGATGATCAACATCGTCTACCTGGTGAAGACCCTGGGCACCGAGCGCGGCTACTACTGGGGCCACACCTTCGGCGGCTCGATGATCAGCGTGATCGGTGGCGCCGTCGCGCTGGTGCTCTTCGTCTGGCTGGCCACCCGCGGACGGCGGGCACCCAGCAAGCCCAAGAAAGCGGTGGCGGCATGAGCACCGGGGCGCTCGACCTGCTGCTGGGCATGACCCAGGCGATGGCGCTGACGATGAGCGTCGCGTTCATCACCTACGTCATCATGATCATCATCCCGTACCTGCGGTACAAGGCGCGGCCGACCGGCGACCCGGCCGCGTTCAGCTGGCACTTCATCGTCCCCTGCCGGGATGAGGAAGCGGTCATCCAGAAGACCATCGACTACCTGCGCACGACGTTTCCGCAGGCCCACGTCTGGGTCATCGACGACGACTCGGACGACCGCACGGCGGGCGTGGTGCGGTCCATGCGCCGCAACGGCGGCAACCGGGACGAGAACATCCACCTGGTGGAGCGGGTCCGCCCGTACGCCAGGACCGGCAAGGGCGACGCGTTGAACGCCGCCTACCGCGAGCTGCGCGAATTCGTCGGCTTCATGAACCCGCACCGCTGTGTGGTCGTGGTGGTGGACGCGGACGGCCGTCCGTCGCCCAACGCGCTGGAGGTCTGCTCGGCGAAGCACCTGTTCGGCGACTCGCGGATCGGCGCGGTGCAGATGGACGTGCGGATGGTGAACCGGGACGTGCCCGAGGCGGGCGCGAGGGGCTTCCGCCGCTGGTTCGGCATGGGCATGGTGCGGATGCAGGACCTGGAGTTCCGCACCGCGATCTCCGCGATCCAGATGTCCCGGGGCTACACCGGCACCATCGCGATGGGCGGCAACGGCCAGTTCACCCGGCTGTCCGCGCTGGACTCGATCGCCGGCGGCACCGGTTCCCCGTGGCGCGGCTCGCTGCTGGAGGACTTCGAACTGGGCGTGCACCTGCTCACCGAGGGCTGGCACACCGGGTACACCCGGGACGCCTGGGTGGATCAGGAGGCGCTGTACAGCCTGCGCCGTTTCCTGGCGCAGCGCACCCGCTGGGGCCAGGGCACCATGCAGTGCATGCGGTACGCCCCGCGCATCTGGGACTCCAAGCACCTGACCACGATCGGCGCGGCGGAGATGATGTACTACCTGCTCCAGCCGTGGATGCAGCTGCTCGGCACGATGATCTACCCGATCCCGTTCGTGCTGCTGGGCATCCGGACCTGGAACGAACCGGCGGCCGTGGCGACCTGGTTCACCGACGGCGCCTGGATCCTGTTCGCGGTGTACGGCCTGTTCGGCCTGCTGCCGTTCCTGGTGTGGGGCCCGATCTACTGGTGGAAGTGCGAGCGCAAGGGCTCGTTCTTCCAGAGCCTGTTGTGGGGCCTCGGCTACGCGACCTACATCTACACCTTCTACATCACCTCGTGGCGGGCGATGATCCGGTTGCTGCGTGGCCAGAACGGCTGGGCCAAGACCCGCCGCAACACCGAGGAGAAGGTCCGCGGCGCCGTGGTCGCCCTCGACCACTGACCCCTAGCGATCCCGAAGTCGGCGATGTTCGCGACTGCCAGGAAATCAAGCAGAGTCGAACATCGCCAACTTCGGAACTCGTTAGAAGCCCTGGGCGCGCATCCAGTCGAGGACTCGCGCGGAGAAGGCCGGTGCCGCGTCGGCATAGAGGAACGAGTGTCCGGCCCCCGGCACCACGAAGGCGTCGAAGCTCGCCACGTGCGGATACTGGCCCCGCTCGGTCGCGTACAGCCGCTCGGTGGACGAGCAGTCGGTGCCGATCCTGATCAGGTGCTCGATGGCCCGCTGGCCACACAGCGCCGAGTCCCGCTGACCCATCGCCAGCAGCACCGGCTCGGTGAGCCGGGGCGTGACGCTGGTCAGCCCGCCGGACATCTCCAGCACCGTGGTGAGTGCCTCGCCCGCGGTGACCACGTCGCGGTTCGCCTCGTCATGCGCGATGGCCTCCGGTGAGTCCACCGAGGGCAGGTGGAAGTCGCGGTTCCGGGCGCCCCGGGCCGTGGACAGGTAACCGGGATCCCAGCCGCCGGAACCCGCTCGCTGCGGATCGATGAGCACGTACGGGAACAGCGTGGTGAAGACCGGAGCCGCGCCCACCACGTTGATCAGGTGCCCCAGTCCGGTGAGCACCAGCCCGTCCGCGTCGTGGTACCTGGCGGTCTCCACCCTGGCCAGCGCGGTGCCCACCGAGTGGCTGACCAGCACCACCTTCTGGAACCGGGGCTTCACCGCCTGGATCACCTGGTGAATGGCGTCGGCGGCGGCGTCCCCGGTCACCAGCGTGGACAGCGGGTGCGAACTGGTTCCGGCACCCAGCCGGTCCATGGCCAGCGTGGCGACGCCCGCGTTGTTCATCGCCCGCACATAGGAGGTGCCGTTCCCGGCCCAGTCCCAATACGTCCGGTTGTAGGTGCCGCCGGGCACCAGCACCTGAATCGTGGTCGCCCCCTGCGGGACGCACAGCGAGGCGCCGATCGACTGGGTGCCGAGGAGCCCACCCAGCTGGACCGGATGCCTCGTCTCCGCACAGGTGACCGCAGCCGCACTGGCCGTCGGTATCAGTGAGGCGGCGAGAAGCATCACCAACGGCAGCAGAATCCTCATCACAACCCGTTCGTCCAGCCGCTGATCACCGGATACTGCTCCGGCGACCGGGTGCCGAAGTTGATCGAATGCCCGGTCCCCGGCACCACGTAGGCGTCGAAGCTCCGGGCGCTCGGGAAGTACCCCTGCTCGGCCCGCTTGAGCGCCGCCGACGAGGTACAGGCCGTGCTCAGCAGGCCCGGACCACAGAACAGGCTGTCGCGCTCACCCATCACCATCAGAACCGATGCCGTGATGAGCGTGCTCCTGGTCGTCCCGGGCACCACCTCGACGACCGCGCCGAGGACCTCCACCGGGTCGACGACGTCCCAGTTGGCCTCGTCGTAGTCGATCGCGGCCTGCGGCTCGACCGACGGCGTGTGGAAGTCCCGGTACCGGGTCCCCGGAGCGGTGGTCAGGTAGCCGACGTCCGCTCCCCAGGCCTTCGCCCGGGCCTGCCCCGCCCGCGCCACCTGCACCGGGCGCAGGGTGCTCAGCAGCAGCGCCGCCGGAACGGGCTTGACCAGGTGCGGCAGCCCGGTGTTCACCAGACCGTCCACGTCCCTATAGGTGGCGGCCTCGATCCGGGCGAAGGCGGTGCCGATCGAATGGCTGACCAGCACCACCTTCGCGAAACCGGGCCGCACCTGCTGGATCACCTGGTGAATGGCGCCGGCCGCGACGTCGGCGAGGATCAGCGCGGACAGCGGCTTGGAGCTCCGGCCCGAGCCGACCCGGTCGATGTTCAGCGTGGCGATCCCGGCCTCGTTCATGGCCTCGCGGAACGAGGGCGCGCCCTCGGGCCGGTACTCCCAGTAGGCCTGGTTGTAGGTGCCACCGTGTACCAGGATCTGCAATCGGGTGGCCCCCTGCGGCTTGCACAGGGTGCCCGCGATGAACTGGCCCGTGGCCCCCGGCACCGTGACCGGGTAGGTGACCTCTTGGCAGGTGGTCGGCTGGGCGATTGCCGGGGTGGCGGCCGGGATCAGCGCGGCCCCCGTGATCACGGCGACGGCCGCGGCGAGACGCTTCAACACCGCTTACAAACCTTTCGTCCAGTTGATGGCCACCGGGTAGTAGTCCGGGGCGTGTGCGGCAAAGGTCATCGAGTGCCCGGCACCCGGTACCACGAAGGCCGTGAAGCTCCTGGCCTTCGGGTAGTACCGCTGCTCGGACCTTGTCAGTGCCGCCGACGAGGAGCAGTCGGTGACAAAGGTGGCGAGGGTGGAGACGGTGCCGCCGAGCAGGCCGCACAGCACGGCGTCCCGCTGACCGATCACCGACAGCACGGGTGTGGTGATCACCCGGGACCTGGTGGTCACCGGGGTCAGTTCCAGGGCGACGCCGGGCACCTCCGCCGCGGGGACCGCATCCCAGTTGTCCTCGTCGTAGCGGATGGCGTCCGGGCCATCCTGCGAGGGCTGGTGGAAGTCGGCGTCCCTGGTACCCGGCCTCGTGGTCAGGTAACCCGCGTCCAGCCCCCAGTCCCTGGCCTTCGCCGACCGGGGATGCGCGAGCCGCACCGGGAGCAGCGAGCCGAATACCGGTGCCGCCGCACCGGCGTTGATCAGGTGCGAGATGCCGGTGATGATCATCCCGTCCAGATCGTGATAGCCGGCCGCCTCGATCTGGGTCAGCCCGCTGCCGAGCGAGTGACCGATCATGATCACCTTCCGGAAACCGGGCCGCAGCTGCTGGACCACCTGGTGCAGGGTGGCCGCCGAGACGTCCGCGAGGATCAGCGCGGACGGCGGCTTGGAACTGGCGCCGACGCCCAGCCGGTCGATGTTCAGCGATCCCGGCCTCGTTCATCGCCTGCCGGAACGAGGGACCACCGTTCACCGGGTACTCCCAGTAGGCCCGGTTGTAGGTGCCACCGTGCACCAGGATCTGCACGGTCTCCGCACCCTGCGGGACGCACAGCGTGCCCGCGATGAACTGATCACTCGCCCCCGGCACGGTGACCGGATAGATGAGCTCCCGGCAGGTGACCGGCAGGGCCATCGCCGGAGCGGCCGGCAGGACCGTGGCACTCAGGACGACCGCGAGTGCCACGGCCAGACGCTTGACCATCACCTACAGCCCGTTCGTCCAGTTGCTCACGACCGGGTACTGCGTCGGGGCCTGCGTACCGAAGTTGATCGAGTGACCTGCACCGCGCACCACGAACGCGTCGAAGCTCCTGGCGTTCGGGTAGAACGGCTTCTCGGACCGGACCAGCGCCTCGGACGAAGTGCAGTCGGCGCCGATCTTGGAGCCGACCTTGCTGAGGAACTTCACCTGGAGCCCGCCGAACAGCGGGATCGGCTTGTCCAACGGGCCCAGCCCGCACAGCGCGATGTCGTTCTCCCCCATCACCATCAGCGTCGACGCCGTGACCTGACGGCTCCTGGTGGTCAACGGCATCGCCTCGGCCACCACACCGGGCGCCTCGGCCGCGGAGAACGCGTCCCAGTTGGTCTCGTCGTAGTCGATGGCGGCCCGCGGCTCGACCGACGGCCGGTGGAAGTCCCGGTACCGCGAGCCCGGAGTCGTGGTCAGGTAACCGGCGTCCAGCCCCCAGGCCTTCGCCCGCGCATCCGCCGCCCGCGCGACCTGCACCGGGATGAGCGTGGTGAACACCGGGAGGATGTCGACGGCGTCGATCAGGTGGGTCAGGCCGGTGATCACCAACCCGTCCACGTCCTTGTAGGTGGCCGCTTCGATGCGCGCCGCTCCGGCACCGACCGAGTGGGCGATCAGCACCACCTTGGCGAACCGCGGCCGGACCTGCTGGATCACCTGGTGGATGGTGGCGGCCGAGACGTCCGAGAGGATCAGGGCGGACAGCGGCTTCGAGCTCTTGCCGGTACCCAGCCGGTCGACGTTCAGCGTCGCGATCCCGGCGGCGTTCATCGCCTCGCGGACCGACGGCGCACCTTCGGGCCGGTACTCCCAGTACGTCTGGTTGTAGGTACCGCCGGGCACCAGGACCTGAACCCTGGTGGCGCCCTTCGGCACACACAGCGTGCCCGCGATGAACTGACCCGTCGCGCCGGGCACCGTCACCGGATACCTGAGCTCCTGACAGGCGGTCGGCGCGGCGATGGCAGGTGTGGCGCCCGGTATTAACGCGGCGCCGACGAGCACCGCCAGGGCAGCGGCCAGCCGGCCCAGGCCCACGCGATGCACAAGGAACAAGAGCACAGCGATGTCCTTCGACTCTAGGAATGTCGGGGGGTGATGATCATGGGGATACTCACCGGATACGGCGCGGTCGTGTAGTTCGTCCTGACCGGCTCCGGGGACGCGGGCACCAGGCGGTACTTCTGTGCCACGGTGGCCGCCGCGATGACGATCTCGGTCTCGGCGAACACGTTCCCGATGCACTGCCGGGTACCGGCGCCGAACGGGATGAACGCGCCGCGGGGCACGTCCTTCGCCCGCTCCGGGGACCACCGGTCCGGGTCGAATCGCTCCGGCTCGGGATAGATGCCGGGGTCGTGGTGCAGGCCGTGCGGGCTGAAGATCACTTCGGCGCCCTTCGGGATGAGCGCGTCGCCGAGCTGCACGTCCTCCAGGGCCCGGCGCATCAGGAACCAGATCGGATACCTGCGCAGCGTCTCGTTGACCACCTGCGCGGTGTAGGTCAGCTTCGGCACGTCCTCGACGGTCAGCGGACGGCCGGCGAGGACCTCGTCGACCTCGGCGTGCAGCCGGGCCTCGACGTCCGGATTGACCGACAGCTCGTGGAAGATCCAGGCCAGGGCGATCGCCGTGGTCTCGATGCCCGCCGAGAGCAGGGTGAGCACCTCGTCGTAGACCTGCTCGTCGGACAGTCGCCTGCCGGTGTGCTCGTCCTCGGCCAGCAACAGCAGCGACAACTGGTCGCCGCGGTCCTGGCCCTGCTCGCGCCAGTCGGCGATCACGCCCATGACGATCGACCGCAGCCGGGACGCGGCCGCGTCGAACCGGCGGTTCGCCGGGAGCGGCAGCTTCTCCACCACGCCCGGCAGCAACGACCGGACCATGAGCTGTTCCAGCAGCACGAACAGGTCGTGCCGGATGGCGTCGATGTCCTCCTGCCGGATCTGGGTGGAGAACAACGCCCTGGTCACCACCATCGCGGCCAGCGACTGCATGTCGGCCTCGGTCTGCCGCGTCTCACCGGGTCGCCAGGAGTCGACGAAACCGGAGACGACCTCGACCATGGTCCGGGCGTAGGCGGTGATCCGCTCCCGGTGGAAAGCCGGCTGCAGGAGGCGGCGCTGCCGCAGGTGATCTGCGCCGTTGGCCATGATCACGCCGTTGCCCAGGAACGGCTTCGCCTTGTCGTACATGGCGCCCTTGCGGAACTTCGGCCCATGCGTGGTCAGCAACTGGTAGGTCAGTTCCGGGCTGGCGATATAGAAGGTGCGCATCGGTCCCAGGTACAGCCGCACGATGTCGCCGTGTCTGCGCAGCGACTCGGTGAAGGCGAAACGCCTGCGCGCCATCGGGATGGTGTGACCGAGTACTGGCAGACGACCGGGTGCCACCGGGGTGGACATGCGTACTCCTCATGGACTACCGCTTGATCCGGCAGATGCGCAGCGTGACTGTACGCTGACCCTGTGCGCTCATAGCCGGGCAGCGATCAGTGTTCCCCATTCGGGTGGCGGCTATCAGCCGACCAGAGCAAAGATCACTCGTCCGCCCAGCGATATGATCAATAGTCGACCGCACAGTGAAGGAAGTCGCACCGTGTCACAGGGCGTCGGCTGGATCCCGGACGAGATCGACATTTCGGTGCCGAGCATGGCCCGGATCTACGACTACATGCTCGGTGGAGCCCACAACTTCCCGGCCGACCGCCAGTTCGCGGAAAAGGCGATCGTGATCGACCCGACCCTCCCGGCGGTCGCCCGCGCGTGCCGGGCGACGCTGGGCCGGATGATCCCGTTCCTGATCGAGAGCGGCGTCCGCCAGTTCATCGACTGCGGGTCCGGCATCCCGACCTCGTCCAACGTGCACCAGATCGCGCAGAACATCGATCCGAGCTGCCGGATCCTCTACGTGGACAACGACCCCATCGCCGTAGCGCACAGCGAGCTGATGCTGGCGGACAACGACCGGGCGACCATGCTGCGCGCCGATCTGCGCGATCCGGCCTTCGTACTGTCCAGCCCGGAAGCCGGCTCACTGCTGAACCTGAACGAACCGGTGGCCCTGCTGTTCTCGATGATCCTGCACTGGATCCCGGACGCCGAGGGCGTGTACGACATGGTGCGGCAGTACCGCGAAGCCGTGCCCAGCGACAGTCATCTGGCGATCTTCCACGCGGGCACCGAGGTGGAGAACAAGCAGGCCGACCTCGACGAGGCGCTGAAGAACGCCCCGACCCACCAGGTCACGCTGCGGACCCGGGACCAGCTCGACGAACTGTTCGGCGAGTTCGAGCTGGTCGAGCCGGGACTGGTGTCCCCTGCCGATTGGCGGCCGCGACAGCCGGTCGTGGTGTCGGACGAGGACGACGTGAGCCGGATGGTCTTCGCCGGGGTCGGCCGGAAGCCCTGATCAGCGGGGCTGCACGGTCATCGGCAGGCTCGTCGGGTAGGGCGCGGACGCGAAGGCGGACGTCACCGGACCGGCCGGGACCAACCGGTGCCGGGCGGCGATGGTGGCCAGCACGATGACGATCTCGGTCTCGGCGAACACGTTCCCGATGCACTGCCGCGCACCGGCGCCGAAGGTCATGAACGCGCCCTTGGGCAACGCCTTCATCCGGTCCGGCTCCCAGCGACCGGGATCGAACCGCTCGGGATCGGCGAACGTCTCCGGATCGTGGTGCAGGCTGTACGGGCTGAAGATCACTTCGCTGCCGGCCGGGATGGTGTATCCGCCGAGCTCGATGTCCTGCAGCGTGTGCCGCATCAGGATCCAGGTCGTGTACTTGCGCAGCGTCTCCTTGACCACCTGGCGGGTGTAGTTCAACCGGACCACGTGCTCGATGGCGGGCTTCTCGTCGCCCAGCACCTCGGTGACCTCCGCGTGCACCTTGGCCTCGATGTCCGGGTGCTCCGCCAGTTCGTGGAACAGCCAGGCGAGTGCCCTGGCCGTGGTCTCCATGCCCGCGGTGAGCAGCGTGACGACCTCGTCGTAGACCTGCTGATCGGACATCCGCTGCCCGGTGTCCTCGTCCTCGGCGAGCAGCAGCGCGGACAACTGGTCGCCGCGGTCCTCCCCGTGCCGGCGCCAGTCCGCGATGAAACCCATGACGAAGGCGTGCACCCTGGCGAGGGCCGCGTCGAACCGCCGGTTGGCCGAGGCGCGCAGCCAGGACAGGAATCCGGGGATCAGCGAGCGGCTCATCGTCTGGTCCAGGATCAGGAACAGGTCCTGCCGGAGCCGCTCGATGTCGTCTCTGCTGATCTCGGTGGAGAACAGCGATCGGCTCACCACGGTGGCCGCGAGCGCCTGCATGTCGGCCTCGATCCGCCGGGTCTCCCCCGGTGTCCACGAGTCGATCAGCTCGGCGGCGGCATCGGCCATGATGGTCGCGTACTGGGCGATCCGGTCCCGGTGGAACGCGGGTTGCAACAGCCGGCGCTGGCGCAGGTGTTCGGGCCCGCTGACCATGGCCAGCCCGTTGCCCAGGAACGGCCGGACCTTATCGAAGATCCGGCCCTTGCGGAGTTTGGGCCCGTGCGCCACCAGCAGCTGATGGGTCAGCTCTGGGCTCGCGATGTAGTAGGTGCGCAGCGGGCCGAGGTACACCTGCACCACCTCGCCGTGCTGCCGGAGTCGCGTGGTGAAATCGGCGCGCTGCCGGGCCATGGCGAACGTGTGCCCGAGGAGCGGCCAACGGCCGGGTGCCACCGGAGCGGACATACTTTTCACGGTACGCAAGCCCACGGATCCGCTGGGAGGAAGTTGATCACTACCCCCTGGATGGTGGCCCGGGATCAACCATTCGGCCCATCAAGCCCCCGCCCATCGTCGGCGCCCGTCACCACCCACCAGTGATCAACTGTGCCCGATCGGGTGATGGCGTTGCGGTCAAGTGGCCGATCGGTGGTACCGATGAACTCAGCAGTGGTGCGTCCGACGGAGGGAGAACACGCATGCTCTCCGATTCGGGACAACTGTCGGTCGACATCGACATCAGCGCACCGAGCGTGGCCAGGGTCTACGACTACCTGCTGGGCGGCGCGCACAACTTCGCCGTGGACCGCGAACTGGCCGCCAAGGCGATGGCCATCGATCCGCTGTTCCAGGTCACGGCCCGGGCCACCCGCTCGGCCCTGCGCCGGATGGTCCGATTCATGGTCGACTCCGGCATCCGGCAGTTCCTGGACATCGGTTCCGGCATCCCCACCGCGGCCAATGTGCACGAGACCGCGCAGCGCCTGGACCCGAGTTGCCGCGTGGTCTACGTGGACCGCGATCCGCTGGCCGTGGTGCACAGCAGGCAACTCCTGGAGGGCAACGCCCGGGTCGCCACGGTGCACGCGGACATGCGCAACCCGGACGACATCCTGCGCAGCCCCGAGGTCACCTCGCTGCTGAACCTGGACGAGCCGATAGGCCTGCTGTTCCTGCTCGTGCTCCACTGGATCCCGGACCACGATGATCCCCAGGCGCTGATGGACCACTTCCGCCGCGCCGTGCCCAGCGGTAGCCACCTGGCCATCACCCACGTCGGCCACTCGTACGACCGGGCTGTCGACGCCATGCTCCGGGAGAGCGGCAGCGGCGAGATGACCCCACGCACCGAGGAACAGGTGGCCACGATGTTCGGCGACTTCGACCTCGTGTCCCCGGGCCTGGTCAGCTGCACCGAGTGGCGACCCGACGGCCCCAGCGACTCGACGCCGCTGAACCGCACCCGCCTGTTCGCCGGCCTGGGCATCAAGCCCTGACCGTCGACCGGATTCAGCGCGGCATCGCTGCATTTCGCCGACGCCCACCCACCCGCTTCCGAAGAAGCCGGCAGTTCGACCGCGTCACCGTCGTAGCCGGGTGAGGAACCCACCATCCGGTCTTCGCTCGGTCACCGTGTCGTACGTGTGGATCGCGGTGTGGTGGTGCCCGCAGTACAGCCCGCAGTTCTTCAGGTTCGTGTCGCCACCGTGTGCCCAGTGCACCTCGACATGGTGGACGTCGCAGTACTTGGCGGGGGCTTCGCAGCCTTCCCACGAGCAGTGCTGATCTCGCAGCGTCAGTGCCCTGCGCAGTGCGACGGGCGCGACTCGGGTCGAGCGCCCGACGTCCAGGACTTCGCCTTTGGGGCCGAGCAGGATCCGGGAGACGTTGCAGTCACACGCCATTCGCCGCAGCGTCTCGGGGTCGATCACTCCGACCCCGTCGATCACCGCCTGTCCGGTGAGGGCACCGGCGTTCACCAACTCGGCGAGGGTGCAGGTGATGTTGACTTGTGCCCGTTGTCCGCCACTAGAGGGCAATGAATCACCGCGTAGCGCCCGATCACACACCTCGCCCAGTGCGTCCGCTCGTCGTTGGGAGGCGGTCCGTTGGTCATCGGCGGCGGGTGGTTTCATGACCGCGTCGATGGCGGCCTTCACTTTGGCGCCGGTGTTCGGGTCCAGGTAGCCGCGTAGCTGCATGAACCCGTCAGATTCGAAGAAGTCCAGGCCCCGCTTCTCGTAGCGGTCGAGGGCTTTCTCGTCCTCGGCATCGGGATCCAGCTGCGCGAGGAGGTAGCGGATGGCCCACTCCACCTTTTCCGGAGTCTCCACCCGGGCCAACTCAGAGTAGATGTGTTCGGCTTCCAGGAACCCCGCGCGGGTCACGCTGGTAGTCCGATTCAACCCTCGCGCGATCACTTGGATATGGCCGAGGGTGATCTCTCCGGCTTTGAAGAGTTTGTCGGTCAGCGGCAGTACTTTCAGGGCGCGGCTCAGGGCGACGAGGTCTTTGGCTTCGCGCCAGCTGGTGCGGTGACGGGCGCGTAGCCATTGCCGGGTGGGTAGGACGTCGGTGGTTTCGGTGGTGCCGCGTGAGTCCATCACGCCGATGGTGTCGATGAGCGCGGCTTCGATGATGGTCTTGGCCTGGTAGAGGGCTTCCTCGCGGGCGTGAAGCTGGATGGGCGTGAGTGATCGCGGATCGGCGGACAGGGTGTCCGCGATGCTCAGGAGGATGTTTTCGCCCATGTGTTCATCATGCCGACGGTGAAGATCGTTAGCCAATTCCTATCGGGTGATGCTGGTTCGCTCTCAGCGAAGGCCCCATCAAGTGCCCCGAAGTTGACGATGTTCGGGGCTCGTTCCTCGCCGCGAACATCGTCAACTTCGGAACCGAGAACCACCAAAGAACCCGAACGAAGAGTCAGGCGTGCCCCCACCCAACACGACGGCAGGAAAGACCCAGCCCCCAACCCGTCTCCCCCTCCAAAGCCTCTTTCGACAACGGTCAAGACCCAGCCCACGCCCGCACAACCTCGTAGTAATCCCCAGAATTCGGCATGAAGTTAAGCGAATGCCCCGCCCCACCCAGCACAAACGCATCCACCCGAGCCGACGAAGGAAAGTACCTCCCCTCCGTCCGCAACAAAGCAGCCGAACTGGAACAGTCCGGCCCCACCCCAGGAAAACCACAAAAAGCCGGATCCCGCTCCCCCATCACCACCAGCACCGGCGCCCTGATCCCACTGGTCAACCCGAGCACCGGATTCGCCACCTCAAAAGCCGAGACCAGCTCCCCGACCGTAGAAACGTCCGCGTTCCGCTCGTCGTACTCCACCGCCGCCGCCACATACGGCCCCGGACTGTGAAACGAGGCGTACCTACTCCCCGGCCGCAAAGCCAGGTAACCGGGATCCAGCCCGCCGGCCGGCCGCAGATTGGTGAAGATCAACGCCGCGTTGGGCAGGTTGATCATGTGCGAGAAGCCGGTCAGCAGCAACGCGTCGGCGTCCTGGTACTTGCGTGCCTCCAGCATCGGGATCATCGAGCCGATCGAGTGCCCGCCCAGGATCACCCTGGCGAACCTCGGCCGCACCGCCTGAATGACCTGGTGCACCGCATCGGCGTGCGCGTCCCCGGTGACCAGCACCGACACCGGGTGGGAACTCGCACCCGACCCGAGTCGGTCGATGACCAGGGTCGCGAACCCGGCGTCGTTCATCGCCCGGCGGAACGACGGCGCCCCGTACTCCCAGTAGCTCCGGTTGTAGGTCCCGCCGGGCACCAGGACCTGCACGGTCGTGGCACCCGGCGGCGCGCACAGGGTTCCGGCGATGTCCTGCGGCTCAGCGGTACCGGGGATGCCGACCCGATAGACCTGCTCCGCGCAGGCGGCCTCGGCGGACGCCTGCGCGGGCAACACCAGGGCCGCGAGCAGCGCGACCGTCAGCGCGAGACGCATGTCCGTCAGAGGCCGCGCAGCCAGCCGAGCACGGCGCCGTAGTAGTCGGCGGCGTTCGGCGCGAAGTTCATCGAGTGCCCGGCTCCGGGCAACACGTAGGCGTCCACCCGCGAGGCGTGGTCGTAGTACGGGCCCTCGGTGCGCTTCAGGTCGGCGGTGGAGTGGCAGTCGGCGCCGATGGGCAGCACCTTGTCCAGGACCTGCTGACCGCAGAACAGGCTGTCCCGGCCGCCGTTCACCAGGAACACCGGAACGGTGATCCGGTGGGTCAGCGTGGTCGCCGGGTTGACCTCGGTCAGCGCGGTCAGCACCTCACCGGCGCTGGCTACATCCCGGTGCGCCTCGTCGTAGGCCAGCGCCTCGGGGGTCACCCGCGCCGGGCGGTGGAAGGCGGTGGCCCTGGTTCCGGGCCGGGTGGTCACGTAACCCGGGTCCAGGTTCCGCGCGCGCTGCAACGGATCCGTCGGCAGCACCGGCACGAGGGAGGCGAAGGTCGGCGTGGCCGCCACGTAATTGATCATGTGGCTGATGCCGGTGAGGATCAGTCCGTCCACGTCGTTGTGCTGCGCCACCTCGATGCGCGAGTTCACCGAGCCCATCGAGTGCGCGACCAGGTACACCTTGGCGAACCGCGGCCTGAGTGCCTGGATGACCTGGTGCAGGGACTCCGCCGCGGCGAAGCCGGTGAGCGTCGCGGAGAACGGATGCGAACTGCGGCCGGCGCCCAGCCGGTCGGTGTTCAGCGTGGCGTACCCGGCCCGGTTCATCGCCTCGCGGTAGGAGACGCCGTCGACCGGATACTCCCAGTAGGACTGGTTGTAGGTGGCGCCCGGCACCAGTACCTGGATCTCGGTGGCCCCCTGCGGAACGCACAGCGTGCCGGCGATGCGCTCCTTCGCCGGGCCCAGTTTGACCTGGTACTCCTGCTCCTGGCAGGTGGCGGTTCCGGCATCGGCCGGCATGGCGGCGGGGATCAGCGCGGTACCCAGGACGGCAACCGCCCCCAGCACCAGGTGACGCAGCTTCACGAAGTTTCCTTTGCTGTTCGGGGCACGATCCGCATCGGTAGCTCGCCCGGATACGGCGCGGTCGTGTAGACCGGCTTTATTGGCTTGTCGGCGGTATCGACCAGGCGGTACCGGGCCGCCACGGTGGCCACCGTGATCACGATCTCGTGCTCGGCGAACTGGTACCCGATGCACTGCCGGGTGCCGCCGCCGAACGGAATGAACGCACCCTTGGGCACGCTCTTGGCCCGCTCCGGAGCCCACCGGTCCGGGTCGAACCGCTCCGGATCCGGGTAGACGTCCGGATTGTGGTGCATGGCGTCCGGGCTGAAGATCACCTCGGCGCCCTCGGGAATGGTCACCGGGCCCAGCTCCACGTCCTGCAACGCGCGGCGCATCAGGAACCAGATCGGGTAGCGGCGCAGCGTCTCGTTGACCACCTGCGCGGTGTAGGTGAGCCGCGGGATGTCCTCGGCGGTGATCTCCCGGCCACCGAGCACCTCGTCCACCTCGGCGTGCAGCCTGCGCTCGATCTCCGGGTTCCGGGACAGCTCGTAGAACAGCCAGGACAACGCCAGCGCGGTGGTCTCCATGCCGCCGGTGAGCATGGTGACGACCTCGTCGTACACCTGCTGATCGGACATCCGCTCGCCGGTCTCCTCGTCCTCGGCCAGCAGCATGAGGGACAGCTGGTCGCCGCGGTCGACGCCCGCCTCCCGCCAATCGTGGATGAATCCCATGATGAGCGAACGCATCCGGCCGAGCGCCGACTCGAACGTGCGGTTCACCGGCAGCGGCAGCTTCTCCACGAATCCGGGCGCCAGGGCCCGCACCATGGTCTGCTGCAACAACACGAAGGAGTCCTGCCGCAGCGCGTCGATGTTCTCCGGGCTGATCCGGGTGGAGAACAACGCCCGGCTCACCACGGTCGCGGCCAGCCGCTGCATCTCGTCGGCGATCGACTGGACCGAATCCGGCTGCCACCGCTGCACGAGCTCGGTCGCCGCCTGGGTCATGGTCCGCGTGTACTCGGCGATCCGCTCCCGGTGGAACGCGGGTTGCAGGAGCCGCCGCTGCCGCAGGTGGAACGAGCCGTTGGAGTTCGCCAGGCCATTGCCCAGGAACGGCTTGATCTTGTCGAACAACGCGCCCTTGCGGAACTTGGGCCCCTGGGTGACCAGCACCTGATGGGTGAGTTCCGGGCTGGCGATGAAGTAGGTGTGCATCGGACCCAGGTAGACCTGGACCACGTCACCGTGCTCCCGCAGGCCTCTGGTGAAGATGTTGCGCTGCCGGGCCATCGACGGGGTATGGCCGATTACGGGCCAGCGTCCTGGAGCCACCGGGGCGGACATTGCGCGCTCCTCGCCTATAACGAGTAGTCCGGCTGATGCGAATGGTCACCCTACGCTGACGCTGGGTAGCCATCGCCTGGGTCAGTCAACCTACCCCCTAACGGGTAGGAGCGATCATGCGGATGGCCTAGGACGGCCGATGGGGACACTCGATATCATCGGTGACCGGTCTCACGAACTGGGGCGAAATCCGATGACGAATAGCACCACCTGGATCCCCGACGACGTCGATGTCAGCATCCCGAGCGTCGCCCGGGTGTACGACTATCTGCTCGGCGGCGCGCACAACTTCGCCGCCGACCGGGTGCTTGGCGACAAGCTGATCGCGATGGACCCGAGCTTCCAGACGGCGACCCGGCTGACCCGGTCGGCGCTGAGCCGGATCGTGCGTCACCTGGTCGATTCGGGGATCCGCCAGTTCCTGGATCTCGGCTCCGGCATTCCGACCGCGGCCAATGTGCACGAGATCGCCCAGGGACTCGACCCGCGGTGCCGGGTGCTCTACGTGGACCACGACCCGATCGCGGCGGCGCACAGCGAGCTCATGCTGAGCGGGAACGACAACGCGGCCGCGCTGCGCGCCGATCTGCGGGACGTCGACCTGATCCTGGGCAGTCCCGAGGCGACCCGGCTGCTGAACCTGGACGAGCCGGTCGCGTTGATCTTCCAGATGGTGTTGCACTGGATCCCGGACGCGGACGATCCGGCCGGCGTCGTGCGGCGCTACCGGGACGCCGTCTGCCCCGGCAGTTACCTGAGCATCTGCCACGTCGGCCACGGCATGGGCGCCGCGCGCAAGTCGGAAGTGGACGACGAGATCGCCCGCTCCGGCACCAAGGACAAGATCTTCGCCAGGGACCACGAGCAGGTGCTGGAGTTGTTCGGCGACTTCACCCTCGTCGACCCCGGTCTGGTCACCGCGACCGCATGGCGACCAGACCGCTACTGGAACGCGGACGACATGACCGGCGTCAACCAGGACTGGCACACCGGCGTGGCGATCAAGGCCTAGAGGCCCTGTGACCGGGCCCAGCCGATCACCCGGGCGGAGAACTGCGGCGCCGTCTCGTGGAAACCGAACGAGTGCCCGGCGCCCGGGACCACGTAGGCCTGGAACGAGCTCGCACCCTGGTAGTAGCGGCTCTCGCTCCGGTAGAGCGTGGCATCGGTCCGGCAGTCGGTGTCGATCCGCACGATGCTGTCGATGACCTTCTGCCCACACAGCACGCTGTCCAGCTGGCCCATGGCCAGCAGCACCGGCGCGGTGATCCGGTTGGTCACGGTGGTCAGCGGATTGGCCTCGACCAGCACGCTCACCGCCTCGCCCGCGCTGACCACGTCACGGTGCGCCTCGTCGTACTGGATCGCGTCCGCCGAATCCTGCGCGGGCTGGTGGAACGCCTGATCCCGCGCGCCGGGCCGGGTGGTGAGGTAACCGGGGTCCAGGGGGCGGTCACGCAGCAGCGGATCCGGGTCGACCAGCGGAATCAGCGGCAGCAGTGAGCTGAACCCGAGGCCGGCGCCGATCACGTTCACCAGGTGACTCAACCCGGTGACGACCACGCCGTCCACATCGCGGTAGGTCGCCGCCTCGATCCGGGTGTTGGCCGCGCCGATCGAGTGACCGACCAGGATGACCTTGCCGAACCGCTGCCGCAGCTGGGTGACCACCTGGTGGATCGCGTCGGCGGAGACCTGACCGGTGACCAGGAGACCCGGCGGCTGCGAGCTCTTACCCGATCCCAGCCGGTCCATGTTCAGCGTGGCGTACCCGGCGGTGTTCATCGCCTCGCGGTAGGAGCTGCCACCGACCTGGTACTCCCAGTAGCTCTGGTTGTACGTGCCGCCGGGGACCAGCAGTTGAATGGTGGTGGCCCCCTCGGGAACGCACAGGGTTCCGGTGATCCGCTGCTGGGAGCCCAGCACGGTCACCGGGTAGTTCTGCTCCTGGCAGGTGGTGGTGCCGGCGCCGGCGGGAGTGGCGGCGGGGAGGAGCGCGGCCCCCATGACCAGCGCACATCCGGCGGTGAGGCGGCGGAGGCTGATGAAACGCACGAGACTGTCCCTCTTCGCTGTCGAACGGACTGCAACGGTACGCTGACCCTTGGTGACGACCATTTGGCGGAGATCACTATCCCACTCATGGGTTACGCCCAGATCCTGGGGAGACCTACAGTCGTGACACAGGACGCCACCTGGATCCCGGAGGACATCGACACCACGGTGCCGAGCGTCGCCCGGATCTACGACTACGCGCTCGGCGGCGCGCACAACTTCGCCGCGGACCGGGCACTGGCGAAGCAGCTGTTCGCCATGGACCCGGGTTTCCAGGACGTCGCCCGGGTCACCAGGGCCGCCATGGGCCGGATGGTCCGCTTCATGATCGATTCGGGTATCCGGCAATTCCTGGACATCGGCTCCGGCATCCCCACCGCGCAGAACGTGCACGAGATCGCCCAGGGAATCGACCCCGGTTGCCGGATCGTGTACGTCGACATCGATCCGATCGCCGTCGCGCACAGCGAACTGATGCTGCTGCACAACGACCGGGCGGACGTCCTGCACACGGACCTGCGGCGCCCGGACAGCATCCTGTCCAGCCCGCAGGTGACCCGGCAGCTGAACATGCAGGAACCGATCGGCCTGATGTTCATGATGGTGCTGCACTGGATCAGCGACGGCGACGGCATCGACGGGCTGATGCAGCGTTATCGGGACGCCGTGCCCAGTGGCAGCTACCTGGGCATCAGCCACGTCGGCATCGGGATGGGCGCCGAACGCAAGGAGAAGTTCGACACGACGCTGCACCGCAGCGGCAACCGGCAGCACCTCAACGGACGCACCGCCACCGAGGTGGCGAAGCTGTTCGGCGACTTCGACCTGGTCGAACCCGGGCTCGTCCCCGCGGGTCAGTGGCGGTCGGAGTTCCCGCCGGTGACCACGCAGCTGACCGGCGTGCACAAGGACCTGCACGCCGGCCTCGCCCGCAAACCGTGACCGGTTACAGCGTCCCGGTCCAGGCGCTCACAGCGTCGTAGTACCCCTGCACATTCGGCGCGAAGTTGAACGAGTGCCCGAACCCGGGGACCACGTACGCGTGCACCGACGGCGCACCGCCGTAGAACCGGGCCTCGGAGCGCAGCAGCCCCTCGGCGCTGGAGCAGTCCACCAGGGATATCCCGTAGCAGAAGCCGTAGTCCTGACCGCCCATCACCAGCATCACCGGAGCGGTGATCCGCCGGGTGATCCCGGGGCCGGTGAACAGGTTCCCGATCAGCACGGCGTCGATCGCCTCACCGGGCGCGGCCAGGTCCTTGGTCCGCTCGTCGTACTCGGCCGCGTACCGGCTCTCCGGACCACAGTGACCGGGGCCGAAAAAGGCCAGGCACCGGCCGCCGGCCCGGGTGGTCAGGTAGCCGAGGTTGCCCAGCCCGCGGAACTTCGGGTCCAGGTTCGCCGGGATCAGATCGGCGAACACAGGGAGGGCACCCGGCACGTTGATGCCGTGCGCCAGCGCGGTGATCAGCACGCCGTCCACGTCGTGGTACTCGGCGGCCTCGAAGACCGTGGTGGCCGAGCCGATCGAGTGACCACCCAGGATGACCTTGCCGAATCGGGGCCGGAGCGTCTGGATCACCCGGTGCACCGCGTCCGCCTGGGTGTGCGCGGAAACGCCGAGCGCCAACGGATGCGAGCTGGCGCCCGAGCCGAGCCGATCGACCACGAGGGTGGCGTATCCGGCCCGGTTCATCGCCTCGGTGTAGCTCGGCTTCCCCGGCGCGTGATAGGTCCAGTAGGCCCGGTTGTAGGTGCCGCCGGGCACCAGCACCTGGATCGTGCTCGCGCCGTCAGGGGCACACAGCACGCCCGCCATGCCGCCGACCCGGTATTCCTGTTCCTGGCAGGGCGCCGCCTCCGCGCCCGCCGGGGAGGCGGCCGGCAGCAGGCCGGCCCCGATCAGCACGGCGGCCGCGGCGGCGAAGCGCCGGAGATAACGGCGAAGTTGCGGGAAACGCACGGGATTCCTCCAACACCGGATGCCGGGAAATTGCCGGTTCCTGGACAGCGCCGCGCAACAGTACGCTTGCCCACTGTTGCACTCGGACGAGGGGTGATCGTGACGCAGGACGCCCCGTGGGTTCCGGCCGACATCGACATCACCGTGCCGAGCGTGGCCAGGGTCTACGACTATCTGCTGGGTGGAGCACACAATTTCGCCGCCGATCGGGCGCTGGGCGAGAAGATCCGGGCGATGGAGCCCACCGTGTTCGAGTCCGCGCGGCTGGTCCGGTCCGCGCTCACCCGGATGGTCAGGCACATGGTCGGCTCCGGTATCCGGCAGTTCCTCGACCTCGGCTCGGGCATCCCGACCGTGGCCAACGTGCACGAGATCGCGCACAGCGTGGACCCCGGCTGCCGGGTGGTCTACGTGGACATCGATCCGATCGCCGTCGCCCACAGCGAACTCCTGCTGATGGACACCGATCACGCGGACGTCCTGCGGGCCGACGTGCGTGATCCGGATGCCGTGCTGGGCAGTCCGCAGGTCACCGCGCAGCTGAACCTGAACGAGCCGGTCGGACTGCTGTTCATGATGGTGCTGCACTACCTCGGCGACACCGATGATCCCGTCGGTGTGGTGCGCCGGTACCGCGACGCGGTTCCGAGGGGCAGCCGGCTGGCCATCACCCATCTCGGCCACGGCCTGGGCGCGGAGAACAAGAGCGAACTCGACGACGCGATGCGCAGCAGCGGGAACCGCGACCAGCTCCACCAGCGCACCAGGGACGAGGTACTCGCCCTGTTCGGCGACTGGCGGCTGGAGCGGCCCGGACTGGTCAGCGCGGGCGGCTGGCGACCGGACATCCCCACCGATCTCAGCGCGTTCACCGCCCTGGACCGGGACCTGCACGCGGGTCTTGCCCGGAAGCCCTGAACGTGGCTTTCAGGTGGCTGAACCACCTGAAAGCCACGTTCAGGCTTCGGCTAGAAG
>QZFT01000042.1 GCA_003600225.1 Pseudonocardiaceae bacterium YIM PH 21723
CCTGACAGTCCCGAAGTTGGCGATGTTCGGGCAAAGAACGTGCCCGAACATCGCCAACTTCGGAGCAGTAGTCAGTCCTCGATGTTGGGCATGCTGCCGGTGACCACGTAGATCACCCGGCGAGCGACGGCGACCGCGTGGTCGGCGAAGCGCTCGTAGAACCGGCCGAGCAGTGTCACGTCGACGGCCGTGGCCACCCCGTGCGGCCACTCCGGGCTCATCAACAGGGTGAACAGGTGCTTGTGCAGGTCGTCCATCTGGTCGTCGGTCGACTCCATCTGGGCGGCCAGCTCGATGTCCTGCTCCCGCAGCACCTTCTCGGCCTGGCCGGCGAGCAGCACCGCCACCCGGCCCATCTCCTCGAAGTAGCCGGCCACCTCGGCGGGCAGCACGGGCTGCGGGTGCCTGCGGCGGGCCGCCTTCGCGACGTGCAGCGCCAGGTCGCCCATCCGCTCCAGGTCGTCGGCGATGTGGATCACCGAGACGACCGTGCGCAGATCTCCGGCGACCGGTGCCTGCAGGGCGAGCAGGTTGAACGACTGTTCCTCGGCTGCCGAGCGGATCTCGTCGACCTTCACGTCATCGCCGATGACCTGTTCCGCAATGCCGAGGTCGGCCTGAAGAAGCGCCTTGGTGGCCTCCTCGATGGCGGTGCTGACCAAACCGCACATGTCACCGAGTTGGGTACCGATAGAGCCGAGTTGTTCATGGTAGGCCTCACGCATGACCACAGCGTACGGGCAGCTTGTCGCAAATAAGGCATAGCCGGGTGAATCGAAGATGAAGCGCAACGAAAACCACTGACGGCTGAATCGATGTGTTCAGTAAAAACAGATTATGTATAGCTGATCGATTACTGGCAATTGCCGATCAGGCCGACCGCTCCGGCACTGCCGCCGCCCGCCGGCTTCTTGATCTCTCCGGCGAAGTCCTGGCCGAGGCGCAACTGGATCGCGCCGCCCAGCGCGGGGTCCTCCTCGGGGACCGACCCCGGGACCGCCTGCAGCACCTTCTGTGCCGCCCCGGACATCGCCGAGGAGAAGCGGACGACGGTCTTGGCGCCGGTGGACGAGTTGTCCGTGCGCACCACCACGAAGCCGGCGGAACGCAGCCCGTCGGCCACCTGCTGACCGGCGCCGTCCTTGGCGGAACCGTTGAGCACCTGCACCCGGATCTCGCCGCTGCCGTCCGCGCTCTTCGTGTCACCCGGCAGCGGAGTGCCGTCGATCAACGCGTTGAACAGGGAGTTCGTCTCGTTCGGCGCGGGCTTGACCTGCCCGGTGCTCTCCTCGGGCGCCTGGGTGGGCAGCGGCACGAAGCGCACGTTCTCCGCGGGCACCGCGTTCAGGTCACTGCCGAGCGAGCGCAGCCCGTCCATGCCGACGTTCTCGCCGTAGCTGAACGAGCCGAGGGCGTTGCGCAGCGAGCGCAGCCCACCGAGGTCGAACACCGTCTTGTCCGCGCTCTTGCGCAGCAGGGCGAGCAGCAGCTGCTGCTGCCGCTGGGCCACCGTGGTGCTGTCCGGCCCGGCCGCTCCCGCAGCCGCGGGCGTGCCCTTGGCGAACTGCAGCGCCTGGTCGCCGTTCAGGTTGTTGCTGCACACGTCGACGCCACCGAGCGCGGTGGCGATCGCCGGGTAGCCCTTCACGTCCAGGCTGAGGAAGTGGTTGATCGACAGGCCGGTGAGGTCGGTGACCTTCTGCGTCAGGCACTTCGGGCCACCGCCGCTGTACGCCTGGCCGAGGCTCACGTTCTGCGAGGCGGCCAGCCGCTCGTTCTTGTACGACTTGTCGGACAGGTTCCAGCGTTCGCAGTCGGCGTTGTCGATGCTCAGGTTCGGCGGGAAGGCGACGACGACCGCGCGCCTGCCCTGGGCCGGCATGTGCACCACCATCATGGTGCTCTTGTCGGCCTGTCCGTCGGTGCTGACGATCAGGTAGTTGTTCGCCTCGGTCTGCGCCGCGGCGTTGCGCACCTTGCTCTTGTCGACCTGCAGGGCGGCGACCTCGTCGATACCGCCCGACATCCAGCTCTTCACCGCGATGCCGCCACCGACACCGGCCACCATCAGAACCGCCGCGGCGATGACGGTTGCCCGCATCGCCTTACCGAATTTTGGGTTGCGACGTAGCTTTTGTAGCTTTTGCACCGCCTCGGCGCCCGGACCGTCGTAATCGTCGAGCGAGTCCTGGTTGTCCAGCCAGGGCATGAGTTTCGACCATCGCCGCTGGCGCTTCTTCTCCTCGGCGATCATCTCGTCGTGCACCGCGGAGAACCGCGCCAGTGTGGCGTCGATCTTCTTCCGCTGGTCGTCCAGCTCCGGCACGTCGACGGCGGCGATCGTGGTCGTCACCGCGGCGGGCGGTTCCGGCTCACGGCGCTTGTTGCGGCCCCAGCGGCCACGCGCCGGCGGCGCGTCCTGCGGCATGGACGCGGGCAGCTCCGGCGGAGCGTCCATCGTGTCCAGATCCGGCAGCGGCTCCCGGATGGCGGTCTCCGCCAGCATTTCCGGGGTGCCGAAACCGCCGGGCGGGATCGGGTGCCGTCCGGTGGCGGCGCTGCGCCCGGTGAAGGCGTTGGCCAGCGAGCGCGACGGTTTGCCCGGCGCGACCGGGGTCGGCATGGGACCGCTGATCGGGTCGAGCGGCGAGTTGCGGCCGGCGCCGTTGGCGAGCGGGCGCCGGGTCTCCTCGGTGCGCAGCACGCTGTTCACCGGAGGCGGTGACGGCGGCAGCGCGGGGAGCACCGGCGGTGCGGGCAGCCTGGGCATCGAGCCCGGCTCACCGGTCACCGGCCGGAAGCGGGCGCCACTCGGCTGGCCGCCGGGAGGCGTGGTGTAGCCGACAGGTGCGGGCGGCGGGAAGCCACCCGTCGGCGGCTGCACCGGCTGCTGCCCGGTAGGCGACTGCACCGGCTGTGCTCCGGTCACCGAGTTCGGGCGCATGCCACCGTTCGGCGGCACATTCGGTCGAACTCGTGCCCGCGACGGGGTTTGCGGCGCTTCCGGCCGGGGCACCCTCGGCTGAGAGGTGGCAGCCGGACCGGGCTGCAGGTACTGCGCGGGCGACGGCCGCTGGGCCGCCGTTGCCGCCGTTGACTGCTGCCAGCCGGGCAACGGAGTGATGTTGCGCCGGGACTCGACCGCTGCCTGCTCGGCTTCCTCGCGCTTACGTCGTTCGCTGCGGCTGAGCCGCCCACCTTGCGTGCTATCCGAGGGCATGGGATTCGGGGCCACTCGGCGTCGTCCGTCCTGCCGGCTCGTGGGGAGCGCCGGCGGAACGTCAGACCCACTCGGGATGTGGGTACTTGAAGCACCACGGGTTCTAGCGGATCGGGACTGCTTGGCCATCAAGTCTGCAACAGTGATCGCGCTGGTGTCACCGGTCGACCGGTTGTGCCGGTTCGGCCGTTCCTCGCGCGAGTTGTCCCAAGATCCACTACTGGTACCGGGGCTTTCGTCGTATCGACGCGAACCTCGGGGACCGATACCGCCGTGGCGTGGGTCTTCCGGCACCGATCTCCTTCCTGGCTCGCTAAGCCTTCCGGCGCAGGGGCGGCTGGGGTGCACGCCCGCCTGCGAAGCTGGTGGTCACGCCCCTGATGCCTCGGGGAAAGCGTCACGGCGTGGTACCTGATACACCAGATAGTACGGTTTTAGAGTCGTGCTGACGACTAACGATCGAAATACTCTCACTGTCCGTATGGCAGCGCTAGAGCCTTAATAGCCTAAACGGGTGGAACTTCTGCGACGTTAGGCACTGACATCAGAGAAGACCGACTACTCGTGTCTGTGCGATCGCTCGCCGGCCACCCGCTGCGCCGGCAAGCCTAACTTCTCCGCCCACACGGTATGCCACCGCGTTCCGGCCGGCCTGCTTGACCGCGTACAGCAGCGTGTCAGCGCGCAGAAGCTGCTGTTCAGGGGCCGCCATGCTGTCCGCATGCCGTCCCGGCTCGTGCGCGATGCCGATGCTGACCGTGACACGTAGATCCGGGGCGATCTGTGCCCAAGGATAGCGCTCGACCCGATCCCGGGCCGTCTCGCACACCAGCGTCGCCTCGTCCGCGCAGGTGTTGGGCAACACCAGGGCGAATTCGTCACCGCCGTAGCGGGCGCAGAACCCGCCGCCCGGCAGACCCTGCTGCAGCAGCTCCACCACCCGGCGCAGCACCCGGTCGCCGATCAGGTGCCCGTAGGTGTCGTTGACCTGCTTGAACCAGTCCAGGTCGACCAGTGCCAGGCCGAGGCCGTTGCTGAGCTGTCGGGGATCAGCAAGCAGCACCCGCAGGTTCTGGTCGAGGTAACGCCGGTTGTAGGTGGCGGTGAGGCTGTCGCGGATGCTCTGCTCCACGGCCTCCGCGTTCTGCTGGCGGAGCCGGTCGACCTCCCGGCGCAGCTGCTCCGGGAGCCGAGGGGGCTCCTGTTCGCCGCCCTTGGTCAGGTCGAGGGCAGAACGCAGGTGGTGGTAGGCCTGCTGCCACTGGTTCTGGCTCGCCAGCCGCTCGGCCATCGACTGGTGCAGTTCGATCAGGCCTGCCCGGTAGTCCGCCTCGCGCTGAGTGATGTCGGCGCGAGTCGGGTTAGCGCTTTCCGTTCGTCTGGCATCCAGGTAGGAGGGCACGCCGCTCCGGCTGGTCTCCCCAGATTCGGGTCGCAAGACGCTCATCGCGTTCACCTCCCTTCTCCGGTGGTGTCGTCGGCTCCGGGGCATGCCTTGAGTGGTGCGTCCCTCCAGACGCAGAACTTCGCTCGACTGGTTGACGACACCTTGCTCCGCACAGGTGACGCACTGTGATTTGGAACGCTCCGTGTCCGAACGTTTCGACAAATGTCGACAGGACACGTATCACCGTGTGCAGGGCGCGAATCCGTAACTTCTTCCATTACGGATCACCACATGCTTCATACCGATTTGATTACTGTCCGTTGCAAATTCTCCGACCTGCGACGCGAGCACCGCGATGCCGAAAACTCGCCCGGAAGGGTGAGTTCGCTGGCCGGGAGGAAGCCATCCGGGGTCGACCTGAAGGGTGCCCGGTTGCGGTTCCAGGAACACGCTCCGCCGAAGGGGTTCACACCCCGATCGGATGATCTCCGGATCTTGGGTCCGGCTGAAGAACTCGTCCTGCGCCTCCGGCCCGCGGGCGGCAGCCGCGTTCCAGTCGGCGAAGTAGGCGTCGACCAGGGCGCGCTCGGCGGGCCACACGGATAGTGCGGAGGGTTCGCCGGTGCACAGCAGCAGCACGGCGAGGGCGATCGCCGCCGGCCGCACGGGCCTAGCCCCCCGAGTGCATCAGCTCGGCGCCCAGCGGTACCGCCGGGTCGTCCGGATCGGCCAGCCAGTTCTCCGGCAGGACGACCTTCGCCGCCGAGCCCTGGCGGCCCCGCGGCCCCTCGGCTCCGTCGGGGAAGGGCGCCTCGTGGTCGAGCTGGGCGAGCAGGTCGTCCAGCTCGTCGAGGGTGCTGACCAGCCCGAAGCTGGAGCGCAGCTGGGAGCCGACGGGGAAGCCCTTGAGGTACCAGGCCATGTGTTTGCGCAGGTCACGCAGGCCCTTGTTCGGGCCGAGGTGCTCCAGGAGCAGGACGGCGTGCTGCCGCAGCACCTGTGCCACCTCGCCGAGTCTCGGCCCGACGGGCATCGGCTCGCCGCGGAAGGCGGCCTGCAGTTCGCCGAACAGCCACGGCCTGCCCAGGCAGCCGCGGCCGACCACGACACCGTCGCAGCCGGTCTTGGCGACCATGTCCAGGGCGTCCTGCGCGCAGAAGATGTCACCGTTGCCCAGTACCGGGATGTGCTGCACGTGCTGCTTCAGCGCCGCGATGCGCTCCCAGTCCGCCTCGCCGGAGTAGCGCTGGCTCGCTGTGCGCGCGTGCAGCGCGACGGCCTTGGCGCCCTCCTCCTGGGCGATGCGACCGGCATCCAGGTAGGTGATGTGCTCGTCGTCGATGCCGATGCGGAACTTCACCGTCACCGGGATGTCCCCGGCGTTGGCCACGGCGGCCCGGACGATGTTGCCGAACAGCCGCCGCTTGTACGGCAGCGCGGCGCCGCCGCCCTTACGCGTCACCTTGGGCACCGGGCAGCCGAAGTTCATGTCGATGTGGTCGGCGAGGTTCTCCTCGACGATCATCTTCACGGCCAGGCCCATGGTCGCCGGATCGACGCCGTACAGCTGCATCGACCGCGGGTGCTCGTCCGGATCGAAGGCGATCATGTGCATCGTGGTCGCGTCCCGCTCCACCAGCGCCCGCGCGGTGATCATCTCGCAGACGTACAGCCCGGCGCCGTACTGGCGGCACAGGCGGCGGAAGGCGACGTTGGTGATGCCGGCCATCGGGGCCAGCACCACGGGCGGATCGACCTCGTAGGGCCCGATCCGCAGCGTGGGAGTGGTGGCTGGCATGACCCCATTGTCCGCGATGCGCCGCGATCGACGAAATTCGTCCCGTCCTGGACTGAAAGTCAGGGTTTGGCCAGCTGGCTGACTCGCTGGAAAGACAGGCCGAGAACCTTGCCGGCCTCGCGTTGGGAGATGCCCTTGCTGAGCAGCTTCTGGACGGCGGCACGCGACTCCGAAGCAGCTTCCGACTGCTTTCGAGCGGCCTCTTCGCGAAGCATCTCGGCCCGGGCGAGATGCTCCTGGATCTCGCTCGGTAGCTTCACGACCAAGTGCAGGTCGTAGTCCTCGCGGGTGAGTCCGTCCATGATTTCAATGAGCTCGCAGGCCATGGTCTCCACGTCCGCGTAGCGAAGCGCCTGGGTTGATCGGTTGATCTCTGGAACGCGGACGAACCAGAACCTTCCATCGCGAGTCACTTCGGCGTTGTAGGTCCTTTTCATTTCCGCCACCATCCCTCCCCGAGCACGTCTTGGCATTCCTTGAAGATGTCCACGGCGAAAATCTCGCCCAGCTCGGTGTGGCGCGGGATGGGGATCATCACGCCGTCGAGTGTGTAGACCGTGTGGTTTGCACCCTCTCGCAGGAGCACCCACTTCACCTTCTTGCGTTTTGCTGCGGCCGCGATCTTTTTGACGACCTCTCATCGCTTCACACCCTACGTCTAGTGCAGGATAGATCCAAGCGTCAAGTCCGGGCTAGACGAACCACTCGATTCGGGCCGTGTCCCAGGCGCACCCTGTGGACAACTCTGGGGATAACCCGGTTTCCCGGTGGATAGAGCCTTGCTGAGCTGCTAAAAGTCCAGGGCGTCCAGGTGTCGGCGGATGACCGCCATGGCCTCCTCGCAGCTGAGAACCCCGGGCAGCAGGGTCGTCGTGAAGGTGAGGCCGTCCATGACCGCGCACAGCCGCTCGGTCTCCGCGGCCAGGTCCAGCCGGGGGCGGTGGGACAGGATCCGGGCGAACAGCCGGCGCTGACCGCGCGCCAGTTCCTCGGCATGCGGGCGCAGGCTCTCGTTGGTGCGGGCGGCGTGCGCGAACTCCAGCCAGACCGAGCACTCGCGGCGCCGGACCTCGTCGACGGGGAGCAGCTCGGCCAGCATGTCCTCCACCACGACGCGGCGGTCGGTGCACTCGGGGATGCGCGCGACGTGTTCGAGCAGCCGGGCGCTGATCGAGTCGCTCATGGCGTTCAACGCGAACAGCATCAGGTCGTCGTGGCTCTCGAAGTAGTGCCGCACCGAGCCGAGCGCCAGGCCCGCCTCCTCGGCCACCACTCGCAGTGAGGCGCCGGCGAAACCGGCGCGCTCGATCACCCGGAAGACGGCCTGGGCCACCTCATGTCTGCGCTGGTCAGGGTCCACGATCTTGGGCACCTGTTCTTTATAGCACCACTGTGCTAATTTATTTGGCACAGTCATGCCATATAAGGGGGATGTTGTGACCGTTCTGATCGTGATCGCGGTGATCGGGCTGGTGGTGAAGCGGTTCGCCGGGGAGCCGCTGAGCGCGCGGGAGCTGTTCCTGCCGCCGCTGATCCTGGTGGGGATCGGCGCCTATCAGATGTGGAACCTGCCGGCGGTGACCGTCACCGATGTGGTCTGGGTGGTCCTGACCTCGATGGTGGGCGTACTGGCGGGCATGGCCCGGGGCGCCACCATCCGGCTGTTCGAGCGGGACGGCATGCTGCATCAGCGCTACACGCCGTGGACCGTGCTGATCTGGGTCGTCGGGCTCGGCGCGGGCTTCGGGCTGGGCTTCCTGGCGCTGAACTTCGGCATGCACGCGGAGGCGAAGCCGATGATCCTGTCCATCGGCGTCAGCCTGCTCGGCGAAATGCTGATCATCGGGCCGCGGGCGCTGAAGAGCGGGATCCCGTTCGCCCCGGACCGGCGTTCCGGCGCCCGCGGGATCAGCCCGCTGGCGCCGGAACAGCGGTTCAGAAGTCGGTAGAGACGCAGCCCAGTCGCGGGCCCGCCACGCCGGCGTTGCCCGGGTCGGAGCTGGTGTGGTGGTCGTGCAGCACGACGGCGTTCGCGCCGTCCGGACGCGGCACCCAGCCCACGGTGGACTCGATGTAGGCGTCGCCGTTCTCGTTGGTCATGAAGTCCAGCCAGACCTCGTTCGTGCTGTTGGCGTAGGCCGGGTCGGTCGACGGCTGCTTCGGGTCGGCCACGTTCTGGTAGTGCGGGCCGGAGTCGTTGGCACCCGCGCCGCAGGACTTGGTGTGCACGTGCGCGCCGTAGTGCCGGTTCGGCAGCAGGCCCTGCACGGTGAGCACGACGGTGGTCTTCTGCTCGAAGAAGGTGTGCTCGGTGGCGTTCACCTGAGCCTTGGCGCCTGCCGGGACCAGGTTCTGGTCGTAGGTCACGGCGGTGGCGCCGGGCGCGTAGGCCTGGAAGGTGCCTTCCGAGTGCACGTGCTTGGGCAGGCAGGCGGCGGAAGCAGGGGCGGCGAGGCCGGTGGCGAGGACGAGCGAGAGCGCCGCGCCACCCACTCCGGCGATGGCGGAATTAGGTCGCATGTCCCTAACCTTTCCGCTGAAAGGCCCATAGTTCAACCCTCATTCCGGCGCAATACCCGGCTATGGCCGCACAATGTCATGGGCAGTGCGACGGAAGGAATCGCGGTGAGCCGGGTCGAAGACGAATCCGCCAACCAGCGTTTGGCGCGCAATACCGCCGAATTACTGCAGGAACTGCGGGTCGCGCAGACCGGAGTGCAGATCCTGTTCGCCTTCCTGCTGGTCGTGCCGTTCAGCGACGGCTACGAGCACGCCACCGAATTCCAACGCGTACTTCACGTGGTCATCGTGTTGCTTGTCACCGTGGCGCTGGCATTTCTGGTCGCTCCAGTGGCCTGGCACCGGATGTTGTTTCGCCGACATCGGCGTCAACAAATTGTGAACGCGGCCAATGGATACGCCATCGCCGGACTGGTGATGCTCTCGTTGGCGACCACCGGAACCGTGGCGCTGATCGTCGATGTCGCACTCGGCCACTGGGTCGCCGGCGCGTTGGCCGCGGCGAGCGCGGCCCTGTTCTGCTGGACCTGGTTCCTCCGCCCGTTCATGGGCGATCTGGCCGAGAGCGCGCCGGTACCTGATCACGACGCGCCCCCGGGGCAGTAGGTCAGCCGCAGTCCCGGCCGAGCAGATCCTCTTCGCTCTCCCGGCGCACGATCAGCCGCGGCGCGCCGCCACTGACGGCGACCACCGGCGGCCGGGCCACCGCGTTGTAGTTCGAGGCCAGTGAGTGGTGGTAGGCGCCGGTGCACGGCACGGCCAGCAGATCACCGGCGTGGATGTCCGCGGGCAGCGGCACGTCGCGGGCGATGATGTCGCCCGCCTCGCAGTGCCGGCCGACGACGGTCATCGGCGCGGAGTTCTCCCGGGACGTGCGCCCGACCATCCGCACGACGTACTGGGCGTCGTACAGCGCCGGTCGCAGGTTGTCCGACATGCCGCCGTCCACGGCGACCCAGGTGCGGACGCCGGGTACGTGCTTGACCGCGATCACCCGGTAGAAGGTGACACCCGCCTTGGCCACCACGGACCGGCCGGGTTCGATGGTGAGCGCCGGGACCGGGAAGCCGAGCCGCGCGCACTCGAAGTTGACCGCCACCTTCAGCCGGTGGGCGAACCCGTCCAGGTCGAAATCGCCGTCCCCGGACAGGTAGCGGACGGCGTGCCCGCCACCCAGGTTCAGCTGCGGCAGCGTGACGCCGTACTTGATGCGCAGGTCGTGCAGCAGCCGCACCATGCGCCGGGCGGCCTCCTCGAAGCTGGCCACCCGGGTGATCTGCGAGCCGATGTGGCAGTGCAGTCCGACGAGTTCCAGGCTGGGCTGCGCCAGGACGGCGCGGACGGCTTCCTCTGCCGCACCGCTTGCCAGGGAGAAGCCGAACTTCTGGTCCTCCACCCCGGTGGCGATGGCCGCATGGGTGTGCCCGTCGACCCCGGGCGTGACCCGGACCAGCACCTGCTGCCGGCGCTGGGCGAGCAGGCCGAGCTGGGAGATCTCGTCGAGCGAGTCCACCACGATCCGCCCGACGCCGTAGGACTGCGCGGCCTTGAGGTCCTCGGCGGTCTTCACGTTGCCGTGCAACAGGATCCGGGCCGCGGGGAAACCGGCCGACCGGGCCACCGCGAGCTCGCCCGCCGAGCACACGTCCAGCGACATGCCCTCCTCGCACATCCAGCGCGCCATCGCCCGGCAGAGAAATGCCTTGCCCGCGTAGGCGACTTCGACGCCGGGCAGTGCCCGGTGGTAGTCGCGGCAGTGCTGCCGGACCTCGTCCTCGTCCAGTACATAGGCCGGGGTGCCGAACCGGGCCGCGATGTCGACGGCGGACACGCCGCCGATGGTGAGGTCGCCCCGGTCGGTCAGCGCCGCGCTGGCCGGCCAGATGCCCGGTTCCAACCGTGCCCGCGCCGAGTAGCGCAGCGACGGAATGACGTCGGTGAGGGTCACCGTTTCCTCCTGTGGCGAGTCGCGGTTCCCGGTGGGGACCGCAGCGCCAAGGAAATGCCCCAACCGGCCGCCATCACAGTGAGCAGGACGCCTTCCTGACACTCCGACCGGCCATTTTGACGGCATGTTGAGGCGCCGGTGCTGTGCGCCACAGGTCATCCGCTCGAACATCGATCTGGCGTGCCGTCCGCGCCGGCCATCGGGTACCGTGACCCCGTCACCCGGTGACTGGGGGCCTCTAGCTCAATCGGCAGAGCTGCGGACTTTTAATCCGTAGGTTGTGGGTTCGAGTCCCACGGGGCCCACGAAAAACCCCAGGTCAATTGACCTGGGGTTTTTTCGTCTCCAAGATCGACCCCTACTTAACCCCCACCTTTGCCCGACGAGGGTTTCGACACTGCGATCGACTCCAGCAGCGGCGCTGCACCGGTCTTGGTGACCTTCCGGCCGAAATACCGGTCCTGGGTCATCGACACCTTGGCGTGGCCGAGTTGGTCAGCGGCAGCTCTGGCAGACAACCCGCCCTGATCCATCAGAGTCGCGACGGTCTTGCGATACACGTGCGAAGTGACCCAGTCGAAGCCCGCAGCGGTGAACACCACCCGCAGGTCAGACTGAGTATTCGACGGATCACGCAACCCACCCAGCGGCGCCGTGAAGACCACATCCCATTCGTTCGGGACAGCAGCCAGCTTCCGCCGCTTCAGCATGTCCATCGCCCAGGACGGCAGGCGGTGCAGTTCGCCCGAGCCGCGCAAACAGCGACCTTCGGAAGGTCAACACCGACCGTCACGGCGAACTTTCTCGCGATGGAGGCGCGGGCTCTGGCTAGCCAGGGGCTACGGGCTGAGACGTCATCGAGAGGGTTTTCCCGCAATCGGAGCACGTGGTGGTGACCAACCAGTACGGCTCTGGCCGCCGGAGTCTGGTCGATACCCCTTGTCTCCTGCGTTTAGTGCTGGTGCTGGCGTGTACGCACTTCTTCGGGATACGGGCGCCGTCCCGCTTGGCGTCTTGCTCTGCCTGTCGTTCTCTCTTGCCCATGCGTGGCGTGTGTTCGTGGTCTTTCAGTCGAGCGGCCCGAGATGGGACGAGGGAGAAGAGGCATGCGCATCCGAGCAGCAACCAACTGCCCAGGACAGCGATGAGGTAGCCAATGAGGATGTCCATCAGGTTGTCCGCGCCGTAGTCGGTCGAATGGTGACCGGCTTCAACTCCGCCTCAGGAAGACAGCAGTCAACGGGCGCTGGATAGACGTAGGCCGCCATTTGATCGGCGCTGGGCAAACTGAGAACAGCGCGCAAAGTCCAGACGGTCGAGGTGTTCAGGTAATGCCACACCACAAATTCCGGGTTCAGCGGATCGCTGTGCTTACCGTTCAGAACCCGCCAAGCTGTCGCCAGATCTTCACTGCGGATGACCACCACATCGGTGCACTCGGGAGATTTCAGAGTTGCAGCCAGAACGTCTGGTGCCTCACGTCGGCCGCAGAGCCACAGGGTCCAACCGCGCCGGACCAGCTCATTGAGCAGTTCATCGGTTTCCCAGGGGCTGATGTCCATAGCGCACACCTAGAACCCGAACGATGCCAAGGTGAGCCGCTCGGTCGGCGGAAGTGGTGGAGCCGCAGAGGCGGCGCAGAGGATGCAACGTCGATCCCAGAGATTGACCGCTCCAGCCGGCTTCTGACTGGGCAGCACCTTCTCATTGCATCGGGCCGGCAACGGGATGTCTGAGCGTGTATCCCAGTCAACTGGGGCATCTATCGCGTGCAAGCGCTGGTCTGTTGAAGACCAGATCCACCAAATCACCATGTCGTCTCCGTCTGTCTCGCGTTGACGACTCCCATGGGATCGTGTGAGCGCGGGTTCGGGGCAGATGACAAGTGATGACATTCAGGCAGGAGGAGAGTGGTGGGTCTTGCGGTGACGATCACTGGAACGCGTTCGGTGGAAGAAGTGACCAGCACGCAGTTGCAACTCAGGTTCGGCGATTACCTCCGGCCGTTCGCTACAGCTGAGGCGCATTTTTACCTCGGGGGTGCAATTGGAATCGATACTGCTGCACTGGAGTGGCTCGCAAAGGAAACCAACGCCGCTCTGACCGTTGCCGTGCCTTGCGCGGTAGCCGATCAACCGGCGAAAGCCGCCGATGCAATCGGCAGGTGGAGCACCGCCGGGCGACTATCTGGGGTTGTAGAACTCAGCGCCGACCGTTTGGGCGCCGAGGCGTATCACGCGCGAAATCGATGGATGGTGGACCGGAGTGAATTCGTGGTTGGGTTCCCTAGGGGCACCGATCCAAGCAGCGGCACCTGGTACACGCTGAATTACGCCGCCGATCAGGGCAAACCTCAGCTGGTCATACCGTTGTGAACTAGTGCAGGTGGTCTACTGGACAACGTGGCAACAGACCGAGCAGCAGGCGTTGCGCAGCTGCGAGCACTTCGTGAATCGCGTGGTTGGTCGTGGGCGGATATGGCCCGAGCCTTGCGAGATGCTGCTCTTCGGTTGGGAATCGGTGCATTTGCCGGCCGTCGTCTGTCCAGCATCCAGCGCACGATTGCGCGTTGGGAAAGCCCCTCAGAGCGCACTGGGCCCAGCGAGCGATACCAACATCTCCTCGTTCACGTGTTCGCGGACCGGAGTTCCGATCTTCCTGCCCTCTTCGAAGCACTTCACCAGTTCGGTACCTCGAAGCAGCGAGTCGACGAGCTCAAGCTCCTAGTCAGCGATCTTGCACAGCCTTCAGCGCAGCTCCTGGACTTCGTCGTACCTGATCAGCTGCACCAGATCATGACAGAGATCAACGGGAGGATCGGTTTGGTTCCATTCGTGCGGCTGCAACTCGCCTTGCATCCCGCGGTGCAGACATGCCAGCGGTTGATCACCACAGAAACAGAGCTGCCGGTTGAGTTCATCAAGCCAGTCAGCCGGGTATTGGCCCTGGCTGCCCGGGTTGCTTTTGAGACTCGCGACGACGAATACGCTCAGCAGCTCTACACCGAGGCCGTGGCCGTAGCCGGCCGAGGTACCGACCTAGGTCATCGCGCAGCGATACGTACCAGCCAGACCATGGTCACACTTCATGCGAACGGGCAGGTAGAGCAAGCGCGCGACATAGCTCGGGCCGCGACCGTCGACGCGCATCAGGGCGACAGCTATGCCATCCGAGCACGGGCACACGCTGTCCACGCAGAGGTATGCGCCCGCACAGGACAGAGCGGACAGGCCTCGATCGCGTTGGAACGTGCGTGGAAGTCAGCTGAGCAAGCAACGGTCGGTGATCCACACAGAAGCTTCAGCCCCGACCACCTGAGCGGCTTTGAAGGCCTGTGCGCTCTCTACTCCGGCGACGCCGAACGGGCCGACGAGCGGCTGCAGGGCGCGGTGAACAATCTGTCGGCACCCCGAGAAGCCGTTGAACGCGGCATCGTGACAGCTGACCTAGCGCTGGCTCGCCTGTCGCTCGGCGAACCTGCTGCCTGTGTCGAACTGGCGCATCAAGTCGTCGATCTAGCCGGCCACACCACCGGTCGAGTACCAGCTCAGCGGCTCAGCGATCTCAGGCGCACGCTACGACCCTGGCGAACCGAACCGTTCGTCATGGAGCTGGAGGACCACATCCACGACACTCTCATCGGCTGTTGACGGCTTACCGCGTGAACCTGCCAGCAATCGAATGGGGCATCCGGTGACCGGCGCTAACTGGTATCACGGCAACGCCACAGACGACGGCGCCGACAACCGGGGTTGGCTGCTCGGCCACTTCATGGACCCGTCAGCCGGAGTGCGTGCCACCAAGGACGTCGAGGTCAAATGGGGAGTCCACCCGGTCGGAGACAAGCGTGCCGAGTGGACTTCGGACGATCAGCGCACGACCTTGCTCCTGCTCGTCGAGGGCACGTTCAAGATCGACCTCACCGAGGGAAGCGTGACCATGTCCCGCCAGGGCGATTACACGATGTGGGGGCCAGGGATCGATCACTTCTGGGAGGCGATCACCGATGCCGTCGTGATCACTGTCCGCTGGCCGTCATCAACTGATCACCGGTAGTCGTACTCGTCGCCCGTCGATCTCCTGGAGTCGTGGCAGGCGTGTTCAAAGTTTCTTCTCTCTATCAAGGCGGCCCCTTTGGGGCCGCTCGGCCGCACTGTGCTGACCCTGCGGCGGGAAGACAGGCTCCTGCTTGCAAGCCTGGCGGCAAGCGAGCTGCGGCCTGGCGGCCGGTCTCGCACCGCCAGGCGCCGGGTGAGCCTGTCTCCCCGCGTGCAGGCCAGCGGCCGACCGACCCCGAAGGCACCGCCGAGGGTAAGTAGCCGGCCGTGTCGCCGAGGAGCACCAGGCCGACGAGGAGCCAGGAGGTCACCGCGAATACCTCGCCGAGAATCGTCTGACAGCGGGCTACCAGCATCAAGGGTGCCGGAGGCATCGGCAAGCCGATGGGCAAGCCCACCCTTGACCCCGGCAATCCGCCGCACAGGATCGGCAGGGGCGAGGAAAGGTGAGGTGTGGCCGGGCAGGAACGAGCGCCGAGTGCTTGAGCTGAGCCGGTGGTTCGGGCGCTCGGCTGCCGCACCTATGGACAGCTCGATGCCTTGGCGGCATAGACCAGCCCACAGGCTTGCCAACGGGAGGGATGGTCACGGTCCGACGGAGGCGGGGCGTGCAGGACTGCCCGAGTTGGCCCGCCACATGCTGGAGCACGCCGTGCGGAGATGCGCGCCGTTCTCATGGTTCACCGCCGATGAGGCTTACGGCGCCAATCCGGGACAAACACAGGCAGAGCCACACTCCACACCAACTATCGCCACGTTCGAGTGGTTGGAAATTCAGATGATCACTAAGAGTCATTGCATGATCGATAAAGTACAAAAACAGACACTCCAAAATTAACAACATTGGAGGTACCCCCTGAATTCCCCTATGCAATAAATTACAAAAACATAATATCAGGCGATTGGGGCTGCATCGAATCTATTCGGATGCACACCCCTCAGCCTGCGCTATTATGCAATTTATATCGGGGGAATTGGGAGAGAAAATGTTGAGCACTAAACGTATGGCATCGCTGCTCGCGGTGCTTGCTGTTATTTGCCTGGGCGGCGCAAGCATGGCCACAGCGCAAAGCGTCGAGTCCGGCGCACCGTCACCAACGGCCACGAACGAAACCTTCGCAGGCTGTAAACTCAGCCTCGATGACCCCCATCGATCTAATGGGGCAAACGGTGTCATCGTTAAAACCAAAATCCAAGCCGTCGATACATCTTGCGACTTTGAGTCGATCAACCCCAACCTGTTTAAGTGCCAGCAGGAGCCCAAGGGTGACAACTCGACGGATTGGGGTAAGTACGGCTGCAATCTGTTCTCGTCGAACGGTCAGGGGAAGACCCACGTAAACTCAGGCGAGACGCGGGTAATCTATTCTCCTAGAGAAGGTGTTGAAGGCGGCAAGGGCAGTGCTTGGTGGAGGGGTGCAAGCGATTTCTACCACGCTAACGGCAACCACGTTCAAGTCACTTCCAATGCTCGGCAGATAACTGGCTAGAATCTTACTTGAGCGCGCCGGCCTCCAGAAACTGAGGTCGGCGTGCTCAAGTAAGATTCAGACTCGTTGACTGAAAGCGGGATGATGTGAAGGCCGTTCGGGTGGACAAACGTGATGCAAGCTGGGAGTCGGATACTCCCGCATACCGGATCCACTTCTGGAAGAAGAGCGTCCCGTCCGATTCAGATGGCTGGGAATCTGATGAGTTCGAAGTAACTCAAGCTGAGATCCACGACGTCATTCAGTGGGCAGAGAAGAAGGCCTCTGGATACGCTGGTTACTGGTTGGGTCTTCTCGTAAACATGGACGGGAATTCAGTTGTGGTGCATCTGGCTGGTCTTGACCCCACGACTGCCTCATCGCCGAATTCCATCCACACGTGGCGACCCCATAAGTGACACCCGGTGGACATCGCACCCTACCTACCAGCTAGTCCTGCAACGGCGGTTAGGGGTGGTGATCTCCTCGTCGGCGGCAGTGGCAGCGGCGGGCTTGGAGTTGATTGGGGACCGGTCCGGAAGTCGTTCTGCGAGCACGTAAGCAGTGACACGCGGACCGGTTCGACCACGAGATCGGCGCCGCCAATCAGGAGATGCAGGCACGGTTGGCGCACCTGGGCTGACTCCGACAGCGTGCCAGTAGCGTGCCATTCAGAGGGGTCCTGCACGGTCAATAGCGGTCAACCGGGGGTACCCTTTCCTGCAGGTCAATGCCACCGTCCAGGCATGTCCGACTGATTCCCAAGCTGAGAACGCGGGCTCGGCGCCCGTCACCCGCTCCAAAGACTTCAGGCCCTAGTCAGACGGTATGTAGCCGTCGACCAGAGCCTGAGTCGTCTCTCGATTAGACCGAGCTCGCCGCGGTGGCATGAGGCGGCCGGCATGGCCATATGCAGCCTGCATTTTCAGCCGCAAGGGTCGACACGGGGCCGGTACTGTGCAGGCATGACCGCATCGGCTAGCTCGTTCCCGGAGCCACTGGTTCCGGAGCTGCCGCCGGGCACGAACGCGGCGGCAATCCGTGATGCCCTGTTCGATGACGAGCGCACAGCATTCGTAGAGCAGTACCAGCAGGCCATGGCAGAGGCGACTGAGTCTCTGGATCTGGCGCCGGTGCTGGAGTTGCTGCGTGCGTGGCACCGGACAGCCATTGTCAGTCAACGCATGGGGTTGGCGGCTTACCGGCAGACGATGGCCACCGTGCGGGAGATTCAGCAGACCGGTACCAGCCCGACGGCTGAACCAGCGGACGCGCCTGGCGGGATGTACGACATCCTCCGGGAGCGCTTGGGGGACGACTGGAGGCAGACCGGTGGCGTACCGGGTAATCCAGCATGACGAAGTGAAGCAAGCTCTCAAGACGCTGCCGCAGGCGGCGCTGCGCTCGTACGCCGAGGCGCTGACCGTGCTGGAGCTGACTCTGTGGGACGCCGGTCAGCCGTTCAATCGCGCGGTGCCGGACGGTATGCGGCAGTTGGACTTCCACAGCGGGATGGGCACGATCCTGTACCAGGTGATCGAGCATGTTGTTGAGGTGCACGTGGTGCGATTGGTGCATGTCGGCTAGCCGATCGAGCCCCCACAAAACCCCCACAAATCCTCGGAAAATAACGCAAAATGTCGCCGGTCAACACGTAGTTGCATTTGCGAATATCGCAGGCAGTGGCATGTTTCGGTAGATAACGACAGACGTCGGCAAGTGTGGATCTTTAATCCGTAGGTTGTGGGTTCGAGTCCCACGGGGCCCACGACGGCTGACCAGGTAACGGTGCCCCGGAGCAGCAGTGCGCTCCGGGGCACCGTCCGTTTCACCGCTAGCCGGCCAGCCGGCGCCTGCGGGCTCGCTGGCGGCAGGCCGGGCCGCAGTAGCGGCGGGGCCGTCCGACCGGCCGGACACTCAGCCGGTCGCCGCATTCCGCGCAGTGCACGTCCGTCGTTTCGTGACCGGAGCGATCATGTCCGTCACGAAATCCGGCGAGTTCCGTGACGGGTGCCGATCGCAGACCTTCCAGCATGGTCCGGACCAGGCGCATGGCCCTGCGACGGCTTCGGTGTGCGGTGATCAGCGTGGTACCGGCCGCGATCAGTGCGGTGAGGTCGTCCACCCGGAGGTCCGCTCTGACCGTTCCGGCCAGTTGTGCGGCGCGCAGTGACCGGTCCAGCCCGTCGCGGTACTGCTGGATGGCGCGGTCGAGGGACATCTGTGGCCAGCCATGGTCGGCGGCCATCGCCTCGCACACGACCCTGCTCTCGGTCGCCTTGTCGATCACCCTGAGCAGGCTGTCCACCAGTGTGGTCCGGCCGGAGGCCTGGTCCAGCGTCGTCAGCATCTCCTGCAGGTTGTGGGCCAGTACCGCTTCCAGCAGGGCCTGCTTACTGGGGAAGTGCCGGTAGATGGTCCCGGCTCCCACCCCGGCGCGCTGTGCGATCCGGCTGAGCGAGACGCCGGCGCCCTCCTCGGCGAGGATCCGGGCCGCCGTGCGCAGCACGAGTTCCCGGTTGCGAACGGCGTCGCAGCGTGTCGTGGTCATGTCACGCAATCCTTGTCGGGCCGACTAAAGCGGGTGAACCATTCCGGATAGAGCCAGTATCCACCTCAGACGGAATGGACGCCATGACAACGACAACGCAGGAGCGGTCACCGATTCTCGTCACCGGAGCCACCGGCACCCAGGGTGGTGCCACCGCGCGGCGACTGCTCGCCGCGGGACGCCCCGTTCGAGCCTTGGTCCGCGATCTGAACGCACCGGCCGCCACCGAGCTGGCCGCGCTCGGCGCCCAGCTGGTCCGTGGTGATCTCGACGATCCGGCCGGCCTGAAGACCGCGGTCGCCGGGGCGGTCGCCGTGTTCGCCGTGCCGCCGCTGGCCTTCGACCAGGACAGTCCGGACACCGGGACGGAGGCACGCCGGGGACGTGCGTTGATCGATGCCGTCGTCGCGGCGGGGATCGACCGGGTCGTCCTCACCACCGGCATGGTGCTGCCCGAGGAATCGGCGCTCTCGGCGGGAAAGCTGGCGATCGAGCAGTACCTGTGGGAGCGCGTCCGGCTGGCAACGGTGCTGCGGCCCGGTGCCTTCATGACCAACTACCTCTGGGACGGGCAACACGGTTTCGACGGCATTGTGGACGGGGTGAACCGGCATCTGTATCCCGCCGATATCCCGGTTCAGTACATCGCTCCGGCGGACACCGCCGAGTTCGCCGCGCTGGCCTTCGCCGATCCAGAGCGGTTCGCCGGGCGGACGCTGAACCTGGCCGGTGACTCGCTCACGCCGGTGGCCGCCGCGGCCACCGTGGCCGCGGCGACCGGTATTCCCGTCCGCTATCGGGAGATCGCCGATGACGAGTTGCCCGCCCTGTTCCAGCGGATGCGCACCGGCCTGCGGACCGGTCGGGTGTGGAGCGCGGACCTCGACGCGTTGCGGGTGATCCATCCCGGCCTGCGCACGCTGTCCGGCTGGCTGGCCGAATCCGGTGCGGCCGACCTGCGGCTACAGCAGGCTGATCGCCAGTGACATGACGAGGAACAGCACCAGCTGGTAGCTCGTGTTGATAATCGTCAGCTTCGCCGGCTTCAGCTCGAAGGCGTTGTGCTGCACCAGCGTGCTCCCGGAGGCCCCCGCCCAGGCCACGGCGCCGACCAGCAACGCCTGCCCCGCGGTGTCGGCATGGGTGGCCGCGATGCCGGTCGCGAACAGGATGTTCGTGAGGAAGAGCTGGGCCATGTTCCCCGTGGGAGCCTGCTTGGACTGCTCCGGGGTGATGCCGGTCAACTTCCACCACAGGCGTCCGAAGCCGATCGGGCTGTACCACATCATGGACACGCCCATCCCGACGACGAAGGCGAGTCCGGCGCCGAGCCAGTTGATCCCCATGGTGTAGCTCCTTGATTGTCTTGATGCCGGGGCAACCCGAAACCTGGCAAAGCCTGGAGGGTGACATCCACGTCCTCCGCAGGTTTCTGCCCGCGTTCGATCCTGGTCGATGAAGGGGGCAGCAGGCCGGAAGGCGGGCGTGATCGCCCGCCGTGTCAGAAGCGTTCGTCGTCGTCCCGATCTCGTCGTGACGGTCCCAGCCTGATCAGTGCCGCGAGGACCTTGCGACAGTCAGCTCGGCGGTTCGGGCACCTCGACAGTGTGGCGGCCGCGACGGTCAGCAGTAGTGCCAGGCACCAGGTGGCGATAGGTATGGATGTCAGGAGTTGAAATTGGCTCAGGAGGTCAATATTCATCGACGCACTCACCGTTCCGCAGTGGGGCCGGAATTTCGCCAGATGAGCCGGACGCGAATGTTCCTGCCGAAATCCTCCAGTTCCACGGAATCGTAGCTGGCCTGATCGGAAATTATCTCTCGCAGGGAAAGTCCGATATCGGGATGCAGAACTTTGTCCAGGACGGATTTCAGTGGGACATTTCCCAGCCAGATGATCCCAATTTTCGGTAGTTTTCGCCAATCCTCATCATTTCCGATGAAGAGGACTGGAGTCGAGCCCTGCCAGAACTGGATGCGTCGAAGGAGGTCGCTTGCAATCCGCAGACTGCGTGGGCAGAAGATTGCATGGCGATGAATTCGCGCGAACTTCTGGTTGTTCTCGTGACGTAGATCTGGTCGGTAGGCCAGCGTCTTGAGTACAGAGTTTCGCACGCGATCCCAGAAAGCCTCGTTCAGCCCAAGGATCTGCGTCAGTCCGGGGTTGCCCCGACGTCGGATGATGACGCGACCGTTCTTCCATTTCAGCTGGATACCATGGGTTTTCGCGCCCAGGGAGGTGCAGGTCCAGCAGGCCATGATCAATCTGTGCAGCGCCTGCTGGGATTGGACGGCATCTCTGTCCATCATTACCGTGAGGGACTTTTCCGTCGGGTGTACCCAGATTATTCCAAAAGAATGTTTCCGCTGTGTGTCCTTGCCTGTCCTTGCCTGTTCTTGCCACCTTCTGGCCGGAATGGGCCAGGTGATAAAAGACTTCGGCCTCCAGGCATGCCTGTTCTCGTGTGGCATGGGGGATTATTCGCGCTGCGGATTGCGCTCCTCGCAGGCCGGACAGGGCTCGGCAATATGGCTCATTGGTGACGCTTTGTCGTAATAACACACGCCATCTGAGTTTGCTGTCCACGGATTCTCCTTGACACGCGCCCCGGCCGGGTGCTTGGAACCTGATCACCATGACATGGGTGGTCTGTGGCAGCAGGAAGACACAAGTCCATTTCGTCCTATGGCGTCATTACCGGGGATGCGCCGACGTGGCGCCTGTGACGCCAATCCCGAGGATCCCTAGTCCGATCGGCATTGTCAAGCGATCACCGGGTGGTAAAAAACATTCGATCACGATGTGTGTCGCCGGTGGTCAGGTGTCGGATCGGACACGGGTTGGCCGCCCGGATCACTGTTGCTTGAACAGTCAATGACTCACGTAGGTAAAGTCGCGTCCAGGTTGCTAAAACGTTTAAGCAACCTGGGTGAGGGCCGCACCCGGGGAAGCCCTGCACTCGGCCGAATCAAGGACTAAACCTGTGAGACACCAACGATTGCGCCGGTTGATCTCGGCTACCGCCGTGCTGACCTCCGTGTTCGTTCTGCTCCCCACCGGCACGCTGCACGCGGCGGACGCGTCCAGCACTCCGCACCTCGACATCGTGCAGAAATCCCTGAAGGAGACCTCCCCCGGACTGGAGGGCTCGCTGTGGCAGCGCACCGAAGGCAACAAGCTCGACAACTCCGCGGACAAGCCCGCGAGCTGGCTGCTGCAGACCCCCGGCTGCTGGGGCGACGCGGCCTGTAAGGACCGCTCCGGAACCGACCAGCTCATCGACCGGATGACGCAGCACATCTCCCAGGCCGAGCGCAGCGTCGACATCTCCGGGCTGGCCCCGTTCCCCGACGGCCGGTTCCAGGACGCCATCGTCAAGGGCCTGCAGAACTCCGTCGCCGCCGGGCACTCCCTGGAGGTGCGGATGCTCGTCGGTGCCGCGCCGATCTACCACATCAAGGAAAGCCCGCTCGAGTACAAGAACCGGCTGGTCAAGCAGCTCGGCTCGGCGGCTGACAAGGTCAAGCTGAACGTCGCCTCGATGACCACCTCCGCGGCCGAGCTGTCCTGGAGCCACTCCAAGCTCCTGGTCGTCGACGGTGGCAAGTCCGCCATGACCGGTGGCATCAACAACTGGTCCGGCGACTACATCGACAACACCCACCCGGTGTGGGACGTGAACATGTCCCTGACCGGTCCGGCCGGCCGCACCGCCGCCATCTACCTGGACTCGCTGTGGGACTGGACCTGCGGCAACGTGCTGAACCCGCTCAAGGTCCGGTACGCCGACTCCAAGGGCGCCACCTGCATGAAGTCCCTGCCGAAGGACCCCGGCACCGCGAAGCCCGGTGACGTCACCGTGCTCTCCGTCGGCGGCCTCGGCGTCGGCATCAAGAAGAACGACCCGACCTCCACGTACAACCCGACCCTGCCCACCGCCGAGGACGCGACCTGCCTCGGTGGTTTCCAGGACAACACCAACGCCGACCGGGACTACGACACGGTCAACCCGGAGGAGAACGCCCTGCGTTCGCTCATCTCCAGCGCGACCAAGCGCGTCGACATCTCCCAGCAGGACGTCAACGCCGCCTGCCCGCCGTGGACCAAGTACGACATCCGCGCCTACGACGCCATGGCGGCGAAGCTGCTCGCCGGCGTCAAGGTCCGCATGGTGGTCAGCGACCCGGCCAACTACCAGAACCACGGCCTGGGTGGTTACTCGCAGATCAAGTCCATGAACGAGATCAGCGATGTGCTGCGCAACCGGTTGAACAACATCACCAAGGACTCGGTGAAGACCAAGAAGGCGATGTGCGAGAACCTGCAGCTCGCCCCGTTCCGCAGCGGTCCCGGTAACACCTGGGCAGACGGCAAGCCGTACGCCCTGCACCACAAGCTCATCTCGGTGGATGACGAGGCCTTCTACCTCGGCTCGAAGAACCTGTACCCGAACTGGCTGCAGGACTTCGGCTACGTGGTGGAGAACAAGACCGCCTCGGCGCATCTGAAGAGCGAGCTGCTCGACCAGCAGTGGAAGTTCTCCAAGGAGGCTGCCACCTACGACTACGAGCGCAACGTCTGCGCCGGCTAGCACCTGTAGTTACGAAGTTGGCGATGTTCGGGTGCTTTTCCCGAACATCGCCAACTTCGTGTACCCGTAAGTCCGTCAGGAGGCCTTGAAGCGCTCTTCCTGCTTGTCGATGTACGGCTGGAACAGGGCAGCCGGCCAGTTGGGGTCGATGTCCGACACCCGGTCGATCACCTTCCACACGCCGTCACGCCGCTCGAACCGGTCCTGGTAGGTGCCGGTCGACACGACGCCCTCGTTGTCTTCCTTCCAGCTGACCCGCCAGCGCCAGGACACGGTGGCCGCGTCGCCGTCGCCGTGGATCTCGAACCAGCCCACGTCGTGGAACCACTTCTCGATCGGGAACACGCTGTGCGCGAAGTCGTACAGGTTCTTCAGTTCGGCCGGGCCGGTGAAGGTCTGCGAGCGCAGGTCGTTCACGGTGAACGTCGCCTCGGGCCAGTACAGGCTCACGTACTTGTCGGCCGACTCCCGGCTGGGGTCGTTGTCGATGTACCGCTGGTGCAGCACGAGCTGCTCGAAGATCTCGAAGCGGTCCAGGGCTGAAAGGCTCATGCTCGGTCAACGATCCTTACGAGTAGATCGACATTGCGATCGAGTGGCGTTCCGGCGGATTCCGGGCCACCGACCCTGGTCGGCTCGTTCGCCGAGACCTCGCGGTGGATGCTCGCCAGGTCCCACAGGTTCAGCTCCGCGCCCGGCTGGACCGGTGCCTGGTGATCGATCATCGTGCAGCGGATGGTGACCACACCGCCCGCCTCGGACAGCTCGATCAGCCGGGTCTGCGTGGGCCACTCGGCCATCGCCGAGGTGCACACCTCCCAGAAGCCGCCGTTCGCGCCGGGCCGGGGAGTGGCCTGGTTGCGGTGGATGTGGCCGATGAGCCACAGCGCCACGTTGGGGAAGCGGTGCAGCAGCCCCTCGATATCCGCTGCCAGGTAACGGCGTTCGTCACCGAGGACGTTGTCCATCATGGACAGACCGTGGTGTGAGGCCAGCACGATGATCCGGCCCGCTGCCTGCGCCTCGGTGAGTTCCCCTTCCAGCCAGGCGAACTGGCGGGCATCGATGCTGCCGCGCACGCCACCCGCCGGGTTGGTGCTGTCCAGCACGATCACCCGCACGCCCGGCAGGTCGTGGCTGTAGTACGCGGTGCCGTCGGCGATGTTCTGCTCGGTGAACCCGTGCCCGGCCGGCCCGGTCGCGCTGTCCAGGTGCGCCCGGATGTACTCGGCCCGGCTGACCATCCGGCGATCCGCCCGCGGCTCGATCTGCACGCCGGCGCCGCCGGACAGGAAGGTCGGGTCGGCCAGGTAGTGCTCCATCTTGTCGCCCGCGGGCGGGGCGTCCGGGGCCGCCGTCGGACGGTGCCCGCCGGTGATCAGGTCGTGGAACTTACTTGTCTCCGGCGCCCGGCCCTGGGCCAGGCAGTCGTGGTTGCCGAAGCAGGCCAGCCACGGAGCGCCGAATCCCACGGTGTCGAAGGACTTTCCGGCCGCGGCCAGCAGGCCGGGGTAGTCCGGGAACTCCAGGTGTCGCTTGTAGACGTCCCTTGAGGACAGTTCCGGATTCCAGTAGTCACCCGACTCGATGTGTGCCGGGATCGCCTGCAGATCACTGACCCCGAAGGTCGGGTCCACCGTGCCGCCACCGTCCATGATGGACATGTAGGCGTCCAGCTCGTTCAGCGCGGCGCTGTCCGTGTTGTCCCCGGTGGTGATCACGAAGTCGAGCCCGCCCAGCTCGCGGATCGTCCGGACCATCGCCTCGAAGGCGTGCAGGGAGACGGGTTCCTGGGGCCGGTAGGCGGGCAGCATGTCCGCCCACTCCGGCTCACCGGCGAAGCGTTGCAGGAAGTCGAGGCGTCCGGGGGACGCCGGGTCGGCCAGTTGGAAGTCGGTGATGTGCACGAAGCGCAGCAGGGACCGGCTCTCGCCGGGTGTGGCCTCGGTCAGATCCGTGCGGACCTGATGGGGTTCTCCAGTGGTGTGGCTCAGCCGCCGGTAGGGACCTTCGGCATTGGGCACGATCCTGGACATGGCTCTCCAGCCGTGTGAGAAGGGGCTTGCCGCCACCATAACTCAAACGTTTAAGCAGAAGCTGTGGAACCGCGCACTTCAAGAGATACCGGAATGGTCAACTCCAGCGACGGCGGCTCGCGACCCTCCACGGCGTCGATCAGCAACCCGGCCGCCTCGGCGCCCAGCCGGTGCCGGTCCACCCGCAGCGTGGTCAACGGTGGGTTGAGGATCGCCGACGTCGGCAGGTCGTCGTGGCCCACCACGGAGACGTCCTCGGGGATCCGCAGGCCGTGGTCGGCGGCGGCCAGGTAGACGGCGTGCGCGAGGTAGTCGCTGTTGGTGATGAACGCGGTCGGTCGCCGGCCCGGGGCGTCGCCGAGAGCCCGGCAGACCGCCTCGCGGGTGGTGTTCAGGTCCAGCTCTGCTTCGATCACACTGGCGGTGAACCGCTCCTCCGCTGCCAGATCCAGGAACAATTCCAGGCGCTCCGGGTCCGGCGACTTCTCGGCGGGTGCGGCCACCATGGCGATGCGTTGATGGCCGAGGCCGCGCAGGTGTTCCACGGCCAGCTGCACGGCCGCCGGGCCGTCGGGGCTCACGCTCATCGCCAGCCGGCCGGCCCGGCGACGGGGGGCGTTGAGCACCACGACGGGGCGTTCGGTGGCGGCCGCCCAGGCGCCGACCGCCCGGCCGCGGCCGATCGGCGCGACCGCGAGCCCGTCCAGGCCCCGGTCGGCGAAGGTGTCGAGCAGCTTCTGTTCCCGCTCCTGGTCATATCGGGAGGACCCGACCATCACCTCGTAGCCCGCCTTGGCGCAGGCCTCGTCGAAGCCGTCGATCAGGTCGAGGAAGAACGGGTTGCGCAGGTTCCGGATCAGCAGTCCGAGCACATTGGACCGGCGGGTGCGCAGCGCGACGGCGGAGGCGTTGCGCCGATAGCCCAGGGCGGTCGCCTTCTCCAGCACGGTGGCCCTGACCTGGTCGCTGACCCCGGGTTTTCCGGACAGCGCAAGGCTCACGGCGGCCACCGATATGCCCAGATCGGTGGCGATCTCCTGCTGGGTGGGCTGTTTTCCTGGAGGTACCGGCACCGACGCAGAGTAGCCAACTTCCGGGACCAGTTCGGTTGCTTTCGGCTTAACAAGCCAGGGAAGCGCCCGTTCTGGCTTGTCAGAGCCCTGCTCAACAAACTAAAACGTTTGAGTAGCAACCCTGTGATTGAACTCGCGGTGTCTAATTTTGAAAGGGCAACATCGTGTCCGCCAACGGCTTCCAAGTTCTGGACCAAGCGTCCCTGAAACCGTTCCAGCGAAAGGTCACCCGCCTGTCGGCGGCGGGCATGTTCCTGGACGGTTACGACCTCACCGTCATCGCGGTCGCCCTGCCCATCCTCATCAAGCAGTGGCACCTGTCCTCCGGCATGGCCGCCATCGTGGCCGCCTCCGCCGTCCTCGGCATGTTCATTGGCGCCCTGGTGCTGGGCCGGCTCACCGACAAGCTCGGCCGCAAGAAGATGTACCTGGTCGACCTGATCTGCTTCGTCGTGTTCGCCATCCTGACCGCGCTCAGCCAGGATGTCTGGCAGCTGATCGCGTTCCGGTTCCTGCTGGGGCTGGCGATCGGCGCCGACTACTCGATCTCACCCACCCTGCTCGCCGAGTATGTCTCGGCCAAGGACCGCGGCAAGGTCATGAGCCTGCTGGGCGCCACCTGGTTCCTGGGTGCCGCGTCGACCTACGTGTTCGCGTTGATCCTGCTGCCGCTGGGCAACAACTCCTGGCGCTACATGCTGCTGCTGGGCGCCGTGTTCGCGCTCATCGTGATCTACATGCGCCGCAGCATCCCCGAGTCGCCGCGCTGGCTGATGGACCACGGCCGGCACGAGGAGGCCGCCAAGGTCCTCCGGCAGATCAGCGGCCGGGACGACGTCACCCTGCCGCCGGCGGTCCAGAGCGAGACCCGCGAGAAGCCGTGGAGCTCGCTGTTCGCCCCGCGAATGATCAAGATCACCGTGTTCGTCTGCGGCTTCTGGTTCATGTACACCCTGGCCTACTACGGCATCTCGCTGTACACCCCGACCGTGCTCAAGCAGGTCACCTCCAGCACCGCGCAGTCGTACGTCGGCTCGCTGATCATCGGCCTGGTCGGCCTGCTCGGCGCCGGTATCGGCATCTACCTGTCCGACCGCATCGGCCGCCGCAAGCTGGTCATCATCGGCTTCGCCGGCCTGGTCGGGTCGCTGCTGGTGCTGGCCCTCGCGGGTAAGCCCTCGCTCGGCCTGCTGATCGGCTTCCTGGCCCTCGGCGTGCTGTTCGCCAACATGGGCCCCGGCGTGGTCAACCTGATCTACCCGAGCGAGCTGTACCCGACCTCGATCCGGGCCACCGGCGCCGGTCTGGCCGCCTCGTTCTCCCGGATCGGCGGCATCATCGGCACCCTGGCCTTCCCGCCGCTCGTCGCCTCCTGGGGCATCGGCAAGGCGCTGTGGCTGTTCATCGGCGCCGGACTCATCGGCCTGGTGATCTCGGTGCTGCTGGCCCCCGAGACCCGGGGCCGTCAGCTGGAGGAACTGAACGAGACCCTCGCGGGCGAACCTTCCGCGGTCAAGGTCTAGTAAACGCCGAAGGGCGTCTGCGCATCCCTGGGGGATGCGCAGGCGCCCTTCTCGTCTCAGGACTCCAGCGCGACCGCGGCGCCCTTGGCCACGATCTCCTTGTTGCGCCTGGTCTTCGCCCACCCGTTCCGGCCGCGGATGATCCGGTACACCGCGCGCCAGGAGGTGAGATAGAAGTTGTACACGTACAGCCAGTAGCCGAGGCCCAGCATGATGCCGCGCAGCGGGCCGATGTCCCGCTCACACCGGCGCCAGTAGATCGGGCCCCAGATGACGAACGGCAGCATGCCGAACACCAGGTACATGACGAACAGCACCCAGGCGCCGCTGGTGAACCACAGCCAGGTGTCGGCCGGGTTCTCCACCGCGTGCACGCCGATCACCACGAACGGGATCGGGAAGATGAGCGTGCCGACCAGCTGCATCCACGGCTGCATCAGGTAATACATCATCTCGGTCGCGCCCATGGTGCTCACGTGCCGGGAGTTCCAGATGACCGGCAGGTACCGCCAGCACTGCATGGTGCCCTGACCCCACCGGGTCCGCTGGGTCAGGAACCGGCGCAGGCTGTACACGGCCTCCTGGGAGACCCAGGCATCGCGGCTGTGCGTGGTCTTCCAGCCCGCGATGAGCAGGTGCACGCCCAGCTCGAAGTCCTCCAGCAGCGATCCGCCCCACGGCGAGTCCGTGTCGCCGGCGATGGAGTTCAACGCGGACATCCGGGTGTACTGGCCGTTGCCGCCCATCGCGATGGTGCCGGTGTACTTGCGGGCCAGCTGGATCGCGCAGAGCGCGGTGCGGAACTCCAGGTCCTGCATCCGGGCCATGTACAGGCCGAACCACTTGCGGAGGCCCTTCGTACCCGGCTTCGGGATGCCCCGGTTCATCATGTGCACGTCCACCTGCACCGCGCCCACCTTCGGGTCGCCGAACATGGTGGGGCCCGAGCAGACCTCGAAGTTGTTCGGTGACGGGCGCCCGTCCGCGTCCACCACCGCGACCAGCTGGCGTGCCGGGTCGGCGTCGCCGAGGAACCTCTTCAGCTCCCGATAGGCGGCGTTGAGCGCGGGGCCCTTGCCGATGCGGGCATCCGGCCGCACCCGCTCCACCAGGTGAATGTGCCCGTCGACGTCCCCGCCGTTGCGTTGCTGGGAACGCACCAGTTCGGCGGTCTGATCGTCCGAGGCGTCGTCGATCACCCACACATGGCACTGCGGGAAGGTCTCGCGCAGGTAGTGGATGGTGTGCGTGATCACCGCCTCCTCGTCCCGGCAGGGCACGAGGAAATGCCAGGTGAAGGCGTGCGGATCGCCGGTCGGCGTCGGCCGGTACCGGAGGTAGGGGATCACGATCGTCGTCATGTAACTGATGAACAGGATGCTCATCATCAGGGACAACGCCTGCGTCATGCCCGAGAGCAGCAGCAGCGAGCTCTGGCTCATGCCGCCTCCATCTCGGTTTCCCGGTCATTGCGGCGCATGGTCAGCCAGAAGAACACGACGAGCGTGACGGCGCCGCCGAAAATGCTGATCAGCGAGCCGCCGACGGTGTGCCCCCAGTGGTAGCCACGGGGACCGCCGAGCAGGTCCGCCAGCAAGGCGATGTCCACCAGCCGCAGCTGGTTGACCATGATCAGCATCGCGCTGGAGATGAGCAGCGCCAGCAGGACCCGGGGGCCGTTCTGCGGCCGGAATGCCACGAGCACCGCGGCCAGCAGCACCAGCGGGATGATCAGGAACACCGAGGTGCACTCGGCCGTCATCTTGATGCCCATCGGGTGATCGGTGCCGAGCAGGAAGAAAACGCTGGGCCGATCCGGGACCACGCCCACGTTGCCGAAGCCCAGTCCGTCCAGGACCAGCGCCGCCAGTCGCACCTCCATCCCGCGGTAGGAGTGCTGGGTCACCACGAGTGCCACGGCACCGGCGGCCAGTAGCAGAGCCAGGGTTCTGCCGAGAGCTTTGTACATACGCGGTGAACCTTCATCAGTGGTGGATGGGACGGAATTGATGTTCGCCGACAAATCTACGACCGTTGCCCCTTTTCTGCGCGGGCAGCTGGTGAAACTTGCATGATCAACATGTTTCCGGGGGTGGCCGGTGATATACAACATCACGCAATACCCCTTCTCAACTGCACTAACACACTTCTGAAGAACGTTTGCGTGAGCGGGTGAATGCTTGATCACCTGTTAGGGCGAACCTGGCGCATTGCTCCGCAATGCTTCGTCACCGATATCGGCCAGGCGTTCCCAGGCGTGCGCGTGCTGACCAATTCCACAATTTCGCAGAGGAAATACATTCACTCGTTGGAGGAACGACAGATGCGCATGCCTCACGTAAGAGCAGGCGGATTCGCGGCGATACTCGCCGTGTCCGCGCTGCTGCTCGGTGCGGCTCCGGCCTCGGCCGAGTTGGTGGATGTCGGCTTTGAAGCCCAGGCCTTCGCGGTCCGGGTCGTCCGGCCCGGCGGGCTCGGCAACGTCGGCCCGCTCGCCTGGTCGAAGAGCGACACCGGTCCGACGGAGAACTCGGTCGTCGACCAGAACGTGCCGGGTGTGGTCACGGCGAAGGGCATCACCACGTTCGCCCGCAAGAGTGGGAACGGCAATCTGGACGCCGAGGCCGCCACCTCCGACGTGCAGATCGGGGTGCTCGGGCCGCTCGCCGCGATCACGGTGGGCAGCCTCAAGGCCGAGTGCCACTCGACCCCGGGCTCCATCACCGGTGGCTCGACCATCGCGAACCCCACCATCGCCGGGGTTCCGATCAACATCACCGGTGAGCCGAACCAGCAGGCGATTCCGCCGGGGGTGCCGGGCAAGGTCACCTTCAACGAGCAGTACACCAACCCGGATGGCAGCAGGACCTTCCAGGCGCTGCACGTGGTCGGGCCGGACGGCACCGATGTGGTGATCAGTTCGGTGACCTGTGGGCCGGCTGACCCGAACGGGCCGATGGCCTCCGGTGCGGGCATGTGGATCGGGTTCGGTCTGCTGGCCGCCATCGCCGTCCCGGTCGGTCTCGGATGGCGTCGTCGCAGGCAGATCGCCTAGGAGGCTGGTGTGTACAAGGGTCCTGGTGGTGGAACCGGACTGGCCGCGACCGGGCTGTCGCTGGGTGGCGCCAGTGTCGGCTGGTGGATCGCCGCGGGCGTGAGCCTCGTGGCGATCGGCCTGGTGACCAGGTACGTCTCCCACCGCCGTCACTCGGCCGATTCCTGATCGGGCCGTGACCGGTGCCTGGAGGCCCGCCCGGGCCTCCAGGCACTCGACAGCAAAGGAGTGACACATGGATGTGTTGCTGATGGTCGGCACCCGGCCGGAGGCGGTCAAGGCCGCGCCGGTCGCCCTGGCGATGGCCGAACATCCGGTGCTGCGCCCGATCATCGTCCACAGTGGACAACATCCGGCGATGGTCGACCAGTCCCTGGAACCCTTCGGGCTCAAGGCCGGCATCGAACTCGGCGTGGAACGGCGTACCGGTTCGCAGGCCGAACTGGTCTCCGCGATGCTGTCCTGTTTGGACGATGTGCTGACCGACCGCCGCCCGGCGGCCGTGATCGTGCAGGGCGACACCACGACGACGCTGGCCGGCGCGCTGGCCGCGTTCTGGCGCGGAATTCCGGTGGTACACCTGGAAGCCGGGCTGCGCACCCATGATCTGAGCAGGCCGTTCCCCGAGGAGGGGAACCGGCAGATGATCTCCCGGATCGCCTCGTTGCACCTGGCTCCGACACCGCTCGCGGTGCGGGCGCTGCAGCACGAGCGGCTGCCGCGACCGGAGATCGTGCTCACCGGCAACACCGTGGTCGACGCGGTCGCGCGGATCGCGGCCCGGAACCTGCCCGCGGTGAATCAGGTTGTGGCCACGGTGGAAACCCGGTCCGCGGCGAGCCGGGTCGCCCTGGTCACCGCCCATCGGCGGGAGAGCTGGGGCGAACCGCTGCACGCCGTGCTCGACGCGGTGCGGACCCTGGTCGAGGAGACCCCGGACCTGCTGGTGCTGTTCCCCGCGCACCCGAATCCGGCGGTGCGGGAACAGGTGAACGCCGTGCTCGGCGGCCATCCGCGGATCTTCGTCACCGAGCCACTGGACTATCCGGACCTGGTCCGGGTGCTGTCCTTCGCCTCGATCGTGCTCACCGACTCCGGCGGCATCCAGGAGGAGGCGCCGCACTTCGGCGTTCCGGTATTGGTCCTGCGGGAGGTCACCGAGCGGATGGAGGCCGTCGACGCCGGCTACTCCTGGCTGGTGGGCACCGACCGGGGCGCGATCCTGGAGCAGGCGCACACGTTGCTGCGAGACAACGTGCGGCTGCCCCGGGACCGCAACCCGTTCGGCGATGGCCACGCCGCGGCGCGCACCGTGGCCGCGGTGGAGCGGCTACTCGGCCTGGTCGACCGTGAGCACCAGCTTGCCGGTGGTCCGGCCGGTCTCGCCGAGTTCGTGGGCCTTGGCGACCTCCGACAGCGGGAAGGTCTGGTCGACGTGCACCTTCAGGCTGCCGTCGCCGAGTAGCCGGGCCAGTTCACGCATCGTGGTGTGGTCCACCTCGACGAGCGCGGACTCGGCGCGGATGCCCAGCTCGGCGGCCTTCGCGTACGACTCCTTGCTGATGGAGCCGGGCAGGATGGTCACCAGGACACCGCCCCGGCGCAGCACCGACAGCGACCGGGCGCCGATGTCCTCGCCGAGGGTGTCGAGCACGACGTCGACGTCGCTGAGCACCTCGGTGAAGTCGGTGCTGCGGTAGTCGATCACCTCGTCGGCGCCGAGTTCGCGGAGGAAGTCGTGCTTCGCGGCGCTGGCCGTGCCGATCACGTGAGCTCCCTTGAGCTTCGCGATCTGCACCGCCAGGTGGCCCACGCCGCCGGCCGCGGCGTGGATCAGCACGCGCTGCCCCGGCTGCACGTCCGCAGCGTCCACCAGCGCCTGCCAGGCCGTCAGCCCGGCCAGGGGCAGGCCCGCCGCGTGCACGTGGTCCACGTTCGCCGGCTTGGCGACGAAGGTGCGGGACGGCGCCACCACGTACTCGGCGTAGGCGCCGTGGCCGTGCGGGTAGGCCAGCATGCCGAGGACCTCGTCGCCGACCCGGTGCGCGGTCACGCCGAAACCGGCTTCGACCACGACGCCGCTGACGTCCCAGCCGGTGGTGAAGGGCAGTTCGAAGCCCCAGAAGTTGAGCTGGCGGGTCTTCCAGTCGGTGGGGTTGATGCCCGCCGCGTGCACCTTGACCAGGACATCGGTCGGGCCCGGCTTCGGCCTGGGAACCTGTACCTCCCGGAGCACCTCCGGGCCGCCCGCCTGATCCTGGCTGATCGCCGTGAAAGTCGTCATGGCTTCATCCTGGGGTGTGGTGGCCCTCGCTGCTAAGTGGCCCGAGGGTCGATATGTGCAAATATTGGGCCATGACACATCGCGTGGCCGTGCTGGCGCTGCCCGGGGTCTACCCGTTCGAACTCGGCGTGCCCGGCCGGCTGTTCGGCGCGGCCCGGGATGCGGACGGAAAGCCGCTGTACAAGGTGCTGACCTGCTCCGTCGACGGCGCCCCGGTGCGCACCAACGCCGATTTCAGCGTGACCGTCGAACATGACGCGAGCCTGCTGCGCACGGTGGACACCGTGGTGCTGCCGCCCACCGACACCTTCGCGGCGATCACCGGCCCGGAATCGGTCGATCCGGCGGTGCTGGACGCGTTGGCCCAGGTCCGGCCCGGGACCCGGGTGGTGTCGATCTGCACCGCGTCGCACCTGCTGGCGGCGGCCGGGCGGCTGGACGGCCGGCCCGCCACTACCCACTGGCACGAGGCCGAGCGGTTCCGGCGCGCGTTCCCCGCCGTGCAGCTGAATCCCACGGTGCTGTTCGTGGACAACGGCGACCTGCTGACCTCGGCGGGCGCCGCCGCGGGCATCGACCTGTGCCTGCACCTGATCCGGTCCGATCACGGCAGCAAGGTGGCCAACCAGGTGGCCCGGCTCTGCGTGGTGCCGCCGCACCGGGACGGTGGCCAGGCGCAGTACATCGAGCAGGTCGTGCCCGAGCCCACTGCGGCGAGCACCGCCGCGGTGCGTGACTGGGCCCTGGAGAACCTGGGCGAACCGCTGTCCCTGGATCTGCTGGCCCAGCGCGCGGGGATGAGCAGGCGTACCTTCGTCCGGCGATTCCGCGAGGAGGTCGGCAAGAGCCCAGGTCAGTGGCTGCTCACCCAGCGAGTGGACCTGGCCCGGCGGTTACTGGAGAACTCCGATCTCACCGTCGACGCGATCGCCGCCCGGGCCGGATTCGGTACCGGTGCCTCACTGCGCCGCCACCTGCGCGCGGTCCTCGGCGTGGCCCCGGACGGCTACCGCCGCACGTTCCGCACCCGCCCCGCGGCCTGAGGCCGGTACCCGGAGTCGGCGATGTTCGCGGCTCGTTCCGAACCTCGCCAACTTCGGCCCCTGTGACGGCTGGGGCACACCCCTGACCTGCTGCCTGTTGACGCTCGGGCAATCACCCAGTCCACAGTGGACTGAGGGGTTGGCACGTCTTCAAGACCTATGAACCCGGAGTCCCTACGTCTTGAAGACGTGCCAACCTCCACCTCTTCGTCCAACGGGAGCATCTCCAGTTCCATCGGCCACACGCAGGTCCGCCGGAGACGATCAAGCGCCCCGGCCTCAGACCCGTCTCGCCCTCCAAAGCCGCTTTCGCCGACCGCCAAACCCGGCCCCAGACCCCGATTTGTGACACTTTTTCGGCGGCCGAACCGAGCCCTGTCACTCGGTCGTGTCACGTTGAGTGATCACCATGACCGGGTCGAGGTCTCGGGCTGGGAACGTTGTCACCCGGGTAGACCAGCGGGTATGGCAGAAATCTGAGCTGCTGCTGATAAAAGGTGGAAACTGGTGCGCGTTCCACGCTCAGTGCGCTAGGGTGACGGTCGAGAGGTTGATCGGTGCGGGATCGCTTCTCGAATGTTGACTCAATTGTCATGCAGTTCATTCATTCTGTTATGACGGAGTCTTTTCTTTGACAGCCGGTGGGGCCGGCTTTCTAGTCACTCATGTAAGGGAGTGCCTGTGGATCCTAAGTTGATCTTCAGCAACGTAATTGATCATCCTGCGACCAACGCCTTACGGCCGGTCGCAGTCTCGCCAGTGGTGTTCAGCACCGAGGCCAGCGAGATGGCCATCCCCGCTCCTCGCCAGTCGGGGGAGATTTCCATCGATTTCGCCGCCGCGCCAGAAGCGCCTCGCCCCGTGCGGAATCAGTAGAAAATCAGTGAGAACTCGTCCTTTCCCCGAGACAACCCTGACCGGGGACAGGACCTGAGTCTTTGCACGAAAAATCGCCCCCGTCGCGTGGACGGGGGCGATTTCTTTTGTCTCTGGAGCAGTGAGCCTGAAGGTGGCCTTCACCCAGTTGAACGGTGTGAAGGCCACCTTCAGGCACAGAACTACTAGCCGCGGACGGCGGCTGCCTTGCTGGCGTTACCCGCGGTCTGCGCGCTCACCGGCTTCGGCGTCGGCTGCGGTGCCGCCTGGCACTGCGCGTCCGACTTCCAGTGGCCCTTGGTGCGCTTGGGTAGCTCGCCGGTCGCCAGGTAGTTGGCGATCGGGTTGTCCACACAGGCGTTGCCGCGCAACGAGTTGGAGTGCGTGGTGCCACCCGGGGTGCTGATCAGTACCGAGTTCGGGAAGATCTCCCTGGCCCGCAGCGCGCCGTCGTACGGGGTCGCGCCGTCCTCCTCCTCGCTGAGGATGAGCACCGGCGGAGCGTCCTTCGGGTTGATCTTCACCGGGGTGCTGGCCTTACCCGGCCAGTACAGGCACGGCGCGTTGAACCAGTTGTTCGCCCAGGTGTAGAACGGCGCCTTCTTCGCGGTCTGCCGGTTGTCCTGGTACCACTCGGTCCAGTCCTTCGGCCACTGCACATCGGTGCACTGGGTGCCCAGGTAGATGGCGAAACCGTTGTCGTCACCGGGGCCGGCGTACTGGTTCAGCAGGCCGCTGGCGTCACCGTTCAGCGCCCAGTTCGACCACGCGCGGGCCAGGGTGTCCCAGCCGCGCTGCGAGTAACCCGCGGGCAGGAAGACGTCGGCGAACTCGCTGCCGCCGATCTTGCCCTCGGCCGGGTGCTGGTACAGCGACTCCTGGGTCGCGTAGTAGTTCTTGGACACGTCCTCCTGGGTCGCGCCCAGCTTGTATGTGTCGTTGTACTTGGCGATCCAGCCGAACCAGGTGTTGATGTTCTTCTCGAACGCGATGTCCTGGTTCAGGTTCGCCTGGTACCAGACGTCCTTGTTGTCCACGACGCCGTCGATGACCATGCGCTTGATGTTCTTGCCGAACAGCGTCGAGTAGACCTGGCCCAGGTAGGTGCCGTAGGAGAAGCCGTAGTAGCTGATCTGCGGGGCGCCGAGCGCCTTGCGGATCTCGTCCATGTCCTTGACGTTGTCCACGGTCTTGATGTGGTCGATCAGCCTGGCGTTCGGCGACTTCGCGCAGGACTCCGCGTACGCCTTGGCCACCTTCAGGTTCGCCTCGACGATCTCGTCGTGCTCGTTGTACTTCGCGCCCGGCGTGTACCGCGGCCGGTTGTAGCCGGTGATGTTCTCGTCGCAGGCCAGCGCGGGCTTGCTGGAGCCGACGCCACGCGGGTCGAAGCCGATCCAGTCGTACTGCTCGCCCACCTTGTTCGGCACGCTCTTGCCCAGGGTGGCCAGGTTCAGGCCGGAACCGCCGGGGCCGCCCGGGTTCACCAGGATCGGGCCCTGCGACTGCTCGTCCGGCACCTTGTGCGCGACCCGGGAGACGGCCAGCTGGATCTTCTCGCCGTCAGGCTTGGCGTAGTCCAGCGGCACCTCGACGAAACCACAGTCCGCATTCGCGGTTTTCAACGGCCCGCTGGTGCATTTCGTCCAGTTGATGCCCGCGGCCGGTGCCGCGTGTGCGATCGGTGTGAAGAGACCAGCACCGATCACCGCCACCGAGGCGGCTACGAAGAATTTCCTCACTCGTGCCCCTACTCGTTCATGGATCCCCTCGTCGCAGGTCCCACACCTGCGACGTAAACCCTATTGGATAGGGCAAATCTCTGATTGGTCCGTGTGGCCGTGAATGCCGCGCACTCACGGCCACAACGGGAATTCATTAACCGAATTCTTATCCGACGATTGCTTCCGCACGCGTCGACGCGCTCACCGCAGGCTTTTCTGGAGCAGGAACCGGAAGCGGCCGCGGCGTGCAGGTGGTGTCGGAGTGACCGTTGCCCGCCGTGCGCGGCGGCAGGGTGCCGTCGGCCAGGTAGGCGGCGATCTGGTTGTCCACGCAGAGGTTTCCGCCCAGACCCGCGCCGTGCACCGTGCCGTTCGGCACGCTGATCAGGCTGGAGTCACGGAACAGCCGCCGCGCCTCGAGCGCGCCCGGGTACGGCGTGGCGCCGTCCAGCTCCTCGCTCAGGATGAGCACCTTCGGCGCACCCTTGGGGTTGATGTCCACCGGCTTGCCCGGCTTGGCGGGCCAGTAGAGGCACGGCGCGTTGTACCAGGCGTTGGCCCAGCTGTTGAACGGCGCCTTGGCGTGCGAGATCCAGTTGTCCACCCGCCACTTGTTCCAGCTCTGCGGCCACTGCACGTCGGTGCACTGGGTGCCGTTGTAGATCGCGAAGCCGTTGTCGTCGCCGGGGCCGCCGTACGCCGCGATCAGGCCGCTGGCGTCACCCTTGTAGACCCAGTTCGCCCAGTTGCGGGCGATGCCGTCCCAGCCGCTGGTGCGGTAACCGGCGGGCAGGAAGGCGTCGGTGAACTCGCTGCCGCCGAGCTTGCCGTCGGCCGGCTTCTGCTCCAGGGCCTTCTTGTCCGCGTAGAACCGGTCCGAGACCTCCTGCCGGGTGGCGCCCAGCTTGTAGGTGTCGTTGTACTGCGCGATCCACTCGAAGAAGCGGTTCAGCACCTTCTCGAAGGCGATGTTCTGGTTCAGGTTGGCCTGGTACCAGACGTCCTTGTGGTTGACCACGCCGTCGATGACCATGCGCTTGAGGTTCTTGCCGAACAGCGTGGCGTACACCTGGCCCAGGTAGGTGCCGTAGGAGTAGCCGTAGTAGCTGATCTGCTTGACGCCCAGCGCCTGGCGGATGGTGTCCATGTCGCGGACGTTGTCCACCGTCTTGATGTGGTCCAGCAGCTTGGCGCCGGGTGCCTTCTTGCAGGCCTCCGCGTACGCCTTGGCCCGGTCCAGGTTGGCCTTCTCGATCTCCCGGCTGGTGGGCACGTACGGCGGCCGGTTGAAGCCGCTGATGTTCTCGTCGCAGGCCAGGGTGGGCTTGCTGGAGCCGACGCCACGCGGGTCGAAGCCGATCCAGTCGTACTGCTCGCCGACCTTGTTCGGGACCCGGGAGCCGCGGATGGCGAAGTTCAGCCCGGAGCCGCCGGGGCCACCGGGGTTGATCAGGATCGGGCCCTGGGACTGCGCGGCCTTGGCCTTGACCCGGGACACCGCGAGCTGGATCTTCTCGCCGTCCGGCTTGGCGTAGTCCAGCGGCGCGTCCACGAAACCGCACTCGGCGCCGGCGGACTTCAGCGGTTCCTGCGGGCAGGGGGCCCAGGCGATGGTGCTCGCCGCGGCCTGGGCCGGTGTGACCAGGCCGACCACCCCAAGACTCGCGGCGGAAAACGCGAGGATGATCTTCTTCATGATCGGATTTCCTAGACTGTTTATATCCCAGGCTGATGGACAGGGTAGCTGACCTGGGCTTTCCCGAAGTCTGCACAGAAATCGGGCGTCACGAATCCGGCAAATGGAGGTAAATTCTCCAGAGAATGGGGGTCGCCATGCGGGTGTCCGTAGTGGAGCTTCACACGCGTCAAGCGAAAGTGCCGAAACCGGGCGGGGTGTTGCTCGGCGAGTTCACCGACCTGACCGAGCCGGGCCGCGTCGTCTCGCTGCGTGGATTCCGCGATCCGGGGCACCGCACCGACGACCCGGACGTGCTGCTGCTCCGGCCGATCGGCCGGATGCCGGCGTTGTCCGGGACCCTGGAGATCACCGTCTTCCCGGTGGCCGTGCTGGGCTTCGCCGACTTCTACCGGCTGCGGATCCAGCCCGCGGTGCAGCAGGCGGGTGGCCGGGTCCTGGTGCTGCTGGAGAGCGTCGCGGCGCCGGAGCTGGTGGTCAGCGTGGTCCGTCCGGGGCCGGCCTCGGTGACCGGCAGTTCGCTGTGGCGCAACGAGGTGCTGCCGCAGCTGCTGGACTCACCCCGGCTGCTGCGGCTGGAGTCGGTGTCCTGAGGGGGGCGGGGTGCCCGGTTGGTCTGCTGGGTCTGGTGGTTGGCGAAGGCGGCTTTGGAGGGGGAGACGGGCTGGGGGTGGGGTTTTTCCTGCCTGGCCGTCTGGTGGGGGCACGCCTGTCTGGCTGGGATGTGCCGCTGCGCGGGGGCACGCCTGGCTGGCTGCCTGGTGGGGGCACGCCTGCCTGGCCAGCTTGGGCCGCTGCGCGGGGCTGGCGTGAGTTCCGTGTGAGCTGCGGGGCCTCGTTCCGGCTGAATGTGGCTTTGGTTCGGACTAGCCAAACGAAGGCCACATTCAGCAAGATCACCAAGGGCGACACGGCGCGGAAATGGCGCGACGCGCCGTAGTTCCCACGATGTGGCCGTCCTTTGTGGACGGCCACAGTGGACAGTGCCCGGAAACCGCACCCCCAGCCCCGCGCAGCGGCCCACCCCCCCCCCAAAGGCGTGCCCCCACCCTCGCGCGTTGGCAGGAAAGACCCACCCTAAGCCCGTCTCCCCCTCCAAAGCCGCCTTCGGCAACCACCAGACCGGACGGACCCCCGAGCCCCTAGAACCAGTGGTCCAGCAGCACGGCGACGCCGTCCTCGGCCACCTCGGCGGTGACGTGGTCGGCGGCGTCCTTGATCCGGTCGGCAGCCTGGCCCATGGCCACCCCGCAGGCCGCCCAGCGGAGCATCTCCAGGTCGTTCGTCCCGTCACCCACCGCGCAGGTCAGTTCCGCCGGCACGCCCAGCTCGGCGCGTAGCCGTTCCAGCGCGGAGCCCTTGGACACGCCCGCCGCGACGGCCATCAGCCAGGCGCCGACACCGTCGAACTCCCACTTCTGGCAGTCCAGATCGGACTCGTCGAGCGCGGCGGTCATCTCCGCCAGCGTGTGCTCCTGCCACCAGGCGTTGACCCGGGTGGTCGGCCGGGCGACGAGCTCCTCCAGCGAGACCAGGTGCTCGTTGTCCGGCTCGATGCCACCGGGGAACTCGCCGCTGATCAGCCGTCGCTCGCCGATCTGCTCCACGGAGAACACCACGCCGGGCAGCAGCCGGGCCATCTCGGTGACCAGTGGGCCGGCGTCGAACCGGTGGGCCTCCAGGACCTCACCGGTGGCGCCGTCCAGCCGCACCGCGCCGTTGGAGGTCAGCACCGGCCCGGTGAACCGCAGGTCCTCCAGGATCGGCAGCGTGCTGGCCACCGACCGGCCGGTCGCCAGCACCACACAGGTGCCCGCCGCCTCCGCCTTGGCGATGGCGTCCCGCACCCGGGTGCTGATCGGCTGCCCGTAGTCCTTGATGGTCCCGTCGATGTCCAAGGCCAGCAGCTGCGGCGGTCCCCAGGTAGTCATCACCCACTCAGTATCGCCGATGGCTACGAACGCCTAACGCCACCGTGAAAATCTCCCCGCCCCAATAACGGTTGTTGCTTTTCGTCCGGAATTCGGTGCCTTCGCCGGGATGCTCGGCGAGTCAATGTTCGGCCCGATACGGATGGAGAGTCCGCCGTGGGTTTTCGTTTTCAGATTTTTCTGGTGCACCGGGCGTCGACACAACCGGCCGCGTACGCACTGGGTCCCGCCCAGGTGACGCCGATCAGCTGGCGGTTCCTGTCCAGTAACAACCGGAGCCTCGGTCAATCCGCGGATGTTTTCACTGATGTCGAATCCTGTCGCGACGCGATTCACCGGCTGCAGTCCCGGTTGATCGATTCCGACGTCTACACGCTGCGGGATGGGCGGGCTCAGTGGTCGTGGAGCATCCGGATCGACGACCTGGAGGTTGCGGTTTCCACACGTCGTTACCAGCGCAGGGCCGAGGCGGAGCACGCGTCATCCACTTTCATGGACCTGGTCGGACAGACCTCCGTATCGGATGAGCTGCGGGTTGTCCGCTTTTGAATGATCACTATCCACTGTGGATTGTTGCGCCGTTGGAGTGATACGGCCACCGAGATATCCGCTTCGTCTGTAGTTCACGAAATAGCCGGGCCCGGTTGGGTAGCTGCGTATTTCCTTTTGGCGCAACGGAAAACAATCTCCATTGAATAGGAGTCGTATCGACATGGCAGGCGAGCGGCGAACAACCGCACTGCCCGGTGGAATCGATCGCCTCTACCGGGCCGGGCTGCGCACCGCGGGTGTGATCGTGCTGGCGATCATGGCCACGGTCGGCCTGTTCCTGTTGGACCGGGGCTTCTCCGCCCTCGCCGTGGCCAAGTGGCGGTTCCTCAGCACGCAGAACTGGCAGCCGGACTCGCACAACTTCGGCATCGCCGCCGTGCTGCCCGGCACGCTGCTGATCGCCGGCGTGGCCATCGTGGTGGCCGTTCCGCTCGCGATCGGCATGGCGTTGTTCATCTCCGAGTACCTGACCGGTTGGTGGCAGCGCACGCTGACCAGCGCGGTCGACCTGATGGCCGCGGTGCCCAGTGTGGTGTTCGGCCTGTGGGGATTCCACTTCCTGCAGGGGGATATCGGCATCACCGACCTGTCCGCCTGGCTGGCCCGCTACCTCGGCTGGATCCCGCTCTTCGCGGTCACCGGCGCCGATCCGGACGATCCCCTGGCGAGCCGCACGGTGTACACCTCGTCCACCTTCATCGCGGGCATCGTGGTCGGGCTGATGGTCATGCCGATCATCTGCGCCGTGATGCGGGAGGCCTTCTCCCAGGCGCCGGCCGGCGAACGGGAGGGCGCGTACGCCCTGGGCGCCACCCGCTGGGGCATGATCGGCGCGGTCGTGCTGCCCTTCGGCCGCGGCGGCATGATCGGCGGCACCATGCTCGGCCTCGGCCGGGCGATGGGCGAGACGATCGCCGTGTACATGATCGTCGCCGCCGTCTACCGCTTCCAGCCGCACATTCTGCAGAACGGCGCCAACAGCGTCTCGGCGATGATCGCGCTGCAGTACGGCTCCGCCAGCCAGTTCGGCCTCTCCGCGTTGATGGCGGCGGGCCTGGTGCTCTTCCTGCTGACCCTGGTGGTCAACTTCGCCGCCTCCGCGGTCATCGCCCGCAGCCGGTCCGGTCAGATGAGTGAGGGCTGAGCTGATGACAACGTTGTCACGCACACGTCGGAACACCAATGCCGCCCAGGACAGTGAACGGGCCGCGGTGTGGGGCGGCCTGCTCGGCGCCGTCGCGCTGACCGCGTTGCTGTTCACCCAGGTGGTGCCGTACATCGGGATCATGGCCTACGTCGTGGTCGGCTACCTGGTCTTCCTGTGCCTCTACGCGCTGCTGATCTCGATGGACAATGACCGGCAGGCGGTCAAGGACCGGGTGATCGCCACGCTGATCGCCTTGGTCGCGCTGCTGGCCCTGCTGGTGCTCACGGTGATCGTGATCTACGTGTTCATCCGCGGGTTGCAGGCGCTGAGCCACCTGAACTTCTTCACCGACGACCTGTCCCTGGCCGGTTCACTGGATCCGCTGACCGTCGGCGGCATCATCCACGCGGTCATCGGCACCCTGGAACAGATCAGCATCGCCCTAGTGATCACCATTCCGCTGGGCATCGCCACCTCGGTGTTCCTGTCCGAGACCCGGGGCGTGTTCACCCGGTTCGTCCGGACCATCGTGGAGGCGATGACCGCGCTGCCGTCCATTGTGGCCGGTCTGTTCATCTACGCGGTGGTCATCCTGGCGCTGGGCTTCAGCAAATCCGGCCTCGCCGCCGGCCTCGCGCTGAGCGTGATGATGCTGCCGATCATCGTCCGCGCCGCCGATGTGGTGATCCGCCTGGTGCCCGGCAACCTGCGGGAGGCCGGGCTGGCACTGGGCGCCGGGCAGTGGCGGACCATGTGGCACGTCGTGCTGCCCACCGCGCGATCCGGCCTCACCACCGCGGTCATCCTGGGCACCGCCCGCGGCGTCGGCGAGACCTCCCCGGTGCTGCTCACCGCCGGATACACCGCGGCGATCAACGCGGATCCGACCAGCGGGCCCCAGGTCTCGCTGCCCCTCGCGACTTTCACCCTCATGCAGTCCCCGCAGCCGGACATGGTCGCCCGCGGCTTCGGCGCCGCGCTGGTGCTGATGTTCGTGGTGCTGACCCTGTTCCTCGTCGCGCGGGTGCTCGGCGGGCGACCCGCCGGTGTGCTGTCCGCCCGTCAGCAGCGCCGCCGCGCGCTGGCCTCCATCGCCGACCTGCGGCGCTTCCAGGATCGAGAGGACTCATGAAACGACTCGGCGCACCCGACTCCGAAGTTGACGAGTTTCGGGGGAGGCGCGAGCCCGAAACTCGTCAACTTCGGGACTTCCGATCGAGGGGTGCGGCATCGGTCCTGGGCGCCCTTCTTGCGGTCATCCTGCTGGCGCTCGGGCAACCGGCCCTGGCCGCGGATTTCTTCCCGATCAGCGGTGCCGGTTCCACCTGGTCCTCCAACGCCATCGACCAGTGGCGGAAGAACGTCGCGCAGTACGGCATGAAGATCAATTACTCGGCGAACGGATCTTCGGACGGCCGGAACCAGTTCAAGGCGGGCACCGTCGACTTCGGTGTCTCGGAGATCCCCTACGGCCTGACCGACGGTGGCGTCACCGACTTCCCGCCCACCCGGGGCTTCGCCTACATGCCGATCGTCGCCGGTGGAACGTCCTTCATGTACAACCTGTCGATCGGTGGCAAGCGGATCACCAACCTGCGGCTGGCCGGCGACACCGTCACCAAGATCTTCACCGGGGCCATCACCAACTGGAACGACCCGGCGATCAAGGCGGACAACCCGCAGCTGAGCCTGCCCGCCCGCAAGATCGTGCCGGTGGTGCGGTCCGACGGTTCCGGTACGACCGCCCAGTTCACCACGTACATGGCCAACCAGTACCCCGACCTGTGGAACGCCTACTGCGCCAAGGTCGGCCGGTCCACCCCGTGCGGCTTCACCTCGATCTACCCGCCGAGCCCCGGCATGGTCCCGCAGGCGCAGTCGGTCGGCGTCTCCGGCTACGTGTCGCAGGAGGGCAACGACGGCACGATCACCTACGTCGAGTACTCCTACGCGCTGAACAAGGGCTTCCCGGTGGCGAAGCTGCTGAACAAGGCCGGGTACTACGTCGAGCCCACCGCGTCCAATGTGGCCGTCGCGCTGCTGTCCGCGCAGATCAAGCCGGACCTCACCCAGGAGCTCGGCGGGGTCTACAACAACGGGGACAACCGGACCTATCCGATGTCCAGCTACAGCTACATGATCGTGCCGACCAAGCTGGAGGGGAACTTCAGCGAGTCCAAGGGCTACACGCTCGGCGAGTTCGCCTACTACTTCCTGTGTGAGGGGCAGCAGCAGGCCGATCCCCTCGGCTACTCGCCACTGCCGATCAACCTGGTGCGCGCCGGCCTGGACCAGGTGCAGCGGATCCCGGGCAGTCAGAAGAAGTCCACCGACATCAGCAAGTGCAACAACCCCACCTTCAGCGCGGACGGCTCCAACACCCTGGCCGCGAAGGCGCCGCAACCGCCCGCCTGCGACAAGAAGGGCGTGAGCCAGTGCGCGACCGGAACCGGCGGCGCGAAGAGTTCGAGTACCGCGCTGACCGGCGGTGGGTCCACAGGGGACGGTTCCGCCGGCGGCGGTGACGCGGCAACCGACGGGTCCACAGGGGACGCTCCCGGCGGCGGGATAGATCCGGATACCGGGTTGCCCAGCGGGACCGCGCGGTCCAACTCCACCAATGCCGCGGCCGTTCCGGTATCGCTGAGCCTGCAGAACTCCACCTGGCAATACGTGCTCATCGGACTGGCGGTGGCGCTGCTGATCGGCCTGCTGGTCGGGCCGCCGCTGGTGCACCGGTACCTAGCGGCCAGGCGGGCGTCATGAATCACGCACAGCCGCAACGCTTCCAGGCGCTCCGGATGGCCATGGCCACGGTGATGCTGCTGGCCAGCGTGGTACTCACCATCGGCCCGGACGACTCGGCGCTGGCCGCCGACGCCACCGGCTCGGCGGTCACGGTGAAGGGCACCGGCAAGTTCAGCGACCTGGAGGTCACCGTCGGGCAGACCAGGGACCTGATCAACCAGGTGGTGCAGATCAACTGGAAGGGCGGGGCACCCACCAAGCCCACCGGCGAGTTCCTGGTGAACTTCCTGCAGATCATGCAGTGCTGGGGCGACGATCCGGCCGGTCCGAAACGGGAGAACTGCCAGTACGGCGGCCTGATCACCAATGCCACCCCGGTCGCGGGTTCCTGGGTGCGCTCCCGGCAGGCCAGCTACGACATCGTCGACCCGGCGGAGACCTACAAGCGGGCGACCGGGCAGACCACACAGGCCTACGTGCCGTTCAGCCCGGTGACCGACCCGACCCGGAAGATCGACGGCTCCACCAACGAGTTCTTCGACGCCAGTACCACCAACGAGATCCCGCTCGGCCGGACCAGGGCGGACGGCACCGGCTCGGAGTTCTTCGAGATACAGACCGGCGTCGAGGCCCCGGGCCTCGGCTGCGGCCGCCCGGATCCGGCCACCGGCAAGCCGCGTAACTGCTGGCTGGCCATCGTGCCCCGGGACGACATCGAGGTGGACGGTTCCCACCGGGAACCCGGCAGTGCCAACAGCCTGGTGTCCTCGCCGCTGTCGGCGACCAACTGGGCCAACCACCTGTCCGTCCCGCTGCAGTTCCAGTCCGCGGGCGCCAACTGTCCACTCGGGTCGCAGGAGACCAGGACGGTGGGCAACGAGCTGATGGCGGAGGCCGTACTGCGCTGGCAGCCGGCGCTGTGCCAGAACGGCGGCACCGTCTACGGGTTCAGCCAGCTGCCGGACGACGGCGCCCGCCGGGAACTGCTCACCGGCAACGCGGGACTCGGCTTCTTCAACGAGCCACCCGAGACGGTGCCCGCCGACCGGCCACTCACCTACGCGCCGGTCGCGCTCAGCGGGCTGTCCCTGGCCTTCTTCGTGGAGCGGCAGCCCAGCCCGATCGCCTCCGACGAGATCATGAAGCTCAGCGGCCAGCGGTTCGAGCAGATGAAGCTGAACCCGCGGCTGGTGGCCAAGCTGCTCACCCAGAGCTACCAGGCGGCGGTGCCCGGCAACACCGAGCACCTGGGCGACAATCCGCCGGATCTGACGCACGACAAGGAATTCCTGGAGCTGAACAAGGACTGGGAGACCTACGCCGACCAGGTCATGCTGCCGGACCTGCTGCTGCCGCTGCCGAACAGCGACGCCGCCGACATGCTCTGGACCTGGATCAACAACGACCCGGACGCGCGCGCCTTCCTGAACGGCACCCTGGATCCGTACGGCACCCGGGTCAACCCGCACTACAAGAACATGTCGTTGCCGCTGCCCAACTTCCCCAAGCAGGACCTGGGTTGTGCCGCCGTCGGAACCCAGTACCAGACCTGTGAGCTGGATCTGCATCCGTACACCAACGACATGCACGAGGGTGGCCGCGCGACCAGCCGCGGCGACAGCCTGGCCCGCGCTTTCACCTCGCCGGGGCAGAACGGCCAGCCGCCCGCACTGAAGAAGCTGGACCGGCAATCGCCGGGCAGGCGGATGCTGATGGCCGTCGTGGACACCGCGATCGCTCAGCGGTACAACCTGCCGACCGCGCAGTTGCGCAACGCGGCCGGGGAGTTCGTCGGCCCCACCGACGCCTCGCTGACCTCGGCCTACCGGCAGCTGCGCCCCGGCAAGGTGCCCGACGTACTCGCGCCGAATCCGGGTGTCGCCGCCAAGGACGCGTATCCGCTGAGCATGGTCACCTATGCCGCCGTGGCACCGTCACTGGTGTCCAAAACGGACGGTCAGAAGTTCGCCGACCTGATCCGGTACGCCGTCGGAGCCGGGCAGGCGCCGGGTGTCCAACCTGGACAGTTGCCCTTCGGCTACGCGCCGCTTCCCGATGACCTGCGGAGTCAGGCGCTGAAGGCGGCACAGACCATTGTGGACAAAGCGGGCATCAAGATCGATATCGCCACCGGAGCCGGAGAGGGCGTCATCCAGAACGACGCCCGGCAGCCCGATCCGGTGCGCGGCGATCAGCAGGCCGGAGCCAAAGCACCCGCCACTGCCCCGCTTCCCGTCGCCGGTAAGTCGACCGCGCCCAGCACGCGGCGCCTGGTGACGGCCTCGAACACCCCCGGCGATCCACTGGGCCTGGTCCGGTGGGCGCTGGTGGTGATCCTCGTGCTGGGTGGGGCCGCGGCCGCCGCAGGCCCGGTGCTCTCCCGCCTCGGCCAAGAGCGAGGAGGTGCCGGCAAAGACTGACGGACCGTGAGGAGGCCAGTTGGCGCTGGTGACTCCCCAGGTCCGTCAGGTGAATCGCACTACGACCGGCGCACACCGGTCGTGGCCCGGACAACAGTCCGTGCCTCTCTGCAGAGAAAAGGATACGAGCAGTGCGCAAGAGCAGAGTTCTTGCGGTCGGAGCCGTGCTCACAGCGTTAGCGCTGTGTGGCTCCGTCACCGCTTCGGCCGACCCCTCGGGCACGCCGACCTATCGCGACATCGCCGGTGTCGGCTCGGACACCACGCAGGACGTGGTCAACGGCCTGGCCGACTCGATCACCGTCGGTGGCACCAAGGTGCTGGGCTCCTACGACGCCTCCGGTTCCGCGACGATCACCACCAAGGACCCGGCCGTCAACGCCAACTGCACGCTGAACCGGCCCTCCGGTTCCGGTGCGGGCGTCACCGCGCTGGTGAACTCCCTGGACGCCGGCAACGGCTGCCTGCAGTTCGCCCGGTCCTCGTCGAACAACTCCGGCAACTACGTCGGGAAGAACCTCACCTACGTGCCGTTCGCGGTGGACGGCCTCACCTACGCGGTGCGCTCCGACTCCGCGATCTCCAAGAAGCTGACGCTGGCCCAGCTGACGCTGATCTACAACTGCCAGGGCGGGGCGAACTACATTCCGCTGCTGCCGCAGTTCGGTTCGGGTACCCGGGCGTTCTTCCTCAGCAAGTTGCAGATCGCCGACTCGGCCACGCTGGTCGGTTCCACCGGGCACACCTGCCTGAAGGACACCGACGTCAACGGCCAGCCGATCCTGGAGAACACCGGCACCTACCTGACCGACCCGAAGCACGTGGCGCCGTACTCCATCGCCCAGTACCAGTCCCAGGCGTACGGCGTGATCGCCGACGTCCGGGCCAAGGCGATCCTGGCCAGCGCCGACGGAGTCGCGCCGACCTCGCTGAACACCTCGGTGCCGATGAACCGCAACGTCTACAACGTGGTGCCGAACGCCGCGCTGGGCACCGCCCCGTACAACACGATCTTCACCGGCACCGGTCCCGGCACCATCTGCGGTTCCCCGGACCTGATCAAGAAGTACGGCTTCGCGCCCAACGCCACCTGTGGCTCCACCAACCTCCAGACTCCCTGATTTCGCTCTCCCACAACGAGAAAGCGAGTACTTCGTGTTCACCAAACGTAAGGCGATCTCCGGAGTCGTGGCGCTGACCACGGCCCTGGCGGCGATGATCGGTGGGGCTTCCGCTGCCCTGGCCGCGCCGCCCGCCGGTTCGCTGGGTTCGGGTGTGGTCACTCCGGCCACCGGCAACGACATCACGGTGGCCAAGGTGCACACCTCGGCCGGCTGCTCCACCGACTCCAACGCGTACAACGCGACCATCACCGGCCCCGGCGCCTTCGCCGCGGGCTTCCTGATCGCCGACACCCAGAACGTCGGCTTCTCCACCACCGGCGGCTTCGACGTCCAGCTCAAGGAGAGCTTCAAGGACGCCGCCACCGACCTGAGCACCACGTTGCAGGCCGGTGAGTACGACATCACCGTGAACTGTGTCGACGACTTCTCCCTCGACGTGAAGGGCACCTTCACCACCGCGGTGTACTTCACCAGCCCGACCGCGTACGTCACGAGTGACCCGAACGCCCCGGTGACCACCAGCACCTCGCTGACCACCAACCCGGCCGGCTCGGCCACCCAGGGCAACACGGTCACGCTGACCGCCAGCGTGACCCCGGCCTCGGCCGGTGGCACCGTGCAGTTCAAGGACGGCGCCACCAACCTGGGCTCCCCGGTGACCGTGGTGAACGGTGTGGCCACCTTCTCCACGGCCGCGCTGACCAGCGGTTCGCACTCGCTGTCCGCCGTGTTCACCGGCGCGACCGCGAACGTGCAGGGTTCCACCGGCACGGCGACCATCCAGATCAACGCCCCGGTCGCCACGCCGACCAGCACCTCGCTGACGGTCAACCCGTCCGGCACCACCGCGCAGTACAGCACCGTCCAGCTGAGCGCGGGCGTCACCCCGGCCGGTGCGGCCGGTGCCATCCAGTTCACCGACAACGGCGCCAACTTCGGCGCTCCGGTGACGCTCTCCGGTGGTACCGCCACGCTGAGCACCTCCGGCCTGGCCGCCGGTGCGCACTCGTTCACCGCCAAGTTCGTTCCGGCGAACGCGGCGGCGTACACCGGTTCCGAGTCGGCGGCGGCCCCGCTGACCGTGACCCCGTTCGCCGGGGTCACCGCGTCGGAGCAGATCACCACCACGGTGACCGCCGGTGCGCTGGTCATCTCGGTGGCCAACACCAATGTCACGCTGCCCTCGCCGACGCTCACCGCCGACGCGAGCAAGCTGACCACCGCCGGTGAGCTGAACCCGATCACCGTGACCGACACCCGCGCCGGTAACCCGGGCTGGAACGTGTCCGGCCAGGTCAACGACTTCGCCGACGGTCAGAGCCACGCCATCAACGGTGGCAACCTGGGCTGGACGCCGAAGATCGTGAACAAGCTGCCGGTGCAGAACATCACCGCCGGCCCGGCCGTTCAGCCGGCCGACGCCATCCAGCCCGGGGCGACTCCGGGGAACGGCCTGGGCATCGCGTCCAGCCGGACCCTGGCCACCGCCGCCGCGCAGGGCGGTACCGGCACCGCGAACCTGGGTGCCGACCTGGCGCTGAACGTGCCCACCTCGACCGTGGCAGGCACCTACACCGCGACGCTCACGCTGACCGCCATCTAGTCCCTACTAAAACCGAAGTTGACGATATTCGGGGCGCATTTCCCGAATATCGTCAACTTCGGGACCCGGTCTACCTGGGAGTCCGTCATGTCTCGCGTCCTGGTAAGTGTGTTAGCGGCTGTTCTCGCGATGGGTGTTCTCTCCCCTGCGGCCATGGCCCAACCCTCGCCCCCCGACAAGAAACCGCCCGTGTCCTTCGGCGTCCGGCCGGCCAACGCAGCCGGCCCCGACTCGCGGACCCAGTTCACCTACACCGCCACGCCCGGCGGGGTGTTCCACGACTTCATCTCGGTGGAGAACATCAGCGACCAGCCACTGCGGTTGCGGGTGGACGCCAGCGACGCGTTCAACACCCCGGAGGGCGGCTTCGACCTGCGCGCCCGGGGCGTGCAGAACACCGACATCGGCCTGTGGATCAAGTCCGGTAAGGACGAGATCGAGGTCCAGCCGAAGTCGAAGGTCACCGTGCCGTTCGACATCCAGGTGCCGGCCAATGCCGGTCCCGGCGACCACACCGGCGGTGTGGTGGCCTCCCTGACCACCCAGCAGACCTCGGCCGACGGTTCCAAGGTCGCAGTCGACCAGCGGGTCGGTTCCCGGGTGTACATGCGGGTCACCGGCGAGCTCAAGCCGCAGCTCACCGTGGAGCGGTTCGACGGGACCTACCGGCATTCGTGGAATCCGTTCGGCTCCGGTTCCGCCGAGGTGGGTTACACGGTGCGCAACACCGGCAATGTGCGGCTCGCCGCCGATCAGCGGCTGCGGGTGGAGACCCCGGTCAGCGACGGCACCGAGATCACCGGCCTGCCGAAGGTGCCGGAACTGTTGCCGGGCAACGAGTTCACCCTGCGCCGCTCGGTCGACGGGGTGGGCCCGTGGTTCTTCCTGACCGGCCGGGTGCACCTGGATCCGATCGCGCCCAAGGGATTGCAGACGCCCACGTTGCGCCCGGTGAACGCGAGCACCGACTTCGAGGCCATGCCGTGGAGCCAGCTGATCATCCTGCTGACCCTCGTCATCGCCGTCCTGCTCTACCTGCGTCTGCGCCGACCATCCACTGTGGAGGCCCCAGATGCGTAAGGCCTTGCTGCTACTGCTGTTCCTACTCCTCGTCCCGGTGACTCCCGCGCAGGCGGCGCCGCTCGGCGGCCTGTACATCGTGCCCGGCGACAGCCAGGACACCTCGCCGATGCGGCTGCGTACCTCGGGTGGCTGCCCGGCCCAGGCCGACGCGTTCTACGCGGTGGCCGTCGGCAAGGGGTTCCCGGCCGAGGGGCAGATCCTCACCGGGAACTCCGATGCCGGACTCAGCCACAACGGCCCGATGGACGTGTTCCCGTTCCAGACGCTGAAGGACTACGCCGACGACGCGAAGACCACTTTGGACGGTCAGTACGCGATCACGGTGCGCTGCATCGAATCCTTCAGCCAGAACGTGCTCGGTGAGTTCACCGGTGCGCTGCGCTTCACCGACCCGCACCACTACGTCACGGTCGAGGGCTCCAAGCCGCCCGCCGGGGAGACCTACGGGCAACGGGCCCAGCCGCAGCCCGCCAAGCCCGGGCAGTCCGCCGCCCCGGCTCCGGAGGAACCGCAGTTACCCGGCGCGGCGACCGGGGAGACCCAGCAGGACCTGAGTGGGAACCCCGCGCCCCCGTCCACCGGCCTCCTCGGTTCCTTCGGGGACCGGGTGTTCGGCTCGCACACCTCGTCATTCGCCGTGTTCGTCCTCTGTGGACTCGGCGTCATCCTGATTCTGGCCGTCCTGGTGGGAATCAAGGCCTATCGATCTCGGACAACGAAGGACAAAGCCAATGTCTGACCGCCGCAAGCCGATCGCAGCCGCCTCGGTGCTGTCCGGCCTGACGCTCATCGGCTGTGCCGTGTTCGGCGCGATCAACGCGAACGCCGCCTCGCTGGGCACGCTGACCGTGGATCCGGCCACCGGCCTGGACATCACCGTGCCGAAGGTGCACACCTCGGCGGGCTGCTCGGCCGATTCGGACGCGTACAACGCCTACGTCACCGGGCCGGGCGCCTTCTCCGCCGGACTGCTCATCGCGGACACCAACGACGTCGGCTTCTCCAAGACGGCCGGCTTCGACGTGCAGCTCAAGATGAACATGAAGGACGCGGCCAAGGACCTGTCCACCGATCTGACGGCGGGCACCTACACGGTCACGGTGAACTGCGTGAACAGTTTCAGCCTGGAGTCCAAGGGCACGTTCGGCACCGACCTGGTCTTCGCCCTGAAGGACGGCGTCCTGGGGTACACGACGACCGGCGGTCCGGGCAGCACGCCGACCACCACCACGCCGCCGAGCAGCACCGCCACCACGACCACCGCTCCGCCGACGAGCACGTCGACCAGCACCAGTGAGTCCACAGTGGCCACGGCGACCACGCCGGCGGGTCCGGCGGAGACCATCAGCACCACCGTGCCGCCGCAGAACCTGGCCAGCACCGGTGCCGATGTCGGCCTGCTGATGTTGCTGGGCTCGGTGCTGCTGATCTTCGGCGTCGCCCTGTGGGCCGCCGGTCGCAAGCGGCAGCGCGAGGACGCACTGCTCGCCGAGTACTACCGATGACCACGATGGTGCTGGATCGGCCGGCGGGACTGTCCGCGGAGGTGCGGCGGGAGTTGCAGCTGATCGGGCAGGTGCTGTCCATCTTCGCGTTGCTCCTGCTCGCCTTCGCCGCCCAGTTGACGGCGATCGGCGCGCTGCAGCACCTGCGGGACCAGACGACCATGTTCGACGAGTACCGGGTGACGGCGGCGGATTCCCGGGCCCTCACCGGCCCGATGGACGCCGATCGGAAGCTGTGGCCGACCGGAACTCCGATGGCCTATCTGGAGATCCCGAAGCTGGGACTGTCCGAAGTGGTCGGTGAGGGCACCTCGTCCGAGGCGTTGAGCAGCGGACCCGGGCACCGGCGGGACACCGTGCTGCCCGGGCAGCTGGGCACCAGCGTGATCATGGGCAGGCGGCTGGCCTACGGCGGCCCGTTCCAGGACCTGGACGAGCTGCGGGCCGGCGACCGGTTCCACGTGTCCACCGGCCAGGGGCGCAGCGAGTTCCAGGTGATCGCGGTGCGCCGGGCCGGTGATCCGCAACCGCCCGCCGCCGCCCCGGGAAAGGGACGGCTGACGCTGATCACCACCAGTGGCCCGGCCCTGATGCCGGTCGACCTGCTGCGGGTGGACGCCGAACTGACCTCCGAGACCAAGGCGACCCCGCCACAGATCCCGGCGGCGGCGTTGCCGGCCGCGGACAAGGCCATGGCCCATGACTCCGGGGCGCTGCTCCCGCTGGTGTTGTGGGGACAGCTGCTGCTGGTGCTGGCGGTGCTGATGGTCTGGGCCCGGCACCGGCTCGGCCGCTGGCAGGCCTGGGTGATCGGGGTGCCACTGCTCGGCGCGGTGGGCCTGCTGGCCGCCGACAACGCCGCCCGTTTACTGCCGAATCTCTTGTGAGTAAAGGAAAAACCATGACCTTGGCTGCATTGGAGGCCCGGGAGATCTCCGCGTGGTTCGGCGACCGCATGGTCCTCGAGGACGTGTCGCTGCAGATGGCGCCGGGCACGGTGACCGCGTTGATCGGCCCGTCCGGCTGCGGCAAGTCGACGTTCCTGCGCATCCTGAACCGGATGCACGAGCTCATCCCGTCCGCCACCCTGGCGGGCGAGGTGCTGCTGAACGACCAGGACATCTACGACCCGGGCCGCAAGCTCACCGAGGCCCGCAAACAGATCGGCATGGTGTTCCAGAAGCCGAACCCGTTCCCGGCGATGTCCATCTACGACAACGTCCTGGCGGGCCTGAAGCTCACCGGGACCCGCGCGTCCCGGTCCGAAAAGGACGATCTGGTGGAGTCCTGCCTGACCAAGGGCGGGCTGTGGAAGGAGGTCAAGGATCGCCTCCGGCAGCCCGGCGGCGCGCTGTCCGGTGGCCAGCAGCAACGCCTCTGCATCGCGCGGTCACTGGCCGTGCGGCCGAAGGTACTGCTGATGGACGAGCCCTGTTCCGCGCTGGACCCGACGTCCACCCGGCGGATCGAGCAGACGATCGGGGAGCTGGTGGACGAGGTGACCATCGTGATCGTCACGCACAACATGCAGCAGGCGCAGCGGGTGTCCGACCACTGCGCCTTCTTCCTGGCCGAGCAGGGCACGCCCGGAGTCATCGTGGAGGAGGGACCCACCACCGCGGTCTTCGGGACGCCCATCGACCCGCGCACGTCGGACTACGTCAACGGCCGCTTCGGCTAGCGGGAGCGGGTGCGTTCGAACTCCCATTGGGTGCGCACCAGTTCCGGGAGGGAGGAGTGCTCCGGCTTCCACTCGAGCACGTGCTGCACGAGCTCGGTGGACGCGCGGAGTTCGCGCACCTCGCCGGGGTTCGGCGGGTGCACGACCACCCGTACCCGGCGGCCGGTGACCTGTTCGGTGGTGTCCAGGATGTCCGCCACGCTGGCCGGGGTGCCGCCCAGGTTGAACACCTGGTGGGTGCCCGGCTGGCAGGCGGACAGGGCCAGGCCGAACGCCCGGGCCACGTCCAGCACGTGCACGAAGTCGCGTACCGCGGAGCCGTCGCCGAACTGGTCGAAGTGGCCGACCCGGCCCGCGGCCACCGCGACCACCCGGCTGAGTACCCGGGTGTCGTCGGTGTCGCCGACGCCGTGTGCCGCGCCGGCCGCGTTGAACAGGCGGAGGGTGACCGCGCCCAGTGATCCGCAGGCGGCCTGCCAGCCGATGGCCTGCTCGGCGGCCAGTTTGGAGGCCGCGTAGGGGTTGGTGGGTGCCGGCGGGGTCTGCTCGGTGATCGGCTGGTGGTCCGGGGTGCCGTACACGCTGCCGGTGGACGCGAAGACGAGGCGCTTGGCCAGCCCGCTGCCCGCCATCGCCTCCAGCAGGTTCATCGTGCCGACCAGGTTGGTCCGGTAGTAGCCCAGCGGATCGCTGAACGACTCGCGCACCTTCGCCAGCGCGGCCAGGTGCACCACCGTGTCCACGTCCTGCAACGCCCAGCTCAGCGAGGTGCGGTCCTGGAGGTCACCGATCCGCGGCACCCCGGGACCCGCCACCCGCCGGCGGGAGAGCGTGTACACCACGTGCCCGCAGGCCAGTAGTTCCCGGACCACGGCCTGTCCGAGGTAGCCCGTGCCGCCGGTGACCAGTACCCGCATGGCGCTACCTCAACTCCGCCAGCTGTACCGGGTCGTGCGCACAGATGACCTGCACCCCGGACCGGCTCGCCAGCTCGGCCAGCCGGTGCAGGTTGGCCACCCGGTTCTCCCGATCCGTCTGCGCGGCCTGTTCGACCAGCCGCAGCCCGTGGGGCATCCGGTCGGCCGTCGGGTCCAGTTGGCCGCGGTGGAAGAACGCGTCCCCGGCGTGCACCAGCCAGCCGTTCTCCCGGGGCACCACGACCCCGGAGCTGCCCCTCGTGTGGCCGGGCAGGGGGATGGCGGCCAGGCCACCGGGCAGTTCCCGGGCGGTGGGGAAGCCCATCCACGGCTCGCCGTCCGCGGTGAACGGCTGCCAGCGCACGTCGTGTCCCCACTGCGCCCGGTTGTAGCGTGGGAGCGTCGAACCGCGCGCGGCCGCCAGCTCGGTGGCCGACACGTGCACGGTGGCGTTCGGGAAGTCTCGCAGGCCGCCCGCGTGGTCCACGTCCAGGTGGGTCAGCACGATGTGCCGCACGTCCGACCTGGCGAAACCCAGCTTCTCCACCTGGCGGGCCGCGGTCTCCGCCGGGTCCAGGGCCGGGCGGAGCATGGTCAGGAACCGCCTGCCCAGGGATTTGCCGGGCCGGGCGATGTCATCGAGTCCGATCCCGCTGTCCACCAGGACGAGACCGTCGTCGGTGTTAATCAGTAGAACGTGGCAGACGAGGGTGGCAGGCTCCAGCCAGCCGCCGTCACCGTTGATCAGGCGGCGGCCGAAGGGGCGCAAGGTGCTGCAGTTCAGATGATGGACCCGCATCGCTGAGACCTCCCGCCGCGCATCCTAGGCATGATCACCCGTGAAGGGACACCGGATTGCCGACCGTGTTCGCCGGCGCGCTCGCCGGTCTCGCCATCGCCGTCCCGGTCGGCGCCATCGGGGTGCTCATCGTGCTGCTCTCCGCTCGCTGTTCCTGGCGGGTCGGGGTCGCAGCGGGTCTCGGCACGGCCAGCGCGGACGGGCTGTACGCCCTGCTCGCCGCGGTCGCCGGTGATCGACTGGCCCCGCTGGTCCGTCCGGTCGCCGATCCGCTGCGCTGGGTCGCGGCGCTCGTATTGATCGTGCTCGCGGTGCGTGGACTGTACGGACTACTGCGCTCCGGGGGCAATGCCGACGGGCTACGTATCGAACGGCCCCTGGTGGCCTACCGGATGTTCCTCGGGCTGACCCTGCTGAACCCGATGACGGTGGTCTATTTCGCCGCCTTGATCATGGGTGGATCCGCAGGTCAGGGGCCTGGATGGGTGTTCGCGCTGGCCGCGTTCGCCGCCTCGGCCTGCTGGCAGATATTGCTCGCGCTGGGCGGCCGGGCGGTGGGCGCCACGCTCACCGGCGAGCGTGGCCGGTTGATCACCGGACTGCTCGGCAACGCGTTGATTCTGTACTTCGCGGTGCGCTTGTTGGCGCCATGACTCGATATCCGATCGCCTCAGCAAGTAATGTTTCACCTCTGGGATCGCGAAGGTTGAGGACACGAGGCGCATGAACCATGACCACGCAGGCCTGAGAGCCGCGCTTGGCCTGGACATCGACCACGATCTGATCGTTCTGGCGCTGACCCACCGGTCATACGCCTATGAGCACGAGTTGGAGCCGAACGAACGGCTGGAGTTCCTCGGCGACGCGGCGGTGCAGATCATCATCACCGAGTTCCTGTTCCGCACCCACCGGCATCTCAAGGAGAGCGATCTGGCCCGGCTGCGGGCCTTCGTGGTGTGCACCACCGGCCTGGCCCGGGTGGCCAGGCAGCTGGGGCTGGGCGACTACCTGCTGCTCGGCAAGGGTGAGGAGCGCACCGGTGGTCGGGACAAGGAGAAGATCCTCGCCGACGCACTGGAGGCGGTGGTCGGCGCCGCCTTCCTGCAGTACGGCATGGACGGCATCCGGGGACCGGTGCTGACGCTGTTCGAGAACGCGTTGCAGGAGGCCGCGATCCTGGGGCCCGGCCTGGACTGGAAGTCCAGCCTGCAGGAACTGGTGTCCATCCTGGGCCGGTCGGTGCCGGAGTACCGCACGGCGGAGGACGGCCCCGACCACCGCAAGCGGTTCACCGCCGTGGTGCGGGTGGACGGTGAGACGCTGGGCCATGGCGAGGGCAGCACCAAGAAGGACGCCGAGCAGAAGGCGGCGGCGATCGCTTACACCGCGCTGCGCCCGCCGGTGGACGCGTAGCACCCCTTCCGGTGAGGTCACGGCGCGTGCTGTTGACTTCGACGGAGAGTGTCCGGTGCTTTCGACCGCTTTTTTGCCGGTTAACGACCTGGTAACGATGTCATCTTGTCCGGAGTATTGCGGCGTGTGCAGAAAGCGCCGACTACGTGGACAAGGAGTAGCTGTGCTCAAGACGGTCGCAAAGGTTATGGCACTTTCCGCTGTTGCCGCCGCGCTCACTGTGGGTGGCTCTGCTATTGCCGCTGCTGACCCCGCAAATGCGTGGCCTTGTGGTGTCTTCAAGTTCGAGAACAACAAGTGGTACCACAATTGCGGTGAATCGCGAATGGTGTACGTCTACGAAAAATACTACGCACCGAGTTCCTATCAGAGCTCGCAGTGCGTCAAGAAGGACGACTTCGTCTTCCTGGGCCCGTCCGACAAGGAGTACGTCGCCACTACCGGTGACCGCTGTCAGCCGTGATGTCGCAGGGGCCGCCCGACCTGCGGGTGGCCCCTTCGGCGGGTGCTCACTCGCCGTCCGCGTAGATCTGCTCGAACATCCGCATTTCCTCGTCGGCCGGGATATCGAGTGCCGCGCAGAGTTGCCGGATGGAGCTGCTGCGCGGCGCCTGCCGATCCTGGTTCTCGATGGCCCGGATCGTCCGGACGGATACTTCGGATACTTCCGCCAGTTCTTCCTGGGTCATTCCTGCGCGCACTCTGTACCGTTTAATGGTGCCGCCAACGTCAATCAAAAAGCTCCCCCATCTGTCTAAGTGAAAGTTATTCACGAATCCATGGAGCTGTCTTCAGGAATTCAATTCATATAACGTTAACATAACGTCACCTGGTCTGCCTGGCAGGATGTCCAGCATTATTGAAAGCTATTCTCATTGAGGATCAAGCTGCATTAGTGATCGCAGGTTCATCGCGGCCAGCAGGGCGAAGGCGCACAGGCCGTACGCGGAGGCGAGGATCGCCGGGAGCACGCCTGGGGCGAGCGCGGCGCCATGGGGGTTGGCGTACAGCCACATCGGTCCGGTCAGCAGCACCAGCCCGCCGATGGCGGCGATGATCCGGACAGCTCGCGGCCGCCCGGGATACAGGCAGAACGTCAGCAGCAGGGCGAACCAGATCCAGTGATGGCTCCACGAGATCGGCGAGGCGAGCAGACCGCCCGCGCCGACCAGGAGCAGCGCCAGGATCTCCTCGTCCCGCCGGTGCGCCTGCCACGCGGCCCGGAACGCGAGTACCAGGCCGAGCAGGCTCAGCACGGCCCCCGCGGGTCCGGCGGAATCACCGAACAGCCTGGTCAGGGCGCCGCGCACTGACTGGTTGGAGACGAAGCCGATGCCGCCGACCCGGCCCGCGTCCAGGAGCAGGGTGCCGAAGTAGGTGATGGTCGCGTGCAGGCCGGCCAGCGCGCCGATCGCCACCGTGCCGAGGAAGCCGAGGCCTGCCGTGAGTACCGCTCGCCATTGCCGGGTGACCAGCAGGTACACCACGAACAGCGCTGGGGTGATCTTGATGCCGGTGGCGATGCCGGTGAGCAGGCCCTGCCAGCGGGTGCCGCGCAGCACGGTGAAGTCGACGACCACCATGGCGATCAGCAGCACGTTGATCTGACCGAGGAACAGGTTCTCCCGCACCGGTTCGCTGATCAGCACCAGCGCGGCGATGATCGGCCAGTGCCCGCCGGGGAACAGGTGCCGCACCACGAGCGTCAGCAACCCGACGCTGCCCACGGTGACCAGCAGTTCGGCCGCGAACTTGGGCAGCACCAGCAGCGGGGTGAACAGCAACGCCGAGAACACCGGGTAGGTGAAGACCAGGCCCTTCCCGGAGGTGTAGTGGTACGGATCACCGGTGGTGACCAGATCGTGGGCGCCACCCCGGTACACGACCAGATCGGTGAGCGCCCCCTGGGAGGCCCAGTACAACGCGCCACCGATCATGCACGCGGCCGCAGCTCCCAGCAGCAGGAAGCTGACCCTAGTCGGCAATGGCCAGCCGCTCTCGACGCAACAGGTCGACCTCGGGCAGATCCAGCGGAGCCAGTTGCAGGCCGGTGGCCCACTGGATCAGCAGGTCGGCCAGTTCCGGGTTGCGGGCCAGCGCGGGTCCGTGCAGGTAGGTGCCGATGACCTTGCCCTGGTAGACGCCCTCGAACCGGTCGACGCCGTTGCCGACGCCGTGGATGACGGTGCCCAGCGCCCGCGCGTCGGTGCCGATCTTGGTTGCGCCGCCGTGGTTCTCGAAACCGGTGAGGGTGCCGATGCCCAGGGCCGGGTCGGGCTTGGCGATGAGCTCGCCGATCGCCCGGCGGCCCATCGGGGTCGTGGTCACGTCGAGCAGGCCGAGGCCGCCGTGCAGGATGCCGTCGGCGCCGGTGAACGAGGTGCCGAGCACCTGGAGGCCCGCGCAGATGGCGAAGACGGCGGCGCCCTTGTCGATGGCCTGCTGCATGCCGGGGTGCCGGCGCAGCAGGGTCACCGCGGCCTGCTGCGCGGTGTCCTCACCGCCGCCGAGCAGGTAGATGTCGCAGTCGTTGGGCACCGGGCTGTCCACGTCGACCTCGACGACCTCGACCTGGTGGCCGCGCCAGTGCAGGCGCTGGGCCAGCACGATGACGTTGCCGCCGTCGCCGTAGGTGCCGAGGACGTCCGGCAGGATCAGCGCGATCCGGATCTTGGACTCGCTCACTTCTCAGAACCCACCTTCGCGACGAGGTCACGGAACGCCGTGTAGTTGGCCAGCACGTCCACATCGCCGGGCGGCAGCGACTGGATGGCGGCCACCGAGTCCTTCACCACCGTGTGCGGCACGTCGGCGTACTTCAGCCGGACGGACAGGTCGGCGGCGCGGCCACCGGCCACGACCACCCGGCGGCCCAGCAGCTGCTCGAAGTGCACGTCCCACAGCCAGGAGACGTCGAAGCCGTCCGCCTCGCGGCTGTTCACCACGAGCACCATCGGCCGGTCCCCGTCGGAGATGAGGTCCAGGCTGGCCAGCCAGCTGGCCGGGTTCTTCGCCAGCAGCAGGCGCGCCTTGCGTCCGTTGACGTTGACGTCCCGGTAGCGGCCGTCCACCGAGGACACCTGGTTGAGCTTCATCACGATGTCCTGGAAGCGGACGCCCTGCCGGTACGCGGTGGCCAGTGCGACGGCCGCGTTGCCCCGGTTGAAGGCACCCGGGAGCTGGAGGTTCAGCTCCAGCTTGGTGCCGTCGGGGGCGGTGACGGTGTCCCCGTCGAAGGTCCAGCCCGGGGTCGGCCGGCGCAGCCCGCAGGTGCAGTGCCACTCGGTGGTCGAGGTGTCGATGTGGTGGCCGCAGCGTGGGCAGGAGGCGGAGTCGCCCCGCCAGCTGGAGCCCATGGCCACCCACTCCACGTCCTTGGCGGACTGGGCGGCGGACACGATGAACGGGTCGTCGGCGTTGGCCACGACGACCGCGTTCGGGTTGGCCTCGACGACCTTGCGGATCCGCTGTTCGACGGTGCGGATCTCGCCGACCCGGTCCAGCTGGTCGCGGCTCAGGTTCAGCAGCACCAGCATGGCCGGGTGCGCCTGCTCGGCGACCTGGTCGAGGTGCATCTCGTCGACTTCGAGGACGGCGTAACCGGCCTTCGGCTTGTTCATCAGCGCCGCGACGTGCCCGTCGGGCATGTTGGCGCCGGTGGCGTTGGTGGCGATCTCGCCCCGGGCGCCCAGCGCCTCGGTGATCATCCGGGTGGTGGTGGTCTTGCCGTTGGTCCCGGTGACCAGGATGACCCGGCGACCGCTGGTCAGCCGCTCCAGCGCGCGTGGTTCGAGGGCCAGTGCCACCCGGCCACCGATGATGGCGCCACTGCCCCGGCCGGCGGCACGGGACAGCCACGAGGCTGCTTTGCCCAGTTGGACGGCGACGCGCGTGCGGCCGTCAAGTGGTGCTGACACCGGTTCTCCCTGCCTCGATCCAGACCCCAGTGGCGAGGATACCCAGGCGTAGTTTTGGGGTTGTTTCGCGGCTGTTCCTCTCGGGCGGTGGGCGGCGCGCATTGTGTTGGGCCGCTTCTCAGGCCTCAAGGGCGCCTGCGGCGTCCGCTTCGCGGATTTCGCTGCGCTCAACCCTTGACCCCTGAGCCTCGGCGGCCCAAAGGGCACGCCCTAAGGGGCAGGCGCTGCGCGGCCTGCCCCCACGGGCGCGCGCCGCCCACCGCCCTTCCCGACGCACTCCCTTAACCATCTGGATCGGCTCCCGGATCCATGCGGACCAGGAACTTCGCGCCGCTCGGACTCGTCCACACGAGATCACCGTTGGGCAGGAGCTCGTAGCCCCACCCGTGTTCCTCTTTGAGGATGTGGTGCCGTCGGCACAGCGGTGCCATGTCCCAGCCTCGGGTGATCTTGCAGTGTTGGTATTGCTCGCGGTGGTCCAAGTCAGCGGTGACTGCCGGTGCCTGACAGTTCGGAAACCTGCATGTCTTGTGCCGGGTGATCAGGAAGTTCCGCTCGGTTTGGCTGAGTCGGTATCCCTTGCGGGAGAAGTCGATCCCCACCCCGGTCACGGGGTCGGTGATCATGCGCAGCCACACCGGCGAGGTCGCGGCCATCTGTCGTGCCATCGATCCGAGGATGGCTCCGTGGCCCTGCATTTCGGCGCCGTGTTCTTGTTTGCCTTCGATCACGTCCTTCGGGATGGTGATCACGATCTTCGGATCGACTGGCGCGAAACCCTCGGATCCTGCGCCACCGGCTGCGAGCACAGCAGCCGCGAGGTCAGCGCGGGCTTGATCCTGGGTGCGTTCGTCGTCTTGGGTGCGTGTGTTGCGGACCTGCTGATCGATCGCCTGATACGCCGCCTGCACCTCCGGCGCCGTCGAATACAACCGCAACTCACCCATGCCGTCCGGTTGGCTGGTCACCGTGAACGACCGGTCCTTCTTGCGACGCTCATGTCTTTCCTGCGCGCCGTGCGGGTCGAGTTCCTGGATGTACCGCTCCCCAAGAGCACGCATCTCCGAATTCGACAGTTCATGCGCGGTAGGAAGCACCCTCTCCTCCACCAACCCCGCCAACTCAGCATCGAGGGGTTTGGTGAGACTGTGCAGCATCTGGGCTTTTTTGACGTCGATCCCACCGGCCGCGAGGGCTTCTTGCGTGCAGGGCAGTTTCTCGTGCAGTGCTTGGGCGAGGGCGGCGAACTGGCTGATCTCGGCGGTGCTGACGGCCATCTCGACCCGGGTCTCCTCCCGATCGGAATCGAAGTCCGAGGAGGTCGACAGCAGCCCGTGCAGGTCCTGGAAGAAGTCGGCCATCACCATCGCCGCGAACCGGTATTTACCGGCCACGGATCTGGGGGTCAGGACTTGTTCCATGCCTCCATTTTAGTCGAACACGGAGGCGATTTCGAACCACTATCAGGTGATTAATTGAAGATCAACTCGCGCCGTAGGTTACCTCTGAATCACTGGAGCGGGTCGGTGGTGGGCGGGCGCGCCCCTGAAGAGGGCAGGCCCCAGCCTGCCCTTCATCTGCCCGTTTTTGCGCCAGAGGCTCACGGGTCAAGGGTGGAGCGAAGGGCGATCCGGCGAAGCCGGACGCGAAGCGCCCTTGACGCGTGAGTAGGCGCAAATAAACTGCGCCCGCCCACCACCGACCCGCCCCAGGCCCACCCGCCCAGCGGAACGATTACAGTCAGCCGGGTGGACTGGAACACCCCGGTAGACATCTACTGCGAGCGTCTCACCGCAGGCCCCTGGTCTGAACCGCTCAACGCGATCTCCAACCTCAGCTTCTTCGCCGCCGCCGTCTTCGCCTGGCTGCTGATCCGCCATCGCCAAGCGCCCGCGAGCATCAAGTGGGTGATCATCCTGCTGGCCCTGGTCGGGGTCGGCAGTTCCGCGTTCCACATCTACGCCGAGGTCTGGGGCAGCGCCCTGGACACGGGCTTCATCGCGCTCTGGGTGCTCTGGTACACCTGCGTCTACGCCCGCTTCTTCTGGCGCCTGTCCTGGAGATTCGCCTGGCTCGGCGCGCCGGCGATCATCGTGTTCGCCGTGCTGGTGCAGTTCACGCTGACCCCGATCCTGCCCGAGGGCGTCCGGCTGTACGCCGCGCCCGCGCTGGCGCTGCTCGGCATCACCGTCGCGTTGTCCGCCCGGGACGAGCTGAGCCGCTACATCCCCGGCTTCGCCACGGCCACCGCGTTGTTCTGGCTGTCGCTGACCTTCCGATCCATCGACGGCCCGGCCTGCCACAGCGTTCCGATCGGAACGCACTTCCTGTGGCACATTCTCAATGGAATCGTTCTCTATTTGCTCACCCGCACTCTCATTACGCGCTGGCGCGATTGCGCTGAGTCATTTACATCCTGACTCGTATCGAAATTCCGTGACTGTCCACACTGGACGGTGATCACCGATATTCGTTGCCATACATGCATGTCTACGTCCTGTAACGAATTGGTAGGAACCAATTCTTAGGCTTTGATTTGTAATGCACTTCTCCGGTAGGACGATTACTCACGCGACTCATCGCGTATTTTCCTTTCGGAGGATCAGTGGCTTCAACTCGACGTTTACGACGCGCGCTGGTAGCCGTCACCGCGGCGCTGGCGTGTGTCGGCGCGATCGCTGTCAGCCCGGCGTCCGCCACCGGAACCCCGCGGATCGACCTGCGGGTACTCGTTCTTTCCGATGGTTCGCCCTGGGTAGAGGGCATTCGCAATCAGCTGAACATCGAAGGCGTACCGACCACGGTCGTCGACCTGAACTCGTCGGCCCGGCCGGCCATCGACGACGCCTTCCTGCACGACACCGTGAACGGTGACCCGCGTGCCAAGTTCCAGTCCATCGTCAAGCCGGCCGACTACGTGCCCGCGTTGTCCTACGCGGAGACCGTGGCCATCACCGGGTACGAGACCACCTTCGGCATCCGCGAGGTGGCCGCCTTCAACTGGGCCAACCCGACACTCGGCCTGAACTACGCCGGGTACGCCGGTTCGGTGGACGGCGTCACCGCGCAGGTCACCGCCACCGCCAAGGCCAACGGTTTCGGGTCCCTCGCCGGACCCGTGAAGTTCGAGGACAACGACCCCGCCATCTCCGAGTCCTACGGCTACCTCGCCACACCCCTGGCGGACGACCCGGCGCACAGCGCGCACTTCGAGCCCTACGTGACCGCGACCGCGGGCGGCGTCACCAACGGCACCCTCGCCGGTGTCTACACGCGTGACGGCCGCGAGTCGATGATCATCACGTTCGCGTTCAACTCGATGCAGCACCAGTTCCAGCTGCTCGGGCACGGCATCATCAGCTGGATGACCAAGGGCCTGCACCTGGGCTTCAACCGCAACTACTTCGCGGTGCACGCCGACGACACCTTCTCCTCCGACTCCCGCTGGAGCATCTCCGGGAACTGCACCCCGGGGGAGAGCGACAACAACTGCGCGCCCGGCACGACGACCCCGCCGGACATCCGGATGACCGCGGCCGACGTGACATACCTGAAGAACTGGCAGAACAGCCACAACTTCAAGATCGACCAGTACTACAACGGTGGCTCGTCGGACCTGTGGAAGGACGACCACAACGGCCAGGACCCGCTGCTGGACGCCTACCTGGCGGACAAGGCGTCGTTCCGCTGGGGCAACCACACCTACACGCACGAGTTCCTCGGCTGCGTGCAGAACTTCACCACCGTCCCGTGGCACTGCGACACCAATCCGGACGGCAGCATCAAGTACCAGACGCAGGCGTTCATCGACGACCAGATCGGGCAGAACCTGACCTGGGCGACGAGCAAGGGCATCACCGTCGACCCGGAGGAGTTCCTCTCCGGTGAGCACTCGGGCTTCTTCCTGTCGCCGCAACAGCCACAGGACAACCCGAACTTCGCCGCCTCGCTGGCGAGCCACAACATCAAGTACGCCGGCAGCGACAACTCGCGCGATCCGCTGACGCGGCAGGTCGGCGGCGCGCAGACCGTGCCCCGCTACCCGATGGCGGTGTACTTCAACACCGGAACCAAGCAGGAGATGGCCGACGAGTACAACTACATCTACACCTCGCGCGCCAATGGTGGTTCCGGGATCTGTGAGGACAACCCGCAGACCACCACCTGCATCACGCCGATCAACACCACCACCGGGTACGACAACTACATCGTGCCCCTGGAGGTCGGCATCGACATGCGGCACGTGCTCGCGAACAACCCGCGGCCGCACTACTTCCACGTGTCGAACCTGGCCGAGGACCGGATCGGCTACGCGCCGATCGAGGGTGTGCTGAGCCAGTACGGCACCGAGCACAACGCCAACACCCCGCTGCTCAACCCGAGCCTCAAGGAAGCCGGCCAGGCCATGCAGGCCGCTGCGACCTGGAGCTCGATCAAGGACAGCGTGACGGCGTACGTACAGAACGGCGTGGTCACCATCGACGCGCCGGCTGGAGCGACGGTACCGGTCACCGCGCCGACCGGTAGCAAGCTCAACTCGGCGAGTGGCCCCGGTTTCGGTGCTGCGTATGCCGGTGAGGTTTCGGCCTATCAGCAGGGCGATTTCACGCTCTACCTGCCATAACCTCGTAGCTGCACCAACTCGGCTCGGCTGCGCTTCGGCGTCGCCGGGCCGAGTTGTTTTCCGGGCACTGGATAGGTGTCCTGTCTATGAAACTGGGGAGTCACCGTGAGACTGAGATGGGCCGCTTTGTGTGCGGCCGTGGCCGGTTTACTGACCCTGTTGATAATCCCGGCGACCGCGTCGGCCGATGATCGCGTCGATCTCTGGGTGCTGGTGATCAACGACGGCCAGCCCTGGTCGGCGGCGATCGCCGGCCGGTTGACGGCCGAGGGCGTGCGACACACCTCGGTGAACCCGTACGCGGCGGACCGGCAGCGGATCACCCGCGAGTTCCTGCAGAACGGGGACAGCTGGGCGAAGTTCCAGGCGGTCATCGTGCCCTCGGATCCGATTCCGGGGCTCAGCGCCGAGGAGATCACCGAGCTGCGGACGTTCGAGCGGCGGTTCGGGATCCGCGAGGTCGCGGCGTACAGCTGGCCGGGCAGCGAGCTGGGCTTCGACGGATTCGAGTACATCGGTTCCCTAGATGGGATCACCGCGCAGCTCACCGACACCGCGAAGGCGCAAGGATTCGGCTATCTCCAGGGGAAGGTCGCCTTCGAGGACAACGATCCGGCGGTCAGCGAGACCTACGGCTACCTGACGCGGACACTGCCCGGCTTCCAGCCGTTCCTCACCGGTATCAAGGGTGACGCGAACGGTGTGCTGGCCGGGACCTATCAGCACGACGGCCGGGAGCAGCTGCTGTTCGCCTTCGCGTACAACGGTTCGCAGCACCAGTTCCAGCTGCTGGCCCACGGGATCATCAGCTGGGTGACCAAGGGCGTGCACCTGGGCTTCTCGCGGAACTACTACTCGGTCCAGGTGGACGGCAGGGACGCCGAGTACCCGCGGTGGAGCTCGGCGGACAACTGCACTCCGGGGCCGGGCAGCGTGGACTGCCCGAACCTGCCCGCGTTGCCGCCGATCAAGGCCTCTGCCGAGGACCAGTTCTACAGCCGGTCCTGGGTGGACCGGAACCGGATCCGGCTCGACGAGGGCACCGCCGGCGCCGACCGGCACCGGATCACTGTGTTCTACAACGTGGGCACCAAGCAGGAGATGGCCGACGAGTACAACTGGATCTACACGTCCAGGGCCAACGGCGGCTCCGGGATCTGCGAGGACAACCCGGCGACCACCACCTGCATCGACCCGATCGACGTGACCACCGGCTATGACGAGTACATCGTTCCCCGGGAGCGGGCGGCGCAGCTGCGGCGGGTGCTGGGCAACGATCCGCGGGCGCACAACCTGGACGGCTCCGCGCTGGCGGAGGGCCGGATCGGTTACGGCCCGCTGGAGGCGGTGATCCGGCAGTACCGGGAGGAGTTCGTTCCGGACCTGGTCAGCCTGGACCAGCCGGAGATCGACAGGGTGCGCAGGCACCAGGCCGACTCGGCGGCCGCCGAGGACCAGCTGGTCGCCTACGTGCAGGGCGGGCGGCTGGTGGTCCCCAAGCAGGACATCCCGTTCGCGATCACCGTGCCGGAAGGTTCCCGGTACGTCGGGGCCGGACCGGTCGGGCAGCCCTTTGGTGAGCAGTACGCGGGAGAACGGTCGCTGCGGGCGATCAGCCAGGCTCCGTTGACGGTGTCACTGCCTCAGCCATAGAACTGATAATCAACTGACGAGCAACCGCCCGGCCCCTCGTTTCCGTCCTCGATTCGGAGGCGAGGGGCCGTTCCCGGGTGGGAATCCGGCCCTGGCACCGCCAAGCATCGCCGGTAGCAAGGCGCCTCGGGCATACCGGGTAACGCGTTTCCGGTGTTCGTACGCTCGGCGCAGTCGCACCGGGGGCAGGTGCATGCCTCCCATCACCGTCCGCAGTGCGGACGTGAACGGTCAAGATCACGTATCGTAACCGGCTGCCCGGACGGCGTCGCGGACCGTCGCCGAACCGAATGGCTCGCGCGCATTTGACCTGTAGGCAGACTCACCAAATCACAATGTAAATGGCATGTCTATTGCAATTTGCCTCCTGGCTATTCAGTGCTAGGTTCCTTGCCAGGTTTCGCGCATCAGCCGGATTGTTTCCGATCCGAGATCGGACTCCCAGGCAACTGCCAGGCTTTACCGAAGTCACTTCCAGCCAGCGGATGAGGTGACCGGAAGGTAGACGTGAGGACGGTTCATGTTCCTCCAGGCGGCGCCGGGAGTATCTTGATCTGTGTCGCACATCACTATGTGTTTTCAGATTAAGGAAGCCTATAGCCCGTAACCACAGCCCTGAAAGCATGGGCAGGCTATCTGACCTGCTCGTCTTTACGTGCCTTTGCGACCTGTGGACCAGGGATTTTGACCTTCGGTGGATCTTGGCGACCTATGCCACCTGCCATATGGGGCCCCCTGAGGGTCGCTGATTGCCGTGGCAAATGCGTTCACTTCGTAACTAGTTCTTATACAGAGCGTAGGCCAAATGGCCTAGTGATTTCTCCGGAACTATAGACCGTTCAGCTCAGCGGAATGCTCGGCGACTTTTGCGTTGTAATGCGCCCCTACAGTCATGCGATGTTGCTTCCGGCTGGGCCTACTTGGGTAAATCCCAATAAATAAATCTCAAGCGTGGCGTGGCCCGGCGCTCGCTTCAGACGGAGGATCAGTGGCACTCAATCAACGCTTAACGCGAATTCTTCTCGGCGTTACGGCCACCGTCGCCACGGTGGCCACCATCGCCCTTGGCCCGGCCTCGTCCGTCGCTGCCGCAGTCACCCCTCAGATTGACCTGAAGGTGCTCGTCGTCACAGACGGTAGCCCTTGGGTCGAGGCCATCCGCGCCCAGCTGACTACCGAGGGTGTTCCCAGCACCGTCTTGGACCTGAACAACAGCGGACGCCAGCAGATCACCGACGCATTCCTGTCCGACACCGTGAACGGCAACCCCCGCGCGAAGTTCCAGTCCGTGGTCCTGCCGAGCGCCGCCGCCCCGCTGAGCGCCGCAGAGAACACCGCTCTGGCCGCCTACGAACGGAAGTTCTCCGTCCGCGAGGTGGACGGCTTCAACTACCCCAACAACACCATCGGCCTGAACACCCCCGGTTACGCGGGCAACTTCGACGGCAAGACCGCACAGCTGACCGCCAAGGCCAAGGCCGACGCGTTCAAATACCTCACCGGTGCGGTCAAGTTCGACGACAACTCGCCCACCGTCGACGAGTCCTACGCCTACCTGGCCACCGCACTCGCCGACGACCCGGTGAAGAAGTCGCACTTCGAGCCCTACCTGACCGGCAGCGCGGGCGGTGTCACGAACGGTGTCCTGGCCGGCGTGTACACCGAGGACAGCCGCGAGCGGTTCATCCTCAACTTCGCCTTCAACTCGCAGCAGCACCAGTTCCAGCTGCTGGCCCACGCGCTGGTCACCTGGATGACCAAGGGCGTGCACTTCGGCTACAACCGCAACTACTTCAGCGTGCACTCCGACGACACCTTCAGCGAGGACTCCCGCTGGAGCGTCGACGCGAACTGCACCCCGGCCGAGTCGGACAACAACTGCCCGCCCGGAACCGTGGTGCCGCCGAACATCCGGATGACCGCGGCCGACGTCACCAACCTGGTGAACTGGCAGAAGGCCAACAACTTCAAGATCGAGCAGTGGTTCAACGGCGGCAACGCCGACGAGTGGAACACCGAGCACCCCGGCCAGACCGACGCGCTGCAGACCGCCTACAAGAACAACAAGGCGCAGTTCGTCTGGGGCAACCACACCTACACGCACCAGTACCTGGGCTGCGTGCAGGACTTCACGGTGATCCCGTGGCGCTGCCAGACCAACGCCGACGGCAGCATCCAGTGGCAGACCGCGCAGTTCGTCGGTGACGAGATCCAGAAGAACATCGACTGGGCCGCCAAGAACGGCATCTCGATCGACAAGACCGAGTTCCTGTCCGGTGAGCACTCCGGGTTCTTCCTCCAGCCGCAACAGCCGCAGGACAACCCGAACTTCGCGCAGCAGCTGACCGCCAAGGGCATCAAGTGGGCCGGCAGCGACAACTCGCGTGACCCGGGCCAGCGTCCGGTCGGCTCGGCGCTGACCGTGCCGCGCTACCCGATGGCGGTGTACTTCAACGCGGCCAAGAAGACCGAGATGGCCGACGAGTACAACTGGATCTACACGTCCAGGGCCAACGGTGGTTCCGGTATCTGCGAGGACAACCCGACCACCACCACGTGCATCAACCCGATCGACGTCAACACGGGCTACGACAACTACATCGTCCCGCTCGAGGTCAACATCGACACCCGGCACGTGTTGTCCAACGACCCGCGGCCGCACTACTTCCACGTCTCCAACCTGACCGAGGACCGCGTCGGCTTCGCGCCGGTGGAGGGCGTGCTCAAGCAGTACCGCGCCGAGTTCAACACCAACACGCCGATCGTCAACCCGCGGATGCGGGACTCCGGTGCGGCCATCCAGAAGCAGAACGCCTGGAAGGCGGCCGTGGCCAACGGCTCGGTGACCGGATTCGTCAAGGGCAACAAGGTCACCGTGAACGGCCCGGCCGGGCTGCAGATCCCGGTCACCGCGCCCAGCGGCTCCTACACCAGCCAGATCATCATCATCATCGAGGTCAAGACCCCGTTCGGTGAGGCGTACCAGGGTGAGGTGTCCGGCTACACCAGCACCAACACCACGGTCAGCATGACCGCGACGCCGTACACCTACACGGTTCCGGCGCCGCCGGCCACGACCACGACGAGTGCCCCGGCGGCCAGGCTGGCGCCGACCACCACCACGGTCACCCCGCCCAGCACGAGTACCAGCCCGAGCACCACGTCCAGCACGCCGGTGACCAGCACCACGGCCACCAGCAGCGGCGGTACCCGGATCGGTACGGCCTCGTTCCACACTGCGGAAACCCCGGCGCAGCCGCCGCTGCCGAAGATCCCGGCCGCGGTCAAGGAACAGGCCCCGATCGTTCCGGAGCCCGGTGCGCCGTTCGGCGCGCTGACCACCAAGGACAACGTGCAGCGGGCCAAGCAGCAGGCTGAAACCCAGCGTGCGGCGACGGCCAGGACGGCCGCCACCGGTCCCGCGATCGCAGATTTCTGAGTAGGCAGATGGAAATCGCACTGGTAACCGAAGGCACCTATCCACACAGCTTCGGCGGCGTGAGTGTGTGGGCGGACCAGCTTGTCCAAGGTCTGCCGCAGCACGACTTCCGCATCGTCGCGCTGGTGTCGACCGGACGTGAACCAGTGGTGTGGGAACTCCCGAAGAACGTGTGCGCGCTCGACCTGGTGCCCCTGTGGGGGCACCAGGCCGGCGCGGACCGGATCCCGCGGCGTTCCCGCTCCTGGTTCCGCTCGCTGTTCAAGCAACTGCTGGACAGCTTGTTGGACACCACTGATGAACAGGCGGCGCAACGCTCGTTCGAGGAAGCGCTCCAGGGGCTGTTCCACTACGCCCAGCTGGAGGACCTCGGCGCGGCGATGCGCAGCGAGGAACCGGTCAAACTGCTGTGCACCGCCTGGCAGCGTTTGTGGCCGGCGCAGGACAGCAAACGGCACATCGTCTCCGACTCGTCCCATGTGGACGACCCGACGGTGCCGGGAGAACCTCCGACGGTAAGGGACGCCTTGGCCGCCGTGGAGCTCCTGGAACACGCACTCCGGCCGCTCTCCAAGCCGGTCGTGCACTCCGACGTCGTGCACTGCGTGACCAACGGTCTCGCGGTGCTGGTCGGGCTGGCGGCGAAGTGGTCCTTCGGCACCCCGCTGATCGTCACCGAGCACGGGATCTACCTGCGCGAGCGCTACCTGGAGATGAAGCGCTCGCCCTACCGCTGGCCGGTGAAGGCGCTGAACATGGCCTTCTCCCGGCGGCTCTGCTCGCTGGCCTACCGGGCGGCCGACCTCGTCGCGCCCGGCAACCAGTACAACGCCCGCTGGGAGACGCGCCTCGGCGCCGACCCGAAGAACATTCAGACGGTGTACAACGGCGTGGACCCGGCGGCCTTCCCGCTCGCCGGAGCCGAGCCCGAGACACCGACCCTGTCCTGGGCGGGCCGGATCGACCCGATCAAGGACCTGGAGACGCTGATCCGTGCCTTCGGCATGGTCCGGCAGGAGATCCCTGGGGCGAAGCTGCGCATCTTCGGCGGTACGCCCAAGGGCGGGCAGGCCTACGCGCAGAAGTGCAAGGACCTGGCCGCCGACCTGGGCATCGCCGACGTGGTCGCGTTCGAGGGCCGGGTGGACGAGATCCGGGACGCGTACGCGGCGGGCAACGTCGTCGTGCTGTCCAGCATCTCCGAAGGCTTCCCGTACACGCTGATCGAGGCCATGACCTCGGGCCGGGCCACCGTGTCCACCGACGTCGGCGGCGTGTCCGAGGCGGTCGCCGACACCGGGCTGGTGGTCCCGCCCAAGGACCCCAAGTCCATGGCGCAGGCCTGCGTGTCGCTGCTGAACGACCCCGAGCAGCGGGCGGTGTTCGGCGAGGCGGCGCGCAAGCGGGCCCTGGAGCTGTTCACCGTGGACAAGGCCATCGGCACCTTCCACGACATCTACACCGGGTTACGCGAGCGGGCCGACACCGAGGTCGCCAAGGGGACCCGGATCGGCAGGCGCAGGTCGGAGGCTGAGATCGCATGACCTCGCAAGCCCTCGCCGTCCGGTGGAACACCGTGGTCCCGAAGTTGACGAGTTTCGGCGAAAAGCGTGCCGAAACTCGTCAACTTCGGAGGCAGGAGATCCGATGAGCCCCCAGGAAATGAAGTTCGAGCCGTCCGCGATGCCGACCGAGCGGATCAGCATCGAGCTGATCCGCAAGCCCAACCAGCTGGGTGACCTGCTGGAGCGGCACGCGCAGCTGTGCGCCAACGCGGTGGACTCCATGGAGATCGCCGCCGGCCTGGAGGCCGACGGGCTGAACGACCGCCTGGTCGACCAGCGCTACGGCTACCCGGACGTGTTCGCGCTGGCCGAGGAGCTGTACCTGCAGACCGTGCGCGACCCGGCCGAGCCGGAGGAGCAGCCGAACCCGTGGGAGTCGCACTGGTTCCGGCACCTGCTGCGCGGCCTGTTGTTCGCCCTGCCCGGGCTGAACTTCGCCGCGGTCGCGCCGCTGATCACCGGCAAGTCGGACATCGCCGTGCTGGTGCTGTGCCTGATGCTGGCCTGGGGCCTGTCCCAGGGCCTGTCCTACCTGGGCTATCTGCGCCTGGGCTGGGCGCAGATGTCGGCCGCGGGCTCACTGCTGCGCCGGGGCATGCTGACGCTGTGCGCGTTGCTCATCGCGGTGACCACCGTCAGCGGCCTGCTGCTGCACACGTCACCGGTGGTCATCGCCCTGGCCGCCGCGCAGGGCGTGTACCTGATGGGTGCCACCGTGCTGCTGGTCGCGGGCGCTGACCTGCTTTTGCTGTGCGCACTCGCGCCCGGCATGCTGGGTGGCCTGTTGTACCTGAAGGACAGCAGCACCAGCAGTCATCTCCCGGAGATCTATGCAGCCGTCGGGTTCTCCGTCCTGGCCACGATCGGCCTGGCCGTGGTGAAGACCGTGCAGATGAACCGGCGCGGCAAGGGCGCGCCGGTCGGCAGGCTGGTCAGCGGAGTCGACCTCGCGGACGCGTTGCCGCACCTGATGTTCGGTCTGATCGCCGCCGGGCTGCTGATGTTCCCGGTGGTGGCGGCCGCCGTGTACGCCGGGGACCTGGGCGAGCAGCCCACCCTGGCCACCCTTCCGCTGTCGCTCTCCATGGGCTTCGCCGAGTGGATTCTGTACTCCTATCGGCGCAGCATCCGCAGCCTGCTGCTCCGGGTGCGGCACGTGGGCGAGTTCTCCATGAAGGCCCGGCTCCGGCTGATCTCCGCACTGGCGAAGTACCTGCTTGTGACCGCGGCCATAACCGTTGTGGTGGCGTTCATCCTGGACGATTACCACGACATCCACCTGAGTCCGCTGGGCATGGCACTGCAGTGGGCCGGGTTCGTCGCGCTGGGTGGCGCGTTGTTCTGCGCCCTGCTGCTGCAGGCGTTCGGCAGGAGCACTGTCGTGCTCCTGAGCTGCGCCGTGGCATTGTTCACCGAGGTAGTACTCATGCGTTTCGGGACGTCCGCGGGCTTCATGCTGGATGTGTCCGAAGTGCAACTGGTCGTCTGCTCCACGTTGTCGCTGGGCCTGCTTGGGTATGCGGCGGTGGCGTTGAGTAAAGCCGTCCGCCATCGCTGAGCTCCTATACACAGATAGTTTCGGAGGAAGATTTTCATGTCGAGTGTCGTCGCGGTGACCGGAGCCGAGGGCTTCATCGGGTCGCACCTGGTGGAGTTGCTCGTGCAGAAGGGCCACCGGGTTCGGGCGATGTCTCTGTACAACTCGTTCGGCACCTGGGGCTGGCTGGACTCGCTGGACAAGGACGTCATGGACAACGTTGACGTCGTCATGGGCGACGTCCGCGACCCGCACAGCTGCCGGGAGCTCATCGAGGGCGCGGAGGCCGTGTACCACCTGGCCGCGCTGATCGCGATCCCGTACTCCTACCGGGCACCGCGGTCCTACGTGGACACCAATGTGATCGGCACCTTGAACGTTCTGGACGCCGTCCGGTCGCTGGGAACCCCTCGGATGGTCCACACCTCCACCAGTGAGACCTACGGTACTGCTCGTACCGTGCCGATTTCGGAGACCCACCCGCTGCAGGCGCAGAGCCCGTACGCGGCGTCCAAGCTGTCCGCCGACAAGCTGGTGGAGTCCTACCACCTGTCCTTCGAGGTGCCCGCGGTCACGCTGCGACCGTTCAACACCTTCGGCCCGCGGCAGTCCGCGCGCGCCGTCATCCCGACCGTGGTCAGCCAGATCGCGGCGGGCAAGGAGGTCATCCAGCTCGGCGACCTGACCCCGACCCGGGACTTCCTGTTCGTCAAGGACACCGCCAAGGCGTTCCACACCGTGGCCAACGCCCCGGCGGAGAAGGTCGTCGGCGAGCTGTTCAACGCCGGCACCAACACCGAGGTGTCCATCGGCCAGCTGGTCAAGGACATCGCGGCCGCCATGGGCCGGGACGTCGAGGTCGTGCAGGACCCCAACCGCATCCGGCCGAAGAACTCCGAGGTCATGCGACTGGTCGCCGACGCGGCCAAGCTGACTGCGGCCACCGGCTGGACCCCGGAGTTCACCCGGGACGAGGGCCTGCGGCAGACCGCCGAGTGGTTCCAGGACCCGAAGAACCTGGCGCAGTACAAGACCGACATCTACAACCAGTAATCCGCACTCACAGAGGAACTCCTCAGATGCATGCAGTGATTCTGGCCGGGGGCAAAGGCGTCCGCCTTCGTCCGTACACCACCAGCCTTCCCAAGCCGCTGGTCCCGATCGGCGAAGAGTTCTCCATCCTGGAGATCGTCATGCGCCAGCTGGCGCACGCCGGCTTCGGGACCGCCTCGCTGGCCATCGGGCACCTGGGCAACATCATCCGGTCCTACGTCGGCAACGGCAGCCAGTGGGGGATGTCGGTCGACTACGTCACCGAGGCCTCCCCGCTGGGCACCATCGGCCCGCTGTTGCCGATGCTCGACCGGCTGCCCGAGCACTTCCTGGTGATGAACGGTGACGTGCTCACCGACCTGGACTACGGCGCCATGCTGCGCGCCCACGTCCAGTCGGGTGCGCCGCTCACCGTCGCCACCTACGACCGGCAGGTGAAGATCGACTTCGGTGTCCTCACCACCGAGGGCGGCAAGATCACCGAGTTCACCGAGAAGCCGACCCTGAACTACCGGGTCAGCATGGGTGTCTACGGCGTGAGCAAGCGCGCGCTGCTGGAGTACACCCCCGGCCTGCCGCTCGGCTTCGACGAGCTGGTGCTGGACCTGTTGAAGAAGGGCGACCTGCCCAGCGAGTACAACTTCGACGGGTACTGGCTGGACATCGGCCGGCCGGACGACTACGACACGGCCAACGCCGAGTTCGACAAGCTGCGCAAGCACCTGCTCAAGGACGAGGCGTAAGTGACGAAGTTCCTGCTCTTCGGTGCCAACGGCTTCGTCGGTCGTCAGGTGCTGGCTCAGTTGTCCTCGGCGGATGTGGTCACCGCGGGTCGTTCCGCGGCGGCCGATGTCCGGCTCGACCTGGTTTCGGGTGGGCCGGACGGCATCGCCGAGGTACTGCGATCCGTCGCCCCGGACGCGGTCATCAACTGTGCCGGCGCGGTCGGCGGCGAGCCGGAGCACCTGGCCGCGGTGAACATCAGTTCCACCGCGTACCTGGCCGAGGCGATGCTCGCGGCCGCCCCGCAGGCCCGGCTGGTCCAGCTGGGTTCCGCGGGTGAGTACGGCAAGACCCCGGACAACCTGGTGATCACCGAGGCGGAACCCCCGCACCCGGTGGCCACCTACGGCGTGACCAAGCTGGCGTCCACCAGACTGGTCCTGCTCGCGGCGGCGGCCGGGCTGGATGCCGCCGTGCTGCGGGTGTTCAACATCGTCGGCCCCGGTGCGCCCGCGGACAGCCTGCCCGGCAGGCTCGTCCGCGAACTGCGCCGGGCCACCGTCCAGGGCGACGACGTCAACCTGGGCCCGCTCGACGCGTTCCGCGACTTCGTGGACGTGCGGGACGTGGCCTCGGCGGCGATCGCCGCGGCCACCGCCCCGCAGTTGAAGAACCGGCTGTTCAACGTGGCCGGTGGGCGAGCCGTCCGGGTCCGCGAGCTGGTGGAGCTGCTCGTGGGCATTTCCGGATTCACCGGGATCGTGCGCGAGGGCAATGCGGCCTCGGCGCGCTCCGCCGGTGTCGCCTGGCAGCAGGCGGACATCTCGCTGATCGGCGACGAGCTGGGCTGGCGGCCGTCGATCGAGCTGGAGACCTCGCTGCGCGATCTGTGGAACGAAACCGCGCAGTGATCGTCAGTGGCGCCGGTGCCACCAGCCTCGGTTCGCCGAGGCTGGTGGTGCCGGCGTACTTCCACCCCGCGGTCGCCCCCGATGACTGGGAACTGCTCTGCTCTTCTCCTGAGCAGCTGGAATCGGTGGTGCTGAACCTGGCCGACGGTCCGGGAACGATCTACGACTACACGTTCACCGACTCGCTGGCGCGGTTACGCGCGGCCGGTGTGCCGGTGTCCGGCTACCTGAGCACCGAGTACGGCACTCGGGATATGGCGGCCGTGCTGGCCGACGCCCGGGGCTACCGCGAGCTGTACGACGTGGACGCCGTCTTCCTGGACCAGGTCGCCACTTCCTACGACCAGCTGGGTTACTACCGCGACCTGGTCGCCGCGCTGGGCGGCTGCCGGGTGACGTTCAACCACGGCGCCTGCCCGGCGCCCGAGTACGCCGAACTGGCCGATGTGCTGCTCACCTTCGAGGGTTCCTGGACCGCGTACCAGTCCTGGGCCGCACCGTCCTGGGTGCGCACGTATCCGGCCGAGCGCTTCGGCCACCTGATCTACGACCTGCCCCCGGCGGAACTGCCCGCCGCCCTGCGGCTGCTCCGGCACCGGCACGCCGGACTCGCCTACTTCACCGACCATCGGGGAGTGAACCCATGGAACCGATTGGCCAGTTACTTTCCACGCCGAAAGGCCGGCTGAAGGTAGTCATCGCCGTCGCCGTGCTCATCGGCCTGATCGGCATCGTGATCGGTGTCAGCTGCCGGCCGCACAATGACGACGAGGCCATTCCGGAGCCCGATCGCAGCTCCACCGCCCCGACCACCGGTTCGGTGCCGCCGACCTCCAGCAGCGCGCCGTCCTCCTCGTCCCCGGCCACCCCGCCGCCGCCCCCGCCGCCACCCGTCGGTGCGCGCTGGCAGCCGCGGCCGGGCATGACCTGGCAGTGGCAGCTGGACGGCAAGGTGGACACCGGGGTCAACGCGGACGTGTTCGACATCGACGCCGTGGACAATGACGCCTCGGTGGTCAGCGCGCTGCACGCCAAGGGCAAGAAGGTCATCTGCTACGTGGACGTCGGCGGCGTCGAGCAGGGCAGGCCGGACTCGGGCGCGTTCCCCAAGGCCGTGCAGGGGAACACCATCGAGGGCTGGCGGGACGAACGCTGGGTCGACGTCCGGCAGCTGTCGACGCTGGAACCGATCTTCGCCAAGCGCTTCCAGACGTGCAAGGACAAGGGCTTCGACGCCATCGAGGCCGACCAGGTGGAGGCCTACAAGGAGAAGTCCGGCTTCCCACTGTCCCAGGCCGACCAGGTGGCGTTCAACCGGATGCTGGCCCGGCTGGCCCACGAGCGCGGCCTGTCCATCGGGCTGAAGAACGCGCTGGCGCTGATCCCGCAGCTGGTCGGCGAGTACGACTTCGCGGTCAACGAGCAGTGCGCCGAATTCGACGAGTGCGACAAGCTGTCGCCGTTCATCAACGCGGGCAAGGCGGTGTTCCACGCCGAGTACGACGTGCCGACCAGCAAGTTCTGCCCCACGTCCCGGCGGTTGAAGCTGTCCAGCATCAAGAAGGAACTGGACCTCAACGCCACCCGCGAGACCTGCTGACGGGCGTTACTCCGAAGACGACGGTGCCGGTCACCAGGAGGGCGACGACCACAACGGACGAGACTCCGATGATGCGGTTAC
>QZFT01000043.1 GCA_003600225.1 Pseudonocardiaceae bacterium YIM PH 21723
GTTGGCGATGTTCGGCAGCTTTATCGCCGAACATCGCCAACTTCGGGTCTATGGGGTCATTCGCAGGCGACGCCGTCGTTGTCGCGGTCCAGGGCGGCGCGGTAGCCGGGCTGACCCCGGTAGAGCGGAGCGGCGCCCGCCTGCTTGGCGGCGGTGCAGTTCGCGTAGTAGGCGGAACCGCCCTGCGGAGCCGGGGCCGGAGGCACGTAGGTCTGCGGCGCGGGGATCACCGGCTGCGGTGCCTGGGTGACCGGCGGGGGTGGCGGCGGAGCGACCGTTGTCGTCGTCGTGGTGGGCGGCGGTGTGGTCGTGGTGGTCGTCGCCCGGGTCGTGGTCGTCGTCGTGGTGGTCGTGGTCGTGCTGGGGATCGAGACGACCGGCCGTACATCCTTCGCGTCATCGTTCGCCGCGCAGGAGATGCCGATGAGCAGGATCACCACCGCGCCGATCAGCAGGGCCACGATGGCCTTCGGCTCGGGCTTGGCGGACGGGTTCGGCAGCGGCGCAGTCATGGTGGCCAGCTCTCTCTACGCGGTCGGATGATCGATCCATCCGACGCTAGAAAGCGCTGATGAAGCGGGGGTCACGGATCGGCCATGCTTCGCACTGCGCCATAAGGCGTAATGCCTGCTCCATCCGAGCGTGACCCCCGTCGCGCTACTTGTCGCAGGCGATCCCGTCGCCATCCCGGTCCAAGGCCTTGCGATACCCCGGCTGTCCGGCATGGATCGGCGCGGCTCCGGCCGCCCGGGCCTGATCGCAGTTGGCGTAGTAGACCTCCTTCGGCGCGGGAGGCGGCGCCGGTACCTCCGGCGCTGGGATCTGCGGCCGCGGCGGCGGCGCCGGGGCCGGAGGCGGAGCCACCACGGAGCTGGTGGTCGTGGTGGTCGGCGCCGCTGTCGTGGTCGTCGGCCGTGCCTTACTGGTCGTCGGCGCGGCGGTGGTCGTGGTCGTCACCGGCGTGACGAGCGACGTCGGCTCGGACTTGCCGGAGACGCAGGAGATACCCATCAACAGAACCAGTGCGGTGCCGCCGAGCAGGCCGAGAACCTGCTTCGGTGCCAAGGTGCTCACGTGAAGTTCTCCCCAGGAGTCGATGATCAGCCCGGCACACGCTAATGACTCGTAGTGACGCTACGGTCACGAACCGGCCAGGGTTCTTTACGTCGAATACACGGACGTAAGCCGGAAATTTGTTTCGGTCGTGGCCGATTCCGGTCGATCAGTGGTTCCCCCCGGTCACGCTGAGGTGTAGACCCGAGAGCACACCGTGCTTACCAGGGGGAATCATGGGCGTGACGCGCCGGGAATTCGTGGAGTTGGCCGCACTGACCGGGGTCGCACTCACCGCGACCGGTGCCGGGACCGCGACGGCGCAGGCGGCACCGGAGGAGGCGCGGGCCGGCAGCGTCACCGTCGCCCAGGGCACCAACATCGCGGTCGCGGCCTCGCCGGACGGTAGGTGGCTGGCCTTCGACCTGTACGCCCAGTTATGGCTGTTACCCGCGGCCGGTGGCACCGCCGTGCGGCTGACCGACGATCTCCAGGACTCGACCCGGCCCTGCTTCTCGCCCGACTCCCGCTCGCTGGTCTTCCAGTCCTATCGGGACGGCAACTTCCACATCTGGCGCATCGAGCTGGACGCCGCCGGCAAACCGGGTGCCGCCACCCAGCTGACCTCCGGCCGCTTCGACCACCGGGAGCCGCGGTTCTCCCCGGACGGGAAGTCCGTCGTGCTCGCCTCCGATCGCGGTGGCAGCTACGGCATCTGGCGCCTGGACCCGGGATCCGGCGCCGTTACCGAGATCATCGCCAAGCCGGACGCGGACCGGGCCGAGCCCTCGTTCACGCCGGACGGTTCCGCCGTCGTGTACACGGTGGACGCCACGGCGATCGACCGGATCGCCCTGGCTGACGGCGCCGTCAGCCGGATCCTGCAGCCCGCCAAGGACACCCAGGTGTTCGCGCCCACCGTCGGTCCGGCGGGGGAGCTGGCCTACACCCGGCTGTACGGCGCGGAATGCGCCCTCGTGATCGGCGGGAACGCGGTGTCCGGCACCGAGGACGTGTTCGCCCACGCGGTGAACTGGCTGTCCGCGGGCACGATCCTCTACGCGGCGGACGGTGGCCCGCGCCGCCGCGAACTGGCCACCGGCGCCGTCACCCCGATCGCGTTCCAGGCCACCGTGCCGTTCCGGCCGCACCGGCCGCTGCCCGCGGCCAGGGACATCGACCCGCAGGGAGCGCAGCCGGTCCGGGGCATCGCGAGCCCGGTGCTGTCCCGGGACGGCGGGCAGATCGCGTTCCGCGCGTTGAACGCGCTGTGGACGATGCCGGTCGGCGGCAAGCCGGTGAAGCGGATCGCCGACGGCCACTTCAACTCGGACCCTGACTTCGCGCCGAACGGTGAATCCCTGGTCTACTCCAGCGATCGCGAGGGTGTCCCGGCACTGTGGACGCTCGACCTGAAGACCGGGCAGAGCACCAGGCTGTCCACTGTGCCCGGTGCGCAGATCACCCCGCGCTACTCGCCGGACGGCGGCCGGATCGCCTACCAGGACCAGGACGGCGCGACCTGGGTGCTCACCGTTGCCGACGGCAGCACCCGCAAGGTGCTGCCCGCGCTGTTCCAGCCGGGCCGGCCCAGCTGGAACCGGGACGGCACCGTGCTCGCGCTGGCCGCCGTCAGGCCGTACAGCAAGCGGTACCGGGAGGGCACCAGCCAGATCCTCACGGTCAACCTGAACACCGGGGCCGTCGCCTACACCGAGCCCCGGCCCGGCGGTTCGCTGTCCACCCGGGGCGATGACGGTCCGGTGTGGTCGCCCGACGGCACCCGGCTGGCGTTCGTGATGGACAGTGCGTTGTGGACGGTCACAGTGGACGGTGCAGGTGTGCTCAACAGCAAGCCGGTGCAGCTCACCGAGGAGGCCACCGACGCTCCCAGCTGGGGCGGCGATCAGCTGCTGTACCTGCACAACGGACAGCTCCGGCTCATCCCCGCGAATGGCGGCAGGGCGCGCACCGTCCCCTTCGGCCTGACCTACACGGCCGCGCGGGGGAGCGGCCGCACGGTGATCCGGGCGGGCGCGATGTGGGACGGCACCGGCAGCAGCCTGCGTCGCGATGTGGACATCCACCTCAAGGGCAACCGGATCGAGGAGATCACCGCGCGCGGCAGGGGACCGCAGGCCGAGTCCACAGTGGATGCGACGAAGCTGACCGTCCTACCCGGACTGATGGACGCCCACGTGCACTGGCATCTGCGCGGCAGGCAGTGGGGCGACCGGCAGGGCAGGCTGTGGCTGTCCTACGGCATCACCGGCGTGCGCTCACCCGGCGACCCGGTTTACCAGATGCTGGAGACCCGCGAGGCCCTGCAGTCCGGTGACATTCCCGGTCCGCGGATGTTCGCCACCGGTGAGGCGGTGGACGGCACCCGCGTCTACTACAACTTCATGCGCCCGACCCGGGATCTCGCGCAGCTGGACCGGGAGATGGACCGGGCCACCGCGCTGGACTACGACCTGATCAAGACGTACGTCCGGCTGCCGGTGGAACTGCAGCGGGCGACCGTCAACCGGGCGCATCAGGCGGGCCTGCCGCTCACCTCGCACTACCTGTTCCCGGCGGTCGACGTCGGGATGGACGGGATGGAGCACTACGGCGCCACCAACCGCCTCGGCTACTCGCACACCGTCAGCCGGCTCGGCCGCGCCTACGCGGACGCCACCGAGTTGTTCGGCCGGTCCGGCATGTCCATCACGCCGACGCTGTTCACCTCGGCGGCGTTGCTCGGCGAGGACACCTCGCTGGTCGAGGACGCCCGTACCAGGGCGTTGTTCCCGGACTGGGAGTACCAGGCACTGCTGGCCAAGGTGCAGACCTATGCCGGTGACAGCCCCGCCGCACAGCTCGGCCGCGCGGCGCTGCCGTACAACGTGGCCATGATGCTGAAGATCCACCGGGCCGGTGGCCTGGTCATCTCCGGCACCGACGCGCCGCTGGACCAGATCGGCATCGCGCTGCACTACAACCTGCGTGCGCTGGTGAAGTACGGCTTCACCCCGGCGGAGGCGTTGACCACCGCCACCCGCAACCCGGCGGGCTGGCTGGGCGTCGCCGACGAGATCGGTCAGGTGAAACCCGGGTTCCTCGCCGACCTGGCCATTGTGGACGGTGACCCGCTGACCGACATCAAGGCGGCCGCCGCCACCCGGTACGCCGTCACCGGCGGCACCGTGCACAAGGTGGACGACCTCGTCGGACCCGCCACGCAGCAGCGGTCCGCCTTGGCCGCGTCGGCCGAGCCCGCCCTGGCCGACGACGCGCACCTGTGGTGGCACGGCGAATCGGAGCGCCACCTGCACGTCTGCTGCGGCTGACACCGTGCTCCGAAGTTGACGATGTTCGGAGCTCGTTCCGCGCCCGAACATCGTCAACTTCGGGACCGTGGGCGCGGCATGGCAATATCGAGGGCATGACCAGGATCGTGGCCGGAACGGCCGGCGGCAGGCGGCTGCAGGTGCCGCCCAAGGGCACCCGGCCCACCTCCGACCGGGTCCGGGAGGCGCTCTTCAGTGCCCTGGACACCATGTTCGACTGGCAGGACGCCCGGGTGCTGGACCTGTACGCCGGGTCCGGCGCCCTCGGTCTGGAGGCCCTGTCCCGGGGCGCGGAACTGGCCACGTTCGTGGAATCGCACCGGCCGGCCGCCGAGATCCTGCGGCGGAACGCGGCGGGGATCGGCTTCGAGATCGACCTGCGGATCGCCCAGGTGGACACCGTGCTGGCGCAGGGCACCGAACGGGACTACGACCTGATCATGTCCGATCCGCCCTACGACGTGCCGAACGACGCGGTGACCAAGAACCTGGCCGCGCTGACCGACAACGGCTGGGCGGGAACGGACACGCTGGTCGTCGTGGAGCGCGCGGTGCGGGCGCGGGAATTCGACTGGCCGGCCGGCTGGGAACCCCTGCGCAGCCGGAAATACGGAGACACCATGCTGCACTGGGGTACCCACCGGTAAACGCGGATAACCACCCTTGAGTGAGAACTGCCATACCCGCTGGTGATCACTGGAATGAGTGTTACGTTTCGCTAATGAGGCGTGCTGTCTACCCCGGCTCTTACGACCCGGTGACGAATGGTCACCTGGACATCGTGGAACGCGCGGCGACACAGTTCGACGAGGTCATCATCGCCGTGATGATCAACAAGTCGAAGAAGTACCTGTTCTCGGTCGAGGAACGCATGGACATGCTGACCGAGGCGACCTCCAGGTTCCCCAACGTCCGGGTCGACTCCTGGCACGGCTTGCTGGTCGAGTACTGCAAGGTCAACGACGTTCAGGCGATCGTGAAGGGCCTGCGCGCGGTCAGCGACTTCGACTACGAGTTGCAGATGGCGCAGATGAACCACCAGCTGTCCGGCATCGACACCCTGTTCATGGTGACCAACCCGCTGTACAGCTTCCTGTCCAGCTCGCTGGTCCGGGAGGTCGCCACCTGGGGCGGCGACGTCTCCCACCTGGTCCCGCGATTCGTGCTGGAGCGGCTCCAGCGGCGAATGTCCGAAGGCCGATAGTCATTCAGGGTTAACCGAAAACATCCGTATGGATCGTTCGGTACGGGCATGGTGTCGGCCATGAAGCAGATCGCCACGCGCATTGTCGCCTCGCTGGTGCTGTTCGCCGGCGTGGGCCTCGTCAGCCCGGCCATCAGCTCCGCTGCGCCTGTCAGCACGCTCGCGCAGCCGGCCTGTGGGGACACCAGCAGCTACACCAAGCAGAACTTGTCGAGTCTGCCCAGTCAGGCCACCGACACGGTGAACCTGATCAAGAAGGGCGGGCCCTACCCGTACAAGCAGGACGGCACCGTGTTCGGCAACAAGGAGAAGGTCCTGCCGAACTGCCAGTCCGGCTACTACCACGAGTACACCGTCAAGACTCCGGGCTCCTCGACCCGCGGCGCCCGCCGGATCGTCACCGGCGACGGGACCAGGCTTTACTTCTATACCGACGATCACTACGAGTCGTTCTCCTTGGTGAACGTCAACGGGTGATGTAGCCAACACGCGCTCCAATTCCACTCCAAAGCGGACTTGGCGCGGCACACTGGGCCTGTGCCTCCGGCAAGATCCAAGGAGGCGCAGGTCTTTTTTCGCGCAGGGCAAGGAGAGCGACGTGTACCGGGTATTCGAGGCCCTCGATGAACTGGTCACCATCGTCGAGGAGGCCAGGGGCGTCCCCATGACCTCCGGATGCGTCGTGCCGCGGGGTGACGTGCTGGAGCTTCTGGACGACATCCGTGACGCCATCCCCGGCGAGATGGATGACGCACAGGACGTGCTCGACCACCGTGACCAGCTGGTCACCAAGGCGGCGGCGCAGGCCGAGAAGACCCTCGGCGACTCGCGCACCGGTGCCGAGCGCATGGTCGCCGAGGCCCAGGATGAGGCGAACCGCATCCTGTCCGAGGCCCGCGCCCGCGCCGAGCGGATGGTCGCCGAGGCCGAGGGGGCCGCCGAGCGGGCCGCCGAGGCCGGCCGCCGGGAGTACGAGACCGCGCTGGACCGCGCCCAGGCCGAGGCCGAGCGCATGGTGCAGGCCGGCCGTGCCACCTACGAGCGCGCCGTCGAGGACGGCAAGGCCGAGCAGGCCCGCCTGGTCGGCCAGACCGAGATCGCCCAGGCCGCCCACGGTGAGGCCCAGCGGATCGCCGACGCGGCCGCCGCCGAGGCCGACCGGTTGCGCTCCGAGTGCGACGACTACGTGGACGCCAAGCTGTCCGACTTCGAAGAGCTGCTCACCAAGACGCTGCGCACCGTCGGCAAGGGCCGTGACCAGCTGCGGGGCTCCTTCGCCCCGCCGCGCATGGCGCCCGCGCCGTCCGAGCGCGTCTTCGACTACGTGGACTAGTTTCCGGGTTTTGTGCGGCCCCTCGCCTCTTTGGGCGGGGGGCCGTTTTGTCGCGTCTGGTGGTCGGGGAAGGAGGCTTTGGAGGGGGAGATGGGTGGTGGGGGCGTCTTTCCTGCCTGCGTGTTGGGTGGGGGCACGCCGGTCTGGTGTTCGGCTGGCGGTCCGGCGGGCGTCGGCTTTCGCGCTGAAAGACGCTTTCAGCGCTGTCCGAGCCCTGAAAGACGCTTCAGTGCTCATGGTTGGCACCGTGGGGTCAAGTCCACTGTGGACCGAGTGGTTGTTCCATCTTCAAGATGGATTCGGGACCCCGAATCCATCTTGAAGATGGAACAAAGCCGTCTCGTTCACCCACAGGAGCACCGTCAGTCACAGTGATCCCACCAGTCACGCGCTATGACGCGCCGGAGCGATCGGGGGCGTACACCCGAACGGCCAGGCAGGCGTGCCCCCACCCAACGCGAAGGCAGGAAAGGCGCCCCACCCACCCGTCTCCTCCTCCAAAGCCCTCCTTCGACGACAGCCAGACCCAACCCGCTCTCGCCTGGAATCAACAGCAGCGCGGGTTGATTTGGGCTCAGAAAGACCGTCGCGTAAGATAGCCAAGCTGGCCCTGATCGAGTCCAGCCAGCCTCTTCAACGAGAATCCTGAGATGTCTGAAAGTTCTTCCGCCGCATCGCGGCCCGCATCGTCCAAAAAGGGGCGGGGGTCCGGCAAGTCTGCGCTGAGCAGGCATACCGCCGTCGGTCCCTGGGTCATCGACTGTTTGAACCTGGCCCGCAGGCCAGGCCTCGGCAAGTCGTACCAGCGGATGGCTCCGGCCACGGACGGCTTCAGCTTCGACGTCATCGGGGTTCCCGAAGGGGCCGAGGTCGAACTCGATGTCCTGCTGTCGTCGGTGGTGGAAGGTGTGCTGGTTACCGGCACCGCCTCCGCTCCGCTGACCGGCGAGTGTTCTCGGTGTCTGGACGACATCGAGGACCAGGTGCAGGTGGAGCTGACCGAGTTGTACGCCTACCCGGACTCAGCGACCGAAGCCAGCACGGACGAGGACGAGGTCTGTCGGCTCGTAGACGATCTGATTGACCTGGAACCGCTGGTCCGGGATGCGATTCTGCTGGCTCTGCCGCAGGCGCCACTGTGCTCGGAAGATTGCCCGGGACTGTGCGTCGACTGCGGTCAGAAGTGGGCCGAACTCGACCCCGATCACCGGCATGAGACGATTGACCCTCGCTGGGCCGCTTTGATGAAGCGGGTCGGCGGGTCAGCAGAACTTTCAGAGGAGAACTAGTCGTGGCCGTTCCCAAGCGCAAGATGTCGCGGTCCAACACCCGTGCGCGGCGCTCCCAGTGGAAGACCACCGCGGCCAACCTGGTCGCGTGCTCGAACAAGGCTTGCCGTGCGCCCAAGCTGTCGCACATCGCCTGCCCGAAGTGCGGGACCTATGACGGCCGCCAGGTCGTCACCCCAGCCTGAGGGTAAGCCGATACAACAGCACAGCTAGGGCAGGGGACGATGGGGTCGAAGTCAAAATCGCAGCCGGCGGACCGGAATCTACTTCTGGACGCGCTGGGAGTAAAGCTCGACGAAGAACTCATCGGCCTTGCCCTGACGCACCGCTCGTACGCGTACGAGAATGGTGGGCTACTGCCCAATGAGCGACTGGAGTTCCTCGGGGACGCGGTGCTCGGTCTGGTGATCACTGATCACCTGTACACGACGCATACCGACCTCCCCGAGGGCCAGTTGGCCAAGCTGCGTGCCAGCGTGGTCAACCAGCAGGCGCTCGCCGGTGTCGCCAGGGACCTGGGTCCCGGCGGCCTGGGCGCCCACCTTTTGCTGGGTCGTGGCGAGGAGATGACCGGCGGACGGGATAAGGCCAGCATTCTGGCCGACGCCCTGGAAGCCGTCATCGGTGCCGTCTACCTGCAGCACGGGATCGACGTGTCCCGGCAGCTGGTGCACCACCTCTTCGACGAGATGCTGGAGCAGGCGCCGCTCAAGGGCGCCAGCCTGGACTGGAAGACCAGTCTCCAGGAGCTCACCGCGTCCGGCTCCCGTGGCGTTCCGGAGTACCTCGTCGACGAAGAGGGCCCGGACCACCGCAAACACTTCACCGCGACGGTGCAGGTCGGCGGCAAGCCGTACGGCACCGGTTCCGGGCGCACCAAGAAGGAAGCGGAGCAGAAGGCCGCCGCTACTGCGTGGCGCAAGCTGCGTGAGGAGCTCGCCGCTTCCGAAGAGGGTGTCGCCCTGCCGGACGCTCCCGCCGAGACCAGTGCCTGAGCTTCCCGAAGTCGAGGTCGTTCGCCGCGGACTGGAAGCCCATGTGGTCGGGCGCACCATCTCCGTAGCCGAGGTCCTGCACCCCCGGGTGATCCGTCGGCATGCCCTGGGGCAGGCCGACTTCGTCTCCCGGCTCGCCGGTCGCACGGTGCACGCGGCGCGCAGGCGCGGCAAGTACCTGTGGCTGGACCTGGCCGACGGTGACGGCGCTCCCAACGAGGCGTTACTCGGTCACCTGGGCATGAGCGGTCAGATGCTGGTGCAGCCCGCGACGGCTCCCGCCGAGACCCACCTGCGGGCCCGGTTCGGCTTCGCCGACGCCGGACCCGAACTGCGCTTCGTCGATCAACGCACCTTCGGCGGTCTCGCCGTCGCCGACCTGGTGCCCGCTTCGCTGCTGCCCCAGCCGGTCGCGCACATCGCCGCCGACCCGCTGGACGAGCTGTTCGACCTGACCGCGACGGTCGCGAACATTCGCCGCAAGCGCACCGAGATCAAGCGTGCCCTGCTGGACCAGTCCCTGATCTCCGGCATCGGCAACATCTACGCCGACGAGGCGCTCTGGCGTGCCCAGGTCCACTGGGCCCGGCCGACCCACGGCCTGACCAAGGCCAAGCTCGAAGAACTGCTGCTCGCCGCCACCGAGGTGATGAACGAAGCCCTCGGCCAGGGTGGCACCAGCTTCGACGCGCTGTACGTCAACGTGAACGGCCAGTCCGGCTACTTCGACCGCTCGCTGAACGCCTACGGCCAGCAGGACAAACCGTGCGGCCGCTGCGGCACCCTGATCCGCCGTGACCCGTTCATGAACCGCAGCTCCTTCTCCTGCCCCACCTGCCAGCCCGCCCCGCGCTGACGAACCCGATCCCCGAACCGGGGACAGCCGCTTGCGTAGTACTGCGCTATGCGTAGTACTATCGATCGCGTAAGCCTGAGGGGAGGGGTGAATGGATACCAGCCAGTTGCTCAAGGGCGTGCTGGATCTGGCCGTGCTGGCCGCGTTGCGCGATGAGGACGGCTATGGATACGAGGTGCTGCGCCGGCTGCGCCAGGCCGGCCTGGATGAGGTCGGTGACGCGTCGGTCTACGGCACGCTGCGCCGGTTGTTCCGCGCCGGGGTGCTCACCTCGTACGTGGTGCCCAGCGAAGAGGGCCCGCATCGCAAGTACTACAGCCTGAACGACACCGGACGTACCAAGCTCGAAGAGTCCGTCCGCACCTGGAAGGACTTCACCGACACCATGGGTCAGCTGCTGAAGGGGGCGGCATGAGCACGCACACCGAACTGCCGGTCGTTGCGCAGTCCTATTTGGACAGCGTCCGCACCGAACTGTCCGATCTGCCCGCGTCCGAAGTGGACGAGATGCTGGACGAGGTGCGCGAGCATCTGTCCGAAGTGTCCGGTGAGCTGGGGGACGACCTCAGTGAACAGTCCCTCCGGGACCGGCTGGGCCTTCCTGCGGCCTACGCCAACGAACTGCGCACGGCGGCCGGATATCCGGTCCGGGAGACCGTGATCCGGGGCAGCAAGTTCGCGGAGTGGTTCCCGGTGGCCTGCCTGGGGGTGGCCACCGTGGCGGCGTTCATCGTCGGCACCGATCCGCGTGAGCACGCCAACCCACTGCTGATTCTGCTCGGTCTGGGCGCGGTTGCCGTGGCGGCCGGATTCGTCCTGCGGTACCGGCCCGACCTGCGTGGGCTCTGGCTGGGTGACAAGGTCAATCAGGCGCGAGCCGCGTTGACCGGGCAGGGCAGCCCGGCCCTGGCGTTCATCGGCACTCTGCAGCCCGGATGGTGGCTGCTGCGGGCCGGCCTGGTCGCGTTCGTCGGGCTGCAGCTCGGCACGCTGGGCGCGCTGGTCGTCGGCGCGATGCTGCTGGCCATGTCCCTGTGGTTCGGCTTCCGGACCAAGGCCGACCGCAGGCTGCTGTGGATCGTGACCCCGGCCAACGCCCTGGCAGTCGGGCTGCTGCTCTCGCTCATTACCGGCACGGCATTCCGTCCCTCGTACTACAACGCGAGCGTGCCGCAGCAGTACGGCATGTACAACGAGGGCAGGTCGATCGAGAACATCTACGCCTTCGACAAGGACGGCAAGGAGCTCGGCACCGTCTACCTGTACGACCAGGACGGCCGCCCGATCAAGCTCGACGACCACCGCGCCCGGTGTATCGAGGGCCGTTCCGTGTACCTGCCACCGCCCACCAGCTCGGCGCTGGACAGCAACAAGTTCCCGCTGCCGCGGCTGGAGGAGAAGCAGCAGGGCGTGTGCAAGGAGACCACCGGAGCTCCGTTCCGGCCCGCGGTGCCGGTGCCCACGACGGCGCCGACCACGACCACCGCGCCGACCACCGCGCCCGCGCCGACCACGGCTCCGCAGTCGGCCGAGCCGACGCAATAGCACCTTTGCAGATCAGGCAGCGGGTCCACCGGGAAGTACTCGGTGGACCCGCTGCCTTTTGGTGGTTGAGACTCGAACGAATAGCCGGTGAAGTCATTCGGTGTGGGCCCACCGGAGAAACACAGTGGCGTCCATTGCTCCGTATGCGCCGGCTCCGCTTCGTGGTTGCTGTGAAACTCTTCCAGCTGTACTTCGGTTACTGTGCGTCGCATTCCTCGGCAGGGCGATGGGAAAACATCTGCTTTGGCCTGGTGGTCGGATGATGACATCTCGATTTTTGCCGTAGAGCGGTGACGCTGTGTTCTGACAATAATGGACAATGTCGCGAGCAGGACATTCTTGGTAACCGATGTCCAAAAAATCGGCATTGACGGCATTGTGGGTGCGTGTAAGCATTGCTGCGCAGATCTCGCTTCGAAAAATTCTTTGTTTCGAGCGAAAACTGGGGGATTCCGGGGCCGTCACAGCTCCCTGTCGTACGTCGTGATGGCGAAGATTCCGACGTGCCTTGGAAACCTTTCTCTTAGTCGATCCACTTACCGTAAAGGACTGTCATGGTAGTGAAGAAGTTTGTGGCGGCGCTCGCCCTGGGTGTTGCGGCCGCAGGTGGCGTGGTCATGCTGGCCGCTCCCGCCAGTGCTGGTGGTGTGTCGTGCAGCAGCTCCGGTTTCTCCTCTGCCAACGGCGGAAACGCCTGGGCTCGGGGATGTTCGCACTCCGGCAATGAAAATGTGCGGCTGCACGGAGTCTGCATCGGACTCCCGCGTGACGCTTACTCGCCGTACCTTTACGGCAATTTCTCCGGTGCGAATTTCGATACGACTTCGTGCACCTTCGGTGTTCGTGAATCGTACTTCGACATCAACGCCTGAGAATGACCCGTGTGGGGCATCGGGTTTCCCGGTGCCCCACAGCTTTACATTGCCGTTCGCCCCAGGTGCTCGGTAGCCTGGCCAGGGGGCCTGAAAATACTTGCCGCTTCAGAAAATTGGATGGGTCTTATGCTGGTACTGAACGGGGTCTCCCGTAGCTATCACGCTGGCGAAATGGAAGTTCGGGCCGTTCGCGACGTGAGCCTGGTGGCCCATCCGGGGACCCTTACCGCGGTTATGGGTCCCAGCGGCTCGGGAAAATCGACCTTGCTCACCGTGGCCGGCGGCCTGCAACCATCTGACGGCGGACAAGTATCTGTGGCCGGTGTACGCATCGACGGGCTCAGCGAACGGGATCTCTACCGACATCGGCGCAAGCACATCGGATACGTCTTCCAGGATTTCAATCTCGTGCAGATCCTGACCGCCGCCGAGAACGTCGCCCTGCCGTTGGAGCTGGACGGCGTGCCCTCGAAGCGAGCCAGGCAGGCGGCCATGCGCGCCCTGGACGCGGTGGACATGACCGAGCAGGCCGATCGTTTTCCGGCGACCCTGTCCGGCGGGCAGCAGCAGCGGGTCGCGCTGGCCAGGGCCATCGCCGGTGATCGCCGGTTGATCCTGGCCGACGAACCCACCGGCGCGCTGGACACCGCGAACGCCGAGGCCGTGCTCGACGTGTTGGTGCGCCTGGTGCGTGGTGGTGTCGCGTGCGTCGTGGTGACACACGACCACTCGGTCGCCGCCCGTGCTGACCGGGTGCTGCGTATGCGGGACGGCATCTTGGAGCAGGCCGCATGAGTGCGAACCGGGTGACATGGCTGTTGGTGACCAGAAGCCTGCGCCGGCATCGCAGCCGGACGCTGACCCTGGTCCTGGTGCTCACCATTCCGTTGGCCATCGCCTGCGGACTGTCCGTCCTGTACTCCACCGCCGACTTCAGCACCGAGCGCGGTGTATCGGAGATCGCCGGCCGGTCCCAGACGGTGCTGACCAACGGCGACTTCACCGCGGAGCGTGGTCTGGTGCGCGCCCTGGCCGAGGGGCCTGATGCCATCGGTCGCGCTCTGGGCCACCCGCTCGCGGTGGCGCCCGAAGTCGTCGGCGATCTGCCCGCCTCGGCGCAGGGGCGCCAGGTGGCATCCGCTGGTTTCGGCCTCGACCTTTCTGCTCCGGTCCACCAGGGCCGGTTCCTGCTGGAGCGAGGACGCGCGGCCACCGCGGCGGGCGAGGTGGTGCTCTCCCGCGAGGTGGCGAAACGACTCGGCGTCGGTGCCGGATTCGCGGTCACCCTCGGTCAGAGCTCCACGCCGATGGAGGTCACCGGTATCGCGGTCGCGGCCACCGACACCACTCGTCAGTTCGTGATCACCAGCCCGGAGCAGGCGGCGCAGCTGATCGTCACCCCGTCGCCGTCCATCACCCAGCCGGTACTGCCGGGCAAACAGCAGATCGGTTTGATCAACTGGCACACCGAGGAGCGGGTATCCGACGCACGTGACTGGAGCATCGTCACCCGCGAGCAGTTGACCACCCACTACCGGGCTCAGGCCGAGGGTGAGGACGCGGGCGCGGTACCGTCGATCGTCGGAGCCGCGATTCTGGTGTTCGCCGAACTGGGCCTGATACTGGGCGCCGTCTACGCCATCACCGTGCGCAGCGGGCGACGGGAACTGGCCCTGCTGGCCGTCGCCGGAGCCGGACCGGGAACCCGGCGGGCGGTGATCACCGGTCAGGGACTGCTCACCGGTGTCATCGCCACCGTGCTGGGACTGGTACTCGGTGTGCTGGGCGCCTGGGCACTGGTGCCGTTCGCGCAGCAGAGCGCGCACCAGGTCTGGCAACCCCTGACGTTGCAGCCACTGCTGTTGATCACGGTGCTCGTGCTGGGCATCGGCACCCCTGCGCTGGCCGCCCGCATCGCGGCGCGTGGAGTGCGGACCGATGTGGTCGCCGCGGTGCGCGGTCTGCCCGACGAGATCCGATCCACCCGCCGCGGGTATGCCGCCGTCGCCGGCTGGGGTGTCGCCGGTGTGTTGATGTTGCTCGCCGGTAGCTCGTTCGGCTCGATTCCCCTCGTCCTGCTGGGGGCCTTGACGCTGGTCATCGCCTCGGCACTGCTGGTCCGCGCGGTCTTGCCGGGAACGGCGAACGGCGGCCGGGGCTGGCGGCTGCTGCCCAGGATGGGCATGCGACTCGCCGGGCAGGCTCCGGCCAGGGCGGCCACTCTAGGGGTGGTCATCGCCAGCCTCACCCTCATCGGTGGTCTGGCGTTGACCGCGATGGCCGGGCTGACCGATCAGGTCCGGGCCAACTACGTGGCGGCTTCGCCTCCCGGGTCCGCGTTCGTCCTGACCACCAAGTACCCCCGGCCGGGCACGCTGGCCCAGGTGTCCCAGGCCCTCGCGAACCGGCCGGTGGCCGCGCTCGGCATCGCCAGTCCGCCGCCGCCGGCAGGTGCGCCGCAGACCTACTGGGGACATTTCTCGGTGCGCACTCCGCTGACCGAGTGCCTGACCGAGCCGGCCAGCACGCCGGAGAAGTGCCGTCAGCGCACCGGGTTCCGGGCAGGCCCGGACAATCGGGTGGTCGTCGCCGACGAGTCCGCGTTGCAGCTCGTGCTCGGCAAGGAGCTGACCTCCGCGCAGCGTGCCGCGTTCGCCGCGGGGTCGATGCTGGTCACCGACCGCAGGGTGGCACCGTCAGGACAGTCCACTGTGGAAGTCAGTGGGCAGCAGGAGAAGAGGAGCGTTCCCGCGGTGGTGATCGCGGAAACCGCGCCGTACAGCCAGATTCCGGTCGCGTTCCTGTCGCCGGCCGGATTGGCGAAGCTGGGTGGCGTGATTCAGCCGACCACGGCCTACTTCTACGTACCCGCCCCGGATCAGGGGGCGTTCAGTGCGGAACAGGAAGATGAGGCACGGGCGGCGCTGACCGCCGATATCGGTGCCGGATTCGCCCAGTTCCAGGTTGAACGCGGGCCTGCCGCCGCAGAGGTGTACCAGACGGCGACGCTGGCCCTGGCGATTCTGCTGATCCTGGTGGCGGGCACCATGGCCTACGTCGTGGTGACCCTCGCGGTGCAGGAGATCCGCCCCGACCTGTCGGCGATGGCCGCAGCGGGTGCCGAACGCCGGTTCCGGTCGTGGCTGGCCGGTTCGCATGCGGCGATCGTCACCGCGTTGGGGCTGGTGGTCGGGCTCCTGGTCACCGCGGTGTCGGCGCCTGCGCTGCTCTCGGTGCTCCACGTCGGCTGGACACCGTGGCCCTGGGTGGGGTTGATCGCGATCGCCGTCGTCGCGGTCGCTGTCGCGACGTTCGCCGGGCGGGTGGCCGGCAGCCGGGTGGGCACCGTCCTGCGGGCGGAGAGCTAGAGATCGGGCAGCGGGTCCACCGGGAAGTTCTCGGTGCCCGCTGCCTCGGCGTCCGCCGCCATGACCACGGCGGCGTACTCCTCGTCGATCTCGAAGATCACTCCACCGAGGCTGAACGCGAGGCCGACGCTGTCGTCCAGCGGGCCGAGTCTGGTCTTGCGGGGATAGCGCGCCCAGATGGCCTTGGGCCAGGTGTAGCTGCGCAGGCCGGTGGAGACCACCAGGATCTCGTCGCCGGTGATCACGATGAGGAAGCCGCCGACAAGGCCGTACTGGACCTGGGCCGGGAAGACATAGTCGATCCGCTCGCCGGGCGGCAGGAAGTCGTGGACGCGTTGGCGTTCGGCGGAGGTCAGCGGCACCGGTCCAGGGTATCGACCCGGGCCGTCGACCGCGAAACGCTCGAGCCGGGCGTTAACCCGCTTCAGTGAGCCGGTCGTCGCCCTCCTGTTCGGGCCGAATTGTGAAAGCCGAACTCGGTGGAAATGCGTCGCATTTTTTGGCAGAAATGGACATTGTCGTGAACCGGACCGCTTTATTGACGGAGGCGGTGGTGAATGGCAACATGGACTTGCTTCGATTAATTCCTTGTGGCGGATGGATCTGGGGACCCTGCTGCCGCCGCCACTGTTTCCGGTGAGGAATGGCTGTTCTTCATTCGATTGTGGAGGCTTGTCATGGCAATGAAGAGACTGGTCGCTGCGCTTGCGCTGGGGGTCGCGGCCGCCGGTGGTGTGGTGGCCCTGGCCCTGCCGGCCAGCGCGGAGGTGGTCACGTGCGGCAGTACTGGGGCCTCCTCGGAGAACAGGGGGACCGCTTGGGCTCGCGACTGTTCGTACAGTGCTGACAGGGACGTCCGGCTCCTAGCGCCCTGCATCGGTCTGCCGCAAGTCGTGTATTCCCCGTGGGTGTCTGGACCCTTCGCGGGAGTAAATTTCGAGACCCGCACTTGCGCCTATGGGGCGTATGAGCCACATTTCGAATATGCATAAAATGATCGTGATGGGAGTAATGGGGATTTCCCGGTGGGTCGGGAAATTTCATCGTCCCCTGTTGTGGTGACGGTTCGTCAGATGTGTTACTGCTTCATGTTCTGGGGGTTGTCATGGCAATGAGGAGACTTGTCGCTGCGCTTGCGCTGGAGGTCGCGGCCGCCGGTGGTGTGCTGGTCCCGGCTCTGCCGGCCAGTGCGGAGGTGGTCACGTGCGGCAGTATGGGGTTCTCCGCGGAGAAGAATGGGACCGCTTGGGCTCGCGACTGTTCGTACAGTGGCGATGGGGCCGTCCGGCTCAGCGCGCTCTGCGATGTCCTGCCACAAACCGCACATTCCCGATTGGTGTATGGAAAATTCTCGGGAGTGGATTTCGATACCACTGTTTGCACCTTCGGGGTGCGCGAAGCACATTTCGACCATACATAAAGTGGTCTTGATGGGAGCAATGGGGATTTCCCGGTGGGTCGGGAAATTTCATCGTCCCCTGGTGTGGTGACGGTTCGTCGGATGTGTTTGCCACGTCATGTTCTGGGGGTTTGTCATGGCAATGAGGAGACTGGTCGCCGCGCTCGCGCTGGGGGCTGCGGCCGCCGGTGGTGTGGTGGTCCTGGCGCTACCGGCCGGCGCGGGCACGGTCGCCTGCGGCAGTATCGGATTCTCTTCGGAGAATTACGGGAACGCTTGGGCTCGCGGCTGTTCACACAGTGGTGATCATGATGTCCGCCTCGCTGGGGACTGCATATTCCTGCCGAAGACCGCGTACTCGCCGTGGCGGCATGGGGATTTCTCGGGAGTGGATTTCGACACCACTACCTGTGCCTTCGGGGTGAACAGGGCGACTTTCACCCACTAGCAGAACGATCTCTGTCCAGTCCGATGGTCATCGCAGCGGCGGCACAGGTCGAGTATCGACCCGGGCCGCCGACCGCGAAACGTTCGAACCGGTCGTCAACCCGCTTCAGCGAGCTGGCCGAGCAGCTCCGAGGCGGTGACGATCGTCTGCTGCTCCACCGGGCTCAGTTGCTGCATGCGCTTGGCCAGCAGCACGGCTTCGCCGGTGGCCACATCGTTGATCCGCTGCCTGCCCAGCTCGGTGAGCATCACCTGTACCGCTCGCCCATCCTGGGGATCCGGGTCCCTGCGCAGCAGGCCTGCGGACTCCAGGTGACCGACCACCGTGGTCGCTGTGGGCTGAGAGCAAGGAACCTTGACGGCCAGTTCTCCTAGCCGAAGGGCGCCATGCTCCACCAGCGTAGCCAGCACGATCAGGTGGGTCGGCGGGAGTTCCGACGACGGGATGGCCCTGCGCAGACTGCGAACCAGTCGGTGCATGGCCAACACCAGCCGGAGCGCGTCCTGTTCTGTGACGACGGCTGTCACTCCTACCTCCATCAAGCGCATTCCCTCGCTGGGGGCCGGGTGGCCCGGTCTGTTCAGGACAGTTCCAGTTCGTGCCGGTGAATGTCCATCCACGCGGCCAAATCCAGTGCCGTTCGAGACCGTTCTGAACCATGGTGTTGATCATCGACACCGATGGGGTGGCGGACCAGCGTCTATAGGGCGCCGGTACCGGTGCGGTCTGTCGTAGTAGTTCAGCCGCATCGGACCGTTTCCGGGGCGATGGATATCCACTCTTGACTCTTTCGATAACCGATTGAGTTAACAGCGGCCGTTAATTCAGTTTTGTCAAGACATCCTGACGTAGTTGTCCGGTTATCCTGACGGCATGCGTGAAGTCATCGAGTCATTACCGGGGCATGAGGGATACCTCGACAGCTCCGACGGATATGTGGCCGGCTGTGGTTGTGGCTGGCGGGACCAGCAGCGGTTCCCCGAGCGGCAGGGCGCGGTGGAGAACTGGTGGCGCAGCCATCTCGCGGGCGCGCTGAACACGCAGCCGCCGGAGTGGCTGTTGGTGAAGTCCGATGTGCTCAAGGAGCAGATCGAGATCCTGCTGCAGAAGTATCCGCGCGCGGCTCTGGCGCTGCTCGCCGAGGTGGACGGCTGGCGGCGGCCGCTGGTCGAGCAGGCCGCCCGGACGGCCCGGCAGCACGGGGAGTCGTGGTCCACGATCGGCGCCGCGCTGGGTATCTCCCGGCAGGCCGCGCACGAGCGGTTCGGGCCGTGACGGTTGGGGTGCTGCTGGCGTGTTGTCGAAGGAGGCTTTGGAGGGGGCGATGGGCTCGGGGCGGGGTCTTTCCGGCCGGCGTGTTGGGTGGGGGCACGCCTGTCTGGTGGTGATGGGGTGGCGGCTCTCGGCGTGAGGGGCACCTTCACTGCGTTGAGTGCAGTGAAGGTGCCCCTTCACGCGAGCTCCGGCCGTCCGGGCTAAGTCCACTGTGGACCGACGGAGTCTTCCGTCTTCAAGACCGGAAACTGGCCTGTTTTCGGTCTTGAAGACGGAAAAGTTGGCGCCCGGTCACCCACCGGGGCACCAGTAGCCACAGCGGCCACTCCAGTCACGCGCAGGGTCGCGCCGGAAGTGATCAAGGATCCGGGTCGGCCAGAAGGCTCAGACCGGCGTGCCCCCACCCGGCACGAAGGCAGGAAAGACGCCCCGACCGCCCGTCTCCTCCTCCCAAGCCGCTTTCGACGACAGCCAGACGCAGCCCCAGACCCGCCACCGACGTTTCGTTTACGGGACGCAGATACGGCCAACTGGGTGTAACTGGTTTAGATAACCCACCTTGACCTGGGCTTTATCGGTCCGTGACATACCACGAGACCCAACTCACCGGCCGTAAAGATGGCATCAATTCCGAATCTTTACGCGTAAGGGACGCGTCAGCTCCTCTCGGCAACAACCACTTGCGCGTGCACGCTTGGCGCCAACGAGAGGCCACCGGCGGGGTGGCCTCACCAGTGGGCACCGTTGCCCTGGAAGGAGCGTGCGCCGATGGCCGACTTGGCCTTCGCCGCGCTGCTGATCGGCGTGTTCCTCGTGCTGGCTCTGACCCTGCGCGGTCTGGAGCGTCTGTGATGAGCATCTGGGGGAACGTCATCGCCGCCGTTCTGGCGCTGGGACTGCTCATCTACCTCTTCATCGCACTGATCAGGCCGGAGAAATTCTGATGTCCGACATCGCGGCCGGCCTTCTCCAGGTCGGCCTACTTCTTGCTGCCCTCGTGCTGGTCTACAAGCCGCTGGGGGACTACATGGCGCGGGTGTTCACCGCGCGCAGACACCTCGCGGTGGAGCGGGTCGTCTACAAGACGGTCCGGGTCGACCCGGACACCGAGCAGCGCTGGACGCTGTACGCGGCGGGCGTGCTCGGCTTCTCCTTCGTCTCCGTCGCGTTCCTGTACTTACTGCAGCGGTTCCAAGCGTGGTTACCGCTGAACCTCGGCCGGGGCACCATCGACCCGGCCACCGCGTTCAACACCGCGGTCAGCTTCGTCACGAACACCAACTGGCAGTCCTACGTGCCGGAAACCGTGATGGGGCACCTGGTCCAGGCCGCGGGCCTGACCGTGCAGAACTTCCTGTCCGCCGCCGTCGGCATCGCGGTGGCCATCGCCGTGATCCGCGGCTTCACCCGCTCGCAGACCGACCGGCTGGGCAACGTGTGGGTGGACATCACCCGCAGCACCGTCCGGATCCTGCTGCCGCTCGCCTTCGTCTCGGCGATCCTGCTGGTAGCCGGCGGCGCCGCCATGAGCTTCGCCGCCGGCACCCCGGTCACCGGCATCGACGGCGCGCAGCACACCATCGCGCTCGCCCCGGCCGCCAGCCAGGAGGCCATCAAGGAGCTGGGCACCAACGGCGGTGGCATCTTCAACGCCAACTCGGCTCACCCCTTCGAGAACCCGAACGCCTGGACCAATCTGCTGGAGATCTTCCTGATCCTGGTGATCCCGGTCTGCCTCACCCGCACGTTCGGCACGATGGTCGGCAACCCCAAGCAGGGCACCGCGCTGCTGAGCGTCATGGGCGGCATCTGGGCCGCGCTGCTCGCGGTCACCTGGTGGGCGGAGGCCCACCCGAACGGCCCGGCCGCACTGCTGGCCGGCGGCGCCTTCGAGGGCAAGTCCGTCCGCTTCGGTATCCCCGGCTCGGCGTTGTTCGCGGTGAGCACCACCGGCACCTCCACCGGCGCGGTGAACTCCGCGCACGACAGCTTCACCGGCCTCGGCGGCGGTGTGCTCACGCTGAACATGCTGCTCGGTGAGATCGCGCCCGGCGGCACCGGAACCGGCCTGTACGGCATGCTCGTGCTCGCCATCATCGCGGTGTTCGTTGCGGGCCTGATGGTCGGCCGGACCCCCGAGTACCTGGGCAAGAAGCTCGGGCAGCGGGAGGTCACCGCCGCGGCGATCTCCTTGCTCGCCATGCCGACGATGGTGTTGCTGGGCATCGGCATCGCGCTGCTGTTCCCGTCCACCCCCGGCGCGATGGCCAACTCCGGCGCCCACGGCCTGTCCGAGGTGCTCTACGCCTACGCCTCGGCGGGCAACAACAACGGCAGCGCCTTCGCCGGCCTCACGGTGACCAACGACTGGTTCCAGGCCAGCCTCGGCGTCGCCATGCTGATCGGCCGGTTCATCCCGATCGTCGCCGTGCTGTTCCTGGCCGGTTCGCTGGCGAGCCAGAAGAAGCTCACCGCCAACGTGGGCACGCTGCCGACCACCGGTGGCCTGTTCGCCGGGATGCTCGCCGGCACCACCCTTCTCGTCGCCGCGCTGACCTTCGTGCCCGCGCTGGCCCTCGGCCCGATTGCGGAGGCCCTGAAGTGACCACGACCATCCAGGAGCGTCCGGAAACGGTCGCCCCCGAGGCGACGCACACCGTCGGCGGCGGCGCGTTCAGCCCCCGGCAGCTGTGGATCTCCTTCCCGGACGCCCTACGCAAGCTCGGCCCGAGGCACCAGGCCGCCAACCCGGTCATGTTCGTGGTGTGGGTCGGCTCGGTCCTCACCACCGTCTACGCCGTGCTGCAGCCCAGCGTGTTCACCGTCCTGGTGGCCATCTGGCTGTGGTTCACCGTGCTGTTCGCCAACCTGGCCGAGGCCGTCGCCGAGGGCCGGGGCAAGGCGCAGGCGGAATCGTTGCGCCGCACCAAGAAGGAGTCCGTGGCCCGGCGGCTGCGGGCCGACGGCACCGAGGAGCGGGTGCCCGGCACCCAGCTCACCATCGGCGACCTGGTGATCGTCGAGGCGGGGGAGGCCATCCCCGGCGACGGTGACGTCATCGAGGGCATCGCGATGGTCGACGAGTCGGCCATCACCGGCGAATCCGCCCCGGTCATCCGGGAATCCGGCGGCGACCGCAGCGCGGTCACCGGCGGCACCACGGTGCTGTCCGACCGGATCGTCGTGCGGATCACCACCAAGCCCGGTGAGTCCTTTGTGGACCGGATGATCGCGCTGGTGGAAGGCGCCGCCCGGCAGAAGACGCCGAACGAGATCGCGCTGACCGTGCTGCTGTCCGTGCTGACCATCATCTTCCTGCTCGCCGTGGTGGCGTTGCAGCCGATGGCCGCGTACTCCGGACAGCTGCAACCGGTGATCATCCTGGTCGCGTTGCTGGTCTGCCTCATCCCGACCACCATCGGCGCGCTGCTGTCCGCCATCGGCATCGCCGGCATGGACCGCCTCGTCCAGCGCAATGTGCTGGCCAAGTCCGGCCGCGCCGTCGAGGCCGCCGGTGACATCGACACGCTGCTGCTGGACAAGACCGGCACCATCACCTTCGGCAACCGGCAGGCCACCGAGCTGATCCCGTTCGGCGGCACCTCCATCGACGAGCTGGCCAAGGCCGCGCGGCTGTCCAGCCTCTCGGACAAGACGCCAGAGGGACGCAGCATCGTCGCGCTGACCGTGCAGAACCACGGGCTGACCGCGGACGCGGACAGTGTGGAGGCGGCGGGCGAGTTCATCGAGTTCACCGCGCAGACCCGGATGTCCGGTGTGGACCTGGGCGGCGCGCAGATCCGCAAGGGCGCGGCGAACGCGGTGAAGGGCTGGGTCGCCACCCACCACGGCACCGTCGGCGTGAAGCTGGACGAGATCGTGGACAAGATCTCCGGGGACGGCGGAACGCCCCTGGTGGTCGCGGAGGCCCGTGACGGCAAGGCCGCCGTGCTCGGTGTCATCCGGCTCTCCGACGTGGTCAAGCCCGGTATCAAGGAGCGGTTCGCCGAACTGCGCGCCATGGGCATCCGGACGGTGATGATCACCGGTGACAACCCGCTCACCGCCAAGGCCATCGCCGCCGAGTCCGGTGTGGACGATTACCTCGCCGAGGCCAAGCCCGAGGACAAGATGGCCCTGATCCGCAAGGAGCAGGAGGGCGGCCGGCTCGTCGCGATGACCGGTGACGGCACCAACGACGCGCCCGCGCTGGCCCAGGCCGACGTCGGCGTGGCCATGAACACCGGCACCTCGGCCGCCAAAGAGGCGGGCAACATGGTGGACCTGGACTCCGACCCCACCAAGCTCATCGAGATCGTGGAGATCGGCAAGCAGTTGCTGATCACCCGGGGCGCGCTGACCACGTTCAGCATCGCGAACGACATCGCCAAGTACTTCGCGATCCTGCCCGCCATGTTCCTGGGCATCTATCCGCAGCTGGGCAAGCTCAACGTGATGCAGCTGCACTCGCCGAACAGCGCCATCCTGTCCGCGGTGATCTTCAACGCGCTGGTCATCATCGGGCTGATTCCGTTGGCGCTCAAGGGGGTCCGGTACCGCCCGTCCAGCGCGTCCGCGCTCCTCAAGCGGAACCTGTTGATCTACGGGCTCGGTGGCATCGTGGTGCCGTTCATCGGTATCTGGCTGATCGACCTCGTCGTCCGGTTTATCCCGGGAATTGGGTGAACACAGTGTACAACATCTGGCGCCAGACCATCGCGGGGCTGCGGTTCCTGCTGGTGATGACCGTGCTGCTGGGCGTGCTCTACCCGGCGGCGGTGTGGGGTGTCTCCCGGTTGCCCGGGCTGCACGCGAAGGCCGAGGGCTCGATCGTCTACCAGAACGGCACCCCGGTGGGCTCCAGGCTGATCGGCGTGGACCTGGTCGACGAGCGGGCGGCGGGCGACTCCACCAGGGACCGGTTCTTCCACACCCGGCCCACCGGCGACCCGTCCACCTCCGGCGGCTCCAACCTGGCCGGGGACAGCGAGGCGCTGGCGAAGACCATCGGCGAGCGCCGGCAGGCCATCGCGACCCGTGAGCAGGTCGCGGAGTCCCGGATCCCGGTGGACGCGGTGACCGCCGACTTCTCCGGCCTGGACCCGCACATCAGCCCGGACTACGCGGCGCTCCAGGCGAAGCGGGTGGCGCGCAACAACCACCTGCCCGAGGCCGAAGTGCAGAAGCTGATCACGGAGAACACCAGCGGCCGGACCCTCGGCTTCCTCGGTGAGCCGACGGTCAACGTGCTCGAACTCAACCTCGCCATCCAGCGGGCAATCACCCATCAGTGACCGACCGAATGCGAGCATGGGCGCTTTACTAGCGTCGAATGGGAGTAAAGCGCCCATGTGAGCATCGACTGAGGACAGGCATGACGCAGGAGACCACCCGCAGGCGCGGCGAGCTGCGGATCTATCTGGGCGCGGCGCCCGGTGTAGGCAAGACGTTCGCCATGCTCGGTGAGGCCCGCCGTCGGCTGGAGCGCGGCACCGACGTGGTGGTCGGGTTCGTCGAGACCCACGGGCGGCCGAAGACCGCCGCGTTGATCGAGGGCCTGGAGGTCGTGCCGCCGCGGCTCCTCACCCACCGGGACGTGGAGTTCCGCGAGATGGACCTCGACGCCGTGCTGGCCCGCAGGCCGCAGATCGTGCTGGTCGACGAGCTCGCGCACACCAATGTGCCCGGCAGCCGGCACGACAAGCGCTGGCAGGACATCGAGGAGCTCCTCGCGGCGGGCATCGACGTGCTGTCCACCGTCAACGTGCAGCACCTGGAGAGCCTGAACGACGTCGTCGAGCGGATCACCGGCGCCAAGCAGCGGGAGACCGTGCCGGACGAGATCGTCCGCCGCGCCGAGCAGATCGAGCTCGTCGACATCACCCCGGAGGCGCTGCGCCGCCGGATGGCGCACGGCAACATCTACCCGGCGCACAAGGTGGACGCCGCGCTCGCCAACTACTTCCGCCCCGGCAACCTCACCGCCCTGCGCGAGCTGGCCCTGCTCTGGGTCGCCGACCAGGTCGACGTGGCGTTGCAGCGGTACCGCGCCGAACAGGACATCACCGACACCTGGGAGACCAGGGAACGCCTGGTCGTGGCGATCACCGGCGGCCCGGAGAGCGAGACCCTGATCCGCCGCGCTCGGCGCATCGCCACCCGCGCGGGCGCCGAGCTGCTGGCGGTGCACGTGCTGCGTGGTGACGGCCTGGCCGGCGCCTCGCCGTACGCGTTGACCAAGGCCAGGCGGCTGGCCGAGGGGATGGGCGCGAGCTTCCACACCGTGGTCGGCGGCGAGGACGTGCCGCAGGCCCTGCTCGACTTCGCCCGCGGCGTCAACGCCACCCAGCTGGTCCTCGGCACCTCGCGCCGCTCCCGGCTGGCCCGGCTGTTCGACGAGGGCATCGGCGGCCGCACCGTGCAGGACTCCGGTCCCATCGACGTGCACATGGTCACCCACGACGAGGCCGCCCGCGGCCTGCGGTTCCTGACCTTCCGGCCCTCGCTGTCCGCGGCCCGGCAGGCCATGGGCTGGGCGCTCGCGGTGCTGCTGCCCGCCGTGGTCACCGCGCTGGGCATCCAGCTGCGCGGCGAGCTCAGTCAGGCCACCGACGTGCTCGGTTTCGTCCTGGCCACCGTCGGCGTCGCCCTGGTCGGCGGCATGGGTCCCGCGCTGCTGGCGGCGGGCGTGTCCGGCGTCGCGTTGAACTATTTCTTCACCGCGCCGCTGTACCGGCTCACCATCGACGCCCCGCAGAACGTGATCAGCCTGATCCTGATGGTCGTGGTGGCCGTGCTGGTCTCGATCATCGTGGACCGCGCGGCCCGGCAGTCCGCCCGCGCGTCGCGGGCGGGTACGGAAGCCGCGCTGCTGGCCTCCTACTCGCGGATCGTGCTCACGGCGCAGCATCCGGTGGCCCGGCTGTTGCGCGCGGTCCGGGAGAACTTCGGCCTCGACTCGGTCGCGCTGCTGGAGCGCAAGGAAGGCGCGTGGCGCCGGGTGTCCTGCGTCGGCGCCGACTCGTGCCTGGAGCCGGACGAGGCCGATGTGGACATCGCGGTCACCCCGGACATCCACCTGGCGCTGCGTGGCCGCACGCTGCCCGCCGAGGACCGCCGGGTACTGGAGGCCGCCGCCGGCCAGGCGTTGCTGGCGCTGCGGAACCAGCGGCTGTCCGAGGAGACCGCCGACGCCAAGCGCGTCGCCTCCACCACCGAACTGCGCACGGCGCTGCTGTCCGCCGTCGGCCACGACCTGCGTACCCCGCTCACCTCGATCAAGGCGGCAGTCGGCAGCCTCCGGGACCCGGAGCTGAAACTATCCACTGAGGACACCGGCGAACTGCTGGCCACCGTGGAGGAATCCGCCGACCGGCTGGCCGGCCTGGTGGACAACCTCCTCGACTCCTCCCGGCTGGCCACCGGCGCGGTCAACCCGCTCATGCGGCCCGTCGGCTACTACGAGATCGTGTCCCGCGCGCTGCGCGGCCTGGACGACCAGCACCTCATCGAGGTAGCCGTGGACGAGCGGCTGCCGCTGGTCGTCGCCGACATCGGCCTGATGGAACGCGTGGTGGCCAACGTGGTCGACAACGCGCTGCGCTACGGCCGCCGCAAGATCGCCATCGAGGGACCGCAGCCCGGTCAGCAACCGCTGGTCGCCATCCGGGCCAGCGAGCACGCGTCCCGGGTGGAACTGCGGGTCGTCGACCACGGTCACGGCCTGCCGAAGGGCAGCGCCGACTCGGTGTTCGCGCCGTTCCAGCGGCTCGGCGACCGGGACAACACCAACGGCGTCGGGCTCGGACTGAGCGTGGCGAAGGGATTCACCGAGGCCATGGGTGGCACCATCCGGGCCGAGGACACCCCCGGCGGCGGCCTCACCATGGTCATCTCGCTGCCGGTGTACGCGGAGGAGTCAGAGGCATGACGAAAGTGCTTGTGGTCGACGACGAGCCGCAGATCGTCCGCGCGCTGCGCATCAACCTCACCGCCCGTGGCTACCAGGTGCTCACCGCACACGACGGCACCGCGGCGCTGAAAGCCGCGGCCGAGGGGCACCCCGATGTGGTGGTGCTGGACCTCGGGCTGCCCGATGTGGACGGCACCGAGGTCATCGCCGGCCTGCGTGGCTGGACCACGGTGCCGATCATCGTGCTGTCCGCCCGCACCGACGCCGCCGACAAGGTCGGCGCCCTCGACGCGGGCGCCGACGACTACGTCACCAAGCCGTTCGGGATGGACGAGCTCCTGGCCAGGCTGCGCGCCGCGGTCCGCCGCGCCACCTCCGCCACCCCGGAAGGCGAGCAGGCGGTCATCGAGACCTCCTCGTTCCAGGTGGACCTGGCCGCCAAGCGGGTGCACCGCGACGGCACGGAGATCCATCTGACCCCGACCGAGTGGGGCGTGCTGGAGGTCCTGGTGCGCAACCGCGGCCGCCTCGTCGCGCAGAAACAGCTGCTGCAGGAGGTGTGGGGGCCCGCGTACGCCACCGAGACCCACTACCTGCGGGTGTACCTGGCCCAGCTGCGCCGCAAGCTGGAACCGGAGCCCGCGCACCCCCGGCACCTGGTCACCGAACCCGGTATGGGTTACCGCTTCGAACTGTAGGAATTTCGGCCGTTAGCGGGGCCGCTTCCACGTAGGACCTGAAGGACGCCATCGTTTACTCCAAGTAAACGATGGCGTCCTTCAGTGCGTTCAGGTAAACGATGGACGCCATCAGGTATTGCGAGCCCAAACCGCTGGACGCGGGCGTGACTGGGCGTGCACGTAGATCTGCTCCAACTCTCGCAATACCTGCGCCGGCTCCTGCTGGAGTCGTTGCGGCACGGTATGCACGACGGTGATTCCCGCAGCGGACAGACCAGAGGAACGCGTCGTGGTTGCTCTGTAGCCTTTTGGCGCCAGGTGAAAGGCGAAGGAATCGATCTCCCAGGCCATGGCGACCTCATCCCACCAGGCATCGACGACGCCGAGCAAGGTGCCGTGTTCATCGAATACCGGGACATTCCACAGTGGCTCCGGCAGCGAAGATTTCAGGACCAGCTGCCGTGCCCACGCCTCGGCTGCAGAGCGCACTCCTGCGCTGATCTCCTCCATCACACGTCGGGGCAACGCGCTGCCCCTGTTGCTTCCGACGCGAAGTTCGGCACAGAGTGCATCCGGGGTGCTCCGCTCACGCTGCACCACCTCGGCTATCAATGCTCGAACAGGATCTGACTTGTTCATCAGCCGGACCGCATCCAAAGCAGCTCGTGTCGCGGGTGCTACGGGAAAGCCCGATCGCCAGAACGGCTCCGGTAACCGGACAGTTCGTTCGATAGTGAGTTTCGGCGTGCCCTTGACGTGTCGGGAGTGTGGGAGCAGCAGATGCGGCGGCTCAGACGTCGAAGCCGAGCGGATCCCCTGCAGGCGCAGTGCATCGTGGCCGGTGACCACTGCGCCAACTCCCGCGTAACGCACGGCGGCTTCGACCAGTTGATCGCGGCTGGGTGATGAGTTGCTGAGCAGGATGACGCCGGGCAACAGCCGTTGCCAGGGGCCACCCTCCTTGCAACGGGCGTAAACAGTCCGGCTGGACAGACCCAGGTCCAGCAGTTCGGCGACTTTTGCCACTCGATGCCGATACCGATCGGGCAGCGTGGCGAGATCGATGAGAGATCGCATGCCACCCAGCGTGTCGAGACGGCTCTGGTGCGGGTGCCGATTCTTGGAATCTGTGGATAACCACGCCGACTGGGGACAACCGACAGTACCTGAAGGACGCCACCGTTTACTTTGGGTGCTCAAGGGACGCCTTCGTTTACTTGAGGTAAAGGAAGGCGTCCTTCAGGTACTTGTTCGCGTACTTGAGCTTTTTCGCTCTATCCGGTGCGGTTGCCGTGTCCCGCTTGCCGGTGTGATCTTTGGTCCGCAGAATCCGCACGGTAGGGAAGTGGGGGTGCGACCAGATGGCTATTACCGACAGTGGGCCTGACCAGCTACCGGGCGGTTCTGATTTACCGTCCCTGGCCCGCGTGTACGACTATGTCGCAGGCGGAACGCTCAATTTCCCCATCGATCGCACGGTGGGGCAGCACATCCTGTCGCTGGTGCCCGCCTATCGTGATTTCGCGAAGGAAAATCGCAAATTCCTGCATCGGGCGGCGGCTTTCCTGGCGGATTCCGGAACGGACCAGTTTCTGGATGTCGGCGCCGGAATGGTGGCCGATCCAGGCGTGCACACGATCGTCCGGCGGATCAATCCGAACGCGCGGGTCGTCTACGTGGACCATGATCCGATCGCGGTCGAACACAACCGGCGGGTCTGCGGCGCCGACGAGCGGCTCGGCGCGTTCCACGCGGATCTGCGGGACGTGGACGGGGTGCTCGGCCACCCCATCGTCCGGGACCGGCTGGACCTGGACCGGCCGATCGGGCTGATCATGGCAGCGGTGCTGCACTGCTTGCTGGAGGAGGACAAACCGGGTCGTCTGCTGATCGACTACCGGCAGGCGCTGGCCCCCGGCAGCAGGCTCGTCGCCTCGCACGTCAGCCCGGACGCCCTGCCGGTGGACCAGCTCGCCGAGGCGGCCGCCACCTATGCCCGCTCCGGCATCACCGTGATCGCCAGGGACCACGCGGACTTCGCCGCGCTCCTGGGCCCCTGGCAGCCGGACGACGAGGGCATCCGGTCGCTGCACCAATGGCGGCCCGACCAGAACTGCGGCGAGGCCTCCTACGCGAACGGGGTGCTCGCCCACTAGGTGTGCGCGGCGACGACCCCGTCGGTCCAGCGGGTGACCCTGGCGAAGTACTCGCCGGCGTTCGGGGCGTAGTTGATCGAGTGCCCGTAGCCGGGGACCACGACGGCGTCCAGCCGGACGCGGGGGCCGTAGTACGGGCGCTCGTCGGCCGTCAGCCGGTCCGCGGCGGAGCAGCGGGTGGCCAGCAGCGGAGCACCGCAGAACAGCGGGTCACCGGTGCCGTTCACCAGTAGCACCGGAGCCTCGATCCGCCTGCTGTACGGGGTCAGCGTCGCCTCGGCGACCCCCTCCAGTTCGGTGGCGGCGAACAGTTCCTTGCCGCGCTCGTCGGCGTCCACCAGCGACTGCGCCGGGTGACCCGGCGCGTGGAACAGCCGGTAGCGGGTGCCCGGCCGGGTGGTCAGGTAGCCGGGGTCCATCCGTCGCGCGGCGAACCGCCGGTCCAGGTTCGCCGGGTACAGCGACGCGATCAACGCCACCGCCTGCGCCAGGTTCGGCCGGTGCGAGATGCCGGTCAGCACCGCGCCGTCCACGTCCCGGTAGCGCCCGGCCTCGATCATCGCGATCGCCGAGCCGTACGAGTGGCCCACGGTGATCACCGTGTCGTAGCGCCGGCCGAACCGGCCCGCCCGCAACGCGCGCACCACCTGGTGCACCGCCTCGGCCTGGCTCTCCCCGGTGAGCAGCGTGCTCACCGGATGGCTGCTGCCGCCGGTACCCAGCCGGTCCACGGAGAGGGTCGCGTACCCGGCGGCGTTCATCGCCCGGCGGTACGAGGAGCCGGTGACGTCCCAGTAGTCGCTGCCGTAGGTGCTGCCCGCCAGCAGCAGCTGCACGGCCGCCTTCTTGTACGCGCGGCCGGTCGGCCGGCACAGCGTGCCGTGCACGGTGACCGGGACACCCGCCACGCGTGCGGGCAGGTCGTGCGCGGTGCACCCGGTCGCGGCCGGCTCGGCCTGAGCGGACGTGACGCAGGTCAGGGCCAGCGCCATGATGGTGAGGCCCACGCGAAGTCGACGCACGCGGACGCTCCTTTCTCGCCGGAAGCCCCAGGGCGGCTGCATTATTGCGCCGTCCTGAACGCGACACGATCCGGGGATGGCGTTGCGCTGGTTCACCGCGTGCGATGACAGTTGCCGGGTGGACATACGAGGCAGGTCGATCGGCTCGGTGGACTTCCCGGTGATCGGTTCCGGGGAACCGGGGAGTGGGCGTTCGTGGAGCCTGGGGACGAACGGCCGGGTGGGTGAGCCGCAGAGCGATATCACCATCGCCGAGGCGCGCGGCCAGGACTCCTGCGTGTGGACCCGGACGATGCTGATCCACCGGGACGATCCCCGGGCGGACACCGAGCGGCTGGACGAGAACACGATCGCCACCGCGATGCTGCTTCCGCAGGTGGCGATGCCGAGCCCGATGCCCGAGGGCGAGCGGCAGGTCCTGATCAGGCTGATCCGGAACATCGAGGCGGAGCTCCGGTACGGCCGTGAGTGGGCGGAGACGACCTGGTGGCTGGACGGCGTTCCGCTGCGGGCGCGGCAGCTGACCGTGGGGCCGCTCAGCATCGGCTATCTGACCGAGCCCATCGAGGGACTCCACGTGTCGGCGGCCGGCCGGAACGCGGCGCTGGAGGACCTGCGCCTGTACCGGTTGTCGGCGGAGTTCGGCGGCCGGCTGCCCACCGGCGACGAGTTCGCCGAGCGCCTTTCGGCCGCGCTGCGCCGGACCGGCTACCGGGATCCGACGGAGATCGACGACCGGCTCCGGGCGTTCGCCGACCGCTCGCCGAGCCGTGGTGACCGGAGACCGACCGATCCGCCGTGTGAGTGACTTCCCCTGTCGGAGAACCCGCGTAGGCTGCGGAAACCTTCGGCCAGGGGAGGTCCGATGAGACGGACTCGTCAGCGGGAAGCGGTAGCCGAGCACCGGTTCTGCCCAGCCCTGTTCCAGTACGCGAAGAGCCGATTAGCCACGACCGCCTTATTGGGTTACCTGGCGTTGCACTACCCGGGAGACGCGTTGGCCGACACCACGCGTGGCGCGTTGATGGTGACGGTCGTGGTGGGCATGGTCGCGTGGATCGTGCACCGTCATCACCGTCACTGAGTGAGGTCGATCATTGATGCGAACGGTGTTTACTTCGCGGATCTAACCTTCGGTTGAACGAACTGGAGGGAAGTCATGCGGGTACGCACCGCCGCGGAACTGCTCGAGGCCTTGGACTCGGCATCCCGGCTCATCACCATCGACGGCGAGATCGCCGACCTGCCCCCGATCACCCTGCCGCCCGGCGTGACCCTGCGCGGCGGCACGCTGCGCTTCGGCGGGGCCGGCATCCGGCTGACCGCGGACAACACCCTGGACGAGCTCACCGTGCTGGCGCCCGAGCCGCAGGTGGCCATCGGCCTGACCGGCACCGTCGCCGACCTCGGCACCCTGGTGCTGACCGACGTGCACACCACCGGCCAGGTGGCGTTGCTGGCCGAGAACGCCGTACGTGGCGGGCACATCCGGATCGACGGCCTGCGCGTGGAGCGCGCCGACCTGCGGGAACGCACGCTGCGGCCGGCCGGCTTCGGCGTCGAGGCCATGCAGGGTGCCCTGACCCTGTGGAACCTGGTTCCGGGCAGCACGCTGACCGCCCAGCTGGCCGACGTCTCCGCAGGCTCCGCCGAGCATCCGGTGCGCGGCAGCGGGATCTTCGTCGGCGGCGGGGTCCGGGTCTCCCGGCTGCACACCGGCGAGATCCACACCGACGGCGGCATCGCCCCCGGCACCCCGGACCTGATCTCCGGCGGCGTCTTCGTGATCACCGGAGCGGTGGTGTCCGAGGTGGTCAACGCCGGACCGGTGACCACCTACGGCGCCAACGACATGGTCCTGGACAACTGGGGCGAGGTCCAGCACTGGCGGGCGACCGCGCCGGTCACCTCGCACGGCCCGAGTGGCATCGGCTTCGTCAACTTCGGCGCCATCGACCGGCTGGACGTCACCGCCCCCATCAAGACCACCGGTCCCGGCGCGCGGGGGTTCAACCTGTACGACGGCACCCTGCGCGAGGCGACCTTCGCGGGCATCGGCACCAGCGGCGACGGCTCGGTGGGCATCCAGATCAGCAAGCCGATGGGCTCGCTGACCGTCACCGGCGACGTGCGCACCAGCGGCGGCGAAGGGCTCAGCCTGGTCAAGGGCGTACAGGTGCCGCTGAAGGCGGTCGCGGTGAGCGTGAAACCGGGCGGGGACATCGGCTCGCTGGTGGTGCGCGGCACGATCGCCACCCGTGGCTCGGATGTCGCCTCGGTGGAGATCGACGGGCACGTCGGGCACTTCGAGACGGGATCGATCACCGCGATGCGGGCCTCAGCCGTGCTGGGCTGATGGCCGGATCCGAGGGGTGCTCGTCCTTGCTGCCAGCGGTTTCCCCGGCCGACGATGGGAGACATGAAGGCAGCATTCGTTCTGTACGAAGGTATGACGGCGCTCGATCTGATCGGGCCTTATCAGGTGCTGGCGACGCACCCGGACATTCGGCAGCACTTCGTGGCGGAGAAGGCCGGCCCGGTGCGCTCCGATTCCGGGCTGACCATCGTGGCGGACACCGCCTTCGGTGATCTGCCGGACCCGGACCTGGTGGTGGTGCCCGGCGGCGGGGGCTGGCGCGAGGCCCTGGAGATGACCGCGCTCACCGACTGGCTGGCCGCGGTGTACCCGGGGGTGCAGCGGATGACCTCGGTGTGCAGCGGGTCGACGCTGCTGGCGAAGGCGGGCCTCCTCGACGGGCGCCCGGCGACCACGCACTGGGCGATCCGGCCGGTGCTGGAGAAGCTGGGCGCGGTGGTCAGCGAGGAGCGGGTGGTGATCGACGGGAACGTGATCACCGGCGCGGGGGTGTCCGCCGGGATCGACATGGGGCTCACCCTCGCCGCGCAGCTGTGGGGCGAGCGGTTCGCGCAGCGGGCCCAGCTGGGCCTGGAGTACGACCCGCAGCCGCCGTTCGACGCGGGTTCGCCGGACAAGGCGCCGCAGGACATCGTGGACGAGCTGCGGGCCATGATCGGGTAATGAGGGGAGCAATTTCCATGGAATCTGCCCGGGCCCGGGGTGCTTATTGGGGTGGGCAGATTCCATGGAAATTGTACGGTGGGGTTCATGTGCCGGAACATCACCGCGTTGCGCGGCCTGGAACCCGCCGCGACCAACGAAGAGATCGAAGCAGCAGCGCTGCAGTTCGTGCGCAAGGTGAGCGGGGTGTCCTCGATCAGCGCCCGCACCCGCGGTCCCCTGGAGGCCGCCGCGGCCGAGATCGCCGCGATCACCCAGCGCCTGCTGGAGGAGTTGCCGCCGCGTAAGCAGCCGCCCGCCACCGTGCCGCCGTTGCGCCGCCCGGAGGTCCAGGCGCGCATCGCCGCACGCGGCTAGCCCTCGGCGGTCCAGGTCCCGGCGGCCCGCCGGGCGCTGCGCCATGCGCAACAGAGGGTGATCCACGCGCCGGCCAGCAGCCAGCCGCCGACCACATCGGTCACCCAGTGCACGCCCAGGTACACCCGGGACGCACCGATGGCCAGCACGAACACCACCGCGAGCAGCGGGGTCAGCGCTCGCCACAGCGGGCTGCGCAGGTGACCCAGCGCGAGGATGACCAGCAGGGAGACGACCCCGGCCGCGCCCATCGCGTGCCCGGAGGGGAACGAGAAACTGTTCACGTCCACCAGCTGCCCGTCGGCCGACGGACGGTGCCGGGCGATGATCTCCTTGCACAGCACCACCAGCAGCCCGTTCCCGGCGCCCGCGCCGACCAGGAACAACGCCTCCCGGTTCTCGCCGCGCACGGACAGCAGGATCACCGCGGCGATCAGCACCAGGGTCATGAACCAGTTCTCGCCGAACAGGGTCACGCCGCGGACGAACCCGGTCAGCGGGCCGGAGCGGTGCTCCAATGCCCAGGTCCACACGGCGGAGTCGATGGCGAACGGTCCCGCCTCCGCGCGCACCGCCGCCGCGAGGCCCAGCCACAGCAGCAGGAGCACCACTCCGCCGACCAGCAGCATCCGGGTGCGTACCCGGGCCCTGACCCTGACGAGCGGTTCCGTCATCTGCTGCCTCCTTGCAAAGTCGTGTCCTAAGCGACTGTAAGGAGTCTGCCGCCGCCCTTGAGAATCCGCCCGGCGGGCCGCACGGTGAGGCAGGTCACCATGTGGTGTGGTGTGCGGGGGAGTTCTTCGCGAGTCGAGGGGTCTCGCGAAGAACGCCTTCGGCACCGGAACAGGGGAGGAACCGTGGGGGCTGTCACGGCAGAGCGGCCGTCGGAGCACAGTGAGCGCCGGGTCATCGGCAACGTGCTGCGCGGCTCGATCGGCAACCTGATCGAGTGGTACGACTGGTACGCGTACACCGCGTTCACCATCTACTTCGCGAGTTCCTTCTTCCCGAAGAGCTCGGAGAACCTGCAGTGGCTGAACACCGCCGCGATCTTCGCGGTCGGTTTCTTCATGCGTCCCCTCGGCGGCTGGCTGCTCGGCTGGTACGCCGACCGCAACGGCCGCCGCGCCGCGCTCACCCTGTCGGTGACCATGATGGCCGGCGGCTCGCTGTTGATCACCCTGACGCCGGGTTACGCCACGATCGGCGTCGCGGCGCCGGTGCTGCTGGTCCTCGCCCGGCTGCTCCAGGGCCTGTCCGTGGGCGGCGAGTACGCCACCTCCGCCACCTACCTGTCCGAGGTGGCCACCCCCGGCAAGCGGGGCTTCTACTCCAGCTTCCAGTACGTCACGCTCACCGCCGGGCAGTTGCTGGCGCTCGGCCTGCAGATCGTGTTGCTGCAGATCCTGTCCAAGGAGCAGATGTACTCCTGGGGCTGGCGGATCGCCTTCGCCGTCGGCGCGCTCGGCGCGCTGGTGGTCATGTGGCTGCGCCGCACCATGGACGAGTCGGCCAGCTATAAGGCGCAGGAGAAGTCCGGCGACCGGGGCACCATCCGCGCGTTGCTGAAGCACCCGCGGGAGGTGGGCATCGTCGTCGGCCTGACCCTCGGCGGCACGCTGGCCTTCTACACCTACACCACGTACATGCAGAAGTTCATGGTCGGCACCAGCAAGATCGACGCGTCCACCGTCGCCTGGATCAACTTCCTGGCGCTGCTGGTCTTCGTCCTGCTGCAACCCATCGCCGGCCGGCTGTCCGACCGGGTCGGCCGCCGCCCGCTGCTGCTGTTCTTCGGCATCGCGGGGACCGTGTGCACCGTGCCGCTGCTGACCGTGCTGGCCGGCACCCGCAACCCGTACGCCGCGTTCTGCCTGATGGTGTTCGCGCTGATCATCGTCACCGGCTACACCTCGATCAACGCCATCGTGAAGGCCGAACTCTTTCCCACCAAGATCCGGGCGCTCGGCGTCGGCCTGCCCTACGCGCTGACCGTGGCGATCTTCGGTGGCACCGCCGAGTTCATCGCACTCGGGCTGAAGCAGATCGGCCTGGAGTCCCTGTTCTACTGGTACGTCTCCGGCTGCATTCTGATCTCCCTCGTCGTGTACTGGACAATGCGGGAGACCTCGGCGGAATCGACCCTGGAGACGTGACTCGTGAGGGTGTTGCTCGTCGAGGATGACGACGGCGTCGGCGACGCCCTCTCCGATGCCCTCGCCGCTCGCGGCCACCTGCCGACCAGGGTGGTGCGCGGCGCCGACGCCCTCACCCGGCACCACGACGCCGATCTGATCATCCTGGACATCGGGCTGCCGGACATCGACGGGCACGAGGTGCTGCGCAGGCTCCGCCGGGTCACCGAGGTGCCGGTGCTGATCCTGACCGCGCACGGCGACGAGCGGTCCGTGGTGCGTGGCCTGCGGCAAGGCGCCGACGACTACCTGATCAAGCCCGTCCGGCTGAACGAGCTGCTGGCCAGGATGGACGTCGTCGTGCGGCGCACCGGCCGTCGCGTGCCGGAGAGCCGGATCGTCACGGTGCAGGACGTGGAGATCGACCTGGACGCCCGCCGGGTCACCGTCGGCGGCACCGAGATCCCGCTGACCACCATGGAGTTCGACGTGCTGGCCGTGCTGGCCAGCCGGGTGGGCACCGCGGTCAGCAGGCAGCAGCTGATGGACGAGGTGTGGGGCGACGCGTACCTCGCCGTGTCCCGCGCGTTGGACGTTCACCTGACCGGGCTGCGTGGCAAGCTCGGCCGGCCCGGGCTGCTGGCCACCATCCGCGGCTTCGGCTACCGGCTCGGTGGCTGATGCGCACCCGGCTGCTGATCGTCCTGCTCACCCTGTCCGCCTTGGCCGTCACCGGATTCGCCTGGCCACTGCTGACCAGCACCGCGAGCAGGCGCACCCAGGAACTGATCATCTCCCGCACCGCCGAGTTGGACCGGTTCGCCGCCATCACCGAACCCGAACAGCTCGCCGCCGAGGCCGACGCCTACCACCGCCTCTACGGGGAGGACCTCCTCGTCGTCGACGCCCGCCGCCGCCCGGTGGCCGAGGCGGGACTGAAGGCCGGTGACCCGGCGCTCGCCGGGCTGATCGACGGCGCGTTGCGCAACCAGCCCGGACCGGTGCCCGCCCGGCTCACCCCCTGGTCCACCCAGGAACTCATCCTGTCCAGGCCGATCGGCACCGGGACCCGGGTGGCGGGCGCCGTGGTGCTGCGCGCCTCGGTGACCGCGGCCGTCGCGGACATCACCGTGTCCTGGCTGATCGTGCTGGCCGGCGCGGTACTGGCCGCGACCGCGTTCGTGCTGCTCGCGCTGGTCGTCTCCCGCTGGGTGCTGAAGCCCCTGGCCTCGCTGTCCGGCGGGGTGGGCGCGCTGACCGAGGGCCGGCGCGGCGCGCATGTCCCGGTCGTCGCCGGGCCCACCGAGCTGCGGGTGTTGGCCGCCGAGTTCAACCGGATGTCCGACGCGGTCGCGCTCGCCGAGGAGAACCAGCGCAGGCTCGTCGCCGACGCCTCGCACCAGCTGCGCAATCCGATGGCGGCGTTGCGGCTGCGCGTCGACTCGCTCGGCGACCAGGTCACCGAGGCCGGCCGGACCAGCTACCGGGGCTGCGTGTCCGAGGTGGAGCGGATGGAGTCCCTCCTCGACGGGCTGCTGTCCCTGGCGGCCGCCGACGATGCCGGTGCGCGGGAGGCCGACGGCGACTGCGACGCGGCGGCCGTGCTGCTGGACCGGTGCACCGCGTGGCAGGCCGCGGCCGAGCAGTCCGCGGTGCACCTGGTGCCGCCCGGCGATCAGCCGCCGGTCCTGGTGGCCATCCCGGAGCCGGAACTGGCCGAGGTCCTCGACGTGCTGCTGGACAACGCGATCAAGTACGCGGGCACCGGGGCCACCGTCGCCTCCCGGATCGCGCCGGACGGCAGCCTGGTGGTGACCGACACCGGTCCCGGGCTGAGCCGGGCCGACCGGGCGAGGGCCACCCGGCGGTTCTGGCGGGCGGCGACCGTGACCGGCCGGGGCACCGGGCTCGGCCTGGCCATCGCGCAGCGGTTGCTGACCGCCCGGGGCGGGCACCTGGAGCTGCGCGAACACCAGCCTCACGGTCTGGAAGTGCACCTCACCCTGCCGGTGGTGACGACATGATCGACCGTCGCCTGTTCCTGGCCGGGCTGGCCGGACTGCTCAGCGCGTGCACCGGATCCGGTGAGCCACCACGGATCCGGATCGCCGCCGGTGAGGACGGCGGGTTCTACCTGGCCTTCGCCCGGTTGCTGGCCCAGCAGCTGCCCGGCGGCACGGCGGTGTCCACCCAGGGCAGCGCCGACAACCTGGACCGGCTGCGTACCGGGCAGGCGGAGGTGGCGCTCAGCCTCGCGGACACCGCGCAGGCCTGCGGCTTCCCGCTCCGCGCCCTGGGCCGGGTCTACGAGAACTACATGCAGCTCGTGGTCCGCGCCGACAGTCCACTGTGGAGCGTCGGCGAACTGTCCGGCCGCGCCGTGTCGCTGGGCGCCACCGGCTCCGGAGCGGCGTTGTTCGGCGAGCGGCTGCTCCGCGCCGCCGGGGTGACGCCCGATGCCCGGCACCTGCCCATCGCCACCGCCATCGCGGACCTGGGGGAGGGCCGGCTGGACGCGTTGCTGTGGTCCGGCGGGGTGCCGACCCCGGCGCTGGCCGAGCTCGACGCCCGCATCGGTATCCGGCTGCTGCCGCTGGAGGTCGGCCGGGCCTACGGCGCGGTCTACGAGCCGGTTCAGGTACCCGAGGGCGCCTACCGGCAGGTCAGTGGAATCCGCACCGTCGGGGTGGCGAACCTGCTGGTCTGCGTGCCGGAACTGCCCGACGAGACCGCGTCGGCGGTGGCCGGCACCCTGGTCCGGCAGGCCGCCGCACTGGTTCCGCAGCAGGCCGTGGGCACCCAGTTCCTGGACGCCCGCTCACTGATCACCACGGCGGGCATCCCGCTGCACCCCGGTGCGGCGGACGCCTACCGGCGACTCCACGGCTGAGCGGAGCACTTTCCATGGAAAGTGCTCAAGAGGGAGCACTTTCTGCAGAAAGTGTTCAAGCACGTGCGGGGGCCTCGGCGAACTGGGGGATCGCACGGAGCGCCCCCGCACGGCATGTGGGGTACCGGAGTACCCGTGGATCACCGTCCCAGGTGGACAGGAAGTTCGTAGACGCCCCGGGTGATCGGGCTGGGCCACCAGCGCAGCTCCTCGAAGGGCAGCGCCAGTTCCAGGCCGGGGAAGCGGCGCAGCAGCGAGGCGATGGCGATCTCCACCTCGATGCGGGCCAGCGACGCGCCGACGCAGTAGTGCGCGCCGCGGCCGAAGTGCAGGCCCGCCCGCTCCGGCCGGCCGGGGAGGTACTCGTCCGGCGAGGTGAACACCGCCGGGTCGCGGTTGGCCGACAGCAGGGAGACCAGCACCGTCTCACCGGGCTCGATCCGCTGCCCGCCCAGCTCCAGCGGCTCGACCGCGTACCGCCAGGTCGCGTTCTGCACCGGGCCGTCGAAGCGCAGGGCCTCCTCGACCACGGCGGAGATGGACAGGTCGCCACGGCACACCGCCGTCAGCAACTCCGGACGCCGAAGCAGGATCAGCGTGGTGTTGCCGATGGCGGCGACCGTGGTCTCCTGCCCGGCGACCAGCAGCAGGAACGCCATGCCGGTCAGTTCGTCGGCGGAGATCAGGCCCGCCGACTGGTGCTCGATCAATTCGCTGAGCAGGTCATCCCCCGGCGTGCGCCGCTTGGCGGCCACCAGGTCGGCGATGAACTCGTCCAGCCCGTCGGTGGCCACGCGCAGCTCGTCCTGGGCCAGCATCGAGGATGAGTCGATCACCGCGGCGTGCTTGTGGAACTCGTCGATGTGCTCCTGGGGCGCGCCCAGCAGCTCGAAGATGATCCGGGTGGGCAGCGGGTACGCCAGATCGGCGATCAGCTCCGCCTCGCCCCGCCCGGCGATGGTCTCCAGGAGTTCGTCGGCCAGCTCCTGGGTCCGCGCCCGTAACCGTTCCACCCGGCGCGGGGAGAACGCGGAGGTCACCAGCTTGCGCACCCGGCCGTGGTCCGGCTGATCCTGGTTGATGATGTTGTGCACCAGCGAGGAGCGGTTGTCGAACGGCAGACCCAGCTTGGCCTGCTGGAACACCTCGTTCGCGCAGAACGGCGACTTGGCCAGCCGCGGATCGGTGAGCGCGGCGACGGCGTCGGCGTGCCTGGTGACGAACCAGGTCCACGCGCCCGCGGGCAGCTCCACTCGCTGGATGGGAACGTTGTCACGAAGCCACGCGAGGGCCGGATAGGGGTTCGCGTCGTACTCGGGACCGGCCAATTGCGGCATGGACAAACCTTTCCTCGGCTTCCCGACGCGGTGGCCGAGCCGATTACCCCCAGTCGAACCGGCTCGGCACCGCATCAGATCGGACGGCCCCCACCGGCCGATTCCCCCTCCACGACACAGTGTTGTGCACTGCTCTGTACGTCCTCTGGATATCGTCTGGATGTCCTTCAGGGGTAGGTTCATAGCCGTGCCGGACCACACCGATCTGCCCAGTGTTCAGCTGCTGGGGCCGGTGACCGCCTATCTGGGGAACGCGCAGGTAGAACTGGGGCCACCGCGACAACGCGCCGTGCTGGCGATCCTTGCCGTCTCGGTGAACCGCCCGGTGTCCCGGCGCGAGATCATCGACGGTGTCTGGGGCGAGAACGCGCCCAGCAGCGCGGACAACGGCGTGCACACCTACGTCGCCGGTTTGCGACGGGTGCTGGAACCCCGGCGCGGCCATCGGGAGCAGTCCCGGCTGATCACCTCGGTGGCCTCGGGCTACCAGCTGAACCTGGACCGCGCCCTGGTGGACGCGGCGGCGTTCACCGACCTGGTCGCCGAGGGCGACCTGGACGCCGCGCTGGACCTGTGGCGCGGCTCGGCGCTGGACGGCATCCCCGGCCCGTTCGCGGAACTGGAACGCAGCCGGCTGGCCGACATGCGCCTGGACGCCGTCGAGCAGCGGGCCGAACGCCGGCTGGCCGATGGCCGTCCGCAGGAGGTCATCGCCGAGCTGACCGGTCTGGTCGCCGCGCACCCGCTGCGTGAGGCGCTGCACGGCCTGCTCATGCGCGCGCTGTCCAGGGCCGGACGGCAGGCCGAGGCGCTGGCCGCCTACCAGCGGGCCAGGTCCCTGCTGGCCGATGAACTCGGCGTCGATCCCGGTCCCGCGTTGCAGCGCATCCACCAGCAGATCCTCACCGCCGAGGCGGAACCCGAGCCCACGCCGGTCCCGGTAACTCCTGCCCGCACCGTCCCCGCCCAGCTGCCGCTGGACGTGCGGGCGTTCACCGGCCGCGAGGCCGAGATGGGCCGGATCCAGGAACTGGCCCGGCAGGCGGCGGACACCGGAACCACCCTGGCGTTGATCACCGCCGCCGGTGGCATCGGCAAGTCCGCGCTGGCCGTACGGGCCGCGCACCAGGTCAGCGAGCTGTTCCCGGACGGCCAGCTGTACCTGAACCTGCGTGGCTTCGACCCGGACCAGCCGCCCACCACCCCGCAGAGCGCGTTGTTCCACCTGCTGCGTGGCCTCGGCGTGCCGCCGGAACGGGTGCCGGACGAGGTGGACGAGCAGTCCGCGCACTACCGCAGCCTGCTGTCCGACCGGCGCATGCTGATCGTGCTCGACAACGCGGGCAGCGTCGGCCAGGTCCGTCCGCTGCTGCCGGGCCGGTCCCACTGCCTGGTGCTGATCACCAGCCGCAACCAGCTCGGCGGCCTGATCATCCGGGACGGCGCGCACCCGTTCCCGCTGCCCACGCTGGACGACGGCGAGTCCACCCAGCTGCTGAACACCATCGTCGGCGCGGCCCGGGTCGCCGCCGAACCGGAGGCCGCCGCCCGCCTGTCCGTGTTGTGCGGACACATGCCCCTCGCCCTGCGGATCGCCGCCGAACGGCTGGCCCTGCGTCCGCACCTGAGCCTGGACGACCTGGTCGCCGACCTGACGAGCGCGCAGTCCCGGCTGTCCGTGCTGGATGTGGACGAGGACTCCGCGGTACGCGTGGTGTTCGCCAGCTCCTACCTGACGTTGAAGCCGGAGGCCGCGCGGCTGTTCCGGCTGCTCAGCCTGCAACCGGCCGGCCAGTTCGGCAGCGCGGCGGTCGCCGCCGTGGCCGGACTGCCGCACGCCGACGCCCGCAGGCTGCTCGGTGAGCTGGTCGACGGTCACCTGGTCGAGGAAACCGGCCGCGACCGCTACCAGCTGCACGACCTGCTGCGGCTGTACGCCGGCGAGAAGGCGGTCGCCGACGAGACGGAGCAGGCCCGCCGCGACGCGGTCACCCGGCTGCTGGACTGGTACCTGAACACCGTGAAGGCGGCCTGCGCCCAGCTCAACCCCGCCCACCAGCCGCTCGGCGAAGCGGCGGTCCTTGAGCCGATGATCCCGCTGCACAGCCACCAGGCGGGCTTCGACTGGTGCGAACTGGAACTGGTCAACCTGGTCGCCGCCGGTCAGCTGGGCCGCGAATACGGCAGGCCCGACTACGGCTGGAAGATCCCGGCCGTGCTGTGGAACTTCTTCCACCTGGTCAAGTCCTGGGCGGCCTGGGGCACCATCGCCAAGGCAGGCCTGGAATGCGCCCGGGCCGACGGCAACGTGCAGGGCGAGGCGTGGTCGCTGCACGCGCTGGGCCTCACCGCGTGGGGCGTCGGCCGGCACTCGGTGTCGGTGCAGTATTTCCAGCGCGCGCTGGAGCTGCGTGAGGGCCTCAAGGACGAGGAACACGTCGCGTGGACCCTGGCCGGGCTGGGCCTGGCCACCGCCGGCCTGCGCCGGTTCCCGGAGGCCATCGAGTACCTCTACCAGGCGCTCGACCAGCACCGGGCGATCGGCAGCGTGTTCGGCGAGGGTGGCCTGCTGATCTACCTGGCCGAGACCAGGCTGGACAGCGGCGACCCGCAGGGCGCGTTCGACAACGCCCGGCAGGCCCATGAACTGTTCGCTACCGTGGGCATCCCGCTCGGCGTCGGCCACGCGTTGACCGCCCTGGCCCAGAGCTCACTGGCCCTGGGCCGCACGATGGACGCCGCCTACTACGCGGAGCAGGCCGTGGAGGTACGCGGCAACAACGGCGACCGCCAGGGCCTGGCGGACTCCCTGCTGTGCTGGGGAAAGGCCCAGCTCAGCATGGGGGACACCGCCGAGGCGCAACGCCACCTCAACGGGGCCCTGGTGATCTACGCGGAGCGAGACCACCCGGCCGCCGATGAGGTTCGCGCGCTGCTGTCCTGACCAGGAGCAGTTTCCATGGAATCTGCTGTCCTAGGCCGCGCGGGCGTGCATCTCCCAGATCAGGATCTCCGCCGGCTCGACCGCGGTGATCTTGTGGCCACCGGTGGCGGAGAAGCGCACCGCGTCACCCGTGTTCAGGGTGCCGTGCTGCTCCAGCTCCACGCTGCCCACCGGGACGAACAGGTGGGACATGGGTGAGGTCGGCAGCTGCACCGACTGCCCCGGCTGCAGCCGGGCGGTGTGCAGCGCGGCGAACTTGTTGTTGATCCGGATCGCGGAGTGGTCCTTGTGCTGCGGCATGCCGGAGGCGATGGTCACGAGCTTGCCGTCCATCAGCTCGTGGTCGATCTCCAGCTGCTCGTAGCCCGGCTTGAGCCCGGCCTCGTCCGGCAGCACCCACATCTGCACCAGGTGCACCGGCTCCTCGTGCTTCTCGCCCTCCAGGCGCCAGGAGTCGTTCTTCTCCGAGTGCAGGATGCCGGTGCCGGCGCTCATCCGCTGGGCCAGGCCCGGGTAGATGATGCCCGAGTGCCCTTCGGAGTCCTGGTGCACCAGGGAGCCGCGCAGCACCCAGGTGACGATCTCCATGTCCTGGTGCGGGTGGGTGTCGAACCCGGTGCCCGGCATGATCACGTCGTCGTTGTTGACCAGCAACAGGCCGTGGTGCGTGTTGGTGGGGTCGTAGTGCCGGGAGAAGCTGAACGAGTGCTTCGTGTCGAGCCAGCTGTACTTGCTCGCGAAGCGGTCTTCAGCCCGGCGGATGTCGACCTTCGGCTGAATCATCGAGGTTGCCACGGTGTCCTCCCGGTTAGTGCCCTCATTACACCGCATCAGACAAAGTTTAAGGTTCAACTATTCCCGATGTGTCCGGCAGTCGGGGGTTTTTCCCGGAGTGGTCCTAGGTGCCTGCCCACAATCTCCTTGTGCGGCACCGGGTGGCGTGCGATCAAGGGATGACCGACGCGAGGAGGCCACCCTGTCCCGGGTCACCGTCTGCCGTGGTTGTTGCTGCGGCACCGTCCGTAAGTTCCCCGACGTCGATCATTCGGCCCAGCTGGACCGGCTGCGCGCCGAGCTCGCGGGCATAGCGAAGATCAAGGTGGTCGATGACTGCCTGGGCCCCTGCTCCGACGGCAACGTCATCGTGGTCAAACCCCAGGGAGTGAAACCCATCTGGGTGGCCAGGGTGCTCACCGATCAGGTCGTCGCCGACCTCATCGACTGGATCCGCTCCGGTGCGGCGGAACCACCGGCGAGCGTGCCGGTGATCCCGCCGTACCGGAAATCCCGTTGATCAGCGAGAGGCTTTGCCGATCCAGTAACCGATGAATCCGCCGACCGCTCCGCCGATCAGGAAAACGATCAGCAGGAAGATCAGGACGGCGTTCTTGATGGTCTGCAGGAAGCTGGCCGCCGGGACCTGCTGGACGGTGGCGACTACCTGGTCTGCGAACAGTGTGAGCATGGGGTCATCCTCACATGGGTGATGTCCTGCTTCCGTATGGCGGGTAGGTCACTGGCCGGCGATCTCGTCGGCGATGGCCGTGAGCTGCTCGAGGACCTCGGCCGGCTGGGTGTCCAACCGGAGGCTGTGGCTGACCACGGTGATGTCCGAGTTCACGATCCGGCGCCGGTCCGCGTGCTCCGATCCACCCGCGTAGATCAGGTGTCCGGTCCGGGTGCCCAGCACCGTGCAGTAGGCGAGCATCTGGAACAGTTCGGTGCGCGGGTTCGAGCGGTCGACCATGTACTTGGCGTCCACCACCCCGGTCCTGGTCTCGTCGCGCCACATCAGGTCCGGCCGTAACCCCACGCTCCGCGGATCGTCCAGTGGCATGGTGTGTTGCAGGCTCGCCCGGCCACCGTGCCGCTGCTCCAGGAGCTCCTTGAGCGCCAGGCAGACGAAGTCCTCGAAGACCTGGTCCAGCTGGAACAGGAATCCGTTGACCTCGACCCCACCCGAACCGTATTCGGGGGAACAACTCCGCCAGATCAGCTCGGCCAGCCGGAGCGCGGGCTGGTACCGGAGGTTGGGTTTGCCCGGCGTCCAGACCGGCAGCCGGGGTCCACGGATCGGTGAGCAGACGCGGGTGAGCTGAGCCTGGTGCGCGGCCAGCCGTAGTCGTACGCCTTCGTCGACCCTGGGCAGGTCCAGCACCTTGCGGATGGTGGACAGCAGGATCCGGTTCTCCACGGTGTCGGTGACCAGGTCGTCGTGGGTGACGTCCAGCCGACTGGTGGTGCCGTGATGCAGCTGGATGTGCGCGGCGGTCTGCACCCGTCCCCGCAGTACGTAGGACTGTTCGTCCACGTGCCGGTACCCCTGTAGCGGACCTTGGCTCAGCGCCCGATCCACCTGGGTCACCAGGAGGGTGGCCACGGTGGACACCAGCCCGTCGGCCTCGCCGACCTTGGCCTCATCCGGTAGCCAGCCCTGCCGCTTGTGCGCGAAATCGAGCATGAACAACAGCCGCTTGATCGGCAGTTTCGGCGTGATCCACAACTCGATGTCGCCGACCCGGGCGACCCCCACCTTGCGCTTGGCGGTGAGTGTCCAGCGCGTCCGCGACCCGTGCACCTGGGTGATTCCGACCAGCTGCGAGGCACGCAGCAAATCGGCCTGCTTGCGGGTCAGTTCCCGCTCGTGCCTGTCCGTCTCGGAGATCTCGATCTTCACTGCTGTGCGCCCAGGGCTTTGAGACCGAACGGCAGCAGAGCGTCCGGACCCTGCCCGTAGGTGTGTTCCGCCAGCAACGGCATGATCGAGTGCTTCCACACCCGCTCCAGGCCGTTCTCGCTCTGGTAGATCTCCTTACGCATCAGATACGAGGGGCCGATGCGTAGATCCCAGTCGGTGATGCGCTTGTTCAGGCGGCGCAGCATCTCCGGTGCGTCCTTGTTGAATTTGACCTGGTCCCTCTTGGTCAGCTCGGCGAGCCAGTTGTCCAGCAGCTTGTCGACCGGCTCCTTCTGCGGATGCAGCTCCACGAAGTCGAACCGGCGGCGAATCGCCGCGTCGACCTGGGCGATGGACCGGTCGCTGGTGTTCATGGTGCCGATGACGAACAGGTTGTCCGGCAGGGTGAAGTCGGCTTCGTCGGGCGAGTACATGAGGGTGATCGGCCGCTCCCGGTACTCCAGGGAGAAGTACAGCTCGCCGAACACCTTCGGCAGATTGGCCCGGTTGATCTCATCGATGATCAGGATGTGCGGCACGAGCGGTTTCTTCCGCGCCGCGTCCACCAGTACGCGCAGGGCTCCGGGCCGCTTGGCGAAGGTGACCTTGCCATCCTCGCCGGGCGTGGGCCGGAAGCCCTCGAAGAAGTCCTCGTAGCTGAACGAAGGGTGGAACTGCACCAGCTTGATCGCACTCGGTTCGGTCAGCTGCTCGGCGAGCTTGTCGGCCAGGAAGGTCTTCCCGGTGCCTGGAGGCCCATACAGAATGATCTGCTTGCGCTCGGACAGCAGGTCCACCAGGTTCTGGAGCCATTCCTTCGGATACATGATCTTGTCGGCCCGGTCCTGCTGGATGTCCGGCAGCGATGCGGCCTGGTGCTGGACGACGCTCGGCTCATCCGAGAGCAACGCCTCGATGGCCTCCAGCTCATCGGTCAGCTCGACGAGCGGGGACTGGGTGCGGAGCTTGACCCGCAGCCCCTCGTCGAGTTCCTCCACGAACAGCGGACGATCATCGTTGAGCCAGTGGATATCCGTGTCGTTGCTGTCGACTCGCATGATCCGGCCGATAAGGACGCCTTGACCGATGACCTTCAGCGCGTAGTCGCCCACGCCGAATTGAGCCCCTTGGAACCCGGCGGCGATGTCGTAGCCGCTGCCCAGCAACCATGCGCGGCGGCCCGTCGAGGACATCAACCCGCGCAGATCCGTGGCGTTGAGCCGTCGATCCGGAGAGAGCTTCCCGTCGACGAAGGTGACGCCTTCCTTGGTGAGCTTCTGATCGAGATCGCCGCCGCGGAACCACATGTTGATCAGGTTCGCGCCGGGCAGACTCCCGTTCGGCAGGGCGACCCGGTGGCCGTTCTCCGTGCGTACATGGGCGAGGAAGTTCGCGACCGTCATCGGATCTTCCTCGACCAGCTGGCCCAGATCGTGGAATGACGTCCACGAGCCTGGCGGGATGAGGGCGAGAGCCTGGGAGACGAGGTCCGCCTTGCCCGCCATCTGCTCCGCCGCTGTCGTGCGCTGCCGGCGGATCTCGGTGTACTGCCTGGTCAGCTCGGCGATCAACTCGTCACCCGGATACGCGGCCAGCGCCTTGGCGCCATCGTCGGCGAGGGCCCACTTGCCGCGGCTCTTCTCGATCCAGCCGATGGTCGTGGCGTCGCCGGTATGCCAGGCGAGCGAATTCTCCCAGCGCACCCGGCCGTTGCTCAGCTCGCCGGCCTCGTACTCGGTGGGCTCGAAGCGGGTGCGGATCTCGTCCATGGTCTCGCGACGAGTGAGCGGTCCCTTGTCCCGCAACACCTCCATACACAGGCGCAGGAGCAGGGAGATGCGAACGGCTTCGGCCACGGTGGATCACGCCCCAGTGTCGTAGTGCTTCCGGCACAGCACATTAGCGGTGCACCACGACACTGGGGGACGAGATCTACAACCCGATCAGGTGGTCAGGCTCGGGATGCGCATCGACGAGGTGCCCAGCCCGCGTTCGGCCTTGCGCAGCAGGCCGTGCGGTCCCACCGGGTGCTCGCGCAGTTCGCGTTCGCCGTAGCGGGTGGTGTCGGTGTGCCACACCAGGATCGCGGCCATCCAGTCCTGGAGTTCCCTGGCGTACGCGAAGATCGCCTCGCGGCCGGCCCGGTCCAGTTTCCAGTCCGCGCACAGCTGGGGCAGTTCCACTTCGACGATCCGCTCGAACTGGGCCATCCGGGCGTCCATCAGCTTCAGCGTCAGCCGTAGACCCTCCTCCTGGGAACACTCCAGGAAGTTCTCGATCACCAGGCGCAGGTTGTGCACCTCGCCCTCGAACTCGATCTCCTTCTGGTAGCTGAACACGTCGTTCATCCACGAGCCGTAGTCCGCCGCGGTGTTCTCCAGCGCCCACAGCGTCCGGGTTTGGAAGATCTCCGGCGGCACCGCGTGCCCGATGCCGATGCGGGCCAGGAACATGGTCAGTTCCGAGCCGAAGGTGCGGCGGCGCATCTCGATGTAGTCGACCGGATCGGGGATCTTGTTCTGCTTCATGTTGAGCAGTTCCCAGACCCAGCTGTCCAGCATCTTCTCCACGCTCCTGCGGAACTCGCGCCGCAGCGGGATCGGCATGGCGGCCGCCGTGCGCAGCCAGACGTCCAGCAGGCCGCGCTCCAGCGCGTCGACCGGGCCGGGGGTCACCGCTCCGTCCTCGATCGGCATGAACTCGCCCAGCGTGCGGGTCTTCGCGATGGCGCCCGCGATGTCCTGGTTGCGGCCGAACCACAGCGGGTACGCGTCGTCGCCGTAGGTGCCCCAGGTGAGCCAGCAGGCGCTGATCTCCAGCTGTTCCAGGCTGGCGTCCGGGTCGATGCCCGCCGAGCAGCGGGCGAAGATGAAGCCGTCCTGGTGCTCCCGGTCCCACACGCCCTCGTCGTAGATGCCCATCCGGCCGGCCCACTCCACCTCGTGTTCGTGGGCGGCCTGCTCGTGCGGCGAATGCGTCGCCGGATAGGGGAGGCGGTAGTCCGGGATCGGGGTCGGGCCCACCTTCTTGTACGGATTGCGGACCACGCCGCGCAGCCGCTGTGGTGCGGTGCGCAGCAGTGAGGGCAGGATCTGGGCCGCCGAGTTGCCCAGCTGCTGGTCCCGGGTGGACGCGTTCATGTACCTGCTGGACCGCAGGTGCCACTCGTGGCCGCCGGACTGCCAGTCTTGGAGGCCCTTGATGTAGGCGGCCACCTCGGCCTGGGACTTCGGGTCGATGCCGTTCTCCGCGAGCAGCAGCGGCAGCTCGCGGAGGGCCGTGTGCTCGAACTGGTGCAGTCGCGAGGTCAGCAGGTCGTTGACCCGCTCCGCCGCCTCCTGGGTGGGGATCTCCAGGAACTTCTCGAACACGAGCACGCCGTTGGACAGCTCGCCCTCGTCGAGGACCTCGCGCTCGTAGGAGAACAGGTCGTTGCGCAGGTGGATGGCGTCGGCGAACGTGTCGCGCAGGACCTCCATCGGCCGGGTGCCGGCGATCACCGCGGGCACCTCGGCGTCACAGGCGTGTTCCACCAGGTTCGCCGACCACGGCGCACCACCGACGCGGCGGCGCATCTCGATGTACTCCACCGGGTTGGCCAGCCGCTCGGCGTTGATGTTGGCCAGCTCCCACAGCGACTCGTCCAGCAGGTGCTTGGTGCTGGTGACGAACCGGCGGCGCCAGTCGAGCGTGCGGTGCGGAACCGTGCGGTTCCACAGATCCTGCAGCCCCTTCTCCACCGGGTTCGTCGGCTGCTCCACAGAGGGGCCGCCGACCGGCATGAACAGTGTCAGCCGATCGAGGTAGGCCTTGGCGGAGTCGTAGTCCCGGGTGCGCTTGTAGAGCTCGAGGAAGTGGTCGTCGAAGTAGAAGACCCACACGTACCAGTCGGTGATCAGGTCCAGCATCGCCTGGTCACAGTCGGGGTGGGTGTAGGCGCACAGCAGCGCGTAGTCGTGTGCCTCCAGGTCGGCGGCCGTCCAGATGACCTTGCCGTTCTGCGGCACGTCGATCATGTCCATGCTCTGTGCCCACTGCCGGGTGTGCGCTCTGGCCCCCTCCAGGTGTGGATTGAGCCGGGCCGGGTAGGGGACGTAGAACTCCGGCAGCTCGAAGGGCTGCATCGATCCTCCAGGATCTCGCGCGCGGGATTGCCCTGGAGACGCAACCAGGGCGAGGGGTGCGCGCCAAGGCCTTGGTCGGCGAATCAGCCATCGGGTACGGCTACTCACCCGTGAGTTGCAATGCCGGGTGTCGGAGCGTGGTTCGTCGTCCGCCACCGGAACACTCCGAACGCTGGTATAACGGGTACCTCACTGTCCATTTCCTGGGGGAATTCGTATGACGGACAAAAGGGTGCGCAGCGCGGTGAATGCCCAGCCCAAGCGGGTGGGGGTGATCGCCGGAGCGATCGCGCTCGTGGTCTTCGCCGTCGCGGTGGTCGTCGGAATCGTGCTGGCCAACGGCGATGGCACGCCCGCACCGGTCACCGTGGTGAAGGCGGAGTACAACGGCACCCGGGAGGGTGGTGTCGTCGTGTCCGGTAGTCCCACGGCGAAATTCACCATGGACCTGTACGCCGACTACCTGTGCCCGCATTGCCAGAAACTGGAAGCGTCCATGGGAAATAAGTTCACCGAAAGGGTGAATGCGGGCGAGTTGCGAATTCGCTTTCATATGCTGCCGATGCTGAACGCCTGGACTCGGCCCGCCGGCTATTCGTCGCGCGCGGCGAACGCGGCGTTGTGCGCGGCGGACGCGGGCCGGTTCATGCCCCTGCACCACGAGTTGTTCGCCCAGCAGCCTCCGGAGCGCGGTCCGGGCCTGAACGATCAACAGGTGATCGAACTGGCCAAGGGGGCCGGCCTGGCCGACTCGGCGTTCGTCAACTGCGTCACCGGAAACGCCCATGCCGCGGACGTGGATGCCACCTGGGCCCAGGCGCAGGCGGAGCCGATCGTGGCGGCCCCCGGCGAGAACGGCACACCGAGATTCGCCGGTACCCCGCAGATCGTCATCAACGGCAAGAAGATCAATACCGGCTCCGACACGTGGTTCGAGGACGCTCTCCGATAGCGCCCGTCAGATGCCGTGAGCGTGGTGTTGCAGCGGCCTGCCCTCGCCGAGGTCGCTGAGCCACCAGCCGGCTCCGCCCGCGCCGTCGGACTCGTGGCCGAGGGCGAGCTGGCAGTCCTGTGCGGCCATCGTGTGGTGCACCTGCGAGACCAGCAGGGTGACCGGCCAGGCCACCAGGTGGGCGACCAGCACGCTGGTCTTGATGAACAGCACGTCCAGGACTCCGGTACCGGTGTACTCGTGCACGTACCAGGTGCGGAGCAGCGCCCAGTAGGACTGACCCGCCACCTCGTTCCCCGCCCGGTCACGAACCACGCCGCCGGGGAAGCGGACTCCACGCACGATCACGTGCAGGGTCTGCAACGACAACATCCGGCGGGCCGGGCCGAGCAGTATGGTCACCGCTCCGCACAGCGCGTACTGGGTCAGCGTGGGGTTCGTGCCGAACCACAGCAGCAGCCCCGCGGTGATGGCGGCGAGGGGCAGTCCGACCCAGCGCAGCGCGATGGGCTCGGTGTAGACCCGGAACGGCTCGATGGGATGCGAATACATCGAGTAGGACGGGATCTTCTCCCGGCGATACGCGGCTTCGGAGAATCCGAGTCGCCGGGCTCGCCGGTAGGTACTCGTCTGGACGAACGGGATCCCTAGGGCGACCAGTGCGCCGACAACTCCCAGAATGAACCATGACGAAGTGAATGTCGTTGTCATCAGCGGCGGCCTCCCTTCGCGTACACGGCAGCCGCACGGGCATGCGTGCCTATACAACCGTGCTCAGGGGGCAACATTGACCCATTTCCGGCGTTCAGGCCGAGCCTTTGTCCCAATCGAAATACGGCTGCCACCAACCGGTGCCCGAGCGGACGATTCGCCGTCGGTTGGATCACAGATCGCACGATTTCCGGTGTGTCGGGAACTGGCACGAAAAAAGACCCGCCACCGCGTCTGGGTTTCGCGGTAACAGGTCTTTCTTCGGTTTGCCTTACCTCAGGAACTGGTCGGCGGTTTGGGGTCCGACGACGACGGAGGTGGGTCGGTCGGCGGCTTGCTGGTCGGCGGCTCCGATGACGGAGGCGGCGGCGGTGGGGGTGGCGGCGGAGGCGGCGGTGCCTTCGTCGTCGTGGTCGTGGTCGGCGCCTTCGTGGTGGTGGTCGGCTTCTTGCTGGACGAGCTCGCCGAACTGCTGGGGGACGAGCTCGACGAGCTGACGCTGCTCGACAAGGACGTGCTCGTCACCGATGGCGGGGTCGACTCGCCGTTGCGCACCACGTCGATCCGTGCTTTCGGGTTCTCTTCGTCGCCTAAGGCGCCAGAGCCCAGAGTGGCGATCGAAGCGAACGTGGTGGCGGTCAGCACGGCCGTTGCGGCGAGCAACGCGTGCGGGGGCAGACCACCGCCATTCTTCTTCTGTTTCGACATCGTGTCCCTAATAGCTGGTGGGACCCACGTACATGACGACCGCGAGGTAGCCGTCAGTATCCGAAATCCTGGGTCCAGTACCACCCGTTGGTGTCGACTGCAACACCAATCGCGGTAAAGCTGCAATTGAGGATGTTAGCCCGATGGCCGGAAGAGTGCATCCAATCGGACATCACAACCTCCGCCGAACGTTGGCCTTGAGCGATGTTCTCCCCGCCTGGGCTGGGGTAACCCGCCGCATTGGCCCGTTCAACGAATGACTGACCATCTCGGCTCCGGTGGCCGAAGTAACCGTAAACCGCCATGTCGGTGCTGTGCTGCTGGGCGGAATCGGTCAAGTGCTGGTCCATGCGTAGTGGCGAACATCCTGCCTGCAGGCGTTCCTGATTGACCAGCTCGATCACTCGGTTGGCCGCACCCGAGGAGGGGGCTGGGGCGGGCGGCGCCGGCTTGCGCGGCTTGCTGGTGGTGGTCGTTGTCGGCGCCGGGGGAGCTTCGGCGCTGGTGGGCGCCGGGGCAACCGTGGTGGTGGTGCTGGGTGCCACCGTGGTGGTCGGCGCCGGGGCCGGGCTCTTCGTGGTGGGCGCCGGGGTGCTGCTGGTGGAGGTGACCTGATCGGCGTATCCGGCCAGGTCACTGCTCAGCGCGCCATCGCCGCGTGAGCCACCCATCCAGGCGAGTGCCGACCCGGTGATGGTGCCCGCCAGGACGACGGCGGCGATGGCCATCGCCCGTTTGCCCGACTTGGTGCCGGTCCAGCTCGGCCGCCGTGCCGGCGCACGGCCGGCGCCGGTACGCGGTCGCCGGGGCCGGCTCGGCAGGCGCAGCCGGTGGCTCGTCCGAAAGCGCCGCCGGATGGTGCTCTCGCCCGCGCTGTCCACCTCGAAGACGCGCTCGGGCTCGTCGTCGGCCAGCTCGTCCATGAGCTCGGCGGATTCGTCGTAGTCCAGGTCGGGCTCGACCCAGTCGAGGAACTCCTGGTCGGTGGACTCTTCGAAGTCGATCTCGTCGAGTCCCGCGACCGGCTCGAACTCCAGGGTCGGTTCGCCTTCGGTGACCGGTTCGAACTCGACCGTCGGCTCGCCCTCGGTCACCGGTTCGAACTCGAGTGTCGACTCCGGCCCGATCTCTTCGACCCACAGATCGGGAGCGGCGTGCACCTCGGCCTGCGGCTCGACCCGCAGGTCGGGGGCGTTGTGCGCTGCGGCCTGCGGCTCGACAGTGGGTTCGGGGGCGGCGGGAGCCTCGGTCCGGGCGCCGGTCCACGCCACCAGGTAGTCCTGCACCCCGGTGCTGCGCTCCTGGCGGATGGCGAGCTGGCCGAACTGCGGCTCCGGCTCGGCGATCTCGATTTCGGCCACCGCGATTTCGCCGGCTCCGGGCTCGGTGACCTCGGGCTCGACGGGCCGGCCCTGAGTAAGCTCGGCGAGTTCAGGCTCAACAGCTTCGGATTCAGTGACATCGCTCTGAGCAGCTTCGTCCCCGGGCTGCTCCGCGTCCGCGCCGTACCGCAGGTCGTCCGCCCAGGTCTGCCGGGAGAAGAAGCCGGTGTCCTCGTCCAGCGAGGGGGAGAAGATCAGCGACTCCGGCGGAACCGTCTCGTCCTCGGTGCGCGGACCCTTCTCCTGCTGGAGCCGGGCGATCAGGCTGGTGGCGTTCCAACCCGGGGTTCCCGGGTCTTCCTCACCACGACGCCGGCGCAACCATCCCACCGCCATGCTGTGACTCCCATCACCAAACTGCCGGTCGCAAGCCCGCCGACGTCGGGGGCGCACGGTGAGCGAACCTAGCACCGAATGGGTGAACCGTTACCCAAAAGGGTGAAGATCCTCGGTAATGCTGTGCGAACGCAAATCAACCTTCGGGGGTCTGGGGCGTCCGCGCGAAGGCGCCCGGCACCATGGACCCATGGGTGTGAACGAGGCAGACGATCAACCGATGCGGCTCACCGCATGGGTACACGGGCAGGTTCAGGGGGTCGGTTTCCGCTGGTGGACTCGGAGTCGGGCGTTGGAGCTCGGGTTGGTCGGCTGGGCGCGCAACCTGCCGGACGGCCGTGTCGAGGTCGTCGCCGAAGGCTCACGCTCGTCCGGTGAGCAGTTGCTGGCGCAGTTGAACTCCGGAAGAACACCGGGAACTGTGCGTACTGTCGTGGAGCGCTGGACCACTCCTAAGGGTGACATCACCGGCTTCGTTGAACGGTGACCCAGGCGCGCGGCTCGGCCGAAACAAAGCCGTCTCGGTGGGCGGGTACCCTCGTCCAGTTGACCGGGCAATCCACCAAGTGGATCAACCCCGCGAGCACTCCTGATGAAAGGGCCGGCGCCTCGTGTACCTGAAGAGCCTGACGCTGAAGGGCTTCAAGTCCTTCGCCTCGGCCACCACGCTGCGCTTCGAGCCGGGCATCACCTGCGTCGTCGGCCCCAACGGCTCCGGCAAGTCCAATGTGCTGGACGCCCTGCGCTGGGTCATGGGCACCCAGGGCCCCAAGGACCTGCGTGGCGGCAAGATGGAGGACGTCATCTTCGCCGGTACCTCCGGCCGCGCCCCGCTGGGCCGCGCCGAGGTCACGCTGACCATCGACAACTCCGACGGCGCGCTGCCGATCGAGTACACCGAGGTCTCGATCACCCGCCGGATGTTCCGCGAGGGTGCGCACGAGTACGAGATCAACGGTTCCAGCTGCCGGTTGCTGGACATCCAGGAACTGCTGTCCGACTCCGGCATCGGCCGCGAGATGCACGTGATCGTCGGCCAGGGCCAGCTCGCCGCGATCCTGGAGGCCAAGCCGGAGGAACGCCGCGCCTTCATTGAAGAGGCCGCAGGCGTACTGAAGCACCGCAAGCGCAAGGAAAAGGCGCTGCGCAAGCTCGACGCGATGCAGGCCAACCTGACCCGGCTCACCGACCTCACCGCCGAGTTGCGCCGCCAGCTCAAGCCGCTCGGCAAGCAGGCCGAGATCGCCCGCCGGGCCGCAGCGGTGCAGTCCGACCTGCGCGACGCCCGGCTGCGGCTGATCGCCGACGACCTGGTCACCCACCGTTCCGCGCTGGCCAAGGACGAGGCGGACGAGGCGACGGCGCGCACCAAGCGGGCCGAGGTCGAGCAGATGCTCCAGGTGATCTCCGCCGAGCAGACCGAGCTGGAGGAGTCCCTCGCCGCCGAGGCGCCGAAACTCCAGCAGGCCCAGGACGTCTGGTACAAGCTGTCCGCGCTCCAGGAACGACTGCGCGGCACCGTGCGGCTGGCCGCCGAGCGGCACCGGCACCTGGCCGAGCCGATGGAGTCCCAGCGGGTCGGCCGGAACCCCGACGAGCTCGAGGCCGAGGCCGAGGAAACGGCCATGCGCGAGGCCGAGCTCATCGAGGTCGTGGAGGCCGCCCGCGAGTTCATGCAGGAGAGCGGAGCCCGGCGGGCCCAGCTGGAACAGGCGCTGCAGGCCGCCGAACGCGCGCACATGGCCGCTGTCCGGGCCATCGCCGACCGGCGCGAGGGCGTCGCCCGGCTGTCCGGCCAGGTCGAGGTGCTCCGCAGCAAGGCGGAGGCGGCCGACGAGGAGATCGAACGGCTGACCTTCGCGTTCGCCGAGGCCACCGAGCGCGCCGAGATGGCCCAGGTGGAGTTCGAGGAACAGCAGGCCGTCGGCGGCACCGAGGAAGAGGACCAATCCGGGCTGCGCGAGCGGCACGAACTGGCCCAGCGCGCCTATGACCAGGCCAAACAGCGGGTCGCCGATCTGGTCGCCGCCGAACGCTCCGCCGAGAAGGAGATCGCCTCCTGGAAGGCCCGGGTGGACGCGTTGTCCATGGGCCTGACCCGCAAGGACGGCGCGGGCGCGCTGCTCGCCGCCGCCGACCGGATCCCCGGCCTGCTCGGCTCGGTCGCCGCACTGCTCACCGTGACCCCGGGCAATGAGGTCGCCCTCGCCGCGGCGCTGGGCCCGATCGCCGACGCCATCGCGGTGTCTGCGGGCAGCGACGCGCTCACCGCACTGAACCTGCTGAAGGCCGGCGACAACGGCCGGGCCGGACTGATCATCGGCAACACGGCGTCCACCGTCGACCGGTCGAGCTGGCCAGCGCTGCCCGCCGGCGCCCGCTGGGCCGTCGACGTGGTGCAGGTGCCGCAGGCGCTGCGGTCCGCCGTGGAACGCGCCCTGGACCGGCTCGCCGTGGTGGCCGACCTGGACGCGGCGAAGTCCCTGGTCGACCGGGACCGCACCATCCGCACCGTCACCCTGGAAGGCGACCTGCTCGGCGCCGACTGGGCCGTCGGCGGCACCGGTCGCGGGCAGAGCGTCATCGAGGTACAGGCTGCCGTCGACGAGGCCGAGCAGCAGCTGTCGGCCGCCAAGCAGACCCAGGCCGAGGCCAGTTCCACCCTGGACGGAGCACAGGCCGAGCAGGACCAGCGCCGCGCCGAACTGGACGCCGTCCAGGAACAGCTGAACGAGTCCAAGATCGTCGCGGCCCGCTCCGGAGAACGCGTCCGCCAGCTGGGCCAGGCTGCCAAGTCCGCCGCCGCCGAGGCGCAGCGGATCGGTCAGCAGCGCGGCCGCATCGAGCACTCCCGCGAGGAGTACGGCACCAAGCTCGCCGAGTTCGAGGAGCGGCTCGCCGGCATCGAGGCCGAAGCCGAGGACATCGGCGAAGAGCCCGACACCGGTGAACGCGACGAGATCGCCGCCGAACTGGCCGTGGCCAGGCAGGAAGAGGTCGAGTCCCGCCTCCAGCTGCGCACCGCCGAGGAACGCGCCCGCGCGCTGTCCGGCAAGGCCGAAGGCCTGCGCCGTGCCGCCCGCGCCGAACGCGAGGCCCGGGAGCGGTTCGCCGCCGCGCGCATCGCCCGGACCCGGGGTGCCGAGGTGGCCGCAGCCGTGGTCAGCGGCGGTGAGACCGCCCTCGAACGGATCGAGATCTCGCTGCTGCGCGCGCTCCACGAGCGGGACGAGATCCAGGCGCAGCGCACCGAACGGGAAGCCCGGCTGACCGCCGTGCGCGGCCAGGTGCGGGAGCTGTCCACCAACCTGGAGAAGCTCACCGACGCCGTGCATCGCGACGAGGTGCTGCGCGCCGAGCAACGCATGCGCATCGAGCAGCTGGAGACCAAGGTCGGCGAGGAGTTCGGCATGGGCCTCGACGACCTGGTCGAGGAGTACGGCCCCCTAGCCCCGATCCCGCCGAGCGCCGCCGAGATGGCCGAGTACGAGTCGGCCAGGGAACGTGGCGAGCAGGTCACCGAGCCGCAGCCCATGCCGTTCGACCGGGCCACCCAGGAACGCCGGGCCAAGCGCTCGGAGAAGGACCTGCAGCTGCTCGGCAAGGTCAACCCGCTGGCGCTGGAGGAGTTCGCCGCCCTCGAAGAGCGGTACAAGTTCCTGTCCACCCAGCTGGAAGACCTCAAGGACACCCGCCGCGACCTGCTCAGCGTGGTCAAGGACGTGGACGACAAGATCCTCGAGGTCTTCGCCACCGCCTACCACGACGTGGCCCGCGAGTTCGAGACCGTGTTCTCCACCCTGTTCCCCGGTGGCGAGGGCAGGCTCATCCTGACCGACCCCGAGGACATGCTGACCACCGGCGTCGACGTCGAGGCCCGGCCGCCCGGCAAGAAGGTCAAGCGGCTGTCGCTGCTGTCCGGTGGCGAGAAGTCGCTCACCGCGGTGGCCATGCTCGTTGCCATCTTCCGCGCGCGTCCATCACCCTTCTACGTGATGGACGAGGTCGAGGCCGCGCTGGACGACACCAACCTGCGCCGGCTGATCAGCCTGTTGGAGCAGCTCAGGGACACATCGCAGCTGCTCATCATTACTCACCAGAAACCCACGATGGAGATCGCCGACGCCCTCTACGGTGTCAGTATGCGCGGAGACGGCATTACCAAGGTCATTTCCCAACGACTCCGAAGCGTCGACGAGCCGGTGCCGGCGGTGGCCTCGTGAGCCACCCCCTGGACCGCGAGCAGATCGTGCTGGTCGACGAGGACGGCGCCGCGATCGGCACCGCCCCGAAGCAACGCAGCCACAACGCGGAGACCCCGCTGCACCTGGCGTTCTCCTGCTACGTCTTCGACACCGAGGGCCGGTTCCTGCTGTCGCGCCGGGCGTGGCACAAGAAGACCTGGCCCGGTCAGATCACCAACAGCTGCTGCGGGCACCCGGCCCCCGGCGAGGCCATGACCCAGGCGGTGTCCCGGCGGCTCGGCTACGAGCTCGGGCTCGCGGTCGCGGCTGACAACGTTGACCTGCTGCTGCCCGACTTCCGCTATCGCGCGGTGATGGGCGACGGCATCGTGGAGAACGAGCTGTGTCCGGTGTACCGGGTGATCACCGAGTCCCAGCCGGACCCCAATCCGGAAGAGGTCGCCGAGGCGTGGTGGCTGCCGTGGGGCGAGGTGCTGGCCGGGGCCACCGACGGCAGCGTGGAGCTGTCCCCGTGGAGCCTGCTGCAGCTGCCCAAGCTGATCGAACTCGGCCCGGATCCGCTCGCCTGGCCGTTGGGTGAACCGGACCGGCTGTTCACCGCGGCCCGTAACCCGTAGCGGTCACCATCCGTTCACTCCTGAGAAGGTTTCTCTCAAGCGGAACGGAAGGTCAGATGGCGGACAACAGCCTGGCGGGTGCGGAGCTGTTCGCACACCACGACGAGGATCCTCTCGAACAGGCGGCGCTGTCCACGGACCCGTATCTGACCGCGTCGCAGGAGCAGGAACGCGACTACTTCGACGACGAACCTGAACCACCTGCCCGGCGCCGCAGGCGCTGGGCAGGCTGGTCGGTGCTCCTCGTGTTCCTGGCCTCGGTCGGGGTGTCCTACGGCGTGTACGCGTTCGCCTTCCCGCCGCCGGTACCCGAGATCGGTCAGTGCATGGCCGGCCAGCCCGATGGCGCGGACGCCACCGGCCTCCGATCCGTGCCGTGCGGGCGCGATGCCGAATGGCGGGTCATCGGCCGCAACGAGGGCGTCACCCAGGAGCAGGCGACGCCGGAATCCTGCGCCCGGTGGAAGGACGCGGACCTGGTCTACTTCTCCTCGGCCCGCCTGGCCCGCACCGGCACGTCCCTCTGCCTGACCAAGGCCTAGGACGCCTTGGGTACCTGATCCGGATGGCGTTCCAGCCAGCCGGCCACGAACCAGCAGTCCGGGCGGATCAACCGCTTCTGCTCGTTCGCCATCGCCACCACCGCGGACACCAGCGCCGATCCGACGCCCCGCCCCTCGAATTCCGGCACCACCTTCGTGCTCGGCGTGATCAGCGTGCGGCCGGACGCGATGTAGTCCAGCCAGCCCGCCAGGTCACCGTTGATGTAGGCCTCGAACCGCGAGCGCTCCGGCACGTCCCGTACGACCAATCCGTTCCCCATGCGCGAATACAACATCATCCGTGCGTGGAAAATTCCCCCGGTGGTGATCGGTGGTCGGCCATGTGCACTACGGTCGATCCGACCGAAAGGGGGACACGTGACGAACCCATACGGACAACGGCCTTCGGACATGCGGACGCAGCGGCTGAGCAGGCCACCGCAACCGACCTCGCCGCAGCCGGGTTTCCTGCCGCCGCCCGCCCCGGTGCCGCCGGAGAAGGGCACCTCCACCGTGCTGGTGGTGGGCATCGTCCTGGCCGCGGTACTCGGTCTGCTCGGCGCGGGTGTGTTCCTGCTCGACAAGAAGGAACAGCAGGCCGCGAGCGCGCCCGATGAGCCGCCGGTCAGCCAGGCGCAGGGGCGGGCCGTCGGGGACTGCCTGCACGGCTACATTCCCGAGACCGGCACGATGAAGAACGACAACGTTGACCTGACCAACGCCTCCTGCGACCGGGCCGACTGGAAGATCGTCGGGATCAAGGCCGATCTGACCCAGCAGGAGGCCAACGTCTCCGCCGAGTGCGGGCCGTTCGAGGACACCGAGGCCATGTACTTCGCCCGCACGCTGAGCGGCCGCGGCTCGCTCTACTGCCTGGCGCCGGTCGGCCTGGCCACCGTCACCGAGCAGCAGGCGGCGAAGGTCGGCCAGTGCCTCGAAGAGGCGCAGACCCAGATCAAGGGTCGCCGGCTGGTGCCCTGCGCGAAGGGCAAGGACCGGATCGTCGGCATCGTGCGCGGCAAGACCAAGGCCGACGCCGATCACAACGATCCCAGGGTGTGCCAGCAGTTCCCGCAGGCGAAGACCTACTTCTGGGTGGTCAACTGGACGGGGCAGGCCACCGTGCTGTGCACCGCCCCGGCGGCCTGAGGACGGCCTACCGGCCTGCAGGTCGAATGTCGGCCGAATGCAGTAGCGTGACCCCAACTCACGACGTCCACATTGGGGGAGCGCATGTCGCATCCACATGTTCCGCAGCCCGCTCCGGTTCCGCAGCCGGCCCCGTCGCCGAAGCCGTGGAACGTGATCGGCGTTCTCGTCGCCGTCGTGGTCGTGCTGATCATCGGAATCGCGGTCGCCGCACCCAGCGGCCCGAGTTCGACGGGGCCCAGTGACTTCGCCGCCGACCCGACGCCGACCGCGGAGAAGGCGGGCTCGAAGGCCGGCCAGTGCATCAAGGGTGAGATCCCCGAGGGCGGCGTGGGCGCGAACGACGTGACCTGGGTGCCGTGTGGGCCGGCCGCGGACTGGAAGATCCTGGCCACCAACGAGGGCGTCAAACCCCTCGACGCGTTGGACAAGTGCTCCGACCTCAACCCCGGCACGGAGGCCAGCTACTTCTCCGGCAGGCGGGACAAGTACGGCCTGGAGTCCGGCACCCTGTACTGCCTGGCGCCCAACAGCCACGCCAACCAGGCGGAGCTGGCCAAGACCGGTGTCGGCGAGTGCCTGACGAAGATCACCTTCCAGCGCCAGGAGCGGATGGACAAGGCGGCCTGCGCCTCCGGGCAGTACAAGGTGGCCAGTGTCAGCCCGGGACACAGCGAGATCGACAAGATCTCCGCTCGCCCCTGTGACAACCAGCCCGGGGTGAACTCCTCGCTGTGGGTGCGGGAGAAGGGCGGCCTCGCCGCCAGGTTCACCGCGCTGTGCCTGGGGCCTGCGCAGTAGTTCGGCGCGGATGAAAGGATGGCGGCGTGCAGACCTCGTACCTGATCTGGATCATCGCCGCCGTCCTGCTGGTGCTCGTCGGCGCCGGTGTGCTCGGCGTGGTGGCCTATCGCCGCAACCGGATCTCGCTGCCCGGCAAGGAGACCACCGCCGAGCGCAAGCCCGCCGGTGGCGGGTACGCCAGCGAGGGCGGCATCTCGCTGGCCTCCGGCGAGACGGCGCAGGTGCCCGATCTCGGCGAGCGCACCGAACTCGACGGTGAGCCCGGGGTCGGTGACGACGCCGCCGTGCCGCGGGACTCGCCGCGCCGGACCATCGTCGACGTCACGCTGCCCGAATCCGGTGAGTACGTAGCGCCGCCCGCGGAGGACCGCGACGCCATCGAGCCCACCGCGGGCCGGCTGGAGCGGCTGCGCTCGCGGCTGTCCCGTTCCCGGTCCAGCCTGGGCCAGGGCCTGCTCGGCCTGCTCGGCGCCGGTGACCTGGACGAGGACTCCTGGACGGACATCGAGGACACCCTGCTGATGGCCGACCTGGGTTCGGCCACCACGAGCGACATCGTGACGAAGCTGCGCGAGCGGCTGGCCTCGCAGGGAGTGAAGACCGCCGACGAGGCGCGGGCGCTGCTGCACGAGGTGCTGGTCGAGGCGCTCGAACCGGAGATGGACCGCGCGCTGCACGCCCTGCCGCACGGCATCCCCGGTCAGGGTGGCCGGCCGGCGGTCGTGCTGATCACCGGCGTGAACGGCACCGGCAAGACCACCACCACCGGCAAGCTGGCCCGCGTGCTGATCGCCGACGGCCGCACCGTGCTGCTCGGTGCGGCGGACACCTTCCGGGCCGCCGCCGCCGACCAGCTGGCCACCTGGGGTGAGCGGGTGGGTGCCACGGTCGTGCGTGGCGCCGAGGGAGCCGACCCGGCGAGCGTGGCCTTCGACTCGGTGCGCACCGGCATCGAGCAGGCGGTGGACACCGTGCTGGTGGACACCGCGGGCCGGCTGCACACCAAGACCGGCCTGATGGACGAGCTGGGCAAGGTCAAGCGGGTGGTGGAGAAGCAGGCCGAGGTGGACGAGGTGCTGCTGGTGCTGGACGCCACCACCGGGCAGAACGGGCTCACCCAGGCCAGGGCCTTCGCCGAGGTGGTCAACGTGACCGGCGTGGTGCTGACCAAGCTGGACGGCACCGCCAAGGGCGGCATCGTGTTCCAGGTGCAGCGGGAGCTCGGGGTGCCGGTCAAGCTCGTCGGACTCGGTGAGGGCGCGGACGACCTGGCTCCCTTCGAGCCGAAGGCCTTCGTCGACGCCCTCCTCGACTGACCTTTGACTCCGAAGTTGACGAGTTTCGGGCGTTCTTCCCGAAACTCGTCAACTTCGGGTACGCCTTCGCGTCCACAACAGGGCCATTGCTACCGATGCGCTAACACTCCCGAAACTCCATCCTCTCCGTACACTGTCACCCAATAGTGGGATGGCGGAGATGGGTAGCGCATGGAGTTTCGTGTCCTGGGTCCGCTGCAGGTGGTCGACGGGGGACGGCAGCTGACACTGGGCGGTCCCAAGCAGCGCTGCATGCTGGCGACCCTGCTGCTGAACGCCAACCGGCCGGTGTCCGCCGAGCGGCTGTCCGAGGCGCTGTGGGGCCATGACCAGCCGGCTTCCGCCGCCGCCAACCTGCGCAGCTACGCCGCCGGCCTGCGCCGCGCCTTCGACGAGGCCGGCGAGGGCGAGCGGCTGTCCACCGACCGGCCCGGCTACCGGCTCACCGTGCATCGCGGCGAACTGGACCTGCAACTGTTCGAGGAACTCCTGGCCCAGGGCAGGGAGGCGTTGACCAAGGCCGATCAGGGCCCGGCCGTCGCCGTGCTGCGCGCGGCCCTGGCCATCTGGCGTGGCCCGGCCTTCGACGGCGTCCCGTCCACCCCGCTGGTGGACGCCGAGATCCTCCGCCTCGACGAGCTGCGGCTGACCGCTACCGAGGACTGCGTGGAGGCCCGGCTGGCCAGCGCGGAGCACGCCGAGCTGATCGGCGAGCTGACCGCGCTGCTGGCCGAGAAGCCACTGCGGGAGCGGCTGTGGGCCGCGCTCATGCTGGCCCAGTACCGCTGCGGACGCACCGGTGAGGCGCTGGAGACCTACGCGGGTGCGCGGTCGGCGTTGATCGAGCACCTCGGCCTGGAGCCCGGCAGGTTGCTGCGTGACCTGCACACCCGGATCCTCAACCGGGACCCTCAGCTGGACCTGGCGCCCAGCGAGCAGCCCGGCGGTGTGCAGACCGGCGCATCCGTGTGGCCCGTCTGCCAGCTGCCGCTGGACACCACCGACTTCACCGGGCGCGACGAGGTCGCCGCCCACGCCCGCGAGGTGCTCACCCGGACCACCACCGGTGTGCCGATCGCCGTGCTCACCGGGCTGCCCGGCGTCGGCAAGACCACCCTCGCCATCCGGCTGGCCCACCAGCTGCGTGGCCACTACCCGGACGGCCAGCTGTTCATCCACCTGGCGGGCGGCTCCGACAGCCCGCGGACGCCCAGCGCGGTGCTCGCCGAACTGCTGCGCACCCTCGGCGTCGGCGGAGCGGCCATCCCGCAGGGAGTGGAGGAACGCGGAGCGCTGCTGCGCAGCAGGCTGTCCGACCGCCGTGTCCTGCTGGTCTTCGACGATGTGCGGGACGAGGCCCAGGTCCGGCACCTGCTGCCCGGTACCCCCGGCGCCGCGGTGATCGTCACCAGCCGTTCCCGGCTGGCGACGCTGCCCGGCACCCGGCTGATCGACGTGGACCTGCTCGCCACCGAGGACGCGCGCAGCCTGCTGGAACAGATCATCGGCGACGGCCGCCTGGACGCCGAACCGGAGGCCACCGAGACGGTGCTCAAGGCCTGCGCCCGGCTGCCCCTGGCGATCCGCATCGTCGGCGCGAAACTCGCCGCCCGGCCCGGCTGGCCGGTGTCCCGGCTGGCCAGGCGGTTGCAGGACGAACACGAGCGGCTGTCCGAGTTCGCCCTGGGAGACATGGCGATCCGGGCCAGCGTCGAGCTGTCCTACCAGGGGCTGCCCGCCGCCGCGGCCCGGCTGTTCCGCAGGCTGGGCCTCGTCGGCAACCGGGACAACCCGGGCTGGATCGCCGCCGCGCTGCTGGACGTGCCGGACGCCGAACGTGAGCTGGAGGTGCTGCTGTCGGCGAACCTGCTGCAGATCATCGGCATCGACGCCGCCGGTCAGCCGCGCTACCGGATGCACGATCTGCTGCGTGCCTACGCGGGGGAACAGGCCGCGGCGCGGGAATCCGCCGAGGAACGCGAGTCCGCGGTGCGCCGGGTCTACGCCGGCTGGGTCGCCCTCGCGGCGGCCGCCACCCGCAACCTGCCGCTGATCCGCCGTCCCCGGGTGGAGACGGACGGATTCACCGAGTGGGTACCGGAACCCGACATCGTCGAGTCCCATGTGGACAAACCATCGGCCTGGTTCGACACCGAGCGGGTCAACCTGGTCTCGGTGGTGGAGGACGTCACCGCCCGCGGCTGGTGCGACCTGGCCACCCGGCTGTGCGCCGCGGTGGACGACGGGTTCGGGCTGAACAGCTTCTGGGACGCCGGGGAACGCGTCGCCTGGGTGGTGCGGGACTGCGGCGTGCGCTGGGGCGACGACATGGCCGTCGGCGTGGCCACCTCCGCGCTGAGCCGGATCTCCGCCTGGCGCGGTCACCTGGACGAGGCCATCGTGCTGCTGGACGAGAGCGTCCAGCGGTTCCGGTCCTGCGGCGAGGAACTGGAGTACGCGTACGCCGTCATCCAGCGCAGCTTCTGGCTCGGCCAGCGGCAGGTGTTCGACAAGGCGATGCAGGACGTCCAGGAGGGCCTGAAGATCGCCCGGATCTTCGGTGAGCTGGGCGCGGAGTGCAGTGGCCTGCGCAGCCTGGCCCAGCTGCACTCCTACCTCGACGAACACGACCAGGCGGTGACCAGCATCCGCGCCGCCATCGACGTCGCCCGCGAACTCGGCCTGCCGCACACCCAGGCCGACTCGTTGCAGGGCGCCGCGGTGTTCCTGCTCAACGCCGGGCACGCCGACGAGGGGCAGCAGGCCGCCGAACAGGCCATCGAGCTGTACCGGGAGGCCGAGCACCGGCCGGGGGAGGCGTACGCGCTGGCCATCCTGGGCCGCGCCTACCTGGAGCAGGGCAGGCACCTGCTCGCCCAGCCGCCACTGGACCAGTCGATGAAGATCTTCACCACCCTCGGCGACCGGCGGGGCAAGGCACTCGCCCTGGTCTGCCTGGGCCGCAACTACCTGGCCATCGGTGACGTCGCCCGGGCCGTGCCGTTCCTCGGCCGCAGCCTGCGCATGTCCCGTGAGCTGGGCATTCCCTGGCTGATCGACAGCGCCGAGTCGGCGCTGGCCACCATCCGCACCAACTCGAAGGACAGCTCCACCCCGAGCCACCACCTGACCTGATCCCCTTGGCTCCGAAGTTGGCGAGTTTCGCGGTGAGGAACGAGCCCCGAAACTCGCCAACTTCGGGACGCCCCGACCCCGGTCAATACGTGCGCGTATGCGTTTCCTATGCGGCGCTGCGGCATCGTCTCCCGGTACACCCATCAGACCAACTGACAGGGGCACGCGGCGATGGCGAGGGGTATGGGAACGCATCTCGTGACCGGCGGTGCGAGGCCGGTCACCGGAGCGCTCCTGCTCGGCGCCAAGCCGCTGACCGTCGAGGACCTACACCTGGCCGGCAGGCAACCGTTCGGCCTGCTGGTCAGCGTCGACGATGAGGCCAGGCGGCATGCCACCACGCGGCATGCCCCGGTCGCCGCGTGCCCCACCACCGGCACGGACCTGCCGCGGCACGGCTGCGCGCGGGCCTACCCGGTGCCGGGCCTGGGCGGCGCCATGGACGTCGCCAGAGCCACCCTGCTGATCCTGGCCAACCGTCTGGTCCGCGGTCGCACCGACACCCCTGCCGCAGTGATCGACCTGCTGCTGGACTGCGTGGCGCACGACATCGTGCCGGTACTCCCCGAGACCGTCCTGAGCTGTGCGGGCGGTCCGTACCGGCCACTGTCCTATGTGGTCAGCATGTTGACGGGACGGGGCACGGTGCGGTTCCGCGGCGCACCGCGCCCCGCCCTGGGTGCCATGCAGGACTGCGGCCTGGAGCCGGTTCCGGTGGAACTGGTCGACCAGCCGTCCCTGCTGGACTCGAACGCCCACGTGCTCGCGCTGGCGGCACTGGCGTTGTGTGAGGCCACGGAGATCGCCGCCGCCGCCGAGGTGTGCGCGGTGCTGGCCGGCGAGTCCACTGTGGATCCCCGGACCGGGGTGTTGCGCGCCGCGATCGAGCAGGCCCGCTGCTCCTTGGAAACGCTGCTCAACGACCAGTCCACAGTGGACCTGGGTGGCGTCATCGACTCGTTGCTGTCCGCCCTGGCCGGCGTCGCCGATCTGCTGTCCGGCCTCCGCGACCAGCACCGCAGGCTCAACCCGTCCACCGCTCCCTGTGCGGCGGACTGCGTCTCGTGTGTCACGGGGGCGACGGCCGCCCGGGACGCACTGGTCGAAGCCAGGCTGGCAGGCGAGACCGCAGCGGTCAGCCTGCTCGCGCTGGCCCGGCGGCCCGGCCATGCGCGGCCGGGCACCACCCGTGTCCGAGAACTACTCGAAGCCCATGTGGACCCGTCCCGGCCGGATACCGATCTGGCCGAGGTGACCACCCTGATCCGCTCCGGGCGGCTCCGTGCCGCCGCCGGCGGCGGCTGACCGCAACACCCAGATCCCTGAGATCCCTGCCTCCGGGAGTGCAGCATGACCCTCAGCATCACGCCCGTCCGATCCCGGCTGAACGTGGCCACCGAACTGCTGGACGCCGTGGTCCGGCGCCTCGGCCTCGACCGTCCGGCCCTGGCCAGTCCGCACCGCGGCCTGATCACCTACCTCGACCTGCTCGGCCGGGCGAACCGCGTCGCCTCGGTGCTCACCGGGGAACTCTCGGTGCGCCCGGGAGACCGGGTGATCGTGCTCGGTGGCACCACCAGTGACACGGTCAGCACCCTGCTCGGCGTGCTCAAGGCGGGCGGTGTCGCCGTGCCGGTCGACCTGGCCCGCGGCGTGCCCCTGGACGAGATCCTGCGGCACACCGAGCCCACGCTGGTGCTGGCCGAGAACCCGGAGACCGTGCCGGACATCGGCGTGCCGGTACTCGGCTACGGCCTGGGCAGCGACCTCGCGACGCGCATGTCCCGGCAGCCACACGGCTTCCCGGCGGCCGACACCGCGGCCGACGCCCCCGCGGTGATCACCTTCGCGGCGGGGAAGCACCCCGGACCCGCCGTGCACCGGCACGCCGATCTGCTCGACGCGGCGACCCGGTTCGACCGGCAGGCACTGCGGCTGGCCGCCGACGAATGCGTGGTCACCGACCAGCACCCGGCCGGCCAGTACGGCCTCACCGCACTCCTGGCGGTGCTGCACGCGGGCGCCTGCGCCGTCCTGCTGCCCAAGGTCGGCGCCGGCGAACTGGTCGGGCTGATCCCGCGCTACCGGGCGAATGTGCTGCTCACCGACCCGGACAACTACCGGGAATTGCTCGGCGTGCCGACCACCGGCGCGCTCGGCGGCCTGCGGGCCTGCGTGTCCGGTGCGGGCACGCTGGGCAAGGCCACCTGGGACGCCTGGTACTCACGCACCGGATTCCGGCTGGTCGACGCCTTCGGCACCAACCAGCTGCTGTGCGGCGTGATCATCTCCGACCCGGTGACCGTCCGGCCGGGATCGGTCGGCCAGGCCGCCGCCGGGTGGCAGGTGCGGGTGCTCGACTCCGCCGGCAACGCCTGTCCGCCGTGCGCCCCGGGCCGGCTCGCGTTGCGTGGCCCGCGCACCGACGGCTGGGTGCCGACCGGCGACCTGGCCGCGGTGGACGCCGAGGGACACGTGTGGCTGGACGGCCGCACCGAGAACCTTCTGGCGATCGGTGGATACCTGGTCAGCCCGGGAGTGGTGGAGACCGTGCTGGCCCAGCACCCGGCCGTGCAGGAGGTCGCCGTCCTGGCCCGCCGCTGCGCGACCAACCAGGGCGCGGCCGCCGAGCACGACATGCTGTGCGCTTACGTGACCCTGCGGCCGGACGCTCCGGCGTCGGTGGAACGGCTGCGGGTGGAGCTGGGGCACTTCGCCGGTTCCAAGCTGGCCGGGCACGAGGTTCCGGCGCGGATCCAGGTGGTCGACTCCATGCCGCACACCGTCTCCGGTGTCGTGGACCGACCCCTGCTCGCGGAGTTGATCCCCTACCCGTAAAGGTCGCTCAGCAGGGTCGCGAAGCGGGTCAGGTACAGCGGCCAGCCCTCCGCACCGCCGACGCCGTCGGCGATCGCCTGCCAGCCTGGCCCGTGCCGGTCGATGTGCCGGTGCTCCAGTTCCACCCGGGTGCGGTGCGGGGTCTCGGCGATGAACCGGACTTCGACCTCGCTGGCGTTGCCCGGATCGGTTTCGAGCTGCCACCGGGGGTTCAGGTCCCAGCTGAAGAGCACCCGGTTCGGCGGCTCGAAGGCGAGGACGCGCGCCCAGCGGCATTCGCTGCCGTCGACGCCCCGGTCGTAGATGTGCCCGCCGGCCCGCGGTTCGAAGACGGTCTTGGCGATCGTCGTGCGCAGTGGGTTGTGCTCGGCGGGCTTGAAATCGCCGAACCGCGCGGTGAACACGGTGAACGCGTGCTCAAGGGGCGCCTCGACGACGATCTGTTTGCGGACCACTGTCATTGATCCTCCTCCGTTGGTGCTGCGACGACGTCCTCGTAGCCGGCCAGTGCCCGGTTCCAGAAGGTGTCGAGCTGATCGCGCATCGCGGCTACGCCCGCCGGGTTGAGCCGGTAGATCCGGCGGGTGCCCGCCATGCGGTCGGTGACCAGGCCTGCGTCCTTGAGCACCTTCAGGTGCTGGGACACCGCCGGCCTGCTGATCGGCAGTTCCGCGGCGAGTTCTCCCACGGCCCGGGGCTGCTCGGCCAGGTACTCGACGATGGTGCGCCGGGTCCGATCGCCCAGCGCGTCCCAGCCATCCCCATCTTGGTAAGTGCCCACGAACGGTAAGTATCCGCTTACCAACTGGTCCGGTCAAGGTCGGATCTCCCTTACTGCGTTAGGGTCCATCGCATGCAGATCGGGTTGGGGATTCCGAGTACCGGTGCCTGGGCTCAGCCGTCCTACCAGGTGCACCTGGCGCGGCTGGCCGAGGACCTGAACTACCACTCGGTGTGGGTGTTGCAGCGGCTGGTCAACCCGGCGGGCAGTTCCGACACCACCTACACCTCGGTCCCCGATCCGCTCACCACCCTGGCGTACCTGGCCGCGCGCACCGACCGGGTGCGGCTGGGCGTGGCCATCGTGAACATGCCGTTCATCTCCCCGGCGCTGCTGGCCAAGCAGGCGATCACCATCGATCACCTGTCCGGCGGCCGGCTCGACCTGGGCCTGGGCAACGGCTGGATGCGGCAGGAGTTCGCCGTCTCCGGCGTGGACATGGCCCGGCGCGGCGCCCGCGCCGAGGAGTATCTGAGCGTGCTGCATTCGCTGTTCACCGACGAGGTGTCCAGCTTCGACGGCGAGTTCTACTCGTTCCCGCCGGTGCGGCTGGAACCCAAGCCGGTGCAGCAGCCCGGTCCGCCGATCCTGCTGGGCGGGCACAGCGAGGCCAACCTGCGGCGCGTCGGCCGGCGGGCCGACGGCTGGATCAGTGCCAGCGGGGCCGATCTGTCCACGCTCGGCGACTCCATCGACATCGTGAAACAGGCCGCCGTCGAGGCCGGCCGGGACCCGCAGGCGTTGCGGTTCATCTGCCGGGGCGCGCTCGGGGTCGGCGAGGCGGGGGAGGACCGGCGGCTGCTGCACGGCTCCCTCGACCAGGTCCGCCAGGACCTGACGGTGCTGGCGGAAGCCGGGGTCACCGAGGTGTTCTTCGACCTCAACTTCGATCCGCGGATCGGCGGCCCGGACGTCGATCCGGCGGATGCCGTCCGCGAGGCCGAGCGGATTCTGGAAGCCCTCGCTCCGTAACCGGCGCCGGTCCGACGCGTCTGGTTGTGGGCGAAAGCGGCTTTGGAGGGGGAGACGGGCTCGGGGTGGGGTCTTTCCTGCCTGCGTGTTGGGTGGGGGCACGCCGGACTGGGCGTTCGGGACGGCGCGGTGCTGTTCGGTGTGGAATTCGGTCATTGTCCACAATGGACGGCCACATCATGGGATTGCGCGGCGTGTTGCACCATTTCTGCACCGTATCGCCGGGATTCCTCAAGATCATGGGCGGATTTGTCGCATCCAACGCGACAAATCCGCCCATGATCATGAAAAGCCCCACGCAGCGGCCCGACCCCCCAAAATGGCGTGCCCCCACCCAATACGCAGGCAGGAAAGACCCCGGCTCCAGCCTGGCTCCCCCTCCAAAGCCATCCTTCGACAACCCACCAGACGCGACGAACCGTAGTGAAAGTGCCGTAGAACCGGCGCCTATAGCACCGGTCAACCACAGTGTTAGAGGGCCGGAGTTATGTACGGACTAGGCCAATTGGTATGTGCCTGAGGAGCACCGCTAGTCACCCGATTGGGTTAGATTCGGTGCTATGCAACTTCCCCGACTGGGAGACCTGTTCGAGAACGCCGCCACCCGCACCGCGGCCATCGGCGTGATCATCGGTCTGGTCGTGGGGGTATGCGGACTCGGCGTCTACACCGCCATGGACGGCACGCACATCGCCGACATGTTCCGTGGCGGCAAGGATCCTCGCACCATTCAAGAGTCTCCCCGGCCGAAGCAGTCCAGCCCGAACGACCCGGCATCCGAGGGAGACCTCCCCTGGCTGCCGGATTCCTCGGCCCCGCCGTCGTCCTCCGCTCCGGCGGAGACGCCCGCACCGCCCTCCGAGGGCGGACCTGCCACATCGGTCGACCCTGCCGACGACGCTGCGCCCCTGCCTCCGCAGCCACAACGTCCACAGCAACAACAACCCGCCCCGCAGCGGCCCGCCCCTCCCCAGGGGCCACCGCCCGCGGGTCCTGGCGCACCGCCACCGCCCCGGCCGCAGCCGCCGAAACCGCAGCCGCAGCCGCCGCAGTCCCAGCCGCCCGCGCCACCGACACAGTCGCGGCCACCGGCACCACCACCGACCCAGGCACCGTCCAGCAAGCCGCCGGCTCCGCCGTCGAGCTCGCAGTCACAGCCGTCCAGTGCACCCAAGCCCGCACCCCCGGCCTCGCAGGAGCAGCGCGCTCAGCTCTACTCCTCGATCAACGACGCCCGGCAGGACCAGGGCTGCAAGCCGCTGCAGATCGACGAGAAGCTCCAGGCGGCCGCGCAGCAGCACAGTGACGAGATGGCGCAGTCGAAGAACTACAGCCACCTCGGTCCGGACGGGAAGTCCCCGCAGCAGCGCGGTCGGGAGAAGGGCATCCTGGACAAGATCGCGGAGAGCCTGCTGAAGGGCCAGGAGACGGCGGCCGCCGCCTTCAAGGGCCTGTTCGACAACGAGAAGCACCGCGCGGTGATGCTCGACTGTCAGTGGACCAAGATGGGCATCGGCCTGAACACCAACGGCTACTACTGGACCGTGAACTACTCGGCTCCGGACGGCACGGCCACCTCGGCCGCCGCCGCTCCCCGGCGCTGAGCCTGTCCCGGAGTTGACGATGTTCGGGAAAGAACTCTCCGAACATCGTCAACTTCGGATCGGTCAGTCGCGGTACTCGATGATGTGCGTGTGCCGGTGCTTGCCCACCCCGGAGCGCACCAGGGCCAGGCTGAACCGGCCGTCCGGGCTCGTGGCCACCTGCTGGAACAACGTCTTGGTCGCCAGTGCCGGTACCGGAGTCCGCGTCCACCGACCACCCGAGTAGCGGGCCAGATAGATCTCCTGGGTGTTGATCCGCCCACCGGCCCACAGCCGGCCACGCAGGTCTCCGGCGGCGGAGATCAGGTTCGCATCACCCTCCGGCTCGCTCTCCTTCACGAACGCCTGCCCCGACCAGCGGGCCACCAGGTCAGGCCCCACCGCCCACGGTCGCGGCCCGGCGGCGGTGAGCGCGTTCACCGGACCCGGTGCGCCGACGTCTGTCCACTGCCGGCCGTCCCAGTGACCCACGATGCCGGAGCCGGCCACCCAGATGTCCCGGTCGCCGCGGGCCAGCACCGAGCTCAGCTCGCCCGAGGCCCACGGGGTCGCCATGGTCGACCACGCATGTCCGTCCCACCGCACCACCCACGGCTTGGTGCCGTCGTCGCCGACCGCGATCGCCCCGCCGCCGGGCAGCACCTTCACGTCGTTCAACCCCGGTGTCCCGCCCGGTTCCGGCAGCGGCACCACGGTCCACGCCGTGCCGTCCCAGTGCTCGGCCAGCCCGTGGTCCACCTGCCACTCGATGTACTGGCCGACCGCCCACACATCGTTCTCGGTCCGCGCCGACACGGCGGTCAGCAGCCCGTTGCTGACGGTGGGCGTCGGCTGGATCGCCCACGCCGTGCCGTCCCAGCGCATGACCAGGCCACCGCCCTCGTGCTCGCCGACCGCCCAGGCGGCCCGCTCATGCAGGATGTCGGCCCCGCCCATGGTGCCCGCGTGAAAGATCACCGGTACGTCCATCTCGTGCCAGCCGGGCTCCGCCTGCGAAGGCGGTGCGATCGCGCTCGCGGCGAGCATTACTCCCCAGAGGATTCGCATGCCGTCAGCCTCCCGGCGAACCCGGACCGAAAACAGCGGCCGGGGGAATGCGTCGCCAGGCGAGATCCACTGATTGACGGAACAATCGTTACGCCAACCAGACCGCATCGAGACCACATGCTGCGGTGACGCACCGGAAATGTCGCCGTAACACCGCAGGTGGGTTAGTTCACCTCAGCGAAACGTCCGGCGAAACAGCGCGAAACACCCCGGCCCGAAGCTGATCGGCAACAAGCTTGCGAGAGGGCGATGCAATGGACAAGGGAGACACCGCCTGGGTGTTGACCAGTGCCGCACTGGTGCTGCTCATGACACCCGGAGTTGCATTCTTTTACGGCGGCATGGTTCGCACCAAGAGCGTGCTGAACATGTTGATGATGAGCCTGGGCAGCATGGGTGTCGTCGGAGTTCTGTGGGTGCTGTTCGGCTACTCGGAGGCGTTCGGCAAGGACGTCGCGGGTGGCTGGTTCGCCGATCCCTTCGAGTTCTGGGGCCTGAAGGGACTGCTCGGTGCGGACTCCCTGTCCGGCACCATCCCGAGCACCGCGTTCGTCGCGTTCCAGGCCATGTTCGCCATCCTCACCGTGGCGCTGATCTCCGGTGCCGTCGCCGACCGCACCCGGTTCGGCCCGTGGCTGGTGTTCGCCGCCGTCTGGGTCACGCTGGTGTACTTCCCGGTCGCGCACTGGGTGTTCGACTTCGACGGCAAGGACGCGGCGGGCAACGTCACCGACCCGGGTGGCTGGATCGCCAACCAGCTCAAGGTGATCGACTTCGCCGGTGGTACCGCGGTGCACATCAACGCCGGTGCCGCGGGCCTGGCGCTGGCGCTGTTGCTGGGCAAGCGGCACGGCTGGCCCAAGGAGCCGATGAAGCCGCACAACCTGCCCCTCGTCGTGCTGGGCGCCGGCCTGCTGTGGTTCGGCTGGTTCGGGTTCAACGCCGGATCCGCGCTGGGCGCCAACGGCACCGCCGCGGTCACCTTCATCAACACCCTGGTCGCCACCAGCGCGGCGCTGCTGGGCTGGCTGATCGTGGAGCGCTTCCGGGACGGCAAGCCGACCACCCTGGGTGCGGCCTCCGGTGCGGTCGCCGGCCTGGTGGCCATCACCCCGGCCTGTAGCGCGGTCACCCCGATCGGCGCCATCGCCATCGGCGCCATCGCCGGTGCGGTGTGTGCGCTGGCCATCAGCCTCAAGTACAAGTTCGGCTACGACGACTCCCTGGACGTCGTCGGCGTCCACCTGGTCGGTGGCATCATCGGCACCGTGCTGATCGGCTTCTTCGCCTCGGCCGAGGCCCCGGCGGCCGTGGACGGTCTGTTCTACGGCGGCGGCTGGGACCAGCTGTGGCGGCAGGTGGTCGGTGCGCTCGCCGTACTGGTGTTCTCCTTCGTGGCCACGCTGATCATCGGCATGGTCATCAAGTACACCATCGGATTCCGGCTCGACCCGGAGGCCGAGGTCACCGGTATCGACGACGCGGAGCACGCCGAATCCGCCTACCAGCAGGGCGGCATCAACTCCCGGGGTTCGATCAAGGCCTCGGCGCTGCAGGGGAGCAAGGCATGAAGCTGATCACCGCCATCGTCAAGCCGTTCACCCTGGACGATGTCAAGGACGCGCTGGAACAGCTCGGCGTGTTCGGGATGACCGTCAGCGAGGTACAGGGTTACGGCAGGCAGAAGGGGCACACCGAGGTCTACCGGGGCGCCGAGTACGCCGTGGACTTCGTGCCCAAGCTGCGCGTCGAGGTCGTCGTGGACGACGCGAGTGTGGACAAGGTCGTCGAGGTCATCGTGGACTCCGCCCGCACCGGCAAGATCGGTGACGGCAAGGTCTGGGTGACCCCGGTGGAGACCATCGTCCGGGTCCGTACCGGAGAACGCGGCACGGACGCCCTATGACCGTTGGTAAAGGGCCGGAGGTCGTCGACTTCAAGACCTCCGGCTCTGCCGGTGACCTGCTCCGCGCCCGGGCCATGCTGCTCAAACCGGCCCCGGGCCAGCGCAAACTGTCCGCCGAGGTGCTGCGCAGCGCCCTGGTCGACCTGCACGACTTCTGGCTCGGCGCGCACGCCGCGCGTTGTGGCATCGCCGCCGGCAGCAACACCGCGCTGATCGCCGTCGGCGCGCTGGGCCGCCGCGAACTGGTCCCGCACTCCGACCTGGACCTGGTCCTGGTGCACGGCGGGGTGAAGGCCGAGCAGATCACCGAACAGGCCGAGTCCCTGTGGTACCCGCTATGGGACGCGGGCATCGGCCTCGACCACGCCGTCCGCACCCCCGACCAGGCCGTGTCGGTGGCGAAGGACGACCTGCGCGCCGCCCTCGGCCTCCTCGAAGCCCGGCACCTGGCGGGCGACCCGGAGCTGTCGCAGAAGCTCATCTCGCTCACCCGGCAGGCCTGGCGGGCCGGTATCCGCAACCGGTTGCCGGAGCTCGTCGAAGCCGCCCAGCAACGCTGGAGCCGCAGCGGCGAACTCACCCACCGGGTGGAACCGGACGTGAAGAACGGCCGCGGCGGCCTGCGGGACATCCAGCTGCTGGACGCCCTCGCCGCCGCGCAGATCATCGAGCGCCCCGGCCCCGAGGTGAACGCCGCCCGCACGCTGCTCCTCGACGTGCGCACCGAACTGCACCGCGGCACCGGCCGCGCCCGCGAGGTCGTCCGCGCCCAGGAAGGCGACGAGATCGCCGCCGCCCTGCGCATCGGTGACCGGTTCGACCTGGCCAGGGCGATGTCCGGCGCCGGTCGCACCGTCTCCTACGCCCTGGACGTGGCCGTCCGGGCCGCCAAGGCCGCCATGCCCAAACGCGGCCTGTCCGCCCTGCGCCGCGCCCCGGTGCGCAGGCCCCTGGACGACGGCGTGGTGGAACACGGCGGCGAGGTCGCCCTGGCCCGCGACGCCCAGCCCACCCGCGACCCCGCGCTGCTGCTCCGGGTCGCCGCTTCGGCCGCCCGCCTCGGCATGCCCATCGCGGCCGGCACGCTGAACAAGCTCGCCGACAGCGCCCCGGAACTGCGTGGCCCCTGGCCCCGCGAGGCGCTGTCCGAACTGCTCGCGCTGCTCGGCTCCGGCCGCGGGCTCACCGACGTGGTCGAGGCCCTCGACCGCAGCGGCCTCTGGGGCCGGCTGTTCCCCGAGTGGGGTCACGTCCGGGACCTGCCGCCCCGGGACGCCGCGCACATCTGGACCGTCGACCGGCACCTCGTCCAGGTCGTCGCCGAGTCGGCCCGGCTGCTCACCCGCGTCTCCCGGCCCGACCTGCTGCTGCTCACCGCGCTACTGCACGACCTGGGCAAGGGCCGCGAGGCCGCCGACGGCATGGACCACAGTGAGGCGGGAGCCGAACTGGCCCAGCAGATCGGCACCCGGCTCGGACTGTGGCCCAGCGACGTGAAACTGCTGGTCGCCGCGGTCCGGCACCACCTGCTGCTGCCACACACCGCGACCCGGCGGGACGTGGAGGACCCGGCGACCGTGCACCGCGTCGTCGAGACCCTCGACGGCGACTGGGTGCTCCTCGAACTGCTGCACGCCCTCGTCGAGGCCGACTCCCTGGCCACCGGGCCCGGCGTGTGGTCCGGCTGGAAATCCACCCTGATCGACGACCTCGTCGGCCGCACCCGGGCCGCCATGGCCGGCGACGACCTGCCCGCCCCGGTACCCCTCGCGGTGGAGCTCCAAGCCCTTGCCGCCAAGGGCAAGACCGAGGTACTGGTCGACGAGGTGGACCACGCCACGGTGGTCACCGTGATCGCCCCCGACCGGCCGGGACTGCTGTCCAAGGCCGCGGGCGTGCTCGCATTGAACTCCCTCGAAGTGCACGCCGCCGAGCTGAACGAGCACGCCGGTATGGCCGTCGACGTGTTCACCGTGTCGCCCCGCTTCGGCTCCGCGCCCGAGCCGACACTGCTGCGGGAGCAGTTCCTGCGCAGCATGGACGGCAGCCTGCCGCTCACCGACCGGCTGGCCGCCAAGGAACGCGACTACGGCGGCCCGCCCGTCGACCCGCCGCCACCCCGGGTGCTGTGGTTCGACGACGAGGCCACCGGCGCGGTGGTCCTGGAACTGCGGGCCGCCGACCGGATCGGCCTGCTGCACCGGGTGGCCGCCGCCCTCGAAGGCTGCGGGGTGGACGTCCGCTGGGCCAGGGTCGCCACCATCGGCGTCTCGGTGGTGGACTCGTTCTGCCTGGCCATCGGGGATCCCGTCGACGCGGGAACCGCCGTGCTCACCGTGGTGGAACGCCGCCGCATCGAACACGCCATCCTGGCCGCCGCCACCTGATCCCGTAGTTCCGAAGTCGACGAGGTTCGCGGCATGACCCCGAACCTCGTCGACTTCGGTAGCCGGTCAGCCAGCCGGGACGACCCTGGATTCCAGGTGGCAG
>QZFT01000044.1 GCA_003600225.1 Pseudonocardiaceae bacterium YIM PH 21723
CGCGTCTTTTTCCCACGACAAGTGCCACTTGTCGTGGGAAAAAGACGCGACAAGTCAACAAAACAGGCCCCGCGCAGCGGCCCCGGCCGCCCAGGCCGGCGTGCGCCCACCCGACACGCAGGCAGGAAAGGCGGCGCCCGAGCCTGTCTCCCCCTCCAAAGCCCGCTTTCGACAACGGCCAGACGCAACCACTCACGCGCGCCTCCGGTAGTGGTAGGTGGCCAACTCGGTGAACCCGGCCTGGTCGTACAGCCGGATCGCGGCCGCGTTGCCGGCCTCCACCTGGAGGTACATCTCCTCGGCAGCCTGGTTCAGCGCCCACCCGGCCAGTGCGCCGAGCACCGCGCGGCCTGCCCCCTTGCCGCGGGCCTCGGGCAGCGTGCCCATGCCGAACAGGCCCGCCCAGCCGTCCTCCGCCACCGCCCGGCCCACGGCGATCACCCGGCCCCGGTCCATGACCGACGCGAAACCGCTGGGCGGTCCCACCCGGTCCAGCATGGCCCGTTCGACCTCGACGGATCCGCCGAGGCCGTGCAGCGCGTACCAGCACTCGAACCACTCCGCGCGGGCAACGGAATCCACCCGGACGTCCACATCGGACGAATCGGGTACCTCCGCGGTTTTGGCCGTGCGCAAGGAGGTCGGGTACTCCAGCAGGTAGCCGCGATCGGCCAGTAGACCGTCCAGTTCGGACGGACACGCGCCCGGGGTGATCTGGAAACGCGTGGCGCCGAACCGCTCCGCCACCTCGACCATGGCCGCCAGATCACCGTCACCGTGCGGCAACACCGTGCTCAGCCACCAGGACGCGCTCGCCGAGCGGCGCAGCCACCAGCCGTCGTGGATCTCCACGTGCTCGGCGGGCAGCGCGCGGGCGACCCGCTCCTGAAGTTCCCGGATGATCAATAGTTCGCCAGTTCGATGAGGTTCTGATCGGGATCGCGCAGGTACACCGAGGTGATCGGACCGAGTGCTCCGGTCCGTGGCACCGGGCCTTCTTCGATGGGCACCCCGCACCCGGTCAGCTGGTCCACCACCTCGGACAGCGGCGTCGAGGTGACCAGGCACAGGTCCGCCGAGCCGGGAGTCGGGCGCAGGGCCTTGGGCTCGAACTCGGCGCCGTGCCGATGCAGGTTGATCTTGTGTTGACCGAATTCCAGGGCGTGGCGCCCCTCGCCGAACTCCACGGCTCGCATGCCGAGCACCCGGGTGTAGAAGGCGATGCTCGCCGGGATGTCCGCCACGGTCAGCACCAGATGATCTATCCGTTCCAGTTCGATGTCACCCATGATCGTGACGCTAGTGGTGGTGAAACGCGACGTCGATCGAATTCGATGTGCGGTCAGGAGCTCATCTGGGGAGTGTCGTGACCACATCACTGCGTGCCTTTCTGCCGGACCGGCCGGTCATCCGGTTGAAACGCGCCGAGCTCATCTGGCGTTCGCTGGTGACGCCGGCCGTCTTCTTCGCGCTCGGCTACGCGTTCCGGGGCAGCCATGTACTACAGCCGTGGGTTCAGGTCGTCTGGCGTTCGGTCGTCATCGTGGTGGTCGCCTGGCTGATCGTCAGCAGGGGTCCCCGGCCGGCTTGGGCGGAGGGACTGCTCGGCGTGCTGGCCGGCCTGGGCTGGGTGGCGGGCTACGCGCGTGCCGCGGCCGGATCCGTCCTGCCCGCGGAGCTGGTGCGGCTGGGTCTGTTCGCGGTGGCGGTGCCGCTGGCCTATGTCGGTCTGCAGGCCGTGGTGCACCGCTGGTTCCCCTATCGGAAGCCCGCCTACCAGGTGGTCGCCCTCGTACCTCTCCTCGCGCTCGTCGCCGAGCTCGTCCATCGGGCGGTGGGTGGCTGGCAGGTGCGGCATGTCGTCGTCCTGGATGCCATCGCGATCGCCTGGATCCTGTGGATGATCACCCGCGCGTTCCGCCGTGGTGCGTTCCTGGACGGCACCCCGGAGCCCGGCTGGCGGCTGATCCTGCACAACGACGGGGTGAACAGCCTGCTGGAAGTCACGTACCACGTGCGTGCCGCGACCGGTCTGGGGGACAGGGAGTCCCGAGCCGTGGCGGCCTTCGCCCATGCGCTGGGGTCGGCCGGAGTCGGACCGTTTCCCGACCGCGCCACGGTCGAGCAGGCGGCCGGGACCTTGCGCAGGTTCGGCCTGCTGACCTCGGTGAAGGAGTACTGATGCGGGACTTCGTCGACATCGAGCCGGCCGCGGACGGGATGTCGCTGCGCATGTCGGAGAACGTCACCGAGGTGTTGTGGGACGTCTTCGAGAGCTTCGCCAAGGCGCTGCGTGATCCGCAGGATCCGGTCCACGGCAGGCTGGAACTCGGAAGTGAGCTGGAGGCGGTGCGCGAGGCGGCCGACCGGGTGCTGGGATTCTGGACCCGGACCACCTTCCTGGTCGTGGAACACGACCGGCTGGACGATCTGATGATGATCGTCGGGCTGGCCCGGTTCCGGTATGTCGACCGGCGGGGACGGGGGCCGAAAAAGGATCGGTTGACCGTGCACTGGCTCAGCCATGTGAATTCCCGGTTAGCTTTCTTGCGGAGCCCGGCATTGTTCAGGCCGAACGTCTGACCTGCCACTACACGATCGTGGTCAGCCCGCCCGGTCGCCCGCTGCTGTTCAAGATCACGACGCTACGCTGAGCCGCGCAGAGTCCGGTGGGCAGAAGATCAGGCAGGTGGGCAATGAGTATCGATCGTGGTGCGCTGTGGCTTTTCCGGCAGGAGTGGCACATCGACGCCGCGCCGGTGGCCTCCGACCTTGCCGCCTACGGCAAGCTGCTGCTCATCTGCTGCACCGGGGACGGCTCGATCCGTCCGCAGGAGCGCGCCTGGATCTGCGATTACCTGTCCGAATTGGACTGTCCGCAGGAAATGATCGACGCCCTGATCGAGTACGAGGGCGGCCAGGACCCCAAGGATCTGATCGGCAGCTTCAAGGCCATCGGTGAGATCCGCCGCGCGCTCATCTTCGATGCGGTGCGGGCCTGCTCCGCCGACCGTGAGCTGCACCCCGGCGAGGTCCTCGCGATCCGCGAGCTGTGCAAGCTGCTGGCCCTGCCGCTGGAATTCGTCGACGACTGCGTCGACCTGTACGCCGAAGAGCAGTTGCTGCGCAACAGCGTCCTCGACCTCGTCTTCCCCCAGGACGAACACGAGCACCACTGAGTAAGGGGCACCCACGCTGCGTTGGATGCAGCATGGGTGCCCCTTACTGCTACTTCAGGAGTTCCTTGGCGATGTGGGTCACCTGGATCTCGTTGGAGCCGGCGTAGATCTCCAGTGACTTGGCGTCGCGAGCCAGCTGCTCCACCCGGTACTCGGCCATGTATCCGTTGCCGCCGAACAGCCGGATGGCGTCATTGGCCACCTCGGACGCCGCCTCCGAGGAGTACAGCTTCATCGCGGAAGCCTCGGCCAGCGACGGGAACTTGCCGTCCTTGAGCAGCTCGACGGTGCGGAAGACCATGCCCTCCACGTTGAGCCGGGCGACCTCCATCTTGGCCAGCTTCAACTGGATCAGCTGGTGATCACCGATCGGCACGCCCTTGAGCACGCGGGACTTGGCGTAGTCGACGCACAGTCGCTGGCATTCCTCGATGACGCCCAGCGCCATCGCCGCCACGCCCATGCGCTCCATGGAGAAGGAGGAACGGGCGCTCTCCCGGCCGTCCTCTTCCTTGGCCGCGCCGAGTACCCGGTCCGCGCCGACCTTGACGTTGTCGAAGAAGATCTGCCCGGTGGGCGAGGAGTGGATGCCCATCTTGCGGAACGGCGCTGCCTGGGTGAAACCCGGGTCGCCCTTCTCCAGCACCACGGTCAGCACCGGCTGCTTGCGCCGGTCCTCGATGGTGCCGTCGTCCAGCTTCGCGTAGACCACGGTGATGTCCGCGAACGGGCCGTTGGTGATGAACGTCTTGCCACCGTTGAGGATGTAGCCACCCTCGCCGTCCGGCTTGGCCACGGTGCGCATGCCACCGAAGGCGTCCGAACCGGCGTCCGGCTCGGTGATCGCCCAGGCGCCCACCTTGTCGAAGGTGAGCAGGTCCAGCAGCCAGCGCTCCTGCTGCTCGATCGTGCCCCGCGACTGGATGGTGGACGCGGTCAGGCCGAGGCTGACGCCCATCGCGGTGGTGAGGCCCATGGCGACCCGACAGAACTCGGCGCAGGCGATCAACGCCATCGAAGCCTGGCCGCCGGCCTCGGCCAGCGCCGACTTGCCGCCGCCCTTCTTCTTGTCGGCGGGAGCGGGGTTGTCCCGCTTCTTCTTCTGCGCCTCGATCAGCCCGGAGAAGGCCTCCTTGGCCATGGCGTCCACGCCGAAGGAGGTGAAGAACTTCTTGATCAGCGGATACGGCAGCTGCGAGCCGTCGTCCAGCGCGTCCAGGTGCGGCCGGATCTCGTCATCGATGAAGGAGCGGATGGCTTCCTGGATCAGCAGGTCGGTTTCGGACCACTTGTACATGAGTTAGCTCCACTCCGTCAGTCGGCTGCCAAGGTCGTCGATGGTCCACGGCTTGTCGGTCTCGCTGGTCCGGCCGATCTGCCAGCCGATCAGTTCCTGGACGACACCGCCCTGGATAGCGAAGACCTTGCCGGTGACCGGGCTGTTCTCCGTCGCGAGGTAGGCCACGAGCGGGGAGACGTGCTTCGGGTGGAAGCCGTCGAACTCCTCCGGGTCCTCGGGCTCGGCGAACAACACGTTCATCCCGGGGGTGGCCAGCGTGAGCCGGGTGCGGGCGATCGGCGCGATGGCGTTGGACCGCACGCCGTACCGCTCCAGCTCCTGCGCGGCGACCAGGCTCAGCGCGGCGATGCCCGCCTTGGCGGCGCCGTAATTGGCCTGTCCGGCGTTGGGCATGAAGGTGCCGGAGGCCGAGGCGGTGTTGATCACCGAGCCCTTGACCTCGTTGCCGGCCTTGGACTGGTCCTTCCAGTACGCGGCGGCGTGGTGCAGCGGGGCGAAGTGGCCCTTGAGGTGAACGTTGATCACCGAGTCCCACTGGGCCTCGTCCATGCCGGGGATGAAGGCGTCGCGCAGGATGCCCGCGTTGTTCACCAGCACGTCCAGCTTGCCGAACTCGGACACCGCCTGGTCGATCAGGTTCTTGGCGCCGTCCCAGCTGGCGACGTTGTCGGTGTTCGCCACCGCCTTGCCGCCCAGCGCGATGATCTCGTCGGCCACCTGCTGCGCCGGGCCCGCGTCCGTGCCGGAACCGTCGTTCGATCCGCCGAGGTCGTTGATCACCAGGCTGGCGCCTTCGGCGGCGAACAGCAGCGCGTGTTCGCGGCCGATGCCCCGCCCGGCGCCGGTGATGATGGCGACCCGTCCGTCCAGTGCTCCCATTAGTCCGCGACCTCCGCGAGTCCGTCCTTGATTACCGCCACGTCGTCCACAGTGGTCTCGAAGTGGTAGGTGCCCGGGGTGTCCGGGGATGCCCAGATCCGGGTGGTGATGTCCTGGCCGGGCAGTACCGGCTTGGCGAACCGCACGGCGAACCGCTTGAGCCGCTCGGTCTTCGAGCCGGCCACCGAGGTCAGCACCGCCCACGAGGTGAAGGCCTGGATGCACAGGCCGTGCGCGATGATGCCCGGCAGGCCGGAGGCCTGGGCCATCTCCGCGTCCAGGTGGATCGGCATCGGGTCACCGGAGGCGGGCGAGTACCGGAACGTCTGGTCCTCGTCCACGTGCGCGGTCACCACGGCGACCGGCTCGGTGTCCCGTAACTGCTCGGGGAACGTGTGGTCCGGGGCCGTTTCTCCGGCGGAGCCACCGGAATCCACGCCGCGGAAGAAGGCAGTCATGTACTGCTCGTTGACCAGTTCGCCCTCGTCGGTGCGGGTCTCCAGGAGCTGCACCACGACCGAGCCGGTGGACTGCTTCTGGTAGCCGATCGGCTTGACCCTGGCGACCAGGTTGTCGCCGGCCTTGATCGGCCGGTGGAACACGAAGTCCTGCTTTCCGTGCAGCACCTTGCCCAGGTACTCCACCGGCACCACGGAGAAGACCGCGGGGATCATCGCGTTGAACACCGGAACGATGGCGAAGACCGGCGAGGCGACCTCACCGTCCAGGTGCGCCTGGATCGGGTCGTTGGTGGCCTTCGCGTACTCGGTGATCCGCTCCGCGGTCACCTGGAACTTGTCGGGATCGGTCCACTCGCCGAGACCCTCGGGCATGAACGGCTCGGTCATTTACGCCTCCACCAGCTTGGCGAAGTTGTCCAGGGACTTCTCCAGCTCGGCCTTGGAGTTCTTGGCCACCGCCATGCCGATCGGGCCGACGATCATCTGGCCCTCGTACTGGGAGTCGATGGTGATCTTCGAACCGGTGTCCGTCGGCTCACAGACCATGGTCATCTGTACTTTCACCCCGGCCATACCGGTGCCCTGCATGGCGACCTGCTTGGGCGGCTCGTAGGCGGTGACCGTCCAGTCGATCTTGTTCGCCATGCCCATCAGCACCACGACCTCGGACAGCTGCGCGCCGACCGACGGCTCCACACTGGTGTCGCTCTTCCATCCCTTGTGGATGGTCAGCCAGTCCTTGCGGCCCTCGAGGTCGGCCAGCTTGGCCCAGACGGCGTCCGGGGAAGCGGCGAACTCCCTGGAAATGTTGACGTTGACCACTGTCTTTCTCCCTTTACCGTTCTGCCGGCTGGTAGGCGGTGACCACTGCGGCGCCGCCGAGTCCGATGTTGTGTTGCAGGGCGACCTTCGCGCCGTCGACCTGGCGCTTGTCGGCCTGGCCACGCAGCTGCCAGGTGAGCTCGGCGCACTGCGCGAGCCCGGTGGCGCCGAGCGGGTGGCCCTTGGAGATGAGTCCGCCGGAGGGGTTGACCACCCAGCGCCCGCCGTAGGTGGTGTCGCCGGCGTCGATCAGCTTCCCGGCCTCGCCCTCGCCGCAGAGGCCGAGTGCCTCGTAGGTGATGAGTTCGTTGGCGGAGAAGCAGTCGTGCAGCTCGATCACGTCCACATCGGACGGAGACAGTCCACTCTGGTCATAGACCTGGCGGACGGCGGAGAGGGTCATGTCGTAGCCGACCAGCTTCATCGCGCTGTTGTCGTCGAAGGTGCTGCCGAAGTCGGTGGCCATGGCCTGGCCAGTGATCTCTACGGCCTGGCCGGACAGCCCGTGCCTGTTCACGAAGTCCTCGCCGGCCAGGATCGCCGCGCCGGAACCGTCCGAGGTCGGCGAGCACTGCAGCTTGGTCAGCGGCTCGTAGATCATCGGCGCGGCCAGGATCTCGTCCAGGGTGTACTCCTGCTGGAACTGCGCGTACGGGTTGTTCACCGAGTGCTTGTGGTTCTTGTGGCCGACCTTGGCGAACTGCTCCGGGGTGGTGCCGTACTTCTCCGCGTGCTCGCGCCCGGCGGCGCCGAACATCCAGGGCGCGGCGGGCATGGCGAACTCGTGCAGCTCCGCGAGCGCCAGGATGTGCTTGAGCATCGGCTGCTCGCGGTCGTCGTAGGTCGAAGTCAGTGAGCCCTTCTGCATCTTCTCGAACCCGAGGGCGAGCGTGCAGTCCTTGCCGCCGCGGATGGCCTCGGCGGCCAGCCAGAGCGCGGTGGATCCGGTGGAACAGTTGTTGTTCACGTTGACCACCGGGATGCCGGTCAGGCCCAGCTCGTAGACCGCGCGCTGGCCGGAGGTGGACTCGCCGTAGACGTACCCCACGTAGGCCTGTTCGACCAGGTCGTAGGCGATTCCGGCGTCTTCGAGGGCCTTGGTCCCCGATTCGCGGGCCATGTCGGGGTAGTCCCAGTCCCGGCTGCCCGGTTTCTCGAACTTCGTCATCCCGACACCGATGACGAACACCCTGTTCGCGGCCATGTGATCACCTTCGTTTGGGTTAGTGCGACTGGATGTACCAGATACATGGTGTACCACTAACCCTCTGGCGTCTATAGTTGCCGAGATGTCCGAGTCGGTTCAGTTGCCAGTCGAGCCCGGTTCTGACGGCCGCGCACGGCGCTGGGCCGGTCAGCGGGACAGCCGGCGCGCCCAGGTGGTGGACGCCGCCATCGACGCGATCCAGCAGTACGGGCCGGATGTGAGCACCGAGCAGATCGCCCAGGTGGCGGGCATGCCGCGACCCCGGCTGTACCGGTACTTCGACGGTAAGGAAGACCTGCGCACCGCCGTCGTCACCCGGGCCGTGGAACTGCTCGGCGTGGAAGCGATCGGGTTGCTGAAGCCGCGCGGCAGCGTCATGGACTACATCGATGGCTCGGTCCGATCCCTGGTCAGCTGGATCGACCGGCACGCCAACCTCTACTGGTACATCCAGTCCGACGCGACGAGCGAGTCGGCCGCGTACCAGAACTACCGGGCGGCGCTGGCCCTGCACCTGACCACGCTGACCGAGCTGGTTGCCGACGAGCTGGGCCTGGAACGCAAGGTCACCCCGACGCTGATCTACGGGCTCATCGGGATGGTCGAATCCTCGATCGGCCACTGGGTGGACAACCGGGACGAGCTGACCAGGGACGAGCTGACCGAGAACCTCGTCCGGTGGATCTGGTCCATCGTGGCGGGCATCGCCACGCACGCGGGCAATACCCTGGATCCCGACTCGACACTGGGTCGTTCCCGCTAACGCCCTGTGCAGGGCTGATCCCTGGAGGAGAAACCCATGACCCGGTCGCAGGCCCGCGTCGACACCGACCGGCCGAGCCGCTACGCCAAGCAACTCGTCTCCCACCTCGGCCGCCGGGTCGAGGGTGAGTGGTCCGAGGAGAGCGGAACCGGCCGGCTGTCCTTTCCGGACGGAACGGCCACGCTCACCGCGCAGCCCGACGCCCTGCTGCTCGATGTCGACGGCGATGCCGACCACATCGAGCGGCTGGAGGACGTCGTCGGCCGCCACCTGGTCCGGTTCGGTGCCAAGGACGAGCTCGTCGTCGAGTGGCAGCGGGACACCGGCGAAGCCGGCCTGGTGCACCGCTACGAAGGCTAGGTCTTGCGCACCATGCCGGTGTAGCCGGCGACGAACAGCGTGGCGAACGCCCAGCCCAGGATCTGCAGCAGGTAGGCGGCGCCGAGCGCGGCCTGGTCCGGTGGCGAGACGGCCGCGAGTTCGCAGCGGCCCTTGTTGCCCGCGTTGACCAGCGGGATGGCGATGTCGGCGGCCAGGCCGACGCGTTCGACGGTGGTGCACCGGTCGGTGGTCCTGGGGTGGACGGCGTGCCCGGTGAAGGCCACACCGCCCGCCAGGGCGAGCACGGCCAGCAGGCAGATCAGGGCTCGCCACGGTCGGTGGCCGTAGCCGATCAGGACGCCGCTGAGCCAGTGCAGTGCCTGGCGAATCGGGCCGCCGATATCACCGCGACGGCGCAGGTCCGTCTGCTGCGCGATCAGGATCCGCTTGGCGTCCTGCTCGTGTCCGACGGCGCGGTACACGGCGGCCAGTTGCTGGTAGGGGCGGGCGCGGTACTTCGGCATACCGGTGCGCAGCAGGTCCATCCAGTCGTCCAGGCCCGCGCCCTGGGGCACCGCCGGGTAACTGAATCCGGCCAGCTTGACCAGCCGGGGTGTCAGCTCGCAGCTGCCGAGGGAGAAACGCACGACATGCGAGATCCGGGTCTCGGTGAGATCCAGTGCCACTCCATCGGGATCGAGATTCGTGCTGGTCAGCGTGTTCATACTCAGGCTGTGCGCCGCGATACCGCGTAACAGCATCGCCGATTGCGGTGAGCGGCCCTCCAGCGTGGAACCCCAGATGAGCAGCTCGCCGGAGATGGTGTTGTTGTTGATGTTGATGGCTGGGCCCCGTGAATTGGTGATACGGCTCCGCGCCAGGTTGACGAAGTTGCAGGTGGCGTTCTCCATCCGCAAGGCGGCGAGCCCGCTCGCCGATTCCATGGTGAAGTCGTCGATGCCGAACCCGCCTTTGGCGACCAGGAGCTCGCCGACGAAGCAGGGGCCGCGCTGGTTCTCGATCTTTCCCGTGGTGAGCCACACCTGCCCGCTGACGACCGCCCAGGGGGCGAGGATCGTAGCCGCCTCGCTGGTTGAGCTCGCGTCGAACTCCGGCCCCAGCCGGAGGATTCCGTCGATCTCGGCGCCGGCCAGATTCAGTGCCGAGTGTTCCCCGCCGGACAGTGTCGCTCCGCTGAAACTCACGGTGCCGCCGAACCGGGCATTGGCCAGATCGATGCGCGCCGTGCAACGGATCTTGTCCAGCTGCGCGCCGTGTGCACAGCGGAAACCCACCGCGCTGATACCCGGCACCGTCGAGCCGGTCAGATCGAGGTGTGGCAGTTCCGCCCTGGTCAGCAGCAGTGGCTCGGTGAACCGGCAGTCCTGCAACACCAACGGAACCGTGCTGTGTAGGTCGGTCAGGTCCAGCTGCCCCTCGATCACCGCGCCGCGGATCCGTACCCCTCGTGGATCGGCGGAGCCGGCACGCAGCAGATCGCGAATCGCCTTAGCCGGCACCGTTTCGCCGTCCAGTTCCAGTACTTCACCGGACTCGACACTGTTGATCAGCCGCTGCACTCGCTCACCGTAGCCACGGCGAGCTCGGTCAGGTAGCGCTTGACGATCCGCCCGCCGTACTCCCTGTCGATCACCGCGGCGATGTCGCCCAGTAGCCCGTCCCGCGCGCCGGCGGGCAACGCGAGGTGTCCGGAGTAGGTGAGCAACAGGTCCAGGTACTCCGCCGTCGTATAGGCGACCTCCCACTCGTACCGGCGGAACTCCGCTGGTACGAACCGGTCCGAGGCGTCGAACTCCGGCACATGAGCAGCGGCCGGGCGCAGCCGCAGCCCCGGTGGCGTGGCCGGATCCCACCGCTCGTAGCACTCCTGGACCCGGTGGAAGAAGTCCACCGTCCCACCGAGGATGTGCCTGCTGGAGATCACCGCGAGCCGGCCGCCCGGCCGCAACGCGTCGGCCGCCTTGATCATCCGCACCGCCGGGTCGATCCAGTGGAACGAGGTGGCCGCCAGTACCAGGTCGAATCGCCGGGCAGGCAGCGGCCAGTCCTCAAAAGCAGCCGTCACCACCTCGGCCTCGGGCAGCTTTCGCCTGGTCAGAGCCGCCAGCTCCGAGCTCAGCTCGACGGCCACCACGGTGCAACCCAGTTGGACCAGGATCGACGTGGCCTGGCCGGTGCCGCAGCCGATCTCCAGTACCCGGCCCGTGGGCCGCAGATCCGCGAACAGCTCAGCGGGGTACCCGGGACGCGTGCGGTCGTAGCGCTCCGCGTCCGCACCGAAGGTGGCGCGTAGCCGCTCGCGCTCGTTCGAGGGCGGGCGCAGTTCGCTGTCCGTCATGTGGGCCTCCAGGGTGACCAACCGAATAGTTGGTAGACGAAGGTCGGCGGGACGTGTTGTCATGCGCGTATGGGGGAGACCCGAAACGGATACCTGATGGGTATCGGCTGCTTCCTGTTGTGGGGCGTGTACCCGCTGTACTGGAAGCTGCTGCAGCCCGCCGGTGCGATCGAGATCCTCGCGCACCGGATGTTCTGGTCGGCCATCGCGGTCGGCGTCGTCATCACCATCCTGCGTAAGTGGTCGAACCTGCGGCCGGTGCTCGGCAACCGGCGCAAACTCGGCCTGATCGTGCTGGCCGCCTTCCTGATCTCGATCAACTGGGGCGTCTACATCTACGCGGTGAACGCCGACCACGTGGTCGAGGCCGCGCTCGGGTACTTCATCACCCCGCTGACCGTGGTGCTGGTCGGCGTGCTGGTCCTCGGCGAACGGCTGCGCAGAGCCCAGTGGCTGGCGATGGGGCTGGGCGTCGTCTCGGTCGCGGTGCTGACCGTCGACTATGGACGGTTGCCGTACATCGCGTTGATCCTGGCGTCCTCCTTCACCTTCTACGGCCTGGTGAAGAAGCGGCTGGCACTGCCCGCCACCGAGGCGTTGTTCGTCGAGTCGGCCGTGTTCACCCTGCCCGCGCTCGGCTTCCTGATCTACCTGGGCGGCATCGGTACCGGCACCTTCGGCACGCTCTCCTGGGGACACACGCTGCTGCTGGCCGGCGCGGGCGTCTCCACCGCGCTCCCGCTCGGGCTGTACGCGGGCGCGGCCAACCGGATTCCGCTGTCCCACCTCGGCACGCTCCAGTACATCGCGCCGCTGATGCAGTTCGTCATCGGCGTGTTCGTCTACCACGAGCCGATGCCGCCGGTCCGGGCGATCGGATTCGGGCTGGTCGGGCTCGCGCTCATCGTGTTCACCGTGGACGGTCTGCGGGGCGCGCGCAGTGCGCGGCGAGCCGTGGAACCGGTACTGGTGCCCGAATAACGGCCGTTCGGCCGAGTTCATGCCGCTGAGTGGAGTAGTCCATGAGGGTTCCCTGAGAACCGACCAATGGCGGTTGCCTAGCCAATAGTTTCTCCAGAAACTATTGCCGTGATTCATACCCTGCGAGATACCACGACGACCGACCGGGTGCTGCGGCTGGTGCTGACCCACCAGCGCAGGGCTCGGACCGAGACGCACCCGGGCGATCCGTGTGCCCGATGCCTGGCCGCTCACGTGCCACGGGTCGGCGCGTTCGTCGAACTGAACCGGCCGGTGGAATTCGTGCTGCCGGCGTTCCCGGTGAAGTCGCCGAACCCGGCGAAGGTGCTCGGCCGGCTACCGGACATGGCCGAGGAACTCGCCGTCCGGTTCCTCGACGAACTGTGTACCCGGATCGCCGAGGTGTACCCGCCGGGCGCCAAAGTGATCATCTGCGCCGACGGGCGGGTGTTCGGCGACCTGATCGGCGTGCCCGATCCGGACGTCACCGCGTACCAGCAGCGGATGCGTGAGCTGCTGGACGCGGCGCCGAGCGGACGGCTCTCGCTGTTCACCCTGGACAACGCCAAACGGATGCCGACCCACGGCATGCTGCGTGACTGGCTGGACGAGGACTTCGGCGAATCCGCCGAGGACCTGCGCCGGGAGGTGTGCGACGACCCGGCGACCACCAGCCTCTACCGGGGACTCTGCCGGTTCCTGTTCGAGGACCGGGCCACCCCGGACTACGCGGGCACCCGCGCCGCGCTGCAACGGGAGAGCCGGCGCCGGGCCTACGGCGTGCTGTCCCGCAGCCGCGCCTGGGGGCGGGTCGTGCAGCAGCGGTTCCCCGCGGCCATCCGGCTGTCCATCCACCCGCAGCCCTGCGGCGATCCCAAGCTCGGCCTGCTGCTCGGCACCGGTCACGATGCCTGGCTCACCCCCTGGCACGCGGTCGCCGTCGAGACCTCCGACGGCTACCGGCTGATGAAACGCGCCGAAGCCGAAGCCCTCGGAGCCCGGCTCGTCCGGCGCGACGGCCGGCCCAGCCACTTCACCCTCGAAGGAGCATGACCATGCGGAATGTCACCCCGATCGACCCGTTCGGTGCCGTCGTCCAGTCCCCGGAGCCGGGCGCCTCCCTGGGCGAACTGCCGGTCGCCGAGCTGCGCGAACTGGTCCGCGTCGAGCACCTGGTGCTGCTGCGTGGCTTCGCGGCGTTCGGCACCGCCGAGGAGCTGTCCCGCTACTGCGAAGGCTGGGGCGAGCTGGGCCAGTGGCCGTTCGGCACCGTGCTGGAACTGGTGGAGCAGCAGGAGCCGGAGGACCACATCTTCGACAACAGCTACATGCCGATGCACTGGGACGGCATGTACCGCGAGCAGGTCCCGGAGTTCCAGGTCTTCCAGTGCGTGCGAGCCCCCGGCAGCCGGGACGGCGGCGAGACCACCTTCAGCCACACCGCCAGAGCGCTGGCCACCGCCGATCCGGCGGAGCTGGCGTTGTGGTCGCAGGTCACCGGCAGCTACCGGCGGAAGATGGAGTACTACGACAGCCTCGCCGTGTCGCCGCTGGTCACCGCGCATCCGACGCATGGCACCCCGGTGATCCGGTACAACGAGCCGGTCGATCTGGGACGCGGCGAGTTCGTCAACCATCCCGATCTGGAGTTCTCCGGCCCAGAGCTGGACCGGGTCCACCAGTCGCTGCGGAAGGCGTTGTACGCGCCGGAGAACCTCTACGCACACGCGTGGCAGACCGGCGATGTGGTGATCACCGACAACTACACCCTGCTCCACGGCCGCAACGCGTTCACCGCCCGGGCGCCCCGGCATCTGCGCCGGGTACACGTGCTGGGTGATCCGCCGCTGGACAACCCGGCGCTGGTGACCACGGCATGAGCGGCCGGGTGGACGTGCTCGTGGTCGGCGCCGGTCCGGTCGGGCTGATGTGTGCCTATCTGGGGCAGTTGCTGGGTCTGTCCGTGGTGATCGTCGACCGGTCGGCGGAACCGCTCCAGGCGGGGAGGGCCGACGCATTGAACGCGCGCTCACTGCAGCTGCTGGAGATCGTCGATCTCTTCGCCGAGCTGTATCCGCACGGCCGGACCTGTGACACCAGTTCGGTGTGGGCGGACGGCGGATTCGTCTCCCGGCAGTCGGCCTGGTGGGAGAGCCTGGAGGGCTGCTTCCACCGGCACTTCCTGATGATCGGCCAGTCCTTTGTGGAGCGAGTGCTGGACGACCGGGTCACCGTCCGGCGCAACACCACTGTGGACGGTGTGGCGATCACCGAGCGCGGATGTGTGTCCACTTTGTCCACCGGCGAGGTGGTGGAGTCCCGATTCGTCATCGGCGCCGACGGATCCCGGTCGTTCGTCCGGGACGCGTTCGGCATTCCGTTCGAGATCACCCGCCCGGAGCTGACCTGGGCGGTGCTGGACGCGGTGATCGAGACGGACTTCCCGAAGGTCCCGGAGATCATCGTGTTCCAGGCGGATACCTCGGATGTGGCCTGGATTCCGCGGGAGGGGTACATCGACCGGTTCTACGTCCGGATGGATCGGGAGGAGTTCACCCTGGACGAGGTGCTGACCAGGGTGAACCGGGCGGTGCGGCCGCACGCGGTGACCATCCGGGAGGTCGACTGGTTCTCCCGGTTCTCGGTCAAGGAGTCCGTCGCGGAGCGGTTCTCCTTGCAGGACAAGGTCTTCCTGGTGGGCGACGCCTGCCACATCCACTCGGTGAACGGCGGCCAGGGGTTGAACACCGGGCTGGCGGACGCGTTCAACCTGATGTGGAAGCTGGCCTGGCCGGACCTGCTGAGCACCTATGAAGCCGAACGCAAACCGGTGGCGCTGAGCGTGGTGGAGACCTCCGGTGCGCTGGTGCGGTCCACGAAGTACTCGGAGACGGGCACCCACGCCGAGGACTACGTGCGGATCGTCGAGCGGCGGGCGGGCAACATCACCGGTATGGGCATCCGGTACGGCGAGGAGGGGCTGGTCGGGACCCGGTTGCACGACTTCGCGGTGGGCGAGACCCGGATGTACTCGCTGCTGGATTACCGATACTGCACCCTGCTCGTTGGTACCGATGAGGACCCTGGCCTGGACCTACCGCCGTTCGTCCAGTTCATCCGGGTCGGTGCCAGTCCCTACCCGGGACTGCTGGTGCTGGTGCGGCCGGACTCGTACATCGCGGCGGTGGCCACCGCCGGGGACCCGAGTCCGATTATCGACTGGTTTGCCGATCCTGTGCTGTTCACCGGGTAACCCTTGACGGCTTGACCTGCGGTTTGTTTTAACTGTTACCCGTTACCCGGGATCTGCCCGCCGACCTATCGTCGCGGCACCAACCCTCCCATCCTGCTAGGAGAGGTCATGTCACGACGAAGCACGATCGTCGCCCTGATCGGCGGCACCGCCCTGATCGGTGCGGCGCTGCTCGCGACGAACCAGGGCGACTCGCTCCAGAACGTGTCCGCTGCCCCGCCCGCGGCGGTCGCCGGGGTCGCCGAGGCGCTGAACATCAGCGAGGACCAGGCGCGTACCCGGCTGCTCGACCAGGACAAGGCGCACCGCGCCGCCGACTCGTTGACCGTGGAGACCGCGGGCAAGTGGATCGACCAGCGGACCGGGAAGCTGACCGTCGCGGTCACCGACCAGGCTGCCGCCGACCAGGCCCGGGCCCAGGGGGTCGAGGCCAAGTTGGTCTCCCGTGGACAGTCCGAACTGGACCGGTTGAACAGCAAGGTGCGGTCCATTGTGGGTAGTGGGGTGCCCGGGATCTTCGGCTGGGGCACCGACGTCGAGCAGAACATCATCAAGGTCAACGTGAACACCGCGGCCAGCACCGCGGACACCGAGGCGGCGCTCGGCAAGATCACCGCGCTCGGTTCCGGCGTGCAGGTGGTGAAGGGCGACTCGCAGCCCCGGCAGCAGAGCGGCGACCTGCACACCGGCGACCCGTGGTGGCCGGGCGGCGAGTCGAACTGCTCCGTCGGCTTCGTGGCGACCGATTCCAGTGGCGCCAAGCAAATGCTCACCGCCGGCCACTGCACCAACGACGTGAACCAGCCCGCCTACGGTGAGCAGGGGCAGAAGAACAAGCTCGGCACCTCGAACGTCGGCGGGACGCACAGCGTCAACGCCAAGGAGGGCGACATGGGTGTCGTCGCGGTGACCGAGTCCGGCTGGACGCTGAACCCGAAGGTCAACACCTGGGGCGGGCCGGACATCACCGTCTCCGGTTCGGTGGAGGCCATCGTCGGTGACGCGGTCTGCCACTCCGGCAACACCTCGAAGTGGAAGTGCGGCACCGTCAAGTACACGCACAAGGCCGTGTCCTACGGCAGCCTGGTCATCGAGGACATGACCTGGACCGACGCCTGTTCGCTGGGTGGTGACTCCGGCGGTGGCTGGCTGGTCGGCAGCAAGGCGACCGGCCTGCACGACGGCGGTCCGTCCCAGTGCGTGACGAACCCCAAAGACGACGACATGTCGATCTTCCAGCCGGTCAACGAGGCACTGACCAAGTGGGGCCTGACGCTGGTCACCACCGACGTGCCGCCGACCAGCACCACCACGACGCCACCCACCACCACGCCGACCACGACCACCAGCGTGCCGCCGACGACGACCACCACCACGACCCCGGCGCCCGGCAACCGGACCTTCCGCAGCGACACCCAGTTCCCGATCAAGGACAACGACCGGGTCTTCAGCCCGATCCAGGTCAGCCTGACCGGTCAGGCGGCGGGCACGGCCACGCTGGCGATCACCATCCAGCACACCTGCTCCGAGGACCTGGGCATCTCGCTGATCGACCCGAGCGGCAAGGCCTACGCGGTGAAGTACAGCGGCGGGTACAGCTGCACCGCGTGGAACGGGGCCAAGAACTTCACCGTGCCCAAGGTCTCCGGCCCGGCGGGCGGTAAGTGGCAGATCCGGGTGACCGACTACGGCCCCGGTGACACCGGCACCCTCGACGGCTGGACCCTGACCGTCTAGGTGCCGTCTCCGAAGTTGACGATGTTCGCGGCGAGGAACGAGCCCCGAACATCGTCAACTTCGGGATGCTAGGTCCAGGACCAGCGGAAACCACAGCGGCCGGGACCGAAACCGGTGACCACCAGATGAGTACCGGTCACCGGCGGAACGTCCCGGCCGTTCTCCGTGCCCTCCGCGTCCACCGTGTACTGGACCAGTGAACCGGGAGCCGGATCGATGTCCAGTTCGATCACGCACAGGCCGGTGGGCACCCGGAACAGCCGCTCGTAGTCATCGGTGTCCGGATGCGCGGAGCGGTTCACGATCGCGTGCTCGATGATCACCGTCTCGCCGCGGCGCAGTGGCCGGTCGAACACCAGCTCACACGCCCGGATCCCGTGTTCCGCCCGCTCGATCTGCCTGCCGAGCCGGCAGTTGCGCAGCGGGACGACCTCCGGCACCGGTTCGCCGTCCGGCACGCCCTGCACCACCACCCAGCGGTCCGGACCGTCCACTGTGGCCCGCAGGACCTGGGTCGTGCGGTAGATCCGCAGTCCGTCCAACGGTCGCACCACCACGGTGTCCTGCTGGGACAGCCTGGTCAGCCGGGTGTCCCAGCTGGCGTCCAAGGTGGACACCAACTCGTCCACTTCGGACGGATAGCGCCAGAGCCGGCCGATTCCCTGACGGTGATGGACCCGGCCGCGGGGCCGCGGCGGCCCGATCAACGCGCCGAGGCTGCCCACCGGCACCCGCAGTTCCTGTTCCAGGTGCTCCAGTGCTTCCCGGGACCTCGTGCGACCGGGTTTGCTGCGGCCGGACTGCCAGTAGCTGAGCGTGGCCTTGGTCATCGGCACCCCGCGCCTGCGCAGCCGGTCGGCCAGGCGTTCCAGGCCGAGGCCCCGGCTGTCGATGGCCGAGCGCAGGGCGTCGGCGAAGGTATCGGGCATGACCGGTCCAGCGTATGTCCGCAACCGGTCGCCAAGAAGGGGCGTGACCTGCGTGGACTACGCCATCTGGCGCAACGTGGCCATCGACTTGTCCAGCTCGGTCTGCAACGCCTTGCCGACGATCGGGATGAGCGGCCCGGACAGCACGGCCGCGGCCAGGCTGATGCCCAGCATGACCGTCGAGCCGGAGTCGGCCGGGATGACCTCCAGGATCGACCGGGCCCGGACGTCGGCCTTGCCCTCTCCGCTGAGCACCAACTTGCGCTGGGGGATCAGTTCCCGCACGGTCCAGGTGATGGTGTTGCCCATGCCCATCAGCACGATGACCTCACGCAGGGACGATCCCACTTCCAGCGGATCCGGATACTCGCTTCGCCACCCCTTGTGCAGGTGGAGCCACTCCGCGCGCCGGTCCGGGTCCGTCGCCAACACCCACGCCTGATCCGCCGGTATCTGCAGGTCAGCGACGGCAGAGACGGTGACGGCCACAGAATCCTCCATTCGCGCAGTTCAGGGGACTCTCGATCTTGGCATACCGTAACAGTGCCACTGTCACATAGCCATGTACGTCTTGCTGCATCCCTCGAACGTGACTCGGGTCACTCCTACCTGCTGTTGCTTGCATCACGTTTCGAATACCTTGAGTATTCGAGACGTCCGACTGCGGCAAAAGGAGTAACCGTGCGCCTTCCGGTCCGCTCGATCGCCATCACCGGTGTCGTCGGCGTGCTCGCTGTCGCCGGCCGGCTGGCGGCCAGGGTCCGGCGCATCCCGGTCGCGCCCGGCGTGAAGCTGACGGCGCTGGTGTACCGCGGCTCCGGTCCGGGTCCGCGCCCGTTGATCGTCATGCCGCCCGGGTACGGCACCGGCAACCTGATGTACATCGGGGCCGCGTTGCGGTTCGCCCGGGCCGGCTATGACGTGATCACCTACGAGCCCCGCGGCCAGTACACGTCCGGCGGCCGGAACGACTTCGTGTCCATGGAGGACGCGCTGGACGTCGGCCGGGTCATCGACTGGGCGGCGACCGCGCTCGGCTCGGACACCACCCGGGTCGGCACCACCGGTATCTCCCAGGGCAGCGTGCTGAGCATGTTCGGCGGCTCGCTGGACAGCCGGGTGCGGGCCGTCGTGGCGATGAGCACGGCGGTCGAGGCGACGTCGATCGTGTTGCGCAACAACACCTGGCAGCGGCAGTTCATGGACCTGTTCACCCTCGGATCACGGTTGCTGACCCGGCCCGGTCCGCAGCTGAAGTCCTTTTTGGACAGCGTGCGACTGCGGGACAGGGACGCCCTGACCGGATGGCTGGGCGCCCGGCACGCGGACCTGTTCAAGGCTGCCTACGAGTCGCGCAGGCCGGCCGTGCTGATCGCCAACGCCTGGCATGACTCGGCGCTGCCGCCCAAGGCCCTGGTCTCGCGGTTCGACGAGCTGACCGGGCCGAGCAAGCTCATCCTGCTGCCCGGTGACCATGCCGCACCGGAGGCGATGGGCGGTTTCGGGCTGAACAACCGGGTCTTCCACCAGGCGCTGCGGTGGTTCGACCGCTACCTGCGGGATCTGCCCACCGGCATCGACACCGAGCCCCGCGTGCTGCTGTACCCGACGCTGGACAAGGGGGAGGCCCGCGGTTTCGACAGCTGGCAGCAGGCCCTGGCCGCGCCGTATCGCTGGCAGCTGCCGCCGGGGGAGCGCGCGATTGTCGCGGCGAAGTCCATGGTGGACAGTGGCCGGGTGATGGCCGGCGGCCCGATCCGGATCGTGCCGATGTCCCTGATCGACGAGCGGCACGCGGTGCTCTGGCAGACCGAACCGGCCGCACAGCCCCGGGAGATCATCGGCTCGCCCCGGGTGCACGTGACCCTGGATCCCGGTGCCGGCAACGCCACGGTGATCGCCTACCTCTACGACGTCGACCGGTCGGGACGCGGCCGGTTGCTCACCCACGAGCCCTACACCGTGCTGAACACCGGCGGTGCCCGGCAGATCCTGGACTTCGGCCTGCAACCGGTCCGGCACATCGTCCGCGCCGGGCACCGGCTGGCCCTGGTGATCGCCACCCAGGACCAGCGCTATGTCAGCGAGACCCGGCTGGGTCAGCGACTCACCTTCGATTCCCCTGCCACGGAACCGTCCTACGTGGACATTCCGTGGGGCCGTTAGTTCCCGACAATCCCATGTGGAGTGACCATGCGCCACTGGCGACGCCTCATCGCCATTGCTCTGACCTCGGCCCTGTTCCTCGGCCTGGCTCCGGCCGCCTCAGCACAGGAGCTGCCCGCCGCGCCCCGGCGGATTCCGGTGGCGCCAGGGGTGGAGCTGTCCGCCGGTGTCTACAAAGGATCCGGTGCCGGCCCCCATCCGCTGATCGTCATGCCACCGGGGTACAGCACCTTCGACCTGCTCTACAGGGGCGCGGCGATCAACCTGGCCAAGGCGGGGTACGACGTCGTCACCTACACGCCGCGTGGCCAGTGGACCTCCTCCGGGCAGAACAACCTCATCTCGGCCGAGGACATCAAGGACGTCAGCCGGATCATCGACTGGGCGGGTGCCGAACTCGGCTCGGACACGAGCCGGGTGGGCATCACCGGCATCTCGCAGGGCTCCATCCTGAGCCTGATGGGCGCGGCCGCGGACAAGCGGATCCGTGCGGTCGCCGCGATGAGCGCGGCCACCGATCTGGGCCAGGTGACGCTGCCCAACAACACCTGGCTGAGTCAGTTCATCGACGCCGTGCGCCTCGGTTCGCCGGTGTTCAGCCGGGTGGGGCCGGAGTTGCAGCAGCTGATCGATCGCTACGAGGCGAACGACCGGTCGGTGGTCCCCGAGTTCGCGCCCACCCGCTCCGTCGACTCGGTGCTGGGCCGGCTGGATGCCAACGCACCCGCGTTGCTGCTGGCCAACTCCTGGCAGGACAGCATCCTGGTCCCCGGGCCGGTGGTGAGCACCTTCGACAAGTACACCGGGCCCAAGCATCTGTTGATGTCCGCAGGCGACCACGGTTCGGCGGAGGCGCCGGGCGCGGTCGGCCTGCCCAACGAGGTCTTCGGCACCGCGCGGCGCTGGTTCGACCACTACCTGCGTGGCGCGGCCAATGGCATCGACGGCGAGCAGCCGGTGCAGCTGCACCCCTCGCTGGGCGGCCCGTTGCAGGGTTATCCGAGCTGGCAGGCGGCCCAGCAGGCGGCCGACCGCCGCTACCTGACCGCGTCGGATAAGCGCACCGGTGACCTGGGTGCGGCCGCGGCACGGTGGACCGATGCGATCACCGGCGGCTGGACCGTGGCGGACAACGGTCCGACCGGGGTCTCCGGCGCGGGTGCTCCAGCGGGACTGGCCGTTCCGGTGTCGGTGCCGTTGATCGACCGGCGGCACGGACTGGTGTGGCAGACGGAGAAGCAGGATGTTCCGCGACTGGTCAGCGGATCACCCCGGCTGCACGTGACCTTCGCCCCCGGTGCCGAGGACGCGACGATCTTCGCCTACCTCTATGACGTGGACGGCCTGGGCAACGGCCGGTTGCTCACGGGTGCGCCGTACACCGTGCTGGGTACCGGCGGCGCGGCGCGGACAGCGGAGTTCGCCCTGCAGCCGTTGCGGCACACCGTTTCGCCGGGACATCGGCTGGTGCTGGTGGTGGACACCCAGGATCAGCGATTCCGCAGCGAGACGGTCGCCGGTCAGGAGCTCACCTTCAGCTCGTCCACTGTGGACCCGTCCTACTTGGACATTCCCTGGAGCAGGTAGGGATCGGTGTGGGCGGGCCTGTGCGTAGGCCCGCCCACACCGAGCTTCAGGGGCACCTCAGCCAGCGGATGGCCTGCGGTCAGGAGACCGCATTGCACATCAGCCAGTCACCGTCTTCCTTGACCAGGGTCCAGGTGACGGTCTTGTCCACCAGCTTGGACTTCACCATGTCCGGCAGGTCCGCCGGGATGTGGGTGAAGCGGCTGTCCACCGTGGCCACCGCCGTGGAGTCGCTCGTCTTGCTGACCTCCTTGACCGTCAGGCTCGTGCGGATCGCCTTCATGGAGGGCGGGCCGGCGGCGGCGATGTCGCGGGTCTGGTCGAGGCCGGGTCGCTGCGCGGCGCAGGTGTACTTCTTGAGGCCTTCCCAGTCCCTGTTCTCCAGCACGGTGGCTGCCTTTTCCGCGGCCTCGCGGGGACCGGAGTCGGTCATCAGCGACGGAGCGCCGATCGGGCTGGAATCGATGCCGGTGCCGGTGCCGGTGCCGGTGCTCGGCATGGCCAGGCCGAGGCCGATGGCCAGCACCAGCACGATGCCACCGAGAACTCCGATGACGGCCCAGTGCGAGGGACCGGAGCTCTGCGGCGGCGGGCTGTGCTGGGCGTGGGGATCGGGCGCTGACATGGCGACTCCTCGTGCGTGTGCATGCAAACGCGCGCAACATAGCGATGCTAGGCGTGTGCCGTCCGCCATTCAGGGGTAGATCAAGCCATCCGGCCCAACACCCTGTCTGAAACCGGACAACGAGAACGGCCCCTCGGCTCAGGAGAGCCGAGGGGCCGGTCGTCATGGGGCGGGGTCAGTCTTCGGGGTCGTCTTCGTCGTCCCGGGCCAGGTAGGTGGCGAACCGGTCGATGGCGTCCTCGAATTCGGGGTGGCCGTCCACGAAGGCCCGCAGCTTGTCGGAGAGCCAGCCGAGGGTGACCGATTCATCGCCGCGGCGGTCGTCGAGTTCCTCGATCCCGCGATCGGTGTGGTACATGCGTTTTCCTTATACGAAATACGAAGAATCCGAAGTTGGCGATGTTCGGGCTTCGCCGCGAACATCGCCAACTTCGGTGTCGCCTGATTAGCCGAGAGCGGTCTCGATGATGTTGCGCTGCTCGACCTCGTGCACCTTGCTGGAACCGGCCGACGGGGCGGCCATCGGGCGACGGGACACCCGGCGCAGGCCGGACAGTCGCTCGGGCAGCAGCTCCGGCAGGTTCAGGCCGAGGAACGGCCACGCGCCCTGGTTCGCCGGCTCCTCCTGGACCCAGCGGACGTCGGAGGCGTTCGGGTACCGGTCGAGCAGCAGCTGCAGCTTCTTGGTCGGCACCGGGTACAGCTGCTCCATGCGGGCGATCGCCACGTTGGTCAGGCCGCGCTTGTCGCGCTCCTTGGCCAGCTCGTAGTAGATCTTGCCGGAGCACAGCAGCAGCCGGGTGACGGCGTTCGGGTCGCTGATCGACGGGTCGTCCAGCACCGAGCGGAACTTGCTGCCGGTGGTGAACTCCTCCACCGGGCTGACCGCTTCCTTGAGCCGCAGCATCGACTTCGGCGTGAACACCACCAGCGGACGACGCACGCCGTCGAGGGCGTGGCGGCGCAGCAGGTGGAAGTAGTTCGACGGGGACGACGGCACCGCGACGGTCATCGAGCCCTCGGCGCACAGCTGCAGGAACCGCTCGATGCGGCCGGAGGTGTGGTCCGGGCCCTGGCCCTCGTGGCCGTGCGGCAGCAGCAGCACGACGTCGGAGGTCTGGCCCCACTTCGCCTCACCGGACGAGATGTACTCGTCGATGACGGTCTGCGCGCCGTTGACGAAGTCACCGAACTGCGCCTCCCACAGCACCAGCGCCTGCGGGTTGGCCACCGAGTAGCCGTACTCGAAGCCCAGCGCCGCGTACTCGGACAGCGCCGAGTCGTAGACCAGGAAACGGCCCTGGTCCTCGCTCAGGTTCTGCAGCGGGGTGTACTCCTGGCCGGACTTCCGGTCGATGATGACCGAGTGCCGCTGCACGAACGTGCCACGACGCGAGTCCTGACCGGCGAGCCGGACCAGGCGACCCTCGTCGGCCAGCGAGCCGAAGGCCAGCAGCTCACCGAACGCCCAGTCGACGCCACCCTCGCGGGCCATCTTGGCGCGACGCTCCAGCACCGGCTTCACGCGCGGGTGCGGGGTGAAGCCCTCCGGCAGGTTGATGTGCGCGTCGGCGATCCGCTCGATGACCTCCTGCGGCACACCGGTGGCCAGCTTGGTCGGCACCGGCTGCTCGGACTCCACCGAGGGGCTGGCGACGGCCGTGTGCTTCTCCAGCTCGCGGACCTCGTTGAACACGTGCTCCAGCTGGCTGGCGTAGTCACGCAGCGCGCTCTCCGCCTCTTCCACGGAGATGTCGCCACGGCCGATCAGCGCCTCGGTGTACGTCTTGCGCACCGAACGCATGGTGTCGATGACGTCGTACATCGCCGGCTGGGTCATCGAGGGGTCGTCGCCCTCGTTGTGGCCACGGCGCCGGTAGCAGATCATGTCGATCACGACGTCCTTGCCGAACGTCTGCCGGTAGTCCACCGCGAGGCGGGCCACCCAGTAGCAGGCCTCCGGGTCGTCGCCGTTCACGTGGAAGACCGGCGCACCGATCATCTTCGCCACGTCGGTGCAGTACTCGGAGGAACGCGAGTACTCCGGCGCGGTGGTGAAGCCGACCTGGTTGTTGACCACCACGTGCACGGTGCCGCCGGTGCGGTAACCACGCAGCAGCGAGAGGTTCAGCGTCTCGGCGACCACGCCCTGACCGGCGAACGCCGCGTCACCGTGCATCAGCACGGGCAGCACGGTGAAGCCGGTCATGCCCTTGTCCAGCAGGTCCTGCTTGGCCCGCACGATGCCCTCAAGCACCGGGTCGACCGCCTCCAGGTGGGAGGGGTTGCAGGTCAGCGACACCTTGGTCTCGCCGTCGCCGAACATCCGGAAGTACTTGCCCTCGGCGCCGAGGTGGTACTTCACGTCGCCGGAGCCGTGTGCCTGACCCGGGTCCAGGTTGCCCTCGAACTCGCGGAAGATCTGCGAGATCGGCTTGCCGACGACGTTGGCCAGCACGTTCAGCCGGCCGCGGTGCGGCATGCCGATGACGACCTCGTCCAGCTTGTGCTCGGCGGCCTTGTCCAGCACCGCGTCCAGCAGCGGGATGACGGTCTCGCCGCCCTCCAGGGAGAACCGCTTCTGCCCGACGTACTTGGTCTGCAGGAAGGTCTCGAAGGCTTCGGCCGCGTTCAGCTTCGACAGGATGTACTTCTGCTCGGACGAGTCCGGCTTCTGGTGCTTGACCTCGACGCGCTCCTCCAGCCAGCGGCGCTCGTCCGGCTCCAGGATGTGCATGTACTCCACGCCGACGGTGCGGCAGTAGGAGTCACGCAGCACGCCCAGCACATCGCGCAGCTTCAGCTTGTGCTGTCCGGCGAAACCGCCGACGGCGAACTCCCGGTCCAGGTCCCACAGGGTGAGGCCGTGCTGCAGGATGTCCAGGTCGGGGTGCTTGCGCTGGCGGTAGTTCAGCGGGTCCGTGTTGGCCATCAGGTGGCCACGGGTCCGGTAGGCGTCGATCAGTTCGAGCACCCGCGCGGTCTTGTCGACATCGCCCTCGGGGATGTCCTGGACCCAGCGCACCGGCTCGTACGGGATGCGCAGCGAGGCGAAGATGTCGTCGTAGAAGCCGTCCTCGCCCAGCAGCAGCTGGTGCACCCGCTTGAGGAACTCACCGGACTCCGCGCCCTGGATGACGCGGTGGTCGTAGGTGGAGGTCAGCGTCATGATCTTGCTGATGCCCATGTTGACCAGGGCCTCTTCGCTGGCACCCTGGAACGGCGCCGGGTACTCCATGGCGCCGACACCGATGATGGTGCCCTGACCGGCCTGCAGCCGCGGCACCGACAGGTTGGTGCCGATGCCGCCCGGGTTGGTCAGCGAGATCGTTGTGCCCGCGAAGTCGTCCGCGGTCAGCGAGCCGGTGCGGGCCTTGCGGATCAGGTCCTCGTAGGCCTGCCAGAACTGCTGGAAGGTGTAGCCCTCGCAGCCCTTGATGGACGCGACCACCAGGTTGCGGGCGCCGTCCTTGCCCTTCAGGTCGATCGCCAGACCGAAGTTGACGTGCGGCGGGGTGGACACACCCGGCTTGCCGTTCATGTCGACGTAGTGCCGGTTCATGTTCGGGTACGCCTCGAGCGCCCGGACCACGGCGTAGCCGATCAGGTGGGTGAACGACACCTTGCCACCGCGCGCGCGGGCCAGGTGGTTGTTGATCACGATCCGGTTGTCGAACAGCAGCTTGGCCGGGACGGCGCGCACGCTGGTCGCGGTGGGCACGGACAGCGAGAGGTCCATGTTCTTCGCGATCGCGGCAGCGGCGCCACGCAGCTGCTTCTGTTCTTCACCGGGAGCCGGCTGCTTCACAGGAGCAGCGCTCGGCTTCGCGGCGGGAACCGGCTTGGGAGCAGCCGGAGCGGGAGCCGCCGGCTTGGTGGGAGTAGTAGTTACAGTGCTCGTCGCATTACCGACCTGGGTCATGGTGCTCTCTGTTGCTGTCGTGCCGTTAGTACCCGCTGCGGTGGTGGGGCGCGCTGCCTGCTCGGCCACCTGAGCGGTGGCGGCAGGGGCGCCCGCGGCGTTGTTGTTCACAACGTGGGCGGGCTTGTAGTCGGCAAAGAAGTCATGCCAGGCCGGATCGACGGACGAAGGATCGGCGAGGAAATGCTCATACATTTCCTCGACCAGCCATTCGTTGGGCCCAAACTGTGATGCAGCACTCGCGCTGGACACGGTCGGCGCTCGCCTCGATCCATGTTCTCGTAGATCCGACAAACCAAAGTTGCGGACGGTCCTCTTGCAGGCACGTCCAAGGCTAACTTCCGCGTGCTACTCGCCGGTAACGTGTCGGCGTCGTTGCCCCCGGAAGAAGATCGCAGCTGCCATCCCTTTGGCTCTTTCGCCTTCTTGCGGACCTGTGTTACGCCCGGGCGCGAGTAAAAGGACAAGTGCGGTCAACTCCATGTTAGCTCTGTTCATGCAGCGGCTGTGTCATCAGGGGACCCTGCCAGCCAGAACCCCGCATATCGGCCGCCGGCTGCCAGCAGTTCGGCGTGGCTGCCGATCTCTGTGATCCGCCCCTCATGGAGCACGACGATCCGATCTGCCCTGGCAGCGGTGGCCAAGCGGTGTGCGACGACGAAGGTGGTGCGGGCCCGGGTGAGCCGGTCGGTCGCGGTCAGCACGGCCCGTTCGGTCGCCGGATCGAGCGCTGCGGTTGCTTCGTCCAGCAACAGCAGGTCCGGCTGGGTCAGGTCGGCTCTGGCGAGCGCCACGAGCTGCCGTTGACCGGAAGAGAGATTCTGCCCACGCTCGCCCACCTCCTGCCGGAATCCGCGGGGCAGCGAAGAGATCATCTCCAGTGCACCCATTCTTCGCGCGGCCGACTCGATCTCGTGATGGCTCGCCTCCTGGCGGGCGTACGCGATGTTGTCCGCGATGTCCCCGCTGAACAGATGGGCCTCCTGCGGGACGGTGCCCAGCCGGCCCCGGTACTGGTCGAGGTCGTACTCGCGTACGTCCACGCCGTCCACGAGCACCTGCCCGCCGGTGACGTCGTAGAACCGGGCGATCAGCTTCACCAGGGTGGACTTGCCCGCCCCGGTGCTGCCGACGAGGGCGACGGTCTCCCCGGGGGCGACGGTCAGGCTGACCCGGTCCAGCGCGGGCCGGTCGGTCCCCGGGTACCGGAAGCTGACCTCGCGCAGCTCCACCGCTCCGTCGAGGGTGGTCACCGGCACCGGGTGCTCGGCCCGCGGGGTGCTCGTCTGCGTGCGCAGCAGGTCGGTGATGCGGTTCAGGCCCACCTTGGCCTGCTGGTAGCCGTCGAACACCCCGGAGAGCTGCTGCACGGGGCCGAAGAACATGCCCAGGTACAGCTGGAAGGCGAGCAGGGTGCCCGGGGTCAGCGTGTGCTGGGCGACCTGGGTGGCGCCGACGGCGAGCACGATCGCCTGCATGATCCCGGACAGCAGTCCGATACCGGGGAAGTAGATCGCGATGTATCGCTGCGCTTTCGCCCTTGTCGTCCGGTAGGCGTCGCTGCGCTGGGCGAAGCGGTCGGCGGAGTGTTGCTCGCGGCTGAACGCCTGGGCCACGCGCAGGCCGCTGACGTTCTCCTGGAGGTCGGCGTTGACCGCGCTGACCTTCTCCCGTGCGTCGGCGTAGGTGCGGCTGGAGAGGCGCCGGAAGATCAGCGTCGCGAGTACTACCAGGGGCATCGCGGCGAGTGCGACCAGGGACAGGCCCGGGTCGGTGAGCACCATGGCCACGGTGATGCCGATCAGGGTGAGCACGCTGATCGCGGCGGTGATCAGGCCGGTCTGCAGGAAACTGGACAGGCCGTCCACGTCGGTGGTCATCCGGGTCATGATCCGCCCGGCCATCTCGCGTTCGTAGTAGTCCAGCCCGAGTCGTTGCAGGTGGGCGTAGCTGCGGACGCGCAGCGTGTACAGCAGCCGCTCGCCGAGCCGGGTGATCCGCATCAGGCTGACCTGGTTGTTCAGCCAGCTGACGAGCACCAGCGCGGCGCCGATCCCGGTGACCGTCCACAGCGTGCTCAGGTCGCGGCCGTCCACCCCGAACCGGATCAGCGAGGGCATGGCCAGCCCGACGAGGGTGTCGATCACCATCAACAGGGCGACCCTGGCCAGCGCCCAGCGCACGGGCCACAGGAGCTCCTTCAATAACGGGGTGCCCGAAGTCGACGATGTTCGGGGAAAAGCGCTCCGAACATCGTCAACTTCGGAGGTGGGCGGAGGTTCTTCGGTGGCTGGGGGGAGGGCTTCGACGGCGGCGATGAGTTCGGGGGTCGGGGGCAGGTCGCCGACGATGCCGGCGACGCCTGCGGCGGTGCCCCGGGCGCCGCGGATGGGGGCCAGTCGCGTGTACTTACCGGTGCCGGAGCGGTCGGTGTAGCGGCGGCCGTCCTCGTCGACCTCCGGCCACAGGTCGCGGGCCGTGGTCACCGGCTCGTCGATGATCTCCTCGCCGCCCGCGAGGAGGTTCTTGTAGAGCGGACATCGGTCGGCCAGTTCGGCGTGCGTGCCGATGTCGATCACCTCGCCGTGGTCGACCACAGCGATCTTGTCGGCGAGGGCCAGCGAGGAGCGGCGGTGCGCGATGAGCAGGGTGGTGCGGTCGGCGGTGACCGCGCGGAGCGTGTCGTGGATGGCCGCCTCGGTGGTGGCGTCGACCGCGGAGGTGGCGTCGTCCAGGATCAGGATCCGGGGGTCGAACAGCAGGGCCCTGGCCAGGGCGACGCGTTGCCGCTGACCACCGGACAGCGTGAGTCCGCGCTCGCCGACCACGGTGTCGTAGCCGTCCGGCAGGGCCTCGATGAACTCGTGTGCCTCGGCTGCCTTCGCCGCGGCCATGACCTGGTCATCGGTGGCGTCCGGCCTGCCGTAGGCGATGTTGCTACGCACCGTGTCGGAGAACAGGAAGGCCTCTTCGAAGACCACGCCGATGGCCTGCCGCAGGCTGGATAATCGGTGCTCGCGGATGTCCCGGCCGTTCACCCGGACCGCGCCGGAGTGCGGGTCGTAGAACCGGGGCACCAGCAGCGCGACGGTGGACTTGCCGGAGCCCGCCGGGCCGACGACGGCCACCGTCTGCCCCGGTTCCACCCGCAGGGTGAGGCCGGACAGCACCGGTTCGCGGCGGGTGTAGCCAAAGGTGACCGCGTCGAACTCCACCGACAGCGCGCCGTCGGGCAGTTCATCGGCATCCGGATCCTCGACGACGGCGGGTTGCGAGTCGATGAGTTCGTAGACCCGTTCCACGCCCGCCCTGGCCAGTTGGCCGTTGATCATGACCTGGGAGACCAGCCGGGTGGGGCCGATCAGACCGGCCAGATACGTGGCGAACGCCAGGAAGACACCCAGGCTGACCTGCCCGGACAGCACCAGATAGCCGCCGAGCCCGAGCAGGGCGACCTGGCCGAGCAGGGGCAGCGCGGCGGTGTTGGCGGTGGGCCGCTTGCTCAGCTGCGTGCTGCGCATCCGCTCGGCGAACAGCAGCCGGGCCAGCTTCTCCAGCCGGACGATCTCCCGCAGTTCCTGGCCGAAGCCCTTCACCACCCGGACCCCGGTGATCGTCTCCTCCACCTGCTGGGCCAGGTCGGCGGCGCGTTGCTGGGCCGACCAGGTCGCCGGGAAGAGGGTGCGCCGGGAACGGAGCAGGATGATCACGATGCCGGGGAGCACGCCGAGGGCGATCAGCGTGAGCAGCGGGGACAGCCACAGCATCAACGCGATGCTGAGCACGGCGAACATGGCGGTGCCCAGCGACAGCGGGATCATGGCGAGGAGGCCGTAGACCACGGCCAGGTCGGTGTTGGCCCGGGAGGCCACCTGCCCGGTGCGCAGCATGTCCTGTTTGGCGCCGTCCAGCCTGCCGATGGCGGCGAACACCGCCTGCCGCAGGTCGTGCTGGACGTCCAGCGCGAGGCGTCCGCCCAGGTAGCGGCGGGTGAACGCGGCCCCGAAGGCCAGTACCTCCAGCGCGATCAACCCGGTGACCAGCAGCTGTAATCGATCGGTGCGGCCCGCCACGACATCGTCCACCGCGACCGCCAGCAGCAGCGGTTCGACCGCCTGCAGGCCGACGCCGAGCAGCGAGGCGCCGACGGACAGCACCACCAGTCGCGGATGTCTGCGGCTGGCCCGCCATAACCGACGAACCCAACCGATTCCAGCCTGTGCGTCCGCCATGGTCACTACTCTAAGTGGTCAATCGGAGAATGGGCGGTGGCGCTTCACACGCCCTGAACACAGCCGGACAGGTAGGCCTCGGCCTGCTGCGAGGTCATCATCGCACCGGTGCGGAAGGCCTCCTCGAAATCCGCCGGCTTCATCGCCGCACGTACCTCGGCATGCAGCATCGCCGATTCCGGCCGCAGGTTCTCGGTGTTGGTTCCCGTCACGCCATAGGCCCGCGCGATGGACGCCGCCGTACCCAGCAGTAGCGCGGCGCGCGCGGGTTGACCCTGGGTGACGGCTTCCAGCGCCAGGTACTCGGTGACCATGCCGCGTTGCATCGGGTCGTTGGCCTTGAGGCTCAGGTGGGCCGCGTCGGCGGCCAGCGTGGCCGCCTCCTCGGTGAATCCCAGCAGTAGCTTGGCCTTGGCGTGCTGGATGAGCACGTAGCTCAGCATGATCGTCTCGCCGTGCTGGTTGCTGTACGCGGCGGCCCGTTCGAAGATCCCGCAGGCCTCGGCGAGCTTCTCCTCGATGATGTGCTGGACGCCGAGCATCATCGCCGACTTCGTCCAGTACTGGGGCTCGGGATCCGGTAGCGAATTCAGCTGGCCGGCGGCCTCGCGGAGCAGCTGCCCGGACTCGGCGAACCGGCCGCCGATCGCGTAGGCCATGCCCGCCATGGTGGTCAGGTGCGCCCGCAGCGTCGGGTTCACGTCGGTGCCGGCGAGCTCGACCAGCCGCGCGGCCGTCGGGAACGAGGTGTCCAGGTCGCCGCTCATCGAGGCCACCCGGCACAACGCGGCCAGCGTGGCGGCCCGGTCCTCCGGGTCGGTCTCCGGGTGCTCGGCGAGCTGGCCCAGCCAGTGCTTGCCCTCGGCCATGCCGCCGCCGTAGGCCCAGTAGGTGGCCAGCAGTACCGGGATGCGCCGCTCGCTGGGCTGGTAGCCGGGCTCGGTGAAGGCGCGATCCATCGCCGAGCGCAGGTTGGCCAGGTCCTCGCGCATCCGGGACATCCACCAGAGCTGGCTGGGCCCGAACCACTCCCGCTCGAACTGCTCGGCCAGCCGCCGGTAGTAGCCGACGTGCCTGCGCTCCAGCACATCGTGCTCGCGGCGGACGCTGAGCTGGTCGAGGCCGTAGTCGCGCACCGTGTCCAGCAGCCGGTAACGCTGGTTCTCGCAGATCACGATGGACTTCTCGGTCAGCGACTCCAGCAGTCCCGGGATCTGGTCGCGGTCCAGTTCACCGTCCCAGCAGACGTGCTCGGCGGCCTGGAAGTCGAAGCCACCGGAGAAGATGGCCAGCCGCGCCCAGAGGATCTGTTCGGCGGTCGAGCACAGGTCGAAGCTCCATTGGATCGCGGAGCGCAGCGTGTGGTCGCCGGCTCCGGGCAGTTCCAGGTCGTGGTTCGGCGACCAGCGGGCGGCGGCCAGTTCGATGGCCAGCGGCAACCCTTCGAGCCGGCTGCAGATGTCGTTGATCTTGATCTGCTGGGGCAGGTCGATGGTGTCCAGCGCGGCCCGCTGGGCGAACAGCTGGACGGCGTCCTCCGAGCCGGTGGCGAACCGGCGCACCTGCCAGATGCGTTCGCCGGGTGCCCGCAGCCGCTCCCGGCTGGTGGCCAGCACGCGCACGCTCTCCGTGCGGCCGAGTAGTTCGGTGCTGAACAGCTCGGCGCCGTCGAGGAGGTGCTCGCAATTGTCCAGGATGATCAACGCGGTGCGCCCGGTGAGCTGGTTGATCAGCTGGCTGCGCGGGTCGATGCCCGCGGTGGTGTGGATGCTCAGGGTGCGGGCGACGGCGTGCGCGATGAGCGCCGGGTCGCGCAGATCGGCGAGCTCGACGAACCAGACGCCGTCGGGGAACTCGTCGACGAGGTCCTCGCCCACCCGCTGGCTGAGCCGGGTCTTGCCGACCCCGCCGGGGCCGGTGAGCGTGACCAGCCGTCCGCTGCGCAGCAGGCGGCTGACGGCGCGGATGTCCTCGGTCCGTCCGACGAATCCGGTCGCCATCCGGGACGACACATTTCCTGCCATAGCTCGAATGTAGTCATTCCGCCATTCGGTCGCCTCATCGGCCACCGGCTGTGCCAAATTCCAAGGTCAACTGGTTAGCCGGTCGAAAATATCAAGGTCCATTGATGAATTCGCGCGGATTCTTACATTCCTTCCGCTGAATGGGCGCATTGCTTTTGCCGATGGGGCCGGAAGGTTCCCGCAGTCCGCTCGAAGGCTCGGAAAGACGCTTTCGGCGCTCCTAGCGGCCCGAACTCCGCATTGATCAAGGCATCGCGGGGGGACACCGGACCGATTCGGACCTGAGTAAACCGCCGCGTGGCCGCCCCTGCCCCAGAAAGTGCAGCAACGCGACCGACGTCCGCACGCCCCGCTGGAACGCGGAGACCGACAGCCGCTCGTCGGGCCCATGCATCCGGTTGTCCGGCAGCGCGAATCCCAGCAGCAACACCGGTATCCCGCGCCGGGCGAACTCCCCGACCACCGGGATCGTGCCCCCCGAACGAACAAACGACGGTGACCGCCCGAACCCCACCCGGCACGCCTGCACAGCAGCGGAAACGCCGCCCGAGACCGAGACGGCAGGCGCCCCGGCCACGCACCGCACGGCGATCCGCACCCGCGACTCCGCCAGCAGGAACCGCCGTACCGAACGCACCACGGACGACGGTGAGAGCCCGCGCCCGAACCGGATGTCCAACGCCGCCGACGCCCGCGCCGGGATCACCCCGCCGCCGCTGCCCGCCCGCAGCGCGGTGATGACCATGCCGGGGAACCGGTCGGCCAGCAACGCCAGCAGCCGGGACAGTTCCACCGCGGCCTGCACCACCCGCCCGCCGTAGGTGCCGGCGTGCAGATCGTAGGGCGCACCGCTGGCCGTGACCTGCAGTTTCACCGTGCCCCGCAGGGACACCGTCACCGCGGGGACCGACGGGGTGGCCATCGCGGTATCGCTGATCACCACCAGCCCCGGCCGCAGCGCGGAGAAGAACGGCATCGAGACCGCGCTGCCGATCTCCTCGGAGCCGTCGAACACGTACCGCACGTTCACCGGCAGCCGGCCGGTCCCACGCAGCCAGCTCTCGGCGGCGCAGACGTGCGCGAGCAGCTGGCCCTTGTCGTCGGAGGTGCCCCGGCCGATCAGCAGGTCACCGCGCCGGGTCGGCCGGAACGGCGGGCTGTGCCAGTCCCGCAGCGGGCCGGCGGGCTGCACGTCGTAGTGCCCGTAGACCAGCACATCCGGGTCACCGGAGCCGGTCACCACCAGCGGATGGCCGTCGGTGGGCACCAGGCGCGCGTCCCCCAGCCCGGCGCGGGACAGCCGGGCGACCAGCCACCGCGCCGCCCGCGCCACGTCCCCGGCGTGCCGGGGATCGGCGCTGACGCTGGGGATCGCCGCGAGCGCAGCGACGTCGGCGAGGAACCGGCGTCGATGGGTCGCGGCGTACCCCAGTGCGGCGGCCAGCGTCATCTCTGATGGCCGTTGGTGGTGGCCAGCCCGCTGCCCTTGTACACACCGAGCCCACCCCGGCGCGAGTACGCGGGCTTGGTCGTGGGCGTGGCGACACCGACGGGCCGGTGCTGATCCCAGGGCAGTACCCGCTCCACCTCGGTGCGGTCCGCCACCCGCAGCGACTGCGCGGAGGTGATCCACTCCTCGGCCGGTTCCGCGGCCTCCAGCAGCAGCGTCTCGAACTCGGCACGGGTGGACTCCAGCACGTGCGGGCCCGCGAGCCAGCGCAGGACCTGCCGCCCGGTGACGCCCATCCGCTGCCGGGGCGAGGTGACCAGTCGCTCGTCGAAGTAGCGGATCAGGACCTCGTCCACCACATCCCAGCCATTGGCCGCGCCGAACAGGTCCTTCACGTCCTCGGCGTTCAGGATCTTGAACGCCTCCTCCAGCAACTGCATGACCTCGACGCGCAGCACGTTGAGGTGACCGTAGGAGGTGAACTTGAGGTTGTTCCGCAGATCGAGCCCGGCCCGGCGGACCACGGCGATCGAGCCGAACGACGGGTCGTAGGCCCGCGCCCGGATCACGTCGGAGATCCGCTTGTCCCGCCAGAACAACGCGATCTGGTTGTTCAGGTGCACGAACAGCCGGTGGAAGTCGGTGTTCGGCCGCGAGTTCGCCGAGCCGGCTCCCTTGCCGTAACCCAGGATCCGGCGGTACGCGCCGATGCGGTCCTTCTTCGTGTAGCGCAGCACATCGCGCCGGTCGAACCGGTACAGCCCGTACGCGCCGGTGCCGTCGGACAGCCGGATCGCGCCACCCTGGAACAGTTCCTGCAGCTTGTGCACCACGCGGAACACACCGATCCGCTCGTGCTGGTACAGGTAGTAGAGGTCGCCGACCGCCAGGATGCGCTCGGAGGCGACGTTCTCGTCGTAGCTCTCCACCCCACGCGGCAGGCTCGTCTGCCCCAGGGCGGTCGCCGCCTGCGGACCGATGCCGACCAGCTGTCCCAGACCGCCGTCCGGCGCCGAAGGTTTGGCGCGTTCCGCGGTCTCCACGCCCTCCAGCATGTCGTCGATCTGCCGGATGAGCGCGTCCGCGAGCTGCGGGTTGACCGTCAGCTCACCGGCGAGCTTGTTGGCGACCTGGCCACGCAGTGCCGCGACCCGGTCGAAAAGCTCCTTGTACTCCTTCTCCGTAGCCATCTCGACCCCCTCCCGTTAGCTGCGGGACCGCTTGGTCCGTGTTGCTTCTTCTGCTGACATCTCGGCGCGCAGCCGCGCCACCAGCTGCTGGATCAGCGAGTCGGAGAACTGCGCGGATCCGTTCGTCTGCGATCCGTGGTGCACCTTGATCGCGATGCGGACGATCTCCTGCAGGTCGTCGTGCAGCTCGTCGATCGCGACCTGCACCCGCCTGCTGAAGTAGCCCTGCGGCAAGGTGTTCAGCGGGCTGACCGTGTCGTCCCGCTCCGGTGCGGGCCCGCGCCGCGGCAACGCCCCGACGATCTCCTCCAGCCGCTGCGCGACGGAGATGAACGCGTTGTCCACCCCGTCCTTGCCGAGCTCGGCCATCTTCTTCCCGTCGTTGACGGCGAACTCGTACACCCAGCGGGTCAGACCGCCGAGCGTGATCGAGCCACCGGCCTCCCCGGGCACCGGAACGCGCAGTACCTCGCGTTCGCCCTCGTAGATCAGCACCGAGTCCATCGCCATCCAGAGTTCCTCGACCTGACCCGCCGTCGCGGCCAGCAGCTGCGACAGCGCGATCAACGCCGGCCCGAAGAACCCCTTGCCGTCCTCGGGCGGGTTGAACGGATCGATGTTCTTCCGGTTGCGCAGCCAGCTGTCGAACAGGGCCACGTTCCAGTCCACCAGCGTGATGAACGAGGTCTGCATCCGTTCTTCCTCGATGGTGTTGACCAGCCGGGACACCAACCCGAACTCGTCCCGCACCCGGCCGAGGTGCCCGCCGACGTTCTCGTCGGTGATCGGCCCCTCCGGGGTGCCGCCGCCGTTCACCGTGACCGCGCCGCCGGTGATCTTCACGCCCAGCAGCATCTCGAACAGCTGGTCCACCCTGGGCACCCGGATCAGCGGGCTCTCGAACTCGCCACGCAACGCCTCCATGTCCGACCGGACCAGGCTGCGGAACAGTTCCGCGTCCTGCGGGTCGAAGTCGACCTTCAGCGGCGTCAGCGAATCGAGCAGCTGGAGCGAGTCCTTCACCGCCGTGCGGGCCCGCGCGGCGAGTGAGGCCTGGCCGCCGGTGACCGCGCCGAGGTCGGCCATCACGGCGAAGCCGCGCGGCGTGTGCGTCGCCTCGGTGTGCCCCTCGACCTGTTTCAGATCGAAGCTGCCGGTCAGCGCGGACAGGAAGCCCTTGGTGTCGCCCTCGCGGAACTTCCAGCCGAGGACGTTGCTGATCGTGTCCTGGGCGAGCCTGCCGAGCTCCCCCTCGCCCCTGTTGTTCGACGTCGAAGACACCTTGCTGACGTCCCTGGTCAGGATCGGGAACGCCGCGTCGAAGTCGTTCGGCTTCTCGAGTTCGGCGCCGCGATCCCGCTGTGAGTCCGTCATCGTCCTGTTTCCCCCTTCATGCGTTATCGCGACCCTCTGCCCAATTCGGCGAAGAAGTTGCGCATCAGCTGTTCCGGACTCGCCAGTTCCCGCTCCACGGCGCAGCGCACGGCGCCGATCAGGAATCGCTCGGGTACGACACCGGGGTCGATCCCGCGGGCGAGCCGGCCCGCAGCCTCCTCGATCATGGTCTGCTCCTTCGGTTCGAAGCGCAGAACCGTCGCCAGCGCCCGGTCGCCCAGTGACGGGAACCGGGTATGGCACACCGCGTCCACCACCAGCGGGACCGCCTTCCGGGCGGTCGCCAGCAGATCCGGCGGGATATCGGACCCTCGGGTATCCGGATAGAGGGCCTTCCACGTGCGCAGATAGCTCTCGGCCTGCTCCGGGAACCCCATCCGGCGCAGCAGCTCGATGGACAGGAACGCGCGCAGGTACGGCGTCGGATGCACGCCGCCCGGCGAATAGCTCAGCGACTGCGCACGTGACCGCCCCACCACGTCGAACAGCGAACCCACCGTCTCCGGACCACCGAGCAGCAACCCGGACAGATCGGCGAAGATCTCCCGGTTCCACCTGGTCCACACGGCCGCCACCGACCGCGGCAGTCCCGCCTCCAGCAGCCGGCGCGCGATCCGGGTGGGTACCGCGCGCTGCAGCCCGAGATCGTTCTGCAGGTTGTGGCTCACCTCGTGCAGGATCGCGCCGAGGGTCCACGGGTTCAGCAGCCGGTGATACGGCAGCTGGATCAGCGGAAACGGATTGAGCTGCCGCCCGATCCGGCTGAACCTGATCCCGCGCCGGAAGGTCGCGGGGGAGAAGCCGGTCCGCAGGTAGCTGAACGGTGCGGGTGCCGGCACGGAACGAGCCGCCCCCACCCCGAGGTAGGCGTACTGGTAGCAGTCCAGCGCGATGCGATCACAGGCGACCAGCCACGGCGCGAACGCCGACTGCCGCTGGCCGAAGAGCTCGAAGTAGAAGTCCCACACCTGTTCGGTGGCCCGCACCCAGTCATGGGACCGCGACTTGAGCTTCAGCATCGACGTGACGTTCTCCCGGCTCGGTTCCCGGACGGCCGCGCGGGCCGACACCTGCATGCGCCGGATGATCGTGCCGAGTGGCCTGCGCAGCGTGCCGAGCAGCGCGTTGACCGCCTCGACGTGTCCCCGGCTCGGCCCGGTGGCCGGATCGCCGAACTCGTCGACCCGGAACGGACGCAGGCCGGTACGGTGCCTGGCCACGTTCTGCGCCTGACTGAGCATCCAGGTACGCAGGTGATCCGGTGCGCCGCCGATCTCCGGCGATGACCGGGGTGCCTGCGACGCGAGGAGCTCAGCGACCATTACCGGCCCCTTCGCGACCTGGATCGGTGGGAGCGTTGCCGTTCCTGACGGAAGCCCCGCGTCACGTTCTGGCCGAGCGACTGGACCGCATTCCGGGCGGTGACCTGCCGGCCACTGGCCCACTGTTTCGTCAGGTCACGGGCGGTGCGGAAGATCGCGCCCGGCATGGCCCGCACGAGGTTGCGGGTATCCGGGTGGTGCCACAGCTTCTTGCCGACCTGGGCCACGCCCTTGATCAGCTGGGGTGCGAACCGCTTGAGTACCGGCGCCGCCTTGGGCAGCAGCCGTGCGGCCGCCGGGATCAGGGCGCCGAGGAACGCCTCCAGCTCCGCTTCGCTCTCCGCGTTCGCGGCGTTCGCGGCCAGCTGGACCATGAACTCGGCTTCGGCCGCGATGCCGAGCCTGCTCGCGCGGTGGTTGGGGTTGGCGAAGTCCTCGAACTCGAACTCGCCTTCCGCCTCGCCCTCGTATTCGCCTTCGAGCTCGTCCTCCAGCTCGCGGGCCAGGCCCTCGAACTCGCCCTCCAGCTCGAATTCGTCCTCGAACTCGCCTTCCCACTCGAACTCGGTCTCGTCCTCGAGTTCGAGCTCGCCTTCGATGGTCGGGTAACGACTCACGATCTCCCCCTGTCAGTAGTCGGCGTCGACCTGACGCACGCTGGCCGTGCGGCTCACCGGCACGGCGCCCCTGGGCACTTTGACGTTGGTGACGACCCGGACGACCTTCGAGCCGTGCGGGCCCGGCACCCGGACCGGCGTGGTGACCTGCACCGTGCGGCCACGATGTGCGTGCCCGTTGCCGTTCACCACCGGTGCGCGCAGCGGACCGGGGTAGGTCGCGACCATGCCCATCCGGTGCGCCTTCTGGACTCCGCGCGCGTGCCGGCTGAGCGCCTGACGGGCGGCGGCCGGGTCGCCGAGTACCCGGGTGGCGTGGGCCGCGAGCACCTGTCCGACCACCGGCCTGGTCAGCTGCTTACCGGACTGGGCGTACCGGGTCAGCGTGTTCGCCGTCCGGTCCACAATGGACGGAACGATGCCGGTGTAGCGACGGGTGGCGCGATTGCGGTGCAGCAGCTCGGCGAGCACCGACGCGCCGCGGACCAGATCACCGTGCACCTGGCGCAGCGCGCGCCGGTCCCGCCTGGCCAGCAGCGTGCTCGTGGCCGCACCGACGAGCGCTTCGGCCTCACCCTCGGATTCGCTCATCGCCGCCTCGGCGGCGAGGGCCTCGGCCTGGGCCTGGGCCGGAGTGATCGGCCGGTGTTCCAGCTCCGCCTCGTACTCCTGCTCGGCCTCGCTCTCCAGCAGCATCGAGACCGCACGTCCCGCCAGGCCGCCCAGCGGCCCACCGAGCGCGGTGCCGATCATCGGCGCGGCGACCTTCGCCAGTGGCCGCAGGACCTTCAGCCCCTGGCCGGCGATCTTCCCGAGCCTGCCGAGTCCCCGGCGGAGCCCTTTGAAGAACTCCTCGCCCTCGTACTCGCCTTCGAATTCGTCCTCGTACTCGTGTGCGCCGAGCAGCGCTTCGAGCTCGCCCTCGAATTCACCCTCGTACTCGCCTTCGAGCTCCTCTTCGGCTTCGAGCTCGTGTTCGTCCTCGCCTTCGCCCAGGACGGTCCCGAGGAACTGCTCGTACTCCAATTGGTGCGTCATCGTGTGGCCCCTCCCCACCTGGTCGTATGCCGACCAGTGCACTCGGGGGGCAGGAGCTGGGACAAGTCGCACATTCCGCCGTGGACTGAATGCGCTAACACACTTGTGCGTCACACGAATTGGGGATGTCGGTACGCGGCGACTTGGCGGTTACCTGGTGTTCCACTAACGCTGGGGGAGGGCGTCAGATGGATCAGCATGAACTCATGGGGGACGATCGACTACGCGCACTGTTACTCGCGCTGGTACGCCGGGTGCAGGAGATCGACCCCTCGGGCCGGGTGCCCACACTCGACATCGAAGGCTTCGGGATGCGGTTTCTGCTGCTGAGGACCGATCGGGAGCCGGACCACCAGCTCAGTCCGCGGGAGCGGGAGATCGCCAAGATGGTCGGCCTTGGCCTGACCAACAAGATGATCGCCTCGATGCTGGACATCAGCCTGTACACGGTTTCCGCCCACCTGCGGCGCATCTTCGTGAAGCTGGACGTGCAGACCCGCGCCGCCATGGTCGCGGCGCTGTCCGGCCCGGCCGGTCACCCCATGAGGCGACCGGCCCTCACCTGACTCCTTGTTCTTCGCCGGATTGGGCATCCGCATTTACCTAGCCCAGCCGGGTGATTACCGGCCTTTCGCGCGCAGCGCCAGCCGACGGCGGGCCGCGCCGTTCTCGGTGAAATCGCCGGGCTCCTGGGTCGGCTGCACATCCCAGGACACCGAATTCACCTCCGGTTCCATGGAAAGCCGGGCCACCACGGCCTCCAGCTGGGAATCGTCCCGGGTCTCGGTCATCAGCGAGGCCGAGATCTCCACGCAGTCCGGGGTGCTCGACTTCCGCGAGGCCACGCCGAGCAGCTGGAACGAGCTCCCGGTCAGCGCCTGCACCATCAGCGCCCGGATGTGCGTCTCCGCCTTGCCCCGGGCGACGACCCGGAACGTGTAGTCGGTACGGGTCTCCGTACCGGAGCCGGGATTCCGGTCGACCAGACGACCGAGACCCCGCAATCCGATGTTGGAGACCAGCACCACCACGCTGCCCGCGACGGCGGGCTTCCACAGCCCGGCGCCGGCCAGCGAGCCGATCGCGGCGGAGCACCACAGCGTGGCGGCGGTGTTCAGCCCGCGGATGTTCAACCCGTCCCGCATGATCACACCGGCGCCGAGGAAACCGATACCGGAGACGATCTGCGCCGCCACCCGGGTCGGATCGGCCGAGCCGCCGTGGAAGCCGTTGGAGCTGAGCAGCACGAAGAGGGTGGAGCCGGCCGCGACCAGCGCGTTCGTTCGCAGGCCCGCCATCCGGGCGCGGTACTGCCGCTCCAGGCCGATGACCGAGCCGAGGCCGATGCCGAGCACCAGCCGGAAGACCATGTCGAAGTCGGAAACCACCATGGGGACCTCCAGGTCACGCATCCAGGATCATCCTGGTGTGGACGGGGGATCCGCGCTGGTCGAACAGGGTTAAGCGTCCCAGAACGCGCGGAGAATCCGGGGTGCTCGACTAGGTCCGTCGGGACTCATCCGGATCACCTCCTCGCGTGGTTTTTTCGGCCGCCCGAACAAACTAGCCCGCCTCCGGAGAGGCGGGCTAGGGAACTGTGAGCTGATCGATCAGGTGACGTCGCGCTTCTCGTTCAGCAGCCAGCCGAGCACGGTGACGACACCGAAGTAGCCGAAGAACACCAGCGCGCTGGCCCACCAGATATCCGTGTGCACCTGCATCTGCTGACGCAGTAGATCGACCGCCTGCTCGGTGCTGACCGGGATGCCGGTCAGCGCCTTGACGAAGATCCGCAGCGAGAGGTCGGTCAGTACGCCGTTACCCGCGTTGTTGGGCAGGTACGGCCTGATCTCGTCGAGCTTCTGCGTGCTCAGCACGAGTTCGACCGCCTTCTCGGCGACCAGCACGTACAAGGTCAGCGCCAGGATCGACCCGACCGGATTGTTGATCAGGGTGCCCACGCCGACGCCGAGCAGCGTCCAGAGCACCATGACGCCGATACCCGCCGCGCAGATGGCCAGCCAGGCACCCAGGTCGGGGAAGGCGCCGGTGCCGTCGGAGGCGATCGAGTCGCCGATGACCGCGCCGATCGAACCGGAGATCGCACAGCCGATGCCGTAGACGACACCCATGCCGGCGTAGGCGATCAGCTTGGCGCCGATCACCGCGGTGCGGGAGGACGCGGTCAGGTAGGTGGTGGTGATCGTCTTGGTCCGGAACTCACCGGCGACCGCGCACGCACCGAAGATCGCCGCGAACAGGGTCGCCTGATTCATGCCCCGGGCGTAGAAGAGCACCGCGATCGGTACCTTCTGGCCGCTCTCCCGCAGCACGTCCTCCAGGCCGCCCAGCACGGAACCGAATCCGCTGGCCACCAGCGCCACCAGGGCGGCCGGAATGAGCAGTGCCCACCACATCTTGGTGGTCAGGATCTTGCGGAACTCGGCCTTGATCAGCCCGCCCATCAGGCGTTACCTCCAGCATTGCTCCACGGGTTGGCCTGGTCCGGCGCGGTCTGGCCGTACGGCGTCTCCTGTGCCCCGGTGAACTGGCCACTGGTCAGCTGGAAGAAGATCCGTTCCAGGTCGCTGCTGTCCTCGTCCATGCCGTAGATCAGCACGCCGGCCTCGTGGCCGATCTCCGCGACCCGCATCCGCGTCGCGTCGCTGACCGACAGCCTGCCGTCCGGCAGCGCCTCCACGGCGGCGAACCCGGCGGCGTTCAGCGCCTCGGTGAGCTTCTGCGGGTCGGCGGTCTGCACCAGCACCCGGGTCTGCTGTCCCTTGCGCAGGTCCTCAAGACCGCCGTCGTACACGCACTGACCACGGCTGATGATGACCACGCGGTCCACCGTCTGCTCCATCTCGGAGAGCAGGTGGCTGGACACCAGCACGGTCCGCCCGGAGCGGGCGAAGGCCTGCATGAAGCCACGCAGCCAGGCGATGCCCTCGGGGTCGAGGCCGTTGGCGGGCTCGTCCAGCACCAGGATCTGCGGGTCGCCGAGCAGGGCGGTGGCCAGGGCCAGCCGCTGCCGCATACCCATCGAGAACCCGCCGGCCTTGCGGTCGGCCGCCTCGGTCAGCCCCACCAGCTGCAGGACCTGCTCCACGCGGGCATCCGGCACGCTCATCGCCGCGGCGTAGGCCAGCAGGTGATTGCGTGCGGTGCGCCCCGGGTGGAAGGACTGCGCCTCCAGCACGGCACCGACGATGGTGCCCGGGTTACCCAGGGCTTCGAAGGCGACGCCGTTGATGGTCGCCTTGCCCGCCGTCGGCCTGACCAGGCCGAGCAGCATCCGCAGGGTGGTGGTCTTACCGGCGCCGTTCGGTCCCAGGAAGCCGGTCACCGAGCCTGGTTCCACGGTGAAACTCAGATTGCTCACCGCGGTCACCGGGCCGAATTGTTTGCTCAGCCCTTCGACCGCGATCCGGCCGCTACCGTCGTGCACTCGCCCTCCAGCCCAACTGTCGACTGCTCCGCCTTTTCCGCTTTTACCCATCCTGCCTTATCGGCTAAACGGAGGACGCGACCCGGGGTCCGGTTCTCAGCCTTTACTCAGTGTTGCTGTTCAGCCGGGTGACGGCTGGGTGTGGTCCGTTTTCGAAGGAGGCTTTGGAGGGGGAGACGGGCTGGGGGCGGGATCTTTCCTGCCTGGCTGTTGGGTGGGGGCACGCCTGTCTGTTGGGGATGGGCCGCTGGGCGGGCATGGGTGGGGCTTATCGAGTAAGGGTGCCCCTTACTGCACTCAACGCAGTGAGGGTGCCCCTTACTGCACTCAACGCAGTAAGGGTGCCCCTTACTGCACTCAACGCAGTAACGGTGCCCTTCACTGCACTCGACGCGGTATGGGTGCCCCTTACTGCATGCCTCGGCGAGCAGGGTTCACCCACTGGAGCACCGTCAGCCCCACGAGCCCCATCAGTAACTGTCCACAGTGGTCGGATCCATCTTCAAGATGGATTTGGGGGCCCGGATCCATCTTGAAGATGGATCAGGAGGGCGGGTAAAGATCGGCTCAGTCGTGTGGGTGACGCGAAGGGGCCGTTAATTCGCCGGGGCGGCTTGAACCATGCTGTCCAGGGTCACTGTTGCTGTTCGGCGGCGTCGAACAGCGGCGAGGTGCGCTCCTGGATCCGGGCGCGGTGGATCTGCTGGCTGTCCGTGGACAGGTGTCCGCCGACCGGCGGCATGACGATTGTCGGCCGGTCGTCGACCGCCGCCACCGGGGAGGTGATCTCGGTCGGGTGCGGCACGACCTCCTGCTCCGGCCGGGACAGCAGGCCGTCCGCGGTCAGCTTGGCCTCGACCCGGTGCCTGGCCGGCTTGGGGATCGGGTCCGGTTCCTGCTGGGCGAGCGCGGGCACTCGCGGCTGGCTGGGCGGGTCGGTGCGGTCCAGCTTGACCAGCACCATGTCCTTGCTGATCGTCTGCTCGTTGAGCACCGGCTCGGCGATCGCCGGCGGCAGGGCGCGCTGGGGTTTCGGGGGATCGATCGCCAGGGGTTCCGCGGAGATGATCCCGGTGTCCTCGGCGGACTCCGCCTCCCATAAGGCGTCCAGGCCCTGGTTCGGCGACACCTTGCGGCCGAACCTGAACAGCGGGTTGCGTCTGTTGCGCTTGCCCTGGCCGTCGCCGATCAGGTGCCGCTGGGCCATCAGCCAGACCTGGCAGGGCCACCGCTTGTTGCGCATCATGCCCGGGCAGGCCTGGCACCGGCCGTCGGCCGTCGCCTGGTGGACCTTGAGCAGTTTGCGCCAGCCGTCCGCGAGGCGCTGCATCTCGGTGCGGGCCAGGGGGACCAGCGTCTCGTCGTCACCCTGCTCGGCGAGTTTGTCCAACATGGCCAGTCGTTCCAGCACCGCGTCCTGAAGCGCCTTGTCCATCTATATCTCTCCCGTCGGCCTGCGGGTGGCTGCGCCGGCGGCACAGGCGAGTGTGTCGTGCAGCGCACTGATCTGTTTGGCAGAGAGGACCGCGGCCTGTCCTGGTGGTGTGATCACCACCACGTCATCGTTCTCATCGACCAGGACCGTTACTGATCGATCGCGGCCGAATGGGTCGGAGCACTCCACCCACCAGCACTTCTCGTTCATCTATAGATCATCCCAGCTTTACCGGCCGGGGCCGGGCTCGAGCGTGTGCCAACGACTGTCATCGGCTGCTTTCCGTGGTCACTCGACCCCAGAAAGCGAAATTCACTCATTTGCTGGTCCCTGCCCGTTCACCTTCCGGGTGGTTGTCCGGCCAGTGGGGTGCTTCAACTGGGAATCCCTCGAAACCGCGTGTACCGTCGTCCTTGGCGGCTGGCTCCCAATGACCCCCAGGTTGGTTGAGCTGGCCGCCGTCTACGTCTCCAGCTCAGCGGCGCACCTGATAACGCAGGTGAAGCACTCGGTTGCCCTGGATCACCACGTCAGGACCCTCCAGCAGGTGCTGCGCGTCGACCGCCCCGAAGTAACGCCTGCCGGACCCGAACACCACGGGTACGACGTCCATCCGCACCTCGTCGACCAGGCCCGCGGCGAGCACCTGGCCACCGACATCACCTGCGGCGACCTCGACGATCCGGTCGCCCGCGAGCTCCTGCGCCTGGGCCACGGCCGCCTCGACGCCGTCGACGAAGTGGAATGGCGCCTCGGCGTCCCAGCCCTCGGGCGCCGGCCGGTGCGTCACGACCACCACGTGGTCGATCCCGCCCGGGGGCTTGCCGTCCCAGCCGTCCGTCATGTCGAAGACGCGACGGCCGCAGACCGTCACCCCGATCCGGTCCCAGTACTGCCGGGTGTGGTCGTAGGACGCCTGCGACACGGTCAACGCGCCGCTCTCGTCCAACGGGACGTCACCGTTGGACAGCCAGTCGAACAGCGGTCCGGGCTGGTCGTTCTCGTCCGCGATGAAGCCGTCCACCGACACCGAGCTGTACAGGACCACCTTGCCCACGGGGCTCTCCTCTGTTTGGGGTGCCCCATCCTGCCGCGTCCTGCGCCGTCAGCTCTTGTAAGAAATCAATCGGCGGGCAGTGGCCAGCCGTCCAGCGTGTGACCGGGATGTTCGCGCAGGAACCTCCGGCGGACCTCGATGTACCGGGTCGGCGTGAGCCCGGTGAACGCCCGGAACTCGTGGCCGAAGTGGGCCTGGTCGAAGTAGCCCGCGCGACCGGCGAGGTCGCTCCAGTCGACCGGCTGTGCGGGATCGATCGCGAACACGGTCGCGGTGAAGCGGTAGGTGCGGGCCAGTCGCTTGGGCGTGACGCCGACGAGCTCCTTGAACCGCTGTGCCAGGTGGGTGCCGCTGACACCGGCCGCCGCGCTCAGGTCGCCGATCGCCACCGTCCCGCCGGTCGCCGCGATGACGCCGCTCGTGTGCCGGACCAGTCCCAGGCCCGGGGTCTCGCGCAGCCGTCGCAGCAGCTCCTCTTCGAGCAGCGTCAGCATCTCCTGCGGTCCGGCCGCCGTGGCCAGCCGGTCCCGCAGCTCGGCGATGGCGGGCCGGCCCCACACCTGCTCCAGCGTCACCGGCCGGTCGCGCAGCTCGGTCGCGGGCATCGGCAGGAACTGCGCGGGCCCCCACGGCGTGAAGTGCACGCCGACGGACCGGGTCCGGGGTGGGTAGCCGAACTCCAGCGCGCGGGTGGGCGTGGTGACCAGGCAACCGTCGGCGTACTCGGTCGCCTCGATGTCGGTGCCGGCGCGGATGCGGAACGGCGCCCCGAGGTTGACGATGAGCAGCGCCCCCGGCATCGGTGGCAGCGTCAGCCGGGCGTACGGCGCCGCGCCCTCCAGGTAGTAGATGTCGTCGATCAACCCGTCCAGCGGGGGTCGCGGCACTCGGGATACGTACTCCACGCCTACAGCATCGCGGATCTGCGCTACCTTAGTAGTCAAATTTGACTAACTAGCTAAGGGGGAAGCGATGCGAGTCCTGTTCACCACCTCGCCCGGCCTGGGCCACGCGCTGCCGATGGCGCCGCTGGCCTGGGCATTGCGGACGGCCGGCCACGAGGTGTTGTTCGTCTGTAGCGGTGCCGCGGTGTCCGCCGTGGAGAAGGCCGGGTTGCCGGTGATCGACGGTGCGCCCGGCGCCGACATCATGGCCACGTTCATGAAGTACCAGGGCGATGTCGACCCGGCGAAGGGCGGCCCGCCGCCCGAGGACCTGGTCGGCCGGATGTTCGCCGACGTTTCCGCGCTGATCACCGATCGCGTCGTCGCCGCGGCCGGCGCCTGGCGGCCGGACCTGGTGGTGCACACGGTGCTGGAGGCATCCGGTCCGCTGATCGCGGCCCGGCTCGGCGTGCCCGCGGTGCTGTGTGGCCTGCACCTGGGCCGGGGTACCGGCACGTCTGAGCTGCTGTGGCCGCACTTCACCGCGATGCGGGAGCGGCACGGAGTGGATCAGCTGCCGCGGGTATGGCAGGAGATCATCATCGTGCCGCCGAGCCTCTGCCCGGTGGCCGGCGATGACGACTGGCGGATGCGGCACATCCCGTACAACCAGGGCGGACAGCTCCCGGATTGGGCATTGGTCCGGCCTCCGCGACCGCGGATCTGCATCACGGTCGGCTCGGTGGGCCCGACCTTCGGCGCCATGGCCCAGTTACAGCGACTGCTCACGGATCTCGGCGACAAGGATGTCGAGGCGGTGCTCACCACCGGCGGCGGTTCGGTGGAGGACGTGCCGGGCAACGTGCGGCTGGTCGACTGGATCCCGCTGAGCGCGCTGCTGCCCACCTGCTCGGCGATCCTGCACCACGGCGGGTCGGGGACGACGCTCGCCGCGCTGGACGCCGGGATCCCGCAGGTCGTGGTGCCGTTCGGGGCGGACCAGTTCAGCAATGCGGAGCTCATCGCCAAGTCCGGCGCCGGAATCCAGCGCGGGAACGGCATCCGGCCCGGTGACAACGACCTGTCCGCCGCCGACCTGGACTGGGCGCTGTCCGACGAACCCACCCGGACGGCGGCCACGGCCCTGCGCGAAGAGATGCACGCGATGCCACTGCCGCCGGCGATCGTGCCCCGGCTGGAACAGCTCGGCTGAGAAACGACCGCCGCCCCGGCTCGGCGCTGAGCTGGGGCGGCGGAGTTCGGCAGACGTGACTAGGCGATGACGCCGGCCAGGTCCGTGTACTGCAGGCCGTGCGCGACGGCGACCGGCTCGTTGGTCAGCGCACCCTCGTGGCTGTTCAGGCCCAGCGCCAGCGCCGGGTCGGCCTGCAGCGCGGCGTGCCAGCCCTTGTCGGCCAGGGCCACCGCGTACGGCAGGGTCACGTTGGTCAGCGCGTAGGTGGAGGTGTTCGGCACCGCGCCCGGCATGTTGGCGACGCAGTAGAACACCGAGTTGTGCACCTGGAAGGTCGGGTCGGCGTGCGTGGTCGGCCGGGAGTCCTCGAAGCAACCGCCCTGGTCGATGGAGATGTCGACCAGCACCGAGCCCGGCTTCATCCGGGACACCAGCTCGTTGGAGACCAGCTTCGGCGCCTTGGCACCGGCGACCAGCACGGCGCCGACGACCAGGTCCGCCTGCAGCACGGCCTGCTCCAGGGAGTGCCGGTTGGACGCGACGGTGCGGATGCGGCCGCCGTAGACGCGGTCGATCTCGCGCAGCCGGTTCACGTTGGTGTCCAGGATCTGCACGTCGAAGCCGAGGCCCAGGGCGACGTGCGCGGCGTTCAGGCCGGACACACCGCCACCGATGACCACCGCGCGGGCGGGCAGCACACCGGGAACGCCGCCGGGCAGCACACCCCGGCCGCCGGAGGCCTTCATCAGCGAGAACGCGCCGACCTGCGGGGCCAGCTTGCCGGCCACCTCGGACATCGGGGCCAGCAGCGGCAGCGCGCGGTCGGCGGTCTGCACGGTCTCGTACGCGATGCCGGTGGTGCCGGAGGAGAGCAGCGCCTCGGTCAGCGGGCGGTCGGCAGCCAGGTGCAGGTAGGTGAACAGGGTCAGGCCCTTGCGCAGGTAGCCGTACTCGGCGGCGATGGGCTCCTTGACCTTGAGCACCAGGTCGCCCTCGCCCCACACCTCGTCGGCGGTGAACAGCACCTTGGCACCCGCGGCCAGGTAGTCCTCGTCGGCGATGGCGGAACCGACACCGGCGTCGGCCTCGACGAAGACGTCGTGCCCGCGGGTCACGAGCTCGTGCACACCGGCCGGCGTCAACGCCACGCGGTACTCGTGGTTCTTGATCTCCTTGGGAACCGAGATCTTCACGGGGGTTCTCCTCTGCGTACTGGCGCCGACGTGTCGGCGGCTCGTCATTGAGTCGCAGGCATGCGCCCTTGTCGACCATCACTCTGAATCAACTGCGCCACCGTGTCATCATGCTGGGAGAACGAGTACACCCCTGGGGCTTTGTGCTGGGGGAACAACGAGCCCGGTCAGGACCAGCGCAGCGCGATCAACTGCGTGTGCAGTGCGAGCCGCACGTTCGGATCGTCCATGTCCAGGCCGGTCAGCTCGACCATCCGCTTGCAGCGGTACCGGAAGGTGTTCGGGTGCACGGTCAAGGCGGCACTCGCGGCACGGGGATCGCCCGGATGCCGCAGCCACTGGTAGAGCGTCTCCACATACTCGGTGCCCTGGTGGGCGTCCTGACTGATCAGCTCGCTCAGCGGTCCCAGCTGGACCACCCCCGCTCGGGACGTCGCGGTGGCCGCGCGGTGCAGGGTCAGCACCGCCCATGCCTGCTCGTAACCGGATACCCGATCCTGGAGCAGTCCAGCGCGCACCAGCCCGAGAACCTCGTCGGCCTGGCTCCGGGACCGGGCGAGGGTGGCCACCTTCGCGGGCGCGCCTGCTGCCACCAGCGGCTGGACGTCCACCTCGGTCAACGCGTCCCGCAGGGCGTCCCAGCCCGCGGCGCCGTCCGGCACCACGGCGTAGAGCACGCCGTCCACATCGGTCACCGCCGGCCGGGAGCCGATCCCCTTGGCGATCTGTTCCCACAGTGCCAGCCGCAGGCCTTCGGCATCGGCGGCATCCGAGGTCCCCGCGTCGATGGCGACCACCCGGTATTGCCCCTCGTCCAGCCCGATCTCCGCCGCCGCGGCCCGGCTGCCCTCCGTACCGTCCAAAATGGACCTCAGCAGCTCGGCGGACCGGCGGCGCTCGGCGTCGACCCTGGCCCGGTGCCGCAGCAGGTGCAGCGCGGCCACCGGTCCGGTGTCGGCGAACGCGGTCGCCCGGTCCTGGGGCACCGGTCCGCTCACCACCGCCCACATCGAGCCGAGCAGTTCGCCGCCCATCCGGATCGGCACGATCAGCCGGGCGAGCGTGCCGTCCGGCTGCGCGGGCACGAAGATCGTGGAGTGGCCGCGGGACAGTTCGCGGAACACGCCCTTCGAGCGGAACTTGGCCAGCACGTCCGAGGGCACCCGGCGGCCCATGATGGTGGACACCCGGGCGGGGTCGCGCCGATCCTGCCGGGCCGAGTAGGCCAGCACCCGGGAGTGCGCGTCCTCGATGGTCACCGGCGCGTCGACCACCGCCGCCACCGCGTCGGCGAGCCGGAACAGGTCCGCCAGGGCTCCGGTTCCGGAACTGTCGCCGGGTGCGGGAACCGCCTGGTTGTCGGTCGCCGCCGCGTCCAGCACCGCGCGCAGCAGCCAGACCAGCTGTGCCCAGGAGGTCTCCGGCTTCACCTCGATCAGGCTGATCCCGGACTGCTCGGCCTGCGCGACCACCTCGGGAAAACCGGTGGCCGGCGGCTTCAGGAACACGGCGAGCGCGCCGCGCTCCGCGGCCCGGCGGATCAGCGCGACGGCGCTGCGCGTCGTGCCGCAGGAGACGCCGAGCACCAGGTCACCGGCATTGCCGTGCGCGCGCTGGTCCGGCTCGGCGATCATCACATCGTTCACCGTGGTGGCCTGCCCACCGGTCACGATCGACCGCAGCAACGCGGGACCGACCCGGTCCAGCACACCCTGCACGGTGATCATTGTTCCGCCGCCTCCCTGGCCATTGTGCGCAGAGCACAACGATAGGCCCGCCGAACTGTTCCGTGCGGATGCAACTAGGCGTTTAGCCTGGACATAGGCCGGTAAGCCGGAAATAGGTTTCCCGCGATGTGACTCGAAGCTCACGGTGCGAAACATCTGCCATGGCACCCTGGGGGCTGTACCCGAGCGGACCACAAAGGAGTGGCACAGCGTGGCTATCAGCGTTTTCGACCTGTTCAAGGTGGGGATCGGGCCGTCCAGCTCGCACACCGTCGGGCCGATGCGAGCGGCTTGCACGTTCGTGAACGGACTGAAGGCCGACGGTCAGCTCACTCACACCACCACCATCAAGGCCCAGCTGTTCGGCTCGCTGGGCGCGACCGGTCACGGCCATGGCAGCGACACCGCCGTCCTGCTGGGCCTGTCCGGCGAAGACCCGGAGACCGTCGACACCTCTCTGGTGCAGACGATGGTCGCGAAGATCAAGGCGGAGAAGCGGCTCGCTCTACTGGGCACGCACGAGATCGCCTTCGACTCGAACTGCGACCTGGTCATGCACCGGCGGAAGTCCTTGCCGTACCACCCGAACGGCATGACCTTCGACGCCTTCGACGCCACCGGTGAGCTGGTGCGTTCCCGCACCTACTACTCGGTGGGCGGCGGCTTCGTCGTCGACGAGGACGCGGCCGGCGCGGACAAGATCAAGCCGGACAGCACCGTGCTGGCGCACCCGTTCCTCACCGGTGTGCGGCTGCTGGAGATCACCAAGGCCACCGGAATGTCGATCAGCGACGTGATGCTGGCCAACGAGCTGTCCTGGCGCTCCGAGGAAGAGGTGCGCAGCGGGCTGCTGCACATCTGGCAGGTCATGCAGGACTGCGTGCAGAAGGGCTGCGGTGAGACCGGGGTACTGCCCGGCGGCTTGAAGGTGCAGCGGCGTGCGGCCGAGCTGTACAAATCGCTGTCCGGCGAGCACTACGCGACCGACCCGCTGCGGGTCATGGACTGGGTGTCCCTGTTCGCCCTGGCGGTGAACGAGGAGAATGCGGCAGGCGGCCGGGTGGTCACCGCGCCGACCAACGGCGCGGCGGGCATCGTCCCCGCGGTGCTGCACTACTACTGGCGCTTCGTGCCCGGTGCCTCCCCGGACGGCGTGGTGCGCTTCCTGCTCACCGCGGGCGCCATCGGCGTGCTGTTCAAGGAGAACGCGTCGATCTCCGGTGCCGAGGTGGGTTGCCAGGGTGAGGTCGGCTCGGCCTGCTCGATGGCGGCGGCCGGTCTGGCGGAGGTGCTCGGTGGCACGCCGGAGCAGGTGGAGAACGCGGCCGAGATCGCGATGGAGCACAACCTGGGCCTGACCTGCGATCCGATCGGCGGCCTGGTGCAGATCCCGTGCATCGAGCGGAACGCGGTCGCCTCGATCAAGGCGATCACCGCGGCCAGGATCGCGTTGCGCGGAGACGGCTCGCACTTCGTCTCCCTGGACAAGGTCATCAAGACCATGCGGGAGACGGGGCGGGATATGAAGGTCAAGTACAAGGAGACGGCCCGCGGCGGGCTCGCGGTCAACGTCATCGAGTGCTGACCCTTTTGGGGTCGCGTCCGGCGTTTGACGAAAGACGGCTTTAGAGGGGGAGACGGGCCCGGCGCCCGTCTTTCCTGCCTGGCCGTTGGGTGGGGGCACGCCATTCTGGGCTGCCTGGGCCGCTGCGCGATGCCTTGTCTCGTGAAGGGCACCCACACTGCGTTGAGTGCAGTAAGGGTGCCCCTCACTGCATCCCCCCGGTGCCCACCGGCCCTCGGCACCCAGTCCACTGTGGACCAAGCCTTTGTTTCATCTTCAAGATGGATTCGGGGTCCCGAATCCATCTTGAAGATGAAACAACCGCGCGCGGTTCACTCACACGGACACCATGGGCCCCAGCAGCATCACCGGTCACATCAAGAATCGAAAGCCGCCCCACTCGCCCCAAGCGGCGGCGGCTCGACCGGCCAGTTCGGCGTGCCCCCACCAGACGGCCCGGCAGGAAAGACGCGGACCCCACCCGTCTCCTCCTCCAAAGCCTCCTTCCCCAACCGCCCGACCCAGCGCCCCCCCCAGCTCGACCGCCAGACCCAGCCCCACACCCCCAGCTCCGCCCAAGATCATCCCTTTGATATGTTGATCTTGATCGCACAGAGCTTCGCGGGAGTTGATTCGTCAAGACCGAAGTGTAGGTAGACAACACGTCACCGCCCGGTCGCCCGGGGTGCGCATTTCCGACAAGTGCCGGTACCCATTCGGGAAAATGCGGTCGAGGTCACTGTGTGGCGTGGGTCAAATTATTCACCAACGGCGCTGTTCGACCGGGGTGTGGGCCATCGAACACAACATGTACAACAGTTGACGGCACGATTGGTCAATTCTGGAATTCCCACACTCTGATGCTGTAGATCTCACTCTAAAGCGTGTTGGGATCTGGTGATAAACGATGATATGAAGAGGTAGTTGCGCCTCTGACCTGCCTCGTTACTGTCTATGAACGATCAGTCACGCAGCGGTGTTACGTGATCTGGCCCATTGCTGAGCCACGGTTAAGAACTCATCAATACGAGCTAATACGATCTTCGCTCCGGTTGTAAACGACGTCGTGATTCGATAGAAATAGAACCGTAATAGACCGGTTCAACCATCTAATTCCCTGCCTCATACGAGGGAAGAGGAGACACGACGGTGCCGCCGCACAACACGCTCGCCGCCGAACGACCGATCGCTGACTTGGAGTCTGCCAACGCCGCCACCGCGCCGAGCAAGACCGTCACTGCCACTACTAGCCCTGCTGCAGCCCAGCAGCCCACCCGCCGGATGCCCCGCTCCCTGGGCGCGCTCGGCTGGGTGATGATCGTCGCGGGCTGCCACATCCTCGGTGACATCGGTTCCGCCGCCGGCCTGCCCGCCGGAAACCTGCTGATGTCGATGATCATCGGAATCGCCCTCGCCGTGTCCGGAATCCTCCGGATGAGCTTCCCCAAACCCGCCGCCCGGGTCTCCCAGGTGCTCATCGGCGTGCTGATGGGCAGCTACCTGATGCCGGACTCCCTGAAGTCGATGGGACTGGCCACCGCGCTGCTGACCGGCGTCACCCTGCTGACCATCGCGCTCGCGGCCCTGGTCGCCTGGGCCATGTTCCGCTACACCTCGGTGGGTCTGCCCGAGGCCATCCTGGGCATGGTGCCCGGTGGCTCCGCGGCGACCGTGAGCTGCGCCGAGGACCTGCGGGCCAACGCCCCGATGGTCGCCTTCTCCCAGTACATGCGAGTGCTGCTGGTCGCGCTGAGCGCGCCCGCCCTGGTGGCACTCACCCAGACGAAGTCCGCCCGGCGCGCGGAGGAGTCCTCGGCCTTCGAGGACTTCGCCAACGCCACCAAGCTCGTCGGTTCGGATGACCAGTTCGCCGGACTGGTCGTGCTGCTGATGGTGGCGGTGACCGGCTTCTACCTGGCCAAACAGGGCAGGCTGCCGGTTCCCGCGCTGCTCGGTCCGATGATCGCCGCCGCGGTGGTCTCGGTGAGCGGGATCGAGACCGGGTTCGCCCCGGATGGACTGCTGAAGGATCTGGTGTTCACCGTGATCGGTCTGGAGGTCGGCCTGCGGTTCACTCGCAAGTCGGCCGCCGCTGCCGGCCGGAGTATGCCAGCGGTACTGGCCGGCATCACGGCCCTCTGCGTGCTGTGTGCCCTGATGGCGCTCGGTGTCACACAGCTGGCCGACGTCACGTTCATGGACGCCTACCTGGCGACCACGCCCGGCGGGATCAATGCCGTGCTGGCCACTGCCGCGTCCACCGGTGGCGACGTCCCTGTCGTCACCGCCGTCCAGGCACTGCGACTGCTCATCGTCGTGCTGTTCACCCCGCTACTGCTGCGGGCGGTGACCAAGCTGGTCACGCCCATCCCGGCGCAGCGGCTGCCTCAGTCCGAGAAGTCGAAGATCTCCCCGGTCACCTCGTGCAAGGCCGAGTCGCTCGCGTAGCAGCTCGAGAAGGTGATCAGGCTGTTGTTCCAGGTGCCCGACAGGACTGCCATGACCCGGTCCGGCTCGCCCCTGCACGGGGTGGCCGGTGCCAGTCTGGTCGGATCTCCGGCCAGCCGGCCGAGGTCGGCGCAGGCCTGCCGGGCATTCGGATGCGACCCGTGATCGGTGGCGCTCTGCATGGCCTTTCCGCAGCGCAGCGTCACCGTCATGGGCAGCTTCTCGCCCGTTCTGTGCACCTGGAGTTCCAGCCGGGCATCGGCGACCGGGACCGGGAGCAGCAGGCTCAGTGCCAGTACGACGCCGGAGAAATGCATAACGTAGTCGTACCAGTGCACTGAGTAGCCGACATGTCGATCTAGAACTGGAAGATCGACCCGGTGACCGTGGTCAGCACGCAGCGATTCGAGTACTCCTGCTTCCGATCCACCTGCTGGCCACGCCAGCTGCCCTTGACCTCGGCTTCCTGGGGGTCAAGTTCCAGGGTGCACTGTTTGCCCGACGGCATCGCGAGCGTGGTGAAATCACCGTTCACCTTCGCCAGGTCGGCGCAGGCGTCGGCCTTGTGCCCGTGCGTACCACCGGGTGGATCACATGTCAGCGACACTGTCTGCGTGGTGCCGTCCTTGGGGCCGACCGAAAGGGTCAGTTCGGTCGGCCCGGAACCGGCATCTCCGCAGGCCATGGAGCTCGTCAGCGTCGCTGCGAGAACCAGCATCCGCATGTGAATAGTCGTACTCCGATGCACGTGCATAGTCCCGTTCCTCCACCGCATCGCTCGACACTCACATCGGGGATACCCGTTAGAACTGGAAAATTGCGCCGGTCCACCGAACCATCTGACATTCGTTGCTGACGGTGTCCGCGTAGTAGACCTGCCTGCCGCCCCAGCGACCGGCCAGTTCGATCCGGACCGGGATGTTGCCGTAGTTGCAGAGCATGTCCTGCGCGGGGCGCAGGTCCTTGTAGTTGCCGTCCACCGTGTCCAGCAGCGCGCAAGCCTCGGCGGCCCTCTTGTGTGGTCCGCCGGTCGGGCCGCAGTTCAGCTGGGTGCTGGAGACGATGCCACCGCCGCCCGGCTGCGGATTGGTGGTGCGCTTGAGGGTCAGCTGGGCGTGCGGTTCGGCGGCAGCCGCGGGGGCGGCCAGGGTCGCGGTCATGGCGAGAACGGCGAGGGCGGTGCGAATGATCACCCGGCTAGAGCTACTCGCCGGGCGGGGGCGCAACAAGGAACGCCACCCGCTCAGGTGCGCGATGTGGCCAACGTGGGTGATCTTCGCGGCTGCCGAACCGCGTCCTGCCTCCCGGGTTCCCGGCATCCCGATTCCGGAAAGTGAACCTATTTCGCCTCCTCGCCTGGAAACAGTCCCCACCCCAACCGGGGGCAGACCACCCACTGTGCGGAATCGTCGGGGATTCTGCGTTCCACGCTAGCGATTCCGGGGTGTTGCCGGGGGCCGGGACGGTGAGTTGTGGATAGACCGAAAGGCTGTGGACAAGTGGGCGAAAGGGCAGGTCGGTGGCCTGCACCGGCCGAACCATTGTCTTCCGATGGACCGCGGGTTATCGTTGTGCCGCGCTTCGCTCCCGGTAACCCCCAGGCTGGTTGAGCGAAGCGCTTTTTCCTGCCCGGCGAAAGACGGACACAGACCATTGCCTGCCCGGTGGCCAAATGGCAGCATCTCCCGGCGGAGACCGGAAACCGGGGGAGGCTGGATGCGCAGCAGGCACGCCGTGCCTAAGCAGTTACAGGCCAGCTGTCAGCAGCGGCTGGCCGAGATCCGCATCCCCGAGCCGTTCGACATCAACGAACTGTGCGCCCGCATCTCCGCCGACCGCGGCCGGCCCATCGTGCTGGCTCCGATGCACTTCGCCGGCGGCTCCATCTTCGGCACCTGGCTGGGCACCGACGCCGCCGACTACATCTTCTACGAGCAGCGCACCAGCACCCCGCACCAGCAGCACATCATCCTGCACGAGCTGGGGCACATCATCTGTGGCCACCGCAGCGACGTCCCGATCGACCAGGGCATCGCCGGGATGCTGTTCCCCGACTGCGATCCGCAACTGGTGCGCGACATGCTGCGCCGCGGTGACTTCTCCACCCAGCAGGAGCAGGAAGCCGAGATCATCGCCAGCCTGGTGATGGAGAAGGTCAGCAGGCAGCCCCTGGAACCGACCTGGGCCACCCCCGCGCAGGACCTGGCCGCCATCGCCCGGCTGGAACGACTGCTCGGCGGCCCGGACAGGTCCACCCGGTGAACGAACTCATCCACCCGTTCTGCGCGCTGATCGCCTTCGCCGGACTGATCTACAAACTCGGCCACCTGCGGCTGCGCACCCCCGACCCGGCGGTCATCGCGCTGTGCCTGGTGTTCGCCTTCTCCGGGCTGTCCTTCGCCATGTCCACCCCGGTGGTCTGGCTGGCCACCACCCAGCTCTTCGGCGTGCCGAACATCGCCTCGCTGATCTCCGACGTCTGCGTGGTCCTGCTGGTCACCAGCGAACTGGTGCTGCTGCTGGTCTGGACCCGCAGGCCGAAGGACGCCCTCCGCGCCTCCGCCCGGCTGCTGATCGTCCGCGCGATCGTCGTCGGCGTGCTGATCACGCTGTTCTTCATGCTGGACCCGGTCAACGAGCAGTCCACCGACTTCTTCGTCTACTACGCGCACAGCCCCTACTGCGCCGCCTACCTGCTGATCTACATCGCGGTCGACACGGTCAGCGCCATCCGCATCTCGCACCTGTGCTGGCAGTTCGCCCGCTCCGCGGGCCGGTACTGGCTGGCCGCCGGACTGCGGCTGGTGGCCATCGGCAGCTGGACCACCCTCGGCTACTGCGTGATCCGCACCGCCGACGTGATCGGCTACCACCTCGGCCTGGACATGCACGGCGCCGAGCCCATCGCCCTGCTGTGCGGAGCGGTCGGCGCGGCGGCCAAACTGGTCGGCTGGACGCTGCCCGGGTGGGCGCCGATGCTCGGCACCGCACGCCGTCGCCTGCGTCAGTACCGGGCCTACCGTGGCCTGACCCCGCTCTGGCGACCCCTCGCCACGGCCGCCCCACAGGTCGCCATGGTCACGCCGAGCGGAACGCTGCTCAGCACGCTCACCCTCGCCGACATCGAGTTCCGGCTCTACCGCCGGGTGATCGAGATCCGGGACAGCTACCTGTACCTCGCCCAGTTCTGCCTGCCCGGAGTCCTGGCGGACGCCACCGCCCGGCACCGGGCCGCCGGCTTGACCGGTGAGGAGCTGGCCGCCGCGATCGAGGCCGACCAGCTGCGTGCCGCGCTGGCCGCCCACCGGCGAGCCGAGCCGGCTCCGGACCCCGCCGACCTGGGCAGCCCGCCCGCCGCCACCACCATGGCCGACGAGACGAGTTGGCTGTTGCGAGTCAGCCGGAGCTTCGCATGATCCACACGGCGGACACCGTGCTGCCCATCGCCGCCGAGCCGATCGCCGACGGCGCGGTGCTCGTGCACGACGGCCGCATCGCCGCCGTCGGCACCGCCGCCGAGCTGACGGCCGCCCATCCGGGTACGCCGGTCCGGCCCTGGCGGGGCATCCTCACGCCCGGCCTGGTCAACGCGCACGCGCACCTGCAGTACACCGAGTACCAGGACCTGGCCGCCGAACCCACCACCTTCGGGCCGTGGATCACCGAGGTCAGCAAGCGCCGGCTCACCTACGACGACGCCATGTGGGCCCGCAGCGCGCTGGCCGGTCGCCGGGCGATGCTGCGCACCGGCACCACCGCTGTCGCGGACATCGTCACCGAGCCGGCCGCGTTGCCGGCAGCGGCGGGCCTGCCCGGCATCTCCTACCTGGAGATCGTCATCTGCGATGACCAGCGCTGGGCCGACACACACCGCAAGCGGCTGCTCGACGCCCTGGACTCCGCGCCCGCCGATCGTGCGGTCGGCGTCTCGCCACACGCGCTGTACACGCTGAGCACCGGGGTGGTGCAGGCGAGCATCGCGGTGGCCCGGGAACGCGGCCTGCGGCTGCACCCGCACCTGGCCGAGACCCTGGACGAGGAGCGTTTCGTCCGCGACGGCAACGGCCCCCTCGCCGAGTTCGCCAAGCGGGGTGGCTGCGCCTACGACCTGATCGGTACCGGCAGCGGACTGCGGCCGGTCGCCTTGCTGGACAAGCTCGGCGGCCTCGGGCCGGACACACACATCGCGCACGGCGTGCACTGCGACGCCGCCGACCGCGCGCTGCTCCGCGAGCGCGGCGTCACCGTGGCCGTCTGCGTGCGGTCCAACGCCGTGCTCACCGCGGGGGAGCCGCCGCTGGCCGACTACCTGCGAGAGAACTCGCCCCTGGCCCTGGGCACCGACTCGCTGGCCTCCAGCCCCAGCCTGGATCTGCTGGCCGAGGCGACGGCCGCGCGGGAACTCGCCCGCCGCCAGGGCTACACCGAGCCGGACCTGGACCGGCGGCTGATCACCGCCGCCACCCGGGGCGGCGCCACGGCCATGGGCCGCACCGACATCGGCACGCTGACCGTCGGCTCTCGCGCCGACCTCGCCGTGTTCGAGGTCCCGCGCACCGCTGACCCGTACCGGGCCCTGCTCGACTTCGGTGCCGGCCGCTGCGTGGCGACCATGCTGGCAGGTTCGATCGAATTTCAGGCGGGAACATGAAGCGCGTACTGGGGCTGGCCCTGGCATTGGCAACGTTGACATCCGCGTGCGGCGCGGCCGACGGCGCGGAGTCCAGCCGCGAGGTCAAGGTCCTGGTGATCACCGCGTTCGACAAGCCGGGACACGGTGAGACCAACCGGTGGATCGACCGGGACAAGCTCACCGAGGAGATCGCGGTCCCCGGCCTCAACCCGAAGTTCCCGGTCGTGCGCTGCAACGATCGCGGCCTGTGCGCGATGACCACCGGCATGGGCCAGGCCAACGCCGCGGCCTCGGTGAACGCCGTCCTGCACAGCGGCCGGTTCGACCTGAGCAAGGCCTACATCCTGATCGCCGGCCTGGCGGGCATCGATCCGAAATCCGGCACCCTCGGCTCGGCCGCCTGGGCGCGGTACGCGGTGGACGGCGGCCTGGCCTCCGAGATCGACGCCAGGGAGATCCCGGCCGACTGGTCCAGCGGCTACCTGGCCCTCGGCGCCGACCATCCGGATGCCGACGCCACCTTCAGCGCGGGCACCGAACTGTTCGAGCTGAACAAGGCGCTGACCGACCGCGCGGTGGAGCTGAGCAAGGGCGTCGAACTGGCGGACACCCCGCAGGCCGCCGAGGCCAGGGCCAACTGGCCGGAGGCCCCGGCGAACGCGAAGCCGCAGGTCATGGCCTGCGACACCATGACGTCCAACGGCTACTGGGGCGGCAGGCTGTTCAGCGAACGCGCCCACGCGTGGACGGCCCGGGTGACCAAGGGCCAGGGCCGCTACTGCACCACGCAAATGGAGGACAACGGCATCCTGGCCGCCCTGGACCGTGGCCGCGCCGAGAAGCTGCTGGACTTCCAGCGGATCGCCCTGGTCCGCACCGGTTCCGACTTCGACCAGCCCTGGCCCGGCCAGTCCCCGGTGGAGGCGCTGAACGAAGGCCGCGGCTACGTGCTCGCCGCCGAGAACGCCTACCGCGCCGGCGCCGCCCTGGCCCACGACGTCCTGGACCACTGGGATTCCTGGCGCGACCACACCCCGTGAAGGCGCTCCGAAGTTGGCGATGTTCGGGGAAAAGCTCCGAACATCGCCAACTTCGGGACTATCGACTACTCGGGAGTAACGTAGGCGCCGGAGATGCCGCCGTCGACCAGGAACTGGTTGGCGGTCATGAACGAGGAGTCGTCCGAGGCCAGGAAGGCCACGGCGGCCGCGATCTCATCGGGCTCGGCGAAGCGGCCGAGCGGGATGTGCACCAACCGGCGGGCGGCCCGCTCCGGGTCCTTGGCGAACAGTTCCCGCAGCAGCGGGGTGTTCACCGGGCCCGGGCACAACGCGTTGATCCGGATGCCCTCGCGGGCGAACTGCACGCCCAGTTCCCGGGTCATCGCCAGCACGCCGCCCTTGGACGCGCTGTACGAGATCTGCGAGGTGGCCGCACCCATCACCGCCACGAACGACGCGGTGTTGATGATCGATCCCTTGCCCGCCCACTGCATGTACGGGATGACGTACTTACAGCAGAGGAACACCGAGGTCAGGTTGATCTGCTGGACCCGCTGCCAGGCCTCCAGGCCGGTGTCCAGAATGGACGCGTCATCGTCGGGGGAGATGCCCGCGTTGTTGAACGCGATGTCGATCCGCCCGTACTCCTCATAGGTCTGCTCGTAGAGCGCCTTCACCGCCTCCTCCGAGGCGACGTCGGTGCGCACGAACAACCCGTCCACCGCGTCGGCGGCCGCCTTGCCGGCCACCTCGTCCATGTCGGCCACCACAACGCGCGCCCCTTCGGACGCCATCCGTCTCGCACTGGCCAGGCCGATGCCGGAACCGGCACCGGTGACGACGGCGACGCGATCTTGCAGGCGATCCATATAGCTATTCCTCCGTGCTGATGAAGACGTTCTTGACCTCGGTGAATCCGTCGAGCGCGTCTGGGCCGAGCTCACGGCCGAGGCCGGACTGTTTGAAACCTCCGAACGGTGTCCAGTAGCGCACCGCGGAGTGCGAGTTGACCGACAGGTTCCCGGCCTCCACGCCCCTGGATACGCGCAGTGCCCGGCCGACATCACGCGTCCAGATCGAGCCGGACAGCCCGTACTCGGTGTCGTTGGCCAACGCGATCGCCTCCGCCTCCGTCTCAAAAGGACGGACGGAGACCACCGGGCCGAACACCTCCTGGTTCCACGCCGGATCGTCCGATTCGGACAGCAACACCGTTGGCGGGAACCAGAATCCGTCCCCGTCCGGGCAGGAGCCGGTGAACGCCACCCGGGATGAGTCCACATAGGACTCCACCCTGGTCCGCTGCGCGGCGGAGATCAGCGGGCCCATCTCGGCCGTCTCGGACAATGGTTCCTCGACCCGGACGCCCTTGACCGCGGGTTCCAGCAACTCCAGGAACCGGTCGTAGACCGAGCGCTGCACCAGGATCCGCGACCGGGCACAGCAGTCCTGGCCGGCGTTGTCGAACACCCCGTACGGCGCGGTGGCCGCCGCCTTCTCGATGTCGGCGTCGGCGAACACGATGTTCGCGTTCTTCCCGCCCAGCTCCAGCGTGAACCGTTTGACCTGGTCGGCGCAGCCGGTGGCGATCTGCTTGCCCACCGCGGTGGATCCGGTGAACACCACCTTGCGCACGTCCGGGTGCGTGACGAACCGCTGCCCGACCACCTGCCCGGCGCCGGGCAGCACCTGGAACACGTCCGAGGGGATGCCGACGGAATGCGCCAGCTCGGCCAGCCGCAGCGCGGTCAGCGGGGTGAGTTCGGCGGGCTTGAGCACGACCGTGTTCCCGGCGGCCAGCGCCGGGGCGAATCCCCACGCCGCGATGGGCATCGGGAAGTTCCACGGCACGATGATCCCCACGACGCCCAGCGGCTCGCGGAAGGTCACGTTCAGCCCGCCCGGCACCGGGATCTGCCTGCCGAACAGCCGCTCCGGCGCGGCGGCGTAGTACCGCAGCACCGCGGCCACATTGCCCGCCTCCCAGCGCGCGTTCCCGATGGTGTGCCCGGCATTGCGCACCTCCAGCTGGGCCAGGTCCTCCAGCTGGTTGCCCACCGCGGCGGCGAAGTCCAGCAGCAGGCCCGCTCGCGTCGCGGGCGCCAGGTCCCGCCAGCCGGGGAATGCCGCCTTGGCCCGGCCGATGGCCTCGTCGGTCTGCTCCACCGATGCCAGTTCGACGGTCTGGAACACCGCGCCCGTCGACGGGTTGATCAGGTCATAGGCGTTCGAAGCCACGCACTCGCTCCCAGTCCGTCACGGCCGCGTCGTAGGCCGCGATCTCGATTTTCGCCGCGTGCAGGTAGTGCTCGACGACCTCGTCCCCGAAGGCCTCACGCGCCAGCGCACTGTCCGCGAACGCAGTGGTCGCGTCCCGCAGTGTCGACGGCACGTGTTCCGCCTCGGAGACGTAGGCGTTGCCGATCAGTTCCGGTTCCAGGGGCAGCTCGTTGTCCACGCCGTGCAGCCCGCCGGCGATGATCGCGGCCACCGCCAGGTACGGGTTCACATCGCCGCCGGGCACCCGGTTCTCGAAGCGCAGCCCGGCGCCGCGCCCGACCAGCCGCAACGCGCAGGTGCGGTTGTCCCGGCCCCAGGCGGCGGCGGTCGGCGCGAAACTGCCCGCGACGAACCGCTTGTAGGAGTTGATGTTGGGCGCGTAGAGCAGGGTGAACTCGCGCAGCGTCGCCAGCTGACCGGCCAGGAAGTGCTCGGCCACCGTGGACATGCCGTGCTGCCGGTCGCCGACGAAGGTCATCGAGCCGTCGGTGCCGCGCAGCGACAGGTGGATGTGACAGGAGTTGCCCTCGCGCTGGTCGTACTTGGCCATGAAGGTCAGGCTCTTGCCGTGTGCCGCAGAGATCTCCTTGGCCCCGGTCTTGTAGATGCTGTGGTTGTCGCACGAGGTCAGCGCGTCGGAGTAGCGGAAGGCGATCTCGTGCTGGCCGAGGTTGCACTCGCCCTTGGCCGACTCCACGGTCATCCCGGCGCCGGCCATGCCGTTGCGGATGGCCCGCAGCAGCGGCTCGACCCTGGTGGTGCCGAGCAGCGAGTAATCCACGTTGTACTGGTTGACGGGGGTGAGCTCCCTATAACCCACTCGGTGCGCATCCTCGTAGGAGTCGTCGAACACGATGAACTCCAACTCAGTGCCCACCATTGCGGTGAGGCCGCGTTCAGCGAGTCGATCAAGTTGCTTGCGCAAGATCTGCCTCGGGGACGGGCCGACGGGCGAGCCGTCCTCCCAGTGCACATCGGCCAGGACCAGCGCCGTTCCGTCCAGCCACGGCACCAGGCGCAGGGAATTCATGTCGGGTTGCAGGGTGAAGTCGCCGTAGCCGCGTTCCCAGGACGAGATCGCGTAGCCGGGCACCGGAGTCATCTCCACGTCCACGGCCAGGAGGTAGTTGCAGGCCTCGACGGCATGCTCCAGCACAGTGTCCACAAAGTACGAAGCCGCGAGCCGTTTGCCCTGCAAGCGGCCCTGCATGTCGGTGAAGGCGACCAGAACTGTGTCCACGGCGCCCTGGGAGACGAGCTCCCGCAGGCGGGCCACGGACAGCGGTGCGTCGGGGATCATGTTGGTCTGTCTAGCCGACCCTGGGGACGCGGGTCGAGTACCGGTTCCGGAATGCGGTCAGGTTCAGCGGATCGGGTCAGGTCCAGTACCGAATTCGATGAATCTGTTGCATGAGTTGTGAGTCACATCATCCAGATCCGGCGGGGAATTGCGCTGACGGCGTCCTTGACACTGCGCATGGACCAACGGACTATGCGTGTATCGACTACCTGGCGATTTGAGGTGCGAAAATCGTGACGCTGGACGGTTCCGTAAGGAATGTGCCGACCGTTCGTCAGCTTCCTTCGTTGACCCTCCAGTTCCTCGACGCCGCGCGGGCCGGGGGCCGGTCGCCCGAGGTAGCCCAGGCTATGTCCGAGGCGTTCGAGGATATTGAACGGCGCGGTCTCGTTCCGGGATTGCGGCTGGGAGATATCGCCCCGGATTTCGACTTGCCGGATCAGAATGGGAATTCCGTTTCATTGTCCACCCGGTTGGCGGATGGACCGGTGGTGCTCACGTTCTACAGAGGGGCTTGGTGTCCCTACTGCAATCTGGAATTGCGGGCATATGAACAGGCGCGCGGGATTTTCGCCGAAATGGGCGCCCACATCATCGCGGTGAGTCCGCAGTTGCCGGATGCCACCGCGGAAACCGTGCAGAAGAACGACCTGCGTTTCGACGTGCTCAGCGATGTGTGGCAGACGACCCTGGCCGACTACGGCCTGCGGTTCGAGGTGCCCGAGCCGGTCCGCTCGCTGCTGTTCCCCGCGGTGACCGCCGCGCTGGCGGAGCAGGGCAGCTGGACGCTCCCTGCCCCCGCGACCTTCGTGATCGACCAGCAGCGGGTGATCCGGGCCCGGCACGTGTCGATGAACTTCAGTTCCCGGATGGAGCCCACCGAAGCCCTCCAGGTCGTGACCCGACTCCGAAGTTGACGAGTTTCGGGCGAGGAACGAGCGCGAAACTCGTAAACTTCGGGACAACAGTGGCTAGCTGAGCGCGCGGGTGATCCGGTTGGCCAGGTCGATGACGTGGCTGCCCAGCGGGTGCTCCGGCATGGCGCGGTCGGTGCGCACGGTCAGCGCGACGCTGGCCTCCACGCCCGCCTGAGCGCCCAGCGGGCTGGCGACGCTCGTCGTGGTGTTCGCCGGGTCGCCGGCGCCCAGCACGTAGCCACGGGCCCGGGCGGCGCGCACGACCATGGTCAGGTCGTTGCCGCCGAGCGAGGTCTGATTGCGGGCCGCCAGGATCGCCAGTCCGCCCGCACAGGAGCGCAGTGGGTACCTGGTGCCACGCGGGATCCCCAGGGCCGCAGGCGCCCGATTGGGCTCCACGCAGGCCAGTACCACCGCGTGATCACCATCGGAGGTCATCAGCACCGTGGTCACGCCCAGCCGGTCCGCCGACTCGCGCAGCAGTGGGGCCGCGGTGCCCGCCACCGCGTTGAAGACATGGTGGGACAGGTTCACCACGGTCGGGCCGACCACGTAGCGGCCGTCCCGGCGGCGGCTGACGAAGCCGCGGTGCACCAGCGTGGTCAGCAGCCGGGCCGCGATGGTCCGGTGCACGCCGAGGCGTTGCGCGGATTCGGTCGGGGACAGGCCCGCGGGTTCGGTCGCCAGCAGCTGGAGCAGTACCAGGCCGCGATCCAGGGTCTGGGCGATCTCGCCGGTGCGTCCGCTCGCCGCGCGCTGCGCGGGGGGCTCGCTGTTCTCCTCGGACGTACGCTGCGAGCCGATGTGGGACAGCGACCCGTGGCCCGGCTGGGTGGTGTCGGCTGAATGTGCCATGGCTGACTTTCGTCCCCCGCGTAGACGGTCAATGCTTCACCCAGCTGTGGGCTATTGCCCGAATATCGACCGCCGGGCACGATAAACGCGAATCCGTTTGCGGGTTTACCCCCATTGGGGCTAACGAATTCACGCGAAAGAGCTAAGAGTGTCGACAGGCTTTACGGCGAGCGGGGGCATGCGTGCGACGGATCGCAGTAGCCAGCTCCGTGGGTCACACCATTGAGCTGTACGACTTTCTGATCTATGGAACGGCGGCCGCGACCGTCTTCAACAGACTCTTCTTTCCACAGAACGATCCACTCACCGGACTGTTGCTGGCATTCGCCACATTCGGTGCCGGCTTTGCCGCCCGGCCGATCGGCGGCATGGTCATCGGGCACTTCGGCGACCGGCTGGGCAGGCGCGGCATGCTCGTGCTCACCCTGGTCGGCACCGGCCTGTCCACCGCGTTGATCGGCCTGCTCCCCACCTACGCCACCATCGGCGCGTGGGCACCCGCCCTGTTGGTGCTCCTGCGCGTCAGCCAGGGCTTCTTCCTCGGCGGCGAGGCGGGCGGCGCGGTCCTGCTGGTCGCCGAGCACGCGCCGCCGGGCCGTCGTGGTTGGTACGGCAGCTGGCTGTTCCTCGGCTCGCCCGCCGGGTTCTTCCTGGCCACCGGCCTGTTCTCGCTGTCGTCCGCGGTCTCCGGGGCCGGGTTCTACGACTGGGGCTGGCGGCTGCCGTTCCTGTTCAGCGTGGTGCTGGTGCTGGTCGGCCTGTACCTGCGGCTGCGGGTGCCGGAGAGCCCGGAGTTCGAGCAGGCCAGGGAGAAGGCCGCCAGCCCGCTGGCCGAGGTCTTCCGGACCGCGCCGCGTCAGGTGCTGTTCGGCACCGGGGTCAACATGGGCTTCCAGATCTTCATCTTCCTGCTGGTCGCCTTCGCCGTCTCCTACGTGACGACGATCCTGAAGCTCTCGCCGAGTATCGCGTTGAACGCCTCGCTGATGGGCGCGACCGCGCAGATCATCACCGTGCCGATCGCGGGCAGGCTGGCCGATCACTGGGGCCGGATCCCGGTGATGCTGTCCGGCGCGATCGGGATGGCCCTGCTGTCGTTCCCGTTCTTCTGGCTGCTGGACACCGCGCAGCCCGGCGCGATCTACCTGGCGAGCATCCTCGGCGCGGGCATCTCCGGCTTCCTGTTCGGCCCGATGGCCGCGTTCTACGCCGAGCTGTTCCCGACCCGGGTGCGCTACACCGGCATCGGCGTCTCGTACCAGCTCGGTGCGGTCCTCGGTGGCGGATTCGCGCCGTTCGTGGCCACCGCGCTGCTGAAGGCCACCGGCGGCGAGTCCTGGCCGGTATCGGTCTACCTGCTGCTCGGATCCGTCATCACAATCGTCTCGCTGCTGGCGCTGCGGGAGGGTAGAACCACCGTGCGGGAAAGTCCCGCGACTGTGGGGTAGCGGGGGACCTGTGCGACGTATCGCGGCGGCGAGCTCGGTCGGTCACGTGATCGACATGTACGACTTCATCATCTACGGCGTCGCCTCCGCGACCGTGTTCAACAAGCTGTTCTTCCCGCACAGCGATCCGCTGACCAGCCTGCTGCTGGCCTTCGCCACCTTCGGCGCCGGCTTCGCCGCCCGGCCGGTCGGCGGGGTGATCATCGGGCACTTCGGCGACCGGCTGGGCAGGCGCGGCATGCTGGTGCTCACCCTGCTGGGCACCGGGCTGTCCACGGTGGCCATCGGCCTGCTGCCCACCTACGCCTCGATCGGCGCGCTGGCCCCGATCCTGCTGGTCACCCTGCGCGTGCTGCAGGGCCTGTTCGTCGGCGGCGAGTCCGGCGGCGCGATCCTGCTGGTGTCCGAGCACGCTCCCGAGGGGCGTAAGGGCTGGTACGGCAGCTGGGTCTTCATGGGCGGGCCGATCGGCCAGTTCCTGGCGACCGCCTCGTTCACCCTGGCGGCGACGATCTCCGGCGACGGTTTCCTGGACTGGGGCTGGCGGGTGCCGTTCCTGCTGAGCCTGCTGATGGTCGCCGTCGGGCTCTATGTCCGGCTGCAGCTGCCGGAGAGCCCGGAGTTCCTGGAGATCGATCAGAAGGCGCGGCGTCCACTGGCCGAGCTGCTGCGTACCGAGAAGCGCCGGGTGTTCATCGGCGTCGGCGTGAGCCTCGGCTTCCAGGCGTTCATCATCATGCTGACCACCTTCGTGGTCGCCTACGTCGAGGGCACGCTTCGCCTTCCGAAGGGCCTGGCGCTGAACGCGGTACTGCTCGGCTCGGTGGCGAACATGGTCACCACGCCGATCGCCGGGGCCGCGGCCGACCGGTGGGGCAGGCAGCGGGTGATGCTGACCGGCACCACCTGCATGGCGCTGTACGCGTTCCCGTTCTTCTGGCTGCTGGACACCCGGTCACCGGCCGCCATCTACCTGGCGCTCGCGCTGGGCTTCGCCGTCGTCGGATTCCTGTGGGGACCGATGGCCTCGTTCTTCGCCGAGCTGTTCCCGGTGCGGGTGCGGTACACCGGCGTCGCGTTCTCGTTCCAGCTGGGCGCGGTGCTCGGCGGCGGCCTGGTGCCGCTGGCCGCCACCGCGCTGCTGAAGCAGTCGGGCGGGGCGTCGTGGCCGGTGTCGGTCTACCTGCTGCTGGGGGCGTTGATCGCGCTCGGGTCGCTGCTGGCGTTGCCCCGGGTCAGGGCGCGGGAGTTGGCGCGGGTGTGAGGTTGCATGGGCACGCCTGACTGGCTGGTCGGGTCCAGATGCGTGTTCCGAAGTTGACGAGGTTCGGGGCAAAGGGCGCCCCGAACCTCGTCAACTTCGGGTGTTGGTGCGATAGCCGGTCACTGTCCACTGTGTCCGTCCACAGTGGACTCCCACATCATGGGATCCCCGGCGTGTCGCCCTATTTCCGCACCGTGTCGCCTCGGGTCGCCTTGATCAACGCGGAGTTTGGGCCGCTGGGAGCCCTGAAAGACGCTTTCCGGGCTCTCGACCCGACTGGGGCCCACCTTCGGCCCCGCCGCAGGCGGCCCCGACCCCCAGACAGGCGTGCCCCCACCCAACCCGAAGGCAGGAAAGTCCCCGCCCCAAGCCCGTCTCCCCCTCCAAAGTCGTCTTTCGACGACAATCCAGAAGCAACCCAGGCCGGCTCAGCGAGGCGTGTAGCGGTCGCGGATGTTGGCGTTCACGGCGCGCTGGAAGTAGCTGACGATCGCCTCGATGGTGATCGGGCGCAGCCGGGTCAGCACGTCGACGATGCGCTGCCGTTCGGACAGCGTCGGCTCGACGTCCGGCGGCATGATCCGTTCCAGGAACAGGGTGTTCAGCTCGGCCGCCATCTGGTTGCAGTGCTCCTCGACGATCCGCCGGGCGCTCAGATGCGTCTCCATCGGCAGGCCCAGGTCCAGCATCCGCAACCCGATGGCCAGCACCTGGGTGCCCTCCAGGCGCACCAGGTCCTCGGGCAGCGGGGTCAGCACGTTCAGCGAGATCAGGTTCCGGAACTCCGTCTCGGTGATCGTCCGTCCGGCCCGCGCGTCCAGCTCGGCTCGGGTGATCTCCACCGGGCGGTCGGTTCCCCACGGGGTCAGCATCGCGCTGCGCAACGCGAGTTCCTCCGGGGATAGCGAATCCGGGGTGTCGGCCAGCTGGCGCTCGATCGCGGACAGGGTGAAACCCAGCTCCTGCAGCTTCTTGATCATCGTCAGCCTGCTCAGATGCCGGTTCCCGTAGAGGCCGACCCTGCCCCGCAGCGTGGGTGGCGGGAGGAGTCCCTTGGCCGAGTAGAACCGCACTGTGCGTACGGTGACCCCGGCCTGGGTCGCGAGTTCGTCCACGGTCAGGCGCTCATCTGCTTCCGAATTCGCGTCCAGCATGCCGCGACACTAGTCCGTGTACCCCCTGCCCGGTCCAGTGCTATGTCCGGTGACACGCGCTCAGTCGCCTCGCCTAGGCGATGTCTGAAATAGGACGGAGTAACCGGTAATAGCCTTGTTCATCTCGCTCTATTGCTTTTTCACGTGCCTGATGGATGCGTCGAGCATGGGCGATTCGGGGGTATCCGGCCATAGCAATCGGCGCTAAATGGGACTCCAATGGCGGGTTGAACATCAACCCAGCTGCCTGCACGGTAGGAGTGGTCGGAAACGAGTAGGCGCTTTCGTGGAAATACCACGCGAGTGCGTGTTGCAAAAGCCATGTCATTCGGCGGGATTCCCAGGGATTGACCGGTTTTGTCGTCATGCCCGCATGTGGTGCCGCCGTGACTGCTCGTCGAAGGAGAACCCATGGTTGACCACGCGGGGTGTGGCCTGCGCAGGCCCGGGGGTGATGGTGCATGACGCTGGCTGATGCCGGCATCGACCGCGCATTCGGTGGCAGCGCGGATGGTGATCCGGGGCTGTTCGGCCCTTACTCGGTTACCTGGCAATTGCATACGGACCCAGCGCTCTGGATTGCTGGGGTAAGCAGCCTTTACCTTCAGTCATTGCACCCGCTGGCCGTAGCGGCAGTGGTACAGAATTCTGGTTTTCGTGAAGATCCGGTCGGCCGATTGGTCCGGACGGCTGACTTTGTGGGCTATACGACTTACGGAACCAGTGACGAAGCGAATGCAATCGCCGGGCGGGTGCGAGGCATTCATCGCACTCTTCGCGCGGTGGACCCGATATCCGGGCGCCGGTTCCGAATAGATGAGCCCGAACTGCTGTTGTGGGTCCACTGCTCGCAGGTGTGGAGTTTCGCCGATGTGGTGCGGCGCAGCGGCTTCCCGTTGACCGATCGGCAGCTGGACAGATACTTCGCCGAACAGCGACGTTCGGCCGAGCTGGTCGGGCTGCACGCGGACGAGGTGCCCGGAAGCCTGGCGGAGATGGTCGCCTACTTCGACGAGACGCGGCCGCTGCTGCGGCGCACGGCGGAGTCGGACGAGGTCTTCGAGTTCCTGCGCAGGCCGCCGGTGCCCTGGCTGCTGGCCAGGGCGAGCTACTACCCGATCGGTCAGCTCGGCTACTCGATGTTGCCGCGCTGGGCGATCGAGTTGCACGGCAGGACGCCGATTCCGCAGCTGCCCGCGGAGCTGGCGGCCCGGTCGATTCGCACCGCGATGCTGCTGGTCCCGGAATGGCTGCGCAAGGCGGCTTCCGGGGAGACCTACCCGGATCGGGCGGTGGCCAGGCTCGGCCCGTGGGCGGCTCCCTCGCTGGACAAGATGCCCAGCCGGTGACGCGCGAACGGGGTGCCGGGTCAGAGCGACCCGGCACCCCGTTCGGTGCTGCGCACGACTTAGCTGCGGTGCGCGTGCTGGTCGTTGCCACCGTTGCCACCGGAGTGGTCGATGACGTTGCCGTTGGAGCAGTTGTTCTTGTGGTTGCCGGTCCAGTCGGACAGGGCCGGAACAACGGCGAGCTCCTGGATGCAGACGTCGGCCGCGGTGAAGTTCCAGTTGTTGGCGGCGTTCACGCCCGAGCCGAAGTTCGAGTCGTTGTCGGCCAGGGCGGAACCGCTGATGGCGGCAACGCCGGCGGCGGCGCTGGCGAGGACACCGGCGATACGGGTGCTGGTACGCATGAGTACTCCTTGGTGATTCGGGGGGGATTCGGGAATTCCCTGGGTGCCTAACCGAAGCGGGGCGCCAGGCCACGAAGGCCCGGCACCCCGCTTCGCTAGCGCGAGGCTTTAGTTGTGAGCGTGCTGGTCGTTGCCGCCGCCGCCACCGTTGCCGTTGTCGCCACCGCCCGGGTTACCCGGGTTGCCGGGGTTGCCCGGGGTGCCGCCGCCGCCGTTGGCGCCGGAGCCGGAGTGGTCGATCACGTTGCCGTTGGAGCAGTTGTTCTTGTGGTTGCCGGTCCAGTCGGACAGGGCCGGAACAACCGCGAGCTCCTGGATGCAGACGTCAGCTGCGGTGAAGTTCCAGTTGTTGGCGGCGTTCACGCCGGAACCGAAGTTCGAGTCGTTGTCGGCGAAAGCGGACGCGCCGAGGGCCATGACACCGGCCGCTGCGCCCGCAACCACACCAGCAATACGTGCACTGGTACGCACTGGTTGCACTCCTTTGAATCTTGGGTATCGGGAATTCCCTTTTGCACAAACGAGAGATGATCTCCCGCATGGGCAGCACGCAGTCTTCCGTACGCGCAGGCCTGGAAAACGCTATTTTCGCCTTTTGGGTGGCAAGTGCACACTAAGAGGTGATATTTCGGAAAGTCCCTCGAAATAGCGCCTGACCCGATCCCCTGACGAGGGTAAATCTCCTGTTCAGGAAGGTTTATCGCACGCTGTGTGATCGCCAGGATGATCCGCTCCACCCTATTGTGTGATCATAGTTCGAGCGTGCATTAATCCACTACCGCTTGTTGCGAAGTTAATTAGTTCGCTCTGGTAATGGAAATGCCGACCGTGTTCAAAGAGGGTGCCCAAATGAGCACAAAGCCCACGGTCACACTGCGCAGTGTGACCGTGGGCTTTGCGGAGAAGCTATTACTGAATGGTCTTCTTGCCGAGCAGCGAGCCGAGCTGGTTCAGCGGGTGGTCACCGTTGCTGTAGTCACCGGTGGTGTCGTGGATGCGGGCCTGGTGCTTACCGCCACCCAGCAGCACGGTCGGGTTCTGCAGCGGGCTCTGCGAGGGCTCGGGGAGCGGGTTGAGCGCGCCGAGCTCCTTGGGCAGCAGGTTCTTGTCGGTGAAGTTCATGTTGCCGACGGAACCGGACTGACCGTTCAGGTTCTCGTCGCCCTTGGAGCGGCCCTCGGTGCCGTCCGTGGCGTTGTCCTGCTTGACGCTGTGCGAGGGGAAGATCGGGCCGAGCCCGCCGAGCAGCTCGGTCAGGCCCTCGTCGCCGTGCGAACGGCCGTTGCCCGGGTGGCCGGGGCCGTACAGCGGCTGCGGCTTCACGTCGGTGCTGTCGTTCGTCAGCGGCGTGCTGCCCTTGAGCGCGGTGGCCGGGATCGGCAGGCCGGTCGGCTTGCTGAGGCTGCCCTGTGCCAGGTTGCTCGGGTTCAGGCCGGTCAGCAGCGCGCTCGGGTCCGCGTCGGCCTGGGAGCGGCCGTTGCCCGGGTGGCCGGGGCCGTAGAGCGGCTGCGGCTTGACGTTGGTGCTGTCGTTCATCAGGGGCGTGCTGCCCTTGAGTGCGGTGGCCGGGATCGGCAGGCCGGTGGGCTTGCTGAGGCTGCCCTGTGCCAGGTTGCTCGGGTTCAGCTCGCCGATCGGGTCGTCGCCGGTCCGCTGGGTGTGCTGGTGCACGTCCTGGCCGATCGGCAGGCTCGCCGTCGGGTTGGACAGCGCGCCGGCGCCCAGGTTGTTCAGCGGCAGTGCGCTGGTGCTGGGCAGCGCGCCGCCCACCGGGTCGATGCCGGACCGCTCCACGGGGGTGTCCAGGCCCTTGGTCTGGAAGTCGCCCAGGCCACCGTGCAGCGGGTTGATCTTGTCGATGCCCTGGCCCTGGAACAGCGCCTTCAGCGAGTCATCGCCCCTGGACCGGCCGGCCGGAGAGGTCAGCACGCGCGCCGGGTTGCTCGGGCTGTTCGGGTTGACCATGTCGAAGCCCGGAACGGCCTTGAAGGCGTTGAGCGGGCTGTTGGTCTTCGCGGCGGCGTCCAGCATCTTGTCGGTGTCCGCCGACCGGCCCTGGGTGGGGTTGGTCAGGTGGGTGTTCGGCAGCTGGGGGCTCAGCGGGTTGAGCGAGCCCGCCGCGGGCGCGGCCTTCGTCATGACGGGCACGAACGTGCCGTCGACGAACGCGCGGTACGGCTCGCTCGGGTCCTCCTGGGACCGGCCGGCCTGCACGTCGCCGTTGCTGATGGCCCCGGTCTGGTCGAACTTCGGGGTCACGTTGGTGTCCAGCAGGTTCATGCCGCTGTTGGCCGTCGGGCCGATCCGCAGACCGCCCAGCTCCTGCGCGGTGAACGCGTCGGTCGCCTCCACCCGGGCCTCCGGGCGCACCTTGTCGATCCGGTTGATCGCGCTCGGGCTCAGGTTGGTGGCCGCGAGCTGCTCGATGACCTCGGGGCTGGCGAGGTCCTCAGGGTGGCTCACGTTGCCGACCTGCACCAGGTTGTGCGGGTTCAGGGCGTCGGCGTTCGGCACTCCGAAGGAAATCTTGCCGGTCGGGCACGGCGTGTTCAGCGCCAACGCCGCATCCACGACACCCGGGGCACAGGTGTCCAGTGGAAGCGTCTGCTCACCGGCGAAATCGGGGGTGCTGGCCTGCGCCATGGTCGCCGAAGTGGCGCCCAGCGCCGCGAAGCCGGCGGCCATTGCCGCGGCACGCATGGTGCGCTTGGTCCAGGGACGCAAAATGACTCTCCTCAAATCTGCTCTGGTGTGCCCTGGGCTCGGCCGGGGAAACGTGCGACGGCACTGCTTACAGGCACTGTCGCGTGGCCCGGGGCATCGGCCCGACGAACGCGTCGCGCACACCGCGAGGGGCAGCGACGGCACACAAGACCGACTGGGCCACTATCGGCCATGCCGGACCGTGCCCTTGACCAAACAAGGGATCTCTCCCCCTGATGTGCAAGATCACCACGCCATCGGGTGGATGATGATTCACCCCCTGCTGATGTCACCCCGACCGGACCAGTAGCCAGCCAATGCGATGTCCCGAAGTTGGCGATGTTCGGGCGATACAGCCCCAGATGGCCAAGGAGTCCGGCACCAAGGCGCTCGAGGACGCCGGAATCTCCTA
>QZFT01000056.1 GCA_003600225.1 Pseudonocardiaceae bacterium YIM PH 21723
GGAGTACCTGCTGGAGCGGCTGAACCTCGGAGGTGAGGAGCCGGTCGTGACGATCCCGCAGCAGGACCGCGCTCCCGCACCGGCGCCGGAACACGTGTAACCGCCCTGAACGTGGCTTTCAGGCCCATCGACGGGCCTGAAAGCCACGTTCGTCCAGCACAAATACACGAATGGTGCTCAGCCCTAGCCGAGCCGGTTCACCACTCTGGATACTCGACCCGGTGCGTGTCGAGCAGTGGAAGAACAAAGCCGTCCTGATCACCGGAGCATCCCGCGGTATCGGCAAGGAGCTGGCAAGACAACTCGCCGACGGCGGAGCCAGGATAGGACTGGTCGGCCTGGAGCCGGATCTCCTCGCCGAGCTCGCCGCACAACTGGGCGAAGGCCACTGCTGGGTACACGCCGACGTCACCGATCACGAGGGAATGGCAGCGGCCACCGCGAAGGTGGTCGCCGAATTCGGCGGGCTGGACGTGGTGGTCGCCAACGCGGGGGTGGTTCCGTTCGGCACCACCCGGCAGATCACGCCGGAGGCGTTCACCAGGACCATCGACGTCAACCTCAACGGGGTGTTCCACACGGTCCGGTGCGCGATCCCGCACCTCATCGAGCGGCGTGGCTACATCCTGGTCGTCTCGTCATCGGCCTCGTTGATCCCGGTCGTCGGGATGTCCGCCTACTGCGCGGCCAAGTCCGGCGCCGAAGCACTGGCCAATGTCCTGCGGATGGAACTGGCGCATCTGGGGGTACGGGTCGGCAGCGCACACACGGGATTCGTGGACACCGACATGACCAGGCAGATGAACACCGTCATGCCGTCCTTGCACCGGGCACGCACCCGCCTGCCCTGGCCGCTGGGCGGGACCGTGTCCGCCCAGTCGTGCGCGAGGGCCCTGGTCCGCGGAATCGAGCGACGAGCCAGGCGGATCTTCGTGCCGCGGCCGATCTGGCTGCTGCACCTGGGCCGGGTACTCGCGGCCAGCGAGCTCGTCCAGACCATCGGAGCCCGATTCCTCAGCCGGCTGGTGCCCGCCACCGAGTCCGAGGTACGCGCGGCCACTGAGCACTGAACGTTCGTTCGGCCCATAGCGAATGCGCCTCACCGCGTAACCATTCCACCGCGGACGGTGCATTCGCGACCGCTTCCTGGAAGCATGGCGGTGTGACTGGGGACACTATTCTCAAGCTGCTGCGCGACACCCCACTGGGTCTGGCACTCGGTGTGGTGGCTCTGCTGCTGGCATACGAGGCCGCCAAGAAATGGGTCCCGGACCTGCTGGAGTGGCTGGCCAAGCTGCTGTATCGGGCGCTGGCCGGCACCCGGTTGGGGCAGGGCAGGATGCTGAAGCAGTACCGGGCCCGGATCATGGAGGAGCACGGGGAGATGTCCCTGCTGTTCGCTCCGGAGCACCGGTTGCAGGTGGCGAGCGTGTACGTGCCGCTGCATCCGATGGACGGCGTCGGCACCACCCGGATCGTGGACAGCAGGCGGGCGGTGGTGGTCGGGCCGCCCGGGGCGGGCAAGTCGATGCTGCTGCGGCACTCCCTGCTGAGCTGGGCGGCGAACCCCACCGGCTCCCGGGTGCCGGTGCTGGTGGAGCTGCGCCGGTGCAACGCCAACACCCTGCCGTTGACCGAGCTGATCGCCGACCAGTTCCGCCGCGACGGCCTGCCCAGGCCCGATCGGCTGGGCCGGCTGTGTGTGTTGTTCGACGGCCTGGACGAGGTGAACTCCGCCGACCGGGAGCGGGTGTCGGACCTGATCCGCGACTACGCGCGGGCGCATCCGGGACACCGGGTCGTGGTGACCTGCCGGTCGGCGATCTACAACCGGCAACTGCTGCCGGAGTTCCGCGATGTGTACCGGCTGGCCGAGTTCGAGGACCGGCACATCCGCCGTTTCCTGCGCAATTGGCCGCTGATCAGCGGGAAGGCGCAGGTCGACCGGCTGCTGTCCGCGCTGGCCGGCAGTCCGCGGGTGCTGCAGCTGGCCCGCAATCCCCTGCTGCTCACCATGATCGCGTTCCTGTATGGACGCTCGGACACCGGCCGGGTGCTCCCCCACTCGCGGGCCGAGTTCTATGAGGTGGCCACCCAGGAGCTGCTCAGCAGGCTGAAGCACGAGGCCAACCGGTTCTCCGGACCGGCGAAGAAGGCGGTGCTGGAACGCCTTGCCCTGCTGGCCCAGGATGCCCCCGGGCTGGAGGCCGATCGGCGCACCCTGCCCTTCGAGGTGGTGCTGCGCGAGACCGCGGCCCTGCTGCCCGGGCTGAACCTCGCGGAGTCGGAGGCCGGCGCGTTGATCACCGAGATCGCCCACCGCAGCGGCCTGCTGCTGGCGGTCGACGGTGGGCAGCACTACCAGTTCGCCCACCTGAGCCTCCAGGAGTACTTCGCGGCCAGCGCGCTGGCCGACGACCAGGAGGGACTGCTGGAGCGGTACCGGCGGGCGCCCTCGGAGTGGCTGGAGACCGCCAAACTGTGGTGCGGCATCGTCAGCAAGGACAGTAGCCCGGTGGTCGCCGCGATCAGCGAGATCTCCACCTACGACGCGATCGCCTGCCTGGCCGACGCCGTCCGGGTGGACAACGTCGTCGCCGACACGATCACCGAGTCGGCGTTGCAGGGCCTGGACAAGGCCAGCGGCGCCTTCCGCGCGGTACCGATGGGACTGGCGGCCGCCGATCCCCGGCAACGGGGCAGGCGGCTGCGCAAGCGGCTGTTCGAGCTGCTGAACGCCGAGGACCGGACGCTGCGCATGGTGGCGGCGCTGTGCCTGGCGAACACCAACCTCCCGGAGGTGGCCCGCCGGCTGGGCGCGGCCGAGGACTCCTGGGTCCAGCTGGTGACCATGGGGAACATGGCGGTGCCGGTACTCGCCGAACACGCGGCGACGAACAGCCGGGCGGTGGAACTGCTCCGCATGATCGGCACTCCGGAGGCGGCGGTCGCGCTGGCCGAACTAGTCTGGCGGGACGACGACACCGCCCGGAAGGCCGCGTGGTCGCTGGCCTACATGGTGTCCGATCCGGAGATCGAGGCCGCGCTGGTCGCCATCCCGCCACGCGAGTCCGACCACGGCCACGCGAACTGGGTGTGGGCCCCGTACCGCGCGCAGCCACGCAACGGGCACGCCGACGTCCTGGGCCGGGTGGCCAGGATCATCGACCGCGACGAGGATTTCGTGGACGGCATCGACATCCGGTTCGCGCTGCCCCTGGTGGCGGTGCGTCTGTCCGAAGTGGTCAATTCCGCCGAGTTCGGCGCGGAGCGGCGGGAGGATCTGCTCAAGGGCAGGCGTCCGGTGTCGGAGACGCTGCGCGAACATCCGGCGTGGACGCACAAATGGGACACGCTGCTGCACTGCCTGCCCGAGGAGATGCGCCTCCAGCTGATCGAGCGGGACATCGCCACCGGGACGCACACGCTGATCCTGACCGGCGACTGGAGCTGGGCATTCGAGCCGCAGGACGTGCACTTCCGCTTCTGGCGCAGCTGGCGGTCCTGGCTGACGATCGCGCTCGGCCTGGTCATCGGGCTGACCGCGATGGCCGCGGTACCCGAGCTCGGCATCCCCGGAACCGTGTGGCCGTGGGTGGCCCGCGCGGGCTGCCTGCTGGCGGTGCCCCTGCTGCTGGGCATGTCAGCCGGTAAGGACACCGATCTCCATGACGGACCGTTGTCCGTGCAACTGTGCACCCTGGGCATGATCGTGCTCACCGTGCTGGCCTGCATCACCGCGCATCACCAGCTGGGTGCCTGGGCCGTCCCGATCCCGATCGCGGCGACCATGGCCGGCTTCTGGTTCAGCCTCAACGGCCGGGTGATGGACCGCCAGGCCCGCAATCCGCTGCGCGGCCTGCTCGACCAGCCGGCCCGTCCCCCGGAGTCCAGCCCCTCGGTCATCGGCTGACCGCAGTAAGGGGCACCCACCCTGCGTTCAGTGCAGTAAGGGGCACCCACCCTGCGTTGAGTGCGGGGAGGGTGCCCCTTACTGCATGAGTGCCTCAGACGCGTTCCACCAGGAGTGCGACGCCCTGTCCGACGCCGACGCACAGGGTGGCCAGGCCGCGGCGGCCGCCGGAGCGTTCCAGGCGGCCCAGCAGCTGGATGGTGATCCGGGCACCGGAGGCACCCAGCGGGTGGCCGAGGGCGATGGCGCCGCCGTCGGCGTTCACGATCTCCTCGTCCAGCTTCAGCCGGCGGACGCAGGCCAGGCTCTGCGCCGCGAACGCCTCGTTCAGCTCGACCGCGTCCAGGTCCGAGACGCCCCAGCCCGCGCGGGACAGGGCCTTCTCGGTGGCCGGGACCGGGCCGATGCCCATGATGTGCGGCGGCACACCCGCGCTGGTGCCCGCGACGATCCGGGCCCGCGGGGTGAGTCCATAGCGCTCCACGGCCTCGGCACTGGCCACGATCACCGCGGCGGCTCCGTCGGACAGCGGGGACGAATTCCCCGCAGTGACAATGCCATCACGGCGGAACACCGGCTTCAGCTTGCCCAGAGTGTCCAGAGTGGACTCGGGTCGCGGACCCTCGTCCTTACCGACCTCCACCGTGGACTTCTTCTGCGGGACGGTCACCGTCACCAGGTCGCGATCGAAGTGACCGGCCTCCTGGGCGGCGACGGCCCGCTGGTGGCTGCGCAGCGCGAACTGGTCGGACTCCTCGCGGGTGATGCCGTCCAAGGCGGCGACTTCCTCCGCCGTCTCGCCCATGGAGATCGTGTCCTCGGCGGCGAACCGGGGGTTGGTGAACCGCCAGCCCAGTGCCGTGTCGAACACCTCCCCCGGCTTGGCCCACGCGGCGCCGGGCTTGGCCATGACCCACGGCGCGCGGGTCATCGACTCCACGCCGCCGGCCACGACCAGGTCGGCGTTGCCGGTCTGCACGGACTGGGCGGCCGAGATGATCGCGGTCAGCCCGCTGGCACACAGCCGGTTGACCGTGTAGCCGGGCACCGTGTTCGGCAGGCCGGCCAGCAGCAGCGCCATCCGGGCGACGTTGCGGTTGTCCTCGCCGGCCTGGTTGGCCGCGCCGAGGATGACCTCGTCCACCGACTCGCCGGGTACGCCGGTCCGGGACAGCAATTCGCCGATGACGAGCGCGGCCAGGTCGTCGCCCCGCACGGTGGCGAGGGCACCGCCGTACCGGCCCTGCGGGGTTCGGACACCGTCGACCAGGAATGCGTCAGCCAACTTCTGCTCCTTCCACGGGCGCATGCCGCCGGGACTGCAGTACGTAGAACCGTCCGGTGACAAAGCCAGGATCGGTCAGGGCGGTGGACGCCGCCGGGTTGGCTCCGGTTCCGTGGAAATCCGAGAACGCGGCACTCTGGTTGACGAAGACGCCCTGAGTCAGATTCTCACTCAAATGTACGCCCGCTTCCAAGGCTGCGAGCTCGGTGTCACTCAGCACATTCTCGCTGGTGGAGTACACACTGGCGGTCAATGCGCCATGGGCGCTTACCGTCCTGCGGAAGATGTCCAGGGCGTGCTCGGTGGAGTCGGTGGAGATCACGAAGGAGATGGGGCCGAACCACTCGGTCGTGTAGGTGTCCTCGTCCTTGGCGTCCAGCGCGACGATCACCGGGGTGCGCACGGTGGCCTTCGGCAGTCCGTCGACCTCGACGGCGCGGGAGGCCAGCACGACCTCACCGAGCTCGTGCGCCTTGGCCAGCCGGTCGACCACGCCCGGGTTGGCCAGCGCGCCCAGCGTTCCCACGGCGCGGGCCGGGTCACTGAGCAGCTTGTCGACCCCGGAGGCCAGATCGGCGGCGAACTCGGCCGGCGTCTTGCGGCCCTGGTCGGTGTCGATGCCGTCGCGGGGCACCAGGATATTCTGCGGGGTGGTGCACATCTGGCCGCTGTACAGCGACAACGAGAACCCCAGGTTGCGCAGCAGGCCCTTGTAGTCGTCGGTGGAGTCCACGATGACCGTGTTCAGCCCGGCCTTCTCGGTGTACACCACGGCCTGGCGGGCGTTGGCCTCCAGCCAGTCGCCGTACTCGGTGGAACCGGTGAAGTCGACGATCTTCACCGCCGGGTTGGTGGCCAGATCACCGGCGATCAGCTCACCGGGCGCCTCGACGGCGAGGGTGACGACGTTCTTGTCGAACCCGGCCTCGGCCAGGACCTCGCGCGCGATGGACACGGTGATCGCGAGCGGCAGGATGGCGCGCGGGTGCGGCTTGACGATCACCGGGTTACCGGTCACCAGGCTGGCGAACAGGCCCGGGTAGCTGTTCCAGGTGGGGAACGTGTTGCAGCCGATGACCAGGCCGATGCCGCGCGGCACGACGGTGAACTTCTTGTCCATCCGCAGCGGGTCACCCTTGCGCTGCGGCTTCTCCCAGGTGGCGCGCGTGGGTTGCCGGGTGGACTCGGCGTACGCGTAGGCGATGGCCTCGAGCGCACGGTCCTGGGCGTGCGGGCCACCGGCCTGGAAAGCCATGACGAAGTGCTGGCCGCTGGTGTGCGACACCGCGTGCGCCAGCTCGAAGCTGCGCTCGTTGATCCGCTTCAGGATCTCCAGGGCGACACCGGCGCGGGCCTGCGGACCGGCGTCCCGCCACCCGGGCAGCGCGGCGGAGGCGGCCTCGACCAGCGCGGCCGGGTCGGAGTGCGGGTAGGTGATGCCCAGTTCCAGGCCGTAGGGCGAGGTCTCCTGGCCGGTGTAGTCGCCGGTGCCGGGCTGGTCCAGCTCGAATCGGTTGTTCAGCAGCGCCTGGAAGGCGGCCTCACCGGTCTTCGCCGCGTCCTCGCCGTAGATCGACGGGCTGGGCGACTCCGGATACGGGCTCCAGTACTCGCGCGCGTCGATCGCCTGGACCGCCCGGTCAAGGCGGGCTCGGTGGGCTTCGAAGAACATGACCACTCCTCGCTTCGTTGCAGAGTCATCGTCGAGCATAATTACAGACCGAACGGTCGGTAAGTAGCTGTCTGGAGGATTCGTGAGTGAGCCTGCGCGCAGGGGCCGTCCGGGGTACGACCTGGAGTCGCTGCTGCTGGTCGCCGTGCGGGTGTTCACCGAACGCGGCTACGACGGCGCGAGCATGGAGCAGCTGGCCAGTGAGCTGGGGATGAGCAAGTCGGCCATCTACCACCACGTCACCGGTAAGGCCGAGTTGCTGCGGCTGGCCACCGACCGGGCCCTGGACGGGCTGTTCGCGGTCACCGGAGAGCCGGGTTCCACTACCGGTCATGCGATCGACCGGCTGGAGCACGTGGTCCGGCGCAGTGTGCAGGTACTGGTGGATCAGCTGCCATTCGTCACGCTGCTGCTGCGGGTCCGGGGGAACACGGACGTGGAGCGGCGCGCACTGGCCCGGCGGCGGGAGTTCGACCGGTTCGTCACCGACCTGGTGAAACAGGCGGTCGGCGAGGGCAGCCTGCGGGCGGACATCGAACCGGCGCTCATCGCCCGGCTGCTGTTCGGCACGGTCAACTCGATCACCGAGTGGTACCGGCCAGATGGCGGATCGGCGGATCTGCCGGAGATCGTCACGAAACTCGTTTTCGACGGCCTGCGGCGTTAGGGTGAACAAGCGGGGCCGGGCCGCTAAGCCCGGCCCGGCCCCGCTTCGATCATCCGGTCAGTCCAGCTTGAACTTCGGATCGGCCGCCGCCCTGGCGAGCGCCTCCGGGGTCAGCACGTAACCGCCCGACGAGTTCGTCAGCGGTTTGCGCTGTCCGAAGTAGACGACCGTGCCGTCCGGCCAGCGATAAATGGCGCCCATCTCACCCATACGCGAGTCTTCCGGGGTGTAGACGACGACATCCTTGCCGTCGACCCTGACGTTCGAGCACAGGCCAGACGCGTCCGGATTCCAGCCGTGGGCCCGCTGGCACAGGTCCAGCCCCAGGGTGGAGGCCGAGGTGAACACCTGGGCCCGGAGCTCATGGAGGTACGCCTCGGGATCCTGCTGGCCGTTCCCCTTGGCCACCGCGATGATCGCGTTGTACCGCCACACTTCCCTGTTCTCGTGCCCGTGCTGCTGGAACTCGGCCTGGAACAGCTTGTTGGAGCGGTTGTTCTCCGCGAGCCGCCAGCCGTCCTTGTTGCCGTCGAGCACGGAGGGCAACAACGCTTGCAGCTTCACCACCTGCTCGTACGCCCGCGATCCCGGCTGGGCGATGTACTTCGGCTCCGCCGGCGCGGCGGACGCGGACGAGGTGGCGGTACTGCGCACCGGGCTTGCCGGAATCGTGTTGGAGGCGCCGTTTCCCAGTGCCCACACACTTCCACCGGCGACGAGCAGCACCACCGCCGCGGCACCGGCACTCATCAGGTTGGCGTTGCGCCTGCGCTTCGCCTTCCTGCCCACTGTCAAGGCGTGATCCGGATTCATCGCCGGCGGCGGGCTGCTTGCCGCGAGCACGTCCCGGAACGCGTTCTTCAACTCGTTCTCGTTCATTACGCGATCTCCTGCTCCAGCGAGGTGGTCAAGTAGTCGGCGCCGAGCAGGCCTCGCAAAGTCTGCAGCCCTCGCGAGGCCTGGCTTTTCACCGTTCCACTCGAACAGTTCAGAAGGTTGCCGGTCTGTTCGATCGACATGTCCTCCCAGAATCGCAGGACGAGTACCGCCCGTTGCTTCGGCGGGACACCTTCCAGGGCTCGCATCAGCTCCATCTGGTCCTCGATCCGGTGTCCGTCCAGGGACTGGACATCGGGGAGCGTGTCGGTCACCTGTTCACGCTTGAACCAGCCACGCCGGGTTTGGGACAGAAACGTACGCACCAGGATCTTGCGTGTGTACTGATCGAGGGCCTCGTGATGATCGATCCGCTTCCAGGCCAGGTACAGCTTGGTGAACGTCTCCTGCACGAGATCCTCGGCCCGATGCCAGTCCCCGCACAGCAGGAACGCGGTACCGCGCATCGATCCGGACCGGCTCGCGAAATACTCCGCGAACCTGGTATCCCGATCGCTCATCTGTCCCCCCTCATTCCACGATTCGGGTTAGACAGGCCCGCACCTGGCCGGGAGGTTGCATCCCCGGCGAGAAAAGTTATTCCGTCGTGAGCAACTCGCGTGCGAGCAGCGTGCCGCCGGCCACCGCCGCGGGCATGACGATCACCGCCACGAACGGGATCGCACACAGTAGGTAGGTGGGAACCCCCAGGCCGAGAGCCTTCGCCCTGCGGGTCCTGAGCGCCCGGTGCCGGTCGCCCAGCCGCAGGCCACGGCGGCCGAAGGCCACGCCGACGAGTTCCAGGGTGAGTAGCCAGCCACCCACGCAGGCGCCGAGTACCGGCACCACGGTCTGACCGATGACCGGGATGAATCCGGCCAGTAGCAAGGGAATCGCGCACGCCACCGAAACGACCACCAGCAGCAGGGAGTCACGGAGACCTCGGACAAGTAGCGTCCACCAGCCGGTCGGCGGGTGCTGCACTCCCCCGAGCTGATCCTCGACCTTCTCGGCGATGTACTCGTAGAACGGGCCGCCGATCAGCAGGGTGACCGCGGTGAAGGTGATCACGCCCACCACCGCGCCGACCAGGAACACCAGCAGGCCGGCGAGCACCCGCAGCGCCGTCTTCGGACCCGCGCCCCAGCCGTCGGCGAACGGGGTCATCCAGCTGACGATGTCGGTCAGGTAGTAGGCCAGCGCCGCCAGCCCGCCGACGTACAGCAGCGACGTGACGAACGCCGGGATCGCGCCGAGGACGAGCAGCCTCGTCGACCGGCGGAGTATCGCGAAGCCCTGGGGCAGTAGCCGCGCACCGTGCAGGAAGTCCCGAATCACGTCATCAGTCTGCCCTAACGCCCTCTTCACTCACATGAAGAGGACTCTCACCGCACTGTTGATCTCCGCCGGGCTGCTGTTCGCCGTCGCGGCCCCCGCCCAGGCGTGTAGTTGCCCGCCCGTCTCCGAGCAGGAGAAGTTCGACTCGGCGACGGCGGTGTTCACCGGCCGGGCGCTGGACGAGCAGGACGTGGACACCGATCCGGACAACTGGCAGAAGGGGTACTACGCGACCCGGTTCGCGGTCACCGAGAAGCGCAAGGGCGCGGTCGGCGACCTGACCACGGTGTTCACCCAGCGCACCGAGTCGCTGTGCGGCTGGCGATTCGTCGTGGGACACCGGTACGAGGTCTACGCGTTCGCCGAGGAGAAGGGCCTGCACACCAACTCCTGCTCGGTCATCCCGCTGGGCGCCTGAGCAGGACCACCAGTACCACCGGGAGCAGGAAGGCCAGGGCGTTCAACACGGTGAGCGCCCCGGCCACCGGAACCAGTCCGGCGGCGACGAACCGGGCGAACGCGGTGACGGCGAAACCCAGTCCGCAGGCCCAGCTGGCCAGGTACATGGCGCGCCGATGACCAGTGGCAGCCGGACCCGGGTACAGCAGGAACAGCGCCGAGCGGGCTCGGAAGCAGCTGGTCAGCAGCGTGATGCCAAGGATCAGCTCCAGCCAGCCCGCGCTCAGCAGCGCGGCGTGCGCGTCGAGCGCGGCCGCGGCGAGCGCCTCTGTCAGAACGAAGCCGGCGAAGGCCAGCAGCAGTGCGATCGGACTGCCGGCTTCGGTCGGGGCAGGGGCCCGCTCCAGGAGGTAAGCGACCACGACCACCCTTCCACTCACTCAACAAGTAAGGGCAGCCTAAGTTGTTATCGGGCCGAGTGTGGTGTGACGCTGATTTCAGTGGCCTCGGACGCGGGTGAGCAGGTCCTGCAAAGCAGCTGCGGACTCCTCTCCCTCCAGGAACACATCGCGCAGGGTGAGTGACTCGTCGATGTCCGGCAGCTGCATACGTTCCAGCGACAGGTCGTTGAGCGCCCGGGACATCTGGATGATCTTGCCGCCGAGCAGCTCGTGCACCCAGGTGTCGATCGTGTCCTCGGCCAACAGCAAGGTGGTGGTCGGCCTGCTGTCCGCGGGCATGCCCAACCGGTGCGTCCGATCCAGACTCTGCAGATACAGACCCGCGTTGAAGGTGCGGTCGACGTGAATCTGGTCAACGCACACCTGATGCAGGCTGATCCCCTCCCCCAGCGTCTGCGGCGTCGCTATGAGCACGGAACAGGCCGGATCCGTGCGGAATCTGCGAAGTTCCCGCACCCGATCCCGCTGGGCCCGTGGATCTTCGAAGGGCGTGGCCCCGGTGATCACTGCCGGATGATGGGCGGCGAGCAGGTCCGCCAGGGCTCGCACGTTGGAAACAAAGACCGACCACACCAGGGTCTTACGCCCGCGAGCGGCATTGGCTTCGACCAGCTGGGCCGCCCGCAGCAGCTTCGCGGGCCTGATCTGACTTGCCGCGTTCCGGATGACGTCCTCCAGCGAGGCCCCGCCCGATCGGACCGGCAGCGCCAGTTCGGCTCCGACATCCAGTACCGCGGCCGGGTTGCTGGCCGCCGCGATGATCCGCAGGACCGCTGCTCCCAGCTCCGACACGTTCCGCACCAGCGACGGATCATCGAGCAGCCGGACCGCATGCCCGGCGAGCGCCTCGTACACCTGCCGGTGTTCGTGGTCCAAGGGCACTCGCTGGATCGTCGTCCGCAGTTTCGGCAGGTTGAGCTGATCCTTGGTGGTGCGGACGAAGATCCGGTCCCGGGACGGCGCGAGTTCGCCGTGCGCCAACTGCTTACCGCTGCCCGGCCAGCAGAGATCGAACTGGGCGGCGATGTCCGCGAGCGAGTTCGGCATGGGTGTCCCACTCAACACGTACCTGCGCTGACACCGCGCCGCGAGCCGCGCCGCCGCCCGCCCCCAGGCGCCCCGCTGACCGGCCTTCACCCGGTGACTCTCATCGAACACGATCATCACGCGGCGGCTGCTGAGCCACGAGTCCAGCTCGGCGAACACCCGCCGCTGCAACAGCCGGGGGTATCCGATCACCACGACCTCGGCGCGGTGCGAGACGAGCGGTGGCTGCACCTCGACTTTGGGCTGGGTCTCCTCGGTGAAGCAGGCTTCAGCTTCCATGGTCCATGCCTCGAAGGCCGACGGCGGTGCGACGACCAGCAGGCCGTCGATCTCGTCCCGGCACCGTTCAGCGGCCCACAGGCAATAGGCCACGGTGGTCTTACCGCTGCCGGGAACACCGAAGTTGCCGCCATGCCGCATGGCCAACAGGCGGGCGACATCGGTCCGCTGCCGCTCGGTCAGCACCCGGCGGAAACCGAAGCCGGCCGGCTCCGGCAGATCGGCGGGCCACCGTTGCTGGTCCTCAACCGAGGAGTCGAGCACGACAAGCAGCTCGGCGCTTGGTGTGACGGTCACGAATCCCGACCCGTGGAGCCGCCACGCAATGCCCGCGAAGCCTCAGCAAAAACTCCGGCTTTCGTAACAAAATCGGTGACACTTGCCAACTTGGCCTTCAACCGATCTGCATTATCGGGATAAATCCCCACGACTTTATAGGCGATTTCAGTATCACCATCCGAGTTTGTTAACTTATGACTCTCCATCTCTGCCACATGCTTACCGAGGTCTGCAATGGCACGCTCCAAGCTATCGACATGCCGTTGCCAAGTAACGGATTCGTCAGCCAGCTCCTCAGGTGGCTGACCGTCGTCAAATTCTCCACGATCTGGCCCATCGCCAATTTTCGGCAAATACCTATCCCGCAGATAGGTCTCAGTAAGAGGCACACCTGGCGAAGCTTCGAGAATAGACCACTTTGGCGAAGTTGTGGATTTTAAGATGCCCTCCAGGGTCCGCAACCCCTCCGGAGTCGACATCATTTTACGGATCAGCACGGCAGGGTCCTGCCTGCCAAGGAGAACGTCCCGCCTCCCGCGACCACCACGTCCGGTCCGAGTCAGGTTCTCATTAAGCTGCACCAGGACAGGATTTACCGTCAAGGCGAGAGCCGCGAGAAATCCGAGCGCACGCTGATGCGGACCAAACGGACCAGCAGCGACACGGTGTTCAGACGCTTGATTATATCGAGTCACCAATTCGCCGAGTGCCTCATCAAGCAATACCGCAGGATCGAGATGGATATAACTAGGCCACTTTCGATCCAATGGATGCTTCTCCGAAAGATAAAAAACATCATCTTTAGAAAGGCTTGCGATAGTCGCAACGATAGAATCGAGCTGACTCTTCTTATACTTGCCTTCTCGCCCCTTATAAATACCCGGCAACAAGAGCCTGGCATGCATAGCAACCATTTTACCACGAGAAGCCGTACTAGGCTTTTCTTTATTTGCCTCCAATACTTTATTTGCCAGATCTTCACAGGTATCCAGGCAGCTCTTACCTACCAAATCTGCTATTGCGACCAATAGGTTTCGATAAGGCCGACCCGATACCACAGGGCGGTCTACCAAATCATTCGCATGAGGATTCAGCAACGCACGATAGGCCTCCTCAGTGAGCTTCCCGTCACCACAAAGGCGCTCAAGCAGGTCCATCGCGTAAAGGGCCCACAAGTCCCGTTCCTCCCAGGGCTGCGGCGCCACCTTGGGATTGTGCCGTTGCGCGATGGCGTCGTAGACGACCTCCCACACCGGATTGACCGAGCGATCGCTGTCGAACGGCTCCACATGGAAGATGACCATGGCGTGATAGGTACGGACCCGGTGGAAGGAACGCACTTCGGGAGACCGCGCGGCCACATCACGCAGCCAGCCGGAAATGACGGTCGCGCCGACCCGGCGAGTCGACGGCGCCGACGGAAAGAGCCCCTGCTGCTCCGAATTCGGGAACGTCAGCCAGGACCGGACAGCGGCGATGTCGGCCACCGCCATGTCCCGCAGTTGATAACTTCCCTTTCCGGTGGACCAGTAGCGATTCGACAGCCGCCCGCTGGCGCCCGTGACGCGGCCCACGAGCTCCTGGCTTCCGGTGGTTCGCCGCGCACCGTCAACGGCCTGCAAGGACCAACTTCGCCCCTCGTCGCCGCCATCGATCTGGAACGGAACAATCAGCGGGGGCACCTTGACGCCCTCATCACTGAGCTGATCCAGGAAGTCCTTCTGCTCACCATTCCGGTCGAGCAGGTCCAATTCATGGCGGGCTACCCGTGACTGTTCCAGCACCTGATCAGCAGAGTCGACTTTCAGGCAGGGTAACCGCAATACCGTCGAGTCCACCGCACCGGGAATCGCCCGCAAGCCCGCCTTGGCCATTTCGGCCTGCACCACGGCCTGTTTCCGGCCGTTGATAATGCAAGCATCCACCAGCGGAACATGGAGATGCAGCAGTGCACCATGCATGATTCCGGTGGATGTCCGGATGCTCTGAATACTCGCGAGCTGCCGGATATTGTGCTCATCGTCGACCGACGCGGCCTCCAAATGCCGGATCAGTCCGAGCGGCACCTCATCGGCCCCGATATCGCCGACCTTGGCGATGGCGTTCCGGAGGCGCGACCCAAAACGACTCAGGCCGGCACCGTCGGCTTCGATCGAAGCATTCTGCTCCGCCTCAAACCCCTGCTGAGGTGCACGAAGGTAGAAATTCCGGTCAATGGGTGCCTCCCGTGGCCAGGAGATCTCAGGCTCGGAAACCTCGGGAGGATCGATGACCTGCTCATCGAGCGGATCGAGAGAAGGTTGCGCAGTCACAAGTTACCCTTTTCGAGATTCGGTAACTCGATCCGCAGAAGCATCAGACGGCCGACACAGTCTTATGTCAGCACAAAGAAACCCGGCCGGCGAGAGCAAGGTGACTCGTCGCTTCCGTCTCCAGGATCGTAGCCGGTTTCGCCCAAAGGCCAAGGCAGCAGACTCAAGGAGGAAGAATCGAGAAGGTATGCGGTTGTTCAGCGCGCCGGAGAATCGTCCATAGCGTGACCGGAACACAGGCCATTCCAGGAGTTTCTTCCAACGTGTCGCTTGGTGCGACGCAGATACTCAACCATGCCGCCCGCCTACCGGAAAACGGGGGTACCTTTACTGAGGCGAAAAGGATAAACACGCAGGTTGAAGTATAAGTCGACTGGCTACTTATTCCTTTGTTCCATATTCAACCGAAGCTACCGTCAGACCTTCGCCAGGTAGTTCCACATGATCCGGTTGGGCTCCAGGCGGATGGTCGGGGTCTCGATGTCCTCGTCGACGAAATGCCCCGGGCCACCGTCACGTCCACAGTGGACTGCGGCTTCCTCGGCGATGAACTCCGGCTTCAGCCGGCTCTCGTCGTAGTAGCGGTGGAAGACCGGGGTGGAGCCACCGGACAGCGGCGGCACGATCCAGCTCCAGTCGGCCGGGCACTGCCTGCCCGCCTTCTCTTCCTTCGCCAGGTGGGTGAGGAAGCGTTGGGACTCGGTGTGGTGATCGCTGATCGTCACACCGGCCTGGGCATACGAGTGCAGGACGGCGAGGTTCAGCTCGACCAGCGCGCGGTCCTTCCACAGTGTCCGGTCGTTGCGGGTATCCAGGCCCAGCCGGTGCGCGATCTCCGGCAGCATGTTGTACCGGTCGGTGTCGGCCAGGTTCCGCGAGCCGATCTCGGTGCCCATATACCAGCCGTTGAACGGCGCCGCCGGGTACCGCACGCCGCCGATCACCATGGTCATGTTGGAGATCGCGGGCACCGCGTGCCAGCGCAGGCCCAGGTCGGCGAACCACGGGTAGAGCGGGTGGCTGAGCCGGACCTCGTTGACCACCTCGGCCGGCAGCTCGTACAGCTTCGGACCGCGGTCCACCGATTCGATGATCAGCGGCAGCACGTCGAAGTCACCGCGGACCGGCGGCGGGGTCCAGCCCAGTTCGATGGCCTTCTCCGTGTACCCGGTGTAGCGCGGGTCGCCGAGGGCCGGGCCCTCGGACTGCCGGTAACCGGCGTACCGGATCAGCTGCTCGCTCCAGATCCGGGGCGCCGGGCTGCTCGGGTGATCCGGGGCGAAGACGCTGATCACCGGGCGTAGCTTGCCGCCGTTGTACGCCTGCCGCAGGTGCTCGGCGCAGTGGGTGGCGACGGCGTCCGGGTTGCGCACGGCGCGCAGGTCGCGCACCTGGAGGCTCCGCCAGTACAGGCGGCCGATGCAGCGGGCGGCGTTGCGCCAGGCGACCCGGGCGCCGAAGGCGAGTTCGGCGCTGGTGTGCTGGTAGGTGCCGGTGGCGGCGATCTCGGCGAGTACCCAGGCGACGCGGGCGTGTACCGGTCCGCTCTGCGGATGCTCGTGGTGGAACAGCCGGATGAACTCCTCGGCTTCCGCCGGGTCGGCTACGGGGGTCGGGGATGACACCCGAGGGAACCTAGGCGATTATCGGTGACCCGGACACCTCCACATAGGCACAGTCACACCTCGATCGGGCCACACCCGAATGGCGCACAGTAGCTAACGCCGCCGTGACCTGATCTTCAGCAGATTCTGCAGAAAGTGCTCTCCGCAGCACTTTCCATGGAATCTGTTCAGCCCTTGATGCCGGTTTCGGTGACGCCGCGGACCAGGAAGCGTTGCAGGACCACGAAGATGACCACCAGGGGCAGGATGGAGACCGCCGCCGCGAGGAACAGTTCGTGCAGGTTGATGTTCTGCGCCGTGAGCAGGGTGGACATGGCCACCTGCACCGTCCACGACTCCTCGTCCTGCGCGATGACCAGCGGCCACAGGAACGCGTTCCAGCTGCCGATCAGGTTGACCACAGCCAGCGCGGCCAGGAAGTTGCCCGAGTTGGGCACAACGATCCGCCAGAACGTGCCCCACGGACTCAGCCCGTCCACCCGTGCCGCCTCCTCCAGTTCCCGGGGGAAGCTCTGGAAGTACTGGCTGCACAGGTAGGCGGTCAGGCCGCTGAACAGGCCGGGAATGATCAGGCCGCGCAGGGAGCTGACCCAGCCGAGGGTGGACACCATGACGAAGGTGGGCACGAAGGTCACCGCCGCCGGGATCATCAGCGTGCCCAGGACCAGGCCCACCACCCACCGGGAGTGCCGGGACGGGATCCGGGCCAGTCCGTAGCCGGCCATGGCGCCCAGCAGCAGCTGGCCCGAGGTCTGCAGCACCGAGACGATCAACGAGTTGAGCAGGCTGGATGCCATCGGCACCGCCGGATCCTCGAAAAGCTCCCGGATGTTCTCCCAGTGCACCGTGGACGGGAAGAACGTCCACTGCGGACTGGTGATGTCCGCTTCCTCGGCCAGTCCGTTGCGCAGCAACAGATAGAACGGCAGCAGGAACAGCGCCGAGGCGATGACCAGTGCGAGATACCGCAACGCCTTCATGCCCGCTCCCTTCCGATCAGCTTGCCCTGCAACAGGGTCACCATGGCGATCACCGCGGCCAGGATCACCGCGCCCGCGCCGCCGTGACCGAAGTCCTGGGCTCCGGCGCCGAGCGAGTTGTAGTAGAGGTACACCAGCGGCGGCCGGGCGTATGGCGGGTAGCCACCCGTGGTGCTGAACAGGTTGTAGAACTCGTCGAACGCCTGGTAGGCGGCGATCAGCGAGAGCAGCAGCACCGCGATCGAGGTCGACCGCAACTGCGGCAGCGTGACGTAGCGGAAGCTCTGCCAGCCGGAGGCCCCGTCGACCTCCGCCGCCTCGTACAGCGACTGCGAGATCCGTTGCAGCCCGGCGATGAACAGGATCATGTAGAAGCCGGTCTGCAACCACAGCCGCACCGTGATCAACGCCAGCCAGTACCAGGGCGGCTTCACCTGGACCAGCCAGGCGATGTCCGTGCCCAGCACCGTGTTGGCCAGGCCGGAGTCGACGCCGCTGAAGATGGACAGCTTCCACACCAGGGCGGCCACCACGTAGGAGCAGGCCGTGGGCAGGAAGAACACCGAGCGGAAGAACGACCGGGCGAACTCGATCCGGTTGACCAGCAACGCCAGCCCGAGGGCGGACACGTAGGTCAGCGGCACCACGGCGAGGGCGAACAGGCTGAAGGTCAGCAGGCTGTCCACAAAGGACCGGTCGGTGAGCATCTCCCGGTAGTTCCGGAAGCCGACGAAGTCCGTCGGGGTCACCGTGTTGCGGGCCTCGAAGAAGCTGAGCAGCACGCTCCAGCCGATCGGCACGTAGGAGAACAGCAGCAACCCGGCCAGAAAGGGCCCGACGAACACCCAGAACCATGCCGCACGGCTCATCCGAACAACCTCCGCAGCTCGGCACGGACCGGCTCGGCCGCGCTCTGCAGTTCCCGGCGCGGATCGGCGCCCGCGCGGATGATCCGGGTCAACGCGTCCCGGTAGCTCACCCGCATCTTGGCGGTCAGCGCCACCGGGAACGCCACCCGGCCGAACCGGTTCACCAGCGAGCTCGCCTCGGCGGCCACCGGATTGGGCGTGATCTGCTGCCGGGCCGGAATGTGCAGGCCGTAGGAGTTGGTGAAGTCCGCCTGCAGATCGGTCCGGTCCAGCCACAGCCAGCGGACGTAGTCCTTCGCCTCGGCCAGCACATGGGTCTTCGGGCTGATCATCGAGCCGAAGGCGCCGATCGGCACCGAGGGCTTCGCGGTCAGCGGCGGCCAGGGCAGGATCCCGAAGTCGTCCCCCAGCGTCTTCCGCAGTTCGGGCACGATCCACAGCCCGCCCCACTGCATGGCGCACAGCCCCTGGGTGATCGCCGCGGGGCTGGACCAGTCGGTGGGCGCGCCGAGCAACAGGTGACCACGGGCGAACATGTCCCGGATCGCCGCCACCGCGGGCCCCACCTCGGGTTCGGCGAACCCGGGCTGCTTGTGGTCCTCGCTGACGAAGTCCAGGCCGACCGACCACAGCAGCGGCCCGCCGAGCACATCCGAGCCGGCGTTGTTGCCCAGGAACAGGCCCTTGCGCCGCCCGCCGGTGAGCCGGCCCGCCGCGTCCACCAGCTCGGGCAGCGTCTCGGGCGGCCGCACACCGGCCTCCTGCAGCATGCTCTTCCGGTAGAACAGGAACTGCGCGTCGACGGTCTGCGGGACGCCGTAGAGCCGCCCGCCGAACTCGAATCCGGACAGCACCGCCGGAGCGAAGTCGGCGCGATGCGGCTCGATGATGTCGGTCAGATCGGCCACCTGGCCACTGCGGATCATGTCCACCTGGAGCGTGGCCTCGAAGACGTCCGGGCCGACCCCGGACAGCAGCCCGGAGGCCAGTTTCGAGTCGTAGTCACCGGGGATCCAGCGCACCGTCACCGGCGTCCGGCGGTAGTCCGCGGCATAGCGCTGAACGGCCTGCTGCACCCCGTCCTCGCCGTAGGCGTGATACCACTGGGTAATTCCCGGTGGACGATTCCGGCCGGTGTTGGATCCGCATCCGGCCAGGGCCAGCGCGGCCGCCCCGGCCAGCAGCCCACGCCTGGTCAGCGGTGATGTACGCACCTGACCCCCTTCACCTGGCCAGTCGGTTGATCGACTCGGTCAAGGTACGGCATCAGGGCCGACACAGAGATGTTCATTGCACCTCCGAAATCAAGGCATGCGGCGTACGCTATGTGTAACCGATTGTCCGGTGAGGTGGCATGTCCAGAGACTCGGACGAGGGGGACTTCGACCTCAGCCGTCCCAATCTGGACCGTATGGTCGACTTCTTCCGGGGTGGTGCGCACAACTTCCCCGCCGACCGGCAGGTCGGCAAGATCCACCTATCCAAGATCCCGGACCTGCGGTACGCGGCGCAGGCGGGCGAGGCCTTCCGGCTGCGGGCGACCGAGTACTTGGTCAAAGAGGCGGGCGTCCGGCAGTTCCTGGTCCTGGCCGGCGGCATCCCGACCACACCGATCCACGAGATCGCCCAGCAGTTCGACACGGACTGCCGGCTCGTCTACGTGGAGACCTCCCCGATCACCACCTCGGCGCTGGAGCTCAAGTACGAGCACACCAAGAACGTGTCCGTCTGTCAGAGCGACCCGTTCGACGCCCCGGCCACGCTGACCCACCCGGTGGTGCGCGAGGGCCTCGACTTCACCCGGCCGATCGCGTTGATCTTCGTGCACATCATCTCGTTGATAGAGGACGACCTGGACGCCGCGCGGCTGATCGACCGCTACTGCCTGTCGGTGGCGCCGGGCAGCTACCTCTCCGCGCTGAGCAACACCTGGGAATACCTCTCACCGGAACAGCTGGCCTTCGGCCACAAGATCATGGAGCGGTCCCCGGTGAAGTTCGTCTCGCGCACCAGCGAGGAGTTCGCCGCGCTGCTGTCCCCCCTCGAACTGGTGCCACCCGGGGTGACGCTGACCCCGCTGTGGCGGCCACCCGATCCGCAGGCGGTGATCGACCGGCCACAGCGCGCCGCCTACTACGCCGCCGTCGGAAGAATCACCCCGGCTGATTCGCCCAGCGGATAGAACCCTGCGGAGTCTCACTCGTTGCGGTAATAGGGTGCACGCCTGAGACATGGGGAACGAGGTGTGATGGCGATCGAGCCCGCGTGGGATCCGGAGGGCCTGGACATCACCAGGCCCAGCCAGGCCCGGGTGATCGACTACCTGCTGGGCGGGGCACACAATTTCTCCGCGGACCGGGCGTTCACCCAGGAGCTGCTGCAGATCCTGCCGCAGATGCGCTTGGTGATCCACAACAGCCGGACCTTCCAGCGGCGCGCGGTGGAGTACCTGCTCGACCGGGGCATCCGCCAGTTCGTGGTGGTCGCCGGGGGCATCCCGTCGCAGGCGACCGTGTGGGAATGGGTGCACCGGATCGACCGGCTGGCCAAGGTGGCGTACGTGGAGAGCGACGAGGTCAGTGTCGCGCACTCCGAACTGGCCCTGGAGTCGGTGCGCAACGCGAGCGCGGTGCACGCCAACGTGCGGGACGCGGACTCCGTACTGATCGGACTGCTCGCCGACGGGCTGATCAACCTGTCCGAGCCGATGGCAGTGATCATGCCCAACCTGCTGCACTACCTAGACGACAAGGCCGATCCCGGCCGGTTGATCGCCACCTATGCCGACCAACTGGTTGGTGGCAGCTACGTGTCGGCCATCCACGGCACGGTGGATCTACTCGACGAGACCTCCGCCGTGCGCTTCCTGAACCTGTACCGGCGGATCGGCGCGCCGGTCCACTCCCGGTCCAAAGCCGAGGTCGAGGAGCTCATGTCTTCACTCGATCTAGTGACTCCGGGGGTCGTCCTGCTACCCGAGTGGCGGCCACACAGCCTTGCTGACGTGGGCCCGAACCCCGAGCTGACGAGCATGTATGCGGCGGTGGGGCGAGTTCGGAGTAGAACGGTCTAGTACACTTAGCGTAGTTGAGCGCTCGCGTTATGGCGCCGACTGTCCCAGGTGCACCAACCAGCTGTGTCGTGCTCGTTCTCAGTGGTCAAGCGGGGTCTCATGGAACGCCACCCGAACCGGGTGCCGGACAACGCCGAAACCGGTCAGTCTGGGGGCGAACAGCCCAGCACTGGCCGGATGGTCGACTATTTCCTGGGTGGTGGCTACAACTTCGCGCCGGACAGACGGCTGGCCAAGCAGGCCATGCAGCACATGCCGGACCTCCCGTTCGTGGTGCACGCGTACCGGTCCTACGTCCGGCGCGCGGTGACCGCGGCGGTCGAGATGGGCGTCCGGCAGTTCATCGATCTGGACTCCTCGACACCGACCGTCGGCTCGGTGCACGAGGTGGCGCACAGCCTCGATCCCGACTGCCGGGTCGTCTACGTGAACAACGATCTGGTCACCGTGGCCCATTGCACGCTGATCCTGGAGAGCGCTCCGGAAGCGATCGTCGTGAACGCCGACCCGTGCGATCCGGACAGCGTGCTCGGCGAGCGCACCCTGCGCGAGTTCCTGGACCTGGACCAGCCGGTGGCGCTGATCCTGAACAGCGTGCTCAATCATCTGACCGACGAGGACAAGCCTGGCGCCCTGCTGCACCGGTACGCCCAGGTGGTTCCCTGGGGCAGCCTGCTGATCGCCGTCCACGGAACGCTGGAGTTCCAGCCCAAGGCCGGCGAGAACGTGCTGGCGCTGTACCGCGACACCTCGATTCCCGCGGTCACCCGCAACCGGGACGAGTTCACCGCACTGCTGGCGGACTGGGAACTCCTCGACCCCGGAGTCGTACTGGTACCGCAATGGCGCCCGGATGTACTGGACAAGCCCATCGAGGATCCGGAACGCTCGGCCTGTTATGCCGCGGTGGGCAGGCGCGGCGCGTGACAGTGGCGGGAGGTGACTAGCACGGACACCCCGGACACCCTGCTGGAGTTCGCCCAGCGGTGGACCTCGCTGCTGCACGGCACCAGCTTCACCCCACTCAGCTACGACGAAACCGTCGAACTGCTCGCCAGACTGACCCGGGAAGCTGCGGTCGCGTTGGGTGACCCGGCATCGTCCCCGCTGATCGGCATCGACATCGGTGAGGCGCTCGTCGCCGCCCGCTACACCGGGCCGACCACGCTGGAACGCACCCTGGAACTGGTCGGCGACGACCTCCTGGAGGCCGCCGGGCTGCCCGAGGACCGGGAGCACCGGCGCCGGGTCAACGCGGTGCTGGGCGCGATCGGCGCCGCCTACTCGGAGGCGGTCCGCGAACGCACGTTCACCGAGCAGGAGACCAGCAAGCAGGCCATGCTGCTCGCCCGCGCCCAGGCCGAGCAGGCCAGGCGGGCCAGCGAGGCGCGGTTCCGCACCATCTTCTCCGCCTCGGCGACCGGTATGGCCATGGTCGACACCGACGGCAAGATCACCGACGCGAACGCCGCGCTGGTGGAGATCCTCGGCTACACCAAGGACGAGCTCGGCCAGCGCCCGTTCCTGGAACTGCTGCACCCCGGCGACGCCATCGACCTGCGGCTGCCGCTCGACCAGCTGGCGCGCGGCGAACGGCTGCAGCACAAGACGGAGAAGCGGTTCCGCCGCAAGGACGGCGAGCTCGTCTGGGCACACGTGGTGCTCTCGCTGATCCGCGAGGAACCCGGCACTCCCCCGTACCTGGCGATGATGATCGACGACGTCAGCGACCGGTACCTGCTGCACGAACGGCTGCGCAGCCAGACGCTGACCGACCCACTGACCCTGCTGCCCAACCGGGCCAAGTTCATCAACCGCCTCGAAACCAGCATGTCCCTGGCCGAGCCCGGCACCCGGATCGCGTTGTGCCACCTGGACATCGACGGCTTCAAGGTGATCAACGACGGGCTCGGCCACGACGTCGGCGACGGGTTGCTGCGCACCCTGGCCATGCGGCTGCGCACCCTGGTCGACGAGCAGGGCATGGTGGCCCGGATCGAGGGCGACGAGTTCGCCGTCCTGATCGACCGCACCAACAGCGCCGCCCAGGTGATCGCCCTGGTGGAGCAGATGATGGCGGCGATCTCCGAGCCGGTCGCGGTGATGCGCAAGGAGCTCGCGGTCACCGCCAGCGTGGGCATCGTGGAGTGCTCCACGCATTCCCGGCAGCCCGCCGACCTGATCCGCGACGCGGACCTCACGCTGAGCTGGGCGAAGGAACAGGGCAAGGCGCAGTGGGCGTTGTACGACCCCGACCGCAGCGCCGAGGAGCTGCACCGGTTCGTGCTGGCCTCCACCATTCCGATCGCGTTGGACAACGGCGAGTTCGTGGTCGACTACCGCCCCGTGCGCCGGATGTCCGACGAGGAGATCGTGGCGGTGCAGGCACTGCTGCGCTGGGACCATCCGGAGCTGGGCCTGCTCGGACCGGAGGCCTTCATCTGCCTGGCCGAGACGGTCGGCTTCGGAGTGAACCTGGGCCGGGTGCTGCTCACCGAGGTCTGCAAGCAGGCCGCGACCTGGCACCGGGAACTCGGCGTCTCCGCTCCCCCGGTCGGCGTCACGCTGCCGGACCGGTTCCTGCGCGACCCGGAGTTGATCGCCGAGATCCACCGGGCGTTGACCACCAGCGGGCTGCCACCCAGCCAGCTGCTGATCAACGTGGATCACCGGATGCTGTACGAGGACCTCGACTTTCCGCAGGTCCTGCCGGAGATGGGCATCCGCCTGGTGGCCGACGACCTGGGACCCGGCCGGGCCGACCTCTCCGCCTACTGGCAGCTGAAACTGTTCGGCGTGCGCATCCCGGTTCCGCAGGACACCGGCGGCCCGCTGTGCCCGCTGGTGGCCAAGACGCTGCGCACCCAGGTGGAGCTGGCGGCCGACATGGGTCTGTTCGTCATCGGGGTCGGCGCGGACAACGCGCGGCAGCTGGAGATTTCCGCCGAACTGGGCGTCGCCCATGCCGAGGGTCAGTCGTTGGGCGAATGGGGCCTGGCCGAGGAATTGGCCCCGCTGCTCAAGCCATAACTCGGTCCATATGTGACCTAAGAGTCCATATGCCGGATGGATACCCCCTACCCCCAGGGGGTATAAAGGGAGACATGCCCGGCTACTCAGAGACCAAAGACGCGCACCTGCGCCGCCTGCGTCGCATCGAGGGCCAGGTGCGAGGCATCCACCGCATGATCGAGAACGACGAGTACTGCATCGATCTGCTCACCCAGATCTCCGCGGCCACCAAGGCCCTGCAGGCCGTCTCCATCTCGCTCATCGACGAACACCTCAAGCACTGTGTCAGTGAGGCCATCGCCGAAGGCGGCGACGTGGCCGAGGAGAAGATCCGTGAGGCCAGTGCGGCCATCGCTCGGCTTGTCCGCTCCTGAACAACCCAAAGGATGGGAAATGATCGAAACCAGCTACCCCGTGACCGGCATGACCTGTGGGCACTGTGCGGGCGCCGTGCGCGAGGAACTGTCCAAGCTGGACGGTGTGCAGGATGTCGCGGTGGACGTCGCCACCGGCCAGGTGACCGTGAGCAGCGCGGCGGAGCTGTCCGTTGACCAGGTCAGCGCCGCGATCACCGAGGCCGGCTACCAGCTGGCAGGCTGAAACATGACCACCACCGAGCGTCCGCAGCAGATCGACCTCACGGTCACCGGGATGACCTGTGCCTCCTGTTCCGCCAGAGTGGAACGGCGGCTGAACAAGCTGCCCGGAGTGCAGGCCAGCGTCAACCTGGCGACCAACACCGCGCATGTGGAGTTCCCCGCCGGACTGTCGGCGCAGGATCTGATCGGCGAGGTGCAGGCGGCCGGCTACGGTGCGGCGCCGGTGGTGGACAACACCCCTCCCCCCGTCACCGATCACGTGCCGCTGTCCACGGTGCTGATCACCGTGGCGCTGACCGTGCCGGTGATGTTGCTGTCGATGATCCCGGCCCTGCAGTTCCCGGGCTGGCCGTGGCTGGTGCTGGCCATCTCGATCCCGGTCGTCTTCTGGTCGGCGAAGCCGCTGCACAAGGCGGCCTGGGTGAACGCGACGCATGGCGCCGCGACGATGGACACGCTGGTGTCCATCGGTGTGCTGGCCGCCTTCAGCTGGTCGGTGTTCGCCCTGGTCAACGGCGTCTCGGCCCACGGTCACGGCGGCCTGTACTTCGAGGTGGCCACCGTGGTGGTCAGCGCCATCCTGCTGGGCCGGTTCCTGGAGGGCCGGGCCCGGCGCAAGGCGGGCGCCGCGCTGCGCGCGTTGCTGGAACTGGGCGCGAAGCAGGCCACGGTGCTGCGGGGCGCCAGCGAGGTCACCGTGCCGATCGAGCAGCTTCAGCTGGGTGACCTGTTCGTGGTCCGCCCCGGCGAGACCGTGGCCACCGACGGCGAGGTGACCGGCGGCGGATCCACCGTGGACGCCAGCATGGTCACCGGTGAGTCGATGCCCATCGAGGTGGGCAACGGAGACGCCGTGGTCGGTGGCACGCTGAACGTGTCGGGCCGGCTGATCGTGCGGGCCACCGCCGTCGGCGCGCAGACCCAGCTGGCCCGGATCGCCTCGCTGGTGGAACGGGCGCAGGCGGGCAAGGCCAAGGTGCAGCGGCTGGCCGACCGGGTCTCCGAGATCTTCGTCCCGATCGTCATGATGCTGTCGCTGATCACCCTGGTGGTCTGGCTCGGCCTCGGCCTGCCCGAGGGCCAGGCGTTCACTGCCGCAGTGGCGGTACTGATCATCGCCTGCCCGTGTGCCCTGGGTCTGGCCACTCCGACCGCGCTGCTGGTCGGCACCAGCCGGGCAGCACAACTGGGCATCCTGATCAAGGGCCCGGAGACCCTGGAGTCGGCGCGCACCATCGACACGGTCGTGCTGGACAAGACCGGCACGGTGACCACCGGCAAGCTGAGCCTGGTGTCCATGCAGACCGAGGGCATGGCCGATCACGTGGCACTGGCCATGGCCGGCGCGGTGGAGCACGCCTCGGAACACCCGGTCGCCAAGGCGATCGCCGCCGCAGCGGGCCCCAGTCCGCGCCCGGTAACCGGCTTCAAGAACCTGGCCGGCCTCGGTGTCGAGGGCATTGTGGACGGTCAGCGAGTCCTCATCGGACGGCCGTCGCTGCTGCGCCAGCGGGGCATCGAACTACCGGTTCCGCTGCTGCTCGCGGCGGGCAGGGCCGATGGCCACACGGTGGTCGCCATGGCGGTGGATGGAACGGCCGTCGCGGTGTTCGCCTGTGGCGACACGGTGAAACCCAGCTCCGCCGCGGCCATCGCCCGGCTGAAGGGCCTCGGCCTGCGTCCGATCCTGCTCACCGGTGACAACACCTCGACCGCCGAGGCGATCGCCAAGCAGGTCGGCATCGAAGAGGTCATCGCCGAGGTGCTGCCCGACGAGAAGGCCGCGGTCGTGGAGAAGCTCCAGGGCGAGGGCCGGGTCGTCGCCATGGTCGGCGACGGGGTGAACGACGCCGCCGCACTGGCCACCGCCGACCTGGGCCTGGCCATGGGCACCGGAACGGACGCCGCCATCGAGGCGGCCGACCTGACCCTGGTGCGCGGCAACCTGCTGACCGCCGCGGACGCGATCCTGCTGTCCCGCAAGACCCTCGCGACGATCAAGGGCAACCTGGTGTGGGCGTTCGCCTACAACGTCGCCGCCATTCCCCTGGCAGCGCTGGGCGTGCTGAACCCGATGATCGCCGGTGCCACCATGGCCGCCTCCAGCGTCTTCGTGGTCACCAACTCCCTCCGCCTCCGCTGGTTCACCCCCAAGTCCTGACCCCGAGGCTCCGAAGTTGACGATGTTCGCGGCAAGAAACGTCAACTTCGGGACACCACAGAACCGGCTACGGTGATCGCATGGGGATGAGCGATGCCGAACTGGCAATCGAAGCCGCGCTGACCGGAGCCCGGATCGTGCGGGACCGGTTCGGCACCGAACTGAGCCGGGTGGACAAGGGCGGCGGTGACTTCGCCACCGCCGCCGACCTGGAATCCGAGCGCGCGATCGTCGAACTGCTGCGCGCCGAGCGGCCGGACGACGCCGTCATCGGCGAGGAGGGCGGCCGCCGCGGCCCCGAGGACACCGACCGCCGGTGGCTGCTGGATCCATTGTGTGGCACCAGGAACTACGCCGCGGGCACCAGGCTGGTCGCGGTCAACGTGGCGCTGCGAGCCGGCGACGCCACCACCGCCGCGGCCAGCGCGGATCCGTTCGCCGAGGAGCTGTACTGGACCGACGGCACCGGCGCCTGGGTCCGGCAGGGCGGCGCCGACAAGCCGCTGAGCCCGTTGGCGGAGTCCCGGCTCGTGGAACTGGACGTCCATCCACCGTTCGCCAACACCTCCTGGTTCCGCGCCGCCGATCTGCTGGTGAATCCGGGGTTCACCGACCGATTCGATCCCCGGGTCACCTCGACCACGCTGGCCCTGCTCTGGGTGGCCACCGGTCAGCGGGCCGGTTACATCGCCGATCGGGACCTGCGGGAGGACGTGCACTTCACCGCGGGCATCGCCGTGTGCCAGGCCGCCGGCTGCGTGGTCACCAACCTGCGCGGCGAGCCGGTGAACACCGGGGTGGGTGGCCTGATCGCCGCCGCCGACCGGACCACCCACGCCGCGCTGCTGGACCTGATCTGACTACTCCATTAGCCGGACAACCCGAGGAAACAGCGTTACCCTGCTGCCGAGACCAGCGGGGGTGGCATGTCCTTGTACGGGAACCCGGAAGAACTGGACCGGATCGCCGGTCGGATAGCGGCGCGCGCCACGGAGGTGCGGGACCGGGCCCAGGACATGCACAGCCGGGCAACGGGCATGAACTGGCATTCCGCGTCGGCGGACCTGGCCAGGGAAACCGTGTTGAACGACCGCCGGAGACTGGAACGCAGCGCCGATGAACTGGACGCCGCCGCTGCGGCCCTGCGCAAGCACGCGCAGGAGGTCCGGGAGACCATCGCGAAGATCCAGCGGCTCGAACGCGAGGTCAAGGAGTGGTTCACCGGCGCCATCGACCGGTTCAACAACGCGGTGGACGAGTTCAACGGGTTCCTGAAACGCGTAGCCGACGGCGTGGAACGGGCCATCGATAACCAACCGGCCCGCCCCCTGGCTCCGTGGGAGCACTGGCCACACCAGCCACACAGCCTGCCCCCGCCGGGTGACAAGGGCTGGTTGGAAGTCGGCGAATTCATGAAACGCCAGGGAGCGCTCTGAATGCCCGCACCCGCCGCGCACCGGCTACTGCTGTCCGCCGGGGAATTCCGCCGGCTCGTGGAGCTCACCGAAACGGAGCTGCCGCCCGGCTGGGCGCCTCCGGAAGCGGACTCCGACGCCGACGTGGCGCTCCGCGAGCGGGGCGTCCTGCTGGAGGACGGCTCGGTGCATCCCTCGGTGCGGATGAACCTCACCGTGCTGAGTTCGCCGCTGGCCATGGTGGACACCACGGTCTCCATCGGTGACCTCGGCGCCCGCAGCCTGCACGCGGTGCGGGACGAGCTGGGCGCCTCCCTGATCAAACGGGAGAATGGCGCCGTCGAGCTGTCCCTGTTCGCCGCGATCACCCTCGGCGTGGAACTGGCTCGCGCGGTCCCGCAGCCGCCGCAGACCGGTGGCATAGCCGCCAGGCTGGGCGATTCGGCTCCGGCCCCGCTACCGGCCGGCGTCCTGCCCCTGGAGGCGTTGCAGGAGATCGGCCAGGCGCAGCTGCTGCTCGACAGCCCGGCCGCGGTGCTCGATCGGCTGTCGCTGAGCCCGGCGGAATCCGCGCTGGCCAAGGCCACGGTGGACAGCGACGGCGGGCTGCAGGCGATCGTCACCACCCGGCAGGCCGTCGGCCTGGTGACCTGGCTGCACCTTCCCGGCGGCTGGGTGGGTGTGCGCCCGGTCCCGGACGGCAGCGGCCGGAAACTGGTCCGCCTGGAACCGACCGAGCGGACGGCGCTCGGCTCCTGGGCGGCCCCGGTACTGGCGGGAGCATTCGCATGAGCACCCCGCAGAACCTGCCCGGCCCCCAGCCGGACCACGTGTCGATCACCGGCGGCGCGGGCGGTTTCCGGGCCAGGTACGAGGATCTGAACGCGATGGGCAAGCTGACCGACGAGGTCGCCGAGGACACCGTGCGCATCGCCGCCACCAGCCACGGGTTCCTGGCCGAACCGGACGTCCTCGCCTCGGCGATCCTGGATCCGGCGGGTGCGGCCAGATTCGAGGCGGCCATGGCCCGGGCGCTCGACGGAGCCCATGGTCTGACCGCCACCTCGGTCGAGGTCGGCCTGCGTGGGGCGAAGTACCGAGCCTCGGCCGCCGCCTACGAGCTCAGCGACGAGCTCAGCCGAACCGCCCTGGAAGGCGGAAAGTGGCTGGCCGGCCGGGTGGTAGGAGCGGCTCCGGGGGCCCTGGTCGGTGCTGCCGCGCTGGCCGCGGCCGATGTCTACCTGAACTACGGCGGCGACTGGGACAAGTGGATCGGCGAACACCCGGGCGTGATCGACGCATTGATCGGTGGCGCTCCCGGGTTCGTGTCCGGCCTGCTCGGGGTCCCGCTGTCCCAGGCCCAGCTGATGGAACTCCTCGCGGGCGCCTACCCGGACGGGGAGCCCGTAGTCAAGGAGCTGCGCCTGGAGCACCCCAAAGATCCGGACCAGCAGATCCATGGGCTGTACGGCATTATGCGCGGCCTGGAACACCGGGATGACGACAAGGGCTTCGACCCGAACCGTGCGGAGAACATCGCCAACGTCGATGTGCGCCAGGTCGTAGGGGCGGATGGTGTAACCCGCTGGGTAGTCGACATTCCCGGAACACGGGAGCTGACCAACTCTCCCTGGTCGGGCACACACAGCGCGAATGACGCCGGGGTGAATCTGGACGGTATGGCCGGTAACCCGACGGTACTGGAGAAAGGCATCCGCGAAGCAATGGCGAAAGCGGGCGTCCAGCAAGGCGATCCGGTGATGCTGGTCGGGCACAGCCAAGGCGGCATCGTGGCCGGCCGGGCGGCCACCGACCTCCAAGACAGCTACAACGTCACCCACGTGGTGACGGCCGGCTCGCCGGTAGCGAACATCCCGGTGCCGGACAAGGTCCAGATGCTGTCGCTGGAGAACAACAACGACATCGTGCCGAAGCTGGACGGGTCGCCGGGTCAGGATCGGCCCAACCACACCACGGTCAGCTACGACGCCGTCGCCGACGGGGTGATGCCCAACCATCGGATCCACGACAACTACGTCCGGGCCGCCGCCGATCTGGACCAGAGCCAGGACCCGTCGATCAAGCAGTTCCGCGAGTCAGCGGACGGCTTCCTCAACGGGGAACAGAAGGAAACACACACATACCGGGTGAGTCGCCAATGAAACGCACACTGAGCCTGCTGTTGCTGACCACGCTCCTCGCCGGGTGCGGATCCAGCAAACCCAGCCCGGAAGAGCAACTGGGCGTCGACATCGTGGCACTGATCAAACAGAACCCCACAGTGTCCGACGCCCGTAGCAAGTATGAGTCGGGCATCGATGCCGGTCGCCAGCTGAGCGTCTTCGTTACCACGAAGCCGGGCAGCACCGAGGTTCAACCGATCGTCGATGCCGCCCTGAAAAAGGCCTGGCAGACACCGTCGAAACTGCACTTCCTCTACCTCAACGTCATCGAATCGGGCAGCCAGGGATCAGGCGAATCCGTCGTATTGGATCTCGAAAAGAGCGACTCCACGTACCCCGAACGCGCACAGCTGTACAAGGAACTCCAAGAGAAATACGGCCCGCACGCCGGTCCCTAGGCCTGTTGTCCCGGAGTTGACGAGTTTCGGGCTCGTTCCTCCCCCGAAACTCGTCAACTCCGGAGACTACGGTTTCGTGCCGGCCTGATCAGCGAACTCGGTGGTGTAGGTCTTGCTGAGGTCGATGCCGTCCTTCTTGGCCTTCACCGTCGGGCTGAACTGGCTGAGCACATCGAGGACCATCCGGGCACCGTCGGCGTCCATCCGGCCGTCGGTGTTGAACATGGTCTTGCTGTCGTGGATCGCCTTGATGTAGAGGTCGTTGCCCATTTTCGCGTACTGGTGCGGCATCTTCCCGGCGATCTCCTCGGCGGAGTGCTCGTTGATGAAGCGCAGTGTGCGCACCAGGGCGTTGGCCAGCTTCTGCACGATCGGCTTGTGCCGTGCCGCCCACGCGCAGTCCGTGTACAGCGAACTGGCCGGATACAGGCCACCCAGCGCGGCCCTGGTGCCCTCCTCGGTGCGCATGTCCAGCAGCACCTTGCCCTTGCCGCTGCTCACCAGTTGCGCGACGGTCGGGTCGGTGGTCATGCCCGCGTCGATGGCGTGGTTGTCGATCGCCGCGATGAAGGTGCCACCCGCGCCCGCCTTGACCCCGGTGTAGTCCCGTGTGGACAGACCGCCCTTGACGGCCAGGTACCGGGTGAGGAAGTCGGTGGACGATCCCGGGCTGGTGTAGCCCAGCTTCTTGCCGCGGAAGTCCTGCGGTCCCTTGATGGTGTCCGCCTTGTCCGTGGCCACCACCTCGACCTCACCGGGGATGTTGGCGAACTGCACCACGCTGGTGATGCACTTCCCCTTGGACTGTAGGTCGACGGTGTGGTCGTAGAACCCGACGACCCCCTGCACGTCGCCGGCGACCAGGGCGTTCTCCGCCGTCGCACCGGAACTCTCGGACAGCAGCTTCACATCGAGGCCCTCGTCGGCGAAGTAGCCGAGGCGCTGGCTCAGCATGGCGGGCAGGTAGATCACCTTGTCCACCCCGCCGACCATGATGGTGAGCCTGCCGTCGGCACCGACGTTCTCGTCGCGGCAGGCCGTCAGGCCCGCCACCAGGCATACGGCGATCAGCGCCGTGAGTGCTCGTCGCATGTCAGATCCCCGCCTCGCCGCCGGCCGACGGCGGACGCCAGCTCAGCAGGCGCTTCTCCACCGCGGTCAGCACCCACTCGGCGATGAGCGCGATCACGGTGATCACGATCATGCCCGCATAGATGCCCGCCGAGTCGAACATGCCCTGCGACTGGTTGATCAGCAGGCCGAGGCCCGCGCTGGAGCCGGTGTACTCGCCGACCACGGCGCCGATCAACGCGAAGCCGAAGGCCACGTGCAGCGAGGCCAGGATCCAGGAGGTCGCGCTGGGCACCACGATGCTGGTGAGCACCTGCAACCGGCTGGCACCCAGGATCCGGGCGTTGTTCACCAGGTTCCGATCGACCTCCCGGGCACCCTGGAAGGCGTTGAAGAACACCGCGAAGAAGACCAGCACGAACGCGGTCGCGACCTTGGAGGTCATGTCCAGGCCGAACCAGATGACGAACAACGCCGCCAGCACGATCCGGGGCACGGCGTTGGCCGCCTTGATGAACGGCGCGAGGGCCTCCGCCAGGAACTGGTTGCGGCCCAACAGGATGCCGAGGACAACACCGGCGAGCGCACCCAGCACGAAGCCGTAGACGGCCTCCTGGAGGGTCACCGCGATCTGTTCCCAGATCGTCCCGAGCGCGGTGCCCTCGGTGAACCACTCGACGAGGCGTTCCCACACCAGGCTGGGCTTGGAGTAGGTGAACGTGTCCGAGACGCTGAGCTCCCAGGAGCCCAGCCAGGCCACGATCAGACCGACGCGCAGCGCCCACACCCCCAGAACGCGGTTGCGCGCGGCACGCCTGGCCTTCGCCTGGATGTCCTCGGTGCTGACCGGTAATCCGGTGAAAGTCATATCAAGCGACATTGCCTGCTCCCCTCTCCCTGGTGCGGTTGACCTCGTCGCGCAGCGACGCCCAGATCTCCTTGTGCAGCTCGATGAACTCCTTGGTCATCCGGAGTTCCTCGACCTGGCGCGGGCGTTCCAGGGGGATGCGGAAGTCGGCCTTGATGGTGGCCGGGCTCGCCGTCATCACCACGACCCGGTCCGCCAGGGAGATCGCCTCATCCAGGTCATGGGTCACGAAGATGACCGCGGCCTCGGTGCCGCCCCAGATGCGCAGCAGTTCGTCCTGCATGAGGCTGCGGGTCTGCACGTCGAGCGCGCCGAACGGCTCGTCCATCAGCAGGATCTCCGGCTCGTTCACCAGGGTCTGGGCGAGTGCCACGCGCTTGCGCATGCCGCCGGACAGCTGGTGCGGGTAGTAGTCCTCGAAGCCGGTCAGCCCGACGGTGTTCACCCAGTGCCGGGCCTTCTCCCGTGCCGCCTTCTTCGGCTCACCGCGATAACGCGGGCCGGCGGCGACGTTGTCCAGGACCGAACGCCACGGCAGCACGGCGTCGTTCTGGAACATGTAGCCGACACCGTCCGGAATGCCGCGGACCGGCTCGCCCCGGACGAGGGTCTGGCCCTCGGATGCCGGTTCCAGCCCGGAGACCAGGGACAGGGTGGTGGACTTGCCGCAGCCGGTGGGTCCGACCACCGCGACGAACTCCCCCTTGTCCACGGTCATGGTCAGATCCCGCACCGCCGTGTGGATCCCCCCGGAGCCACTGCGGAATCGTTTGGTCGCCTGGCGAAGCTCGATGACTGGCGGTTGACCCATGGTTCCCCCGTCACATAATGGTAACGCCGATATTTCGGTTCGATTTACGCGTCATGTCGTGCAGGTTTCGGAAGACGGTATGTGACCTGCGCCGCTGTGCACACTGTTGCTGGTTTTGCGCGCACATCGCGCGTTATCACGCATTTTGCGCATTTTGCTCGCGGGTATAGCTGACTTATCTTCAGCGCATGGCCTCGCGTCCGATGCGATTCGCCCGTCAGATCTTCACCCTGCAGATCGTCCTGGTACTTCTCGTCGTGGGCGTGGGGTTCGCGCTGGCCGGCGGGTTGCTGCACACAGAGATCACCGAGCAGTACAAGCACCGCGCGCTGAGCGTGGCGCAGGCACTGGCGGCCGATCCCACGGTGTCGGACGCCCTCAGCAAGGATGACCCCGATCAGCTGCTTCTCGCGCATGCCGATCGGGTACAACAGGCGACCGACGCGCTCTATGTGGCCATAGCCGACAAGCACGGCATCCGGTTGGCACACACCGATCACAGCCAGATCGGCAAGCCGCTCAGCACCGATCCCGCCGACGTCCTCGCCGGGAACGCCTCGGCGACCGTGCAACTGGGCACCATGGGCATGTCAGCCAGGGGTAAGGCTCCGGTACGCGCGGCCGACGGACACATCGTCGGCCTGGTCAGCGTCGGCTTCGAGACGAAGGACATCACCGAGGCCCTGCGGCCGCTACTGCTGAGCATGCTGTTGTTCGCGATCGCCGCCCTGTGCCTGGGTGTCGCCGGATCCGCGTTGCTGAGCAGGCTGCTGATGCGGCGGACCCTGGGGCTGGAACCGCATGAACTGACCGAGCTGGTGCAGGAGCGCGAGGCGGTGCTGCACGGGATCGGCGAAGGTGTGCTGGCGGTGGACACCGCCGGCCGGGTCACCGTGTGCAACGCTGAGGCCGCCCGGCTGCTGGGCATCTCCCCCACGCCCGGGACCCCGGTCGACGATCTGGACCTGCCGCTGCGCCTGCGCGCGGCTCTGGTGGACGGCCTGCCGGTGGAGAACCTGATCACCGTCGCAGGCGACCGGGTGCTGGTGGCCGGCGCTCGCACCGTGCGCCGCGACCGGCGGGAACTCGGCCGGGTGCTGACCCTGCGCGACCGCACGGATCTGGAGTCGCTGACTCAGGAACTGGACGCGGTCCGCACCCTCACCGGCACCCTGCGCGCGCAGCAGCACGAATTCGCCAACCGGCTGCACACGCTGTCCGGGCTCCTGCAGACCGGGCACCACACCGAGGCCGCCGACTACCTCCAGGAGCTGTCCTTCGGTGTCACCCACGACCCTGGCCCGGAGGCCGACGGTATCCGCGACCCCTACCTGCGCTCGTTCCTGGCGGCGAAGATCTCGGTCGCGCAGACCATGGGCGTGCGACTGACCATCGGTGAACTGAGCTGGGTACCCGGCCCGGTCACGGCGCCGATCCCGGTGACCACCGTGCTGGGCAACCTGGTGGACAACGCCCTGGAGGCGGCGATGCCCAGCGGCCGGGTCGAGGTGGAGCTCCTGGCCGACGGCGACACACTGCACGTGTCCGTGGCGAACAGCGGCGGTGGCGTGCCGGAGTCGTTGCGCGAGGCCATCTTCACCGAAGGCGTGTCCAGTAAGGACGATGCGGGACACGGCCTCGGCCTGGCCCTGGCGAGGCAGGCGGCCCGCGAACTGGGCGGCGAGGTCCGGCTGGCCGACCCCGGCGGGCTGGACTCGGACACGGTGTTCGTCGCGGCGCTGCCACGGTCGATCACGGTGGAGTTGGGGGCGAGAACATGATCAGGGTGCTGGTGGTCGACGACGACATGCGGGTGGCCCAGGTGCACGCCGCGTTCGCCGAACAGGTGCCGGGATTCAGCGTGGTCGGGGTGGCGCACAGCGCCGCGGAGGCCCGGCGGCGGATCGCCGAACTGCGTCCGGACCTGCTGTTACTGGACCACTACCTGCCCGACGAGCCCGGCATGGCCCTGCTGGGCCGGGTCGACGCGATCATGCTCACTGCGGTCGCCGACGCCGCCGCCGTCCACGACGCGCTGGCTCGCGGCGCGTTGAACTACCTGGTCAAACCGTTCACCGCCGACCAGCTGGCCGACCGGCTGACCGCCTACGCCCGCTACCGCCGGCGACTGTCCACCCCGGACCGGCAGCTGAGCCAGGAGGACATCGACGGCGCGATGCGCACCCTGCACGAGCGGGACAAACCGCCGCTGCCGAAGGGCCGCTCCCCCGTCACCGCCCGCCTGGTCGCCGACGCGCTACGCGCCTCCGGATCGGCCCGATCGGCGGCCGAGGTCGCCGACCAGCTGGGCATCGCCCGGGCCACGGCGCAGCGGTACCTGGCGGCCCTGGCCCAGGACGGCACCGTGCTCATGGGCATGCGCTACGGCCTCACCGGCCGGCCGGAACACCAATACGAATGGGTAGCCGACCGCTGACTCAGTCCCGCGGACTCACGACCGCAATACCGGCATCACTCGCAGCAGCAGCCAGCCTGTCGTCGTAAGTGACGAAGGCCGTCAGGTCATCCCTCAGCACCCGTGCCGTCGTGAGGTGGATCGCGTCCAACGAACGCAACATCTTGTCGGGTTCGTTCATCGCTGCCTCGACGATGTCGTCATCGAGACTGACATAACCGAACACTGTGAGAAGCTCCCGCGCTTCAGGTAGCGCGGCGGGCAGAACGCGGGTCACCGCACGCATGACCTCAATGCGCAGCAACGTGGAACTCACCCACGATGCCGAACTCTCTGCGTCATAGAACGCGGCGAACGCCTTGGAGTGTCGTTCCTCGGCGAGGAGTTTGATGGCCGCCGATGTATCCACGTAGAACAGACTCACCAGCGCTCTTCCTCTCGAAGGGCCTCGAGCGCGTCACTGAGCCGATTGGTGCCGTCGCTCGGCCGCATCTTCGGACGGCAACCCGGACTCTGAGCCAGCCGCGCACGACCGGATTCAACAAGTCGGGCCATGATCGGCGTCTGCTCCCGATCCTCAATCGGGACGATGCGGGCGATAAGCCTGCCGTATTCCGTGATGTCGATAGTCTCGCCGTGCCGGACCCGCGCCAACACCTCACTGGTGTGGTGGCGCAGCTCCCGAAGCCCCACGGTGTGGTCGTCGCCAGTGGCCATGACCAAAATGTATCACAAAATTGTGGCCACAATGCGGGAGTTAAGTCGCGGGCAACTGCCTTGACGCCGGAGTTGACGATGTTCGGGACTCGTTCCTTGCCCCGAACATCGTCAACTTCGGGGGTTACTTCGGTACCGGAGCCAGTGCGCCCTCGGGGATCGCCGAGTCGTTCTGCAGAGCGGTGAACAACGCGCCGGTCTTGGCCTTGTCCCACGGAATCGCGTTACCGACGTTGGTGTTGATCCCCGGCAGTGTCGGCACAGTGCCCTGGAGCAGGTCACCGCCGCTCAGCGAGAAGGCCAGCGAGATCAGGTTGTTCACGTGGTCACCATCGTCGACCACGACGCTGTCCTTGGCCGCCAGTGCGAGAGGCACCGATCGGAACGGGTTGATGATCGTGCCCGCGCTCGTCGCCTTGGCCATCAGCGCCGACAGGAACTTGCGCTGGTTCTTGACCCGCTGCAGGTCCTGCGATGCGAACGAGGAACGGCTACGCACGTACAGCAGCGCGGTAGGACCATCCATCTCCTGCTTACCCGCCGCCAGCTTCAGTCCCGTGTACGTGTCATCGATGGGCTCGTCCACATCGATCTCGACGCCGCCCACCGCCTCGACCATCCCGGAGAATCCGGCGAACCCGATCTCCATGTAGTGGTCGATGCGCAGGCCGGTGATCAGTTCGACGGTCTTGGCCAATGTCGCGGAGCCCCCACTGTTGTAGGCGGCGTTCAGCTTGTTCCGGTTCCCACCGGCGATCGGGACATAGGAGTCGCGCGGTAGCGACAGCAGAACAGGCGCACCGCTGCCCGAGGGGATGTGCAGCATCATCATGGTGTCGGTGCGCTTGCCGACATCGTCACCGGTGCGCAGCAGATCCTTCTGCTCCTGGGTCAACCCTGCCCGGGAGTCCGAGCCGACCAGCAGCCAGTTGGTGCCGCTACCCGCAGCGGGGCGACCGGCGTAATCGGTGAGCGCGGCCTCGCGGGTGAGTGTGGTGTCCACCCAGAACAGACCGGCGATCGCGGCGATCAACACGACCAGGACCAGGATGAACAGCTTACGCACGATGCTTCCCTTGCGCCGACGCGGAGGCTGCGGCGGGTAGCCGCCGCCTCGCTGCGGTGGGCGGTTCTGTGGCGGTGGCGGGCTGGACGGGCGGCCGCTGTACAACTGGTCGCCACCGTAGGCGGGCGCCAGCTCACGCGGCGGTCCCTGCGGCGGCCGGGGCCGACGCTGTGGCGGCTGCTGGCCCATCTTGCGGGTCGGGCCGTCCATCGGCGAACGCGCACCTTGGGGCCTGCGGCCCTGGTTCGGGCCAGGCTGCCACTGGTTCATGCTCGTCCCCTTCACCACACCGACCGGCTTGGATGTCTCATAGTGGACGTGACATCGGCCGGAGCGTTGCATCCCACACCAGAATGTCAGCCTAGAGTCTGATCCGCCGTTAGGATCTGTGGGCCTGTAGTAGGACAAAACATGAGATCAAGGGGCTGAGAGCAGCACGATGGCGAACCTGGACAGCTACCAGAAGGCCGGCGTCGACTACGAGGTGCTGGACCGGGTGAAGCGGGAGGCCGTCGCCCGGGCCAAGGCCACCACGGGTCTGCTGGCCGCGGCCGGCGGCCAGGAGTACCCGGCTTCCCGGGGCAGCACCGCCTACGTCTTCGACTACGGCGGCCTCACCATGGCCATGGTGACCGAGGGCCTGGGTACCAAGTCGATGATCGCCCAGTCCTACCTCGAGCTCACCGGTGACAGCCGGTTCGCCGACACCGCGATCGACGCGGTGGCCTCCATCGTCAACGACGTGGTCTCCGTGGGTGCCAACCCGATCGTGCTGACCGCGTACTTCTCCACCGGCGACGCGGCCTGGTACTCCGACGAGCGCCGGTCCCTCGAACTGCTCCGCGGCTGGCAGAAGGCCTGCGAGCTGTCCGGCGCCACCTGGGGCGGCGGCGAGTCCCCCGCGCTGCCCGGGCTGGTCTCCGCCGAGGGCATCGAGCTCGGTGGCTGCGCGCTGGCCATCGTCCCGCCCGGCCGCAAGCCGGTGTTCGGTGACACCGTGACCCCCGGCGACGCGATCGTCTTCCTGGGTGCCTCCGGCCTGCACACCAACGGCGCGTCCCTGGCGCGCAAGACCGCGAGCGAGCTACCGGACGGCTACCTGACCAAGCTGCCCAGTGGCCGCACCTTCGGCGAGGCGCTCCTGGACCCGTCGGTGCTGTACCCGGCCTTCGTCAAGGAGCTGCTGGCCTCCGATATCCAGCCCAAGTTCCTCAACCCGATCACCGGCCACGGCCTGCTGAAGATCATGCGCGCGCCGGCCAACGTGCGGTACGTGATCGAGCAGGTGCCCGACGTGCCCGAGGTGCTGGACTTCCTGGCCAAGTACGACCAGATGGACGCCGCCGAGGCCTACGCCACCTTCAACATGGGCATCGGTTACGTGGCCGTCGTCCCGGCGGACGACGCCCAGGCCACCGTGGACCTGGCGACCAAGGCCGGTTACGAGGCGCTCATCGCCGGTGAGGTCGTCGCGGGCGACCGCTCGGTCACCGTGCCCTCCCTGGGCATCGACTTCCGCGGCGAGGAACTCAACATCAGCTAGTCACCACCGAAGTTGACGATGTTCGCGGCGAGGAACGAGCCCGGACATCGTCAACTTCGGAGCAACGTCACGGCCAGGATCCCGATGGCGGCGTCCGCGCAGACATGCGCCAGATACGGCGCGAGGATCCCCTTGGTGCGGTGGCGCAACACGCCCAGCACGACCGCCCAGCTGCCCGCCATCACCGCCCCCGCCCAGCCGGACGGGTAACCATGCGCATGGGCCAGGCCGTGTCCGACGGCTTGAATCAGCACAGCGGGAACCACCCCCAGCGTGACGGTGAGTTCGCTCTGCAGAACGCCCCGGTACAGCGCCTCCTCCAATACCGCGTTGACCAGAGCGAATGCCACGATCGCCAGAATGACCAGCCACAATGGACGGTCGACGACCTCGCGGAAGTAGGGCGGCGGATCCGGATGGGCGAACCGGGTCCACAGGTACAACCCGGCGGCCGAGGCGACGACCGTGCAGCAGATCAGCGCCAGCGCCCCGCCATCGATCCGGCCGGCCCGCAACCACGGCTCGTCCCGGCGTAACGCCGGATACCTCGCGAAACCGAACTCCGCACCGGCCAGGGCCGCGATCACCAGCACCGTGGTCAGAGCCGGCGGCGCAGCGCCGAGAATGAGCGCCTGAACCACAGCGGTCACCGCCACCACGACGATCACCGCACGGGTGACCGACGGACAACGCAACCGCCACGCGGCCAGGGTGATCAGCACCAGGCCGACGGCGACCGACCAGGAAAGCCACGGCCATCCGGGCATGACCGGTATCGACACCAGCGCGACGGCCGGCACGAGCACCGCGCCGCGACGAACCCCCAGAGTCATCCGCCCAGTCTGCCAGCCGACGAGTGCTCCACTGTGCGAGCCGACTAACTTGGATACCCTGACCAGCGGATCACGCAGAGATCGAGATCACCGTTCTCCCTCGAACCGAATAACCCCGTAGGACGAATACTCTCCAGCCACACCGCGCCGAAGGAGATGCTCGTGCCCGTTGCCGACCAGCTCGAAAAGATCGTCAGGGACTCGTTCGGGGTCGGGCTGCCGATCCGGTTCCGCGCCTGGGACGGCAGTGCCGCAGGCCCGGACGAGCCCGGCGCGCCGGTGGCAGTCCTCAAGTCCCGCGACGCGCTGCGCCGGCTGGTCTGGAACCCGGGCGAGCTCGGCCTGTCCCGCGCCTATGTGGCCGGTGAACTGGACGTGGAGGGCGACCTCAAGGATGCCCTCGCCCGGTTCTGGGCCCTGGGCCGCCAGCACCAGCTGTCCGGTTTGAAGCCCTCGGTCGGCGCGCGGCTCACCGCGCTGCGCACCGCCGTCTCGCTCGGCGCCTTCGGCCCCAAGCCGAAGGCGCCCACCGAGGAGGCGCGGCTGTCCGGCAGGCTGCATACCAAGGATCGCGACTCGAAGGCGATCTCGCACCACTACGACCTGAGCAACGAGTTCTACCAGCTCATTCTCGAGCCGAACATGGCCTACTCCTGCGGCTACTGGACCTCGACCAAGCCCGAGTACACGGTGCAGGACGCGCAGCGCGACAAGCTGGACCTCATCTGCCGCAAGCTGGATCTACAGCCGGGCATGCGGATGCTGGACGTCGGCTGCGGCTGGGGTTCGCTGATCATCCACGCCGCCAAGCACTACGGCGCCAACGTCACCGGTGTGACCATCTCCGCCGAGCAGCGCAAGCACATCCTGAACCGGGTGGAGGCCGAAGGGCTCCAGGACAAGGTGCAGGTGCGCCTGCAGGACTACCGCGACGTGTCGGACGAGCCGTTCGACGCCATCGGCACCATCGAGATGGGCGAGCACGTCGGCAACGAGAACTACGATACCTACACGGCCACCCTGTTCCGGCTGCTCAAGCCGTACGGCCGCCTGCTGCTCCAGCAGATGTCCCGTGGCACCGAGCAGCCCGGTGGCGGTGCGTTCATCGAGGGTTACGTCGCCCCGGACATGCACATGGAGCCGCTGGGCAAGACCGTGGCCCGGATCGAGGCCGCGGGCCTGGAGGTGCGTGACGTGCACGCGTTGCGGGAGCACTACGTGTACACCGTGGACGCCTGGGCTCGCACCCTCGAAGAGAAGTGGGACGAGGCCGTCGCTCTCGTCGGCGAGGGCCAGGCACGGGTCTGGCGGCTCTACATGGCCGGCGGCTCGCTGACGTTCGAGCAGAACCGGATGGGCGTCAACCAGATCCTCGCCGTCCGTCCCACTCCTGAGGGCAACAGCGCGTTCCCAGCTGTCCGGCCCAATTGGTCCGATCTGCCGGTGAGGTGAACTGAATGTTCGGCTGGAATCTACTGATCACCGCGCTGACCGTGGCCGTCATGATGGCCGCGGCGCTCGGAATCGCACAGCGCCGGGGCAGGCACGACGGCATCGACGTGTTGTGGGGCCTCGGCTTCCCGGTCATCGCGCTGGTCACCCTCGCGGTGTCCGACGGCAACATCGACCGCCGGCTGCTGATCACCGCGTTGACGGTGATCTGGGGCGTCCGGCTGGCCGTCCACATCGGACGGCGGAACCACGGAAAGCCGGAGGACCCGCGCTATCAGGAGATCGTCGGGCGCAAGCCGGGCAGCACCTGGCACGTGGTCAAGTCGATCTACCTGCCGCAGGCGCTGGTCATGTGGTTCGTCTCGCTGCCGGTCCAGGCGGCGCAGTACAGCGACGGTTCGCTGGGCGCACTCGACCTGATCGGCGCGTTGCTGTGGGTCGTCGGCTTCGGCTTCGAGGCCATCGGTGACCACCAGCTCCAGCAGTTCCGGGACGACCCCTCCTCGAAGGGCAAGGTCCTGGACACCGGCCTGTGGCGCTACACCCGGCACCCGAACTACTTCGGCGACGCCACCCTGTGGTGGGGGCTGTACCTGATCGCCGCGCAGAGCTGGCTCGGGGCGGCGATGATTCTGTCGCCGATCGTCATGACCTGGTTCCTGGCCAAGGGAACCGGCAAACCGCTACTGGAGAAATCGCTGCATTCCTCGCGTCCCGGGTACGCCGATTACGTGGCCCGGACCAGCGGTTTCTTCCCACTTCCGCCCAAAAAGACCGTTTAGGAGAGACACATGCGAGCAGGGGATCTGGTCGAGGATTTCGAACTGCCGGACCAGGACGGCAATCCGCGTGCGTTCAGCAAGCTGCTGGAGGCCGGACCGGTGGTGCTGTTCTTCTATCCGGCGGCGATGACGTCCGGCTGCACCGCGGAAAGCTGCCATTTCCGTGACCTGGGTGCCGAATTCGGCGAACTGGGCGCGCAGCGGGTCGGGATCAGCACGGACGACGTGCAAAAGCAGAAGCAATTCTCGGAAACGTACAACTTTGACTATCCACTGCTGTCCGACGGCGAGGGTGATGTCGCCCGGCAATTCGGCGTCAAGCGCAGCTGGGGCCCCTTGCCGGTCAAGCGGCACACCTTCGTCATCGGCACTGACCGGCGGATCATCGAGGTCATCGCCAGCGAATTCCGGATGGGTGTGCACGCGGACAAGGCACTGGCGGCACTGCGGAAACTGTCAGAACCGAGCAAGGGATAATCCCTATAGCAATAGGTCATATCAAAAATATGGGCTGAAAGCAGGCTTTCGGAGTCATCATGGTTCGGGATAACTTCCGGCTATGCCGGGGCTGGATATTCGACATCTGCGAGCCATTTGCGCGATCGCGGACACCGGGAGTCTGAGTAAGGCCGCGGTGCGTCTTGGCCTGACCCAGCCCGCGTTATCCGCGCAGTTGCACCGGGTGGAGCGCCTGGTGGGTGGGCAGCTTTTCGACCGCAGCCCGGCCGGCAGTACGCCCACCGAACTCGGCCGGTACGTGATCGGTGTGGCCGAGATGGTGCTCAACGACGTCGAGCACCTGTTGGACAGCGCACGCGGCCGGGCGGGCCGACCACCGTCCGCCCAGCCGCTGCTGGTCGGCTGCATGCCGATGCCGATGGTGGCACCGATGGTCGCCGAACTGCGCCGCCGGGTGCCGTGCTCCGAGTTACGCACGGAGATAGACACCAGTGCGGCCGGCGTCCTGGACAAGATCGCCACCGGCCGGGTGCAGCTCGCCGTGCTGGAGCGGTTCGAGGGCATCGAGAAACGACAGCTCTCCGGAGTACAGCTCCGCACGCTGATCACCGAACCGCAGTTCATCGGCCTGGCGGACCGGCATCCGCTGGCCTCCCGGCCCGTGGTGGACCTGGCCGATCTGGCGGGCGACCACTGGGTCACCCCTCCCCCGGACTCCAACTCGCTGCTGGGTTCGCTGAACTCGGCATGCGCGGCTGTCGGCTACTCCCCGAAGATCCGGCACCACACCGGGGAGGCCGGAACCGCCCGCGCGTTGATCATGGCCGGGGCGGTGGCGTTGGCCTCGCCGTGTTCCCGGTCTGGGGACGGGATTGTGATCCGGCCGCTGCGGGGGACGCCTTTGCGGTTGCCGATTCTGGTGGCCATCCGGTCGGATGGGCCGCTGGTGGGGCGAGGGCAGGAGGCATTCGCGGCGGTGGCTCGGGCTTATCGGTCCACTGTGGATCGGAATCCCGATTTTATGGCCTGGTGGGTGGCCAATCCCTTGGAGCATGCCGAACTGGATGCTGCTTTGGAGTCTGGTTAGTGGGGCGGGTCGGTGGTGGGCGGGCGCAGTTTATTTGCGCCTACTCACGCCTCAAGGGCGCCTTCGGCGTCCGGCTTCGCCGGATGTCGCTTCGCTCCACCCTTGACCCGTGAGCCTCTGGCGCAAAAACGGGCAGATTAGGGGCAGGCTGGGGCCTGCCCCATAGGGGGCGCGCCCGCCCACCACCGACCCGCTCCTTGTAGTTCAGAGGTAACCTGCAGCGCTAGTTGATCTTGCATTAATCACCTGATAGTGACTCGAAATCGACTTGGTGTTCGACTAAAATGGAGGCATGAGGAAAGAGCTGACACCGCAGAGCGTGGCCGGTAAATACCGGCTCATCGCCACGGTCACGGCCGACTTCCTCCAAGACCTGCGCGAGCTGTTGTCGACCTCCTCGGACTGTGACTCGGATCGGGAAGAAACCCGGGTCGAGATGACGGTCAGCTCGGCTCAGCTCCGCCAATTCATCGCGCTCGCCGAAGCACTGCACGTGAAGCTGCCCTGCACTCAAGAAGCCCTCGCATCAGGTGGGATCGATCTCGCCAAAGCTCAGATGCTGCACTCCCTCACCAAACCCCTCGATGCGGAGCTGGCGCAGTTGGTGGAGGAGAAGGTTCTACCCACGGCGCATGAACTGTCGAATTCGGAGATGCGGGCGTTGGGTGAGCGGTACATCCAAGAACTGGACCCGGACGGCGCGCAAGAGCGGCACGAGCGCCGGAAGAAGGATCGCTCGTTCACGGTGAGCAGCAAGCCCGACGGCATGGGCGAGCTACGGCTCTACTCCACCGCGCCGGAAGTGCAGGCGGCATATCAGGCGATCGATCAGCAGGTCCGCAACACCCGCGCCAAAGACGACGAACGAACGCAGGATCAGGCCCGAGCCGACCTCGCAGCTGCCGTGCTCGCCGCTGGCGGTGCCGGTAGCGAGGGGTTCGCGCCAGTGGATCCGAAAATCGTGATCACGATCCCCAAAGACGTGATCGAAGGCAAGCAAGAGCACGGCGCCGAGATGCAGGGCCACGGAGCCATCCTCGGATCGATGGCACGGCAGATGGCGGCGACCGCATCGGTGTGGTCCCGCATGATCACCGATCCGGTGACTGGCGTGGGGATCGACTTCTCCCGCAAGGGATACCGACTCAGTCAAGCCGAGCGAGACTTCCTGATCACCCGGCACAAATCCTGCCGATTCCCGAATTGCCAGGCACCAGCGGTCACCTGCGATGTGGATCATCGGACGCAGTACCGGCACGGCAAGATCACCCAAGGCCGCGACATGGCACCACTGTGCCGCAGGCACCACATCCTCAAAGACCAGCACCATTGGGCATACGAGATCCTGCCCAATGGTGATCTTGTGTGGACGTCCCCGAGTGGGGCGAAGTTCTTGGTCCGGATGGATCCGGGGGCCGATCCAGATGGGTAGCGGAGTGCGCAGGGTAGGGCGGTGGGCGGCGCGCGCCCCGTGGGGCAGGCCGCGCAGCGCCTGCCCCTTAGGGCGTGCCCTTTCGCGCCCGAGGCTCACGGGTCAAGGGTGGAGCGCAGCGACATCCGGCGAAGCCGGACGCGAAGCGCCCTTGACGCGTGAGAAGGCGCGAAACACAATGCGCGCCACCCACCGCCCGGAGACGAACTCAGGAGACCAAAGCAAAAACAGTCCCCGCGATGGCCGCGTTAACAACAGCCCCCACCGTCACCTGAGCCGCCGTGTGATCCGTCAACCGGACCCGGGACCACCCCACCAGCACGACCAGCGGAACCAGCAACAACCACCAGGGCCCCAGGATCTGCACCAGATTGGTGACCGCTCCGGCGGCGACCCCGGCGTGCACCGAGATCTTCCACCAGCGCGTCACGACCACCGTCACGATGATCCCGACGACCACCGCGACCTCGACGGCGATCAGGTTCCGCGGCCCGTCCAGCACGACGAGCAGCACCAAACCGGCCAGAACCGAGCCGAGACCGACCAGCAGCGGCAGTGTCCGGTGCTCCCGGCCGCGGACGTGGTGGCCGTCCCAGCGGCCGGTTCGGGCTCCCCAGAGCACGAATCCGAAGGGCAGCAGGACCGAGCACATCACCAGCGCGGCCCAGCCGAGGCCCTTGACCGGGCCAGCGGAGATCAACGCCACCGCGATCAGCTCGGCGATGAGCACCACGGTGGGCGCCAGCACCTCGGTCACGACCTTCGCCGCCCGCAGGCTCAGCGAACTCTCTTGCACCGTCACCCGCACATCATGCCTAGACTCGGCGCAGGCACACGACACTGGGGGCACCACCCATGAGCAACCCGCTGGACCTGGCGAAAGCCGCCGTCGACTCCGCTGACCAGGCCGGACGGGCGGGCGACATCCCCACAGCCGTGCAGCACATGGAGCAGGCCGTGCAGCTCGCCCAAGGCACCGGGGACCCGGTCATCGAGGCCGAGTTCACCCTGCTGCTGGCCCGCACCCTGATCGACCTGCCCGACCTGGTCCGCGCGCAGGCCGTCGCCCGGCAGGCCATCGATTTGTACGGCGACCACCCCGACCGGTACACCGCGCTGCTCGTCCTCGCCCGGATGCGGGCCTCCCACGGTGACCTGCCGTCCGCGCGTGAACTGGCCATCGAGGCACTCGGTACCCCGCATCCCCTGGTCGCCGCCGACGCGGACACCCTGCTGGTCCACCTGACCACCGACCTGGACGACCACGACGCCGCCATCACCCACGCGGGCTCCGCCATCATCCGGCTGCAGAACGCCCGGGAGACCGCCCGCGCCGCCGCCGCGGGTGACCTGCTGGCCAGGACACTCGGGCTGGCCGGGCGCTGGGAGCAGGCCGAGCAGGAGGCGCTGACCTTCCTGCCGGAGATGGACCGGCTGGGGCTGACCGAGCAGTCCGTCGAGACCCGGTTCCTGCTCGCCCACATTCAGACGCGGCTGCACCACTTCGAGCAGGCGTTCGAGACCTTCAACGAGCTGCTGCGACTGCTGGAGGACAACGGGACCGTCGACGAGTACGCGAAGCTGATCAGCATGCGCGCGGTGCTCATGGAGGAGGCCGAGCTGCACCACCAGGCCGCTCAGGAGTTCCGCACCGCCGCCGATCTGCACCAGAAGGCCGGCAACCCGGCCGCGCAGATGCATCACCTGCACCGGGCACTGGCCGGGTTCCACGCGCTGGACCGCGAGGAGGACATCGCTGAGGCGGTGAACGCCATCGACGACCTGGCCATCGCGCAGCAGAACGAGCCTGGCCGGGCCTTCGTGCACGAGCTCACCCTGGTCAGCCTGACGATGGCGACCATCTTCCTGGAGTACAGCGAGATGACCGAGATCGCCCGGCAACGCGCCGAAGGTGCCCGGCAGCTGGCCGAGCACCTCGGCGATGCGGAACTCACCGCCGAGGCCGACGCGATCCTGGCCAGGCTCTAGCAGCGCGGCGCCGCACCCCGGTCCGGGCCCACCGCCGTCCACTCCATCGTGAGATTGCTGCCGCCGAGCACGGCGCACAGTGCCTGCCGCGCCCGCGCGGGATCCTCCTGCGTGGCGACGTTCAGCCGGTAGACATCGATGTCGCCGGCATCACCGGCCGCCACCACCACCTGACCACGGGGATCAGCGGACAGGATCCGGGTGGCGGCGGCGTCCCGGACCAGCGAGTCGGCCTCCCGCCGGCCGGATACGTCGAACCGGCGGATCGACCGGGTGTCGCCGGCCGCGAGCAGCTCGGTCTTGGCGAAGGCCAGCGATCCCGACGAGGCCCGGAAGGTGGCCCAGTCACCGGCGGTACCCCCGGTGATCGACCGGAGGCGGATGGTGCCGTCCTCCGCGGTGCTGGCCAGGTACCGGCCATCGGGGCTGAACAACACCGAGGTCACCCGGCCGCTGTGCGTACCCGGCAACGGGAACTCCTGGCCGCTGGAGAGGTCCCACCAGCGCACCGCGCCGCTCTGCTCGCCGCTGGCGAACCGGGTGCCGTCCGGCGCGAACGTCAGCTGGGTGACCGGCGCGCGCAGCCCGTTGAAGAAGCCGGTCTTGGCGGCCGAGGGCAGGTTCCACCGCGAGACTCCCTCGGCCTCGCCACGCAGCAGCGTCTTCCCGTCCGGGCTGAGCGCGATCGCGGTGCCCGAGCCCTCCACTGTGGACAGCTGCTTGCCGTCCTCGGTGTCCCAGACCCGGGTGGCCCCGTCGGAATTGGTGATCATCCGGGAGCCGTCCGGGGTGAACAGGATGTCGGTGACCACTCCCCCGGCGTCCACTGTGTACCGCTGCCGCCGGGCGCCGAGTTCCCACACCCGGACCGCGTGGTCATCGCCGCCGGTCGCGGCCAGCGTGGCGTCCGGGCTCACCGCGACGGCCCGGACCGGGCCGCCATGGCCGGGCAGCCGTCCCGCGTACGGGGTCCGGGCGGCGGCCAGCAGGGCGTCCTTGGCCTCGGCGGTCTGCTCGTTCTGCCAGGCGGCCAGGGCGAGCAGCGCCGCCCGCCGGGGATCGCCCGCGCTGCGGGCCTCCGCGGCGAGCTGCCGGGACAACGACTGGTCGCCGCCCGTGGTGACCCGGTCCGCGCGCCACGCGGTGAGCCCCGCGACGACCAGGGCCAACGCGGCGAGGACAACCAGCCCGGTACGCATGGCCCGGTTCCGGTTCTCCCGGCTCCGGGTGGCGTCGAGGGCGGCGGTGAGGAACTCCCGGTCCTGGTCCCGCAGCAGCCTGCCGTGCGCGGGATTGATCAGCAGGTCGGTGACCGATTCGAGGCGGTTGCCCCGGTACAGCAGATCCGGATCCCGCTGCCGGTGGATCCACTCCTGCGCGTCGGCGACCAGCTGGGCCTGCCGCTGCACCGCGGCCTGGTTCGCGGCCAGCCAGCCGGCCAGCCTCGGCCAGGCGGTGAGCAGCGCTTCGTGGGCGGGTTGCGCGGTCGGGCCGTCGACGGTGACCAGCCGGGCGGCGACGAACCGGTCCAGCACCGGCCGCTCGGCGCTCAGCTCGGTGAGCGGCACGCGCCGCCGGGTGTCCGGGGCGTCCGGGGTGAGCGCCACCATGCGCAGGAACATCCGCCGGGCGACACCGCGGTGTTCCGGCGCCAGCTCCCGGTACACCTCCTCGGCGGATTCCCCGACGGCGCCGGAGATGCCGCCCGCGCTCTGATAGGCGACGACGGTGAGCTCCCGGCCGGCACCGACCTCCCAGCTCACCGCGAGGGCGTGCGCCAGCAGCGGCAGCCTGCCATCCGGCTGGTGTCCGGCGTCCCGGAGCAGCAGCCGCACCAGTTCCGGTTCCGGGGTGATTCCGTAGGCCAGCGCGGGCCGTTCGATCGCCGCACGCAGTTCCACATCGGACAGTGGGCCGAGGATCAGCTGGTGGGGCAACAGATCCGCCAGCAGCGGCTCGGCCAGGCAGCGGTCCAGGAAGTCGGTGCGCAGGCTCAGCAACACCCGGGTGCCGGTCCCGCTCCGCTCGCGGATCGCCGTCAGAAATTCCGCGCGCCGGTCGGCGTCCAGCACGGTGAACAGCTCTTCCAGCTGGTCGACGATCAGCACCGGGGCTTCCGGAAGCTGCTCGGCGCCCGGTGCCACGGTGGCCACCTGATCGAAACCGAGGGCCGGCTCGACACCGGCGGCCAGCAGTGAGGTCTTGCCGACCCCGGAGGGCCCGGTCAGCAGCAGTGGCCTGCCCTGGTCGGCCTCCGCGGTCAGCCGGACCAGGATCTCGTCGCGGACCCGGTCCCGGCCGAAGAAGTAGTCGGCGAGGGACGCGTCGAACGGCAGCAGGCCCGGGTAGGGGCAGTCCGGTGGCGTGGTGTGCGAGGTGGGCACGGTGGCGATCCGCCGGTCGATGTCCAGCATCCCGGCCAGGGTCTCCCTGGTCCGCTCCAGCTCGCGCTGGTGGTCCACCGCGCTCCCGGTGAGCTCGGTGCGCAGCCCGGCGAGCGCGTCCGACACCTCGCCGGTCAGCGCGGCGAACTCCACGGACTCGCGGCCGAGCCGGGTGAGCCCGTCCGCCAGCCCGGTGGCCATGTCCAGGTGCCCGGCGGTCACCGCCTCGCCGATGGCCAGCCGCGCGGCGCCCAGCTCACACAGCAGCCGGCACATGCCCACGCGGACCGTGGGCGCGATGCCCGCCATCCGGACCAGGAACTCCTCGGCGAGGGCGTCGATCCGCTGCTGCTCGGTGGGCGTGCGGCGCTCCCGTAACCGGATCGCGGTCGCCGCCAGCACATCGGTCAGGTATCCGGCGCCCATGCCGTCCAGCCGTTCCCTGATCGCCTCGTCGGTGCCCCGGTGCACGGCGTCCCCGACCACCGGCGCGACGGCGGCCGCGGTGAGGAAGGCGACGATGCCCTGCGGGGTCATGGCTTTCAGTACATGCCCGGAGCGGTGGAGCAGGGAGGTCATTCCCCCGCGCATCGCCGCCGCGGCCTCCGGCGGTATCGATGGCGGTTCCTGCGACGGTTCGGCGTCCGATTCCTGCCGCTGGTCCATCAAGTGTTGCTCCTGTCACACGTGCGTGGCGTCCAGGCTTCCCCGATAGATCGGCATCAGGGCAGCGGCATTCGAGTGATGACGCGACACAGTTCGGCAACGAATACTCCGTCCGCTACGTAGCTAACGCGTCCGATTCGTGCCAGGCTGACAGCCATGACTCGCCGACTGATGACCTTCGCTGTCGCGTCATTACTGCTGGTCAGCCTCTGTCTTACCGCGTCGACCGGGACCACGGCGGCGTTGAAGACACCCACCGCGATCGGTACCGGGGGCGCGGTGGCCACGGTTGATCAGGACGCCACCGAGGCAGGCCTGAGTGTGCTGCGGGCCGGGGGTAACGCGGTGGACGCCGCCGTTGCCGCCGCGGCCGCACTGGGGGTGACCGAGCCGTACTCCGCCGGAATCGGCGGTGGCGGCTTCTTCGTCTACTACGACGCCGCGACCGGAAAAGTGTCCACTCTGGACGGCCGGGAGACGGCTCCGTCCGGAATGGAGGAGGACTCCTTCCTGGATTCGGGCACCGGCAAGCCGATTCCGTTCAAGGACGCGGTGAACTCCGGGCTGTCCGTGGGTGTTCCGGGCACCGCGGCCACCTGGGACCAGGCACTGCGTTCCTGGGGAACCCGCAAACTGCCGGAGGTGCTGAAGCCCGCCATCAGGCTGGCGGCCGGCGGTTTCACCGTGGACGAGGAGTTCCACTCGCAGACCCGGCTGAACGAGGACCGGTTCAGGCAGATCAAGCCGACCGCGGAGTTGTTCCTGCCCGGCGGGAAACTGCCGGAAGTCGGCTCCACCTTCCGGAACCCGGCGCTGGCCAAGACCTACATCGCCCTGGCCACGGAGGGCGTCGAATCCGCCTTCTACGATGGGGACATCTCCGGGGACATCGTCGACGCGGTCCGCCGCCCGCCGATGGCCGACGGCGCCACCTGGAACTTCCGCCCCGGTTCGATGTCCGCCACGGACATCCGCAAGTACCGGGTACGCGCCCAGGAACCCACCCGGATCAGCCACGGTGGCCTGGACGTCTACGGCATGGCGCCCAGTTCCTCCGGCGGTATCGCGGTGGGCGAGGCGCTGAACATCCTGGGCCACTTCGACCTCAAGCAGGAGGGACCGGTCGGCTCGCTGCACCGGTACCTCGGCGCCAGCCGGCTGGCCTTCGCCGACCGCAACCGGTACGTGGGCGACAAGCCGCAGGATCCAGTGGACCGGCTGCTCGGGCCGGAGGTCGCGGATTCCAGTGCGTGCCTGGTGAAATCGGAGACCGCGATCGCGCATCCGGCGGCGCCGATCGACCTGGCGAAACCGCCCGCCTGCCGCACCCAGCAGGCGGCGCCCGTCGACCCGTACGAGGGCACCTCGACGACCCACCTGGTCACCGCCGACAAGTGGGGCAACGTGGTGTCCTACACGCTGACCATCGAGCAGACCGGCGGCTCGGCGATCACCGTGCCCGGCCGCGGTTTCCTGCTGAACAACGAGCTGACCGACTTCGACATGGAGCCGATCACGAAGGGCGTGTACGACCCGAACCTGCCCGCCGCGGGCAAGCGTCCACGCAGCTCGATGTCGCCGACGTTCGTGCTGTCCGGTGGGAAACCACTGCTGGCGGTCGGCTCACCGGGTGGCGCCACGATCATCACCACGGTGCTGCAGGTGCTGATGAACCGGCTCGACCTGGGCATGTCGCTGCCCGAGGCGGTGGCGGCGGCCCGGCTGTCGCAACGCAACCGGGAGGCCACCGAGGCCGAGCCCGCGTTCATGAACTCGCCGCTGCGCGCGGCCCTGGAGGCCAAGGGGCACAAGTTCGTCCTGCCGCCGGGCACGTTCACCGAACAGCCGGAGATCGGCGCGGTGGCGGCCCTGGAGTTCCTGCCGGACGGCATGCTGCAGGCCGCCGCCGAACCGGTCCGCCGGGGCGGGGGCAGCGCGGGGGTGGTTTTACCCGGCTAGGTAAGTGACGGTGCGGCGGCGGCCGTCCATCCGCCGCCACACCGTCCGGCAACCAGCGACTAGCTCCTGGCGATGGTCTCGTTGTCCGGCATGGTCGGCGCGCTGATCTCGCTCAGCGTCGGCTCGGCCCAGCGCGCGGTCACCGCGGTGACGGCGTCCACCAGCGTCTCCGGCCCACTGACGTACACCGGCTGCTCCGCCAGCCCGTCGAGGTGCTGCGGGTCGAACCGGCCGTGCGCCGTGGTGTAGCGGCGCTCGACGCGTACCCCCGGATGGCGTTCCAGCTGCTCCAGGTCCTCGCGGTGCAGCAGGTCCCGGGCGGCGTGGCAGTAGTGCAGGAAGGTGACGTCACCCTCGTGGCCCTCGTCGCACAGCGTGCGGAGCAGGGACAGCGCCGGGGTGATCCCGCGACCCGCGCTGACCAGCAGCAGGCGTTGCGGCCGGGGCAGCGGCAGCACGAAGGTTCCGGCGGCCGGGCCGACCAGCAGCGGCAGTCCACGGCGGCCCTGGGTGATCAGGTATTCGGACACCGGTCCGCGCCGGGTCACGGTGAACTCCAGCTGCGCGGTGTGCTGTGAGGACGCGGGGAAGGTGCGCAGCAGGTGCCAGGTGCCGTCCACCGGGACGGCGAATCGCAGCGACTGCCCGGCGAGGAAACCGCCCCAGCCGGACGCGGGCTGCACGGTCAGCGTGGCGCTGTGCGCGGTGGTCCGCCGCACGTCCACGATCCGGCCCCGCGCGACTCCCGGTTCGCCCTGCTGCTGCGCGCCAAGCGGCCACGCAATGGGCAGTGAATGTGCCGCCAATTGAGCCTCCTGGGGGATGCCGGTTCACTCTAACAACGACGAACCCAGGAATTCAGTGACTTACTGTCATTATCGACACGGACCCGTTCCCTAATCGGATGACGGATGCTCGTGGCAGGGCATGCAGTAAGGGGCACCCTCACACCACTCAACGCAGTAAGGGGCACCCACACAACGCTCAACGCAGTAAGGGGCACCCACACAACGCTCAACGCAGTAAGGGGCACCCTCACTCGGTTGGTCCCGGTCACAGGCGCACCCCCAGCTCAGCGCCTGCGACCGCCCCGACTCAACCCACCCGCGGATGGCCGGCCTGACATGGGCACACCTCCCGAGCGCCCATGATGGCCGGACCATCCATGGTCATAGTCGAATGGGAGTGGCTGAAATGTGACTGTTGACCTGGTGTCCACACTGGTCAACACACCCGTTTCGCCCAGTGATTCACCCACACCCCATGACAGGCTCGCACGGTCGGGACGAACACGGGTGGGTGAATTGGGCGAGACACCGAAGGTCCGCGTAGTGGTACACAGCGATCCAGGCGCCGATGACGCCGTGGCGCTCTGCTACCTGGCGGCCAGGCCGGAGGTACGGATCGAGGCCGTGGGCAGCGTGCACGGCAACGTTTCCGCCGAGGCCGGCGCGGAGAACGCGTTACGAGTGCTGGAGCGGGCCGGCCTGCCGGACGTGCCGGTGGCCGTCGGCGCCGCCCGACCCCTGGCCCAGGGCGTCGAGACCGCCGAATGGGTACACGGCCTCGACGGACTCGGGGGCGCGGCCGGGCCACCGGCGCAGAACCGGCCGGTGCCGATCTCGGCCGCCGAACAGCTGGTGACCCTGGCCAGGGCGAATCCCGGCGAGCTGTGCCTGCTGGAACTGGCTCCGCTGACCAACCTGGCACTGGCCCTGCTGCTGGAACCGGAACTGCCCCGGCTGCTGAAGCAGGTCGTGGTGATGGGCGGCGCGATCGGCGGGCCGGGCAACGTCACCCCGTTCGCCGAGGCGAACTTCTGGCACGACCCGGAGGCCGCCGACCTGGTGCTCGGCGCCGGTTTCCCGCTCACCCTGGTCGGCCTCAACGTCACCGACTCGGCCGGCCGGGCCGACGGGGAGTGGCTGGACCGGCTGGCCGCGTCGGAGCAGCCGGTCACCCAGTGGTGCACCGAGGTACTGGGGCACTACGTGGGCTTCTACAGCGGCCTGACCGGGGAACGGGAACTCCGGCTGCACGATCCCCTCGCCGCGATGATCCTGCTGCACCCGGAACTGGCCAAGTACGAGCAGCACCGGGTCAGCATCGAGCTGCGGGGCGAGCTCACCCGGGGCGCCAGCCTGGTGGACAGCCGCCCGTTCACGCTGGAACAGGACGAGTCCCGCGCGCCGGTCCAGGTCGCGGTGTGGGCGGACGGCACCCGGTTCCTGGACGACCTGCTGGAGGCGCTCGGCTAACTCTCGGTACGGGCCAGGCCGGGTTCCGCGGCTCCACGCTGCGGACCCGGTTCCAGCAGGGCCAGCACATCCTCCGCCGTCGGGTCGCCCAGGTCGTTCAGGATGGCCAGTGCCTGCGACCAGGACCAGCGGGCCTGAAGGTGCTGGTTGTCCTCCGCCAGGGCATGTCCCCGGCCGAGCAGCGCGTCCGCCTGACCCGGCCAGTCGTCGATGGACCGGTACGCGGCCAGCGCGCCGTCGTAACAGGCGATCGCCGAGGTCCGATCACCCGCCGCGCGGTGCACCGCGCCGATGCCGACCAGCACGTAGCCCTGACCGAGGGCGTCGTCGATCTGCTCGAAGATCCGCAGGCCCGCGGTCAGGTACCGCAGTGCCTCGTCCAGCTGCCCGAGTTCCCGGCACGCGTGGCCCAGCGCGCCGAGCGCGATGCCCTCGCCGTAGCCGAACTCGATGCCCCGGAACACCTCGATGGCCCGCAGCTGGCACTCCTTGGCCTGCTGCGACTGGCCCATCGCCGCGTACGCGAAGCCGGTGCCCGCCAGGCTCCAGGCCAGGCCCGTCCGGTCGTCGATCCGGACCCGGATCCCGGTCGCCGTGCGGAAGCTGGTCAATGCGTCGGTGAAGTCCCGCTGATCCAGCTGGGCGACGCCCATGTTGTGCAGGCACCACGACTCGCCCTGCTCGTCACCGGCGGCCCGCGCGGCGGCGAGGGCCTGCCCGTGCGCGGCGATCGACACCGAGGTGTTCTTACGCAGGAAGAACAGGTTGAAGTGCGCGGTCGCCAGTTTCCACGCCACGTCCGGCAGGCCGACCTCCACGGCGGCCCGCACCGCGCCGACCAGGTTCGCGATCTCCGTGGTGCACCAGGACAACGCCGACTCGTAGGTGTCGAAGCGCAGCGGGTCGGTGTCCGGTCGCGGCGGATCCAGCGGCGGGGCGCCACGCTCCGGGCCGAGCATGATGTTCGCCGCCTGCGCGGAGTGCAGGTACCAGTCCAGGTAGCCGGTGAGCGCGGGTTCCCGGTCCATGTTCGCCTGCGCGGCCAGCTCGGCGGCGTACAGCCGCAGCAGGTCGTGCATCCGGTATCGGTCCCGGCCCGTCTCCACCACCAGGTGCACGCCGGCCAGATGCTCCAGCAGGCCGCGCGCCCGCACGGCGGGCATCCCGGCCAGCGCCGCGGCGGCGGGCACGCTGATCACCGGTCCGGGGAAGACGCCGAGCAGCCGGAACATCCGCGCCACCTCGGCGGGCAGGGCGCGGAAGGACCAGGAGAACACGGCCCGCACCTTGGAGCTCTCGTCATCGTCCTCGGCGGCGAGCACATCCAGCCGGTCGCCCTCGGCGATCAGTTCGCCGGCCAGGTCCGCGAGGGTGTGGTGCGGGTGGCTGACCACCCGCTCCGCCGCCAGCCGCAGGGCGAGGGGCAGGTAGGCGCAGCGGCGGCCCAGGGCTGCGAGCGCGTCGGGTTCCGCGTCGGCCCTGGCGTGGCCGATGACCTCGCGCAGCAGCCGCAGGGCTTCGGCGGGTTCCATCGGGTTGAGCGTCACCCGCAGCGCGTTGTCCCGCACGACCAGGCCGGACAGCCTGCTGCGGCTGGTGACCACCACCCCGCAGCCGGGCGAGCCGGGCAACAGCGGGCGGACCTGCTGGGAGCCGACCGCGTTGTCCAGCACCACCAGGACCCGTTTGCCGGCCAGCAGTGATCGGTAGAGGGCGGCACGCTGCTGCACTCCCCCGGGGATGCCGGCGGCGTGCACGCCGAACGCGCGCAGGAACTCCTCCAGGACCTCCGCCGGATCGGCCGGCTCCGCGTCCGGGGAGTAGCCACGCAGATCGACGAACAGGGCGCCGTCCGGGAAGTCCTTGGCCACGGCGTGCGCCCAGCGCAACGCGAGCGCGGTCTTACCGACCCCGGGTGGGCCGTCGATGGCCACGGTGAGGAATTCGCTGTCCAGGAAGTCCCGCAGCCGATCGAGCTGATCTTCGCGGCCGACGAACGCCGCCCCGGCGCCACGCGGCAGCTGGGCGGGCCGGATCTGGTCGCCACGGCCGGGCGAGACCTTCACCGGGGCGAGGGCCAGCAGGGCGCCGCCGGCTTCCAGGATCTCGTCGACGGCGCTGGCCAGCTCGGGTGCGGCGGGCTTGGCGTCGTTCTCCACCCGGCTCAGATGACCGGGGTCATAGTGGATCAGCCGGGCGAGTTTGCGTAGCGACAAGCCACGCTGCTCCCGGAGTCTGCGCAACTCGGCCCCGAAGGACAGCGCCGGAGTCTCATCCCTGCTGTGTCCGCCCATCGGAACAGAGGATACGGGCAGAACCTTCCGCTGACCGCAACCCAGAAAGATCACAGTTTAATTTGTTCTCGAACTTGACGAGGTTCGGGCGATGCAGCTGCCCGAACCTCGTCAAGTTCGGCGTGCGGGGGTCACGGGGTGGCGGTGACGGTCTGGGTGACCGTCGGGGCGCTGACCGTGGTGTCCTGCGTGCGCGAGGTGGTGCCCTGGGTGGGCGGCACCGTCGGCTGGGTCGTGGTCTGCGGCGGAGCCGAGGTGGTCGGGTCCGTCGACGGCGGCGTGCTGGTGCTCGGCGGGGTCGACGTGCTCGGCGGGGTGCTGGTCGGCGGCGTGGTGGTGCTGGGCGGAGTCGTCGTCGACGGGGGCGTGGTGGTCGGCGGCGTCGTCGTGCTCGGCGGAGTACTCGGGTGCGTCGTCACCGGCGGCGTGGTCGGCTGGGTGGTCGGCGCCGAGGGCACCGTGGAACCGGGCGGCAGCGGGATGATCGAGGAGCCGGGGTCGCTCGGGTTCTCGATCGGCAGCAGGCCGCGGCGGTAGCCGTTGTACGCGGTGTTCCTCGGCATCGACCACTGGGCGAGCCCGAAGCCGCCGAGGATCTGCGCGCTGTCCGGGGTGTCGTCGGCCGTGTGTCCGCTACCGCTCTGCGCGGGGGCGGCCGCCTGGTTGGGCATGGCCAGCGCCGGGTTCTTGTCCGTGGACTCCGGCGAGCTCACCGAGGCGACCATCAACGCGCCGAGCGTGACGAAGCCGCACACGCCGAGCACCATCTTGGAGGTCCACCAGGTGTTGCCGGTCAACGGCAGGTCCAGGATCGGCCGCTCCTCCTGGTAGGCGGGCCGCTCCGGGCCGGCCAGGGCCGCGGGCACCCGGGGCTGCGGAACCGGCGCGGTCACCCAGGCCAGCTCGTCCTCCCGATCGATCACCGGCTCCTCGACGGCTTCGGCGACCGCCGGAACCGCGGCGAGGGCGATGGCGGCCTTGCGGCCGACGGTGACGTCGATGTCCGCGATGGCGGCGCCCATGGCGATGGTGGCCTTGGGGTCGGCGTCGACCGCGACCCGGCAGCCGAGCCGCTCCTGGATCAGCCTGGTGACGAGGGGGATCCGCGAGGAGCCGCCGACCAGCAGCACCACCACGGACGGGTCGTCGGTGGCCAGGCCGGCCGACTCGATGGACGAGCGCAGCGTGTCCACCGTCTCGTCGAGGGAGGTCTGGATCATCGCCTCGAACTCGTGGCGGGACAGCGAGACCGCGCCACGCATCCGCACCGGGTCGCGGCGGTGCCGGGCCAGGTGGTCGTCCACCTGCGGCAGCAGCACCGGGATGGTGACATCGGTGTCGGCGGACAGCGCCTCCTTGGCCTCGGTGCACTCGCGGCGCAGCCGGGCGACGGCGGCGGTGGTCACCGGGTCGAGCACGTCCAGGTCGGTGAACGCGTCCGGGGCCTGCTGGCGGACCACGTCGAAGATGGCCTCGTCGAAGTCGATGCCGCCGAGCCGGTCGATGCCGGCCGGGGCGCCGAGCAGTTCGAAGCTCTCCGCACCGGTCTTGCGCAGCACGGCGGCGTCGAAGGTGCCGCCGCCCAGGTCGTAGACGACGATCGCGGCGCCGTCGGGCACCCGCTCGGCGCGCACGTAGTTCAGTGCGGCGGCCATCGGCTCGGGCAGCAGCCGGGGAAGCGGCCATTCCGGGCGCAGCTCGTCGACGATCGCCTCCAGCAGCAGCGAGCGCCGGTACTCGGCCCAGCTCGCCGGGTGGGTGATCGTGATGGACCTCGGGACCTCGCCCTCCCGCGAGACGACCTGGTCGATCACCCAGCGCACCATGACCGCGGCCAGCTGGTGCGCGGTGTGCGGCTGCTCGCCGAGCATGATCGGGGTCTCGTCACCGATGCGCCGCTTGAACTCGCGGGCCACCAGGCCCGGATCGGTGATCGCGCGCCGCTGGGCGGCGTCGCCGACCACGACCGTCTCGTCCTCACCGAGGAAGAGCACGGTCGGCACGGCGGGCGACCTGGCACCGAGAGTGACCAGTTCCGCCGATTGCCCGGAATCCGATTCCCGGGACACCGCGGCGGCCGTGTAAGTCGTCCCCAGGTCAATTCCCAATTGATAAGCCATGTGCCGTACCTACTTCCCCGAAAGCCAGGTCTGACCAGTGCGCGTTCAACCAGTGCATCGAGCCGTTAAGGAGGGTTGTTAGCACCATGTTGAGCGGTTTACCGCAAAGGTGGGGATTCTCCCCAACCCCCTAACACGAACGTGTACACCTATCCCTATTGCCTTGCGCTAAACGGGGGCCCGTACCCCGATCCCCCATATCGGCCCGCCACCTAGCGTCGTGTCAGGAGAAAACGCCGATACGACACCGGGAGCGACCGAAATGGCAACCCAAGTCAGCCTGCTGAACTTCATTCTGAGCCTGCTTTCCGACCTGGGGCTGCGTCAGCAGTTCCAGGCGGACCCCGCGAAGGTCCTGAGCGACCACGGCTTCGACGGCGTCTGCCTGGCGGACGTACACGACGCCATGCCCCTGGTCGCCGACCACGTCCAGCAGGGATCTTTCCACGGCGGTGGATCACCGGTGAACTACACCCCGCCCGCCGACCCGGCTCCGGGCCACGGAGGCAACGGTGAATCGCCCATGGATTCGGCGATCCAGCAGATCCATTACATCACCACCACCTACACCGACAGCCACGACACCACGATCGACAACTCGATCAACCAGAACATCTGGGCACATGGCGACGTGTTCCAGCACCTGGACAACCACCCGGTCAGCGTCATCGGTGACCACGGCATGGCCATCGGCGGCGACGTCAAGGACTCCACGGTGGTGCACGGCGACGACAACCTGCTGGGCACCGGGAACGTGGTCGGCGACGGGAACCACGACGTCACCACCACCGGCGACATCCAGGCCAGGGACGGCAGCGCGGTGTCCATCGGCTCGAACGGCGCCACCAGCGGCAGCGCCGACGACAACTCCACGCACACCACCACGAACGCCTGGAACTTCGGCTCCGGCAATCAGGCGGTGGCCGGCAATGGCGGAGCGGGCGTGACCGACAACGACGGCAATACCACGGTGACCGACTCGAACAACGACAACCACACCGATGTCGGCTCGCACAATCAGACAACGACCAACACCGACAACTCAATCCATGATTCGTTCGATCAGACCACGACCGATAACTCTGTTCACGATTCGGGCAATTTCACATCACATAATCACACCGATATCGATCTGTTCTCGCACAACGACACCTCGATCGACTCGCATGACATCACGGAGAACGGTCTGCTGAATGTGGTCGACAACGACCTGCTCGACGTCCTGTAGAAGTCCTTGCCGACTCAAGCGAGTGATTTGTCGGTCTCGGGTGGCGCACAAGGGAAGCAGTGCAGTTGCCTAGATCCTGTTCCGCCACGCGCACGGCGGAACAGGATCACGCTTCAGACCCCAGGGAGGTCCTCGTGAGCGAGCAATCCGCGCTCCAGGTGGTGGAGATCGCGACCGCCGCGACCCTGGCGTACCGGCGAGAGGATCTCAGCGAGCAGCTCGCGCAGACGCGGGCCCGGCTGCTGGATCCGGCGATCCGGGTCGTGGTGGCGGGCGAGTTCAAACAGGGCAAGAGCGAGCTGATCAACGCGTTGCTGAACGCGCCGATCTGCCCGGTGGACGACGACATCGCCACCTCGGTGCCCACCGTGGTCCGGTACGCCGAGCGCCCGGTGGGCCGGGTGGTGTCCGACGGTGACGCCGAGCTGCCCGCCGAGCTCGACCTGGACCGCATCATCGACTACGTCAGTGAGGCCGGGAACCCGGGCAACCACAAACGGGTGGACCACGTGGAGATCGGCCTGCCCCGGGAGGTGCTGTCCGGCGGCCTGGTGCTGATCGACACCCCCGGGGTGGGCGGGCTCAACTCGGCGCACGGCGCGGCGACCATGACCACCCTGACCAGCGCGGACGCCGTGTTGCTGGTGTCCGACGCCGCCCAGGAGTACACGGCGACCGAGCTGGCGTTCCTGCGGGACGCCGCCCGCGTCTGCCCCAACCTGGTCTGCGTGCTGACCAAGATCGACCTGTATCCGTCCTGGCGGCTGATCGCCGAGGCGAACATGGCCCAGCTGGCCGCGGCGGGCATCCAGGCGGACGTCCTGGCGGTCTCCTCCACCCTGCGGCTGCACGCCGTCCGGGAACGGGACCAGGCGCTGAACGCCGAATCCGGGTTCCCCCGGCTGGTGAGCTACCTCCGCGAGCGGATCGTCGCCGAGGCCGACCAGCTGTCCCGGCGGAGTACCGCCCAGGACGTGCTGGGCGTGGTGCAGCAGCTGTGTACCGGCCTGGACGCCGAACTGGCCGCGTTGCAGGCCCCCGACCGGGCCGGGACGCTGATCAGCGAACTGCAGACGGCCACCGGGCGGGCCGACCAGCTGCGCGAGCGGTCCGCCCGCTGGCAGCAGACGCTCAACGACGGCATCGCCGACCTGATCTCCGACGTGGAGTACGACCTGCGGGACCGGATGCGGGCCATCGTCGCCGAGGCCGAGGAGGAGCTGTCCGCCGCCGACCCGGCCCTGATCGGCGAGCCGTTCAGCCAGTGGCTCAACCAGCGGGTGGCCGCCGCCGCGTCCACCAACTTCATCTGGGCACACGAGCGGTCCCACTGGCTGGCGGGCCGGGTGGCGGAGCACTTCGCCGAGGACGGCCGCAAGCTGCTGCCACCGCTCACCGTCAAGGAGGCGCCGAGCCTGGCGATGCTGACCGACGGGTTCGAGATCCCGGAGACGGAGAAGTTCAGCGTCGGGCAGAAGGTGATCGTCGGCATGCGTGGCGCGTACGGCGGCACGCTGATGATCGGCCTGCTGTCCACCGTCGGCGGGCTGGCGTTGCTCAACCCGTTCTCCATCGCCGCCGGGGTGCTGCTGGGTACCAAGACGGTGCGCGACGAGCACAAGCGGCTGCGGCTGCTGCGGCAGAACCAGGCCAAGACCGCGGTGCGCCGGTTCATCGACGACGTGGTGTTCCACCTCGGCAAGGATTCACGCGATCTACTCCGCGAGACCCAGCGCGTCCTGCGTGATCATTTCACCGTCCAGGCGGACAATCTGACCAGGTCACTGGCCGAAGCGGTGCGTGCCGCGCAGCAGGCACTGCAGACCGGGGAGAGCGAGCGGGCGAAGCGGATTCAGGACATCCGGGCGGAACTGGAGCGGGTGGGCGCACTCGAGGAGGTGGCCAGGCAACTGGTCCTCCCCGTGCAGCGGGCCACGCCGGTATTGGGCGGAGTGATGCATGACGCAAGAGCCTGATCTCAGCATCGGTGGGCGCACCCGGACGCTGCTCAAGAACGCCATCGAGGCCTACCGGCACGACCCGGAGGCGGTGCCCATCCTCATACGTCACCTGGACCGGCTCGACGGCCCGCTGCGGGTCGCGCTCGCCGGACGGGTCAAGGCGGGCAAGTCCACCCTGCTCAACGCCCTGGTGGGCGAGCAGATCGCGCCGACCGATTCCGGCGAGTGCACCAAGGTCGTCACCTGGTACCGGGCGGCCACCGAGCGGCGGATCACCGTGCACTCGGTCACCGGCCGGGCCATCGGGCTGCCGGTGATCACCCGGCAGGGTGGCCTGGTCATCGAGCTGAACCAGCTGCCGCTGGCCGAGATCGACCGGGTCACCGTGGACTGGCCGGCCGCCGGACTGCGCGCGGCGACGCTGATCGACACCCCCGGTACCTCGTCCACCACCGGACACACCTCGGCGCGGTCGGTCACCCTGCTGTCCACCGACGAGAAGCCGAGCGACGCCGACGCCGTCGTCTACCTGATGCGGCACCTGCACACCAGTGACCTGCGGCTGCTGGAGTCGTTCCACACCAACACCCGGCACGGCACCATGCAGACGACCCCGGGCGGCAACGCGGTCAGCCCGATCAACTCCATCGCCGTGCTGTCCAGGGCCGACGAGATCGGCGCCGGCCGGATCGACGCCCTGCAGTCGGCCAAGCGCATCGCCCGCCGCTACCGCGACGACCGGGAGCTGTCCCGGCTGTGCCAGACGGTGGTCCCGGTGGCCGGGCTGCTCGCGCAGACCGGTCGCACACTACGGGCGGGCGAGTTCGCCACCCTGCTGGACCTGACCAGGGCCAACCGGCATCGGGTGGAGGCCTCACTGCTGTCGGTGGACCGGTTCACCAGCACCGCGCCCACCGCCGACGAGCGGCAGACCCGCGCCGACCTGCTGTCCCGCTTCGGCCTCTACGGCATCAGGCTGGCGCTGACCCTCATCCGGCAGGGCTACGACGACCTGCCCAGGCTGGCCGGGGAACTGGTCCGGCGCAGCGGCCTGGAGGAACTGCAGCAGGTCCTCGCCACCCAGTTCACCGAACGCGCCGAGCTGCTGAAGTCCCGCTCCGCGTTGCTGGCGGTCAACCAGGTGCTGCGCACCCGGCCCAACGACCGGTCCGCGGCGCTGCTGTCCGACCTGGAACGGATCTACTCCGGCGCCCACGAGTTCGCCGAGCTCCGGCTGCTGTCCGCGCTGCGCTCCGGGGCGCTGATCCTGCCCCAGGAACTGAACAGCGAGGCGCTACGGCTGCTGGGCTGGTCCGGCCGCGACTCCTGGGCCCGGCTGGCGCTGGAGCCCTACGCCGACGCTCCCCTGGTCCGCCGGGCGGCACTGGCCACCTTGGACCGCTGGCGGCGCACGGCGGAGAATCCGATGTCCCGGCGGGCCGAGGTACAGGCGGCGCAGGTGATCATCCGCTCCTGCGAGGGGATGCTCGCCGAACTGCCCACCCAGCGGAGCCGGTAGCCCTACCCGACCGGTACCGGCACGGGTCCCTCAGCGCGCATCTGGAACACCGGCGGCAGCAGCTTCGACTGCCCCTGGCAGTAGCCGGGCGCGACCTGACGATCACCCCGGTTGTCGAAGCAGAAGCCGCCGCCTGCCCCGGACCAGACCGGCAGCGCCCCCGCTCCGCGCAGGATGTCCCGGGTGGCGGTGAACACCTCCCTGGCGGTCAGCGGGCGCTTGCGCTCGGTGGTGAAGGTGATCCACTTGGAGACCACGGTCAACGCGTCCCAGGCATTGATGGCGTAGCCGGTGTCCAGGTCGCTGTCCGGGTAACCGAGTTCCTGGAACTGCCGGTGCAGCAGCTCGTACGCGGGCTCCGCCTTCGAGGTGATCGGGCTGGCCAGGGGCACGTAGTACAGCGACACCCGGCCATCCGCGAGGGCCTTCTTCCCCTCCAGGACCCGCCATCGGGGCTGTTCCGCCGCCTCCCGGTCGCTGATCGACAGCACGGCGGCGTCGGAAATGCTGATCACCGTGACCTTGGAGCACTTGTTCGAGGTCTGCAGCTGCTGCAACAGGATGGACAGGTACAGCGAGCGGCCGGAATAGAAGACGGTCCCGGAGCCGCCGGAGGCCCCGCAGAGTGTCAGGGCGAGCGACTCGAAGGACGGATCGTTCGCCGGACGGTAGTTGTCGTCGTAGGGACCGAAATCCCGGGGCTCCTGCCGCCTGGGCAACTGGTCCTTGAAGTCGTTGTTCAACAGCTCGGCCATCAGCGTGGCCGCACCACGGGAGTACCCGTCATCGCGATTGCCACTGCGCAGGACCACGACGTTCTCGAAGGACGCGCCGATCGCGGGCAGCGCCTTCATCAACGCGTTCACCTGCAGCGAGTTCGCGTAGGCGACCCGGTAGAAGCCCGGCGTGGGCTCCGGGCCGGTGATGTCGTCGCCGGTCGCGATGTCGGCGACCATCGGGATCTGATGATCGGACAGCACCCGCGCCATCGGGGCCATCTCCGGCCGGCTGAGTCCGAGGCCGACGACCGCGACCAGCGGATGCACCGGATCCGCGCTCAGTTCGACCACCTGGTCGACTGCGGTCCGCCACTGCTGTTCCAGGGCGCCGATGTTGCCGAGCACCAGCCGGATCGGGGTGACCGGCTGCGCGTTGATGTGCCGCTGCGCGGCGGCGTACCCCTCCAGCGAGTGGATGAGCCGGGCACCGAACAACGCCGAGTCGATCGGGACCAGCACGGCGACGGTGAGATAGGGAGCGTCGTCGGCCAGCTTGGCGTTCTCGCCGGTGATCGCGTCCTGCACGGCGTCCATCCGCTGCCGGGCCCGGTCCCCGGAGCTCTCCCCCAGCTCACCGGAGAAGTGCCGGCCGCTGCCGGTGACACCCACGCATTCGCCCTGCTCGGAACGGATGGCGGTGTCGAACCCGCCGCCGAAGCAGGCGACCCGGCTCCAGGCCAGTCCGGCGGATCCCAGTGGCAACGCGATCAACGCGATCGCCAGCACCACGATGGCCGGGCGGCTCAGGTGCCGGTGAATGCGGGTGGTGGTCCGGCACCAGAACGCGTGCCGCCACACGGCGAACCAGATCAACCCGATCCAGCAGAGCAGCAGGACAAGCGCCACTGTCAACGCGATCATGGTGCCCCTACCTCCAGTGACCGTTACGGAGCACCGACCGCCAGAGCCGCACGGCCGTCTGCTGGTGTTCACTGCACTCCACGAACGCCGCGAACCCGCCCTGCGCGCGGCTGGCGAGGGCCATCAGTTCGGTGGTCAGCACCCCGTACATGTCGGCCCGCCCGGCCACCGCGAACGGATCGTTGACCGCCTGACCGGCGATGATCACCCGGGTGACCACGGCCAGCAGCGGCGGTTCTTCGCGCCCCGACTCGGGTTTCGGCGCCCAGTCCGCGAGCAGCAGCCCCCAGTCGGTGGGCAGCGCGGGCGCCTCCGTCAGCGCCCTGGCCTCCCGCAGCCAGGTCTCACCGTCCACTTCGGACAGCCGGATGAGCATCCGCCGGGCGACCACCTCGACATCGCCCAGCGACAGCAGATGCGGCAGCCCGCCCACCTCCGGACTGAGGTCGGCCGCCGTCTCGGCGAGGTAGCCGAACACCGCCTGCCAGGAGGCGTAGTGCCCGCTCGGCCTGCTCGCCAGCAGGCACAACAGCAGCCTGCGCAGCACCGGGTGCATGACCCGGTCGCCCTGGGCGTCGACGGTGGCGAAGGCCAGGCTGAGCAACTCGGCGCGATCGCGATCCGGGCTGGTCAGCAGCCGCGACTGGGCCAGGCTCTGCGCCTCCCGCCAGTTGCGGGCAGCGGCCAGCACCGCCAGGTCGCTGCGCTGCCGTTCGCCCAGCTCACCGAGCAACATCCGCAACAGCGAATCGAGCACCGGCCGGCGATCCTCATCCTCGTTGTCGGGCAGGGCCAGCAACTGCCGAAGACCGAGCGTGGCGCCACCCGCGGCCGCGGCGACCCGCATCACCATGCTGGTCGCGCCCGGATGCCCCTTCGTCAGCATGCCGAGCACCAATACCGAACTGAGCAGCCGCTCGTCCCGGATCTCCGCTCGCTCGGCGAGCGTGAACATCTCCGTCTCGGACAGGTCCCGGAACTGCACCGCGATCCACGGCAGCACCGGCAGCTGGTCACCGGCCAGGGCCCGGTGCACGTCCAGATCCGTCCACGGCCTGCCGTTCACCTGGAGCCGGTCCAGCAGCGCGGACCGGCCGGCGGCCACCACGGTCAACCGGTCCGGCGCCGGCACCGCCCGCAGCCCGAACCGGGTCCGGTCCAGCATGGTCAGGAAGTCGATCGCGACCGGATGATCGGCGTTGTCCAGCAGCAGGACCGGATCGACCGTGTACCGGTAGCCGGCCGCCTCGCGCAGGTCCGCCAGCAACGCGCCGAACAACACCCGGTCCAGCTCATCGCGTTCGCTGGGGCCACCGTAGGACTTCAACGTGTTGAGCCGGACCAGCTCCTGAATGGGATCGCGCCGGCGCCCCGCGGTGTCCTGATGCGCGTACCAGGACATCCCCGAGCGCAGGGTCACCCGCCGGGTGAACGGATGCCGGGTCAGGCTGTTCAGCACGGCCTGGACCAGCGCGTGCAGCGACTCCGGGGACAGGGTGATGCCCGCCGCCCGCATCACCGGGGTGATCACACCGGCCAGCGTCGCGGGGTCCCGGAACCGGCGCAGCTCGGCGAGCACCCTGGCCTGCGCGGCCTCCGGATCGTTGGACGGCAACGACATCGCGGCCACCAGCCTGCCGACCAGGAACCGGCGGAACCGCCAGCGGCGCGAGGACACCCGGGCGAACTCGACCACGATGCTGGTCAGCAGGTCCAGCACGGACGCCGAGTCCATCGCCGCCGCGTCGATGACGACGTGCGGTTGCTCGCCGAGTTGCTCGGCGAGTTCACCCAGCGTGGCCGTCCGGCCGGAGCCACCCGTGCCCAGCAACAACAGGGTCGATCGTCGTTCACGTCCACCGCCGCGCGTCGAGCGACCGGACACCGAACCGGTCTCGATCAGTCGGCGCGCGAGGACAAGCACCAGCTCACGTCCCAGCATCGGCGTTTCCCCCACCACGTCCCAGCCCACTCCAGAAAGTGACGGCTGCCACTTTTCGCATGGTAATGACGCGGTACCCGCGGTGTCCGGTTATGGCGACAACGCGGGACAAAGCAGGCCGAATTCACCCATCGGACCTGTTGGAGAACCACCTATAAGCCGGGTAGACCACTACGGCGAGTAACTGCACCATCGGCACGGGGGCGCCGAGCAGTGCCCAGGTGAGGGCGTAGTCGGCGAACGGGAGCGCACAGGCCGCCAGCAACAGCCACACCGGAGCGGTGGGCGGCTTGACGGAAGCCGCCCAGGGTGTCCTCTTCCACGGTTTCGCGATGGACAGCCAGGCCTGGAAGGCGATGGCACTGACCATCAGCGAGGCGCCCGCCACCGACAACGGCCCGATGGCACCGCGTTGCAACTGGCCACTGAGCACGAAGATGCCCAGGTACAGCTGGGTGAGGGTGATGACGAACTTCAGCAGCACCCACCAGTACCGGAAGAAGCCCCACGGGGTCATCGCGGCCAGCATGATCCCGGTGAAGGCGGAGGCGTTGGCCAGGTGCATCAGCACCGTGTGGTCGAGCACCCGGGCCATGGCGAGGCCGGCCGGGTCCCGGGTGGACAGCGTGTAGGCCTGGAGGGCGACCAGCGCGAGGGCCTGGCTCATCCAGGCAACCGAGGTCAGCACGTGCAACCAGACCAGCAGATCGCGAGCGGTTCGGGAGGACATACCGATGAGCCTGGAACCGGCCGGGATCCAGCGCATCGGGGTGCATCCCCTACACTCACCAGGGTTTTTACGACAGAAAGATAACGCGAGTGGCCGAACTCCCCGACGGGTTGCGCGACGCCCTGGACGCCGCGCTGGCCCGGAGCCCCGCGGCGGATCTGCGGCGCTCGGTGGACTATCTGATCGAGCGGTACCGCAGCGGCAAGGCGGCCCCCGAGGCGATCATGAGCTCGGACACCGATGTCGACGCCTACGCCGCGTACCGGATGCCGGCCACCTGCGCCGCCGTGCTGTCCCTGCTGGACCGCTTCGCCGAGTCGGCCCCGGACTTCGAGCCACGGTCCCATGTGGACATCGGCGGCGGAACCGGCGCCGCGGTGTGGGCGGCGGCCGAGGTCTTCCCATCCCTGGAGCGGACAACGGTCCTGGAACGGGTACCGCAGGTGATCTCCCTGGGCTCCCGGCTGGCCCAGGACAGTCCCTATCGGACCGTCCACTCAGCACAGTGGAAACAGTTCACCATCGGCCCGAAGCCGGAGCTGCCCACAGCGGACCTGGTCACCATGTCCTATGTGCTCGGTGAGCTCCCGGAACCCCTGCGCGAACCGGTGATCGCCGAGATGGCGGCCAAGGCGACGGTGGTGGTGCTGATCGAGCCCGGTACCCCACTGGGCCACGATCGGATCCTGGCGGCGCGTTCCTGGCTGGTCGGCGCCGGGCTGACCGTGGCCGCGCCCTGCCCGCATTCGACGGACTGCCCGCTGCCGACCGGCCGCGACTGGTGCCACTTCGCCGCCCGGGTCAACCGCAGCACCCTGCACCGCACGGTCAAGGGCGGCAGCCTGGGCTACGAGGACGAGAAGTTCTCCTACGTCGTCGCCACCCGGCTACCGATCTCCCCCGCACCGGGCCGGGTGCTCCGCCACCCCCAGCGCCGCAAGGGCGCCGTCGGACTCACGCTGTGCACAGTGGACGGTGTGCAGCAGACGACGGTGGCCAAGTCCCAAGGCGACCGCTACAAGGTCGCCAAGGACCTCGACTGGGGCGACTCCTTCTAGCTCCATCCGAAGTTGGCGATGTTCGCGGCAGAGCCCGAACATCGCCAACTTCGGGACGCCATCGGTCAGGCGTCCAGCCGGTACACAGGGTGCTCACCGGATTCCTGCCGGATCACCCGGAAGCCGTGCTTCTCCAGCAGCCGGACCGAGGCGGTGTTCCCACGGTAGGGGTCGGCGAACAGCGGACGGTTCCGCTCCGCCTGGAGAAACAAGCCGAGCGCCCGGGTTCCGATGCCCCGACCCCAAAATTGGCGACCGAGCCAGTAGCCGAGAAAGCGCTGCTCCCCCGCCCACCAGGCCACGATGTTGCCTGCCAGTTCACCGTTGACCGTGACCGCCTGGACAAACCCCGTGGTATCGCCCATGACCTTGGTCCTCCAGTGGGTCATGAACGCATCCCGTTCCCGGGCGGGGAACTCCGCACGGCGAACGGCCTCCGGATCGCACGCCTGCTGGAAGAAGGTCTCCAGGTCCGCTTCCACCACGTCGCGTAGCCGCACCTCATCGCTCATGGCGCCCGAGTGTGCCACCGGGCACCGACATCTGTCCGGAACCGGACGTCCGCCATCCGGCCGCCGCCGGGCGGAGCACACTGTCCTGCATCGATCACCGCAGTCGTGATTCCTGGGAGGACACTGTGGACAGTCGAACCGACGTCACCGCCTTCGCCATCGACCCCAGCGGCCAGGACATCTTCGGCGAGGCCGCACGCATTCGCGCCCTCGGTCCGGCCACCCGGGTCACGCTGCCCGGTGGCGTCGCCGCCTGGGCGGTCAGTGATCACGCGCTGCTCAAACGACTCCTCGTCGATCCACGGGTCTCCAAGGACTCCTACCAGCACTGGTCGGCGTGGCGAGCCGGGGAGATCGGCACCGACTGGCCACTGTTCGCCTGGGTCGCGGTGCGCAACATGTTCACCGCGTACGGCCCGGATCACCGCAGGCTGCGCGGCCTGATCTCCGGCGCCTTCACCCCGCGCCGGGTCGCCGCGTTACGGCCCCGGATCGAGGCGATCACCGAATCCCTGCTGACCGAACTCGCCGCGCTGCCACCGGAAGCACCCGTTGACCTGCGGGAGCACTACACGTACCAGATTCCGGTGAACGTGATCTGCGAACTGTTCGGCATCGATGACGAGTCGAGCCGTCGAGACCTCGCCCGCTGCGTGGACCTGATCTTCGACACCAGGCCGGGCTCCGAGGAGCAGGTGGCGGCGTACCCCAGAATGCAGGAGCTCCTCCGGGAACTGATCAGCGCCAAACGCCGTCATCCCGGCGACGACCTGTCCAGCGCGCTGATCGCCGCCCGCGAGGACGACACCAGGCTCTCCGAGCAGGAGCTGGTCGACACCCTGGTCCTGCTGATCTCCGCAGGTCACGAGACCACGGTCAACCTGCTCGGCAATGCGATCACCGCGCTGCTGACCCACCCGGGGCAACTCGACCAGGTCCGCGGCGGTGAACTCGGCTGGGAGGCGGTGATCGAGGAGACGCTGCGCAACCGGCCGCCGGTGCCGAACCTGCCGCTGCGCTACGCCGTGGCGGACATCCCCGTCACCGAGGACATCACCCTCCGCGCGGGCGAGGCGATCCTCGCCTGCCTGGGTGCCGCCGGCCGGGACCCGCTCGTGCACGGTCCGACCGCCGACCAGTTCGACGCCACCCGCCCGCTCAAGGAGCACCTGACCTTCGGGCACGGTGTGCACTACTGCCTCGGCGCGCAGCTGGCCAAGCTGGAGGCCATGATCGCGCTGCCCGCGTTGTTCAGCCGCTTCCCGGACCTGGCGCCGGCCGTCGGAACCGGCGAGCTACTGCCGCTGGAATCCTTCGTGTCCCACGGTTTCCAGACGCTGCCCGTTCGCCTCCGGCCTTGAACGGCGACCACCAGTTCCACTTCCCGAGCAGCACCGCCACCGCCGGGACGACCAGGGTGCGCACCACGAAGGTATCCAGCAGCAGGCCGACGCCGATCATGAAGCCCACCTGGGACATGGTCAGCGCGTCCCCGGCGATCAACGCGAACATCGACGCCGCGAAGATGACTCCGGCCGAGGTGATCACGCCGCCGGTGGCGGTCAGCGCGCGCCGGATGCCGTCCCGGGAACCGTCCGGGGCCTCCTGCTGGATGCGGCTCATCAGCAGCAGGTTGTAGTCGGCGCCGACCGCGACCAGGATGATGAACGCGATCGGCTGCACCGTCCAGTCCACGTCCCGGCCCAGCAGGTCCTGCCAGACCAGTACGCCGATGCCCATGGTCGTGGCGAAGGACAGCAGCACCGAGGCGAGCAGGTACAGCGGCGCGATCAGGCTGCGCAGCAGGAACATCAGGATCAGCAGCACACCGATCAGGCCGAAGGTCGCCATCCGGGCGAAGTCCCGGTTGGACATGTCGTCGATGTTCGCGTTGATGCTGGGCAGTCCGGCGCCGCGCACCGACGCCGCCGTCAGTGGGGTGTCGTGGAAGCCGCGTCGCACCGCCTCGGTCATCACACCGGCTCGTTCCATCGCGTCCCGGCTGGCCAGGGGGCTGTCCTCGGTGATCATCATCCGTACCGAGCGGCCGTCCTGGGACATGAAGAATCCGCTGGCCAGGGCGAATTTCGGGTCGGCGAGGGCGTTGGCGGGCAGGTAGAAGCCGCCGACCTTCGGGTCGTGCGCCTCCTTTCCGGTGGTCAGCAGGAACTCCGCCGCCTTGGCCAGGCCCGCCTGTAGTTCCTGCACGGATCCGGCGAATTGTCCGGTACCGGCGGCGATCTGGTCGGCCCCGCCTTGGAGTTGCCCGGCGCCTCCGGCCAGCCGCCCGGCCCCGCCCGCCAGCTCGCCCATCTTGCTCTTGAACAGCCTCTGGCCGTCGGACAACTGGACGATGCCTTCTCTGGCCTTGGCGAGTCCGGACTTCAGGTCTCCGACGCCGTCCGCCAATTGCGCGTTGCCGTCGGCGATCTTGCGGGCGCCCGCGGCGGCCTGCCGCATGCCGGGCAGCAGCTGATCACGCTCGCCGTCCCAGATCTGCTTGATCCCGGCCCGCGCGCTGTTGCAGACCGGATCCAGGGTGCACACCGGGTCCGCGGCGAGGGCGTTGTAGGCCAGCCCCAACCCGTCCACCGCGAGCTGGGCCTGGCCGAGTCCGGCTTCCAGGCCGTCGGCCAGCTGTCCGGCACCGGCGGCCAGTTGCCGGGCGGCATCGGACGCCTGACCGCTGCCGTCCACCGCCTTGCCCAGCCCGGCGTACTCCTCGTTCAGGCCCTGCAGCAGCCGGTCCGCGCCGCCGATCGCCTGCTGCGCCCCGGACGCGAGTTGACCGGCTCCGTTCGCCAACTGCCCGGCACCGCCGGCCAGTTGTCGGCCGCCCTCGGTCAGCCTGTCCGTCTGGTTCGCCCCGTCCGCGATCTTGTCGCTCGCCTCGTCGAGGCGTTTGCCCACCTCGCCGGCCTGGTAGCCGAGGGAGGCCTCCTCGATGGTGCTGCCCAGCGGGCGGCTCACCGTACGGACCACGCGCACCCCGGGCACGGCGGCCACATTCCCGGCCGCCCGTTCGATGGCGGCCAGATCCTGAGCGTTGCGCAGGTCGTGGTCGGCCTGGATCAGGATGAAGTCCGGGTTCATCGTGTTCAGGTCGAAGTGCCTGCCGATCAGGGCGTATCCCCGGTTGCTGTCGGTCCAGGACGGCTGCATCACCGACTGGTCCAGGTTGGTCCGCAGCCGCGGGTAGAACGAGCCGATCGAGAGGAGCAGCAGCAATCCGACCAGCAGTACCGGGAGCGGCCTGCGCACCACGAGCCCGGCGATCCGGGCCCAGCGGCCCTCGGTGGGCGGCGCGGCGGGCCGGACGAAGCCGCGCGCCGCCGCCATGGCGAGCAGGGCCGGGCTGAGGGTGATCGCCACCGCGAGGGTGATCAGGATGCTCAGCGCGATGGCCGGACCGGTGGTCCAGAAGATGCCGAGCTCGGCGAGCGCCATGAAGCCGGTGGTCACCGCGACGGTCAGCGCGGATCCGGCGATCACCCCGGAGATCTGCCTGGTGGAGGCGATCGCCGCGTCCAGCGGCTCGGCGCCCTGTGCGAGGAGCTCCCGCATCCGGCCGATCAGGAAGACGCTGTAGTCGGTGCCCGCGCCGAGCACGATCGCGGTCAGGAAGGAGCCGGTGAACGGGGACAGGGTGAACACGTGCAGACCGAAGAACGCGGTGATCGCCCTGGCCGCGCCCAGCGCGACGCCGATGGTCAGCAGCACCACGGCGGCGATCACCACCGAGCGGTACATCACCAGCAGGATCAGGCTGATCAGGCCGATGGTGAGCAGGGTGATCACCAGCAGGCTGTGGTCGACCATGGTCTGCAGGTCGATGATCGTGGCGGGTGTGCCGGTGACCTCGACGAGGGTTCCGGCGGGTCGTCCCTGCTGGGCTTGGGCTTTCACCTCGCGCAGCTGGTCGATCGCCGCCGCGGATCCCGCCGCGCCGGTGAGGCTGACCATGGAGACCAGGGACTTGCCGTCCTCGCTGGCCAGGGCCTTGGTCAGTTCGGGACGGGAGACGACGTCCTGTACCGCGGTCACGTAGGGCATCGCGCGCAGCCGGGTCGCCAGGTCGCCGTAATAGCGGCGGTCGGCGTCGGTGATGCCGGATTCGTGTTCCACGGCGACGAAAACCACGCCCCGGGTGCCGTTTCCGCCGAACTGCTTGTCCATTTCGGCGAAGGCGGCCATGGCCGGTGCGGAATCGGGCAGCATCGGAACTCCGCTGCCCGCCACCACCTTTTCCAGCTGTGGCACAGCCATATTCAGCACGATGGCGATCAGCACCCAGGCCAGCGTCACGAGCCCGCAGCGACGCACCACCGTCCTGCTCAACCAGCCCAGAGCCCTGCCGCCCTCGTGTGCCATGTTCGCCTCCCGCTAACTCCTGCTAGCGGGGACGCTGTCAACAGTGAGACAAGGCGTCAACAAGGTCGGGACCGGAGTCACATACCGACGGTACGTGACGCGAATTGTTTCTACTGACCGGTAAATGGGCCGTCACCGGAATCGCTGGGCTCGATTCCGGTGACGGCTGTCCCCCATTCCCCGGCTAAGAGGCCTGCGCTCCCGAGAGCGCGAGGTCTTCTTGTCGCCGGGCCGGCTCTGCGCCGCCGGAGGCGGGCCACCAGTTCCACCGGCCGAGCAACGCCGCCGTAGCCGGAACGATCAGAGTGCGCACCACGAAGGTGTCCAGCAAAAGGCCAACACCGATCATGAAGCCCAGCTGGGACAACGTGAGCCCATCCCCGGCCATCAGGGCGAACATGCTCGCCGCGAAGATCAGGCCGGCCGCGGTGATCACGCCACCGGTGGCGGACAGCGCCCGCGCGATCCCCGCCCGGGAACCGTCCGGAGCCTCCTGTTTGATCCGGCTCATCAGCAGCAGGTTGTAGTCCGCGCCCACCGCCACGAGGAGGATGAACGCGATCGGCGGGATGCTCCAGTCCACGTCGAGGCCGAGCAGGTCCTGCCAGATCAGCACGCCGATACCCATGGTGGAGGCGTAGGACAGCACCACCGAGCCGAGCAGGTAGATCGGTGCGATCAGGCTGCGCAGCAGGAACATCAGGATCAGGAACACGCCGATCAGGCCGATGGTCGCGACCCGGGCGAAGTCGGAGTTGACCAGGCTGCGCAGGTCCAGGTTGACGTGGGACATCCCGGTGCCGTTCACCGTGGCGCCCTCCAGCGGGGTGTCCTTCAACGCCTGTTTCGTGGCCACCATGGTGGCCGTGGCGGTCTCCATCGCCGGGCGGCTGCCCACCGGGTGCGAACCGGCGACGATCAGCCGCGCCGACTTGCCGTCCTCGGACAGGAAGAACCCCTTGGCGAGCAGGATCCGCGGGTCGGCGAGCGCGTCGGCGGGCAGGTAGAAGCCACCGATCTTGGGGTCGCGTGCCTCCTTGCCGGTGGTCAGCAGGAAGTCCGCGGCCTTGGCCAGGCCATCCTGGAGTTCCTTGATCGACCCGGTGAACTGACCGGTGCCGTCCGCGATCTGGTTCGCGCCACCCTTCAACAGCCCGGCCCCGCCGGCCAGCCGGTCGGCGCCGTTCGCCATCTCGCCCATCTTGGTCTTGAACAGCCGCTGCCCGTCGGACAGCTGCACGATGCCGTCCTTCGCCTTGATCAGTCCGGCCTTCAACTCGGTGGTTCCGTCGGCCAGCTGCCCGTTGCCGTCGGCGATCCGCCGGGCCCCGGCTGCGGCCTGCTGCATGCCGGGCAGCAGCTGGTCCCGCTCGCCGATCCAGATCTGCCGGATACCGGCCCGCGCCGCGTTGCACACCGGGTCCAGGGTGCAGACCGGGTCGGCGGCGAGGGCGTTGTAGGCCAGGCCCAACCCGTCGACCGCGAGTCTGACCTGGCCCAATCCTGCTTCCAGGCCATCGGCCAGCTGGCTGGCTCCCGCCTTCAGCTGCTGCGCGCCGTCATTCAGCCGGCCGGTGCCGTCCACCGCCTGGCCCAGGCCTGCGTGCTCCTCGTTCAGGCCCTGGAGCAGCCGGTCGGCCCCGGCGATCGCCTGCTGCGCGCCGGCCGACAGCTGCCCGGCCCCGTCCGCCAGCTGTCCCGCTCCACCGGCCAGCCGCCGGCCGCCGTCCTGCAACCGGCCGGTCGCCTCGACGCCCTCACTGACCCGGTCCTTGGCCTCATCCAGGCGTTTGCCCAGCTCACCGGCCTGATAGCCGAGCGAGGCCTCCTGGATGGTGCTGCCCAGCGGCCGGGTCACCGACCGCACGTAGCTCACCCCGGGCACGGTCGCCACCTGGCCGGACACCCGTTCGATCGCAGCGAGGTCCTTCGGGTTCCGCAGATCGTGGTCGGACTGGATCATGACGAAGTCGGGGTTCATCGCGCTCAGGTCGAAGTGCTTGCCGACCAGCGCGAGCCCCTTGTTGCTGTCGGTGTAGCCGGGCTGCATGACCGACTGGTCGTAGTTGAGTCGCATCTTCGGGTAGAAGGCGCCGATCGAGACCAGCAACAGCAGCCCGGCAAGCAGGACCGGAACCGGGCGGCGCACGACGAGGTCCGCGATCCGGGCCCACCGGCCACCCGCCGCGGTCGGTGTACTCGGCCTGACCAGGCCCCAGGAGCCGATGATCGCCATCGCCGCGGGGCTCAGCGTGATGGACACCGCGAGGGTGACCAGGATGCTCAACGCGATGGCCGGGCCGGTGGTCCAGAACATGCCGATCTCGGTCAGTGCCATGAATCCGGTGGTGATCGCGACGGTCAGCGCGGAACCGGCGACCACCCCGGAGATCTGCTTGGTGGCCTCGATCGCGGCGTCCAGTGGCTTCAGCCCGTCGCCCAGCAACTCCCGCATCCGGCCGATCAGGAAGACGCTGTAGTCGGTGCCCGCACCGAGCACCACCGCGGTCATGAAGGAGGCGGTGAACGGCGAGAGGCTGAAGACGTTCAATCCGCAGAAGGCGGTGACCGCGCGGGCCGTGGCGAGGGCGATGCCGATGGTCATCAGGACCACGCCGGCGGTGAGGATCGAGCGGAAGATCAGCAGCAGGATCAACGCGATCACGCCGACGCTGACCACGGTGATGATGATCAGGCTCTTGTCGACGACGACCTGCATGTCGGAGATGGTCGCGGACGGGCCGGTGACATAGGCCTCGACGTCGGCCGGTTTGCTTTTGGCCACCTCGGTACGGATATCGCGCACCGACTGGATGGACGCGGCCGAGCCGACGTCCGGACCGACGGAGATCAACGCGTACAGCGCCTTGCCGTCCTGGCTGGCCAGGCCGGTGGCGAACTCCGGCTGGGAGATGACGTCCTGGACCGAGGTGACGCCCTTGGTCTTCCGCAGCCGTTCGGAGATGTCGCCGTACCACTTCCGATCGGCCTCGGTGAGCCCCTGCTCGTTGGCCATGATCAGGAACAGCACACCCCGGCTGCCCTGGCCGCCGAACTGCTTGTCCATCTCCGCCAGGGTGTTCACCGAAGGGGCGTAAGCGGGCACCATCGGCTCGCCGCTGTGCTCGATCACCTTCTCCAGTTGCGGAATGCCGAGGTTGAGCCCCGCGGCCAGCAGCACCCAGACGATGGAGACGAGCCATCGCCGCTTCACGACCACCCGGCTGAGCCAGCCGAGCACCTTGCCGCCCTCGTGCGCCATCGCCCCTCCGCAACATTCCTACATTATGTGTATCCACATAGCCTTACCCTGAAAACGAAGGTGTCAGCTGTGAGACACGGCGTCAACAACGATGTGTCGGGAGTCACATACCGTGAGTACGGAGTCGTGAAGATTCCCGCTGAGCAGCACAAAGTCCGCCACCTGCTCGGTAGCGGGCCCTAGGCGATCTCGCCGAAGATGACCCTGGTCAATGGGTCGCCATCGGGACCGTGGCGGGTGGCCCCGGTGGCGACATCCCCCAGTCAGTCGCCCGACCACCGGCGGCACCGGCCGGACAGGGTGGTGACGACCAGCCCGTTGATCATGGCCTGCGGCCGGCCGCGCCACAATGACGGGCGCTCGCGGCAGGCGATCGGAACCATCGATCGCCTGCCGCGCCCCCGCAGACAACAGGACGTGATGCGCGTCACATACCACCAGTATGGCGTCATGAATTCCGTTTTCCGGAATTGCATTGTTCTGGGCCCATCACAATATTCGAAGGCGCTATCCAGCATATTCACGGAAAGCATTGCTCCACTTGGCGGCACAGAATTCTCACAGCCCGGGTACGGTGATGCTCGCCCTCGATTTAGCCACACAAAAGAAGCCTTTGGAGGGACACTAATGCTCAACTCATTTGCCGCTGCGGGTGTGGCCATGTCGATGCTGGCACCCGCGGTGCCGGCGGACGTGCCAGTGGTGCCACCACCCGGCGAGAAGATCACGGTGGACGTGTTGACCGTGAACGGCTCCGGTTGCCCTGCGGGCACCGCGGACGTCATCGAGTCACCGGACAACACCGGCTTCCGTATCTACTACGACAATTACCTCGCCCGCAATGGCGGCTCGTCGGCGCCGACCGATTTCCGAAAGAACTGCCAGATCGGCCTGAAAGTGCATGTCCCCCAGGGATACAGCTACTCGATCACCAAGGTCGACTACCGGGGATACGCCAGACTCGGCGACGGTTCGCACGCCCTGCAGCGGGCGAACTACTACTTCCAGGGCGACTCGGCGAACAACTACCAGGACCACGTGCTGGACGGACCGCTGTCTGGTTCCTGGCGTACGACCGACTTCACCGCGGACGAGAACCTGGTGTGGTCACCCTGTGGCGAGGACCGCAACCTGAACATCAACACCGAACTGCGGGTCTACGGCGACGGCGCCAACTGGATCAACATGAGCTCGACCGGCGGCAAGATCTACACCGTCTACGAATTCTCCTGGAAGACCTGCCCCTGAAATTCACAGCACTTCTTTTTTCGGGACCGATGAACCCAGTTCATCGGTCCCGAAAGCATTCCAGGGGGAATAACCTCCAGCGATCGCGCTGCGGCTATTCGACGGTGACGGACTTCGCCAGGTTCCGCGGCTTGTCGATGTCCCGGCCCAGCTTGGTGGCCACGTGGTAGGCGAACAGCTGCAGCGGGATGTTCAGCAGCACCGGGTCCAGCTCGGGCTCGGACTTCGGCACGGTGATCACCGCGTCGCACAGCCCCTCGGGCAGCGTGGTGTTGGTGATCGCGATGACCGCGCCGCCGCGCGCCTTGATCTGCTCGATGGAGCTGATGTTCTTGGCAAGGAGCTCGTCGTCGGGGATGACGATGACGCTCGGGCAGGTCTCGTCGATCAGAGCGAGGGGCCCGTGCTTGAGCTCGCCTGCCTGGTAGGCCTCGGCGTGGATGTAGGAGATCTCCTTGAGCTTCAACGCACCTTCGCGGGCGATCGGCCAGCAGCGGTTCCGGCCGATGTAGAACATGTGCGAGGAACCCGCGTACTGCGCGGCGACCTGCTCGACAGCGGCCGACTGCTGCAGGATCTCGGTGATCTGCCCGGGCAACGCGCGCAGGCCGGTGACCATCCGCTTGCCGGAGGCGACCGACAGGTCACGCACCCGGCCGAGCATCAGGCCGAGCATGGCGAACGACACCATCATGTTGGTGAACGCCTTGGTGGAGGCCACCGAGACCTCCGGGCCGCTGTGCAGGAACACACCGCTGCCGCACTCGCGGGCGATGGCGCTGCCGATCACGTTGACGGCGCCCATCACCTTGCCGCCCTTGCGCTTCAGCTCGGTGATCGCCGCCAGGGTGTCCAGGGTCTCGCCGGACTGGCTGATCGCCACGTACAGGCAGTCGGGGTCGACGACCGGGTTGCGGTAGCGGAACTCGGAGGCGGGCTCGGCGTCCGCCGGGATGCGGGCGAGCTCCTCGACCAGGTTCGCCCCGACCATGCCCGCGTAGTAGGAGGTGCCGCAGCCGAGGAACTTGACCCGCTGGATGGTGCGCAGCTCGTGCGGGTCCAGGCCGATGCCGCCGAGGCGCACGGTGGCGAACTGCTCGTCCAGCCGGCCACGCAGTGCGCGGTCGACGGCGGCGGGCTGCTCGTGCAGTTCCTTGGAGAAGAAGTCGGGGAAGGTACCCAGCTGGTACTCGTCGTCGCTCGCGTCCACCAGGGTCGGTTCCTTGGTGGTGGAGCTGGCGTCGAGGGTGAAGGTGCGGAAGTCACCGGCCCGCACGACGGCCATCTCGCCGTCGTCCAGGAACACCACGCGCTGGGTGTGCCGGACCAGCGCCGCCACGTCGGAGGCCACGAACATCTCGCCGTCGCCGACGCCGAGCACGATCGGGCTGCCGTTGCGGGCGACCACCAGCTCCTCGGGCTTGCGCGGGTCCATCACGACCAGGCCGTAGGTGCCCTCGACGCGGCGCAGCGCGGTGCGCACCGCCTCCTCCAGGGAGATCCCGTCGAGGTAGCAGCTGCCGACCAGGTGGGCGAGCACCTCGGTGTCGGTCTCCGACTTGAACTGCGCACCCGCTTCGAGCAGCTGGGCCTTGAGGTCCTCGTAGTTCTCCACGATGCCGTTGTGCACCAGCACGATCCGGCTGTCGGCGTCGGTGTGCGGGTGGGCGTTGGCATCGGTGGCCGGGCCGTGAGTCGCCCAGCGGGTGTGCGCGATGCCGATGGTGGAGGGGGCGTCGGTACCGACCAGGTTGCGCAGCTCGTTGACCCGGACCGCGGCCTTGGTGATCTTCAGGCGCCCCTTGTTGACCAGCGCGACGCCTGCGGAGTCGTAGCCCCGGTATTCCAGCCGGTGCAGACCCTCCAGCAGTACCGGTGCCGCTTCCTTACTTCCCACGTATCCGACGATGCCGCACATTGAGCGGTGGTCTCCTCACCCGTAGACGATGCGTCGCAGCTGGCGCTCGGTCAGTTCCGCCGCCCGCACCGGCCGGTTCGCCAGTTCCCCGGCGATCACCGGCCAGATGCGTGCGTTGCGGACATCGCGCCGTTGCAGTTCGGCGTGCCTGCGCCGGACGAACTGCTCCGTCGTCTCGGTGAAGTACTCGATCACGTCGGACACCACCCGGGCCGCCGTGCCAGGCGGCAGCCCGGTGGAGGCCACCACGTGGGCGACGAGGTCACTCGGCACGCCTTGTTGCGCGGGCAACCGTGACATCGTCGTCTCCACGAGGCAAGTTTTCTGCCCGATTTCGGGCAGGAAACCAGATTAACCCACCAACAGGGTGGACTGGCGTTCCCGGACCGGCACGTTGACGCCGGTCGCGACGGCGCTCAGGATCGCGGTGATCCGGGCGACGACGCTGTTCAGCACGCTCGCCGAGGTCGCCGTCTCCGGGTACCGGGTCCACATGTAGAGCTCTTCGTGGGTGCGGTTGAACCACAGGTGCGGCTCGTCCGCCTGGGACACGGCGCCGATGGCCCGGAAGTCCTGCTCACGGTGCTTCTCGGAGTTCGGCATGATCCGGAAGTCCATGTAGGAGATCATCGAGAACATGTCGCGCTTGTTGGTCTGGAACATGTCGGCCAGCTGCACGGCGACCTTGCCCAGCGGCACCTTGCCGAGGGCGAAGGACTCCTTGGTGGCGGCCCGGGCCCGGCGCATGATCTCGCCGAAGTCCCTGGCGCCTTCCAGCTGGAGCTCCAGCGGCACGACGTTGATCAGCCAGCCGAGGGTGGCGGCCAGATCCGTGGAGTTGCGGGTGTGCACCGGCATCACCGTGCGGTACTCGTCGATACCGCCCAGCTCCTGGAAGGTCATCGCGATCGCGGCGACCAGGCCGGGGAACATGCCGCCGCCGAGCTCCTTGCAGGCCTTCTCGAACCGGGCGGCCGTGCCGGCGTCCAGGATCGAGTAGAACTCGGAGATCTGCGGGTACAGCTGTCCGGGCGTGACACCCAGATCGAGGGGGAAGGTGGACAGCTGGCCGTCTCCGCTGCGGACGAAGTTGGTCCAGCGGCGGATGCTCAGCTCGTCCAGCTCGGCGTTGTTCTCGGTGCGCTCACGGACGCAGAAGTCCACGAAGCTGCCCGCGTCGCGGACCTTGGCCTCGCGCTGCTCCAGGCGTGCCCGGTACAGCTCCTCGATCTCCGAGGCGAGCATGCCCATGGACAGGCCGTCGGTGTTCGAGTGGTCGAACATGACGTAGACGGTGGAGGAGTCCTCCCGCTGCAGCACACCGGTGACGGTGCACGGCCAGGTGGACGGGTCGGTGGCCTCGTTGAAGCGATCCTGGAGTAAGGCGAGCAGGCCCTCGGTGGTGGGCTGCTCCCCCAGGTCGTGCAGGTCGAGGGAGATGTCCTCGGCCGGGACCATGAAGCGGCTCATGTCCTGCCGGAAACCACTGCGCAGGGTGTCGTGGCGGTTGATCCAGTCCAGGAAAGCGGCGCCCATGGCGTCCAGGTCGACCGCGCCGGGGATCTCGAAGACGGCACCGAGCCAGGACGGCGCGTTGATGCCCGCAGCCTTCTGGGCACGGCCGCACATGATGTGCACGGCCTGGTTGTACGAGGGCGGGGCGGGGTGCACGGGGGCGGAGGCGGCGACGGCCTGGGTCGCGGCACTGACGCGCCATTCGAACACCCGGGCCGGCCGGGGCTGGTACTGCGGGAAACCGGTCATCAACATGGCGCCGATCCCTTCGGGGTTGAGCGGGTGCGGGGGGCGAGGTGGTGAAGGCGGCGTCATTGCCTGGGCGAACCTCTGCTGAGGCGTGGATCGCTGTGCTTACACCAGGGAATGTGCGCGGGCCGGAGATAACAAGAGCCGCCAAACGAGTCTCCGGTCACATGCGCACCTAGGCTTGTAAAGCCTTTACCTGGCGCTAACACAATTTGTCCCGTCGGACATTTGAAAGGAAACCTGAGAAACCCTCTTACATGCAAGTTTATCCGGCTGTTATATGCAACATCACACGTTCGGGCGGCCCCACTTGACCGGGTTCTGGCTGGTCAGGAAACACGCCGTTAACAGTCGATTCGATCACAATAGATTCGTCGACTATCAGTTGAAAGCTCAACAGTTCACCCATTTGGGCTACACTTCACCCCTGGTACAAACGGGGGAAATTAGGTAGCGGACCACGAATTTGTCTCCTGCGTCACCCGGTCCAGCGTTGACGGCTCAGGGAAACCCCGAGCAAGGTCGTCAATTGCTCACAAACAGGACGTGAAAAATTCCGAGAAAGGTTCACCTGGAAATGTCTCGGTTGTCGTCACTGTTCGTATCCCCGTCCACGCATTCCGTAGCCGCATTCGTCGAGTCGGTACTGGCCGACATTCGCCAAGCACCACCGTCTGCATTGGCCGAACTACTCAACGTGCCACATACAGAAGTACGGCAGGACCCTTCGGCCACTACCGCACTGAGTGGGCTCGGAACCGCGGCGGCCCGGATGTTCTTTCCAGACCTGGCGAGGCCGCGGGTCGACCCGACTGCGTTGATCACTCTACCGGATGACGATTCCGAGCTGTTCTGCCCGGGTCCCGTCCGGGACGATCCGGCCCTGGGTGAACTGGTGAACGAGCAGCTCGTGGCATGGGCGGGCGAGATGGGCATCTATCCCGACCGGCTCGACCACCTGCGACGCTGCGGATTCGGCCGGATGATCATGCTCGCCCATCCGGGTTGCGATGATCCAGATCGACTACTCGCGGCGACCAAGGTCATGGTCGCCGAATGGGCCTCCGACGACTACTACCTGGACGAGTCCGAGGTGGGCGCCGATCCCGCCACGACGGCCGCCAAGTTCGGCCTCCTCTACGGCGTGGTCGACCCGGTGGCCCTGCCGGCCAGGTACACGTCCGCGGAACAGCGGTACCTCCAGGAGGAGCCCATCGCGCGGGCCTTCCGGGACTCGATGGAACACCTGGCGCAGTACACGACCACGGCCCAGATGGCCCGGTTCCAGCACCAGATGGCCATCCTGTTCACCACGCTCGACCAGAACGCCAGCTGGCGGCACTCGGGGGCTCGCCCGAAGGCCTGGGAGTACCTGTCGCACCGGCAGCACAACAGCTACCTGCCGCCGATGATCCTCTGCGACGTGCTCTCCGGCTACGAACTGTCTCCGCAGGAGTTCTACTTCCCGCCGGTGCGCCGCGCCGTGCTGATGATCGGCCTGGCCGCGGTGCTGATCAACGACATCCACTCGGCGGCCAAGGAGCACGACGACGACATCAGCCTGCCCGAGGCGATCTCCGAGGAGGAGAACTGCTCCCTGGAGCAGGCCGTGCGGGAAACGGTGGCGGTGCACAACGAGCTGATGAAGGCCTTCGTCGCGGAAGCGACCGTGCTCAGCGCCGCCGGGTCACCGGCACTGCGCCGGTTCTTCACCGATCTCTGGGCGTGGTGTGGGGGCAGCAGGGAGTGGCACGCCACGACCCTGCGATATCGCTCAGAACAGTCGTCCGACCGGGAACCGGCCCCGGCGGTCTAAGGAAAGGGAACCCCCATGACGGTCACGGCGACCACCGCTGATGTCCTCAAGACCCCCTACCAGCGATCGATCGCGGACTATTGGGACAAGGAGAAGGACCCCGTCAACATCCGCCTCGGTGAGGTCGACGGGCTCTACCACCATCACTACGGCATCGGACCGGTCGACGAGTCGGTGCGTGGCGGCACCGACGAACAGATCATCGCCGAGCTGCACCGCCTGGAGACCGACCAGGCGGACTTCCTCATCGACCACCTCGGCGACCTCACACCCACCGACCGGGTCCTGGACGCGGGCTCGGGACGCGGCGGCAGCAGCATCATGGTGAACCAGCGCTTCGGCTGCCAGGTGGACGGCGTGAGCATCTCCCAGCAGCAGGTCGACTTCGCGAACGGCCAGGCGCAGCAGCGCGGCGTGGCCGACCAGGTGCGCTTCCACTTCAAGAACATGCTGCACACCGGCATCGAGGACGGTTCGCTGTCCGCGATCTGGACCAACGAGACCACGATGTACGTGGACCTGTTCGAGCTGTTCGGCGAGTTCTCCCGGATGCTCAAGTTCGGCGGTAGATATGTGTGCATCACCGGCTGCTGGAACGACCTCACCGGTGGCAGGTCGAAGGCGGTCATCCAGATCGACGAGCGCTACACCTGCAACGTGCACCCGCGCAGCGAGTACTTCCGGGCACTCGCCGCCCACGGACTGGCACCCATCTCCGTGTTCGACCTGACCCCGGCGACGATCCCCTACTGGGAGCTCCGGGAGACATCGTGCGTGGCTACCGGTGTAGAGGTCCCGTTCCTCCAAGCCTACAGAGAAAGTAGCTTTCACTATCTGATGATCGTGGCGGACAAGGTACGCCCCTGACCTCTGATAACGCCCTGCTGACACACTGTCAGCAGGGCGTCAAGAGGTGAAACTCGTCCTTTACTGGCCAGTAGTTACCAGCCTATGGTGTGCCTTGCGTAACAGGCCGGTTTCGCCAACTGTGGGACGAGTCCTGAATGACCTCAGCACGACCAGCACGCCCCGCCTCCCTCCGATCCCGAATTGCCAGATCGGAGCTGGTCAGGCGTGTTCTCACCCCCCAAGTCAGCATCACCGACGACGCCTTGCGGCAGGCAGTATCCGGCACAGTGGTCTTGATCACCGGGGCCTCCTTCGGCATCGGTGAGTCCACCGCGCGCCGGGTCGCCGCAGCGGGCGCCACCACCCTCCTGGTGGCCCGGACCGCCGAGGTCCTGGAAGAGGTCGCCGAGAAGATCACCGCCGACGGCGGCATCGCCCACGCCTACCCTGCCGACCTCACCGACGCCGACCAGGTGGACGACCTGGTCCAGCGGGTGCTGGCCGAGCACGGTCACGTGGACTTCCTGGTGAGCAACGCGGGCCGGTCCATTCGCCGGCTGCTGTCGAAGTCCTACGACCGGTTCCACGACTTCCAGCGCACCATCGACATCAACTACCTGGGCCCGGTGCGCCTGGTGCTCGGCCTGTTGCCGAGCATGCGGGAACGCAAATCCGGCCATCTGGTGAACATCTCCACCTGGGCCGCGCTACTGCCGCCCAGCGCGGGCTGGTCCGCCTACGTTGCCTCGAAGTCGGCGTTCGACGTCTTCTTCCGGACCGTAGGCGTGGAGAGCAGCCAGGACAACGTCACCACGTCCACGATCTACATGACACTGGTACACACCCGGATGAGCGCGCCGACCGAGGCACTGCGGCACGCGCCAGGCCTGACGCCCGACGAGGCGGCGGAACTGGTGATCAAGGCAATCGTTGAGCGTTCACAGAGCATCACCTCCTGGTACACGTGGGCCGGCAACGTCGGGTTCACCGCGGTACGTGCACCGTTGGAAAAGTTCCTGAGCTGGCGAAGGGGTCGTTGATGAGCATTGCGATGTTGGCGTCGGCTGCACGTGCTTTCTGGGGAAGCGGCATGATCACCCAGACCCGCCCGTGGCATCTGCCCGGCATGGCCAAGGCTCGGTGGAGCACCGGCAGCTCCGCCGCTCTGCCACTGGCCCTCGCCGCGAGCAGGCAGGGTGACAAGGTCGGCCTGGTCGACGACCGGGGCGAGATCAGCTACCGGCAGCTGGACGATGCGGCGTCCCGGCTGGCCGCCGGCATCTCCGCCGCCACCGAACTGGGTACCGAGCCGAAGATCGCGGTGATGTGCCGCAACCACCGCTACTTCCTGATCGCGATGGGCGCCGCCGGGCGGCTCGGCGCGAACCTGATCTTCCTAAACACCGAGTTCTCCGGTCCGCAGCTGACCAACATGTTCAAGAACATCACGCCGGACTACATCATCGCCGACGAGGAGTTCCTGCCCCGCCTCGGCGACGCCCCCTGCCCGGTGGTCGCGGCGTGGACCGACTCGGCACTGCCCGGGCAGACCACGGTCGACCAGGTCGTGGCCCGGAACAAGCCGACCAGTGTGCTGAAGCCGGCCAGCACCGGCAAGGTCACCATCCTGACCTCGGGCACCACCGGCACCCCCAAGGGCGCGTCCCGGTCCACCGGACCCAAGGCCGTGCTGGCGATCTTCTCCACGCTGATGATCCGCTGCGGCGTGAAGGCGGGCGACACCACGCTCATCGCCCCGCCGGCCTTCCACGGTGTCGGCCTGATGGGCCTGCACCTGTCGCTGGTGCTCGGCAACCCGATCATCATGCGTCGCAAGTTCAAGCCGGAGCAGGTGCTCAAGGACATCGACCAGTACAAGGTCCGATGTATCGTCGGCGTCCCGGTGATGTACCAGCGGATGGTCGAGCTGCCCGCCGAGACGCGGGACAGGTACGACCACTCCACCCTGGAAATGGTGCTGTCCAGCGGTTCCGCGCTGCGGCCCGAGCTGTTCCGCCGGTTCACCGAGGCCTTCGGCCCGGTGCTCTACAACGCCTACGGCTCCAGCGAGTGTGGTTTCGCCGCGATCGCCACGCCCACCGACATGCTGGAGGCTCCCGGCACCGTCGGCCAGCCGAGCATCGGCATCCCGGTGCAGGTGCTGCGGGACGGCGCGCCGGTCTCCGCTGAGGAGTCCGGCACCATCTACGTCGGCGGTCCGCAGGTGATCAGCCAGTACATGGGCGGCGGCGCCAAGCAGGTGATCAACGGCCTGGTGAACACCGGCGACGTCGGCCACTTCGACACCAGCGGCCGGCTGTACGTCGACGGCCGCGAGGACGACATGATCGTCTCCGGCGGGGAGAACGTGTACCCGCAGGAGGTCGAGGACCTGCTGTCCAAGCACCCGAGCATCACCGAGGCGGCCGTGGTCGGCGTCGAGGACGAGCAGTACGGGCAGCGGCTGGTCGCCTACGTGGTTCCGCGCGGGTCGCAGCCGGACACCGATGAGCTGCTGGCGTACGTGAAGGACAACCTGGCCCGGTACAAGGTGCCTCGGCAGGTCGTTTACCTGGAGGAGCTGCCGCGGAACGCCACTGGGAAGGTTCTGCGGCGGGTTCTGGGTAAGTAGGTTTTGGGGCGGCTTTTGAGGGTGAGGCGCTGGTCTGCGGCTGTCAAAACCCAGCTGTGGGCTTCTGGCTGTGGTTGACAGCCGCAGCCCAGCACCTCCTTGGAGCCTTGCGCCCCATCTCCGCTGTTGGCCCCCGGAACAGGGGGAAGATCCATGAGTGCTCCTTGTTTCGGGTGGGGACACACCGGGGTTGGGTGCGGCCCCACTTCGGCTTGGGATCGGGGTTCAATTGCGTTTGTGGGGCCTCAGCGGTTTCGTCAAAACCCGGCCCTCATCGGTTGTCCACCGCACGGAACCATCCGGATTCTTGATGTAGCTCCAGTTGCCCTCATCCTTGAGTCGATGGTGGTGTCGGCACAGCGGCAAGAGGTTGCAGATGCAGGTTCTGCCGCCATCCTCATGGCGCCGGCAATGGTCGATGTCGCAGGTCACCGCTGCCGCCATGCAGAACGGTGCCGAACACGTTCTGTGCGTCGAAGTCAGCAATCTGCGCATCCCCGGGGTCGGGAACCGTGACTTGGTCTCGGCTTTGATCCCGACACCGGTGACCGGGTCTTCGACCAGCCGATACCAATCACCCTTCGCCGCGTAATCGCGCGGGACCTGGGCTGGGATCGGTCCCATTCCCGCGACCTGCGCCGGAGCATCCGAGAACCCAGCCACAACATCAGGCGTGAGATGGATGATGATCTCCGCCTTCACCTCCCTGGCACCCTCGAACGTCCCCAACAACAGCTGCTGGGAGATGTCGCAGCGCAGCTGATCCATCTCCCGCTCATCACCCTCACGCCGCAACTTCTTCGCCAGCGCTCCGACATGCTGGGGGATCGCGTGATTGGTCGCTTCATCCCCGGTGATCGCCAACGTCGACACACCATCAGAACCTGTGCGGTGCTTCAACTTTCGTTGATGCATCCGCCGCGACTTCCGATCCGCGTACCCATCCGGATCAACCCGCAGGATCTCCTCGTCCATGATCCCGGCGAGTTCCCGCGGTGAGGACCACAAGGCGTTGTCCAACGCGACCTGCTCCACCGCCGCAACCTTGTCCGCCGACAACCACTGAGTCTTCGAATAGATCGCCTGCATCCGCTCCTCGCAGATCTCCCCAGCCAGCAAAGCCTCGAACGTGGACCGCAACGGACCATCCAACGCCTGAGCGACCTCCAACCAGTTGGACGCACGAGGAGACATCCCCATCACCTCACCGACCACATCCGCGACGAACTCATAATCACCCCGCTCCTCGGCCATCCGAGCCGCATACGAGCGCATCACAGCGGCGTCCTTGCGGTGCCGTTTGACCAGCACCTCAAACCCGTCCGCCGTGTACTCGTAGCTCTCGCTCATGTCTTCGATATTACTCGCACACAATGCTGATATCGAATCCACACAATAACCCACATGGGTGTAAAACTGGGGCTCCACAGTCACCTAAAACCCCGAAAAAGACCGTTCAAGCTAAGGCCGGGTAAGCACCTCCAGCCAATGCCCGCTCGGGTCCTGGAAGTAGAACCCCCGGCCGCCGTTCATGTCGTTGACCTCGTTCTCCCGCGTCGCGTACGGATCCGCCCAATACGACTGCTTCGCGCTCACCCGCTCCAGGATCCCCTCGAAGTCCTCATCGTCGATCTGGAACGCGAGGTGCTGCTGCGTGATCTTCTCGTCGTCCACGGTCAGGTAGTCGAGTTGCAGGTTGTTCGCCAGCGGGATCGCCTGAAACGGGCCGACTGCAACGGGTTCCGGCAAACCGAGAACCGCGGCCAGATACCGCGACGCCTCAAGAGCGTCCTTGGACCGGACAATGGTGTGATTGAGTTGAATCATGAATTCAGGCTAGGACCTCTACTTAACTAGAGGTCAATAAACCAATTGCCCGGTAGCCTAACCTCGTATTCGTGATCCACTTTGTCACCACCGAGGACGGGCAACGGCTGAAGGAACTCCGGCTCGAGGCCCTCAAAGACACGCCGCTGGCCTTCGCCGAGCACTACGCCGAGGCCGCCCAGCTACCCGACGACCACTGGGACCAGCGGGTGGTCCGCTTCTGTCAGCCGGACCGGGTTCTCCTGGTCTCGGACGACGAGGACGGCCGCTGGACAGGGATGATCGGCGCCTTCACCGAGGCCGTCTGGCAGACCAAACCGGACGAACTTCACCCACCAGTGGAAGCCCCCTGGACGATGCTCTACAGCGTCTACGTGCGCCCGGAACACCGCGCATCAGGGGTTGCCGACGAGCTCATGGCGGCCGCCCTGGACTGGAGCAAAGATCACGGTGGGCACGTGATTCTGCAGGTCCTGGAGGACAATCAGCGGGCGATCCGGTTCTATCAACGGCACGGTTTCCAGCTCACCGACGCGCGTAGCCCTTACCCGCTAGACCCGGATTACTCCGAGGTCTACATGATTCGTCCCACCTGAATTCAGGGAATGAACTGGGCATACCGGCGGTTTGCTACGTACATGTATGGCGAGGAGACCGTCCCCAGCGAGCGGACCCGAGTGAAGATCAAATTCGCTCGGGAAGCCGCCGGCGAGGCCGAGCTGGTGACCTTCAATGGTCTGGCCGACAGTGCCGAGCACGTTGCCATCGTGTTCGAGCCGGTCGGCGTCGTGCCCCAGGTACGGGTGCACTCCGAGTGTTTCACCGGGGACATCTTCGGCTCCATGCGCTGCGACTGCGGTCCGCAACTGGACGAGGCGATCCGCGAGTTCGGCGAGTCCGGCGGCATCCTGCTGTACCTGCGCCAGGAAGGCCGGGGCATCGGGCTGTACAACAAGATCGACGCGTACGCCCTGCAGGACCAGAACCTGGACACGTACGAGGCGAACCTGAAGCTGGGTCGCGGCGCCGACGAGCGTGATTACCTGGTTGCCGCCCAGATGCTGCGGGCGCTGGGACACGAGACCATCCGGCTGACCACCAACAATCCGGACAAGGTGAGCCAGCTGCGGACCCACGGGATCGACGTGACCGAGGTGCGGCCCACCGGCGTTTACGTCAACCCCAGTAACCGTGCGTATCTGGAAGCGAAGGTGCGCACCACCGGGCACACCCTGCACGTCGCCTGACCTGAAAGACTCTTTCAGTACCACTGGGGACTGAAAGAGTCTTTCCACGTAACAATATCCGTCTCCGCATATGCTCCAATGTGGTCGTTCGCCTGAGGAACAAGAACGGTCACTGTGAGTAATACACCCAATCCGCGGCAGCGCCGGCTCGGGACCGAGCTGCGCGTGCTCCGGGAATCCGCCGGACTCAGCCAGGCAGACGCGGCAGGACGCCTGGGCTTCGAGCGGCGAAAGATCGCCCGGATGGAGAGCGGCGCCTCTCCCCCGCGTAAGCCGGAGCTCTCCTTTCTGCTGGACCTCTACGGTGTCCGGCCGGACACCCCCACCAGACGGGCACTGGAGAACCTGGCCGACCGGATGCACGACGCCGGCTGGTGGGAGGAGTTCGGCGACGTCGTCGACGACGAGTTCCCCACCCACATGGACTGGGAGTCCGATGCCACGGCGATCCGCGAGTGGGCGCCGACCCTCATTCCCGGCCTGCTGCAGACCCCGGACTACGCCCGGGCGATCATCGGCGGGGCGCTGACCGAGGAGCAGACGGCCGTCGGTACTGCCCTGCGACTGCGCAGGCAACGGCGGCTGACGGAGCTGGACTACACGGCGATCATCTGGGAACCGGCGCTGCGCGCTCCGGCGGGTGGGCCTGCCGTGATGCGTGAACAGCTCAACGCGTTGCTGCGAATGGCGGCCCGGAGGAACATCGGGGTCCACGTACTACCAACGGGCACTTCTGCCCATTTCGCCATGGTCGGGCCGTTCACCGTGTTCGAATTCCCCTATGGCGGCAAGGCCGCACTGGAGACGTTGGTCGGTTCTCGCTACGCCGATGGGGGCGAAGGCGTTCAGTGGTGCAACGAGGGCTTTGCCGCCATCCATGATCTTGCGCTGGACCAGGAGCGGTCCGCGCACCTGATCACGTCGATCGCGGAGGAGTTCGGATGAACACCCGATGGTTCAAATCCAGCCACAGCGGCGCGAAGAACAACTGCGTCGAGTGCTGTCACTTATCCGGGGGAATCGCCGTGCGTGATTCCAAGGCACCACAGCTGGTCCTCAGCTTCGCCGACCACGCCTGGACCGTGTTCCTCGGCGCCCTGCAGCGCCGCTTCAGATAGTCGCGATCCGGCCTTGCCTGGAGCGCGCTCCAGGTCGTTAGCGTGGCTGACGAACACAGGAGAGGTGGAACGAATGCGAAGCGTGCTGCTTGGCGACAAGCTGGAGGTATCCGCACAGGGACTGGGCTGTATGGGCATGTCGGCCTTCTACGGTCCGGGCAACGACGAGGAGTCGGTGGCCACGCTGAACCGGGCCCTCGAACTCGGTGTCACCTTCTGGGACACCTCCGACATGTACGGCCCGCACACCAATGAGCGGCTGCTGTCCCGGGTCCTCCAGGACCGGCGGGACGAGGTCCAGCTGGCGACCAAGTTCGGCTTCCTGACCAACCCGGACGGCACCCACGGCATTCGGGGCGACGCGGCTTACGTGCGTGCGGCGGTGGACGGCAGCCTGCAGCGGCTGGGCACCGACCGGATCGACCTGTACTACCAGCACCGGCAGGACCCGAACACGCCGATCGAGGAGTCGGTCGGCGCGATGGCCGAACTGGTCAAGGCGGGAAAGGTGCTGCACCTGGGCCTGTCCGAGGTGACCGGCGACGAGCTGCGCCGGGCGCGCGCCGTGCACCCGATCGCGGCGATCCAGCCGGAGTGGTCGCTGTGGACCAGGGACATCGAGGCGGAGGTCGTGCCGGTGGCCCGGGAACTGGGCGTGGGCATCGTGCCCTACTCCCCGCTGGGCCGTGGTTTCCTCACCGGACAGCTGTCCGATGTGGACGATCTGGCCCCGGATGACTTCCGGCGCGCCGCCCCGCGGTTCGCCGAGGAGAACCGGCAGGCGAACGTGGCGCTCATCCAGACCATCGAAGAGATCGCGAGCGCGCACGGTGCCGCCAAGGCACAGGTGGCCCTGGCGTGGGTGCACCAGCGGTCCGAGGTACACGGCCTGCCGGTCGTACCGATCCCCGGTACCCGCCGGATCAAGTGGCTGGAGCAGAACGTCGGCGGGCTGGACGTGGCGCTGTCCGCCGAGGAACTGTCCACTCTGGACACCATCGCGGACCGGGTGGCGGGCGCGCGCTACCCGAGCATGGCGAGCACCTTCAACTCCCGCGCCTAGGGATCAGGCCCTGAAGGGCACTTCGGTGTCCTTCAGGGCCTGAACTTCTTCTCCATGTCGTCCATGGCGCGGCTGAAGTCCTCGCTGTCGGCGTTGCGGAACTTGAGGAAGAAGATGTCCGGCACCCGGGCCACCTTGAGCCGGGAGAGGAACAACGCGTCCTCCACCTCGCCGGCGAAGCGCAGCAGTTCCTGTTCGTCGGTCTGCCCCGCGACCCGGTTACGCAGCAGCGCGAGGACCCGCATGCGCTCGCCCGCCACGTCCCGGTGATTGCGGTAGGCGTCCAGGCCGAACAGCAGCGCGCCCAGTGAGGGCACGTACCAGCGCATCAGCAGCTGGACGACGGTGAGGTTCGCCAGACCGCCGATCAGCAGGCCCAGCAGTGCCCAGGCCAGCACCACGACCAGCAGCAGGTTCGCGTACCGCAGCCGGATCCTTGCGCCCCAGCCCAGGCTCTGCATCTGGCAGGCCAGCACGTCGTACGGACGGGGAAAGTCGCGGACCTCGAAGTAGCCGAAGACCATCTCGTCCGGCGCGGTGGACTGCTTGGCCAGCCGGTTGATCTCCTCCTGGCCGATCGGATCACCGAACAGCACCGGGTTCCACGGCAGGTCGAACAGCTTGGCGCACAGCATCTGCTGGATGACCGCCGCCCGGCGCAGTTCCCGGCCGAGCACGGCGGCGAAACCCGCCGAGTACAGGAATCCCCAGATCACACCGAGGACCGCCACCGGAATGGCGATGCTGCTGACGAACGCGGCCACCAGACCGGCGACGGCGGTGGCCACGGAGATCCCGGTGCGCAACCCTTCCCACCGCTGGGCCCGCGCGTTCGAGGTGAACATCGCCCGGATCAGCATGATCATCTCGGGTTGGTCCTGCCGCTCCCGAATAGGCGACTGCGCCACTGCCATCCCTCCGTCGAGTGTCCCGTGATCACTCTTCCTCGCGGCGCGGGCCGCTGTCCAGCGTCACGAATCCACCGATCGGGTTCACGGAGTGCAGTCATTCGAGTACCTTCCGGTAGCGCACGGCCTAATCTGACCGGACAGGGGAGCACCGTTGGACTCCGACGAGTTGGCCGCTGTGATCGAGGATGCCGAGGTGGTGGCGGCATTACGCAGGTTCGCCGAGCTCAATCACCTGTCTCTGGCCCCGTCCAGCGACAGCTGGAAACGGAAGGGCGACTACACCGGCGCCAGGCTGCACACCTTGGCGGTAGGCGGCGATCAGCTGGTGCTGAAGATCTGTCCCGCGGGCGAACACCGCGAAGCGGGGCGAGCCAGACAAGCGGCCGAGCTGCACGGCACCTTCGCCAAGAATCACCTTGTCTCCCAAGCCCATTACCCGGTCCCGATGCCCGACGGGCGAGTGCTGATGTTCCTCCGGATCAACGGCAGCCTGCGATTCACCCGGCCGTTCGGGGACGACGACATGGGCGATCAGCTGGCCGAACTGTGCCCGAAGGTGATCGCCTCCCTGCACAAGCACTGGCAGTCCAACACCCTTGGGCCCACACGGATGTCCGCCGCCGAGCTCGTACAGGAAGAGCTTGATCATGGACTCGGCGACGACCAGGCCGCCGATCTGTGGGCGCGGAACCACGGACTGGACACCGCGACCCAGCTGCCCTTCGCTCCTGGAATCCCCAATCCCTATCACCTGCTCCGCAGCGACGACCTGGCCGGCGTGGACGTCGATGTACTGCGCGGCGGAGCGCATGGGGACCTGCACCTGAACAACATTCTGCTGGTCGCGGACAGCGCCAGGCGCGGACTCAACTGGCGGCTGATCGACCTGTCCGAGTACTCCGACTCGGCACCACGCAGCCGGGACGTGGTGCAGTTGATGTTGTCCTGCTGTGCCCGCTACCTCAGTGAACTGAACCTGGACGCCGAACGGCCGTCAACCGCGTTGATCGACCAGTTGGTGCTTCGGCAGGCACCGAAGAACCCACCCCTGGATCCCGAATCCATCAAGACTCTCAACGGCATCTACGGCGCCGCGTTGAAGGGATTGCCTGGCGGCAGGGAGGATTCCTGGCGGGATCAGTACCTGCTCTCCCTGGCCGGCAAATCTCTGGTGCATACGTCCTATGTGGACCTCGGCGAGGAGCGACGCCGCTGGTTCGCCCGGCTTGCGGGACGAGCCGTCGAGGAGTTCCTTGGCGAGCGGGACGTCCCACTGCCCCAGGCGGAAAGTCCGAAGGCGGTGTCGGCCATGGCCATCAGGCGTCTGCATTCCGTGGACCTGGGTCCTCGTCCACCGTCGTCGGATACGGGTGAGCTGAGTGGGCTCGCCGCCGAGCTCGCGCTGGCAGCCGATGAACTTGCCGAGGCGTCGGACCCGGCGGCCGTTCTCGGCCTGGCATTCCCGTTGCACCGCACGGTCGTGCAGGCCGGTGCCCTGCTCGCTGACATGAAACGGACGTCGCGCGTGGACCTGCCGTTCGCGGTGCGAATCCGGCGGGAAGGCGCGCTGGGGGCGGCCTTGTCGGCCGTCCGCCGGTTGCAGGAGGCCTGCCCGGCAACGGAAATCCAGGCCCGATTCGTTTCGGCGGGAGAGCTCGCACAACTGGCGCAGGAGGCCGAGGCCGCCATCGGCACGATGGTGCGGTTCATCCGCGAGAACCAGTAGTCCGCGGTGTCCTCCTGGGAGGCCCGGGATCTCGCCAGGCGGCTCGATGACCTTATCTCCACGGCGAGCGATACGTTCAACACGCTGAACCAGGATTTCGATCAGGCAAAAGGCTCTTTGCGGCCCCTGGAACGGGAATTCGGCGGCTGCCTGACTCAGCTGAACCAACTGCACAACAAACCGGGTGGTGCGTTGAAGGAAGCCGAGGTGGACGCACTCGTGCTCGCCGCCTTACCCGTACAGCGCACGATCAAGCTACTCATGGACGAGATCGGCAAGACCACTCACCGAGAACCCACCTCCAGCCGCTACTCGACCGCACTGGGTAACTACTACAAGCAGGTCCGGAACCTGCAGAAAGTCGCCCAGCCACTGCTGCGGCGGCTACGCCAGCAGTCATCACTGAAACGGCCGGAACAACGTGGCCCGACGGTCCATGCGCGCCTCGACCGGGACGCCGGCTGACCGGCCGAAGTCCGCCCGAATGGGCTCCCCCGAGCTTGTGAAAGTGGGCACTTTCGGCCAGCCGGACTGTGTCCGCTCGGTTAATCCAGGGTAAATTAGCTGGTCAGCTCATCGCAGTGTCAGCGGTGAGTACAGCCGACGCCTCGACCCGTGACTCGCACACCGGGCGGAGGACCAGCGTCGGACTAGCCCCGGAGGCCGAGTGACCACGCTGAGCGACACAGCTCTGTTGGAACCGCCCACAGCAGTATCACCGCAGCACCCAGCCGTTTTCCGGGCCGGCGCCACGCCGGCCCGGCGCACCCTGCTGGACATCCTGGAGGACACCGCGCGCCGGCACCCCGGCGCACCCGCCATCGACGACGGCACGCGCGTGCTGACCTACCGCGCGTTGCTGGCCGAGGTCGGGGAGATGCGCCGCGCCCTGCACGCGCAGGGCATCGGGCTCGGCGACCGGGTGGGGATCCGGGTGCCCTCGGGCACCATCGACCTGTACGTGTCCATCCTGGGCACCCTGGCCGCGGGCGCCGCCTACGTCCCGGTGGACTTCGAGGACCCGGACGAGCGCGCCAACACCGTCTTTACCGAAGCCGACGTCTGCGCCGAGCTCGGCGAGGACCGGAAGCTCACCATGCGCGGGGTCGCGCTGAACCTGTGCGACCGGCCGGATCCGGCCGATGACGCATGGATCATCTTCACCTCCGGTTCCACCGGCAAGCCCAAGGGCGTCGCGGTCACCCACCACTCGGCCGCCGCCTTCGTGGACGCCGAGGCGCGGATCTTCCTCCAGGAAGAGCCGATGGGTCCCGGCGACCGGGTCCTGGCCGGGCTGTCGGTGGCCTTCGACGCCTCCTGCGAGGAGATGTGGCTCGCCTGGCGGCACGGAGCCTGCCTGGTGCCCGCTCCCCGCGCGCTGGTGCGCACCGGCATGGACCTGGGCCCCTGGCTGGCCGAGCGGGAGATCACCGTCGTGTCCACGGTGCCGACGCTGGCCGCGCTGTGGCCGGTGGAGGCCCTGGACGAGGTGCGGCTGCTCATCTTCGGCGGCGAGGCCTGCCCGCCGGAGCTCGCCGAGCGGATGGCCGTCGAGGGCCGCGAGGTGTGGAACACCTACGGCCCCACCGAGGCCACCGTCGTGGCCTGCGCCGCGCAGCTGACCGGTGACGAGCCGATCCGGATCGGCCTGCCCCTAGATGGCTGGGAACTGGCCGTCGTCGGTGCCGATGGGCGGCCGGTGGAGATGGGCGAGAGCGGCGAGCTGGTCATCGGTGGCGTCGGCCTGGCCCGCTACCTGGACGCCGACAAGGACGCCGAGAAGTACGCGCCACTGCCCTCGATGGGCTGGGATCGCGCCTATCGCAGCGGTGACCTGGTCTGCGCGCAGCCCGAGGGCCTGCTGTTCCTGGGCCGCGCCGACGAGCAGGTCAAGCTCGGCGGCCGCCGCATCGAACTCGGCGAGGTCGACTCCGCGTTGCAGGCGCTGCCCAATGTGGCCGGTGCGGCCGCCGCCGTACGAACCACCAAGGGCGGCAACCAGATCCTCGTCGGATACGTCGTTCCCGCCGACGACAAGTTCGATCAGGCCGAAGCGCTGGAGATCCTGCGCGCGGAACTGCCCGCCGCGCTGGTCCCGCTACTGGCCACAGTGGACACCCTGCCCACCAAGACCTCCGGGAAGGTGGACCGGGCCGCGTTGCCCTGGCCCCTGCCCAACCTGAATCCCACCACGGAGAAGACCGGGGAACTCACTCCGCTGCAGGCCTGGCTGGCCGAGCAGTGGGGTGAGGTCCTCGGCCTCCCGCCCGGTGACGCGCAGGCCGACTTCTTCGGTTCCGGTGGCACGAGCCTGAGCGCCGCGCGGCTGATCTCGCTGGTGCGCACCCGCTACCCGGCGATCTCGGTCAGCGACCTGTACCAGCGGCCCGTGCTGGCCGCGCAGGCCGAATACCTGGGTCAGTTCGACACCGAGACCACGAAGATCAAGAAGGTCCGGCCGACCAAGACCAAAGCCAAGGTCCTGCAGACCATGGCCATGCTGCCGTTGCTGACCGTCGTCGGTGCCCGCTGGGTGGTGGGCCTGGCGGTGATCAACAACCTGCTGGCGCTGACCGGGACCTTCGCCTGGGCACCGACAGTGCCGTGGCTGTACGTCGGCCTCGGCTGGCTGCTGCTGGTCAGCCCGCCCGGACGGATCGCCATGACCGTCATCGCGGCGAAGCTGTTGCTGCGCAACGTGAAACCGGGCAACTACAAGCGTGGCGGCCGGATCCACATGCGACTGTGGACCGTCGAACGCATCGCCGAACTGACCGGAGCCGGCAACCTGCCCGGCGTCTGGAACACCGTGTACGCCCGCCGGCTCGGCGTGAAGGTCGGCGACGGCGTCGACCTGCACTCCCCTCCCCCGGTCACCGGCATGCTGAAGCTGGGCAAGGGCTGCGCCATCGAGCCCGAGGTGGACCTGTCCGGCCACTGGCTGGACGGCGACACCCTGCGCATCGGCCGCATCCGGGTGGGCGCCGGCGCGACCGTGGGCTCCCGCAGCACCCTGCTGCCCGGCGCCCGGGTCGGCAAGCACGCCGAGGTGGCCCCCGGCTCCGGCGTCATCGGTTCCGTTCGCCCCGGCACCCGCGTGGCCGGCGTTCCCGCCGCCCGCACCGGCAAGGCCTCGCAGAACTGGCCCAGCCGCAAGGCGCCGCGACTGCGTCGCTGGCAGGCCATCTACGCGCTCACCTCGATGGCCCTGGGCGGCCTGCCCGTGGTGGCCATGGCCGCTCCGCTGTACATCGTCGGATCGTTCCTGAGTGGACAGTCCACTCTGGGCGGTGCGACGCAACAGGCGCTGCTGGCCGTTCCGCTCGCCACGGTGGCCTGGTTCGCCTCCTACGCGCTGCTGATCCTGGTATCCGTGCGACTGCTGAGCATCGGGCTGAAAGCCGGTTACCACCCGGTGCACAGCCGGGTCGCCTGGCAGGCCTGGGCCACCGAGCGGCTGATGGACGCCGCCCGCCAGTCGCTGTTCCCGATGTACGCCAGCCTGGCCACCCCGGTGTGGCTGCGGGCGCTGGGCATGAAGGTGGGCCGCCGCGTGGAGGCCTCCACCGTGCTCGCGCTGCCGAAGATGACCACCGTCGGCGACGGCGCGTTCCTGGCCGACGACACGATGGTCGCCTCCTACGAACTGGGCGGCGGCTGGCTGCACATCGCCTCGGCCAAGATCGGCAAGAAGGCCTTCCTGGGTAACTCCGGCATGACGGCCGCCGGGCGCAGCGTGCCCAACCGCGGCCTGGTCGGCGTGCTGTCCTCCACCCCGAAGGGGGCCAAGCGCGGCGACTCCTACCTCGGCATGCCGCCGATGTTGCTGCCGCGCGCCGCCGACAAGGCGGACAACAGCCGTACGTTCAACCCGCCCGCGTACCTGATGTGGGCCCGCGGCCTGGTCGAGGCCTGCCGGATCCTGCCGGTGATGTGCACCGTCGCGCTGCTGGTGCTGGCGGCCGCGACCGGCGAGTGGCTGCTCGGCAAGATCGGTCCACTGTGGACCATCGCGGCCGGTGGCGGGATCCTGCTCGCCGGCGGACTGGTCGCCTGCACGATCGCGGTGGCCGCCAAGTGGATCCTGGTCGGCCGGTTCCGCGCCGTGGAGCATCCACTGTGGAGCGGGTTCGTCTGGCGCAACGAGCTGGCCGACACCTTCATCGAGGTCCTCGCGGTGCCGTGGCTGGTCCGCGCCGTCAGCGGCACCCCACTGATGTCGATGTGGCTGCGGGCGCTCGGCGCCCAGGTCGGCCGCGGCGTGTGGTGCGAGAGCTACTGGCTGCCCGAGTCGGACCTGGTCACCCTGGGCGATGGCGCCACGGTGAACCGGGGCTGCGTCGTGCAGACCCACCTGTTCCACGACCGGATCATGCGGATGGACACCGTCACCCTCGAGCCGGGCTCGACCCTCGGGCCGCACGGTATCGTGCTTCCGGGAGCGGCCATCGGCGCACACACCACCGTCGGCCCCGCCTCGCTGGTCATGCGTGGCGAGTCGGTCCCGTCGGGTACCCGGTGGATCGGTAACCCCATTACGTCCTGGCGCTAGAGAGGACCCTCCCGCGGGTGAGCCGCAAGCACCACGAGCCCCACAGTCCTGGTTTGAGCATGTCCACCGACTCGTACCTGCCGGAACACGGAAACGGCGGGTACCACGTCAAGCACTACGACCTGGAGATCGACTACCGGGTCGCCACCAACCGGCTGGCCGGCAAGGCCGGGCTGAAGGCGGTCGCCGACCAGGCGCTCGTCCGGTTCAGCCTGGACCTGGGCAGCGGCTTCCGGGTGGAGCGGGTCACGGTGAACGGCAAGGCCGTCCGCTACGCCCACCGGCTGCAGAAGCTGCAGGTGACGCCGGCCAAGCCGCTACCCGCCGGGGAGCGGTTCACCGTCGATGTGCGGTACACGGGCACCCCGCAGCCCGTTCGCAGCCGGTGGTGGGGCGAGATCGGCTGGGAGCAGCTGGAGGACGGCGCCATGGTCGCCAGCCAGCCCATCGGCGCGCCCTCCTGGTTCCCGTGCAACGACCACATCGCGAACAAGGCCACGTACCGGATGTCGGTCACCACGGCCTCGCCGTACGCGGTCCTCGCGACCGGGCAGTTCGTCTCGGCGCGCACCAAGGCGTCCACCACGACCTGGGTATACGACCAGAAGGTGCCGACCCCGACGTACCTGGCCGGGGTGCAGATCGGGCAGTACGACCTGGTCGAGCTGATGGGCGGCACCGTGCCGCAGCGCGCGGGGGTGCCGCAGCAGCTGGTGACCTGTTTCCGGCATGACTTCGGCCGGCAGCCGGACATGATGGACGTGTTCATCCGGAGCTTCGGCCCGTACCCGCACCCCAGTTACACGGTGGTCGTGGTGGACGAGGAGCTGGAGATCCCGATCGAGGCGCAGGGCCTGTCGGTGTTCGGCGCCAACCACGTCGACGGGCTGCGCACCGCGGAGAACCTGGTCGCGCACGAGCTGGCCCACCAGTGGTTCGGCAACTCGCTGACCATCGCCGACTGGCGGCACATCTGGTTGCACGAGGGGTTCGCCACCTACGCGGAGTGGCTGTGGTCGGAGAGTTCCGGCGGCGTGCCGGCGTTCGTGCTGGCCGGCCGGGCGCACCTGGCATTGTCCCGGCAGCCGAGGGACATCCGGGTCGCGGATCCGGGTGTGCGGCGGATGTTCGACGACCGGGTGTACCAGCGTGGCGCGCTCACGCTGCACGCCCTGCGGGCGACGCTCGGGGATCACGCCTTCTTCGCGCTGCTGCACGAGTGGACGACGACGAACCGGCATGGCCTGGTGACCACCGAGGACTTCACCGCCATGGCCGCACGGCACTCGAAGCACCCCCTGGACGGGCTGTTCGCCGCCTGGCTCTACTCCCCCGCCCTCCCGGCGCTGCCCAAGCCTTGAAACCCGTGCTCCGAAGTTGGCGATGTTCGGGTGCTCTTCCCGAACATCGCCAACTTCGGGACTCCTTGGCCTAGCGGAGGTGCTGGACCTGCCAGTGCCGGCCGCGCCGGCGACGCCAGTGCCGGCCGCGGCCGGCCATGGCCATCGGCCGCAACGCGGTGCGGTGGACGGGCAGGCCGGTGAACTGCGCCGCCTCGATGCCGAGCTGCACCACGTAGTTCACGCTGCCCGGACGCAGCTCGGTGTCCCGCAGCCGGGAGCGCTCCAGGAACCCGAGGGCGCCATGGAGGGTCAGCGAGGCGAGGTTGCCGCCGTGCACGCTCACCTCACAGGTGCGGTAGCCCCGGTCGGTGAACATGTGCCCGAGCAGCACCGAGATGGCGTCGGAGGCGTAGCCGCAGCGCCGGTGGGCCGAGCCGATACCGATGCCGTAGCTGAACCAGCCGGTACGCGGGCCGGCCTGGACCACCCACATCGAGCCGACCACGAGACGGCTGTGCACCGTCTCGATCACGTACTGCGCGGCATCGCCCGGACAGGCACGATGCGCGGCCCAGTGCTGGAATCCGCCGACCGAAGAGCCGGAATCCCGGTCGAACCGGGCGAGTGTGTGTCGGTCGGTGGAGTCGATCTCCCGCAGCCGGACTTTGGCGCCGGCCAATCCGGACCGAATGGGGCGCCAGATCATCGAGCCGAATGCTATAGGCGCCTGGTGTGCCGACAACAGGATACGGTCTGACTGATCACAAAGAATGTGCTGCCAGGAACCGGTCTACGCCGTCCAGCACCTGCTCGGTTCCGGGCAGGATCAGGTCATAGGTTTCCTGCAGGAACTCGCAGGTCGTCTCGGCGTCGAACTCCAGTGCCGCGTACCCACCCGGGTTGGACAGCTCGAGCCGAACCGTGAACAGACCCATCGGGCTGATCCGGACGTCACCGGAACCGGCCTCGGCGATCAGGCCGTCGGCGAGCAGGTCGCGGGCGAACGCCCACTCCACCCACTCGTCCCGGCCGGCCTGGATGAACACCTGGACCGCCAGCGGGTCACCCGTGCTGTACTCCCACCGGGTCCGCACCGTCGCGGGCCGAGAGAGCCGTCGCGCACCGCCGTGAGCGGTGATCGCGCCGTCGATGTACTTCACTACGTGCGTCATGTCGCCTCCCCACCTGCTTATCGCCGGAACGCCCGCGAGGGTTGCAGTATTTGATTACCCCTTTGGGTGTTCTCCCTATCCACGCTCACCCGAAGGATTCGCAGCCACTCGGCGTGTCGGATTGGACACCCTCTGCGCACGCCTACTCACGTACGCTGTCCGCGTGCGCACCAGACCCACGCTGAACTGGACTTCCACCGGTACCGCCCGGCCCGCGACCGAGAGCCTCGACGAGGTCACCGAGGCACTCGCGGGCGGAAATGTGCTCGTACTCAGCGGAGCGGGGCTGTCCACCGAATCGGGAATCCCGGATTACCGGGGCGAGACCGGCAGCCTGCGCACGCACACCCCGATGACCTACGAGGAGTTCACCGGCAGCGAGCCGGGCAGGCAGCGTTACTGGGCGCGCAGCCACCTCGGTTGGCAGACGATCGCCCGGTCCACGCCCAATTCCGGGCACCACGCCGTGCAGGCGCTGCGTGGCCGGGGACTGGTGTCCGGCGTCATCACGCAGAACGTGGACGGGCTGCACCACGCGGCGGGCACCCTCGACGCCGTGGAGCTGCACGGAAATCTGGACCGGGTGATCTGCCTGGGCTGCCGCCGGCTGAGCCCGCGCATGGCGCTGCACGAGCGGCTGCTGGCGGCGAACCCGGAGTTCACCGCCGAGGTGACCCGGATCAACCCGGACGGCGACGCGGAACTGGACGCCGCCGTGGTGCGCGGGTTCCACCCGGTGTCCTGTGTGGACTGCGACGGCGTGCTGAAGCCGGATGTGGTGTTCTTCGGCGAGAACGTGCCCCGCGACCGGGTGGAGCTGTGTTACTCCCTGGTGGACGCGGCGGCGGCCGTGCTGGTGCTCGGCTCCTCGCTCACGGTCATGTCCGGCCTGCGTTTCGTCCGCCGCGCGGCTCGGGCCGGGACACCGGTACTGATCATCAACCGGGGCGAGACCCGGGGTGACCAGCACGCCCGGGTGCGCGTGGACCTGCCGCTGGGCGTGGCCCTGGGCGAACTGGTCGCGCGCCTGCCTTAAGAGGAGCAGTTTCCATGGAAACTGCTGTCGGTCAGGGGTTCTTCTGGTCGGGAGCAGTTTCCATGGAAACTCGTCCGAAGAGGTAGGAGCCCGCTGAGTCCGGGTCGTCGCCGTGATAGAAGTCGTGCAGCGCGGCCAGGTATTCGGCCTCGCTGATCACACCGTCCCGGTTGGCGTCCAGCTTGTCGAACATGATGTCCACATCGGACTCGGCGACACCCAGCGTGGTGGCCATTTTGGACACTTCCGCCCGGTCAAGGCAGCCGTCCCCGTTGCCGTCCATGGCATCGAACAACGCCTTCATCGTGCGGGCCACGCACAGCTGATACCCCTGCGGATTGCCCACCACGTGCGCCTCGAGGGCCTGCACGTACTCCTGCAGCGAGATCCGGTGATCACCGTCGTGGTCGGCGAGGGGCACCAGCATTCCCCACAGGTACCGGTGGCTGTCGTACACCGCGCGCCGCTGGTCCGCGGAGTCCGCCGGGAGCAGCTCGTCGCACAGCCGCTGCGCGGTGACCTCCAGGTCGCGCTTGTCCAGGTAGCCGTCCCGGAGCGCGTCCAGCTGGCCGAATCGGAGTTCGAGCTTGGACTGTTGGAAGTTGGTCAGCATGACCGGTCCCCTCGCGCGTCATTGCGTCGGCCCAATCGTAGCCACACGTCGTGAGGCGAGTCACCCGAACATCAGTTGAGCGATCGCTCAAATCCGCCTATGGTCTGAGTTGAGCGATCGCTCAACTGGGGGTGGAGATGAAGCACAGCACCGCGTTGTACGTGGAGACCCGGATACGGGCGGACATCGAGCGGGTGTGGCACCACACGCAGGACCCGGCACGGCACCAGCGCTGGGACCTCCGGTTCACCCGGATCGAGTACCTGCCCCGGGACACCCAGACGGCACAGCGATTCCGCTACGCCGCCTGGGGCGTCCACGGCACCGGCATCACGCTCGGCGAACGCCGCCGGGCCGACGGCAGCCGGACCTCGGCGCTGCGCTTCATCTCCCGCCACCCGCTCTCCCCCATCCGTGAGGGCTCCGGGTACTGGCGTTACGTGCCCACCCCGGACGGGATCCGCTTCCTGACCGGCTACGACTACACCGGCGGCCGGCTGGACGTCCTGGTCCGGCCGCTGCTCGGCTGGGCGACCGCGTGGTCGTTCGACCGGCTACGGCTGTGGCTGGAACACGGGCTCACCCCGGAGACCACCCGCAACCGCGCACTGCTCGAATTGACCCTGCGCGCGGCGGCGATCGCCGGCGCGTGGTGGCTCACCGCCCCGGCCGCCACCGCGATCACCGCGCTGGCCGTACTACTGCCGCCCTCCGCGCGGTGCCCGGCGGCCCGTCGCTGCCTGCGCACCCCTCCGGATCGGCGCGGCGCCACGGCACCGTCCACCCTGCACACCCTGGAGCAGCCATGACCTCGATCTTCCGCCTGGCGCTCGGCGCCGACTTCGACCGCCTGCACCCGGCCATGCAGGCCCGGTTCGATGTACACAGTGGACGGTCCTGCACCGGGACCGGCGTGATGAACCGGGTATGGCGGGGTGGCGCGTTCACCCGGCCGTTCCTGGCCTTCGGCGCGATGCGGAACATTCTGTGCGACCGGGTCGGGACCGACGTGCCGTTCATCATCCGGAACCATTCCTATGTGGACTCCTTTGGCAGGGAGACGGTGACCTTCGCGCGCACCTTCGTCTTCAACCGGCCACATCGATGGGATGCCACGATGATCTACAGCCCGGAGCGGGGGTGCATCGTGGACTATCTGGGCACCCACCAGCATCTGGCGGTGGACCTGCATCACCGGGTGGACGACCGCGGTGGCCTGGAGATCAGGTCCGGCGAGTACCGCATTCACGAGGGCCCGCTGCGCGGCCGGGTGCCGGAGCTGATCACCGGGCAGGCCCGGCTGCGGGAATGGTGGGACGGCGAGCGGTTCCAGATCCGGGTGGCCGTGGTCAACCGGTACTTCGGCCCGCTGTTCGGCTACGAGGGCGCGTTCACCGTGCGATACGACGAGAGTGGCCCGGTTCCGGCGGAGCTACGACCGATCCGGGAGAATGCGTTGATGTGAGCGAGCCTGCGAGCGAACCATTCAACACAGCACACCCGCGAAGCGACACCCGGACCAAATTGATGCAAGGCGCGCTGATCACCCTGCGCGAACGCGGGATCGCCGGGGTGTCCGCGCGCACCATCGCCGCCGCGGCCGGGGTCAACCAGGGTCTGGTCTTTTACCACTTCGGCAGCGTGGACGAGCTCCTGGCAGCCGCCTGCTCCTGGGGCGCCGAGCAGCTGATCACGGAGCTGCGGCCGCGATTCGCCGACATCCAGACGATCACCGAACTCCTCGACTTCGGGCTCGAACTGAACGAGGGCTACCGGCGCAGCGGCGACGTGGTGATGCTCGCCCAGGCCCTGGCCGGCGCGCAGACCGACCCGAAGCTGCGTCCGGCGGCCGCGCAGGCCATGGACCTGTGGGTGGCCGAGATCGAGGCCGTGCTGCGCCGGGTGCTGGGCGACTCCGTGCTGAACCCGCTGCTGGACCTGCCCGCGTTGTCCCGGTTCCTCACCTATTCCTTCGTGGGCTACCAACTGGCGGAGGGCGTCGACGAGGAGTCCGCGCACCGGGCGATCGCCGCGCTGCGCCCGCTGGGTGAGCTCCTCGGCGTCATCGACGACCTGGGACCGGTGGCCACCCGGGTACTGCGGCACAAGATCCGTGATCTTGCCGGTCCGCTCAGCGGCACGAAAAACCACAGGTCAGAGGCCTAAGACCTAGTATCACTAGGCGTGATCGATTCCATCCGGGTGGGCGTGCTGCACTCCAGCACCGGCCCCGTCGCGCTGTCTGCCAAGCCGAACACCGACGCCACGCTGCTGGCCATCGAGGAACTCAACTCCGGTGGCGGGCTGCTCGGCAGGCCCATCGAGCCGATCGTGGTCGACGGCCATTCGGACTGGCAACTGTTCGCCGACGAGGTGCGCGCGCTGGTCGCTGTGGAGCAGGTCAATGCGATCTTCGGCGGGTGCACCCCGGAGAGCAGGCGCACCATCGTGCCGATCGTCGAGGAACTGGGCAGCCTGCTGCTGTACCCGGCGAGCTACGAGGGCGGCGACACCTCGCGGCACGTGGTGTACACCGGCGCGGCGCCGAACCAGTTCATCGTGCCCGCGGTGCGCTGGTTCTTCGGCAACCACGGGCGGCGGCACTTCCTGGTCGGCTCGGAGGGCGTGTTCTCCCGGATGGCGAACGCGATCGTCCGGGATCAGCTCACCGAACTGTGGGGCTTCACCGCGGGCGAGGAATACCTGGGTGACCCCGCGGTCGTCGCGCGGCGGATCCGGGAGGCCGAACCGGACGCGATCATCAGCACCGTGGTGGGCGACCGGAACCTGGACCTGCTGCACGCGTTGCGCGCCGAGGGCATCTCACCGTCGACGACGCCCATGCTGTCGCTGACCGTCTCCGAGGCGGAACTGGAGCATGTCGGCCCGGACGAGATCGCGGGCCTGCACCTGGGCCTGACCTACTTCCAGAGCCTGGCCGCCGAGCGGAACTTCGCCTTCCTGGCCCGGTTCCGTGAGCGGTACGGCGCGCACCGGGTGCTCACCGACGCCGCCTGCGCCGCGTACGCCGGCGTCCGGCTGTGGGCCCAGGCGGTGGAGCGGGCGGGCAGCGTGACGGCAGCCGAGGTGGTGGGCGCGATCCGGGGCCAGCGCTTCGACAGCACCTATGTGGACGACAACCTGCACACCTGGCGCCGCGCCCGGATCGCCACGGTGCAGCCGGACGGGCAACTGCGGGTGGCGTGGACCTCGGACGCGGTGATCCAGCCCATCCCCTACCCGACCACCCGCAGCCGGGCCGCCTGGGATGACCTGGCGAAATCGCTGCACGGCACCGGTTAGGCATACCTACTGAGTATTTCTACGGTCATTCCCCAGGTGGTATTTGAGTAGTTAGCCGGGTGCAACAATTTCGTTGTCGTGTGCCGGACAACGCCGGATTACTTCTCGGCCAAAATTACGTTGCAGGGTTAGATCGAACCCGGCATAATGTAGGCATGTTGGCGACACTGGGGCGGGGGCTCGTAGATATGCTCATGACCTCACCGGCAACCTACTGAGGGAACCGTCGTCTTAGCGCATCCCGGTCAGCTTGGGGACTGACTGGGTCTGGGTGGTGCGAAGGCGAGTTACACACCGGGTCTGTCCCGGATCATGGTCGGCCTTGTGCTGGTAGAGCCATGTTCCGGCAGCCCGAATGATCATCGGCGCACATGTCATGGGGGCCATGTGCGATCCGGAGGCCCCGATTGTCGGCTCCGCGGACTTCGCCATGCCCGGAAATAGTGGAAAGCACCATAAGTTCAAGATCGACGATCAACGGAAAGGAGGGAACATGGATTTCTCTCTCACTCTCGCGGCGCGCTCAGGCGTGCGAGGACCAGCGATGGCGTGCATTCACGTCAAGGGACCTGCTATTTATCGCGAAACTGGGGAAAGTGAGGTTGAAAGTGTTTGTGGCGATTTGTCAGCGCATGGTCCCTCCGTTCTGGGGAACGGACGGATCCGACGACTCGTGGTGATCACCGATCCCCGCCGCTCGGGGCGGCAGGGCGCGGTGCGGGCGGTCACCGGACTCCGGTAACCGCTTGTGACCACTTCAGGTATGGCATTCAGAGGGGCCCCGCACTCATGCGGGGCCCCTCGCCTTTTCCTGCGCTCCGAAGTTGACGATGTTCGCGGCGAGGAACGAGCAGCGAACATCGTCAACTTCGGGAACCGGTCAGTCCAGGGAGCCGTGGGCTTCGGTGCCGCCGAGGACGGTGGCCAGAATCGGAATGCCGGCGATCCGATCGACCGGAACCGCCAGCGGATCCTCGGCCAGCACGACCAGATCGGCCAGCTTTCCCGCAGTGACGCTGCCCAGGTCGTGTTCCCAGTGACAGGCCCACGCGGCGTCCACCGTGTACGCCCGCAACGCGTCGTACACGAACATCGCCTCGGCCGGCCCCAACGAATGCCCGTGCCTGGTCTGCCGGTTCACCATGAACTGGATGTTGCGCAGCGGCGCACCCTCGGTCACCGGTCGATCGGAGCTGGCCACCAGTCGCACCCCCGCGTCCAGGAATCCCTGGCCGCGATACAGCCACGGCGCCCGCCGCTCTCCCATGATCACCGCGTAGTCATCACCCAGGTAGTACAGGAAATTGGGCTGCACCACGGCGGTCACCCCGAGCTCGGCGAACCGGCTCAGCTGGTCGGGCCGCACCAGACCGGCGTGCTCGATGCGGTGCCGGGCCTCCGGCCGCGGCTTCTCCCGCTGAGCACGGTCGATCGCGTCCAGGGCCACGTCCACCGCACGGTCGCCGATGGCATGCACGGCGAGCTGCCAACCGGCCCGGTGGCCGGCGAGGACCAGTTCCTCCATTGCGGCAACGGAATCGAACAACTGTCCACTGTGGTCCAACCCGGTATAGGGCTCGCTGAGCGCCGCCGTGCGGGCCATCATGCCGCCGTCGGTGAAGATCTTCATCGCGCCGATGTTGAGCCGGTCGCCGCCGAATCCGGTGCGCAGCCCCAGATCCAGGCCCGCCGGGATGTCGTCGGCGGGATGCGCGCCCAGTGGGTGGGTGGCCACGCCGGCGACCATCAGCTGGGTGCGCACCGGCAACCTGCCGTCGTCCGACGCGCGCTGGTAGGCGGCCAGTTCGGCCGGGCTGTAGCTGATCAGGCCGCCGCCGATGCCCGCCTCGGCCACGGCGGTGATTCCCTGCGCCAGACACACGTTTCCGGCATGTTCGATGGCGTCGATCATCTCGGTCTGCGAGTACGGCTGCCGCAACGCGCGCACCGCGGCCATGCCGCTCTCGGCCAGGAATCCGTCGTCATGCGGCACATCCGGCGGCAATAGCTCCAGCACGGCCGTGTTCACCACGCAGGCGTGCCCGGAGTCATGCACCAGGAACACCTTGCGCCCGGCGCTGACCGTGTCCAGTTCGGCGGCGGTCAGATGCCTGCCGAGCGGGCGCTGGTCGTACCCGGCCAGGTCCACCCACTCCCCGACCGGTCGCGCGGCGGCCGCCACGCGCACGGCGGCCAGTACGTCGTGCACATCGGTACAGGGTGCGACGGTCGCTCCGGTGGCGGCCATCCCGGCCCAGACCTGGTGCACATGGGCGTCCAGGAAGGCGGGCAGCACCACCGCCCCACCGAGATCCACCTGTCTGCGGGCGGGCATCCCGTTCACGTCGTCGTCCAGGCCGACGATCCGGTCCCGCCAGACCCCGATCGCGGAGGCCGTCGGACGAGCCGGGTCCATGGTGATCACGCGTGCGTTGTAGAGCAGCAGATCCAACATGGGATCAAACTTAGCCTCGCCTCACTTATCGAGCCGAGATTCGATACCCATATCTTCCGGAATATACGTGACACCGAAACTGTCAGAGAGGCCTTCGCGGTATGGGCTCTTGGGGCGACGACCCGTTCGACAACGACCCGGCGCAGGACTGGAGCACGGCCCTGCACGAGTGCGCCCCCGAACGGAGACTCGCGCTGGTGCTGGACACCCTGCGGGCGGTGGACACCCCGCACTTCGTGGACGGCGACCTGGCCATGGCGGCCGTCGCCGCCGCGGCCGTGGTGCACGCCGCACTCGATGGCCGGCGTCCGACCTCGCCCTACGCACCCCGATTCCTGGCGGCGGGCGAGCCCTTCGACTTATGCCCGGAAACCCGGCGGCTGGCGTTGATCGCCCTGGACCGGGTGGTCGCGGAGAACTGCGAGTGGACCGACCTGTGGGACCAGACCGACTCCCTGACGGAGGCCCTCCGCACGGTGCAGGCGTTGCGGGATGGGCTCGCGGGCTAGACCCTGGACGATGTGACCCAGACCATCACGCGCAGCGGCCCGAACTCGACCTGGCTGGACCGGCTGTGGGAGACCGAGCGACCCGAGTACCTCGACCGGGACGATGTGTCCCCGGAGGTCCACCAGAAGATCATCCACGGCCTGGACCGGCTGATGCGGGTGAGCGGGCTGTACGAGTCCTTCGTGCGCTGGACGCTGCGCCCGGTGGCCGGCATCGCCCGGCCGCGCATCCTGGAACTGGGCGCCGGCCACGGCGCGCTCTCCAGAGCGCTGCTGGACAAGGCACCGAACGCGCTGGTCACGGCCAGCGACGTGTATCAGGCCTCGGTGGACGACATGCTGGCCGGTCCGCTCGGCACACACCCCCGCGCCGAGGTGAAGCTGATCGACGCCACCGCGATCGACGAACCGGACGGCACCTACGACCTGGCGGTCTTCTGCCAGTCACTGCACCACCTGCCGCCGTCGATGATCGGTGATGTGCTGCGTGAGGGCACCCGCGTCGCCCGCAAACTGGTGATCATCGACGGCTATCGGATGCCGTGGTGGGCCGTCCCGGCCATGCTGGCCTTCTTCGTACCGACCGCGCTGGCGATGAACGGCTTCCACTTCACCCACGATGGCGTGGTCAGCCTGCGCAAGATGTACAGCGCCGACTCCCTCCAGCAGATAGCCGCCGGTGCCGGCCTCCGCCTGCACACCCGCTTCGAGCCCCCGTTCCACCTGGTGGCCACCGCCACCCGCTAACGCAACCAGCGGACCGGGATCGTCAGCGTCTCATCGTGCGGCAGGTTGACCAGCGCGCCGGTCGCTCCGTCCCGGACCACACCGTCGACCACGTACCGCACCGAGTCGGGCAGTCCCATCCGCGCGGCCAGCTCGGCGGGCAACGGGGTGCGCACCCGCGCGCTCTCGGTGATCCGCACGCCGGTCACCGCGGGCTCACCACCCATGTCGTGCCCGGTGCCGGTGACGGTGAACTCGAACTCGCTGCCCTCGCTGAGCGACAGCGCGAACAGGCTCAGGTCCAGCGCAGACCGCGCCGGGTCACCGGTGAGGTACTGCGCCGGGTTGTCCCGGGTCGTGATGCGCACCCGGTAGGTCTGGCCGACCTCGATCTCCTCTGGACGCATACCGTCCAGGATGCCTCTATTCCGCGCTGCGGAACCGGGATTGGGCCCGAAGTGTGCGCACGACCTCAGCCGGCGCCTTGTCCGGCGACCCCGCGTCGTAGGGCGGTTGCGGGTCGTACTCGATCGTCAGCTGAACCCGCTGGGCCACCTCGTCACCGGCGATCCGGCCGACCAGGTGCAACGCCATGTCGATGCCCGAGGAAACGCCCGCCGCGGTGACGTACTTGCCGTCGAACACCACCCGCTCCCCCGTCGGCTCGACCCCGAAATCACGCAGCCGGTCCAGGCTCAGCCAGTGCCCGGTCGCCCGGCGTCCGGTCAGCAGCCCGGCCGCCCCCAGTACCCGGGAGCCCGTGCACACCGACGTGGTCCACACGCTGCTCCGGTCCGCCTGACGCAGCCAGTCCAGCAGCGGCTCGCTCTCAAGGGCCCGATCCGTACCCGGCCCACCGGGCACCAGGATGATGTCCGGGTCCGGCAGATCCGCGAGCAGTGCGTCGGCGGTCAACCCGAGCCGTCCGGTGTCTGTCCGGTGCTCCCCCACCCGCTCGGCGACGAACGTGATCTCGGCCCCCGGCATGCGGCTGAGTACCTAGTAGGGGCCGATCGCATCCAAAGCCGTGACCCCGTCGAACAATACGATCGCGATTCGCATGATCACGATTATGCTGCCGATCGTGGCGGAACGACTGGGGACCAAGCGAAACAGGCATTTCATCGTCTGCGGGGACACCCCGCTCGCGCGCCGCCTGGTGAGCCAGCTGGTCGATCAGATGGGCGCGCAGGTCACGGTGATCGTGCCGGATCTGACCTCCGGGCACGCCCCGGAGATCGCCGCGCTGCCCCGGGTGCGCATCCTCAAGGCCGCGACCCTCACCGAGGAGGCGTTCCGCAAGGCGGGCATCACCACCGCCTCCGCCCTGGCCCTCGTCGCGCAGGACGACCTCGGCAATGTGCACGCCGCACTCCGTGCCCACGACCTGAATCCGGACATCCGGCTGGTCATCCGGATGTTCAAGATGAACCTCGCCCAACGCCTGCGCAGCCTGTTCGCCGACTGCGCCGTCATGTCCGACTCCGACCTCGCCGCACCGGGTTTCGTGTCGGCCGCCCTCGGCGAATCCACGCCCAACCACATCCGGCTGCCCGGCCGGACCCTCTACGTCGCCACCCGGGAGGAAGTCGGTGACCGGGCCAGGGTGGTCTGCGACATCACCGGCATCGACTACTCCGACCAGCCACGCCTCTGGCCACCCCATCACGCGGAATCCAAGCTCGTGCTGGCGCTGGCCGAGACCACCCGGCTGTCCTCGGTCACCAAACAGGGCTGGCTGAACCGCTGGGCGAGCCAGATCCGGGCCGTCTTCAACCGGCGCATCGGCATCGCCCTGTTCGGCCTTTTCGGCCTGCTGTTGCTGAGCACCACGCTGTTCGCCACCGTCGGCGGCCACACGTGGGCGGACGCCGTCTACCTGACCCTGCTGGACGCGGCCGGCGCGGCGGAACCGGACCCGAAGATGTCCGACGCCAACAAGCTCACCCAGGTCATGGTCACCCTGGTCGGCATCTCGGTGATCCCGCTGATCACCGCCATCGTGGTGGACAGCGTGGTGACCGCTCGGCTGAACTCCGAGCTGGGACCGAGACGGCCCGCGTACCGCAACCACATCGTCCTGGTCGGCCTCGGCAACCTGGGTACCCGGGTACTCGGCCTGCTGCACGACCTCGGCCTGCCGGTCGTGGCCATCGAAGCGAACCCGGACGCCCCCGGCGTGGCCTTCGCCCGGCGGCTGGGCGTTCCCGTCCTGATCGGCAACGCCACCCGGGAGGAGACGCTGCGGCAGGCGCGGCTGGACCGGAGCCGCGCGCTGCTCGCCCTGACCCACGACGACGTGACCAACCTGCAGGTCACGCTGCACGCCCAGGAGTTCAACCGCGAACTGCGCACCGTGCTCCGGATGTTCGACGACGACCTGGCGTCCCGGGTCGAATCGGCCTTCGGTATCGCGGTGTCCCGCAGTGTGTCCTCACTGGCCGCCCCCGCCTTCGCCGCCGCCATGCTGGAACGGCGGGTGATGGGCACGATCGCCGTCAACCGGCGGGTCCTGCTCATCGCGGAGGTCCCGGTGGCGGAGGGCTCCGCGCTGACCGGCGTCCGGCTGACCTCGATCAACGCGCACGGCGAAGCGTATGTACTGGCGAAGCGGTTACCCGGCTCGCAGTGGCTGGACTGGCAGCCCGATCTTGAACATGCGCTGCTGCCGGAGGACCGGATACTGATCGTGGCGACCCGCTCCGGCCTGAGCGACATCCTCAGCCGCAGCGTCGGCAATGGGCTGGCCGCCGGCTGATCCACCTGGAGGGGAACATGGCCCGCGACCTGCGCATCCTGCCCAAGGCGAACCTGCACCTGCATCTCTCGGGCTCGATGCGACCGGCCACGCTGGCCGAACTGGCCCAGCGCTACGGGCTGGCCGTTCCCCCCGCGTTGGACACCGGTATCCCGCACGAATGGGTGGCGTTCCAGACTCGGTACGACACCGCCCGGGATGTCCTGCGTACGCCGGCCGATGTGCGCCGGGTCGTCCTGGAGGCGGCCGAGGACTGCGCGGCCGACGGCTGCGGCTGGCTGGAGATCCAGGTCGACCCGACCGGAATCGGCGTCGCGCTGGGTGGCGTGCAGCCCGCGCTGGAGGCGGTACTGGGTGCGACCGCCGACGCGTTGATCCCCACGCGGGTGGTGGTCGCGTCCTCGTGGGCGAGATCCGGTGATCACGCGTTGATGCTGGCCAAGCTGGCGATCAGGTACATCGACTCCGGGGTCGTCGGTTTCGGCCTGTCCAACGACGAGCGGATGGGTTCCGTCGGCGACTTCATTCCGGCGTGCGATCTGGCCGCGAAGGCGGGACTGCTGGTGAACCCGCACTCGGGGTTCTACACGGGAGCCGATCACGTGCTGGACTGCGTGACGCTCCTGGGAGCCGGGCGGATCGGGCACGGAACGTCGGCGGCGTACTCGGCGGCGGTGATGGATGTGCTGGCCTCGCGGATCATCCCGTTGGAGATCTGTCCGATGTCGTATCCGCCGCTGGGCGTGCACACGCTGTCCTCGCTGCCAGTTCGGGAACTGCTCGATGCCGGCGTGCCGATTGCGATCGGGTCGGATGATCCGCTGCTTTTCGGGGTCGGGTTGGCTGGGCAGTATGAGCTGCTCCGGGAGCATCTGGGGTTGTCGGATGCCGAGCTGGCGCGGATTGCGGTGGAGGGGGTCATGGCCTCGACGGCGCCGGATTCGGTGAAGGCGGAATTGGCGGGTGGGGTGGCGGGGTGGATGGGGGTTTAGGGGCTTCTGGCTTTTATTCGAAGGATGGCTTTGGAGGAGAGAGGGGATGGGTCTTTCCTTGTGGGTTGTCCCGTTGTGGGCGTTTTCGGGGTCTTAGGCGACTGTGGGGCCCCATTTGTTTCACCCATGTGGGTTATTGTGTGGATTCGATATTAGCATTGTGTGCGAGTAATATCGAAGGCATGAGCGAGAGCTACGAGTACACAGCGGACGGGTTTGAGGTGCTGGTCAAACGGCATCGCAAAGACGCCGCTGTGATGCGCTCGTACGCCGCCCGCATGGCCGAGGAACGCGGTGATTACGAGTTCGTCGCTGATGTGATCGGTGAGGTGATGGGGATGTCTCCTCGTCGTGCGGCGAACTGGTTGGAAGTCGCTCAGGCGTTGGATGGTCCGTTGCGGTCCACGTTCGAGGCCTTGCTGGCTGGGGAGATCTGCGAGGAGCGGATGCAGGCCATCTATTCGAAAACCCAGTGGCTGGCGGCGGACAAGGTTGCGGCGGTGGAGCAGGTCGCGTTGGACAACGCCTTGTGGTCCTCACCGAGGGAACTCGCCGGGATCATGGATGAGGAGATCCTGCGCGTCGATCCCGATGGGTACGCGGACCGGAAGTCGCGGCGGATGCATCAACGAAAATTGGAGCACCGCACAGGATCCGACGGCGTCTCCACGTTGGCGATCACTGGTGATGAAGCGACCAATCACGCGATCACCCAGCACGTGGGCGCACTCGCGAAGAAGTTGCGGCGCGACGGCGATGAGCGCGAGATGGATCAGCTGCGCTGCGACATCTCCCAACAGTTGCTGCTGGGGACGTTCGAGGGTGCCGGTGAGGTGAAGGCGGAGATCATCATCCACCTCACACCCGACATCCTCGCCGGATTCTCCGACGCACCCGCGCAAGTGGCGGGAATGGGTCCGATCGCAGCTGAGGTCGCGAGGGATTATGCGGCGAAGGGTGATTGGTACCGGCTGGTCGAGGATCCGGTGACCGGAGTCGGGATCAAAGCCGAGACCAAGTCACGGTTCCCCACACCGGGAATGCGAAGACTGCTGTTCTCCACTCACAAGACCTGCTCCGCACCGTTCTGCATGGCGGCCGCGGTGACCTGCGACATCGACCATTGCCGACGCCACGACGACGGCGGCAAAACCTGCATCTGCAACCTGCTACCCCTGTGCCGACACCACCACCGACTCAAAGACGAAGGCAACTGGAACTACACCAAAAACCCGGATGGTTCGGTCAAGTGGACAACCGACGAAGGCCGCGTGATCACCAAACCGCTCAGGCCCCACAAACGCAACTGAACCCCGACCAGAGCCGGAGTGGGGCCGGACCCAACCCCGGTGTGCCCCCACCCAAAACAAGGAGACCTGATGTCCTCTCCCCATCAATCCGGGGACAACAGGGAAAGAAGGGGCACCGCGAAGCCAAAGCGGATGGGGCGCGCGGCCCCCAGGAGGTGCTGGGCTGCGGCTGTCAACCACCACCCAAAGCACCCCGCCCAGTTTTGACAGCCGCAGCCCAGCGCCTCACCCTCAAAAGCCGCCCTACCCGCCCCAATCCCCCATATCCTCTAAACCGATGCCTCTCCCAGACCTCCCCATCCGCCCCCACCTCGAAGCCATCACCGAACAACTGACCAACAGCAATAGCTTGGTCCTGGTAGCCCCACCCGGCACCGGCAAAACCACCCTCGTCCCCCTTGCCCTCCTGACAGCCACCACAGGCAAGATCGTCGTAGCCGAACCACGACGCCTGGCAGCCCGAGCGGCCGCCGGCCGGATGGCCGCGATCCTGGGCGAACCGGTCGGCCGGACAGTGGGCTACGCGGTGCGCGGCGACCGCAAGACCAGCAAGGACACTCGGATCGAGGTGGTGACCTCAGGCCTGCTGGTCCGCCGCCTGCAGTCCGACCCCGAGCTCCCCGGTACGGATGTCGTGCTGCTGGACGAGTGCCACGAACGCCACCTGGACGCCGATCTGCTGCTGGCCCTGCTCCTCGACACCCGAGCGGCCCTGCGCCCGGACCTCAAGATCCTCGCCACCTCGGCCACGGTGGCCACCGGCCGGTTGAACGAGATCCTCGACGCCCCGGTGCTCGCGGTCGACGGCAGCACCTACCCGGTGCAACAGCGCTACCTGCCACCGAATCCACGAGAGCGGCTCGAACACACCGTCGCCCGGGCCATCCGCGCCGCACTGTCCGAATCGGACGGTGACGTGCTGGCCTTCCTGCCCGGCGCCGGAGAGATCCGCCGGACCGCGGCGCTGCTCACCGATCTCCCGGTGTTCCCGCTGCACGGCCGGCTGTCCACCCAGGAACAGGACGCCGCCCTCCGGCCCGGTGGCGAGCAGCGGGTCATCCTGTCGACCGCGGTCGCCGAATCCAGCCTGACCGTGCCGGGCGTGCGCGCCGTGGTGGACAGCGGCATGGCACGAACGTCCCGAATGGACCATCGCCGGGGCCTGGCCGGGCTCGTCACCATCCGGGTGTCCGCCGCCGTCGCCGATCAACGCACCGGACGGGCCGGCCGACAGGGACCGGGCATCGCGTATCGCTGCTGGCCGGAACACGAGCAGTCCACCCTGCCGCGTTATCCGGAACCGGAGATCGCCACCACCGACCTCACCTCCCTCGCCCTGCAACTGGCCTGCTGGGGCAGCCCCGACGGCAGCGGCCTGACCTGGTGGGACGCTCCCCCACCGGGGCCGCTGGCAGCGGGCCGGGAGACGCTGACGGCGCTCTCCGCAGTGGACGACAAGGGCAACGCGACCTCGCGTGGCCGGGAGATCAATCGGCTCGGCCTGCATCCCCGGCTCGGGCGTGCGCTGCTGGACGGCGCCCCACAGATCGGCAGCACGGCGGCGACCGAGGTCGTCGCGCTGCTGGATGGGGACATTCCCAGCGGTGACCTGCAGGAGGCGCTGCGATCGGCCCGGCGGGAACACCAATGGCAGCGCGAGGTTTCCCGGCTGAGCAGGCTCATCGACCAGACCCCGCGAACCGGCCCGGCGGACCCGGCGCTGATCCTGGCGCTGGCCTACCCGGAGTGGCTCGCCCGGCGCCGCGAAGCCGGGAGCCGGACCTATCTGATGGCGGGCGGTACCGCGGTCGACGCGGACTCCGACGCCGGCGAGTGGCTCGCCATCGGCCGGGTGGACCGGGAACCCGGGCGGGCCCACGGCCGGATCCGGCTGGCCGCGCGGGCCGATCGGGAGCTCGCCGAGCGGGCCGCCCCCGGGCTGCTGTCCACCGTGGACGAGGTGTTCTGGGACAACGACGTGGTCGCCCGGCGGATCACCAAGCTCGGCCAGATCGTGTTGAAGGAACAACGGCTCACCGACCCGCCGCGGGATCAGCTGACCGCCGCGTTGCTGGACGGCCTGCGCTCCGAGGGCCTCGAACTCCTGCGTTGGACGTCCGCGGCGATCGCGTTGAACTACCGGCTGGCCTTCCTGCACCGCAACCTCGGCGCCCCTTGGCCGGACATGGATCGGCTGCTCGACACGGTGCAGGTGTGGCTCGGTCCAGAACTCGCGAAGGCGAGGAAGCGCGCCGATCTGGAACGGGCGGACCTGCACCAGGCGCTCTCCCGGCTGCTGCCCTGGCCCGAGGCCGCCAGGATGGACGAGCTGGCCCCGGAGCGGCTGGCCGTGCCCTCCGGTTCCCGGATCACCGTCGACTACTCCGGCGACAAGCCGGTGCTGGCGGTGAAGCTGCAGGAGACCTTCGGCTGGATCGAGACGCCGACCCTGGCCGGGGTGCCGGTGCTGCTGCACCTGCTGTCCCCGGCGGGGCGGCCGGTCGCGGTCACCGGCGACCTGGCTTCGTTCTGGCGCGACGGCTACCGGCAGGTACGCGGCGAACTGCGGGGCCGGTATCCGAAGCATCCCTGGCCGGAGGATCCGCTGACCGCGACCGCCACGCGACGGGCGAATCCACGCCGCTAGCCTCCGAACCTGGCGATGTTCGGCTTGAGCCCGAACATCGCCAGGTTCGCGGGGGTTGCCGCTAGCTCGCGTACGCGCCCTGCATCGGCACCCTGGCCGGCGTGCGACCGACGACCGACTCCAGGATCTCCCCGGCGCGGATCGCGACGTTCGACAGCAGCGACGAGGTGATGCCGTGCGTGTGCTCGGTACTGCCCTGGACGTAGATGCCGCAGTCCACATCGGACTTGGTGAACAGGCGGTAGTCGCGGGACACCGCGATCCGGCCCTGATCGTCGCGCAGGCACTTGGTCCCGAGGTCGCCGAGCATCTCGGTCGGGTCGCCCGAGCGGTATCCGGTGGAGTACACGACCGCGTCGGCCTGCAGCTCGGTCTCCAGGCCGCGGATCAGCGATTCCACCGTCACCCGGACACCATCCGGTCCGTCGACAACGTTGGCGACCCGCGACACGTTGAGCATCCGCAGCCGCTGTGTGCCCAGCACCTTCTCCTGGTAGACCCGGCGGTACAGGTCCTCGATGAGCTCGCCGTCCACCACCGCGTAGTTGGTGTTGGCGTGATAGTTCATCATCATCTGCTTCACCTGGTCCGGCGCGACGTAGTACTCGTCCACCGCCGCCGGGTCGAAGATCCGATTGGCGAACGAGCTGTCGTCGGCCGGGCTGTAGCCATACCGGGAGAACACCGCACACACCTCGGCGTCGGCGAAGGTGCGGTGCAGATAGGCGACGGCCTCGGCCGCGCTCTGCCCGGCACCGACCACGACGAATCGTTTCGGCGTGGCCTTGGATTCGCGCAGTTTCGCCACATTGGTCAGCAGATCCCGGTTGTGCCAGATCCGCTCGCTGATGGTGATGCCGTCGGGCAGTTTCGGCCGGAGGCCGGTGCCCAGTACGACATTCCGCGCCCGGCGCACCGTCGATTCACCGGTGGCCGAACGGGTTTCCACATCCAGGTAGGCGACGACACCGTCCTGCTCAACGGGGCGCACCGACACGACTTCCTGTCCATAGTGGACGACGTCGCGCACCCGGGCCGCGGCCCATTCCAGATAGTCGTGGAATTCAATTCGCAGCGGAAACAGATTCTTGTGATTGACGAAGTCGATGAGCCGACCCCGGTCCTGAAGATAGGATAAAAATCCAAAATCACTAGTTGGGTTGCGTAGCGTTACCAGGTCTTTGAGGAAAGAGACCTGCATCGTGGCGTCATCAATGAGCATGCCCCGGTGCCAGCCGAAGCTCTTCTGCCGCTCCAAGAACAGGGCGTTTGTCACATTTTGCTGCGCCACACCCGCATTGCGTTCGGCGACCGCGATCGCCAGGGCCAGGTTGGACGGTCCGAATCCCACCCCGATCAGGTCGTACACCGGAACGTCCGACTCCGCAGACACGTGCGACATCACTGTCCCATCTCCCACCAACGTTATCGTTTGAAGTTAGGCTAACTTGACCTATGTGAAGATAGGTAACGCTAACCTAACTTCCCAAAGCTAATGGCGCTGTACACGCAGGAGGAGGATTTATGAGGGTGGTCATGTTCGGGTATCAGACCTGGGGGCACCGAACCCTGCAGGCTCTGCTGGATTCCGAGCACGATGTGGTGGCGGTGATCACCCACCCGAAGAGCGACCACGCCTACGAGAAGATCTGGTCCGACTCGGTGGCCGATCTGGCGACTGAGCACCAGGTTCCGGTGCTGCTGGCGAACCGGATGGACATCGCCGAGGTCACCGGTCTGCTGGACGAGGTCAAGCCGGACATCATCGTGGCGAACAACTGGCGCACCTGGATCCCGCCGGAGATCTACAACTACCCGCGGTACGGCACGCTGAACATCCACGACTCGCTGCTGCCCAAGTACACCGGCTTCTCCCCGCTCATCTGGGCCCTGATCAACGATGAGCAGGAGGTGGGCCTGACCGCCCACCTGATGGACGAGGAGCTGGACGCCGGCCCGATCGTCATGCAGAAGGCGATCCCGGTCGGCCCGCAGGACACCACCACCGACCTGTTCCACCGCACCATCGACCTCATCGCGCCGGTCACCGTGGAGGCGCTGAACCTCATCGCCACCGGCAAGACCGACTGGACGGTGCAGGACCGGTCACAGGCCAGCTTCTTCCACAAGCGCGCCGCGGAGGACAGCCGGATCCACTGGACCTGGTCGGCGGAGTTCATCGAGCGGTTCGTCCGGGCCCAGCCCGACCCGTACCCGAACGCGTTCTGCTTCTTCAAGGGTGAGCGGATCCGCATCCTGAAGGCCTCCGTCTCGCAGGCCTGCTACGGCGGAACCCCGGGCCGGGTCTTCATCAAGGAGGGCGACGGCATCGTCATCGTGGCCGGGCCCAACGCGCACACCGGCCGGGAGAAGGGCCTCGTCGTCGAGCGGGTCCGCCTGGACGACGGCACCGAGCTGGACGCGGGCGAGTTCTTCGTCAAGATGGGTGGGTACCTGACCTCCCACCCGTAGGTCAGTGATTGATCCCTAAGGGAGTGTCTCAGCGCCGAGGACCGCGACTCCGACCAGCGCCGCCAGGAAGTGGCCAGTGAATCGGAGCGCGGTCCACGCGCCATGGCCGACGGTCTTGGCTGCGGTGGCAACGGCGGTGACGGGCACTGCGGGGGCAGGGATGGTGTTGGCGACCATGGCGGTGATCCTTTCGTCTCTACGGGGTCTCCCCGGCGATGACTCAAGACTGCCTACCCATGCCCATCCCCCGCGTCAGCTTGGCGGCCAGAACCGGACCGGCCATCCGGCTGACCTGCGAAAAGATCAACTCATCCCGGAGGATTACGCCACCCTGAGGGGGCCGAAGTCGGCGATGTTCGGGGCTCGTTTCTCGCCGCGAACATCGCCAACTTCGGAGGGGGCTACTTCGGGATGAACAGCTGCTTGGCCCCCGCCGCGTTCAGCCTGGCCAGCGAGCGGAGCACCGAGCCGTAGCCGGGCTTGGCGGCGGGGGTGCGGCCGTCGGCGATGCGGTGCAACTGGTCGGCGTGCGCGGCCAGCTGGAAGTAGCCGTCCATGCCCCGGTGCCCCAGTGGTCGCGGCCCGCTGGAGATCTCCGGCTCGTACTCGCCCTTGATGATCCGCTCCGGGTAGTCCGGGTAGACGGCCATCGGCCGGGCGATGCCGATCACGTCGATGCCCGCCTCGACCAGGTCCTCCATCACCGCCCGGCTGCGGATGCCGCCGGTGAGCATGATCGGAATGGCGATCTGGGCGCGGACCTGCTCGGCGTAGGACCGGAAGTAGGCCTCGCTCCGGTCGAGCTGATACATACCGACCTGGGCCGGGGCGGCGTAGTTGCCGCCGGAGATCTCCAGCAGGTCGATGCCCGCGTCGGCCAGGGCCTTCGCCACGTCCAGGGACTCCTGCTCCTGGAAACCGCCGTACTGGAAGTCCTTGGAGTTGAGCTTCACGCCGATCGGCACCGCCGGGCCTACGGCCTCGCGGACCGCGGTGACGACTTCGAGGAGCAGTCTGCGCCGCCCGGCCGCGTCGCCGCCGTACTGGTCGGTGCGCACATTGGCCAGCGGTGACAGGAACTGGCTCAGCAGGTACCCGTGTGCCGCGTGGATCTGCACACCGTCGAAGCCGCCGTCCACGGCCAGCCGCGCCGTGCGGGCGAACCGGCGGATGATGGCCTGAATATCCCGGCCGGTCAGTTCGCGGGGTTTGCGCAGGTTGAAGCCAGGCACCGGCTCGCGGATCGCCGAGGGCGCGACCGGGTTGTGGTTGATCGGCAGCGTCTGCACCCGGCCGGGGTGGTTGATCTGCATCCAGATCGCGGTATCCCGCTCGTGTACGGCGGCGGTCCAGGCCCTCAGCTCCGCCTGGCCCCGGTCGTCGTCCAGGATGATGTTGCCGGGCTCGACGATGGCCCGGCGGTCGATCACCGCGTTGCCGGTGATCAGCAGGCCGGCGCCGCCCCGGGTCCAGGTCGCGTAGAGCCGGCGCAGGGCGTCGGTCGCGCGGCCGTCCCTGGTACCGAGTTGCTCGCTCATACCGGACTTGGCGATGCGATTACCCAGGACCGCCCCGCAGGGCAGGGTCACGTGTTGCGAGAGCAGATCGGACATCAGAGCACCCTTGGCCTCAGGCGGCTCGCCGCGAACAGCGGCGAGAGCGGACGAACGGGGAACAGGACACGGCTGGTGGGCAGGTCGACCCGGTGCAGCCGGGCCTCGATGACCCGGCCCAGGCCCATCTGGTCGATCGGGTCACGCTCCGAGCCGGTGACGGTCAGCTGGAAGTCCTCGACCCGGCGGACCTCGATCGGCCGCTCCTTCGGGGTGAAGGCCCGGATGCTGCCGAATCCACCGAGCAGGCTCACCGCGTTGCGGTGCGGCCTGCCGATGATCGGCGGAGCGGAGGCGGTGATGACCTCGCCGAGGGTGCCGCTCATGCTGATCAGCCGGGTGCCCTTGCGGCCCGCCGTGGCGTGGATGTGATCGCCGTCCAGGGACCACTCGATGTCGGCCCACTTCTTGGGGTAGCCGAGCATCTCCCGGCCGAGGATGAGTGCGACGTCGTCGTTCACAATGATCCACGGGCAGTGGATTCCGGTGCCGCGCACCGTCTTGATGTGCACGAACAGCCCGGCCTCCTCGTACACCGAGCCGTAGTTGCAGTCCGGGAAGTGCGCGGTGAACAGGTCGGCGCGCGGCGGACCGGCCGGCTTGATGCCCGGCGGCAGCCACTGCTTCATCTGCTTCGGATCCACCTCCACCGTGGCGGTGAAGTAGTGCGCATCCCGGTAGATCAGGCCATCCCCGGTATCGCTCAGTCTCCAGGCCCGGCGCAGGTCGGATCGGAGGTCTCGTCCCATGGCTACTTCACCTTCCGGTAGACCCGGCGCAGCAGCGGTCCGGCGACGCCCCGCGGGCCGTACAGGCCGCCCAGGGTCTGCGCCTTGGCGAACGGCCCCGGTACCACCCGGCGTTTGTTGCGTTCCAGGCCGTCGATGGCTTGCCGTGCGGCGTCCTCGGCGCTCACCCACAGCGGGCCGGGTACCAGTTTGTCCAGATTGGACACTTCGGCGGCCTCGGCGAACTCGGTGCGCACCGGGCCGGGAGCCAGCAGGGTGCAGCCGACTCCGGTGCCGGACAGTTCGGAGTGCAGTGACTCGGCGAAGGTGTTGGCGAAGGCCTTGGTCGCGGCGTAGGTGGTGTTGCCGGGCCCAGGTTGGTTTCCGGCGGTGGAGCCGGTGATCAGGATGGTGCCCGCCTTGCGTTCCAGCATGCCGGGCAGCACGGCGAGGGTCAGGTGGTGCACGGCGGTGGCGTTCAGCTCCACCTGCCGCAGCTCCCTGGTCCGGTCCAAGGTGGACAGATCGCCGTAGGTGGCGTAACCGGCGTTGTTGGCCAGGATTGCCACGTCCAGGGTGGACAGTTCGGCGGCGAGGATGAGCCGGGCGGCCGGGTCGGCGAGATCGCAGACCCGGATCTCGGCGGTGACCTTGTACTGCTCGGCGAGCCGATCGGCCAGCGCGGCCAGCCGGTCCTCGCGGCGGGCGACCAGGATCAGCGAGTAACCCTTGGCGGCGAACTGCTCGGCCAGGGCTTCGCCGATGCCGGAGGAGGCTCCGGTGATCACCGCGCGATTGCGTGGGGTAGGTGGGGGCAGGCTCATGACACGGCCTCCTTCTCCGGGATGGGCTGGGCGGGAGCGGTATTGAGGCGCTGCACGGTCCAGGTGCCCGCACCGGCGCCGAGCAGCCGGGCGGTCCAGGCGGCAAGCCGGAGAAGGCGCCGGGCGATCCGGGTCCGCATGACGATCGCGTTCTGCGACGACAGGATGTTGCTGTCCGCCGGGACATGGCGGGTGAGCAGATCGGACAGCGGGACCGGGAACAGCCGCTGGGTCCTGACCACCTCGGCGAGGAAGTCGGCACCGACCGAGATGAGCTTTCCGGCACCGGAACGCGGCGCGACCAGGCCCCAGATGTAGATGTTCGCGTAGCGGGGCACCAGCACGTGCTCGGCGAGGATCGGCTGGCCGTCCTCCCAGACGAACATCGACTCGTCCAGCATCGGGAACCGGGTGTGGAAGCCGGTGGCCCAGGCGATGGTGTCGTACTCGCCGGAGGTCCCGTCCACGAAGTGCACGGTGTTGCCGTCGAACCGGGAGATCTCCGGCCGGGGCCGCACCTTGCCGTGGTCCAGCGCGTAGAACAGCGAGGACGTGACGGTGATGTCCTTCGAGTAGAGCTCGTGGTCCGGCTTACGCAGTCCGTAGCGCCGGTAATCGCCCACGTTCACCCGGAGCGCGAACTTGGAGAAGGCCCGCACCACCGGTTTCGGCAGCCAGAACCGCTCGATCTCGCCCGACGGGAGGCCGAACACGGTTTTCGGGATGAACCAGTAGCCACCCCGCATGGACAGATCCGACTTCCCGAAGGTGGCCGCGGCCTCCACGGCGAGGTCGCTGCCGGAGTTGCCCGCTCCGACCACCAGTACCCGGCCACCCGCACCGAAGTCCTCGGGTCGTTTGTAGGCCTTGGAGTGGATCTGCCGGCCGGTGAACTCCCCCGGATAGCTGGGGATCTTCGGGGCGAAGTAGTGGCCGTTCGCGATCATCACTCCGGCGTACTCCCGGACTTCGCCGGTGGAGAGTTCGACACTCCAGCCGGCCAGGCCGGTGCGGTCCAGCGGGCGGACCCTGGTGACCTCGGTGTTGAAGGTGATGTTCTCGCGCAGCCGGAAATGGTCCGCGTAGTCGTTCAGGTAGGCCAGCATCTGCGCCGCGCTGGGGAAAGTCGGGTAGTGCGCGGGCATCGGGTATTCCGGGTACTGCGTGACCTTCTTCGAGCTGATCAGGTGTGTCGAGTCGTAGACACCGTGCGACCAGTTCCCGCCGATCGCCCCGGTGGCCTCGAAGTGGTCGTACGGGATCCCGGCCTGTTTCAGGGCCCGGGCGAGACCGTTCCCGGCGTAACCGGCTCCGATCAGGCAGTACCGCGCTGTCATGGACAGTTCCCATCCACCAAAGCTACGTCTAATGTAGCTACATTGAATGTAGCTTGCCTGGCGGGTTACGAACCTGTCAAGACGGATAAGGTGATCCAGTGACCGAGCCATCCACCCGCCGCAACCGGCCGTATGCCCCGCGCATGTCACCGGAGGAACGGCGTGAGCAGCTGCTGGACGCGACCCTCCAGGTCATCGTCACGCAGGGCATTCACAAGGTGTCGATGGACTCGGTCGCCAAGGAGGCCGGGGTGACCCGGCCGGTGGTGTACGGGATCTTCACCGACGCCAATGACCTGCTGCGGGCCTCACTGGACCACGAATCGCAGTTCATCCAGGGCCAGCTCGCGGAACTGTTCCCGCGGATCGACATGACCGACCCGCTCGGCAGCGCGATCACCCTGCTGGACGGGTTCCTGCACGTGGTGCGCGCCGCGCCCGATCGCTGGCGGGCCGCCTTCGCCATGGTCGACAGCGTCACGCCCGCCTATCGCAGACGGGTCGAGCAGACGAGGAGCCAGTTGATCGAGCTCCTGGAGGGGTTGCTGTCCGGCGGAGTGCAGGACGGGCGGCTGATCAGCGGAACGGACGTGGAGATGCTCGCCAGGACGCTCTTCGCCCTCGTGTGGGACTACGGCCGGATCACCCTGGCCGAGCCGGACCGCTTCCCCCCGGAGCGGATCGTCGCGTTCGCCCGCGAACGGATCTCCGGCCTACTTGTGCAGTGAGGCGGCCTTGAGCCGGACCCGCTCGCCGTCCTCCACCTCGACCACGTCGCCGTCGTGCAGCTGCACGCCCCGGCGAACCTCGCCCTGGCCGTTGACCTGCACCATTCCCTCATCCAGCAGCTCGCGGGCGTGACCGCCGTCCTCGGCCAGCCCGGCGAGCTTGAGGAACTGTCCCAGCCGGATCATCTCGTCCGTGATCTGTACTTCGCGGATATTCATACCGCCAATCAGATCACGAGGGGCCGGGAATCCACGAACCGTATGAACGGCGTCAACTTCTGAGTGACGAAAGTTGACGGCGTTCACATTGGTTGCCTATGTTGACAGTGACAACATGGGGGACCAAGACTTCGAGGACGAGAAATCATGCGTGCAACCGCACTACTGCGCAGCCCGAGGATCTGGGTGTTCACCGTGCTCGGTGCACTGATGGCCCTCCTGGTGACCTTCGGATACCTGGGCGGCGCCCTGGACAGCAGCACCTCCCCCGGCAAGCGGGTACCGATCGCCTGGGTGAACGCGGACAAGGGGCCGACGGGCACCGACCTGACCAAGCAGATCACCGAGGGGCAGGCGGCGGACGCGGCGAACTGGGTCGTCGCCCAGGACGAGGACGACGCCCGCCGGATGCTCAGCCGCGACGAGGTCTACGCGGCGGTACTGCTGCCCGCCGACCTGACCGCCCGGCTCCAGGCCCTCGCCGACCCACGCGCCACCCCGCAGCCGGTGAAGGTGACCGTGCTGACCAACCCGATCGCCGGCCCCGCCGCCAACGGCACCGCGACGGCGGTGTCCGACGCGGTGCTGCACAAGATGTCGCTGGGAGTGGGCGAGAAACTGCTGGCCAACCCGGCGGCGGCGAACATCAAGGGCGCGGCCCGGCTGGAGCTGTCCGATCCGATCAGCACCACCAAGACCCCGTGGCTGGCTCCGCCCGAGCACAGCGCGAACGGCCTGGCGGCCTTCTACTACTCCGTGGTGCTGCTGATGACCGGCTTCCTGCTGTCCCAGCTGCTGCACTCCGGCGTCGACGGCGTGGCCGGCTTCGCGCCCCGCGAGCTGCTGCACCGCAGGCAGACCAAGGCCCCGCTGCCGATCGACCGCACGCACACCCTGCTGACCAAGACCGGCCTGCTGGCGGGCTGCTCGCTGGTCGCGGCCAGTGTGATCGAACTCCTGGCCGTCCAGGTACTGGAGATGCCGACCGCGCACGCCGGGCAGCTGTGGCTGTTCTCCGTGCTGGCCGTGCTCACCGGCGGGATGCTGCCGCTGACGCTGCTGGCGATCTTCGGCACCCCGGGCACGCTGGTGGCCACCGCGCTCCTGCTGATCTTCGGGGTGCCGTCCTCCGGCGGCCCGTTCCCGCCGGAGCTGCAGCCGCCGTTCTTCCGCACCCTCGGCCACGTGCTGCCGCTGCGCTACACCACCGACGGCGCCCGGGACCTGATCTTCGACACCGCGGGCGGCGGCCTGCGCACCGGCGTGCCGGTACTCGGCGCCTGGCTGCTGGGCAGCCTGCTGCTCGGCCTGATGATCGCCCGGCTCTACGACCGCAACGGGCTGCACCGGACCAGCGAGCACGAGCGGCTCATGTCAGCGCCCGCGTGAGGAAGGACTGAGTCTCATCGATGACCCGCTTGCGCTCTGCCTCCGGCAGGGAGGCGAGCGGGCCATCGGTGATCAGGTTGGCCAGGCCGTGCACGGTGGCCCACAGCGGCGTCTCGGCGCCGTGCCGCCGGTCGGCGGACATCATCCCGGCGGCGACGAGCTCGTCGAGAGCCGCGCACAGCAACTGGAACGGCTCGGACGTCTTGTCGGTGGGCACCTCGGTGTTGAACGCGGCCCGGAACCAGCCGGGCTGGGTCAGCGCGAACCGCAGGTAGCCGCGACCCAGTCCGTGCAGCCGGGAGAGGGCGTCGTCGCCGGCCGCCTGCTCGGCCCGCATGGCGTCGGCCAGGTCGACCTGCGCGCGTGCCTTGACCGCCGCCAGGAGGTCCTGGTGGTTGGCGAAGTGCCGATAGGCCGAGGTGGCCGAGACGCCGACCCGGCGGGCCGCCTCGCGCAGTACGACGGCCGACGGTCCCCCCGTCTTGGCGAGCTCCACGGCGGCGTCCACCAGCGCATTCGCCAGGTCACCGTGGTGATACCCGGCCCGCTCACGTGTCGTCGCCATGATCCGTCCTCCCCTGCTGCGCACAAGTTAACACCGCATAAAGCTAACACTGTCAACTTCACGGCGAAGTCTTACTTGAAGATCAAGTTCAGATTAACTTGGCTCGACCCGGTGCCAACGCCGCTCAGGCATGGCAGGATCACCCATTGCAGTTACAGGGCCCTGAAGATAGGGGCCCCATTTTTTTAGGAGATAGCGGCATGGCGCAGGGCAGTGTGAAGTGGTTCAACGCCGAGAAGGGTTTTGGCTTCATCGAGCAGGACGGCGGTGGACCTGACGTCTTCGTGCACTACTCGGAGATCCAGGGCAACGGCTACCGCTCCCTCGATGAGGGCCAGCGAGTCGAGTTCGAGATCGGGCAGGGCCAGAAGGGCCCGCAGGCCCAGCAGGTCCACGCGATCTGATCTTCATCGGCAGCACTTGCCCGCGTCCAGCGTGCCAAGGTGAGCAGCCGTGACAGCACCCCGTCGGCCTCGGCCGGCGGGGTTCTGACATTTTTTTGCCAGATTTCCGCCGAAAATCGGACGTTACCCGATCTTGATAATTGGGCCGTGCTATACCCGATAGAGCAGCGTGACCTGCACTTCCGTGGCGGATACCGCCTCCCGGACGATCGCGTGACCGGCCGTCACCCCCACGTGACACGGCGTACCACCCGCGAAGGCAGTTAACCAATTGCCGCCATCCATGGCAGTATTACAAATGCAGTTACAGGGCCCTGAAGATCGGGGCCCCTTTTTTAGGAGTTATGCGGTATGGCGCAGGGCAGTGTCAAGTGGTTCAACGGCGAAAAGGGCTTCGGCTTCATCGAGCAGGACGGTGGCGGTCCTGACGTCTTCGTGCACTACTCGGAGATCCAGGGCAACGGCTACAAGTCCCTCGACGAAGGCCAGCGGGTCGAGTTCGAGATCGGCCAGGGCCAGAAGGGCCCGCAGGCCCAGCAGGTCCGCGCGATCTAGGACCACCCCTCGTCGGCAACACTTGCTTCACGCCTAGCGCGTGCCAAGCGGTAAGCAGACGTGACAGGACCCCCTCCGGTTCGCCGGAGGGGGTCCTGACATTTTCCATGGAATCTGCCCACAACCAGAGCCAACCCAGGCCAGTCAGCAGATTCCATGGAAAATGTTCCCCTCACCAGCAGCTACCCTGGGAGCACTTTCCATGGAAAGTGCTCCTGGAGCTCAGCCCTCAGGGGTCAGGGCGAACAGCGCGATGTCGTCGTGGTCGCGGTCGCCCAGCCAGTCGAGCACGACCTTCTCGATCCCGGACACCATCTCGCCCAGCGGCCGCCCGTGTTGCGCGGCGAAGACCTGCGCCAGTCGCTGCTCGCCGAACAGCTCGCCGTCCGGGTCCAGACCGGGCCGGGCCTCGGTGATGCCGTCGGTGTACAGCAGCAGGACGTCGCCCGGCGCGAGCAGCAGCTCCACCTGACCGAACTGCGCCTCCGGGATGATGCCGACCACAGTGCCCGGGACGGCCACCTCCTCCAGGCCGCCGTCGGCGCGGAGCACGAACGGTGGCGGATGTCCGCCGCCGCTGAGCACGACGCGCAGCCTGCGATCCCGTTCCACCTCGACGCTGCCCGCGATCATGGTGGTGAACCGGTTGTCCCCGTCCAGCAGCATGACCTCGTTGAGCAGCCGCAGCACGGTGGACGGGTGCTGCTGCGCGGTGAGCAGCGCGCTGATCGACTGGCGCACCTGACCGGCCAGCACGGCGGCCTCCACGCCGTTGCCGCACACGTCGCCGAGCACGAAGAACGCGTCCCGCTGGCAGTGGGTGTAGACGTCGTAGAAGTCGCCGCCGATCCGGGCACTGCGGTTGGCGGTGCGGTAGATGGAGGCGAACCGGACACCGTTGACATCGGGCAGCCGGCTGGGCACCAGTTCGGCGCGCATCAGCTCGGCCTGCTTGGACTGTTCGTCGAGCCGGCAGACGGTGCGCAGCAGTGGGGCCATCCGGTCCGCGTAGCGGCGGGCCAGGTCGAGGTCGAGGGGCTCGTTGATCCGCTGCACCAGCAGCAGCACGCCGATCAGCTCGTCGTCCACCTGGAGGGGCACCGCCAGGGGCCCGTACTTGACCGGGGTGCCCTTGGCGAACAGGAAGGACAGCTGCTGCCACGCCGGATGCACGTCGTTGGGCTTGTCGCCGGCGACGATCGGCGCCAGGACCGGATTCTTGCGCACCGCACGCGGGGTAAGCCTGCCGGTATCGTGCGCCTCAGGGGTGCTGCGCCACCATTCCAGCCTGCCGTGTTCGCTGGGCAGCACCAGGACGCAGTCGGTGGCCACCCGCTCGGCGGCCAGCCTGGCCACCGCGGCGGCCATCGGCGCCCGATCGGTGCTGCGCGCGACCTCCACGGCCGCGTCGGCGAGGAAGCGTTCCTGGTCGGCCTCCGGGCCGGACAGGTACCAGGCGACGAGCTTGTCCCCCACCGGCTGCCTGCGTCCGGAGACCGCCTGGCCACTGAGCCGACCGCGGACGATGCCCTCAGCGGAGGCGTCCTCGACGAGGCCGACGAGCCGGGTTCCCTGGGTCACCGAGGGGTAGCTGCGGCGGGCGGTGGCATTGCACATGAGCACGACTTCATCGGAGTCGGTCACGATGACCGCCTCCGTGACGCCGTCCAACAGCGCGTCCAGTACGGCCTCGACACCCGAGGTGGTCAAGGACCGGCTCCCTACCCGACGATCTTGCAGTGACAAAATGGCACTCCCGCGCAAAACCCTAGCCCACTGCCGGGGCCGTACAGCCAGTACGTCCGGATGTTTAGGCTTTCGCCAGGACGGGTACGTGCTCGCGGGCAGACATGCTCCGGCTTCGCCCTGCCTTGGGCGTGGAATGCTGGTCCGGGCAGAATCCGGCTGAACTTACGACACCTGGAGGCCGGCACATGACGGCAGAGGTCGCCACACCCGCCGACGAGGGCGTGTCCGAGCGTCTGCTCGCCGCCATGCGTGATCTTCGCGATGGCAATTTCCGCCGCCGGATGGTGGCCAGCGGAGATGGCATCGCGTCCGAGATCGCCGAGGTGTTCAACGACATCGCCTCGCGCAACCAGCACATGGTCGGTGAGCTGGTGCGGGTGCGGAAGGCCGTCGGCCACGAGGGTCAGCTGGGCCAGCGGGTGAGCCAGGACGGCTGGCAGGCGGGCTGGCGTGAGGCCGTGGAGTCGGTGAACGGTCTGATCGAGGACCTGATGCACCCGACCAGCGAGCTGAGCCGGGTGCTGACCGCGGTCGCCTCCGGTGACCTGTCCCAGCGGATGCCGACGCAGGTCGGCGGGCAGCCGGTGCGCGGTGAGTTCGCGCAGCTGGGCGAGACGGTGAACTCTCTGCTGGAGCAGCTGTCCCTGTTCGCCTCCGAGGTCACGCGTGTGGCCCGGGAGGTGGGTACCGAGGGCAACCTGGGCGGCCAGGCGAAGGTGCCCGGCGTGGCGGGCATCTGGCGGGACCTGACCGACTCGGTGAACGGCATGGCGTCCAACCTGACCAGCCAGGTGCGGGACATCGCGCAGGTGGCGACGGCGGTGGCGAAGGGCGACCTGACCCGCAAGATCACCGTGCAGGTGTCCGGCGAGATCCTGGAGCTCAAGGACACGCTGAACACGATGGTCGACCAGCTGGCCTCGTTCTCCGACGAGGTCACCCGGGTCGCCCGGGAGGTCGGCTCGGACGGCAAGCTGGGCGGCCAGGCCCAGGTGCGCGGCGTGGCCGGCACCTGGAAGGACCTCACCGACTCGGTGAACTTCATGGCCTCCAACCTGACCAGTCAGGTGCGGAACATCGCCCAGGTCACCACCGCCGTGGCGCGGGGCGACCTGACGCAGAAGATGACCGTCGAGGTGAAGGGCGAGATCCTGGAGCTGAAGACGACCATCAACACGATGGTCGACCAGCTCTCCTCGTTCGGTGACGAGGTCACCCGAGTCGCCCGAGAGGTCGGCACCGAGGGCATCCTGGGTGGTCAGGCGACGGTGCCCGGGGTCGCGGGTACCTGGCGCGACCTCACCGACTCGGTGAACTTCATGGCCTCCAACCTGACCAACCAGGTGCGGAACATCGCCCAGGTCACCACGGCGGTGGCGGACGGCGACCTGTCGCAGAAGATCAACGTCGAGGCGCGCGGCGAGATCCTCGAACTCAAGACCACGATCAACACCATGGTGGACCGGCTCCAGGAGTTCGCCGACGAGGTCACCCGAGTCGCCCGCGAGGTGGGTACCGCGGGCAAGCTGGGCGGCCAGGCCCAGGTGCGCGGCGTCGGCGGAACCTGGCGGGACCTCACCGACTCGGTGAACGTGATGGCCGACAACCTGACCGGCCAGGTGCGATCGATCGCCACGGTGGCCGCGGCGGTGGCCGGCGGCGACCTGTCGAAGAAGATCCAGGTGGACGCGGCGGGCGAGGTCGCGGGCCTGGCGGAGACGATCAACGGCATGGTGGACACGCTGCGCGCGTTCGCCGACGAGGTCACCCGTGTCGCCTGGGAGGTCGGCACCGAGGGCATGCTGGGCGGCCAGGCGCAGGTACCCAACGTGGCCGGAACCTGGAAGGGCCTGACGGACAACGTGAACGTCATGGCCAACAACCTGACCGGCCAGGTCCGATCGATCGCGCAGGTCACCACGGCGGTGGCGAACGGCGACCTGAGCAAGAAGATCGACGTCGAGGCCCGCGGCGAGATCCTCGAACTGAAGACCACGATCAACAAGATGGTGGACCGGCTGTCCGAGTTCGCCTCCGAGGTCACCCGTGTCGCCCGAGAGGTCGGCACCGAAGGAAAGCTGGGCGGCCAGGCCGAGGTGGAGGACGTCTCCGGCACCTGGCGGCGGCTGACCGAGTCGGTGAACCAGCTGGCCGGAAACCTGACCACCCAGGTGCGAGCGATCGCGCAGGTGGCCACGGCGGTGACCGAAGGCGACCTGACCCGGCAGATCACCGTCGAGGCCAACGGTGAGGTCGCCGAGCTCAAGGACAACATCAACCAGATGATCGGCAACCTCTGGGAGACCACGAGGACCAACCGGGAACAGGACTGGCTGAAGACCAACCTGGCCCGCATCTCGGAGCTCATGCAGGGCCACCGGGACCTCCCGGTGGTGACCAGGCTGGTGATGAGCGAACTGGCCCCGCTGGTGTCCGCGCACCACGGCGCGTTCTTCCTAGCCGCCACCAAGACGGACGGCCAGGTGGTCCTGGAGCAGACCGCGACCTACGGCTACAACCCGGACAACGCCCGTGACCTGACGTTCTCGCTGGGCCAGGGGCTCATCGGCCAGGTGGCCCTCGACAAGAAGACGGTGCACGTCACCAGCGCGCCCCCCGGGTACATCAAGATCAGCTCGGGGTTGGGCGACGCGCTCCCGACGAACGTGATGGTCCTGCCGGTGCTGTTCGAGGGCCACACCCTCGGCGTCATCGAGCTGTCCTCGCTGAACTCGTTCACCGAGCTGCACCGGGATCTCCTGGAACAGCTCAAGGAGAACATCGGCGTCAACATCAACATCATCCTGGCCAACGCCAGGACCGACGCGCTGCTCACCGAGTCGCAGCGCCTGGCGGTCGAGCTCCAGGCCCGGTCCGAGCAGCTGCAGCGGCAGCAGGACGAGCTCCAGCACTCGAACACCGAGCTCGCCGAGAAGGCTGCGCTGCTCGTCCGGCAGAACCGGGACATCGAGTCGAAGAACTCCGAGATCGAGCTGGCCAGGCAGGAACTGGAACAGCGCGCCCAGGAGCTCGCGCAGGCGTCGAAGTACAAGTCGGAGTTCATGGCGAACATGTCCCATGAGCTGCGGACGCCGTTGAACTCGCTGCTGATCCTGGCCAAGCTGCTGACCGACAACCTGGACCGCAACCTGTCGGAGAAGCAGGTCGAGTTCGCCCGGACGATCTTCTCGGCGGGCTCGGACCTGCTGCAGCTGATCAACGACATCCTGGACCTGTCCAAGGTAGAGGCGGGCCGGATCGAGCTGCAGACCAGGCAGGTGGCGCTGCAGGAGGTCGTGGACTACGTCGAGGCGCTGTGCAGCCCGCTGACCGCGGAGAAGGGCCTGGATTTCGCGGTCATCGTGGACGCCGGGGTCCCGGTCAGCCTGCTGACCGACGAGCAGCGGTTGCAGCAGGTGCTGCGGAACCTGCTGTCCAACGCGGTGAAGTTCACCCACGACGGCTCGGTGCGGCTGCACATCGGCATGGCGGACGCGGACGAGGTGCAGATCCCGGCGCTGCGCGATGTGGCGGCGCGGATCAAGTTCAGCGTGGAGGACACCGGAATCGGTATCCCGGAGGACAAGCTGGACGTGATCTTCGAGGCGTTCCAGCAGGCCGACGGCACCACCTCGCGGAAGTACGGCGGAACGGGCCTGGGCCTGTCGATCAGCCGGGACCTGACCGATCTGCTCGGCGGCGAGCTACAGGTGCGCAGCACGCCCGGCAAGGGCAGCGAGTTCACCCTGTTCCTGCCGATCACCACCGGCGTCCGGCAGATCACCCCGCCGCAGTCGCCCGCCAAGGCCGCTCCCCTGTCGCTGGAGAGCTCCAAGCCGGCGCTGCCGGCGGCCAGGCCGGACGCGGAGGGGCAGGCGCACAGCGGCGAACCGTCGCCGGGCGCGCCGCGCTTCCACGGCGAGAAGGTGCTGATCGTCGATGACGACATGCGCAACGTGTTCGCGCTGACCCACGTGCTGGAGCTGCACGGGCTGTCCGTGGTCTACGCGGACAACGGCCTGGCGGGGATCAGGGCCCTGGAGCAGTACGACGACATCGACCTCGTGCTGATGGACATCATGATGCCGGAGCTGGACGGCAACGCCGCGATGGGCGCGATCCGGGAGATGTCCAAGCACCAGGATCTGCCGATCATCGCGGTGACCGCGAAGGCGATGAAGGGCGACCGGGAGAAGAGCCTGGCGTTCGGCGCGAACGACTACGTGCCGAAGCCGGTGGACACCGATCACCTGATGAAGCTGATCGACACCTACCTGCACGCCCCCATCGCGGAGTAGTCCGACCGGTTCCGAAGTTGACGAGGTTCGGGTTCGTTCCTCCCCCGAACCTCGTCAACTTCGGGGCGGTGGGGTCAGGTCTGGATCTTGGCGCAGGCCTCGGCGGCCAGGGCGGCGAAGTGGTAGGCGTCGTCCAGCTTCGACCTCGCCTCCTCCAGCCAGCCGTGGGCCTCCTGCGCCTCCGGCGCATCGGAGCCGAGCCACACGGCGTACAGGAGCTGCTGTGCCTCCGCCAGGAGCTCGTCGACTCCCCCGGGTCGCACGTCGGCGAGTTTCTCGGCTACCGCTTGGACATTCCCTGCTAACGCTTCCACCGATGACATGCGGGGCAGACTTCCAGAGGTGTCTGACATGTCGCTGATTCAGCCGCCAGGGACTCCACGGCTCTCCCCTACTGTCGTAGTCGGGTGAGGAACCCACCGTCGGGTCTTCGGACGGTCACCGTGTCATAGGTGTGGATCGCCGTGTGGTGGTGCCCGCAATACAGGCCGCAGTTCTTCAGGTTCGTCTCGCCACCGTGTGCCCAGTGCACCTCGACATGGTGCACATCGCAGTACCGGGCCGGGGCCTCACAGCCGTCCCACGAACAGTGCTCGTCTCGCAGCGTCAGCGCCCTCCGCAAGGCGACGGGAGCTACTCGGGTCGAGCGCCCGACGTCCAGGACCTCGCCTCTGGGGCCCAACAGGATCCGGGAGACGTTGCAATCACACGCCATCCGCCGCAAAGTCTCCGGATCGATGGCCCCAACCCCGTCGATCACCGCCTGTCCGGTGAGGGCGCCGACGTTCATGAGTTCGGAGAGGGTGCAGGTGATGTTCACCTGAGCCCGCTGTCCACCGCTACCCGGCAATGAATCACCACGCAGTGCCCGATCACACACCTCGCCCAGCGCGTCGGCCCGCCGCTGGGAGGCGGTCCGCTGATCATCAGCGGCGGGCGGTTTCATGACCGCGTCGATCGCGGCTTTCACCTTGGCGCCGGTGCTCGAATCCAGGTAGCCGCGTAGCTGCATGAACCCATCGGACTCGAAGAAATCCAGACCCCGCCGCTCATAGCGATCGAGGGCCTTCTCGTCCTCGGCATCGGGATCCAGCTGCGCGAGGAGATACCGGATCGCCCATTCGACTTTTTCCGGTGTCTCGACGCGGGCGAGTTCGGAGTAGATGTGTTCGGCGTCCAGGAAGCCTGCGCGGGTCACGCTGGTGGTCCGATTCAAACCGCGTGCGATGACCTGCACGTGGGCCAGGGTGATCTCGCCGGCTTTGAAGAGTTTGTCGGTCAGCGGCAGTACCTTCAGGGCATGGCTCAAGGCCACGAGTTCTTTGGCTTCCCGCCAGCTGGTCCGGTGACGAGCCCGCAACCACTGCCGGGTGGGCAGTACCTCGGTGGTCTCCGTGGTGCCGCGTGAGTCCATCACGCCAATGGTGTCGATCAACGCAGCTTCGATGATGGTCTTGGCTTGGTAGAGGGCTTCTTCGCGGGCGTGAAGCTGGGTGGGCGTGAGTGACCGCGGATCATCGGACACGGTGTCCGCGATGCTCAGTAGCAGGTTTTCGCCCATATGTTCATCATGCCGACGGTGAAGATCGTTAGCCAATCCCTATTGGGTGATGCTGGTTCGCTCCCAGCGAAGGCCCCATCAAGTGCCCCGAAGTTGACGATGTTCGGGGCTCGTTCCTCGCCGCGAACATCGTCAACTTCGGAAACGCAGAGAACCTGGAGAACCACCAAAGAAGCCGAAAAGTCAGGCCGGCGTGCCCCCACCCAACACGCCGGCAGGAAAGGCAGGCCCCCAAGCCCGTCTCCCCCTCCAAAGCCCTCTTTCGCCAACAGACCAGAAGCACCCCCCACCCCCACCCTCACCGAACCCCAGCCATAACCCGCTCCTCCGCAGGCAAACCGGCCACGACCCGGGCGCGCAGACCCAGCACGGAGAGCACGAGGGCCCAGCCGACCGCGGTACCCACGGTGTTGGTGATCAGATCGTCCACATCGAAGATCCGGTTCGCCCACAGCAGCTGCACCGTCTCGATCCCCAGGGAGATACCGAACCCGAGCAACGCCGCCTGAGCGAAGGAACGCCGGCCCCAGAACAACAGCATCGCGCCCAGGGGCACGAACAGCAGGATGTTCAGCGTCATCTGGTGGAACGCGATCTCCCCGTCCCGCAGGGTGTCGGCCACCCACTGGAACGGCACCAGCTGCAGCGCTTGCCGAGGCGGGGTCGACTGCCAGGGCAGGAACACCGCGGCGAACAGCATCGACACGTAGCCGGTGACCATGCAGCTTCGCCAGGTCAGCAACCGCAGCAGGTACTGCGGGACCAGGAAGAGAACCGAGAGGAAAAGGCCCCACTGAATGCTGGCGAGCTGTGCATTGGTCATGGAACAAAACTAGAAAAATGGCCTTTAGCGCACATCGCGCTAAAGGCCATTCTGCTCCTCGTACTTTCGGCCGAGGCCTATTCCGACGCGTAGTCCCGGGGGCTGATACCCCGTAGTACCGGCCCGCATGCCAGGGCGGCTACCAGCGCGACCAGTACTCCGACGGCCGGTGGCGCGAACACCCACGCGGTAATCGGGAAATCGCCGAGACTCGCCGCCGCCCGGCCGACGGTGAGTAATGCGAGTCCGACGAGAACACCCGCACCACAGGCCGCCATGGTGACCGCGATCACCGGAATCACGACTTCCCGGCGCAATGCGTGAGCCAATACCCGGACCGGTGTTCCGGCCGCGATGAGTGCCGCGAAGGCCCGTCTGCGGTCGATCACCGAGCCGGCGGCGGCCACCGCTGTGCCGATCGCTCCGAGTGCCGCGGCGATGGACAAGCCGATCACGGTCGCCCGCTGCAGGTCGCCCATCAGCGTGTCGCTCCACCGATCGGCGATCCGGGTGTCGAGCAGCCGGGCTCCGGGGAGCGCACCGACGATCGCGGTGTGCACGACGTCCCGGTTCTCCGGTGTGGTCGGCAAGGCGACCAGGGTGCGCTGCCCGGCGAGCGCGGGCACCAGATCCAGGTCGATCACCGCCGTCACGCTGCCCTGCGGCCTGAACGGCCGGGTCTCGTACACCGCCGGCAGCGCCGCCGTGACCTTCCCGCTCTGCCTGCCGGCCTCCACCTGACCGGCGTGGAACCACTCCGGCGCGTAGACCGCGGCGCCCGGTCGGCAGGTCAGTCCGTTGAGCACCTGCGCCACCTCGGCGCAGCGGCCCACGATGACCCGGTCCCCGCTGCGCTGCGGATCGCTGTCCGAACCCCGGCCTTCGACCATGGCCACCACCGGCGCCGTCGTCGCGCGGCGTAGCGGCGCGAGGTCCGTGGTCACGTCCGAGGCGATGATGACATCGCGGTTCCAGGTCTGGTCGACGAACTGGATCCGGTCCTGAAGGCTGGGCAGCATGGTCAGCGCCATCGACCCGGTGAACACCGCCAGCACCACCCCGGCGGAGCCGCGGAAGGCCGCCACCGGGTCACCGGACAGTCTGCGCCCGGCGAGGAGGGTCGCCGGGCCGCGCCAGCGGCCGACGAAGAACCGGCCGACCCAGCCGGTCACCACCGGACCGCCGAGCACCAGTGCGAGGGCCACACCGCCGACCCCGGCCAGCAGCACCAGCATTCCGTTGGAGCCGTATTTCCGCAGGTTGACGGCCTGCACTCCGACGAACAACACCGCGATCGCGAGGCCGATCAGCAACAGCCGCGCCGTCCGCGCCTTACGCTGCTCCTCCACGGCGAGCGGACGCGTCACCACCCTGCGCAGTCCGAGGATCGCCGCCCCCACGACGAGGACCGGGGCCAGCAGCGCGACCGCCGCGACCACCGGCAGGCCGGGCACGAAGTCGTCCGGGTACCAGGTCCCACCGGCCCAGGGCACCATCGTGGTGAGGTAGCTGAACGGGCGCACGAGCAGCACTCCCAGCAGGCTGCCCGCGACCGCGCCGACGGCCGTCTCGATGACGGTCATCTGCACCACCTGACGCGGAGTGGCCCCGGCCAGCCTCAGCGCGGCCAGCCGGCGTTCCCGTTTGGCCGCCGTCAGCCGGGCCGCCGATCCGACGAGGACCAGGCAGGGCGCGACGAGCACCACGAGACCGACGCGGGTGAGCAGGTAGAGCATGTCCTGCTCGCTTCCGGTCGACCAGCCTGCGGTGAGCCCAGCGGCCGGGATGCCGTTGGACACCGCGTCCCGGCCGATGATCGCCACGAGCTCGCCGGGAAACTGCAACGCCTCTGGACCGAGCTCACCGATGACCTTCCCCGGGAATCGATTGCCGAGCCTTTCCGGTGCCGTGCCGCGCACCAGCTCGGCGAGCGCCGGGGACAGGAGCACCTCACCGGACTCGGGAAACCGGGCGATGCCCGCTGCGACGGGCACGGTGCCCGGCTTCTGCCGCGCGACGTCGAATCGCTCTACGAGCCTGCCCTCGAACGAGTCCTTGGTCGCCGCCATGTTGATCTTCATGGCCTCGCTCGACCCGGATCCGGACCACGGGGCCCGCCAGGCCGCACGGTCGGAGCGCGTCTCCAGACCACCGGGCGCGGCCAGCAGCCACAGCACCAGGGAGACCGCGATCATCACTCCCAGCGCGACCAGCACGGTGGCCACCTGGCTGCGCCGATCGCGGCGCAGCACCGTGAGCGCGAGCCTCATACCGCCACCCCCGTGGCGATCCGGCCATCCTGGATCTCGACGATCCGGGGCGCGCGGTCGGCGATCGCCTTGTCGTGCGTGACGATCACGACGGCGGCGTTCGTCTCCCCCGCCGCCTCCAGCAGCACGGTCATCATCTCCTGACCGGTGCGGGTGTCCAGCGCGCCGGTCGGCTCGTCCGCGAAGATCACCCGCGGCCGGTGGGTGAGTGCGCGGGCGATGGCCACCCGCTGCGCCTGGCCGCCGGACAGCTCACCGGGCCGGCGGGTCTGCAAGCCCCGCAGTCCGAGCCGGCCCAGCCACATCCGGGCAGCGTCGAGGGACTCCTCGCGCGGCTTGCCGGACAGCAGCATGGGCAGCGCGGCGTTCTCCTCCGCGGTCAGCTCGGCGACCAGCATGCCGGACTGGAACACGAAGCCGAACGCGGTGCGCCGCAGCTCGCTGCGGCCGGCCTCGTTCAGCTCGCCGACGGCCCGTCCGTCGAGGAACACGTCACCGCGGTCGGCGGGCAGGATGCCGGACAACACGTGCAGCAGGGTCGTCTTGCCCGAGCCGGAGGGCCCCACGACGGCGAGCACGTCCCCAGGGTGGATGTCGATGTCGACCCCGGCGAGCGCGTGCACGTCACCGTAGGTCTTGATGAGGCCACGAGCGGCCAGTACCGGATTCATGGCCCCTACGGTGCCGATCTCCGGCGCCGCGCACCTCGGCCGGAACGACACACCGGGTCGGCCGAATGACCGAGGCCGGAACGACGTAGTGGACCTACATTTGTCCCTTGTGAACAGTCATCGCGGCCAGATGCCGATCGCGGGCGTGCTCGCCGTGCTGTTGATCGGCGAGTTGATCGCGTTCAACGTGCCGGGCAAGGCCGAGCTGCTGACGGTGCTGCTGAGCGTGCCGACCTGCATGGCGGCGATCGCGTCCTTCCGCAACCGCGCCTACACCATCCCGGTGGCGGTCGTCTCGATCGCGCTGACGTCGATCGTGATCGGCTACCGGCAGGTCGAGACGATCACCCTGCTGAGCCCGCTGACCGTCGCCGAGACGGCCGCCTGCCTGGTGCTGACCGCGGTGGTGGTGCGCGAGGAGACCCGGCGCACCGCCGTGTGGTCCGTGAGTGCGTTGATCGCCGTCAGCCTGTTCGCCGCGTTCGTCCGGGAGAACTGGTTCTACTACGGCCACCGGCAGGAGATCGCCGGCGCGCTGGTCCTGGGGCTGCTGGCGGTCGGGACCGGCATGTACTTCCGGGCCAGGGACACCGAGAGCAGCCGGATGGTCGCGGTCGCGGTCACCGACGCGCAGAAGGAGGAGCGCATCGCCCTGGCCAGGGAGTTGCACGACGTGGTGGCCCACCACGTCACCGGCATGCTGGTGCAGGCGCAGGCCGCGCTGGTGGTGTCCGACGACGATCCGGGGGCCGCGCACCGGTTGCTGCCCGGGATCGTGCGCAGTGGAACGGACGCGCTGGGCGCGATGCGCCGGATGGTCGGCACGCTGCGCCAGGGCGAGACCGACGTGGCGACCACGGATCTGGCAGCCGACGTGATCGCCGCCGTGGAGCGCACCCGGGAACTCGGCTTCGAGACGACGTTGCGCATCGACCTGCCGGACAACGTGCCGCCGGAGGTGGGCCGCTCGGTGCTGCGCCTGGTCCAGGAATCGCTGACCAACGTGCACAAACACGCCCAGTCGCCGAGCATGATCACCGTGGACATCTTCCGTACCACCGGCCGATCGCTGCGCGTAGTGGTCACCGACGACGGCCGGCCACACGGGCAGGGCCAGGGCGGCTACGGTCTGGTGGGCATGCGGGAACGCGTGGACCTGCTCGGCGGCCTGTTCTCCGCGGGTCCCCGGGAGAACGGCTGGCAGGTGCTCGCCGAGCTACCCCTGGAAGGGAAGTCGTGATCTCGGTTCTCATCGCCGACGACCAGGAGATGGTGCGCGTCGGCTTCCGGATGATCCTGGAGAAACAGCAGGACATCACCGTGGTCGCGGATGTGCCCGACGGCATCGCGGCCGTCACGGCGGCCCGCGAACTCAAGCCGGACGTGTGCCTGCTGGACATCCGGATGCCGGGCATGGACGGCCTCGAGGTGACCAAGAAGCTCGCCGGGTCCACCAAGATCGTCATCGTCACCACGTTCGACCTGGACGAGTACGTGCACACGGCCCTGGAGAACGGCGCGTCCGGTTTCCTGACCAAGGACGCCGGTCCCGCGCTGCTGGTCGAGTCGGTGCGCGCCGCCGCGCAGGGCAACGCGTTGATCTCCCCGCAGGTGACCGTGCGGATGCTGGAGCACTTCTCCCGGCCCTCCGGCAAGCCGGACCTCGGCCTGCTGACGGCGCGCGAGCAGGACGTCGTGCGGGAGGTCGCCCGGGGGCTCACCAACCAGGAGATCGCGTCCACGCTGTACCTGTCGCTGTCCACGGTGAAGACGCACCTGGCCTCCGTGCAGGGGAAGCTGAACGCGCGGAACCGGGTGGAGATCGCCTCCTGGGCCTGGCGAGCGGGCCTGCTCGGCGGCTGATCCGCTCCGAACTCCGGCCGCGGGCCGTCGATCGGGCGGGTGATCTTCGCGCTCGCCGCGAGCGGCATCGGGCCGGGAGCAGCAAGCTTCCGAGCTATGAGCCAGACGGCAGTGCAGGTCAGGGACGTTCCCGCCGACAGCTACCGCCCATTCCGCCACGTGGCCGGGCTGGACGGGCTCCGCGCGTTCGCGGTCGTCGGCGCGATGCTGTTCCACGCCGGGGTGTTGCCGGGCGGCTTCCTCGGGGTGGACCTGTTCTTCGTGTTGTCCGGCTTCCTGATCACCGGTCTGCTGCTGCACGAGGCGGACCGGACCGGCCGGATCGACCTGCTCGGCTTCTGGACGCGCCGGATCCGCCGGCTGCTGCCCGCCGTGCTGCTGTTGCTGGCGGTGATCCTGGTGTGGGTCTACACCTGGGCTCCCCCGGCGACGGCACACGCCACGGCGAACCAGACCGCGTGGTCGCTGGTCTACCTGAACAACTGGTCCGCGTTGTTCGGCGACGCCGGCTACTGGGCGGCCACGGCGATCAGGACGCCGCTGACCCACCTCTGGTCCCTGGCGATCGAGGAGCAGTTCTACCTGGTGTGGCCGCTCCTGGTGGCGGGCGCGTTCCGGCTGCGTCGCTCCCACCGCGTCATCGCCACCGCCGCGCTGACCGCCGCGTCGCTCTCGGCGGGCTGGCAGTTCCTGGCGGCCGCGGAGTACGGCACCGAGCGCGCCTACCTGGGCACCGACACCCGGGCCGTGGCACTGGCCCTGGGCTGCCTGCTCGCGGTGCTGCTGGCACGCCGCGCCGACCTGGCCGCCCGGGTGTCGCCCCGGATCTGGGGAGTCGTCGCGCTGGTCACCGGTGGCTGGCTGGCCTGGTCCTGGGGCACCGCCGAGATCGCCGAGGCCGGCCTCTACCGGGGCCGGCTGGTGTCCTGCGGCGTGGCGGCCACGCTGCTGGTGGCCGCGGTGGCCACCTGCCCGGACTCCCGTTTCGTCCGCGTGCTGTCGGCCAGGCCCCTGGTCTGGCTGGGCAAGCGGAGCTATTCGCTGTACCTGTGGCACTGGCCGATCTGGGTCATGGTCGACGGGTGGATCCCGCGGATCGGGCTGACGCTGCTGGCCGCGGTGATCTCCTACAACCTCGTCGAGCAGCCGGTCCGGCACAGCTCACTGGCCGGCCGCCGGCTGGTCTGGTCGATGGGCCTGCCCTCGGCGGCCATCGCGGTGCTGGTGCTGGTGTTCCCGCCGGCGCTGCCGCCCTCGATGGCCGGCCAGCCGGTCTCGTTGGCCGGCAGCGGAGGCAGCGGCAGCCTGAAGGTGCTGATCGCCGGCGACTCGTGGGCCCGCAACATGGGTTTCGGGCTGTCGCTGGCCGACACGGGCAAACGCGACACGTTCATCAACCTGGGCGTGGGCGGCTGTGGGCTGGTGAACTGGATGGACCCGTCCAGCTGTCAGCGGGTCGTGTCGCAGTGGCCGGAGGCGGTCGCCACGCACCACCCGGACGCGGTCCTGCTGATGACCAGCAGCTACGACACCGGGGCGAACGTGACGGTGGACGGGCGGAAGCTCACCCCCTGCGCCCCGGGTTTCGCCGAGTTCTACGGCCAGAAACTCGACCGGGCCATCGCCGCCCTCAGCGGACCGGACCGGATTCCGGTCTACCTCACGACCGGCTGGGATGACCGGCACAGCGGCGCCACCGCACCCGGCTGCATCAACAAGATTCAGGCCGAGGCAGCGGACCGGAACTCGGCCCACCTACTGGATCTGGGCGGACTGCTGTGCCCCGAGGGCCGCTGCACCACCAGCCGGGAGGGGCAATCGGTCCTGGACGAGACCAACCACCTCGCTCCCGCCGGGCAACGCTGGGCGGGCGGCTGGATCCTGGAGGCCCTGCACCGCGAGGTCCACGCCCGCGGGGGCGCCCCGGAGGTACTCGGCCAGAATCCCTGCCGGGAAACGCCGGACAGGGCCGTCCCGGTGACCGTCCAGTCCTACAGCTCGCAGCCCGACAAGCTGTATCCGGACAGCGGCAACGAGCTGACCGACGGGGTCGTCGGCCCGCCCACGTTCAGCGACCCGTCCTGGCAGGGCTGGCAGCAGGGCAAGCCGACCATCGTGCTGGACCTGGGAACCAGTCAGCAGGTGTGCGAGGTCAAGTCGATGTGGATGCAGGAGCTGAAGACGGCCATCGTGCTGCCGACCTCGGTCAGTGCCCGGGTGTCCGACGATCCGGCGGGCAAGGGCGAACTGCTCGGCATCTCCACCGGGCCGCAGATCTCCGCGGGTAGCCAGGTCGCGCCCATCCGGATAGCCGGGAACACGCCGTTGACCGGCCGCTACGTCACGATCGACGTGGACACGGTCGGGCCGTGGAGCTTCCTGGGCGAGGTCGTCGTCTCCACCCCGGCTTAGCCGAAGCGACGTGTCTCGCCGGTGGGCCAGCCGGGGTAGCCGGTACGGGCGAACCGGACCCAGGCCCGGTGCACCTCCGTGGCCAGCGCGGCCGGCGGCTCCCCCGGGCCGAGCAGTTCCGGAAAACCCAGGCTGTCGAACACGAACGGCAGTTCCACGGCGTGCGCCGCACCCAGTTGTCCGTCCACGGCGGACGATCTCCAGCCGAACTCGTAGGTGTACCGGATCCCCTGCACTGCCGCCATGCGACGGGTTCCGTCGCCGAACAACGCGTCGCCCATGATCGCCGACCGCAGCTCGCCCGGTGTGGCCGCCGGCAGCCGGGCGCGGTAGCGGGCGACCACCGCGGCCGGATCGGCATGCGCCCGGGCGGCGGTGTCGTGCACATCCCGCATGGTCGAGGAGACCAGGTCACCCTGCGGCGCGAGGTAGAGGTGGCCCTCCTCCGCGTTGGTGCCGAGCAGCAGCGGGACATCGGCGACGGCCTCGGCGGGTTGCCGGTCCAGTACCAGGCTGAACGCGCTGAGCCCGAGCAGCGGATCGAACCGGCCGCCGGTCCGCAGATCCAGGCCGCTCAGCGCGGGCAGCACGGCGACGAGCTCCCGGTCCGGTATCCGGGCGAACTCCTCGACCGTCGGGCCGATACCCAGTGCCTCGGCCGCCGCACGGGTGACCCGGGCGGCCTGTTCCGGCGAGAACGCGCCCATGCCGTTGCCGCTCTGCATGATGGCGCGCTGGAACAGGCCCGCCGCCTGCGGCGTCGCGAGCAGGGCGCCGACGATCGTCGCTCCGGCGGACTGGCCGAACAGCGTGACCTTGCCGGGGTCTCCGCCGAAGGCCGCGATGTTCCGCCGCACCCAGCGCAGGGCGGCCAGCACATCGAGCAGGCCCCGGTTGCGCGGCGCACCGGGTATGTCGAGGAATCCGGCGATGCCCAGCCGGTAGTTGACGGTCACCAGCACCACGCCGTCGCGGGCGAAGGACGTTCCGTCGTACAGCGGGGCCCGGTTGGCGCCGGCGACGAACCCGCCGCCGTGCACGAAGACCATGACCGGGCAGTCCCTGCCCTCCGGCGGGGACCACACATTCACCGTCAGGTAATCGGCGCCGGGAACCCAGCCGGGCCCGAAGTAGACCGACATGTCCAGGGCGCCGAACCCGTCCCGGCGCGGCTGCGGTGCGGTCGGCCCCGGCCGGGTGGCATCCCGGACGTCCGGCCACGGATCGTGCGGTGTGGGTGCGGCGAACCGGGCGGCACCGATCGGTGGCGCGGCATAGGGGATGTCGAAGTGGACGCCCGCGTTGCCGCGAACGACGCCCTCGGTGGTGGTGATCATGGAATGTTCCTCCTCGTCAGAGCCGGGCGAACGGGGCCCAGTTCTTGATGGCGAACCCGTCGCCGTCGCGGACCACCTCGGCGCCGCCGTGCCCGCCGAGATGCGCGGGCAGGACCAGTGCGTTCTCCTCGGCGGCCCGGCCGAGCAGCCGCCGCCGGGTGGCCCTGGCCTGAGCCGGGTCCTCGCAGAAGCAGCTGTTGATGTCCGGCTCGACGAGCTGCAGCGCGGTGTGCAGCAGATCCCCGACGAACACCGCGCGGTCGGTGCCCGATTCGAGGCGCAGCACCGAGGAACCGGGCGTGTGTCCCGGCGCCGATTCGAGGGCCAGGTTCGCGTCGATGCGGTGGCCGTCCGACCAGAGCAACGCCTGCCCCGCCTGGTGCACCGGCGCGACGCTGTCCTCGAAGACGTTCTCGTTGCCCCGGCCCAGTTTCGGCCGATGACCGTTGGCCGGATTCCAGAAGTCGACGTCGTCCTCGGGCATCAGGTAGGTGGCGTTGGGAAAGGTCGGCACCCAGTCGCCGTCGTCCAGGTAGGTGTTCCAGCCGACGTGATCCACGTGCAGATGGGTGTTGATCACCAGGTCCACGTCCGAAGGCAGCACACCCGCGGCTGCGAGGTTGTCCAGGAAGCCGGTATCCAGGTGGCTCCACACCGCCGAGCCCGGCCGTTCCTTGTGGTTGCCCACCCCGGTGTCGACCAGAATCGTCCGGCCCCCGCTGCGCAGCAGCCACGTCTGGATCGCCGAGACACAGTGCCCGGTCAGCGGATCCACGAAATCGGGGGCGAGCCACGGCTGCTGCCACGCCGCTTCCGGGCTGTCCGGGAAGAAGGTGTCCGGTGTCATCCGCACCGAACCGAAGTACTCCATGATTCGGGTGATCGTCACGTCACCCAACACGATTTCCTGCATATCCGCAGCTTGCGGCCATGGTGGGAGCTGCAGCCAGCCCCGGTTCCGCCTACCCCTGGCAGGGTCAGGCTCAGTGACAGGCGGGCGCGCATACTGGGGCGCATGGGGTTGGGTGAGTTCCTCCAGGCGCGGCGTGCCCGACTGCAACCGGAGGACGTGGACCTGCCGACGTTCGGTGAACGACGACGGGTCGCGGGGCTGCGCCGCGAGGAGGTCGCGCTGCTGGCCGGGGTGAGCGCGTCCTATTACACGCGCCTGGAACAGGGGCAGTCGACCAAGGCCTCGGCCGCCATCCTGGACGCGATCGCCCGCGCGCTCCGGCTCACCGGGCCGGAACACGAGCATCTCCGGGAACTCGCCGCGCAGCGTCCCCGGCCACTGCTGCAGCCATCACCGGAGGAGGTCAGCCCACTCACCCGGGACCTGATGCGCACCTTCGACACGGTGCCCGCGCTGCTCCTCGGCCGGCGCACCGATGTGCTGGCCTGGAACGACCTCGGGCACGCCCTGCTCGCCGGGCACCTCGACCGCACCGCGCCGGACCGGCCGGAGGACCGGCCGAACCTGGCCCGGCTGATGTTCCTCGATCCGCACACCCGGGACCTCTACGCCGACTGGCCGCGCAAGGCCCGCGCCGTCGTGGGCAACCTGCGGCTGGTCGCCGGACGGCATCCCCAGGACGCGCTGCTGGCCTCGCTGGTCGGGGAATTATCCATCCACAGCCCGGAGTTCAGTGTTCTGTGGAGCGATCATCAGGTCGCGCCGTGCGAAGCGGATTCCTACGAGCTGCGGCACCCGTTGATCGGCACGCTGACCGTCACCCAGCAGATCCTCGTGCCCGCCAGGTCACCGGAGCAGTCCGTCGTCGTGGTCACCACCACGCAGGGATCCGGCTCGGAGAACGCACTCACGCTACTCGGGGGATTGGCACATCGTGGAAGTACGGCGATCTGAGCACACTACGATCCGGTACACGGCAAGCGGCCCGGCCGACGGGCCCGCCCTGGTCCTCCTGCACGGCTGGGGATGTGACCGCGCGGACTTCGATGCGGTGACCGGGTATCTGCCTTCAGATAACCGTGTGCTGGCGATCGATCTCGCCGAGCACGGCGAATCCCGATCGACCCGGGACGTGTGGACCATCGAGGAGTTCGCTCGGGACGTGGCCGCCGTCCTGGCAGCGGAGTCGGTGGATTCGGCGGTGGTGGCCGGACATTCGCTGGGCGGGGCGGTCGCCGTCGAGGTCGGTCGGCTGCTGCCCGGCACGGTCACCCGGGTGATCGCGTTGGACGGGTTGCACTTCCTGCCCCTGTTCCCGGCGCTGAGCGAGGACCAGATCCGGGCGACGCTGCGGCCGTTCGAAGTGGACTTCGCCGCCGGGGTACGGGCGATGGTCGAGAGCGGATCACCCGCCGGAACCGATCCGGGGCTCACCGAGAAGTACTTCCGGAAGATGGTCGCCGTCCGGCAACCCGCCGGATTCGGTGCCCTCGAAGGCCTGCTCCGGTGGGACATGGACGCCGCGCTGGGCGAGACGAGGCAACCGATCACCGTGTTCGCGGTCCGGGATCTGCTGACGCGGGAGGCGATCGACCGGTACGGGGATCGTTTAGAGATCGTGCCGATCGACCTGGGCACCCACCACTTCCACCGGGAGGACCCCGAGGGAACGGCGAAGCTGCTGCTCAGCTGAGGTAGCGGCGGGCACCCCAGTAGTCGCCGTCCAGCCGGACCGGGGTGATGCGCACCGGGGTGCCCGAGTCGTAGGCCTCGATCATCCGGCCGTCGCCGTAGTACATGGTGACGTGGTGGATCTGCTGTCCGTAGAACATCAGGTCACCGGGCTGGAGCGCATCCGGTGCCACCGGCCGCCCGCCGGTCGCCTGCGGACCGGCGTCCCTGGGCAGGGTGATGCCGTGCACCTGGTAGACGAGCGAGGTGAGGCCGGAGCAGTCGACGCCCAGCCCGGAGCGGCCGCCCCACAGGTACGGCGTGTTCACCAGGAGGCCGGCGAAGCGCACCAGATCGGCACCGGTGGCCCGGGCGCCGGCGACCGAGGCGGCGCGGGCGTCCAGCCAGCGCTCCCCGCGATCCGGGGTGGCGACCTTGATGGCGGTGCCGGTGCGGTCCAGCACCGGCAGCCGGGTGCCCGCGCTGAGTTCCAGCTCCTGGGTGGTGAGCCCGGGATCGGTGAACAGTCCCGTGGTCGCCGCGCGATCCACGAGGGCGACGGGTCCGCCCGGCAGCGGCGCGGTGGTCAGCTGGTTCTTCGGAATCCAGCCGGGGTAGCCGAGCGGATCCTTCGGACTGGGCTGCCCCGGTACCAGTACCTGGTTCCAGTCGCCCTGCTCCCCCACGATCAGCACGCGGTCGCCGTAGAGCACCTGGGTCTGGGTGACGTCGGCCGCGCTGAGGCCCTGCTTGTCGGCCAGGGTCATGCCGGCCACCCAGCGGCGGATGTCCACCGGATTGCCCAGGGCCGGGCCGTCGACCGGACGCGGGCTCTGCGGCGTGGTCCAGACGGTGGCGACCGAGACGGTGACGTGGGCGCTGGGCGGCTCGGCCCTGGCCGGGGTCGGCGTGACGATCAGGCTCACGAGGCCGAGTATGCCGCTCATCCATCGGTAGCCGCTCATGCCTTCTGTTTACCGCCGCGAGGTTGATTTCACTGAGCACTGAAGTCATTCAGGTGGCGAAATCAGCTGAGCGGGTGATTCCTCGGCCGAAGGTTCAGTCGATCAGGGGTTGCTTCACCTGACCACACCGGAACGGCTCACTAGGGTTGCCCGGATACCACCTGCGCGAGAGGCACTGCCGGTGTTCACCTGGATCTATGACCTGCCCACCTGGCTGATGTTCCTGATGTTCACCGGCGTCTCACTGATCATCAGCTGGGGCGGTGTGCTGCTGCTGCGGCCCGCGCTGGCGAAGATCTTCCACGGCGAGGAGAAGGACACCCGCAACGGCCTGCTGGAGCTGGTGCTGACCGGCACCGGGCTGTTCTACGGCCTACTGCTCGGCCTGGTCGCCGCCGGCTGCTACACCACCTACTCGCAGTCCTGCGACCTGGTCAACAAGGAGGCCAGTGCGGCGGCCTCGGTGTACCGGGACGTCACCGCCTACCCGGAACCGCTGCGCGGCCAGCTGCGCGGGCAGGTCGAGACGTACGTGCACACGGTGGTCGACTCGGAGTGGCCGCTGCAGCAGGCGGGCGACCCGATCCCCCGGGACAAGAACCGCTGGGCCACGCTCATCCAGGCCAGGCTGGCGGCCTATGAGCCGCAGACCGAGGGGCAGAAGATCCTGCACCGGCAGACCCTGGAGGACGCCAAGGAGTTCTACCAGGCCCGGCGGGCCAGGCTGGACGCCGTGGACACCGGCCTGCCCGGCGCCCTCTGGTGGGTGATCCTGCTCGGCGCGTTGATCAACCTGATCCTGATCTCGATGCTCTCGGTGAACCGGCTGATGGCCCACCTGCTGATCTCCGGCCTCTTCGCCGTCTTCATTGCGATGATGATCTTCCTCATCGCGGCGATGGACCACCCGTTCCTCGGCGAGTTCAGCGTTGACCCGGAGGCCTTCGAGTCCCTCATCGTCAACGTCCTCGGCCGCAACTGACACCCCACACCGCGCCAGTCACGTCCAAGATCGTGGGCGGATTTGATGCGTTGAGTGCATCAAATCCGCCCACGATCTTGGAAGCATCACCGCGTATCGATGTGAATTGTGGGCGGCGGATTGGCGCATGCCCTCCGATAGGCAGCACGGAGTTCTGCGGCGACTGCTTCCGGCTCCGAGCGCAGGCGGCGAGGCAGCGTCTGCAACACGGTGATCCCGACGGCCAGGTAACGCACGTTCCGTTCCAGAGTCCTGGCGAAATCTGTGGCTTCGCTGTGGTGCCGCACGGAGTCCACCTCCCAGGCCAGACCGGCTGGCGAGTAGGTGTCCGGCCGGCCGACAAAACGCCCGTCGGCATCCCGGAGTACCACATTGCGGACACCGACCCCAATGTTCGCCAGATCCCACACAGGGATGGAATCGATCTCCGCGACCGACCAAGCATGGGACTCCAGTTCCGCCATCACACGACGCAGGAGCGAGCTGTGTTGTTGCGGACCATGATCGATCTCCTGTCGTAGCAGGCCCACCGTGCCTTTGCCACGACGCACCAACTCGGTGAGAACAGCCCGTACGGCGTCCAGATCATCGATCGACCTGCACAAATCCGAAGCAGCCCGTATTGGAGGAGCCAGGGGTAAACCGTCACGCGTCCAAGGGACTGGCAGGCGTGCTGTCCGCTCTGCCAGGACGAATCCGGCGGTCTTCAACCGTCGGGAATGCGGAACCAGGAGATGTATTCGATTCAGTGCAGGCATGTCTCTGAACCCATGCCTGCGGCAGGCCTCCGCACCAGTGATCACAGCTTCGGAGCCGCCATAGATGGCCGCTGCCACGGCCCGTTCGTAGGCAGTCGGTTGCCCGGGGCGGAGCGCAACGACCCCGGGCAGAAGCCTCCGCCAGGGACCATTCGGACGACATCGCCGATACGTGGTGGGCCTGGGTACCCCCAGAGCCGCCAGATCGGCAACCCGGATGATCCCGTGCCTGCTATGTCTTACCAGGAATTCAGGATCATCTGCCCACTTGCCACGTCTCATGCCTTTCACTCTGCTGGGCTGCGGTGGTCGAGAAACGCGATGCACCCGCATCTGTGGATGGTTCTCGAAGCTGTGGAGACGCCGCCTCCACCGGCGTCACAGAGTGATCTCGGGGTACTCGGGCTGCCACTGGGCGGCCTGGATCTGGGCGAGGGGGATCTCCACGCCGGCGGCCTTGGCCACGGCCTTGGCGACCGCGGCCGAGGTCTCGCGGAGCCGGTCGATGGGCGGCAGGATCGGCGCTCCCGGTGCGCCCATCTCCACCTGGGCGGCGACCGCGTGCGCGGCGGCGACCAGCATGGCGTCGGTGACCCGGTCGGCGCCGGCGAGCACCGCGCCCAGGCCCAGCCCGGGGAAGATCAACGCGTTGTTGGCCTGGCCGATCTGGTAGGTCACGCCGTCCTGGTCCACCGGGTCGAACGGGCTGCCGGTGGCGACCAACGCGCAGCCACCGGTCCAGGCGAGCAGGTCGGCGGGCACCGCTTCGGCGAGGTCCGTGGGGTTCGACATGGGCAGGATGATCGGCCGCTTGGTGTGCGCGGCCATGTCCCGGATGATCGGCTCGGTGAACGCGCCGCCCTGGCCCGAGGTACCGATCAGGATGGTGGGCCGCGCCCGGTGCACCACCTCGGCGAGGTCGCCGGTGTGCCACTCCTCGGCCGCGGGCCGGGCGTAGCGGCGCTGGAAGTCGCGCATCTCCTGGCCTTCGCGCAGCACGCCGTACCGGTCCACCGCCCACACTCGGCGCACGGCCTCCTGTTCCGGCAGCCCGGCGTCGATCAGTGCGCCGACCAGCTGATCGGCCACCCCGATGCCCGCGGTGCCCGCACCGAACACCACGATCCGGTGCTCGGTCAGCGGAACGCCGCTGGCCTTGACCCCCGACAACACGGCGGCCAGGTTGACCGCGCCGGTGCCCTGGATGTCGTCGTTGAAGGTGAACTCGTGGTCCCGGTAGCGCTCCAGCACCCGGCGGGCGTTGGCCGCGCCGAAGTCCTCCCAGTGCAGCAGCGCCTTCGGGAACAGCTTCCGGGCCGCGGTGACGTAGGCGTCGATGAACGTGTCGTAGGTCGGCTCGTCGACCCTGGCGTGCCGGTTGCCCAGGTACAGCGGGTCGTCCAGGAGTTCCTGGCGGTTGGTGCCCACGTCCAGCATCACCGGCAGCACCCGGCCCGGGTTCACCCCACCGGCCGCCGTGTAGACGGCGAGCTTGCCGACCGCGATGTCGATGCCGCCGACACCCCAGTCACCGATGCCCAGGATGGCCTCGCCGTCGGTGGCCACGATCAGGTCCACGTCGTCGGCACCCAGGCCGGCCGACCGCAGGGCCTCCTCGATCTGCTCGGGCGCGTCCACCGACAGGTACACGCCCCGCGGGCGGCGGTATTCGGTGCTGTACCGGCGGATCGCGGTGCCCACGGTCGGCGTGTAGACGATCGGCAGCATCTCGGCCAGGTGGTCGCCGACGAGGCGGTAGAAGAGCACCTCGTTGCGGTCGTGCAGGGCGGTCAGGTTGACGTTCTTGAGTACGTCGGTGGGCTGCGCCTGGAACTGGGCGTAGGCGCGGTCCGCCTGCTGGTCCAGGGTGAGCACGCTCGGCGGGATCAGGCCGGTCAGGCCCAGGTCCCGGCGCTGCTGCTCGGTGAACGCGGTGCCCCGGTTGGTCCGCGGGTCCGCCAGGACCGCCTTGCCACGCTGGCTGATCTTCATCTGCTCGCTCATGGCACAAGCTTCGACCCGGCCGGACCCATACGTCTAATGCCTGAAATTCCTAGAAATCATGCACCACGGGCATGATCGGTGGTTGTGGCCCATAGCCGGCCGGAATGATCGACTGCGTGGCCTCGGACACATGCTCGCGGAACGCGGAGCAGGCAGCGGGGAGCGGCCGATCCGCCAGCCAGGCCAGACCGATGTCCCTGGAGCTCCCCGGATCGGTGACATCCAGGTGCACGGCGGGCGCCACCTCACCGAGTTCGGCGATCCGGGCGGTGTGCGGCGGGGGCAGCAACGCGATGCCCAGCCCGGCACCGACCAGGGACCGCGAGGTGGACACCCCCTCACCTTCGAACGCGATCTTCGGCTGGAACCCGGCGGCGGCGCACAGCCGCTCGGTGACATCCCGCAGCGCCCAGCCGTGACGCAGCAGGATGAACGGCTCGTCGGCGACCTCGGCCAGCCGGATCCGCTTCCGCTGCGCGAGCCGGTGCCCCTGCGGAACCGCGAGCCGCAGGGGCTCGATCAACAACCGTTGCCAGCGCACCTGTGGGTGACCGGGGTCGTCACTGGTGATGATCAGGTCGACCGCACCGTCCAGCAGCTCCTGCAGGATGGAGTTCTCCTCGCGCTGGTGCAATTCGAACCGCACACTGGGGTGCTGGGCGCGGAATCCGCTGATCAACCGGGGCACCAGCCACGTGCCCATAGTGTGCAGAAAGGCCAGTGGTACCAGGCCGGATTCCGGGTTGACCAGGTCGCCGACCGCTCGGAGGCCCAGGTCGTACTGGTCGAGCATCTGGTCCACGTGCCGCTTGAACACCCGGCCGGCCGGGGTGAGCCGCAGCGACCGGCCGGTTCTGGTCAGCAACGGGGTGCCGATCTCCGCCTCCAGCCTGGCCAGTGCGCGGGACAGCGCGGGCTGGGTGATGTGCGAGAGCTCTGCGGTCTCCGTCACGGTCGCGCCCTCGGCTACGGACTGGAACCAGCGCAGTACCTGCAACTCCATGGACTCATGTTTGCACGACATGGATCATGTGCAAATCAGGCATTGGACGCATGTTCGGCGGGCTCGGCAGAGTGGTGTTATCACCGAGGCACCGACATCGAGGAGCGTTGATGGCCACCGTCGCCGAACAACTGGTACGCACCCTGCGCGAAGCCGGGGTGGAGCGGATCTACGGGGTGGTCGGCGACAGCCTGAACCCCATCGTCGACGCCATTCGCCGGACCGAGGGCATCGAGTGGGTGCACGTCCGCCACGAGGAGACCGCCGCCTTCGCCGCTGCCGCCGAAGCCCAGGTCACCGGCAAGCTGGCCGTCTGCGCCGGCAGCTGCGGGCCGGGCAACCTGCACCTGATCAACGGCCTGTTCGACGCGCACCGCAGCGCCGCTCCGGTGCTGGCCATCGCCTCGCACATCCCGTCCGAGCAGATCGGCACCGGCTTCTTCCAGGAGACCCACCCGGACCGGCTGTTCACCGAGTGCAGCCACTTCAGTGAGCTGGTCTCCAACCCCGCGCAGCTGCCCCGGCTGCTGCACATCGCCATGCAGACCGCGGTGGCCAAGGGCGGGGTCAGCGTGCTCACCATCCCCGGTGACGTCTCCGACCTGGAAGCCACCCGGCCGTCCTACTCCCCCGTCAGCTTCGCCACGCAGAACCCGGTGGTGCCGCCGCAGGAGACCATCGAGGAGCTCGCCCGGCTGCTGAACTCCTCGGAGAAGGTCATGCTGTTCGCCGGTGCCGGTTGCCGGGGCGCGCACGACGAGGTGATGCGGCTGGCCGAGGCGCTGAAGGCACCGGTCGGCCACTCGCTGGGCGGCAAGGAATGGATCCAGTACGACAACCCGTACGACGTGGGCATGAGCGGCCTGCTCGGCTACGGCGCCTGCTACGACGCCATGCACGAGGCGGACCGGGTCGTGTTGCTGGGCACCGACTTCCCCTACGACGCGTTCCTGCCGCAGCGCAGGACCGTGCAGATCGACATCGAGCCGGTGCACCTGGGCCGCCGCACGCCCCTGGACCTGGCGGTGCACGGCGATGTCGGCGCCACCATCCGCGCCGTGCTCCCGTTGCTCCGCAACCGCACCGACCGGTCCTTCCTGGACGGACAGCTGCGGGACCACGCCAAGCTGCTGGAACGGGTGGTCGACGCCTACACCCGCAAGGTCTCCGACCGCGCGCCGATCCACCCCGAGTACGCCGCCGACGTGCTGGACGACGTGGCCGCCGACGACGCCGTGTTCACCGTGGACACCGGCATGGGCAACGTCTGGGCCGCGCGGTACCTGACCCCCAACGGCAAGCGCCGGGTACTGGGTTCCTTCCGGCACGGCAGCATGGCCAACGCGTTGCCGCACGCGATCGGTGCGGCGCTGGCCGAACCGGGCAGGCAGGTGGTGTCCATCTCCGGGGACGGCGGCCTGGCCATGTTGATGGGCGACCTGCTCACGCTGTCCGCCTACGACGTGCCGGTGAAGGTGGTGGTGTTCAACAACGCCACCCTCGGAATGGTGAAGCTGGAGATGCTGGTCGACGGGCTGCCGGACTTCGGCACCGACCACCCGCAGGTCGACTTCCGGGCCATCGCCGCCGCGTGCGGAATCCCGGCGGTCCGGGTGGAGAAGCCGCATGAGATCCGTGACGCACTCGCGAATGCCTTCGCCACCCCCGGCCCCGCGCTGGTAGAACTGATCACGGACCCCAACGCGCTGTCCATCCCGCCGAAGATCACCGCCGCTCAGGTGCGGGGCTTCGCCCTGGCCGCGGGCCGCACGGTGCTGGACGGTGGAGTGGGCAAGATGCTCGACCTGGCCCGCAGCAACCTGCGCAACATCCCGCGTCCGTAGACCGTAGAAAGAGGAGATCTGGTGCGCCGCCTGCGCTCGCTCTGGCCGGGTTTCGGTTCCCTGGACTGGTCGGAGATCACCGTGCTGCGGGCGCTGCGCACCGCGATCGGGGTGGTGGTCCCGCTGCTGCTCGGCGTGACCACCGGACACCTGGAACAGGGCGCCTTCGCCGCGCTGGGCGCCCTGTCCGTGGGATTCGTGTCCTTCCAGGGCGTCACCCGGACCCGGATCACCGCGATCCTGCTGGCGAGTTTCGGGATGGCGGTGTCCACCTTCATCGGAGCGACCACCCCGGATTCCTGGCTGCCGCCGGTGATCATCGCCGTGGCCTACATCGCCGGCCTCTCGGTCGCCCTGGAACCACGGCAGACGGTGGCGGTGGCGCAGTGGCCGGTGGCCCTGCTGATCGCCGTGGGCCTGCCGCTGTCGGTCGAGGACGCCGCCATCCGGGCCGCGTTGGTGCTGGCCGGCGGCCTGTTCCAGGGGCTGCTGGTCACCGTCACCTGGGCACTGCGCCGCGACGACCCGGAGCGGGTGGCCCTGGCCCAGACCTTCGACGAACTCGCCGTCTACGCCGGGCAGCTGGCCGGCGGGCACACCGATCCGCCGCCGCCGACGGCGTTCCCGGCCACCGCCCGGCTGACCGACCCCAGCCCGCTGCTGCGTGGCCCGGCGCGGGCGAACTACGACCGGGTACTGGCCCGCGCCGAGCACCTGCGCGCGGCCCTGGCCACCGCCGGACTGCAGGGCGCGTCGCCGGAGTTCCTCGCGGCGGCCGAACGCGCACTGCGCACCGTGGCCAGGTCACTGGCCGCGCGCCGCCCGGACCACCGGGCCATCCGGCTCCGCGAACTGCGCGAGCAGACCGAGTCGCTGCCGGTGCCGGTGTCCACCTGGCAGTGGACCGGCGAGGCGGTCCGGCACCACCTCAAGCGGGTCGCCGAGCTGCTGGCGCCCCGCGCCGCCACCGATCCGCTGACCCAGCCGCTGCCGCTCGGGCACGCCGCCCGCCACCCGCTGCGGGTCGCCATCGACCCGGCCGGCGACGTGGGCAGGCACGCGTTGCGGCTGGCGGTCACCACCGGCCTGGCCGAGTTGCTGGTGCAGGCCACTCAGATCTTCCAGGGGCGCTGGGTGGTGCTCACCGTGTTACTGGTGCTGCGCCCCGACTACCAGGGCACCCTCACCCGGGGCCTGCACCGCGCGGTGGGCACCGCGGTCGGCGCCGGGCTCGGCCTGCTGATCGCCACAGTGCTGCCGGAGGGCTACCTGACCGTGGGGATCGCCGTGCTGGCCTGCGTGGCCGCGTACTCGGTGTTCGAGGCCAACTACCTGGTCTACAGCTGCCTGCTGACCGTGTTCATCACCATCCTGCTGGGCATGCTCGGGATGAACCCCGAACTCACCGCGCCCGCCCGGATCATCGACACCACCGTCGGCGCGGTGATCGCGGTCCTGGCCTACGTGCTGTGGCCCACCTGGCACGCCAGGACCGCCGAGGAGACCTTCCTGCGGCTCACCGACACGCACGGCGAGTACGTGGTGGCACTGCTGCACGAGCTCGCCAATCCCGGCCAGGTCCCCACGGCGGAACTGCGGTCCATGGAGCGCCTGGCCCGCCGGGCACGCCTCGACGCGGAGGCCTCGGCGGACCGGGTCGCCGCCGAACCGGTGCACCATCCGCCGCTCACCCCGTCTGCGGTGGACAAGATCGTCGCCGCCGCCACCCGGCTGGCTCAGGCGGAGCTCGCCGCGCACACGCTGATCGCCTCGCCGATGCGGCCGGACACCGTCGCCGAGGTGGGTGGGGCGGTGACCGCCGCCTACGAGGAGCTGTTGCGGACCACGGCGGAGCTGTCGGTGACCCGCTGACAAAGACGGACAGAATTCGGCTGTCCGTACGAATCCGGTCCACCCGTACCCCGAGTTTGGCTATGGTCCGTTTGTCAGTACTGATAGCAACTGGGGGTATTTCATGAAGCGTGCTCTGCTGGGTCTCGCCGTGCTGATCGCCGGCGGCATCGCCGCACCGATGGCACAGGCCGAAGCGCCCAAGGCACCGGCGACCTGCGACCCGGGCAACATGTGTCTCTTCCCGGATTTCAATCAGCAGGGCGAGCCGTACAAGGTCGGACTCGACCACTGCACCAACGCGCCGTGGCCCGGCGGCGCGCTGTCCGCGTGGAACCGCTCGTCGAAGACGATGAAGATCTACACGGGTACCGACACCGGGTGTACCCCCGACGGCTTCTACAGCTACCCGGGTTCGAAGCACAACGTCGGTGAACTGGTCTTCGCCTCCGTCGGCCCGGCCTGATCGCCGACCTGGACCGGCGAGGCCCCCGACCTCGCCGGTTCAGGGGTGTCAGACCCCTCCGGCACCATCCCACCCATGACCGAAACAGCACTGTCCCCCTTCCTCCGGATCATCGAGGACGGACTGGCCGGACACACCGACGGCCACCACTTCTACGAGCTCCTCGCCGAGGACGTCGTCGTCGAGTACGTGGTGACCATCCCCGGCTACCCGCGCCGCATCGAAGGGCGCCAGGCCGTCCGGGACCTGTACGCGAACTACGGCGAGGTCATGCGGCTGCACAGTGCCGACGGCCTAGCCGTGCACCACGACCGGGACACCGGCGTGATCGTGCTGGAGTACGCGGTACACGGGAAGTCGGTGCACACCGGCCGGGACTACGACAACCACTTCGTCTCGGTGCTGACGATCAAGGACCGCAAGGTGACCCACTGGCGGGACTACATGGACCCGGTCGCCGTCTTCGAGGCCACCGGCTGGCCGACGTAACAGCGGAGCTCATCGAGCACCGACCGCACCGGGAGGAACACCGCTCCACCGGGACCGAGCAGCTCGCCGTCCGCCGGGAGCAGCGCCCGGTAGGCGGAGGCGGCCAGCCCGCGCAACCCGGTCCGCGCCGCGGCCAGGCCGAGGAAGGCGACGTGTAGCTCGTACAGGCCGTGCGCTGTGGGCCAGGTGACCTGCCGCAGCGCCTCCCTCGCCCGGTCGTGCTCACCGGCGATCGCCAGGGTGAGAGCGAACTGCCCAGTCGTCACCGGACGCCGTTGCTCCAGCTCGGGCAGGAGCTCGGCGACCGTCCCGGCCCGGTAGGCCCGGCACCACCGGACCAGCCTGAGTATGTCCACCGCTCGCTGGACTCCTGCGTCCTCCATGGCCCGGGCGGCGGACCCGTAGGCCGCCAGCACCCCGGCCTCCGGTGCGTTCGCCATGTCCAGCAGCACCGCCCGATGCCACTGGACCCTGGCTGCGGTCGCCGGGTGCGGCACGCGGCGCACCTGAAGTTCCAGTTCGGTCAGCATGCCCTCGGCCGCCGGCAGGTCCCCCTGCTGCTCCGCGGCGTACAACAGCCACAACAGGGCCAGCCGTTCGGACACCCACAGCTGGTTCTCCCTGGCCAGGTGGAGTAACTGCTGGGCGAGCGCGATCCGGTCCGCCAGCCTTCCGGGTACCGGATAGGCCTGGGTGTGCGCGGCCTGCAACACGATCGCGTGGGTGCGAGCGGGCAGCTCGATCCGCTCGGCGATGCCCATCGCCTCGGCGGCGGCCGACCTTCCCCGGGGACCGGCATCGCCGTACAGCTCGATGGCCAGCTTGGCCAGCAGCATGGCGCGGTCGGGGCTGTCGCCGGGCGGCAGCTGCGCCAGGCTTCGGTCCAGCAGCTGGACGACGGCGCGGATCCGGTCCCGGTGCACGGGGCTGCGCCGGGGAACCATCAGGTTGCCCGGTTCGACGGACACGATGACCTTGCCGATGAGCGCCGGATCGGCCAGCTCGGCCAGCGGCGCCACCGCCCGGTCCCGCATGGCGTACATCTCCTCGACCTCCGACAGGTGGGCGTGGGCCGAGATCAGCTCACCGAGCAGCGAGGCCAGTTCACCGGCCGTCGCACCGAACCTGTCGAGGACCTCGAGGGCGGACCGTCGCAGCCGGATGGACTCGGCGTGGTCGAATCGGGTCACCGCCTGGTCGGCGGCCGCCCGCAGACAACGCACGGTCTCCGTGGCGGTCCGCGCGGTGACCGAGTTCAGGTGATGCCGGGCCAGGGACCCGACATCGGTGGGGCGCAGCCGCTCGTAGGCGGCCGCCGCGGATCGGTGCCACTGCGCGCGCCGGGGCGCGAGGATCCCGGCGCGCACCGATTCGAACAGCAGGGTGTTGGCGAACCGCAACACGCCCTTGGCGGCGCCTTCGACCAGGATTCCTGAGGCCAGGCCCTCCTCGACGCCGTCGACGAATGCGTCATTGTCCACACACATGATCTTGTCGTTGTCCGCGCCGGCGAGCTCGGCCAGGAGTTCCAGTTCGAACTCCTCACCCAGCACGGCTGCCTTCCGGACGAGTTCGCGGACCGGTTCGGACAACCGGGAAACCTGGAACTCCAGTACCTCCCGTGCCCCGGCGGGTACCCGGGACAGCGCCGCCCGGGGACCGTCCACGGCCAGCAGCCGGGCCAGTTCGAGCACCAGCAGCGGACTGCCTCCGGTGCGGCGCCGGACCTGGTCCATCATCTCCGCGGTGATGCGCGCCCCGGTGGCCGCCGCCACCACCGCACCGCAGTCGGGTGCCGTCAGTCCGCCGAGTTCGATGCGTTCGGGCTGGTGGGCGGCGAGCCCGGCGAGCACCCGGGTGAGCGGTTCGGAATGCGGGCCGGGTCGCAGGGTGCCGATGAGCAGCACCGGCCTGTCCGCGAGCCGGTGGGCCAGTTCCAACAGCGGGGCGAGCGTGTCCTCGTCCGCCAGGTGCAGGTCCTCCAGTACCAGGGCCAGCCGTCCACGAGCGGCAGCCGACCCGAGCCGCTCCCCCAGCGCCCGGCAGAATTCGAACCGGGTGCCGGTCGGTAGCGCACCCGGCTCCCGCACCTGGGTCAGGATCTCCAGCCATGGCCAGCCGTCCGGAGCGTCGACGGCATCCGGAACGCGGGTGGTTCCGGTGATCCACCCGTCGGCCCGGAGCCCGGTGCGGAACTGCTCCGCGAGGGCGGACTTCCCGATCCCCGCCGGACCCTCGACCAGGATCAGCCGCAGCCGGCCGGCCCGGGCCACGGCGGCGACCCGGGACATCCGCTCCAGTTCGGGGCCGCGGCCGGTCAGCGATTCCCTGGCGCGTTCGGTCTGCGGCCGCTGGGCCGGGATCGCCGGGGCGAGGTCCGGAGACTGGCGGAGGATGTCGGTCTCCAGCCTGCGCAACGCGGGCCCCGGATCGACACCGAGTTCCTCCCGCAGCACCGTTCGCACCCGGCGCAGCACCGCGAGGGCCTCGCACTGCCGTCCGGCCCGGTAGTGGGCCAGCGCCAGCAGCCGCCACGCGTCCTCGCGAAGCGGATGATCGGTGACGAGGGACTCCAGATCGGCGACCGCGTCGGCGGCACGGCCGAGGGCGATCAGGGCCTCGGCGCAGCCCTCCAGCATGCCCAGATGCAGCTCGACGTGCCGGGTGTAGAGCGTCTGCGCCCAGGAGCGCTGGGCGAACTCGGCGTGCGGGAAGCCGGGCCACATCCGCACGCCCTCCCGGCAGCGGTCGAGCGCCTCGGCATTCCTGCCCGCGGCCAGCAACTCCTCGGACTCGGCGGCGAGCTCCCGCACCCGGTAGAGGTCCATGTCGTCGGTGTCGGCGTGCAACGCGTAACCGGGTCCGGCGGTGACCAGCACCCGGGCGGGTGCGCGGGCCTGCCGGTCCGGTTCGAGGACCCGCCGCAGGTGGAAGACGATCGTCCGGATGGTGGCGTGCGCGTGCCGGGGTGGGTGCTCGCCCCAGATGTCGGCGATCAGCCGTTCCGTGGGCACCACCTGGCCCCTGGCCAGCAGTAACAGGGCCAGTACCTCGCGATGGCGGAAGCCACCCAGCTCGACCCGTTGCCCGTCGTGGGTTACCCGCAGAGACCCCATGAGGTGGAACGTCAACATGCTGAACGGAACTATACGTGCGCCCGTTCCCAGCAGCGGATAAATGGCGGGTAAACACCGTTCGCCGAGTTCGCGAATCCGGCGTTTATCGAGGCGGGCAAGGGTGTGGGCGAATTTCGTCGCCCCAGCGAAAGGGATCCCCGCCGATGAGCACCCCGCACGGACGAGAGCTGCTGTCCGACCCGCACCGCAACCGCGGCACCGCGTTCACCACCGCCGAGCGCCGGGAGTACGGCCTCGACGGCCTGCTGCCCGCCGCGGTGCTCTCCCTGGAGGACCAGGCCCGCCGGATCTACCAGCAGTACCAGCGGCAGGCCGACGACCTGGCGCGCAACAGCTTCCTGAACGCGCTGCGCACCCGCAACGAGGTCCTCTACTACAAGCTGCTCGCCGACCACCTGCCCGAACTGCTGCCGGTGGTCTACGACCCGGTCGTGGCGCAGGCCATCGAGCACTTCTCCGCCGAATTCCAGCGCACCGACGGCGTCTACCTGTCGGTGAACGACCCGGACGGCATCGAGCGGGCGCTGACCAACTACGGCCTGGGCGCCGATGACGTGGACCTCCTCGTGATCACCGATGCCGAGGCGATCCTGGGCATCGGCGACTGGGGCGCCAACGGCATGGCGATCGCCACCGGCAAGCTGGCCGTGTACACGGCGGCCGCGGGTATCCACCCGGACCGGGTCATCCCGGTCATGCTGGACACCGGCACCGACAACGAGGCGCTGCTGAACGACCCGCTGTACGTCGGCAACCGGCACTCCCGCGTCCGCGGTGAGCAGTACGACAAGGCGATCGCCGCGTACATCGACGCGGCGAGCAGGCTGTTCCCGAACGCGTTGCTGCACTTCGAGGACTTCGGGCCGTCCAACGCCCGGCGGATCCTGAACCAGTACCGGGACAGCGCGCGGATCTTCAACGACGACATGCAGGGCACCGGGGCGATCAGCCTGGCCGCCTGGCTGACCGGCACCCGGATCGCCGAGCTGCCGCCGGCCCAGCAGAAGGTGGTGGTGTTCGGCGCGGGCACCGCGGGCGTGGGCATCGCCGACCGGCTGGCCGCCGCGATGGTCGCCGACGGGCTCACCGACGCCGAGGCGATCGACCGGATCTGGCTGGTGGACAAGCAGGGCCTGCTCACCGACGAGCTGACCGACCTGCGCGACTTCCAGCGCACCTACGCCCGACCGGCCGCCGAGGCTGCGGACTGGCAGCGGCGCGCCGACGGTGGGGTGGACCTCGCCGAGGTGATCGCGCAGGTCAAGCCGACCGCGCTGGTCGGAACGTCCACCCTGGGCGGGGCGTTCACCGAGCCGATCATCCGGCAGCTGGCCGCCGGCACGCCGCGGCCGATCGTGCTGCCGCTGTCCAACCCGACCGAGCGGATCGAGGCGCACCCGGCCGACCTGATCACCTGGACCGAGGGCCGGGCGCTGATCGGCACCGGCACCCCCTGGGCGGACGTGACCTACGACGGCGTCCGGTACCAGATCGGCCAGGCCAACAACGCGCTGCTCTACCCGGGGCTCGGCCTCGGCACGATCGTCTCCGGGGCCCGGCAGGTCACCGACGGCATGCTCACCGCCGCCGCGCTGGCGATCACCGAGATGGTCGACACCCACGCCGAGGGCGCCGGACTGCTGCCCCGGGTCGAGAACCTGCGCGAGATGTCCGCCCGGGTCGCCGTCGCCGTGGTGCGCGCGGCCGTCGCCGAGGGCGTGGCCGCCGCCGAGCCGCAGGACGTGGTGCAGGCCGTGCACGAGTCCATGTGGCAGCCCGCCTACCGAGCCCTCTGAGGAGCGATCATGAGCGAGACCCGTACCGAGACCGACTCGATGGGCGCCATCGAGGTGCCCGCCGAGCACTACTGGGGCGCGCAGACCCAGCGTTCGCTGCTGCACTTCGACATCGGTGGGCAGCGCGACCGCATGCCCATCGAGGTGTACCGCGCCTACGGCCAGGTGAAGAAGGCGGCCGCCCGGGCGAACCAGGAGGCAGGCCGGTTGCCCGCCGAGCTCGCCGAGGCGATCATCACCGCCGCCGACGAGATCATCACCGGCAAGCTGGATGCCGAGTTCCCGCTGTACATCTGGCAGACCGGCTCGGGCACCCAGTCCAACATGAACGTCAACGAGGTGATCTCCAACCGGGCCAACGAGCTGCTCGGCGCACCCCGGGGCGGCAAGCACCCGGTGCACCCCAACGATCATGTGAACCTGGGCCAGTCCTCGAACGACTCGTTCCCCACGGCGATGCACATCGCCACCCTGGAACTGATCCGCGGCCACACGCTGCCGGAGATCGACGCCCTGTCCGCGACGATCCTGGACAAGGCGCAGCAGTGGGTGGACGTGGTCAAGATCGGCCGCACCCACCTGCAGGACGCCACCCCGCTCACCGTGGGCCAGGAGTGGTCCGGCTGGGCCTGGCAGCTGCACCAGGCGACGCGGCGAGCGGACAGCGCCACCGAACCGCTGCACGAACTGGCCCTCGGCGGCACGGCGGTCGGTACCGGGCTGAACGCCCCGGCGGGCTTCGCCGGCCGGGTGGCCGAGTTGCTGGCCGAGCAGACCGGGTTCCCGCTGGTCAGCGCGCGCAGCAAGTTCGCGGCGCAGGGCGGCCTCGATGCCATGGTGGCGGCTTCGGCCGGCCTGCGGGGCATCGCGGTGGCGTTGATGAAGATCGCCAACGACATGCGCTGGCTGGCCTCCGGCCCGCGCGCCGGCCTGCACGAACTGGTGCTGCCGGCGAACGAGCCGGGCAGTTCGATCATGCCGGGCAAGGTCAACCCGACCCAGCAGGAGGCCATGGTGATGGTCTGCCTCCAGGTGCTCGGCGAGGACCAGATCGTGGCCGGCGCGGGCGCGGCGGGCAACTTCGAGCTCAACGCGATGCGACCGATCATCCTGGCGAACGTGCTGCACTCGGCCCGCATCCTGGGCGACGCGGCGCACAAGCTGCGCGAGTTCTCGGTGAAGGGCACCCAGCTGGACCACGACCGGATCGCCGCGGACGTGGACCGCTCGCTGATGCTGATCACCGCGCTGTCGCCGGAGATCGGCTACGACAAGGCCTCCGCCGTGGCGCACCGCGCCGACCGGGAGGGCAGCACGCTGCGCGAGGCCGCCCTGGCCGAGGGCGTGGACGCGGAGCTGTACGACCGGGTGATGGTGCCCGCGGACATGGTCGGTGACCCACGTGCGGACCTGAGCGCCGTGGAAGCGGAGATCCGGTGAACCTGGGCCAGGTGTTCGGCGCGGTGGTGCCCGCGCTGCTGATCCTGCTGGTCGGCTACTACGCCGGGCGGCGCGGGTACTTCACCGGCGAGGCGCGGACGGCGTTGAACACGCTGACCCTGCGGTTCGCGTTGCCCGCCGCCCTGTTCACCGGGGTGGCGGCGACGCCGACGAAGGTGCTGCTGTCCGAAGGCCCGCTGCTGGTGTTGCTGGTCATCGCCGTGCTCGGCATGTTCGGTCTGGCGTTGCTGGCGCACCGGCTGCTGGCCGGGCGCTGGGTGGTGGTGTCCGCGCTGGCGATGTGCTGGTCGATGTTCGCGTTCATGGGCATCCCGATCCTGGGCGCGCTGTCCGGTTCGGGCGCGGCGGCGGTGCCGATCGGTATGGAGGGCATCGTGGTGAACGTGGTGCTGGCGCCGCTCGGCCTCACCCTCCTGGCGGGGAGGCAGGCGGGTGGCGTGCTGGGCGCACTCCGGGAACCCATCGCCTGGGCACCCCTGCTGGGTCTGGCCTGCGCGCTGCTCTCGGTTCCACTGCCCGGCATGATCACCGGGGCGTTGCACCTGCTGGGCGCGGCGGCCTCCGCAGTGGCGTTGATCGCCGTCGGCGTGACCGTGGCGTCGATGGGCGTGCCCCGGCTGACCGGCGGCGCCATCGCGATCACCGTGGTGCGGCTGCTGGTGATCCCGTTGCTGGTGTTCGGGATCGGCGTGCTGCTGTTCGGGCACGACCTGGCGGCGCAGGCGGCCCTGGTCGTGGCGTTCCCGGTCTCCCCGGTGGTGATGATGCTGGCGGCCAAGCACGCGCCGGAACAGGAGCAGACGGTGGCCAGTGCGGTGGTGTTCAGCGTGATCGGCTCGGCGCTGACGCTCCCGCTGCTCATCGCGTTGATCGGCCACTAGACCGGCGCTCCGGAGTTGGGGATGTTCGGGTGCTTTTCCCGAACACCCCCAACTCCGGTACCGAGGATCAGCCGACGATCTTGGGGGTGACCGCCGACAACGGTGGGGCGATGTCCTCCAGGGACTTGCCCGCCGCGTCGACGCCGAGCCACAGCTCGACCAGCCCGCCGCCGATCATCATCGCGGCGCCGATGTAGTAGCCGATGGACACGTTGCTCGCCAGGCCGGAGCCGATCAGGCTGCCGAACAGCACCGGGCCGATGATGCCGCCCAGGCCGGTACCCACGCTGTAGAACAACGCGATGGCCATACCGCGGATCTCCAGAGGGAACACCTCGGAGACGGTCAGGTAGGCGGCGCTGGCCCCGGCGGAGGCGAAGAAGAACACCACCGACCACATGATGGTCATCGTCTGCGCGTCGAACATGCCCCGGGAGAACGCCATACCGGTGGCCACCAGCAGCACACCGGAGGCGATGTACGAGGTGGCGATCATGCTGCGCCGGCCGATGGTGTCGAAGAACCTGCCCAGCACGAGGGGGCCGATCAGGTTTCCGAGGGCGAGGGGGATCAGGTAGAGGCCGATCACCGATCCGGAGACGCCGAAGAACCTGCTCAGCACCAGCGCCTGGGTGAAGTACACGGCGTTGTAGAGGAATGCCTGCCCGACGAACAGCGACAGCCCGAGGATGGTCCGGGTCGGATATGTGCGGATCAGCGTCTTGCCGATCTCCCCGAAGCCGGTGTGACGACGTTGTCGCATCTCCATGGTCTGGGTGACCGGCTCCAGGGGAACGCCGGTCTGCTTCTCGACGTGGGCCTCGATCTCCTTGATCAACGCGTCCGCCTCGGGCGCGCGGCCGTGGGTGATCAGCCAGCGTGGGCTCTCCGGCACCGCGCGGCGGACCAGCAGGATGGCCAGACCCAGGATCGCGCCGGAGCCGAAGGCGATGCGCCAGCCGAGGTCCTTGGCGAAGAAGTTGGGGTCCAGGAACACCAGGGTCAGCGCCGAGCCGACGGCGGCACCCGCCCAGAACGAACCGTTCACGATGAGGTCCACCCGCCCGCGCACGCGCGCGGGGATGAGCTCGTCGATCGCCGAGTTGATCGCCGAGTACTCGCCGCCGACGCCGGCGCCGGTGAAGAACCGCATCAGGAAGAACCACCATGGGCTGAACGAGAACGCCGTGAGCACGACGGCGACCAGGTACACGCCCAGGGTGATCATGAACAGCTTCTTGCGGCCGTACCGGTCGGTCAGGTAGCCGAAGAACAGCGAGCCGACCACCGCGCCTGCCACATAACAGGCGGCCGCGAAGCCGACGTCCGCCTCGGTCAGCCGCAGGCCGCTGTCCGGGTCGGTCAGCCGGGCGCCGAGCGCGCCGACGATGGTCACCTCGAGACCGTCCAGGATCCACACCGTGCCCAGGCCGATGAGCACCAGCCAGTGCCATCGGGCCCAGGGCAGCCGGTCCAGTCTGGCGGGCACATCTGTTCTGACTACGTCGGTCATGCCGCTCCCCCTCTGTTCGCAGGTGATTACCCAGTCTCGACCAGTTCACGCGGGAAGAACATTACGACGTTTGAGGTATTGGCCGCCCGGGTATCTCATCGCCAGCGTCGCGAAGAGTTTCATCCCTGGAGGCACAGTGCGCACGATCACCGAGATGATCGACGTCGACGTCCCCGTTCGCGCAGCTTACGAGCAGTGGGCGCAGGTCGAGAGCTACCCGTGGTTCATGGAGAACGTCGCCGAGGTGCGGCGGCTCGATGACCATCACATGCATTGGGTGACCCTGATGGGTCCGACCACCCGTGAATTCGACGCGGTGATCACCGAGGCACCGCAGGACGCCCGGATCGAGTGGTCCTCGATCGAGGGTCCCGAGCACGCCGCGGTGATCAGCTTCCGTTCACTGTCCGAAGAGCGCACGAGGATCACGGCACGGTTCAACATCAACCCGGACGGGTTCGTGGAGAAGGTCGCCGACCGGCTGGGCCTGCTGGCTCAGCGGCTGCGTACCGACATGCGCCGGTTCAAGGCGATGGTCGAGAAGCAGCACCGGGAGCAGTTGTACGCCCGGCATTCGGCCTGATCACGGCGGTTACTGGGGAGCCGCTGCGCGTCACAGGTGATCGCGCAGCGGAACGGGCTTGAGCCCGAGTCGGGCACAGTCCGCGAACAACCGTGGCAACGCGGCGACGGTCGATCGCCAGCATTCCGGTTTCGCCGCGACATCCGAGTCGTGCAGCAGGATCGTGCCGCGGTCGGCCAGCCGGTGATGGATCTCCGACAGCACCGAGTCCGCCGTCGCGGTCGCCGTCCAGTCGAATCCCCAGCAGGTCCAGAGCACCGGGGTGAGCCCGGCGTCCGTCGCGGCCCGCAGACTGCCGGTGGAGAACACGCCGTAGGGGGCGCGGAACCAGCGCGGCCGGGTCCCGGTGAGGTCCTCGATCAGGTTCGCGGTCTGGTCCAGTTCCCGGCGGATCACCCGCCGCCGCTTGAGCAGCAGACAGGTGTGGTCCCAGCCGTGGACGGCCAGTTCGTGACCCTCCGCGGCGATCCGCCTGCCCAGGTCCGGGTGCCGGGCCAGTTCGTGGCCCAGCACGAAGAAGGTCGCCCGCACGCCATGCCTGGCCAGCTCCTGGAGTACCAGTGGCGTGGCCTCCGGATGCGGCCCGTCGTCGAAGGTGAGCGCCACCTGCCCGGGACGGCCGACGCCGGCCAGGCCCGGCAGGAACCGGTTGCGTAGCTGGGGGACGAAAGCCACGGCCGGGGCGGCGTGCAGGAGCCCGGCCACCCCAGCGGCCAGCCCGGCGGCGGTCAGCAGGCGTTTCATCGGATCACCTCGTTCAGCGACAGGATCGGCCGGGCAGTGCCGGACAGCTGCTCCGCGAGTGCGGGCAGGTCGCAGCCGCCCTCGTCCAGCCCGGAGATGAGCACGATTCCCTTCGGTGCGGAACCCGGCCGCTGGTCGCAGCTGATCCGCTGGTGCGGCACCAGGATCCGCTCGCCGTGTAGCGAGACCATCCCCACGTCGACGGCGTCCACGTCTCCGTCGCTGAGCAGGAACGACGGCTTGGCGCCGGTGATCGAGCGGATGGCCTGCGCGGTGCGGCCGATGGAACTCCGACCGGTGAACATGCCGGTCCGGTACGGGGCACCGGAGGCGGCGTTGACCACGGCGGACCCGTGATCGGCCAGGTCACGCACCATGTCCGGCTGCCGGTCGGCGACCTCCCGGCTGACCGCCACCGCCGCCCGCAGCGAGGACACGGCGTCCAGTTCGGCCTGGTTGGGGGCGCGGTCGGGCAACGCGACCACGTAGACCACCTCGTCGCCGTCCAGGTTCAGCTGCGCGGCGCGGAAGCCCTTGGCCACCGCGAGGCTGGTTCCGGTGGTGAACGTCCAGGCGACCACGAGCACGGTGCTCGCGACGGCGAACCGCCTGCGCCACGGGTGCACGGCTTCGGCGGCGACGCGGTGCGCCGGCGGGTCGATGGCCAGGCCGGTCAGCAGGCCGACCGGATCGATGTTGTAGCGGGGCGCGGAGAGGACGGTGCTGGTGAGCGCCGCGGCCAGCTGGTCGGGCGTGCGGGCCCAGGACACCATGCCCTCGGTGTCCATCACCTCGCTGTTGGCCCGCCCGTGCCCGGGCAGGCTGCGGTAGGTGACGACCGGGATGCCACTGGCGAAGGCCTCCAGGGTGGTCAGGCCGCCCGCGTTCTGCACCACGATGTCGCAGGCCCGCAGCAGTTCGGGCATGGTGTCCACCCAGCCGAAGACGATGCCGGTACCCGCGGCCTGCAACCGGTCACGCAGCTCGGTGTTCCGGCCGCAGACGACGACGGGGGTGGCCAGGCCGGTGGCGGCGACCTCGCGGGTGGTCTGTTCGATGTCTCCGACCCCCCAGGAACCGGCGACCACGAGCGCCAGCCGGCCGTCCTCCGGTAAGCCGAGGGCCCGCCGGGTGGCGCGTCGCTCGTCGGCACCGGCGACCGGCCGGAAGGCGGGGCCGACGACGGAGTCGGCGTGCAGCACGTTCCGGGCGCCCTTGTCCCTGGCCTCGGCCGCGGTGCACGGGTGCGGGGCGATGATCAGGTCGGCGTCCGGGGTGACGCACAGCGGGTGCACCGACGGGTCGGTGAGGTAGCCGACGACCGGTACCGGCAGTGCGCCGCGGCGGCGGAGCCGGGCGAGCGCCTGGGTTGCCAGGGGGTAGGTGGACACGGCGAGGACGGTGTCTTCGGTGATCAGCCGGCGGATCTTCGGCCCGGCCAGCCAGGCGAAGGCGATGATCAGCTGGGTGAACGGCCACCAGCCGAGCAGGGTGAGGAACCAGTCCCAGCTACGGGGTGCGACCTTGAGCTGGGTTCGGTAGGAGTCGCACATCGCCGCGCCGATCCGGCCCGGCATCAGGTCGGCGAAGTCGTACTGATCGACCTGGTACCCCTGTTCCCCCAGCCTGCGGCGCAATTCCCGGGCGGCGCCGTCGTGGCCTGCACCAAACCGGGCGGAAATGATCACGATCCGCTGTGCCATGGGGCAAATCTTTGCACTACCGATGGATTGCGCCGTCACCCATGCCACTCTGCCGCCAATGCGGTCACGCAGGGTATCGGGGCAACTCCCCATTGTGGGGTAGGGCTAACCCTGAGGGTCACTGCCTCCTGCTGAATGTGGCTCCCTTTCGGTAGTACCGACCGGAAGCCACATTCACCGACGTCTACCGAAGGAAAGCCACATTCAGCGGGTCACTGATACGAGTAGTCGGTCAGCGGGAACCGCTTGCTCTGCCGGATGGACTGGTAGGTGGAGGTGGGGCGCAGGAATGGGGCATCCCCGCGGGCGTCGAAGTAGTAGGAGTTCGACCCGGCACAGTTGTTGGTGAAGATCGAGCGCCGTAACCGGTCCTGCATGTCGGCGAAGTACCGGTCATGCGCCTCCTGCGAGACCAGGACCCGGGTGGCCCCACGCCGCCGCGCCTCCACGATGCACCGCCGGAAGTGGTTCGCCGCCGACTCGATCAGGCCGAAGTAGGACACCCCGGTGAACTGGTACGGCCCGAACATCAACCAGAAGTTGGGCATGTTCGGCACCGAGGTCCCTTCGTAGGCCTGGTACCGGTGCTGCTGCCAGAACTCCCCCAGCTCCGTTCCACCCAGCCCGTACACCGGGAAGCTGGGAATGTTGCCCCGCTCGGTGGTCAGGAAGCCGGTGGCCAGCACCAGCGTGTCGATCTCCCGCTCGACGCCGTCACCACCGACGATGCCGCCGGCCGTCACCCGCTGCACTCCCCCGTCGACCAGGTCCACGTGCTCCCTGGTGAAGCTGCGCCAGTACGCGTTGGACATCGTCGGACGCTTGCAGCCGAACCCGTACTTCGGCACCAGCTTCGCCCGCACCGACCTGTCCCGGACCTGGGTGAACAGGTGGGCCCGGCACAGCAGCTCGATGACCTTGGTGGCGTACGGGAAGCGCGCGTAGTTCAACGCCGTGCCGGAGAACAGCAGTTCGGTGAACGCGCTCGCGATGATCCGCACCAGGCGTTGCGCGCCGGGCACCTTGGCGAAGATTCCCCGCACCACCGCGGGAATCGGCGGGTCGATCTTCGGGAACACCCAGATCGGCGTGCGTTGCAGCACCGTCAGCCGGGCCACCGTCTTGGCCAGCTCGGGCACCAGCTGCACCGCGGACGCCCCGGTGCCGACCACGGCGACCCGCTGTCCGGTCAGATCGAGGTCGTGGTCCCAGTCGGCGGTGTGCACCACGGTGCCGGTGAAATCGTCCAGTCCCGGCAGGTTCGGCGGCTTCGGCCGGGCCAGCACACCGGTGGCGGGCACCAGGAATCGCGTGGTCAGCGTGCTGCCGTCGGACAGGGTGACCCGCCAGAAGTCACCCGTCTCGTCGAACCGGGCCTCGGTGACGGCCGAGCCGAAGCGGAGGTAGGAGCGCAGCCCGTACTTGTCGACCACGCCGTCCGCGTACTGCTTGATCTCCGCGCCGAGCGGGAAGGTGCGCCGGTAGCCGGGATTGAGCTCGAACGGGAAGGAGTAGACGAACGGCACGTCCACCGCGACGCCGGGATAGGTGTTGTCCCGCCAGGTGCCGCCGATGTCCGGGGCCGACTCGAGGATCAGGAAATCCTTGATCCCCGCGTCCAGCAGGGTGATTCCCGCACCAATGCCGGCGAAACCCGCGCCGACCACGATAACCTCGTACTCCGGCTGCTCCATGGCGGGTACGGTAACCCAGATCACTACTCGCCGGTAGGTACTAGAGGTTCCGCTGATAGGCGGCCGGGGATTCGCCGATCGCAGCAGTGAAGTCCCTGGTCAGGTGCGACTGATCGGCGTAACCCAGTTCGACGGCCACCTGGGCCCAGTCCACCGGCCCGCGCCGGGCCGCTTCGGCGGCCTCGTAGATCCGGTAGCGGCGCAGCAGCCACTGCGCGCCGACGCCGATGTCCCGCTGGAAGGCCCGTTGCAGCGTGCGCAGGCCGACGCCCACCGCCTCGGCCAGCTGCGCGGGCTGGGTGATCGACCGGTCGCCGATGCCGAGTTCGGCCCAGTCGCGGGTGTTCTCGCACGGCTGGTGATCATCGGGGATCAGGCCCTTGAGGACCTCCTCGGCCGGTGCGGCCAGCTCGTCGAGGGACAGGTTCGCAGACAGTCCGCTGTGGATCGTCTCGGCGACGTCGGCCAATGCGGGCAACACATCTCGCAGCGGCAGCACCCGGTCGGCGAGCGGTCCACTGTGGAACGGCTGGAACGCGGCCGGGCGGAACAGGATGCCGAGCGCATGGCCGGTACCGGAGAGATCGATGGCGAAGGTCTCCCGCCGTGGCCCGTTGACCGTCGCCTGGCCGGCGTGGAACACGATGTCGACCACCGGATGGCTCAGCACCCGCTGGGTGTACGTCTCCCCCGGCGGCAGCGACCAGGAGGTGAGCCAGAACCGGTCGATGAACCGGCTCAGCGGTGGCGCCGGATCGCGGCGGTCCAGCCGGAATCGTTGCAGCCCGGCATGTGGCCGCAGAATCCCGCGCCCATCCCGCTCCACCGATTCGACCACAGCCGAAGTCTACGGGTTTTCCCCACCCTCAAGACTGGGGTTCACCTCGATGTTTCCGCTGCCCGGCAGCCCTACCTTCCTTGCATGGGGACGATGACCGGGCTTTTCCGAGCCGAGCGCGCGGTGTTCACCGTGGGCCTGCTCGGCATGCTCATGGGGGCCGGACTACTGGTCGCGGTGGCGGTGCGCGGAGTGCACGTGGCACCCGAGGGCAATCTGTACAAGGCGGCGATCTTCGACCTCGCGCTCGGGGTCTACACGATCAACGTGATGGTCTTCCTGCACGGCGCCGGGTTCGGCCGGCGCGCGCTGGCCGTGCAGCGCTGGGCGCTGGTGACCCTGGCCTCCTACTCCTATGTGGTGGAGACCCTGGAGGCGTTACGCGGCTTCGATCCACGGTTCAGCGGGCACCGGCCGATGTTCGACCAGGTGCTGGCGCAGCCGTTCCTGCTGGTCGCGGCGCTGTTGATCGTGTTCTTCCTGGTCATGGCGGTCAAGGTGGTGTTCGGCCGGACCCGGTTCGATCCGACCGTGCTGCTGGGCATCCGCTACGCCATGGCGGCGGTGGCCGTCGCCATGGGCATCGGCGTGTGGATGTCCGTGATCCAGGGGTCTTCGGTCGGCGAGTCCGGCAGCCTGCTGCCGGTGCACGCCATGGGTTTCCACGGCCTGCAGACGATTCCGCTGGTGGCCCTGTTGCTGTCCTGGTCGCCCCTGTCACCGGCGTCATCCCGCCGCGTCGTGCACCTGGCGGGCCTCAGTTACCTGGCCGCCTGCGTGATGGTCGGCCTGCGCAGCGGATCCGGTGGCGCGCTGCTGACCCCGAACCCGCAGACGGCCCTCGCGGTGGCGTTCCTGCTGCTGTGGCTGGCCTGCCTGGGATTCGCCGTGCGGCATTGGCGACGGTCCGGCTTCGCCATCAGGGTCGAGGCGGTAGTTCCCGCAGCCGCGCTGCCAGCCCGGTGATCCACTCGCGCCACGCCGGTTCGTCACCGGGCACGGTCAGATGCAGCCGGCCACCCTGCCCGGTGCCGATGCCCAGCCGCAGCGTCACCGGACCATCGGCGGTCTTGAGCTCCAGTTGATCGGGCACGTCGATCGCGGTGATCGTGCCGGTGGTGGCCAGGGTCAGCTCGTCGCCGACCTGGAGGTCCCGGTCGCCGGCGAGCACCTGCCAGTAGGCCGCGTCGCTCCGGGTGAGCTGACGCTCGAAGCGCACCGTGCCGTCGTCCTGCGGCTGCCCGGCGTCCAGGCCGAACCGGGCGGCCAGTTCGTCGTGCACCCCGGCCATGTCGTCCGGCTCCATCACCGGCACGCCGTCCAGCACCGCGGCCAGCCCGGCGAAGCAGGCGGTCCAACCGGCGCCGAAGCTGCCCGCGCCATAGCGGTCGTCGAAATCATGGGTGAAGGTCATGATCGTGCCGTCACCGTCGGGCTGTAGCTCGAAGCGGATCAGCTCGCCCTCCCAGTCGAAGGCGAACACCCGCGGCGGGTCGGTCTCCAGCACGGTGCCACTGAAACTGGGGCCGCCCTCCTTGTCCAGGAAGGTCATCCGGCCGCCGGCGACGAGCTCCAGTTCGACGTCGAACGGGAACCACGCGGCGAGGTGCTCGGGCCGGGTGATCGCCCGCCACACCGTCTCCGGAGCGTGCCGGAATCGGCGGACCATGCTCAGCCGGTTGCGGCCGTCCTCGGTCCGGGTCAGCGTCTCGGCCATCAGTCCTCCATGCCGTCCAGATGTTGTTCCAGCTGGTCGAACGCCTGCCGCCAGCGAACGCGGTACGGCGCGAGCCAGTCGTCGATCTCGGCCAGGGGTTCCGGGGTCAACTCGTACCACCGCCGGTTGGCCTCCGCGCGCACGGTGACCAGCCCGGCCTCCCGCAGCACCGCGAGGTGCTTGGACGTGCCGGGCTGGCTGATGCCGAGCTCGAGGGTCAGCTCCCCCACCAGTCGCGGCCGCTCCAGCAGCAGATCCAGGATCCGCCGCCGCACGGGCTCCGCCAGAACCGCAAAACTCACCTTCCGAACATAGCTCGACTGGAATATTCCTGCAAGGGCATGTTCTCGGGTGGGGTGCGTCTGGCGGTCGTCGAAAGAGGGCTTCGGAGGAGGAGACGAGTGGGCGGGGGCGTCTTTCCTGCCGGCGGGTTGCGTGGGGGCACGCCTGTCTGGCGGCCGGCTGCGGCGGAGTGACTCGGGGTGGCCGGGAATCCGCCTGCCATCGGCCCTTCGGGGCCCGGTGACGGCTCAGGTCACGGTCCGTGGCGACCACGCCCTCTGCTCCGCCGTCGAGCCCGGCAAGTCCGGACCGAGTCCATTGTGGACGAAGTGGTCAATCCATCTTCAAGATGGATTTGGGGTCCCGAATCCATCTTGAAGATGGCACAACGGACACCCGTTCACCCACAGGAGCCCCACCTGACACAGGGGCCCCTCCAGCCACGCGCAGGCCCACACCAGAGGCGAGCAAGCCCCGGCTCCCCGACAGCCCAGACCGGCGTGCCCCCACCAGACAGCCAGGCAGGAAAGACGGGCCAACCCGCCCGTCTCCCCCTCCAAAGCCATCCTTCGCCGACCGCCAGAAGCGACGCCTACCCGAACAGCCCCACCAGCCGGCCAACGGCCTCCGGCGTAAGCCAGGTAGCGGCAGTCGCCAACGACCCCAGGTTGACCACCAGGAACAGCGTCACCCACGCGATGCCGGGCAACCCGGTGAGCCGGGCCAGTTGATCCGCGTCCGACTGCTGCGCGCCGCGACGACTGCGCTTGGACTGCAGCTCGAAGACCGGGCGCACCCCGCCGAACAGCAGGAACCAGGTGGCCAGGTACGCGAAGACGCCCTGCCACTCCGGCGTCGCGTACCAGGACACCAGGAACACGCCGACGCCGGTGACCACCAGGGAGAACACCCCGTAGACATTGCGCACCATGATCAGCATCAGCGCGAGGACCACGATGCTGGCCCACAGCAGCTCGGTGACCCTGCCGACGCCGAGCAGGATGGTGAATCCCAGACCGACCAGCGAGGGCGCCACGTATCCGGCGAACAGCATGATCACCATGCCCGGGCCGGACGGCTTACCCCGGGACAGGGTCACGCCGGAGGTGTCGGCGTGCAGCTTGATCCCGTCCAGCCGCCGGCCGGTGAGCAGCGCGGCGAGGGCGTGCCCACCCTCGTGCACGATGGTGATCACATTGCGGGCTGGCAGCCAGAGACGGCGCACGGCAACGATCACGAAGGCCACCAGGGCGGTGCCGAGCACCACCCCGGACGCCGACTCTCCGCCTACCCCCAGCAATTCAGTCAGATCCACGTCGGCCACCCCACCACATCCGTGTGACAACGACAGATCCGGGTGGCTGAACTTCAGTGACAGCGTTACGAAACCAGGCCAGGCTCGGAGAGGAGCAGCGATTCCTTGGGGGAATCATGACCGTTCCGTACACGACATCGGCGCCGTTGCGCAGGGTGCTCCGCAGCTGGCTGGTGGCAGACCGTCCCGCGCTCGTCTTCGCGATCACCGGCGCCGTCCTCGGACTGGCCCTACTCGCGACGATGGCGATCCACGGCCCACGGATCGGTCAGGAGGGCGACCTCTACCGGGCGGGAATCTTCGACATCGCGGTCGGAATCGCCATTCTGAACCTCATCATCTTCCTGCGGCTGGCCGGTTTCGGCCGCCGGTGGGCGACCGGCCTGCGGGTCTTCCTGATCTTGGCCGGGTACCTGTCCTACCTGGAGGAGACCGTGCCGACGCTGCTCGGCCACGACCCACGGGTGGGTGACGACCGGCCGGCCTTCCTGGTCATCGCGTCGACCGGTTTCGGGCTGCTGGCCATCGGCCTGGTCATCTCCTTCGTCACGATCGCGATCAAGTTCCTCACCAGCCGGACGCGGGTACGGGACCCCGCCGTGCTCACCGGGATCAGGTACGCGGTCAGCGCCACCGTGCTGGCCGGCCTGGTCGGCATGGCGATGGCCGCCGATCAGGGCAGCGGGATCGGCCAGCGCGGAGATCTGCTGCCGCTGCACGCACTGGGCTTCCACGGCCTGCAGGTCATCCCGGTGATCAGCCTGCTGGCCGTGTGGAGCGGCGCGGGCCGGCTCCTGCCGCACGTGGCGGGCATCGCGTATCTGACACTGTGCGCCGCCGTCGGCGTGCAGAGCTTCAGCGGCCTGCCGGTCTTCCAGCCCAGCGTGGCCACCCTGGTCGCCGGGGTGGCCACGCTGACCCTGCTCGGCTGCCTCGCCTACGGACTGCACCGCTGGCGGAAAGCCGGTTGTCCAGCCGAATCGGGAGCCCTGGAAGCAACTACTGTGGCGGTATGAGCGATTTTGACGTTGTCGTGCTGGGCGCGGGGCCCGGCGGGTACGTCGCCGCGATCCGGGCGACCCAGCTGGGCCTGCGCACGGCGATCATCGAGGAACGCTACTGGGGTGGCGTCTGCCTGAACGTGGGGTGCATCCCGTCCAAGGCCCTGCTGCGGAACGCGGAACTGGCGCACATCTTCACCCACGAGGCGAAGACCTTCGGCATGTCCGGGGACGTGACCTTCGACTACGGCGCCGCCTACCAGCGCAGCCGCAAGGTGGCCGACGGCCGGGTCAAGGGCGTGCACTACCTGATGAAGAAGAACGCGATCACCCAGTTCGAGGGTCGCGGCAACTTCGTGGACGCCAACACGATCAGTGTGAACGGCCAGACCATCACCTTCGAGCACTGTGTCATCGCCGCGGGCGCGACCACCCGGCTGCTGCCCGGCACCTCGCTGTCCGAGCGGGTGGTGACCTACGAGGAGCAGATCCTCAGCGACACCCTGCCGCGCAGCATCATCATCGCCGGCGCGGGCGCCATCGGCGTGGAGTTCGCCTACGTGCTGCGCAACTACGGCGTCGAGGTGACCATCGTCGAGTTCCTCGACCGGGTGGTGCCCCTCGAGGACGCCGAGGTCTCCAAGGAACTGGCGAAGCAGTACAAGCGGCTGGGCATCGACGTGCGCACCTCCACTCGGGTGGAGTCGATCGAGGACCAGGGCGACAAGGTCCTGGTCACCGTGTCCAAGGACGGCGCGCAGGAGGTCCTGGAAGCGGACAAGGTACTGCAGGCCATCGGCTTCCAGCCGCGGGTGGAGGGCTACGGCCTGGAGAACACCGGCGTCCGGCTCACCGAGCGCGGCGCCATCGAGGTGGACGGCCGCTGCCGGACCAGCGTGGAGAACATCTACGCGATCGGCGACGTCACCGCCAAGCTGATGCTGGCGCACGCCGCCGAGGCCATGGGCATCATCGCCGCGGAGACCATCGCGGGCGCGGAGACCATGGAACTGGACTACGCGATGATCCCGAGGGCCACGTACTGCCAGCCGCAGATCGCCAGCTTCGGCTGGACCGAGGCCCAGGCGCGGGACCAGGGATTCGACGTGCAGGTGGCGAAGTTCCCGTTCACCGCGAACGGGAAGTCACACGGACTCGGCGAGACCGCGGGCTTTGTGAAGATCATCAGTGACGCCCGGTACGGCGAGCTGCTCGGCGCTCACCTGATCGGCCCCGAGGTCACCGAACTGCTGCCGGAGCTCACCCTGGCCCAGCAGTGGGACCTCACGGTGCACGAGGTCGCCCGCAACGTGCACGCCCACCCCTCCCTCGGCGAAGCGGTCAAGGAGGCCATCCACGGGCTGGCCGGACACATGATCAATCTGTGATTTGCCAAGCCCCGCAGGGTATGCGCTAAACTAGAGGCGCAGGGCGCTCCCGATAACCCCCAGGTCGGTCGAGCGCCCTGCGCCTAATACTCGGTGCTTCGCACCTTCGCGGACTCCTGGTGTTTTCTGGGGCTCTCGCCCCAGACCCCAGGCCAGGGCGGCCTGCGGCCCCCTGGACCCCCGCTTTCGGCTCGCTCGCTGCGCTCGCATTGCTTCAGCAGTCGGCTACTTCTAGGGTTGATGGGTCCTTGAGGCGTTGGCAGGCGGTGCGGAAGGACTGGTCCACCGGCGGGAGGTCTTTCGCGATCTTGCCGCTGCGCAGGATCGGGACCAGTTTGCCGATCGGCCAGAGATCGTTGTCCGGCTGCTCCTTGTAGTAGAAACCTCCGGAAGCCGCAGGTAGCAAGCGGTCGACGGAGCCGGAGAGGGCGTCGCGGACGTCGACCGCCCGCGGAATCGGGTCGAGCTTGTTCTCGGTGGCGGTGCTGTCCCGTTTAGCGACCAGGTCGGCGAAGGTCCGCCGCGCGGCGCTGACCGCGACGGCCACCCCGTCGCGATGCACGATCCCCCAGCCGTCATCGAGATCCTGATCGATGTGCCACAGCGCGCCGTAGGCATCGAGGAAGTCCTTGAAGTCCTTGGGAGCCGACGCCGGGTCGCCCGCCCACACGTGCGGATCGGCGACCGAGGCGTTCAGCTGGCCGACTCCCGCCTTGTCCAGTTTCGCCGCCTCGATCCCCAGCCCCGGACTACCGGTCACGATCAACAGGTTCTTCGGCACATCCCGGCATTTACGCAGGTCATACAGTTGATCCACGAACAGTCCCAGGTCACGATCCCGGCCGGCGAAGAACACGACCTGGGGTCTCGCCGTACAGATATCCGTCACCTGCTGCTTGAACAGGGTGATGGACTCGCCCAGTGAACCGTTGAACGCGAGGCTGTGGTCGCTGAGATTCAGTCCGGGAAAGGCCGAACGGAAGGACGCCGCCAGGCTCCGCACATAGTTGTCCTTCTCGTTCCGGTCGTACACCAGATAACCGGTATACGACGTCGGAAGCGGCGAACCCTGGGTGTTGGACAGAGTCGACAGGTAGGCCGCGAGTGCCCTACCCAGCTGGTGATTCGACGGCGCCACCTTGAAGAAGGCCCGCGGATTACCCATGTCGTCGGAATTCAGCGCCGATCCGATGACCGGCAGGCCGGCGTCGTTCAGCATCTTCGCCGCGTGCGTCGTCGAGGGCAGGCTCAAGCCCATACCGGCGACGGCGACCAGCGGGTGATCGCGGTCCTTGGCCAGCTCCACCAGCCCGGGAACCACAGCCGGATCATCCCAGCGCGACTGATCGGCGCCCACGTTCACCACGACCAGCTGGACCTGCAGCGTCGGATCCTCCAGCACCGCACTGTGGTTGGCCTGCTGGAGTCCGATGAAGGCACCCCGCAACGCGTGCAGCGCCTCGACCGGCCGCGCGGCCTCGCCATCGGAGACGGCGAACGGAACCGGCAGGACCAGGGCCACCCGCACATACGGTTTCGACTGCCGGGCGATCCGCTGGTTCTCCTCCACGATCTTGTGCACGACATCGTTGACCGGGTCCATCTCCGACGCGGTGCTGAAGTTCACCGGCTTGTCGATCGTCCAGCCGACACACTCCCGGCTCGAACTCGGCCGGTGCAGGTGGTAACCCGCCGTGTCGCTGTCGTCCAGGTCGGCGCAGGTTTCGGCGCCGACGGCCTGGACGATCCCGACGGCGATGAAGCCGGCCAGGAAGATCCCCGCGGCGGCCGCGGCGATCCAGTGGGGGCTCCAGGTAGTGCCCTCAGGCATCTGTTCCTCCTGCAGAGGGTGATTCCGAGACCCGCAGCGCATCCGCCAGGGCGAGCTCGCGCAGCGGCCGCGGCCAGGACAGCCGGTCGACGGCGGTGGCGAAGGTGTCGATGACCAGGGACAACGAGTCGGCCTCGGGTCGCTCGGCGACCGCGATCAACCGCAGGCCGAGGATCGCCTTGTCCCGCAGGATCTGGTTCTCCGTGTCCTCAAGGGGCAGGGTGACCACCTGTTCCACGCCCGGGGAGGAGGTCAACGCCAGGTACAGCGCACACAGTGACTTCAGGTCCGGCGACTCCGCCGGGCAGGCGTACAGCGCGGAACGGACGGCGGCGACCAGCTCGGCGGTGATCACCCTGGTCAGCAGTACCGGGACGCTCAGGACCTCGTCGCTACCACGCTGACATTCCACCGCCGCCCTCGCGATGCGCAGCAGGTCCCGCACCAGTCCCCCGGACCAGACGTGGCAGAAGGACGCCATCCGCTCGCCGAAGCCGGCGGCACGGGCGGAGATCACCAGTTGCGACTCGGCCTGGGTCAGCCGGTCCGTGAAGATCACCGTGTCGAAGGCCGAGTCGAACGTGCCCCGATACGGCATGCCGCGCCGCTCGAAGGCGTCCAGCGCGTCGGTGGACACCGAGATCAGGAAATGCACGCCGGGGATGTGGAACAGTTCCTTGATCTCGTTGATCACGCTGGGCAGGTGCTCCGGGCGATCCAGCTTGTCCAGCTCGTCGATACAGACGATCACCCGGCGATCCGCGTAGGTGTCGGCGCTCAACCGCAGGAGCTCCCGCAACCGCAACACCAGATCGGCCTGGGACACCGGCCGGCTCCGGCGCTTGGTGTTGCGTTCGGTGGAGGCCTCCGCGAACCGGGGAACCTTGCCGACCAGCTTGGCGACGGTGCCCGACTCGACCTCCCAGTTCAGCCAGTCGAGCAGCTCCCTGGCCTTGCGGGCGACCGGGGACAACCGGGTCTGCGCCGCTCGCGGGTAGCGCAGGACCAGCCGCGGCATCCACCGGGTGGACTGGATCGGCCCCAGTGACGGGATGCCCTGCGGCAGGCTGAGCCGGGAGGCCAGCTCCTGCAACAGGATGTGGATGAGCTCCCCCGGTTCGTGGATGGTCGGTGCCGGAATCAGCACGGCGAAGTCCCGCAGGTGCGGCCGCGTGGCGACAGCACGCAGCGCGGTCGACTTCCCCGAACCGCGAACCCCGGCCAGGCCGATCGCCGAGGCCTGATGCTGCTCGATGAAGTCCAGCACCCGCCGCACCGTCTCAACCGGGGTGATCTGCGCGTTGTCCAGCTCGACCAGCCGGGGTGCACGGCTGGTCAGCGGCTCGATTCCCTGCGCACGCAGTACTTCGTTGATCGCGGTGGCGAGCTCCTCGCCGATGATGGTGTCCCGCTGCTGGTTCAGCGCCGTCCGCCGGGTGTCCCATTCCAGCAGGACACGCCGGTTGAGCCGCGAGTCCCGCTGGGCCACGACGTGGCCGATCCCCCCGACGATCAGGATCAGCAAGGCGAGGCCTTCCAGCACCCGGATGCTCGTCCTGGGCAGATCCCAGGCTTTCAGCTCCAGCGCGACGATCCCGGACAGGCCGGTCAGCAACAGCAGCGCCGACAGCACGACGGTGACTCGCACGCCCACCGCGCCGATGACCCGCACCCGCCGATCGACATCCGCGATCTTCTCGCGAACCGCGCCCAGCCGATCGGCAATACGTTCCTGATTGCGCCGCAGCTGCCGGAGAACGTCCTCCCATAATTTCTGGTAACGCTCGAATTCATCGTCGCCGGCAAATCTCTCGGCGAAGTCCGAAAAGTCGAAGTCGTCCAACGGAGTGAGCCTTCCCCCTGGCCAGAGAGCTCTGAACCGCCTAAACCGTGCTGAGGATTAGACAGGAACCGGCCACCGATGACAAGCCGGGTAACCGTCATTCGAATTCATATCAGAACGTGAAAAAACACGCGAAGAAACAATTCCGCCGACCATTGTGCGGCGCACTTGCGTGATATCGCAACCCGCAGCCGGGCGTATATTCGTCCCATGGCGACGTGGGACGATGTGCGGCGGCTGGCGCTGGACCTGCCCGAGGTGACCGAACGGGCAGGTCGGACCCCGCAATGGCGGGTGCGGGACAAGATGTTCGCCTGGGACAGGCCGCTGCGCGGCACCGATCTCGCCGAGCTGGGCGACCGGGCCCCGGACGGGGAGATTCTCGGCCTTCGAGTGGCCGACCTACACGCCAAAGAGGCGTTGATCGCCTCCGATCCCGGGGTGTATTTCACCATCCCGCATTTCGACGGCTACGCCTCGGTGCTGGTGCTGCTCGACCGGATCGACGTCCAGGAGCTGCGCGAGGCACTCACCGACGCGTGGCTGGTGCGCGCGCCGAAACGCCTGGCAGCGGAGTTCCTGGCAGAGTGACCCCGGTGAGTTCTGCCCAACCCGGCGCGCTGCGCGACGCCTGGCGCACCATCGTGCCCGACCTGGACGGCGCCGACGGCCCGCTTCCCCCGCTACTGCTCGCCCTCACCTTCGTCACCGGGCTCGTCGACTCGGTCAGTTTCCTGCAGCTCGGCCACGTCTTCGTGGCCAACATGACCGGCAACATCGTGTTCGTCGCCTTCGCGCTGGCCGGTACCCGGGATTTCGACCTGTGGGCCTCGATCATCGCGCTGGGCGCCTTCGTTCTCGGCGCGATGCTGGCGGGCCGGATCGGCTTCGCCGTGCGGCACCGGGGACGGCACCTACTGCTGGTGGTCGCGGCGGAGACGGTCCTGGTACTGGCCACCTGCGCGTTCACCTGGCACTACGGCATTCCCGAGGCCGGCTGGGAACGGGACCTGGTGATCTTGCTGTTGGGGATCGCCATGGGTGCGCAGAGCGCCACCGCCCGCCAGCTGGCGGTCGCCGACCTGAACACCACGGTGCTGACCCAGACCCTGGCCGGCATGTCCGCCGACAGCGCCTTGGCGGGCGGCTCCGGCGGTCACGCCGGGCGGCGGCTGCTCGCGGTGCTGACCATGATCCTCGGCGCCTTCACCGGCGCGGCCCTGGTCCTGCACGCGCACACGGTCTCCACCCTGGTCCTGGCCACCGCGCTGCTGGCCGTCACCGCCCTGGTCACCGGAAGCACGGCCCGGACGAACCGCAGGTGGACGATCCCGAAATGACCCCGGATATACGACACCGCGCTCAACCGACCTGGGGGTCATCGGGAGCGCGGCGTCAGACGTAGGTTAGCGCGCCGTATGCGTCCGGTGCAATGAACGGACCCGAACCAGATAGGTACAGCGCAAGTCGATTTTCCTTACTCACAAGGAAACAGCAGGTCACGTCCCGATATCAATGTGCTCCACTCAGTCCGGGATTCTCACGTTCTGAGACAGGAATCCCGCGACGAGCGGGCTGGCCACCGAGCGGAATTCCTCGTGGTACGCGTGCCGCGCACCGCGGATCAGCTCCAGCCGCGCGCCGCGGATCCGGCCGGCCAGCAGCGGTGCGTTGGCGGTCGGGTTGATCAGATCGTCGGTGCCGTGCACCACCAGGGTCGGCGAGGTGATCGTGAGCAGCGCGTCCCAGCCGTTGTGCTCGACGCTGGCGGTGAAGTGCTGCCTGCGCGCGTACAGCGGCATGTCCGGATCGCCGAGCGCGTTGTACGGACCCGGCCAGGCCGGGGTGTACATCAGGTCGATCAACGCTTCCCGTGGATCTGCGGCGGCCATGGCCCGGGTGACCTCGTCGGTGCGCTCGATCCCGTTCGGCGCGCCGGGCGAGGTGCAGCCCAGCACCAGGCCGGCGACCCGGCCGGGGTGATCGGCGGCCAGCCACTGCGCGATGCGGCCGCCCAGCGACATGCCGTAGACATGCGCCCGGTCGATCTCCAGGGCGTCCAGCACGGCGATCATGTCGCCGGCCATCCCCCGGGTCGAATACTGCATGGCCCGGGGCTTGTCGCTGGCCCCGGTACCGGCGTAGTCGACGGTGATCACCTGGTGGTCGGCGGCGAAATCCGGGAGCACGGAATCCCACCAGTGCAGGGTGTTGGCCTGCCCGCCGAGCAGCAGCAGCGGCTCTCCGGAGCCTTGGGTCTCGTAGTGAATGCCGAGGCCGGCCGGGGTCGAAGCGATGGGCACACCCCTACCCTAGTTTCCGCACCGGTAACCGGCGCACCGGGCGGTCCAGGTAGGCCTGCGTCATCAGGATGGCCAGCGTGAACGAGAGCCAGGTGGAGATGATGGCCACCGAGTTGCCCCCCGGAACCGGCGGCCCCAGCACGAAGACGCAGACAATGGTGATCACCCGGGCCAACGGGACGCCCAGTGCCATGCCGAAGCTGCGCAGCATCCAGACCCGGTGCTCGGCGAATCGCCGTCGCCGCGCGGCCAGCCAGCCCTCCGCGGTGGCGTGCAGCCACAGCAGCGAGAACAGCACATTGCCCACCCGCACCGCAGGCCCGAACTCGCTCACCACGCCTACGGCCAGCGCCAGCAATCCGGCGCTGAGCGCCACGCAGACATAGGTCCGGCCGACCCAGCGATGCATCACCGGATACCGCTTGCGGAACTGCGGCGACAGCTGGAGCAGGCCGGTCAGGTACACCGCCGAGCCCAGGATGACGTGCAGGGACATCGTCACGTAATGCCAGGGGATGGAGTCGTTCCGGGACAGCGCCTGTTCCCGGTCGAAGGCCCAGTAGTTGGGCAGCCGCCAGGCGATGAACGCCAGCAGCAGCCCGGCCAGGATCCAGCGCCAGACCCGGCCGCTCCGTTTCACGGGTCGTTCGACGGTCGTCGTCATGATCATTCCCCCAATTGCGTATCTCGTACGCTCTCTGCGTACAGAATACGCATGCACTAGGCTCGGGTGTCAATGACGAGCAATGAGGCCCTGACGGCGATCCACGCGGCCTGGGGCGTGAAGGAATCCAGGCAACGCGGCCCCCGGCCGGGCCTGTCCGCGGAGCGCATCGTCGCGGCCGCCTGCGAACTGGCCGACGCCGAAGGACTGGGCGCGGTCTCGATGAGCCGGGTGGCCGCCGCACTGGACACCGGTGCCATGTCGCTCTACCGGCATGTGCCGTCCAAGGACCACCTGCTGGCGTTGATGTTCGACGCCATGGCGGGTCAGGCGCCCGTCCCGGTCGACGGCGAGACCTGGCAGGACGGGATCCGGCGCTGGGCGTCGGCGCTGCGCGCGAGTTATCTGCGCCATTCCTGGGCCGCGCAGATCCCGATCACCGGCCCGCCCGCGTTGCCGAACCAGGTGCACTGGATGGAGGCGATGCTGCGCTCGCTCAGCGAGACCGGCCTGCCCGGCACGCACAAGCTGGGCGTGCTGCAACTGGTGGCCGGATACGTGCACGACGACGCCACGATGAACGTCACCATCGCCCGCCGGACCGGCAGCGGCGAGGACATCGGACCGCACTACGCCGGGTTGCTGCGGGAACTCGCCGACGCCCAACGGTTCCCCGCGCTGCGCGGGCTGGTGGACGAGGGGGTGTTCGACCGGGCCGATCCGCCGGAGGAGCAGTTCCACTTCGGCCTGGAACGGATCATCGCCGGGGTCGGATCACTTCTGGGCACGACCAAGCCCTGACCGCGAACGGCCAGGGCGGGGAGTCGAGATCAGGGGCACTTCTTCCAGGCGAAGTTGTACTTGGTGCGAATGCTCTGATCCACCGAGTCCATGGTCACGAAGCTGGTCGAGGCCGAGCCGCCAGCATCTACCCGGAGCTCCGAGTTGATGTTGAAGTTGCGCTCCTCGCCGCACGGCTTGAAGACCAGTGCGTTGATGTCGGCGCGGTCGGTGGTCTGCCAGTTGTCGTCGGCCGGCCCGGACAGCCGGTGGTCGACGGCCGCGTTGGCCGAGTTCCCGGTGAAGTAGTAGTTACCGCGCTGGAGGGCCGAGGCCCCGTCCTCCAGGTGGGCGAAGCCGCGGTAGTCCACCGAGGAGATCGCGTAGGTGTAGCCCTGCGGGATCTTCAGCTTCAGGTTCAGCTGGCAATTCTTCCTGGCGTCGGTGGCCTTCGAGTCGCCGCCGGCCTGCGCGGTGAACGCGCTGTAGGTGACGGTGAACGAGGTGTTGTCCGAAGCGGCCGCGACGGCGGAGCTGCCCTGCGGGCAACCGGAGCCGTTGACGGTGGCCACCTCGACGGTGATCTTGCCGGCCGGCGGGGCGTCGGCAGCGGCGGCGTGGGCGGTGGGCACCAGCAGAGCCAGCGCCACGCCCGATGCCGCTAAGACGTTATACATAAGCCTTCCTTCCGTGCACAGGGGAGAAATCACGCTTTACCGGGCTTGGGGGCCGGGCACTTCTGCAAGGCCATGTGATAGATGGTTTGGAAGTTTCCGTCGGTCGAGTCCATGGAGATGAAATTGGTGCTCGTGGCCGGCGCGGTTCCCTGGGCGACGCGCAATTCCGCATTGATGTTGAAGTTGCGCTCCTCACCACACGGCTTGAACACCAGACTGGCAATGTCGACCTGGTCGGTCACCTGCCAGTTGTCGTCCAGCGGCGCGGCGATGTTGTGCGTCGAATACTGGGTCTGCGACATGCCCTGGAAGTAGTAGTTTGCCCGGTGAACCGCCGAGGAACCGGGCTCCAGGTGACCGAAGCCGCGGTAGTCGGTGGAGGCGATCGCGTAGGTGAAACCGTTCGGGACGTGCACCTTCAGGTTCAGCTGGCAGTTCTTCCGCATGTCCGTGGGCTTGCTGCCGACACCGGACATCGCGGTGAACGCGCTGTAGGTGACCGTGAAGGACTGGTTGTCGTCGGACACGGCGACGGCGGCGGTTCCGGCCGGGCAGCCGGTGCCGTTCACGGTCACCAGATCGACCACGATCTTGTCCGGCGGCGGCGGATTACCCGCTCCCCAGCCGGTCGGGAAAAGTAATGATGCGGCCAAACCGGCCGCAGTCAGCATATTGAGCATCAGCGTTTCCTCCGTTGCGGAATGTACGAAAACCCTGCAATTGACGCGCCCTGAGATCAAAGCACAGTTTCCGCAATTGGCGCATACGGGATTTTAAACAGAATGTTTTCCACACAATGCTTTGCGAATTCGTTATTTATTCTCCGTCATAATCCCGAATCCGGCGCTGCGACCTGCACTTTTCCCGAGCACCATTACCGATACAACAAGATCCTCTGGCGCTGTTCGGATGAATCACGGCGGGGTCGCGTCATATCCCACTCGGAAGATCATTCGGATGCGGCAGGATGAGCCGCATGCGCGCACTGGCTGGTCTGCGCCCGGACACGGCGATGCAGGTGGTGGTGCATCCCGGCCTGGCCGAACTGTATCTGGGCAATGTGCGGATACCCGGTCGTTTCGAACCACACCGGGTGTCCGGCTGGTGCCGCCGGGCCATGGACGTGCCGCAGACGGACGCGGTGGATCTGGCCGGGCACCTCGGCCTGCCGGCGATCGAGGGCTGGCCACGCGGCGGACCGGTGTACCTGATGCGCCTGCGCGCGGGCCATCCCTGGCTGTACACGCTGGGTTCGACGCACTCGCCGGAGTACCTGCTCAAGCTGATCGAGATTCCCCAGGGAGCCGAGCTGCTGCGGGTGGAGACGGCGGGCGGCGTGACCCGGATCGGCCGCTACGGCGACCGGCGCACCGGGTGGACCCCATGTCACGGCGCCGGCTACGGCCCGACGGCCTGGCAGCAGCCGGCGGCCCTGGCCCGCGGGGTGCGCCGGGGCCTGGTGGCGACCCACCGGGGCCGGGATTTCGACGCGGACTTCGCCGCCGAACCGGGTGCGGTGCTGTTGCAGTCCCGGCCGGACGAGAACGGCGCTCCTCCGCTGGAGGTGCTCGAACTCCAACTGGAGTCCTTCGGCTACCTGCGGCAACGGGTCGCCTGGCAGGGCGCCGCATTCGAGGTCCTGGAGGTCACCGGCCAGACGGCGGTGCTGCACTACCTGGGCTCGGACCGCGCCGTGGCGAGCGAGCTGGGGCTGATGGAGGTCAGTTACCGGGTGTGGCGCGTGGTCATCCCGCGCGGTGAGCTGGGCTCGGTCGAGGCGGAGTTCACGCCGTTGCGTACGTGAATGCGGGTGGGGTCTGGCCTGTCGTCGAAGGAGGCTTTGGAGGGGGAGATGGGTGGGTAGGGGCGTCTTTCCTGCCTGGCGGTCTGGTGGGGGCACGCCGGTCTGTGCTGCCTGAGCCGCTTCGTGGGGAGACAGGTGGCGCACATGCAGTGAGGGTGCCCCTCCCTGCATGCCCGGATGATCACCGGTCACCCACAAGAGCACCACCAGCCCCACGGATCACACCAGCAACAGTCCACAGTGGACATATCCGTCTTCAAGACCGAAAAGTGCCCACTTTTCGGTCTTGAAGACGGATAACCCGACCCAAGCCCCATCAGACGCAGCACTCACCCCAGGTACGCCGCCGCCTCCGCCACCGCCCGATCCACCAGCTCAGGCGCCGCCCCGATGTACTCGGCCGGGTCCAGCAGCTCACCCAGCTCGGCCAACTCCGGAGCCTCGGCCAGCGGAGCCTCCCATGCGGACAGTTCGGTGAGCAGCCGCTTGGCCTCGGCCTTGCCCAACCGGCCGGCCAGCACGACGCTGAGCCGTTCACTGATGATGCCGCCGTCGGTGATGTCCAGGTTCCGGCGCATCTGCTCCGGGAACACCCGCAGCCCCTCGGTCAGCTCGGCCGCGGTGGCCGCCGCTCCCCCGGTCAGCCGCAGCATCTCGCGCAGCGGCTGCCACTCCGCGTGCCAGCCGCCGGCCGATCGCTCGTCCTCCTGCAGCAGCGCGCCGTGCAGGATCGCGCAGTAACCGGGCAGCTGCCGGGCCGCCGTCACCAGCAGCGTGGCGAGGACCGGGTTCCGCTTCTGCGGCATCGCCGAGGAACCACCCCGGCCCGGCGCAGCCGGTTCGGCCAGTTCGGCGATCTCGGTGCGGGTCAGCGTCTGCACATCGATGGCCACCTTGCCCAGCGCGCCACCGGTCAGGGTCAGCGCGGCACCGAGCTCGGCGACCGGGGCACGCAGCACGTGCCACGGCACAACGGGTTCGGCCAGCCCCAGCTCGCGGGCGAACTCCCGGATGAGCGGCACCCCGGCGCCGTACTCCTGGAACGCCGCGAGGGTGCCCGCGGCACCGCCCAGCTGCGCGGGCAGTTCCAGCCGGTCCAGGGCGCGCAGCGCGGCGAGGACCTGGTGCGTCCAGCCGGCGGCCTTGAGCCCGAAGGTGGTCGGAACGGCGTGCTGGGTCAGGGTCCGGCCGGGCATCGCCGTGGTCCGGTGCTCGACGGCCAGGGCGCTCAGCGATCTGACGACCCGGCGCAGATCGGCGCGGATCCCGTCCACCACCTGGCGGGCGATCAGCATCGTGGCGCTGTCCAGGATGTCCTGGCTGGTCGCGCCCCGGTGCACGCCGTCGGCAGCCTCTTTCGGCACCTGGGCGGTGAGCCGCGGCACCAGGCCGACGACCGGATTGCCGGCGCCACGGGCGGCGACGGCCAGCTCGGTGACGTCGATGTCCGCGGCGGCCGAGGCGATCGCGGCCGCCGTGCTCTCCGGGATCACGCCCAGCCGGGCCTGCGCCGCCGCGAGGGCGACCTCCGCCCGGACCATGGCGGCGAGCCAGGCCTCGTCGGTGGTCAGCCGGTGGGCCTGGGTACCTACCCAGGTCGGGGACAACAGGCCAGAATCGATCATGCCCCCATTATCCCTATAGAACGGGTATTCGAAAACGTGTGGTAGCGTCAGCTCATGCACACCGGCCTGCAAGGTTCACTCTTCGCGGAGAGCGAGGCCCCCGAGCTGCGCCCACTGCGTGAGGTGCGCCGCACCCGGCTGGCGCACGGAGCCTGGGTGGACGTGTTGCCCGGCTGGCTGGCCGGCGCCGACACGCTGTTCGAGCACCTGGTGAGCACGGTGCCGTGGCACGGCGAGCGCAGGCAGATGTACGACCGGGTCGTGGACGTGCCCCGGCTGCTGAGCTTCTACACCGAGCACATGCCGCTGCCCGACCCGATCCTCACCGAGGCCAGGGACGCGCTCAGCGCGCACTACGCCGAGGAGCTCGGCGAGCCGTTCAGCACGGCGGGGCTCTGCTACTACCGCGATGGCCGGGACAGCGTCGCCTGGCACGGCGACACCATCGGCCGCGGCGCCACCGAGGACACGATGGTGGCCATCCTGTCCGTCGGCGCGCCCCGCAACCTGGTGCTACGGCCCCGGGGTGGCGGCGAGTCGGTGAAGTACCCCCTGGCTCACGGCGACCTGATCGTCATGGGTGGATCCTGCCAACGCACCTGGGAACATGCGATTCCCAAGAGCACGCACGCCACAGGTCCCCGGATCAGCATTCAGTTCCGGCCGCGCGGGGTCCGCTAGTCGAGGCAGAAGTCGTTGCCCTCGATGTCCTGCATCCAGATACAGGACTCGTGGAACCCGTCGGCCCGCTGGATCAGCACACTGGACGCTCCGAGTGCCTCCAGCCGGACACGCTCGGCATCCAGCACCGCGAAGCGCTCGTCGCCCACGAGGCCGATGCCGGCCTTCACGTCGACGTGCACCCGATTCTTGACGACCTTGTCCTCGGGGACCCGCTGGAAGAACAGCCGTGGGCCCACGCCGGAGGGGTCGATGCAGGCGAACGCCGAGCCCTGATGCTCGACCGGCAGCGATCGGTTGAAGTCATCCCAGGAATCGAACCCCTGGGGCGGTGGCGGCACGACGTACCCCAGCACCTCGCACCAGAACCGGGCAACGCGCTCCGGCTCCTTGCAGTCGAACGTGATCTGGATCTTCCTGATCGTCCCCATGGGCCTACCCTAGGAGCTACCTACAGATAGGCGCCAACCAATTCCAGCGTCCTGGCCCGCAGCGTCGCGCGCGCCTCCAGGTCATAGGCCTGCGGATCGGCCTTACCCGGCTGCAGCTGGTGGAAGTACTCGCCGGTGACGCCTTCGACGCCGACGACCAGCTGATGGATGGCGGCGATGCCCGATTCGATGGTGTCCATCGGGTCCACCCCCTCCTTGAGCACCATCTGCGTCGGCATCAGGCTGCCCGGATGCAGGCTGTTCACCGTGATCTCGGCGGCGGGCAACCGCGCGGCCAGGTCGAAACCGTGCATGATCTGCGCCAGTTTGGACTGCCGATACGCCCGCCGCGGGTCATAGGAGGTGGACAGCATCAGGTCGTCGAAGTCGAGCGGGAACTGACCGGCCGAGGCCACCTGCACGATCCGCGAGGTCCCGCCGGCGGCCCGCAACACCGGGAGCAGTTTCTCGGCGAGCAGGAACGAGGCCAGGTAGTTGACCGCGAACCGCAGCTCGTAACCGTCCCGGCTCTCCTGCCTGCCGTCCTTGAGCCCGAACCCGATCCCGGCGTTGTTCACCAGCACATCGATGTGCTCGATCTGCTCGGCGAGCCGGGCCACCTGCGCCAGCTCGGACAGATCCGCCAGAACGGTCTGCGGCCGCGCCCCGAGAGCACCCAGTTCCCCGGTGAGCGCGGCGAGCTTCTCCTCGTTCCGGCCGTGCACGATGAGCGAGACGCCCTCATTCGCCAACTGGAGGGCCAGCCCGCGTCCCAGTCCGTCGGTGGCACCCGTGATCAACACAGTGGTCATGAATCCATCGTGCCCGAAACGGAACCAGCCCGCCCCACAAATAAAGGGGCAGGGCGCTCGACCGACCTGGGGGTCATCGGGAGCGCCCTGCTGACTTCAGGTTACCCCGCGACCCGAGGTACTAAACACCTACAGGTCGATGACGTACCGCAACCGGAAGTCGTTGACCGCGACCTTGTTGTACAGCACCTGGGCCACCGCGTTGGTCTGCTGCGTGTGCCAGTACACCCGGCCACACCCCTGCTCGGCGGCCCAGTCGGCGACCGCCTGAATCAACGCCCGGCCCACGCCCTTACCCCGCACCTCGGGGTCGGTGTACAGGTCCTGCAGGTAGCAGTCGTCCGGGCCGGAAGCGTTCGGGTGACTGAAAAAGTGCGTGAACCCGGCGACCTGGCCGTCCACCCTGGCGATCCGGGCGAGCATGTCCTTCCCGGTCAGGAAGATCGGCCACTTGGCGTCGAACAGCTCCGGTGATCCGGTTCGGCCATAGAACCCCAGGTAGGACTGGAACAACCGCTCCCAGTCGGCCCGATCGGCCTCCACCAGCGGACTCACGTCGATCATGATTCCCCCAATCATCCCATGTTTGCGCTCAAGCTCACACCGTGGATGGCTCCGAGCTTATGGGAAACTCCTCGACTAGCCGTACGGGGAGGGACAATGACGTCAGTAGCTCCATCGCGTTCGCAGGCGGACGAGTTCAGCACGCTGCAGGAAATCGAGCGGCGGGTGCTGTGGCTGTCCACGGCGATCATCCACCACGCCAACCAGGTACGCCCCAATCCGGGCGGCCTCAAGGTCGGTGGTCACCAGGCGTCGAGCGCCTCGATGGTGTCGATCATGAGCGCGTTGTACTTCCGGCACCTGCGGCCCCAGGACCGGGTCTCGGTGAAGCCGCACGCCTCCCCCGTGCTGCACGCGATCAACTACCTGCTCGGTGAGCTGGACGAGAAGTACCTGACCACGCTGCGCGAGTTCGGCGGACTGCAGAGCTACCCCAGCCGTTCCAAGGATCCCGACCCGGTCGACTACTCCACCGGCTCGGTCGGCATCGGCGCCACCGCGCCCATCTGGGGCGCACTGTCCCGGCGCTATGTGGACGCCACCCTGGGCGGCGCGGGCACCGGCCGGCAGTACTCCCTGGTCGGCGACGCGGAGCTGGACGAGGGCGCGATCTGGGAGGCGATCCTGGACCCGGCCGTCGGTGAGCTGGGCGAGATCGTCTGGATCGTGGACCTGAACCGGCAGTCGCTGGACCGCGTGGTGCCGAACATCGCGGCGGAGAAGCTGCAGGGCATGTTCGCCGCCGCCGGCTGGCAGGTGCTCACCCTGAAGTACGGCCGGGTGCTGGAGGAGCTGTTCGCCCGCACCGGCGGCGCCGCGCTGCGCAGGCGGATCGACACCATGGCCAACCCGGAGTACCAGCGGCTGCTGCGCTGCCCGGCGGCGGAGCTGCGGAACCGGCTGGCGGGCGAGGACACCGAGATCGCCACCCTGCTGTCCACCCTGGACGATGACGCGCTGGTCGCCGCGGTGCGCGACCTGGGCGGCCACGACCAGGGTTCGCTGGACTGGGCCTTCCACAACATCGACGACAACCGGCCCACCGTGATCTTCGCGTACACGGTGAAGGGCTGGAAGCTGCCGACGCAGGGTCACCCGCAGAACCACTCCTCGCTGCTCAAACCGGAGCAGTTCGCCGAACTGGCCACCCAGCTGGGTACCTCGGCCGACGCGCCCTGGCAGCGGTTCGACCCGGACACCCCCGAGGGCAAGCTGTGTTCGGCGGCCGCCGAGCGGCTGCGCCGGGAACCCATCACCGCGCACCAGGTCGCGGAGCTGCCCACCGACATCGGGCGCACGCCCAGCGGCGTGGCCACCACCCAGGCGGCGCTGGGCCGGGTGCTGCTGGACCTGACCCGGCAGTCCCCCGAGGCGGCGCGGCGCATCGTCACCGTCAGCCCGGACGTCAGCTCGTCGACGAACCTGGGCGGCTGGGTGAACAAGGTCGGCGTCTGGTCGGCAGCCGAGCGCACCGACTGGTTCGCCGACGACGCGGAGACCCTGCTGCACTGGCGGGAACGGCCCACCGGCCAGCACATCGAGCTGGGTATCGCCGAGGTCAACCTGGTCGGCCTGCTCGGTGAACTCGGCGCTACCTGGAGCCGCTGGGGCCAGCCGCTGCTGCCCATCGGCGTGCTCTACGACCCGTTCGTGGAACGCGCCCTGGAACCGTGGTCCTTCGGCATCTACGCCGGCGGCCAGTCGATCCTGGTCGGCACCCCCTCCGGCGTCACGCTGGCCCCGGAGGGCGGCGCGCACCAATCGATCAAGACCCCGTCCATCGGCATCGAGCAGCCGGGCTGCGTCAGCTACGAGCCGGCGTTCGCCATCGACACCGAGTGGACGCTGCTGGCCTCCCTCGCCCAGCTGGGCAAACCCGGCGGCAGCTCGGCCTACCTGCGGCTGTCCACCCGCCCGGTGGACCAGACCCTCGCCGCCGTCCCGACCGATCCGGCCGCCCGGGAGCGGCGCCGCCGCCAGGTGGTGGCCGGCGCGTATCCGCTGCGCCGCGTGGCGAACCCGAAGGTCACCATCGCGGTGATGGGCGCCGTCACCCCAGAGGCACTAGCGGCTGCCGACCGCCTCGACCAGGCAGGCGTGCCCGCCGACGTGGTCTGCGTGACCAATCCCGGACTGCTGTTCCAGGCGCTGCGCGCGCGGCAGGGTCGCGAATCGGCGGACAGCTGGATCCTGGACCAGGTGTTCCCCGCCGACCGGGCGGCGCCACTGGTCACCGTGCTGGACGGGCACCCGCACACGCTCGCGTTCCTCGGCACGATCAACCGGGTACCGACCACCACGCTGGGCGTGACCCGCTTCGGCCAGTCCGGCGGACTGGAGGACGTGTACCGGCACCACGGCCTGGACACCGATTCGATCATCCGGGCGGCCCTGGACCTGGCCGGGTGACGGTCACCATGCAGTAAGGGGCACCCATAGTGCGTTCAGCGCAGTAAGGGGCACCCATGCCGCGTTGAGTGCAGTAAGGGGCACCCATACTCGGACTCTGTGGAATGCGGCGGCTGGCCGAGGGATTTATTTCGGTCGGCGATCTGGTTGTCTGGACAGGTGATCGAGCTGCGGCAACTGGAGATGTTCGCCGCTGTGGTGCGGGCGGGCTCCTTCTCCGCCGCCGCGCGGGAGCTGCGGTGCAGCCAGCCCGCGATCAGCCAGCAGATGCGCGCGCTGGAGCGGGCCATGGGCGGACCGCTGTTCGTGCGTGCGGGCCGCTGGCTGGAACTGACCGCCGCCGGCCGGTTGCTCGCCGAACGGACCACGGTGATGCTCGCGGAACTCGCCGCCACCCGGCAGCGGGTGCGCGCGGTCGCCGCCGAGGACTTCGACACGGTGCGGGTGTGCGGCTTCCCAGCGCGAACGCGTACCTGATACCCCGCGCCGCGGCCATCCTGATGCGGGAGCGGCCCCGGTTACGGGTCGAGCTGAGCGAGCTGGAACCACCGGACTCGTTCGCCAAACTCCGCGGCGCGGAATGCGAGCTGGTCATCGGATTCGGTTACGTGGACGGGGATCAGGACGCCGCCACGGCGGACATGCTGCGTGTGCCGTTGCTGTCCGAGCAGCTGGACCTGCTGCTGCCCCGGGACCACCCGCTCGCCGACAGGTCCACGGTGGACCTGGCCGAACTGGCAGGTGAGCGCTGGATCGGCGGCTGCCTCCGCTGCCGCGACGCGGTCACCAAGGCCTGCGCCGAGGCGGGATTCGAGCCGGATCTGGCCTGTACCACCGACGACAACCTGGCCATCCAGGCGCTCGTCGGCGCCGGGCTCGGCGTGGCGCTGGTACCCCGGCTGCTGCTGTCCGCGCTCCACCAGCAGGGGGTCGTCGCGGTGCCGCTCAAGGAACCGCTCCGCAGGCACACCGCCGTTTACACCTGGCCGGATCTGATCCAGGTTCCGGTGGTCCGGGCCGCCATCGACGCGCTGGTCAGCGCGGCCCGGCTGCCATAACCAGCGCTTGGGCCACCCCAGGCAATCACCGGCTATCCGGCTTCACACGGTCCTGACACCGTGAGGTCCATGGCCCTCCTTCGCACCAGGACTCCCTCCGCGCTGCCCGGCCTGCTGGTCACCGCGGCCGGGGTGGCGGTGGCCATGCTGATCAACGGCCTGCTGCCGATGGTCAGCGCGCTCACCGCAGCCGTCCTGCTCGGGGCGCTGCTGACGAACGCCGGCCTGCTGCGCCCGGCCTACGCCCCGGGCATCAGGCTGGCCGCCCGGCGGCTGCTGCGCATCGGCGTCGCCCTGCTGGGCCTGAAACTGGTGTTCGGCGAGGTCCTGGCCCTCGGACCCGGAGTGCTCGCGCTGGTGGTCGGCGCCGTCGCGCTGACCTTCTGCGGAACCCGGTGGCTGGGCAGCAGGCTCGGCGTCCACCCGGGGCTGTCCCTGCTGGTCGCGACCGGCTTCTCCATCTGCGGGGCGTCGGCCGTGGCGGCGATGAACGGGGTCAGCGAACAGGACGAGCGGGAGGTGGCCAGGGCACTGGGCCTGGTGACCCTGTTCGGCAGCCTGGCGATGATCGCGTTTCCGCTGGTGGAACCGGATCTGGGCCTCACCCCGACCGGCTACGGGATCTGGGCCGGCGGCAGCCTGCACGAGGTCGCCCAGGTGGTCGCCGCAGCAGCCCCGGTCGGTGGCGCGCTCGCCATCGCGGTCGCGGTGAAGCTGACCAGGGTGGTGCTGCTGGCCCCGCTGCTCGCGGTCGTCGGCTACACCGAACGGCGCCGCTGCACCGGAACCCACCGGCCACCGATCATCCCGGCGTTCGTCGTCGGATTCCTGGTCATGGCGGTGATCCGCAGCCTCGGCGTGCTGCCCGGCGGCCTGCTGGATGCCGTGTCCTTTGTGGACACCCTGCTGCTGGCCGCGGGCATGTTCGCCCTGGGCAGCGCCGTCCGGCTGCGGGAGCTGACCCGGTCCGGCGGCCCGGTGCTGCTGCTCGGCCTGCTGTCCACCCTGTTGATCGCCGGCATCACCCTGGCCGGCGTGCTGATCCTGACCTGAGCGAGGAGATCATGCTGCTACTCACCCCGGCCGCCGCGCGGCTGGTCACCGACATCCGGATCGCGACCCGGACCGGCCCGGCGCGAGTGGCCCGGGCGCTGCGCCCGTATCTGACCGATCCACTGCTACTGGACCCCGACCAGTTCCAGCCGGACCCGGATCAGTACGTGCAACACGTGCTGCACGTGGAGCCGGACGGCTCGTTCTCGCTGGTGGCGCTGGTGTGGTTGCCCGGTCAGGTGACCCCGGTGCACGACCACGTCTCCTGGTGCGTGGTCGGCGTGTGGCGCGGGGCGGAGCACGAGACCACCTACCGGATCTCCGACGATCAGCTGGTGCCGGAGTCGGTCCGGATCTCCTACCAGGGCGCGGCCGATTACCTGATGCCGCCGGGCGACATCCACCGGGTCAGCAACGCCACCGACGGCCTGGTGGTGTCCCTGCACATCTACGGCTGCGACGTGAACCGCCTCGGCTCCAGCATCCGCCGCTGCTACGACCTGCCCATACGGTGAAGGGGCACCCCATTCCGGAATGCCCCTTCACCGCACAGCTTGTTAGCGCTTCTTCGGCGGGCGGCGACGCTCGGCGCCACCGAAGCCGGCACCGGTACTGCTGCCGCCACGGTCCCGGCGGACGACCGGCTTGCGGCCGCGGATCTCGGTGCGGCGCAACGCGTTCATCACGTCTTCAACGGAGCCCTCGGGCACCTCGACCAGCGAGAACTTGTCGGTGATCTCGATGGCGCCGATGTCCTTGCCCCGCAGCGGGGACTCGCCGGTGATCGCACCGACCAGGTCCTGCGGCCGGATGCCGACGCTGCGGCCGACACCCAGGTAGATCTTGCCCATGCCCACGGTCGTCGGGCGCGGCTTGCGCGGACCGCTGGAGTCGCGGACGGCGCCGCCGCCCTCGCGCTCGCGCGGCGGGCGGGCCGCCGGGATCTCCTCCTCGTCGGCCACCGGGCCGCTGACCTCGTGGGCCAGCTTGACCGCGGCCAGGGCCACGTCCATCACGTCGTACTCGTCGGCGAGGGTCTCGACCACGACCCGGAACTCGTCCAGGCCGCCGCCGAGGAGCATCTCCTCCAGGGAGGCCCTGGTCAGGTCCAGGCGACGGGCACGCAGGTCGGCGATCGTGGGCAGCCGGTCCACGTTGATCTTCTGCTTGGTGACCCGCTCGATGTTCTTCAGCTGCCGGTGCTCGCGCGGCTCGACCAGGGTGATGGCCACACCCTCACGGCCGGCGCGGCCGACCCGGCCGACGCGGTGCACGTAGGCCTCGGGGGCGGACGGCACGTTGTAGTTGATGACGTGGGTGAGCTGGTCGATGTCCAGGCCGCGGGCCGCGACGTCGGTGGCGATCAGCAGGTCCACGGTGGCGGCGCGCAGCCGGTTCATCACCCGGTCGCGGTGTTCCTGGCTCATGCCGCCGTGCAGCGCCTCGGCCCGGTAACCGCGGCCGTTCATGGCCTCGGTGAGCTCGTCGACCTCTTCCCGGGTGCGGCAGAAGACGATCGCCGCGGTCGGCGCCTCGACGTCGAGCACCCGGCCCAGGGCGGCGGCCTTGTGCGGGCGGGACACCATGAAGGCGCTCTGCCGGACCTTCGGCTGGTCCTGGTCGGAGACCGGCTTGCGGGCGATCTCGATCCGGATCGGGTCGGTCAGGTGCCGCTTGACCAGGCCGTCCACCCGGTGCGGCATGGTGGCCGAGAACAGCACGGTCTGCCGGTCGCTGGGCACCTCGGTGAGGATCTGCTCGATCTCCTCGGCGAAGCCCATGTCCAGCATCTCGTCGGCCTCGTCGAGCACGACGGTCTTGATCTCGCTCAGCCGCAGCGTGCCCCGGCCGATGTGGTCGATCGCGCGGCCCGGGGTGGCGATGACGATGTCCACGCCCCGGTTGAGGGCCTGGAGCTGACGGCCGATGGGCTGGCCGCCGTAGACCGGCAGCACCCGGGCGCCGAGGTCCTTGCCGTAGCGGTGGAACGCCTGGGCGACCTGCACCGCGAGCTCGCGGGTCGGGGTCAGCACCAGCGCCACCGGGTTCCGGCCCCGGTCGCCCTCGGGCAGGTTGTGCAGCACCGGCAGCGCGAAGGCCGCGGTCTTGCCGGTACCGGTCGCGGCCTGGCCGAGAACGTCCTTGCCGGTGAGCAGCGCGGGGATGGAGTGCTGCTGGATGGGGGTGGGCTCTTCGTAGCCGAGCGCGGACAGCGCCTGCAGCAGCTCGGGACGAAGATCCAGGTCGGCGAAGCTCGTGGCTTCGTCAGCGGCCGTGGTGTTGCTCATACAGTCAAATCCTGGTCGTCAGGTCGTCAGCACGACTCGATGTACCCGCGAACGGGTTCCGGTAACTGGAGGGCCGGGCACGGACATGCATCTGTTCGCGCTGTCTGCCAAGGGAGGATGCCCAACCAGTGCGGGATATGCGTGTCGAAGCTCTGCGGCCTTCCCCGGCGTCAAGATGATCTGGCCGGGGACCAGCTCTTAATCTACCTGACCGGGGTCTCCGGTGGAGAACCCGCTCCCCGATCGGGTCGCCACAGGGGCCAGAACGGCGGTCCGCCGGGTAGGTGGAACACCGGTCCCCGCAGCTCGTATCCATGGCGCTCGTACAGCCTGCGCGACCCTGGGCTGCTGGCATGCAGGAAGGCCGGGATGCCCTCGGCATCCAGCCGCTCGTGCCGATGGTCCAGCAGAATGCCACCCAGACCACGTCCTTGCTGGTCAGGACGGGTAGCCAGGAACGCGAGGAACTGGTGTGGGACGTCCTGCGGATGGTTGTTCTCGAACAGTTCGTCCAGGATCCGGAACCGCTCGGTGTGCTCACCGCAGGCGGTTTTCAGCAGCACGTCGTAGTCGGCCGGCGGCGGGCCGGACGGCTCGGCGAACCACACGGCCGCCGCCACCGGCGTGTCCGGCCCGTCCTCAAGGAGATGGATCTCACCGTGGGCGAGGGCGTGATCGACGTAGATCCGGAAGTTCGCGGGCAGCACCCGGGCCCGTTCGACGGGGTCCGCGATGAGCCAGGCGGTGGCGGGCAGGTCGTGGAAGGCGGTGGCGATCAGCCCGGCGATCCCGGCGGCGTCGTCCACGGTGGCCTGACGGATGGTCAACGATTCTCCTTGATCAGGGCCAGCAGGGCGATCGCCAGATAGGCACAGGGGATGCCCCAGCGCAGGGGCGAGGAGGGTTCGACGCCGAGCAGCGTGGCGAAGTTGGCCAAGGCCAGCCCGAGGACGATCAGCAGGGCCACGGCGGCGATGATCGGCGCGACGAGCCTGCGCCACGCCGTCTCCCCCGTCCTGTTCCGCATGAAGAAGGCGACCACGGCGATCGCGGTGGTGGCGATGAGCAGCAGCACACCAAGGCCACCCGTGGTGCCACCCCAGAAGAACAGCTGCACCACCGGGTCGAGGCCGGCGGCCGCGTAGATCACGATGACCACGAGTCCGATGACCGACTGCACCAGCGAGCCGAGCTGCGGTGATCCGGTGCGGGCCGACGTCCGGCTGAAGATCTCCGGCAGCACGCGCTCCCGGCCGAGCGCGAAGACGTACCGCGCGGTCGTGTTGTGGAAGCTGATCATCGCGGCGAGCACGCTCGTCACGAAGAGCACCCGGCCGATGCCGACGACGGTGGCGCCGAGGTGCGTACCGGCCAGCTGGAAGATCAGCTCGGTGCTGTGCTCCTGGGACTGCGCGACGATCTGCCCGGGTCCGGTCGCCACGCTCATCGCCCAGGAGCTGAAGGTGTACAGGCCGGCGATGACGCCCACCGCTACATAACTGGCGATCCGCACCGTCCGCTGTGGATCTCGGGCCTCCTCGGAGTACACCACCGCACCCTCGAAGCCGACGAAGCCCAGCACCCCGAGCGCCAGGATCGCCCCGACTCCCGGCGCGGCCAGCGCGGACGGGTCCAACGCGTCGAGTGAGACAGTGCCGCCGGCCGGGTGCGCGAGGTCGGCGACGCTGAACACGACGATCACCGCGACCTCCGCCACCAGCAGCACCGCGAGGACCCGGCCGCTGACGTCGACGTGTTGCAGGCCGAGTACCGCCACGATCAGCCAGGCGGCCAGCGCGACCATCCACCAGGCCACCGGCAGGCCGAACCAGTCCTGGAGCAACGGTGTGGCGGCCGCACCGATCGCGCCGTAGAGCGCTACCTGGAGCACGTTGTAGGCGACCAGCGCGATCCAGGCACCGGCGACACCGGTCCGGCGACCGAGGCCGCGGGCGATGTAGGTGTAGAAGGCGCCGGCGTTGGCCACATGCCGGGCCATGGACACGTATCCGACGCAGAACAGGGCCAGGATCGCGCCGATCACCAGGAACGCCACCGGCAATCCGGTGATGCCGGTGACCGCGTAGCCGGTGGTCACCACCCCGGCGACCACGGTCAGCGGCGATGCCGCGGACAGGACGAAGAAGACCACGGACGGGACGCCGAGCCGATCGGCAGCCAATCCTGGAAGTGGTGTGCTGATAACGGTTCCCCCCGTTGTACCTGCGTGCGCATTCCGCACGCGCCCCCGGTTAGGAGGTTACAAGATCTGGTTTGTTGTGGGGGTGAGTCTCCTGGCGGTGGGGCGGGCGCATGATATTTGCGCCTACTCACGCCTCAAGGGCGCTTCGCGTCCGGCTTCGCCGGATGTCGCTGCGCTCCACCCTTGACCCGTGAGCCTCTGGCGCAAAAACGGGCAGATAAAGGGCAGGCTGGGGCCTGCCCTATTGGGGCGCGCCCGCCCCACCGCCCTACCGGGGGGTGCTCCGCTAGCCATCTGGGTCGGCTCCCGGATCCATGCGGACCAGGAACTTCGCGCCACTCGGGGACGTCCACGCAAGATCACCGTTGGGGAGGATCTCGTAAGCCCACCCGTGCTGGTCTTTCAAGATGTGGTGCCTGCGACAGAGTGGCGCCATGTCCCAGCCTCGGGTGACTCGACTGTGCTGGTACTGCTCGCGATGATCCAGATCGCTGGTGACGGCCGGTGCTTGGCAGTTCGGGAATCGGCAGGTCTTGTGGCGGGTGATCAAGAAGTCCCGCTCAGCCTGACTGAGTCGATATCCCCTGCGCGAGAAATCGATCCCCACACCAGTGGCCGGGTCGGTGATCATGCGTAGCCACACCGATGAGACCACTGCCATCTGACGTGCCATCGATCCGAGAATCGCTCCGTGGCCCTGCATCTCGGCGCCGTGCTCTTGTTTGCCTTCGATCACGTCCTTCGGGATCGTGATCACGATCTTGGGATCCACCGGCGCGAACCCCTCACTACCGGCTCCACCGGCGGCGAGCACAGCAGCCGCGAGGTCAGCGCGGGCTTGATCTTGAGTCCGGCCATCATCGGTGGTTCGCGTGTTGCGGACCTGCTGATCGATGGCCTGATACGCGGCCTGCACTTCGGGTGCGGTCGAGTACAGACGCAGCTCGCCCATCCCGTCCGGTTTGCTGGTCACCGTGAACGACCGGTCTTTCTTGCGCCGCTGGTGTCGTTCTTCGGCGCCGTGTGGGTCGAGTTCTTGGATGTACCGCTCACCCAACGCGCGCATCTCGGAATTCGACAGTTCATGCGCGGTGGGCAGAACCTTCTCCTCGACCAGTCCCGCCAACTCCGCGTCGAGGGGTTTGGTGAGGGTGTGCAGCATCTGAGCTTTGGCGAGATCGATCCCACCCGAAGCGAGGGCTTCTTGCGTGCACGGCAGCTTCTCTTTCAGCGCCTCGGCGAGAGCGATGAAATGGCGGATCCGAGCCGAACTGACCGTCATCTCGACCCGGGTCTCTTCCCGATCCGAATCACAGTCCAACGAAGTCGACAACAGCTCGCGCAGGTCCTGAAGGAAGTCAGCCGTCACCGTCGCGATGAGCCGGTATTTACCGGCCACGCTCTGCGGTGTCAGCTCTTTCCTCATGCCTCCATTTTAGTCGAACAGGAATACGATTTCGAATCACTATCAGGTGATTAATGCAAGATCAACTCGCGCCGTAGGTTACCCATGAATCACTGGAGCGGGTCGGTGGTGGGCGGGCGCGCCCCTGAAGAGGGCAGGCCCCAGCCTGCCCTTAATCTGCCCGTTTTTGCGCCAGAGGCTCACGGGTCAAGGGTGGAGCGAAGCGACATCCGGCGAAGCCGGACGCGAAGCGCCCTTGAGGCGTGAGTAGGCGCAAATAAACTGCGCCCGCCCACCACTGACCCGCCCTTAACCCCGAACCCGAATCCGCTCCCCCTGCCGACCAAACAACGCCAAAAACTCCACCGCCCCATCCCCAGTACTCCCGAACCAATGCCGGAGGTGAGTGTCGAACTCCGCCACCTCCCCCGCCCCCAGAACCACATCGTGCGGTCCCAGGATCAACCGCATCCGCCCGGACAACACGTAAAGCCACATATAACCCTCGTGCATCTTCGGATCCGGATGAATCCGATCCGCGGGCAGCACCATTTTGAACGCCTGCAACGGACCGGCCTCCGTGGTCAACGGGATCGCCGGATGCCCGTGCATCATCTTCGGCGCGAGCCGCACCCGCGGATCGCCCACCTCCGGCGCACCGACCAGCTCGGCGAGCGGCACCTGATAGGTCAGCGAGATCGGCAGCAGTAACTCCAGCGTCGGCTTGCGCTGCCCGGATTCCAGCCGGGACAACGTGCTCTTCCCGATGCCGGTGGCCGCCGACAACGCCGTCAGCGACAACCCCCGATCGGTGCGCAGCGCGCGCAGCCGGGGACCGACTCCACTGATCATCCGAGTTCCAGACTGGTGCCGGCGAAGATCCGTTCCGACCGCACCTCGCGGACCGGGCCGGTATACATCCGGACCGTCTCGAAGCCGGGCGTCAGCCCCCGCTCGACCATCGCCCGCGCGGCGGCCGGAGCGAACTCCGGAATGTCCAGGTATACCTCCGAATCCTCCGCCACTCCGGCGGTCAGACTGTCCACAAGGGACGCGCCATCCGCCGGAGTGTCAGCGAAGACGGGCCCGATCTTGTAGCCCGCGTTCGCCGGGCGGATCACCCCGTAGCCGGTGATCCGATCACCGTCGCGCAGCGCGTAGCCGACGTGTCCCGGCGCGGTGGTCCAGCGGCGGACGAACTCCGGCCGATCCGCCGGGAAACACAGGCGGTCGTACTCGGCGACCAGCGGGATCAGGTCCTCGGTGATCGGCACCGCGTGCTCGGCCACCGAGGTCCGCGCGCTGAGCCTGCCGCCGAACCGCGTGTTCCGGTAGGCAGCGGTGAATCCGGACCTGACGTAGTTCTGCTGCTGCGCGACGACCCCGTCCAGGCCGACAACCCGGTCGCCGGCGTGCGACCAGGCCGCGCGCCAGGTGGCCAGGCCCAGTCCCCGCCCACGCAGTTCCGGGTGCACCAGGTAGTGGCCGAGGAACGCGTACTCCGGCGAGTAGTTGACGATCGACACCGCGGTGACCACCCGATCACCGAGCCGGCCGACCAGGAACCCGCCGGGATCGGTGTCCCGGAAACAGGTTCCGTCACCGGGACCGACGTTCCAGCCCTCGCCGTTCGCCCAGCCGGTGACCACGCTCCAGTCTTCGGCGGTCGCCGCGGAAACAACCAGTTCCGCCATACGATCATCCCTTCGGTTTCGCCCGCACGTGCATGCGTTCCCCCTGCTTACCGAACAAGCTCAAGATCTCCACCGGACGGCCGTCAGCGGTGCCGAACCAGTGCGGGATGTGGCAGTCGAACTCGGCCGCCTCACCGATGCTCATGGTGACATCGTGCTGGCCGAGAACGAGCCGGAGTTTCCCGGACAGCACATAGAACCACTCGTATCCCTCGTGCGTGCGCAGCTCGTCCGGTTCCGTCCGATCGGAGTCCAGGACGATCTTGAACGCCTGTAGCGGGCCAGGCTGCCGGGTGAGCGGGACCGCGGTGCCCGCGTGCATCTGGATCGGCGCCATCCGTACCCGGGGATCGCCGACCTCCGGCGCACCGACCAGCTCGTCGAGAGGGACCTGGTAGGCCAGCGAGATCGGCATCAGCAGTTCCAGGGTGGCCTTGCGCTGCCCGGATTCCAGCCGGGACAGCGTGCTCTTCCCGATCCCGGTGGCCTCCGCCAGGGCCGTCAACGAGAGTCCACGGGTGGCGCGCAGCGACCTGAGCCGGGCGCCGACACCGTCCAGAGCTGCAGTGATCGCCTTGTCCATGTCTCCAGGAGAGCACAGCGTTGCTGTTTCGGCAACGAATGTTGCCAATCATTTCCACTAAGCCGCATGGTGGGGCCATGGACGAATTCGAGGTAGTGGTGATCGGTGGAGGGGCCGCCGGCCTGAACGCCGCCTTGGTACTGGGGCGAGCTCGCCGCCGGGTGGCGGTAGTGGATGGCGGGGCGCCACGCAACGCCCCCGCGGAGCACATGCACGGATACCTGTCCCGCGACGGGCAGTCACCCGCCGAGCTGGTGAAGCTGGGGCGCGAGGAGATCGCGGGCTATGGGGTGACGCTGATCGAGGATCAGGTCGCCGCGGTCACCGCCGGTTTCCAGCTGCGGCTGGCGAGCGGCCGGACGCTGAACGCGCGGAAGCTGATCGTGGCCACCGGTCTGGTGGACGGGCTGCCGGACATCCCGGGGATGGCCGAGCGCTGGGGCCGGGACGTGCTGCACTGCCCGTACTGCCACGGCTACGAGGTCGCCGACCAGCCCCTGGGGGTGCTGGGCGCGGGCCCGCTGTCGGTGCACGTCGCGTTGCTGGTGCGGCAGTGGACGGATGACCTGGTGTTCTTCTCGCACACCTATGAGCTGTCCGATGTGGACCGTGCACGGCTGCGGGCCCGGGACATCCGGGTGGAACCCGGCGAGGTCACCGGGCTGGCGGTGGACGGGGATCGGTTGCAGGCGGTGAAACTGGCCGATCGCCGAGCGGTGACCCGGTCGGCGTTGTTCGTCAAGGGCGAGCTGACGCCCCGGGACGAGGTGCTGACCGCGCTGGGGTGTGTCCGGGGCGAGCACGGTTTTGTGCCGGTGGACGGGGACGGGCGCACGTCGGTTCCCGGGCTGTACGCGGTCGGGAACGTGGTGAACCCGAAGGCTTTCGTGATCACGGCCGCGGCGATGGGGGCCACCGCCGCGGTCGCGGTGAACGGGGAACTGGTCGAAGAGGCCGTATTGGAAGGGATGTCGCGATGAGCCATGACCATGAGGATTTCGACTGGGACGCCATGGCCGCTCAGCTGGAGCGGGACGCCGAGATACACCGTCCGGTGTACGCGGGTGCGGCGAGCTGGCTGCGCACGCTGATCGACGGGAAGGTCGAACGGCTGATGGACGTCGGCGGCGGTCCCGGCGTGGTGGCGAGCACCCTCGCCGAGGAGTTCACCGAGGCGTCGGTGCAGGTGGTGGACGGTGCCACCGGACTGCTGGACCGCGCCGTCCACCGGGCGGCGGCACTGGGGCTGGGTGACCGGTTCACCGTCCGGCAGGCCGATCTGCCCGCCGGGCTGGACGACCTGGAACCGGCGGACCTGGTGTGGAGCAGCCAATTCGTGCACCACCTCGGCGACCAGCAGGCCGGGCTGAACCGGCTCGCCGGGCTGCTGCGGCCCGGCGGCCTGCTCGCCGTGCTGGAGCGCGGGTTGCCGCAGCGCTCGCTGCCCAGGGACATTCGGGTCGGCAGGCCGGGTCTGGAGACGCGGCTGGATTCCCTGCTGGAGGAGCGGTTCATCGACATGCGGTCCGGTTTGGACGGCACCGTGGACATCGTGGAGGACTGGCCCGCGATGATCACGGAAGCCGGGCTGAAGCACACCGGGTCGCGTACCTTCCTGGTGGATCTGCCGTCCCCTGTGGACACTCCGGTGCGCGAGCACCTGGTGCACCGGCTGTCCCGGTTCCGCGATCTCCTCGCGGAGCGGATGGCCACCGAGGACCTGTCCACTGTGGAGCAGCTACTGGACCCGGAGTCGCCGCAGGGACTGCTGCGCCGCCCGGACGTGTACTACCTCGCCGCGTTCACCGTCCACACCGGACAGCGCGGGTAACCCCGAAGTTGACGAGGTTCGGGTTCTTTCCGAACCTCGTCAACTTCGGAGTCAGAGCACTCCGCTGAGGGCGGGGATGATGTGATCGGCGTGCGACTCGCCGGAGCCGATCAGGATGGTGTCCAGGCCGGCGGCCCGGCCACCGGCGATGTCGGTGTCCTCCCGGTCGCCGATCACCGCGATCCGGGGCACCGCGAGCAGGTCCACCGCGACCCGGAAGATCTCCGGTGACGGCTTGCCGACGCTGACCGCGCGGCGACCGGCGGCCGTCTCCACGGCAGCGAGCACGGCACCGGTGGCGGGCCACAGCCCATCCGGCATCGGGAACGTCGCGTCCCGGTTGGTGGCCACCAGTTCGGCCCCCGCCGAGCAGGCCCGCAGCGCGGCGCGCAGTTCGGTGTAGTCGAACCCGGAATGCCCGGCCACCAGCACCCGGTCGGCGAGGTGGGCGTCCACATCGGACAGCACCTCTCCCCCGGCGGCGCGCACCTCGTCCTTCAGCTCGGCCGAGCCGATCACATAGACCCGGCCGGGCGCGACGCGGGCGGCGCCCGCGGAGCCGGAGGTGATCACCATGTCCGGGGTCGCCGGTATGCCGAGTCCCCGCAACCGGTCTGCGATGGACCGGCGGGTGAAGCGGGGATCGTTGGTGAGAAAGAGGATCCGCTTCCCGGTGTCCAGCAGCGTGTTCACCGTGGACACCGCGCCGGGCAACGCGGACCAGCCCAGGTGCACCACGCCGTCGAGATCGACGATGAACCCGTCGTACCGGGCGGCGATCACCGGGCGGGCAGGTAGTCGTTGGTGACCAGCTCCGGGCCGACGGTGATCTTCTTCTTGGTGATGCCACCGGCCTGCAACCAGTCGGCGAAGGACTGCCAGCCCGCCGGATCCATCCGGCCGAAGCCCCGCGGGTTGTCCAGCAGCGGCAGCGTGGCGTCGACCTGCTCGGTCAGCACCTCCTTCGGTGCATCGCTCATCTTCGCCTGGATCGCGGTCCGCGCGGCCGCCGGATCCTTCTTGGCGGCCTCGACGCCCTTGCCCAGGGCGGCGATGAACTTCTTCACCCGATCCCGGTAGCCGCTGTCGTTCTTGAGCTTGTCCCGGTTGGCCACCAGGACCAGCTCGTCGTACTGCGGCACGCCCGCGTCGGTGACCGGGATGATCAGCGGGTTCTTGCCCTCGTGCTTGAGCTGTACGCCCTCGATGTTGCGGTAGGCGCCGATGGTGGCGTCCACCTGCCCGGAGAGCATCGAGGCCACCAGGTTGGAGCCGACGTTGACCTTCTTCACCGGCTTGTCGCCGATCATCTGCTTCAGGTAGAGGTCATCGGAGGGCAGTCCGGCGGTGCCCACGGTGCGGCCGGCCAAGTCGGCGGCCGACTTCACCGGCGAGTCGCCCACCGCCATCAGCGAGTTCAACGCGCGCGGGATCACCGCGGCCACGGCGGTGACCGGCAGGTCCTGTTCGGCGGCGGCCAGCACCTCGGGTTCGTAGGTGATGCCCAGGTCGGCCTGCCCGGCGGCGACCAGCTTCAACGGATCGGCCGGGTTGGCGGGCGGGGTCAGCTCCACGGACACGCCTTCGGCGGCGAACAGACCCTTGTCCTGCGCGGTGTACAACGCCAGGTGATCCGGGTTGGGGAACCAGTCCAGCAGCACCCGCAGGTCCGTCGAGCCGCCGCCGGAGCCACACGCGGTGAGCGCCATGACCAGCGTGAGCCCCAGGGCCAGACGCTTCATTTCTTGTCCTTCCAGGTGATGATGACCCGTTCCAGCCAGGTCACCAGCAGGAACAGGGTGATGGATTCCGCCGCGAGCACGATCACGGCGGCGAAGACCAGGGCGGTGCGCAGTTGTGAGGTCGACTGCAGCATCAGGTAACCGAGGCCGCCGGTGGAGCCGGACCACTCGGCGAACACCGCGCCGATCGGCGCATAGGTGACGGCGACCCGGGCGCCGGAGAACACGCTGGGCAACGCCGTGGGCAGTTCGACCCGGCGGAAGATCGTCCACCGGGAGGCGTCCAACGTGCGCATCAAGCGGATCAATTGCGGGTCCACCGTGGCCAGTCCGTCCACGGTGGCCACGACCAGGGGGAAGAAGCAGGTGAGCGCGACGATCACCAGCTTGGGTCCGATGTCGAAGCCGAAGGCGATGACCAGGATCGGCGCCAGCACGACGATCGGGATGGTCTGCGAGCCGATGAGCAGCGGATACAGGCCCCGGCGGACCGTGGGCGAGGCGTGCAGCAGCAGGGCGATGCCCAGCGCGGCGACCAGCGCGATGAGCAGTCCCAGGACGACCTCCACCGTGGTCACCCAGGTGGCGGGCCCCAGCAGCCGCGCGTTGTCCACAAAGGACTCAGCGATGGCGCTGGGCGCGGGAAACAGGTAACTCCGCACCGTGAACGCCCGGCAGACCAGTTCCCACAGTCCGATCAGGACGATCACGAGTCCGGCGGCGGTCAGCTTGTCCCTGGTCGACATGGTCATCGGCGGTGTCCGTTCGCGAGCAGCCGCAGGATCTCGGTGCGCAGCGCGACGAAGGCCGGATCGGCGAGCGTGTCCTCCCGGGTGGTGCCCGCGGTGTACTCGACGGGCACCGTGCGCAGGACCCGGGCGGGGCGGCCGCTGAGCACGACCACCTGGTCGCACAGCAACAGGGCCTCCTCCACATCATGGGTGACCAGCAGCGTGGTGCGCGGCTCGGCACGCAATACGCCCCGCAGCCAGTCCTGCATGCCGCCCCGGGTGATGGCGTCCAGGCCGCCGAACGGCTCGTCCAGCAGCAACACGTCCTTGGCCGCGGCGAGGGTACGCAGGAACGCCACCCGCTGCCGCATGCCGCCGGACAGCTCCGCTGGGCGGCGCAGCTCGAATCCGGCGAGCCCGAAGCGTTCGAACAGCGGCGTCACCTCGGCCCGGGCGGCCGCCCGGGACAGCCCCCGGTTGGTCAACGCCAGCGCGGCGTTGTCCACGGCGGTCAGCCAGGGCAGCAGCAGATCCCGCTGCGGCATCAGCGCGCAGTGCGACAGGCGTCCCGCCGCGCTGGTCTGCGAGCCGACGGTGACGGTGCCGACAGCGGGATCGTCCAGGCCGGAGACGAACGAGAGCAGGGTGGACTTGCCACACCCACTGGGACCGATCACACCCAGCGACCGGCCTGCGGGAACCTGCAGATCGATATCCTGAAGAACCTCTAGATCCCCGAAGCGGTGCCCGACCCCCGTCAGGCGCACCGCCGCCCCCGCACTCACCACCGGCTCAACGTACCTGACGTTTCACCCGTGATCGGAGTGACGATGTACACCCGTTTCCTGGACCTGGACGGCCTGCTCAACCTGCGGGACCTGGGCGGTTACCCCACCGAGGACGGTCGCACGGTCGCGTGGCGGAAGCTGTTCCGCTCCGATTCGATGCACCGGCTGACGCCGGCCGGGCAGGCGGCGTGGGACGAGCTCGGCATCCGGACGGTGATCGACCTGCGTACCCCGTTCGAGGTGGATCACCGACGGTGGACGCCGATCGACGGCTGGGCGGGCACCTGGCATCACCTGCCGGTACTGACCGAGATCCCCGACTGGACGGCCGTGGACAAGGAGTACGCCGAGGGACCGGACCTGGCCGCCGACCACTACCTGGAGATGCTGTCACTCGGCGCGATCCCGCTGCGCGACGCGGTGACCGCGTTGATCGAACAGCCCGCCCTGTTCCACTGCGCGGCGGGCAAGGACCGCACCGGCGTGCTGGCGGCGCTGACCCTCCGGCTGCTCGGCGTGCCCGCCGAGACCGTGGTCGAGGACTACGCGCTGACCGAAAGCGCCACCCAGGCCTGGCTGGAGCTGCGGGCCGCCCAGGGAAAGACCACGTTCGACTTCTACGTGCCGCCGAGCATGCGCGGCTCCGCCCCGTACACCATGCAGCGGTTCCTGACCCGGATCGACGCCGAGCACGGCGGAGTCCTCGGCGTGGCAACCGATCTCGGGATCCCTCAGTCCACTGTGGACGAGCTGCGCCGCTCGTTGCTGATCTGATTCGCGCACAACGCCAGCACCAGCGGGAACACCACCAGCAGGGACAGCGCGAAGCGCATGCTGCTGACAGTGGCCAGCGCACCGATCAGCGGTGGCCCGGCCAGCAGTCCCAGGTAGCCCAGGGTGGACACCGTGGCCAGGGCCGCAGCCGGCCGGGCATGGAAAGACGCGGCGGCGCTGAACACCGTCGGCACCACCCCGGCCACCCCGAGGCCGAGTAACGCGAAGCCGATCATCCCGGCGGCCGGATCGGTGACCAGCAACGCGGGCGGGAAGCCGATCCCGGCCACCAGCCCACAGGCGCGCAGGTAGGCCCGGCGGCCCCAGCGGGCCACCAGGTGATCGCCGACGAACCGGCCACCGGCCATGGTCAGCGAGAACACCGCGAAGGCCAGCGCCGAGGTCGCCTCGGTCGCGCCGAGGGTGTTGTGCAGGTAGAAGGAGGTCCAGTCATTGGCCGCGCCCTCACACAGCAGGATCGCGCTGACCAGCACACCGAGCACCAGCAGCGGCCGGTTCCACGCGCGTCCACGCTCGGCGGGCGGGGTGGGCGCGGCGGGTAGCAGCCACCAGGTGAACGGCAGTCCCACGCCGACCAGCACGACCGCGACCAGCGGGAAGTGCACGGAAACCGGGACATCGGCGGCCAGTACTCCGGTGAGCGCGCCCGCCAGGCCACCGAGGCTCCACACCCCGTGGAAGGTGGACATGATCTGCCGCCCGATCACCGCCTCCACCTGCGCCGCCGCGGTGTTCTGCGCCACGTCCAACAGGCTCACACATATCCCGAGCACACCGAGCGCGGCAGCCAGTTGCCACACCGACGAGGCGAGGCCGACCCAGCTGAGCGCCAGCCCGTTGGCGACCAGCGACCAGCGGATCACCGCGGTGCTGCCCAACCGGTGGATCACCACGCCGGCCAACGGGAGTCCGACCACGGCGCCGACGGCGAGGCTGAACACCACGGCGGACATGGTGGCCGTGGTGAGACCGAGATCGGTGGCCATCACCGGCGTGCGGCTGGCCCACACCAGGAAGCCGCCGCTGACGAAGAAGATCACCGTTGCCGCCCACCTGGCGCGGACAACGGGAGCGAGACCTGCGGTTATATTCGCCACAAATCGACCCTATTGGCTATGGCCAGCGATTTAGTGATTCCGCGAACAGGGGCTGTCGCGCAGTAGGCATGCCCTGTTCGCGGGACCACTCAGTGATGGTCGCCGTCGACGTAGAACCAGCTGCCGTTCTCCCGGCGGAACCGGCTGTGCTCGCGCAGCGCACCGGAAGCACCGGACAGCTCGTAGTGGGCGGCGAACTCGACGGTGCCCTGCAGGTCGAACGGGCCGCCGCCGGTGCGGTCCAGGATCTCCAGCCGGATCCACCGCAGTTCGGGCTCGAACTCCACGGACCGGGGCCGGGTAGACGGATGCCAGGAGGCCAGCAGGTAGGACTCGTCGCCGACGTAGAACGCGGCGAACCGGGAGCGCATCAGCTGCTCCGCGGTCGCTGCCCGCGCCGATCCGGAGTGCAGCCGGCCACAACACTCGTCGAAACCGGCACCGGCACCGCACGGACATTGTCGAATCATCCGTCCAGTGTTCCAGATGATCACAGCGAAGGAGGCACAGGTCGATGGGTCTGCTTGCCGCGGCGGGAAAACTGCTGCCGGTGGCGCTGGCGTTCAGCGGCGGCGTCCTCTTCGCCCGGCGCAAGATCATCCAGGCCTCGGATGCCCGGGTGTTCAACGACTTCTGCTTCCTGTTCGCCATTCCCAGCTACCTGTTCGCCAAGATCTACACGGCGGATCTGCGACACCTGTTCGACTGGCACGCGCTGGGCAGCTACATGATCAGCGTGATCACCGGTATGGCCCTGCTCGCGGTCGCCGTGCACCTGGTGAGCAGGCCGGGGCCACGTGGGCTGGCCCTGCGGCTGATGGCGGGCGTGCAGGTGAACACCGCCTACTTCGCCATCCCGGTGTTCATCATGCTGTGGGGCGACGCGACGCCGATCTTCCCGGTACTGCTGATGCAGACCTGCCTGCTCACCGCGACGGTCATCGCGATCATGGAGTTCGACACGGGGAGCGAGGGATCGGTCCCCGCCAAGGTGTCCAAGGCGGTGTGGTCCTCGCTGAACACCCCGGTGGTGATCGCGTGCTGGGCCGGAATCGCGTTGAACCTGGTGGACATCCCGGTTCCGCAGGCCGCGCTGGACGCGTTCGGCTTCGTCGGCCAGGCCGCGGCGCCGATCGCGTTGTTCGCCCTGGGGCTCTATCTGGGCGGCGCGGGCATCTCGTTACGGGGCACCACGCGCGAGGAGATCGCCCTGGTGACCATCAAGTGCCTGGTGATGCCGGTGGCCATCTACCTGCTCTGCCGCTATGCCTTCGACGTCCGCCCGCCGTGGCTGCATTACCTCACGGTACTGGCCGCGATGCCCGCCGCGCAGAACCTCTTCATCGTCGCGCAGCGGTACGAGGTGGAGACCGAACTGGCGGCATCCCTGGTGGTCAAGAGCTCCGCCGCATCCCTGGCGTTGCTTCCACTGTGGATATATCTCGTGGCCTGACCGGGGTAGGTCGTTATAACGAATGGGTCATGTCAGGTGCACATAGCGGCACCCTGCTGCCGGATGGACCTTGACTGCAACTGGTCCAGACCACACAGTTCGGATTGAGCATCGTTTCTTTCCCTGCCTCCTTCCCTGAGGAGAAGAATGAAGAAGATCAAGTACGCCCTGATCGGACTGACGGCCGCCGCCCTGGCTCTGGGCGCGCTGCCGGTCATCGACAAGGTCACCTCCGCCCCGGTCGCCGAGTCCGCCGGCAAGATCAACCTGGGCTACTTCGTGGACTGGGGCGTCTACGGACGCAACTACCACGTGAAGAACATCGAGACCTCCGGGTCGGCCGCCAAGCTGACCCACATCAATTACGCCTTCGGCAACGTGACCGGTGGGCAGTGTCAGATCGGTGACGCCTACGCCGACTACGACAAGGCCTACGGCGCCGACACCAGCGTCGACGGCAGCACGGACAGCTGGGACGCCGGCGCCCTGCGCGGCAGCTTCAACCAGCTGCGGCAGCTGAAGAAGAAGCACCCCGGACTGAAGGTGCTGTACTCCTTCGGCGGCTGGACCTGGTCCGGTGGCTTCGGCGAGGCCGCCAAGAACCCGGCCGCGTTCGCCTCCTCCTGCAAGAAGCTGGTCGAGGACCCGCGCTGGGCCGACGTGTTCGACGGCATCGACATCGACTGGGAGTACCCGAACGCCTGCGGTCTGACCTGCGACACCAGCGGCCCGGACGCCCTGCCGAACCTGGTCAAGGCGCTGCGCTCCGAGTTCGGTCAGGACTACCTGATCTCGGCCGCGATCACCGCCGACGGCTCGGACGGTGGCAAGATCGACGCCACCAAGTACGGGGAAACCGCGAAGCAGCTGAACTGGTTCAACGTGATGACCTACGACTTCTTCGGCGCGTGGGACAAGACCGGTCCGACTGCCCCGCACTCCCCGCTGACCGGCTACAACGGTCTGCAGAAGCAGGGCTTCACCTCGGAGGCCGCGATCACGAAGCTGAAGGCGCAGGGCGTTCCGGCGAACAAGCTGCTGCTGGGTATCGGCTTCTACGGCCGCGGCTGGACCGGCGTCACGCAGGCGGCTCCCGGCGGCACCGCGACCGGTGCGGCGCAGGGCACCTACGAGGCGGGCATCGAGGACTACAAGGTGCTGAAGACGAAGTGCCCGGCCAACGGTGAGATCGCGGGCACGGCGTACGCGAAATGCGGCAGTGACTGGTGGAGCTACGACACCCCATCCACCATTCACAAGAAGATGCAGTGGTCCAACTCGAACGGCCTGGGTGGCGCCTTCTTCTGGGCTCTCGACGGCGACACCACGAACGGCGAGCTGATCTCCGCCATGCGCGGCGGACTCGCCTTCTGACTAGATGCTGATCTGACCGATCCAGGAGTCGAGTCCCTGTGCGATGGGCTCGGCTCCTGGGCGGATCTGGTCGTAGCTCTCCTGCAGGAACTCGCAGACGTGCTCGGCATTAAAGTGGATCGCCGCGTAGCCACTGGGGCTGCGCAGTTCCATCCGCACCCACACGTGGTCCATCGGCATGATCTGCACGTCACCGACCCCGGCGGCCGCGATGAGGCCATCCGCGAGGAGATCGCGGGAGAAGACCCACTCGACCCATTCGGACCGCCGGCCGGCCAGCAGGACCTTCACGGCCAGCGGGTCGTCCAGGTCGTACTCCCAGCGGGTGCGGACCGGCACCGGTACCCGTAAAAGGGTCTCGTCCCGCGCGACAATCGCGCCGTCGATTTCCTGCATTACCTGCACCATGGAGCCCTCCTTGGCCTCGAACTCTCCATCTGCACGCGGGTTCTCAGCCATGTCAAACCCAGTTCCAGGAGCACTTCGAACAACGAGTAGGATCGCGCCATCAGCCCTGGTCATGGGTGGTTTGTGGGCAAGCTCATGCCAAGGTGTTAGTGGTTCGTGGTGTGTCTGCCGAATATCGGAATATTCAGCTGGTAACGATTCATTCTCTTGCCGTAACCACTTAGGCCAAAAGGCTTATCCACAATCTGGGAATTTCACTTATCGCGTTCGGTAGGTCACTCGGGATATGCCCAGCCCAGCAGGGGTCTAGACCAATACGCGAAGATCACCGGTGATGGGGTTCCGGTCTGATCGATGTCGACCAGGACACGATCCGGTACGACATCCAGCGGGTTGACAGGTCATGGGGGCTCCGCGTGTACGAGGTACTGCTGCTGGCCGGCCGATCCGGCTCCGGGAAATCGACCGTGGGCTATGAGGTCTCGGCCCTGCTCGAAGCGCAGCAGGTGACCCACTGCCTGCTCGAGGGCGACTACCTCGATCACGCCTGGCCGGAACCACCGAACTCGCTGCTGGAGGCCAATCTCGCCGCGATCTGGCGGAACTACACCGAACTCGGCTACCGCAGGCTCGTCTACACCAACTCGGCGTGCATCCTGGTCCCGGACATGTTCCGCCGGGCGCTCGGCGCGCCGCTGCGGATCATCCCGGTGTTGCTGACGGCCTCCGACGAGTCCGTCCTCGCCCGGTTGTCCGCTCGGGAGATCGGCAGTGGTCTGGACTCGCATGTCCGGCGGAGCGCCCATCTAGCGCGGGTACTGGAGTCGGCCGCTCCCCCGGACACCGTCCGCATCCCCACCGACAACCGCCCGATCCCCGAGATCGCCCACGATGTCGTCGCCGTCACCGGCTGGCCGCGGGTCAGCCCCGCGTCGCGATCAGCACCGTGAGATTGCGTGGGCCGTGGACGCCCTCCACCCGGTTGAGCTCGATGTCGCTGGTGGCGCTCGGCCCGCTGATCCAGGTCTGCGGGCGCACCGCGTCCAGCCGCGCGACGGCCTCCGGCACGTCGGCGACGATCTGGTCGGTGAACACCACGCACACGTGATGATCCGGGATGAGGGTGAGCAGCCGCCGTCCCTGGGCGAATCCGGCGTCCAGCACGACCGTCCCGGTCTCCGCGACGGCCACCGCACACCCGGTGACCACCGCAGCGAACGCGTCCACTTCGGACACCGAGAAGCCCGGATCCCGTTCCACCGCACGACCGTCCACCCAGGACTCCGGAAGATCCGGCGGAACCACCACCGTGCCGGCGGGCAACGCGGCGGCGACCGCGGCGGACAGCTCCCCCGGTGACACCGTCCGGACCGTGGCGCGGTAGTCGGCGACCCGCTCGGCGAACAGTTCCACCAGGTCGCCGGCCGCCACGGGCACCGAAGCCGGCGGCACCGGCCCCGGCCGGGTTCCGGCGGTGGCCTGGCGGATACGGCGCAGGATCTCCTCGCGGGCGCTCATGGCCCCTTCTTACTGCATGACTAGGCCGGCGGCACGTAGATCCCGTCGTAGCCGGTGCACCGCGAGGTGCGCAGCAGTCGCTTCCGGCAGGCCTGCACGCTCACGTAGTACCCGTGCGCCGGATCCAGGCCGGTCACCGTGAACCGGTAGCCGGCCACCTCCCGGCCGTCCGCCCCGATCGCACCGGGGGTCTTCCAGCTGATGTTGAACGCGTCGGCGTGGCCGAACTGCCAGCGCACCTCGATCCGGTCGCGGTCGCGGCGCACCGAGGTGAAACACGGGACGGTGAGGTCCGTACACGGCCCCGGCGCCGTATGCCTGGGCACATAACGGGATCCGCGCACGACCTGAACCGGGTCCATTGTGGACCAATGCAGGTGCGCACCGGGAAAATTGAGGTAGGAGACCGGACCGTCGAAGTCCCCGTCGGTGGGATACCCGAGCTCGTTCGCCGACCGCTGCCAGGTGTCGAACACCGGCAACGGCATCTCGGTCACGCCGATCGTGGGGACGACGACGAACACCTCACCGAAATCCAGCCGTTCGAACGGCTCCCCCGCGGCGGTCCGGCCGGGCTCCCCCAGCGGGCAGCCCTTCTTGTCCCGCCCGCCGTTGGCGATCCAGGCCTCCCGGATCCGCGGGTCCGCGGGCAGCCGGGTGCAGCCGTAGACACCCTGGTGGTTGTCCCACCAGGCGGTGGCCAGCACAGAGCCCGCCACGACGACCGCCAGCAGCGAGCCGCCGAAGCGCAGCGCGGTCCCCCAGCCACGACGCGGCCTGGGCGGCAGCGGGGTACGGGCGACCAGTCGCCTGGCCAGCCGGGTCTGCCGCCAGGTGAGCACGGTGGCCACCGGCTGCACGACCAGCACCGACGCGCTGATCGCGTACAACACGTGCAGCCCCAGCAGCACGCCCACGGTGGACACCACCGCCAGGCCGGCCAGGCCGATGCCGATGAACGCCTTCACCAGCCGCCACCACCAGGGGGCGCTGAGCAGCTGTTGCGCCCAGCGCAGGGCGACCCCGGCGACCACCGGATCGGGATGCGGCAGCTGCCGGATCGCCAGCCTGCGCACCGCGCGCCGCCGGCCGAACCCCAGCTGCCACCAGGCAAGCTGGACCCCCACTATGGTGGCGATATCCGTGGGCTCACCCATGACAGCGCAGGTTAGACCCTGGGGGCGGTACATGTACGGGGAGTCCAGGCTGGGAGCCCACCCGGCGCCGCTGCTGCTGATCCTGGTGTTCCGGTGGCTGGCCTTCGCCTGGATGGCGCTGGTCGCCGCGCTGAGCGGCCAGATCCTGGATCAGGTCGCCTGGCTGGCCGCGCTGGTCCAGCTGGTCGTCCTGTGCTGGCTGCTCTGGCTCACCCTGGCCGCGGTGCACCGCACCGCCCCGGTACTGATCGCCGACCTGCTGCTGGCGACCGGGTTACTGCTGGTCAGCGGCTATGTCATGCCCACCGGATCGGTCCTGGCCGGGCACCCGTCACTGACCGGGGTCTATCCCCTGGCCGCGGTCGCGGCCTGGGCGGTCAGCTACGACGTGGCCGGTGGTCTGGCCGCCGGAGCGGTGCTGGCCCTGGCGCTGCCGGTGAGCTACGAGATCAACGGCGCGCCGCTGGACTCGCTGTCCTTCCTGCAGCAGTTCCAGCTGGCCGGTTCGGCGCTGGCCTTTCCCCTCGTGGGCGCGGCCGTGGGCCTGGCGGACCAGCAGTTCACCCGGCTGGCGGCCGAAGCCGGCCGGGTGAGCGACCACGCGGGCCGGTTGGAGGAACGCCAGTCGATCGCCGCGCGGATCCACGACGACGTGCTGCAACAACTGAGCAGGCTGCGCAGCCAGGGCGCGGAACTCGCCGAGCGCGGCGAGGTGCGCCCCACCGAGCTGCGGGCACTGCTGTCGGCCATCGGCGAGCAGGAACGGACGCTGCGCGAGATGGCCGTCGACGGGGCGGCGGCGCCGCCGGGCACCAGTTCGCTGCGCGCCGAACTGGTCACGCTCGCCAGTGGTTTCCCGGAACTGGACGTGCAGTTCATCTGCACCGACACCGTGTGGCTGGCCAACACCGCCGTCGAGGATGTGCGGGGCGCGGTTCGCGAGGCCCTGACCAACGTCGTCCGGCACGCGCGGGCCGAACGGGTGTGGATCTCGGTGCTGCCCGCGCAGACCGGGGTGACGATCACCGTGCGGGACAACGGCGTCGGGTTCACCTTCGACGAACAACGGTTGCGCACTTCCGGCAGGCTGGGCCTCCAACTGAGTGTCATCGCCCGCATGGCCAGGCTGGGCGGGAGTACGGTGATCCGTGGCAGGCCGGGACGTGGCGCGGAGATCGAGTTGGGCCTTCCCGCGTCCATCCTCAGCGGTCCGCCGAGTGCCTAGCCCGAGGGGGTCGCGATGCGGGTGCTGGTGGTGGACGACCACCCGGTGACCAGGGACGGCGTGCGGAACGGCCTGGCCAGGGCCCGCGCCGACTGGCAGCTCGGCGAGGCGGGCGACCTGACCACGGCGCGGGCGGCGATCGCCGCGGACCCGCCGGACGTCATCCTGGTGGACCTGCTGCTGGACGGGCGCAACGACGGCATCGAGCTGATCGCCGAGGTGTCCACCGACCACCCGGCGGTCCGGCTGCTGATCGTGTCCCAGGCACCGATGGCCGATGTGCTGGACGGCATTCGCGCGGGGGCGCACGGGTACGTCGGCAAGAGCGCGACCGCCGCCCAGCTGGCCGTGGCGGTGGCCGAGGTCCTCGAAGGTCCGGTGCTACCCGCCGAACTGGCCGCGGCGATCGTCGGCGACCTGCACCGCGGCGGTGGCAGGCCGGGGCTCACCCCACGCGAGCAGGAGGTGCTGCACTGCCTGGCGAAGGGTTACGACAACCGGGAGATCGCCGAGGATCTGGGCATCGCGCTGCGCACCGTCAGCAGGCACCTGGACGCGATCCGGACCAAGCTCGGTACCCGGCGCCGTTCCGAACTGATCCGGCTCGCCAGAGGATGGCCGCCTGGTCATAAATGACCACACCGGCTGGGTCTGACCGGATCTGTTCGCTGCCTCCGCCCTGGGCCAATCTGGTCAGCAGGCGAGTTGGGGGGAGGCAGCATGCCGGAGAAGTTCTACGCCAAGATGTTCGCCGCACTGTCGACGAACGCCGCGGCCACAGTTCCGGTCACCGCCGGTGAACCGGACACGGACGTGGAAGAGACCGACGACGAGGACTCAGAGCAGGCGCTCGCGTAGCCGGGCGCGGGTGTCGAGCACCGCGCGCCGGGCGTCGGCGACGCTCAGATCGCCGTCCGGGTTGGGGCTCTCGTCGCGGATCACCGCGAGCAGGAGCTGTTCCTCCTGTAGCTGCCGTTGCAGCCGGGCCCCTTCCTGGCCGGCCAGCCTCTCGATCCGCTTCATGGCCTGGTGCCGGGTGCGCCGGGTACGTAGTTCCTCCACTTCGGACGGTGAGATCACCTCCGGCGGCTCCGTGCAGATGGCGTACCGGAACCAGTCGAACTCGTACCGGGCGCTGATCCGGTAGACCACGATGAAGAACGCGATCACGAAGGCCTGCTTGGCCAGCAACGCGGCCAGACCGAGATCGGCGAGCACCTGCGAGTTCCACAGGAAGTGCAGGCCCCAGGCCACCAGCATGCAGCCGGCGACCATCGCGATACGGCGGGCCCGGGGCAGGTCGGTGCGCGAGACGGCCCAGCCGAGGCCGAAGCCGGTGACGCCGGTGTACACCGCGTGCGAGCCGATGCCGACCATGAACCGGGTGAAGGTGACCAGGAACGCGCCGCTGGTGTCACTGCTGGGATCCAGCTGGGCGTAGTTGAACGCGTAGGTCATGTTCTCCATCAGCTGGAAGCCGAGCCCGACCACGGCGCCGTAGATCAACCCGTCCATGGCCCGCTGGATGTGGGCCCGCCCGATCACCACGATGGCGATCACGCCGAGCGTCTTGAGCCACTCCTCGGAGGTGGGCCCGGCCAGCGCCGCCGTCCACCGGCTGGCGAACGAGGTGCCGCCCAGCTTGGTGACCAGCTCGGACAGGTCGCCGTTGGCGATGACGGCCAGCCCGGGAGCGATCATGGCGCCCCAGCCGAACGCGGCGAGGAGCAGGGTGAACGGCTCCTTCTCGAAGAGGTCCAGCCAGCGGATCACCCGGTACAGCACGTAGCCGAGGATCACCTGCGCGATGAGCCCGACCAGCAGCGCGCCGGGCATGGCGATCGCCTGGCCGATGATCCGGACGCCGAAGGTGGAGAAGGTGATCACCAGCAGGATGAGGTACACCCAGAACATCGCGCGGCGTGGTTGGTAGAAGGTTCGACCCCGGCGGGCGGTGATGATCTGCATGGTCGCGGGCTCGTTCATCGCGCGTGCTCGATCTGCGCCTGGGCGAGCACCGCGGTGGCCGCGTGGTCCCCCACCGCGAAGAGGGCGGTGTCGTCCTTGCCGACCAGGTAGGCGTCCCGCCGGTCACAGACCCCGGTGAACCCGTCGAGCCCGCTCCTGGTGTGGTAATCCCCGAGCCGGGCGGTGTGCTCGCAACTGCCGCCGATGTCCAGCGCCCGCAGCCTGCGGTCGAACGCGGTGCCCTTGTCACCGACCCGGCCGATGGCGGAGAAGGTGATCTGCGCATCGTCCCGGCGGACCTTCAGATCGGACTCGGAACCGGAGGCGATCACCGACCAGCCAGAAAGGGGCCCGAGGTGCAGGGTCACCCTGCCACCGAACTGCGCCTTCAGCTCCCGGGTGGTGTCCGGCTTGATCTCGAATGTCCGATCGGGAACAGTCGCGTTGATGGCCTTGGGCAGGAAACCCATGCCCAGCGCACCGGCCAGGACGAAGGCAGCCACGGCCACCCCCTGCAGGTTCATCTTCACCGTGCTGCCCCTCTCCCCGTCATGCCAGAGTCGAGTACCCGCTCGGGGGTGGCAACTCACCGCCACCCGTTCCGGTGAGAAGGGACGGCCAGATGTACGAGTGTCCGCTGGGCTCCGGCGCCGAGGGAACCGTCTACCGGGTAGGCGACGGAACGGTCGCCAAGGTCTGGTCCGTTCCACGGGACATCGAACCCCTCCGCCGGGTGTACGCGGAGCTGGACCTGCCGTTCGCGACACCGCGGATCCATGAGGTGACCGAGCACGAGGGCAGCATGGTCACCTACGAACGCGAGTTGCCCGGGGTCCCGCTCGGCCCCGATTCGGCGGTGTACCCGATGCCCGAGCGGCTCGATCCGTCGTCGGTCGACGCGGCGGTGCACGTGCTGCGGGGGCTGGCCACCGCTCCGGGCACCGAAGCTCTGCGGCGACTCACGGTGGTGGGCGATGACCGGCCGCTCTGGCAGGACCAGGAGACGTTCGCCGGTGCGCTGGCCGCCTTGGTCGACCGGCGCAGCGCTCTCCTGCGGGAACACGTGCCCCGGCTACCGGAGATCCTGCGGTGGGTCCACCGAGGACTCGCCACGATGCCGGTGAGGCCTGCGACCTTGATCCATGGTGACCTGGTGCCGCCGAACATCCACGTGGACGAGGCGGGGATTCCGTGCGCGGTACTGGATTTCGGCTTCTGCACCACTGCTGGCGACCCGGCGTTCGACGCCGCGATCACCGCGGCCGGCTGGGACATGTACGGCCCGCATGCCGCCGCGCATCGAGCGGAACTGACACGACACTTCGCCACCGAGCTCGGCTACCCGGTTCAGGATCTCGTGCTGTACCAGGCCATCTATGCGTTGAGCACCTACGACGCCTTCGGCGTAGACGGCCACTTCCACTGGTGCGTGAACCTGCTGAACTAGATCGGCTCCAGCAACCGGTGCGGGCCGGCCGCGAGCACCTGGGCCACCCGGTCCTGCCGCAACGACAGATCAGCCCCGGGCCCCGGCCGAATCTCCCACTCCCCTACCGGCGGCACCACAGCACACGAGGAACAGAAGCCCACCGAATCCACGTCGGTCCCGCACGCGACGTGCCGGAACAGTTTCCGCCGCCCCTCGGCAGCGGCGCACTCCCGCTCACCCCACTGCTGCAACGCGTACACCGCGGGCCACAACGACAGGCCACGCGCGGTCAGCGTGTACTCCTTGCCGGACTGCTCCAGCACACCGGCCGCCACCAGCGACTTCAACCGGTCGGACAGCACCGCACGCGGCAGGTCCAGGTGCGCCTGGATATCGCAGAACCGGCGGACCCCCAGGAAGCAGTCCCGCAGCACCAGCAGGGTCCACCGCTCGCCGACGACCTCAAGGGTGCGCGCCAGCGAACAGTCCTGCTCCGCATAGGTCCTGCCCAGTGCCATGCACGCCACACTAGCCGAAGTTCATTCATTGAACTAAAGTCGGCCAGGTTCAATCACTGAACCGGAGGATACGACCGTGGCTACATCCGCAGCACGAACAACCCTGGCGGTGTCCTGCGTGGCCACGCTGCTGGTCCTGATCAACTTCACCGCGCCGATGGCGACCGTGCGGATCATCGGCGGCGCACTGCACGCCGGAACGGCCGGCCAGACCTGGATCCTCGGTTCGATCAGCATCGGCCTGGCCGCCTTCCTTCTCGCGGCGGGAGCACTCGCCGACGACTACGGGCGCAGGCGGGTCTTCGTGCTCGGCGCGCTGGTGCTCGCCCTCGGCTCGGTGGTCAGCGCCGTCGCCCCTAACGTCACGGTGTTCGTGCTGGGGCGGATCATCCAGGGCATGGGCAGCGCGGCGATCCTGGCCGCGAGCCTCGGACTCATCGGCCACGAGTTCCCTTCGGGCCCCGAGCGGGCGCACGCCACCGGCCTGTGGGGTGCGGCCGTCGGCGGCGGCATCTTCCTCGGACCGCTGCTCACCTCGTTGATCGGCGGCGACTGGTCGGTGTCCTACTGGCTGATCGCCGTGGTGTCGGTGGCCCTCGCGCTGTGGGCCAACGCCGCACTGGTCGAGTCCCGCAGCCACACACCCCGCCGGGTCGACCTGCCCGGCGTCATCACCCTCGGCAGCGGCATCGCGTTCCTGGTGGCCGCGCTGACCGAGGGTCGCGGTGGCTGGTTCCGCACCGAGGTGCTGCTCTTCCTGCTCGCCGCCGTCATCCTGCTCGGCCTGTTCGTCATCGCCGAGCGCCGCAGCGCCGAGCCGATGCTGGACCTGGGGCTGCTGCGCCGCCCGGCCTTCCTCGCCTCGGTGCTCGGCGCCCTGGTCACCGGCATCGCGGTGATCGGCCTGATGTCCTACCTGCCCGGAGCCACTCAGCGCACCCTGGGGTTCAGCCCACTGGGCAGCGCGGTGATCCTGGGCGTCTGGTCCGGACTGTCCTTCGTGGTCGCGTTGCAGTCCAAGAAGCTGATCCACCGGATCGGCATCCGGCACCAGCTGGCCGGCGGCCTCGTGCTGTGCGCGATCGGCGCGTTGTTCCTGATCGGCATCGGCCCCTCGGCGATCTGGCGACTGGTGCTCGGCCTCGCGATCGCCGGCGTGGGCAGCGGCTTCGTGAACGCCTCCCTGGCCGGGCTGGCCGTGCAGAGTGTGCCCGCCGGCCAGGTCTCCATGGGTTCCGGCGCCAACAACACCGCCCGCTACCTGGGTTCCTCGCTGGGCATCGCGGTGATCGTCGGGATCGGTGCGCTGACCCCGGCCGCGATCGTCAGTGCCGTGGTGGCCGTGCTCGGCGCGGTCGCGGTGTATCTCTGCCGCGACCGCGTGCCGAACACGGCCGTTGCGGTTACCGCGTCGCGGTGACGACCGCCGACTGCCCGCTGGCGACGGACGGCGTCTTCACGTAGAGCACTCCCCCGCGGTCGGTCTGGTCGAAGAACCAGCCGGTGGACGCGGCGTCGTAGGCGGCCTTGGAGCCCAGTTTGGACAGCTGCTGGCCGCCGAGCGTGACCACGCCCGGCGCCGATCCACTGTGGATGGTCAGCTCGTACGGCCGGCCGGCGGGCTTACCCGCGTAGTCGCCGTTGACCGCACCCAGATTCACCGCGATGTCCTTGTCGGCCAGCACCGAGATCTTCTGGGTGGCCGAGCCGCCGGTGCGATGCGCCCGGGTCACGCCGTCGTCCTCGTACCGGTCGAACGTCGTCGCGCCGGACGGGTAGACGTCCACGGTGAGCCGGTCGCCGGGTGCCTGCTCGCTGTGGTTGTTGATGCCCGCCTTGTACATCGGCACCACCGAGCCCGCCTTCACGAACAGCGGCAGCTTGTCCAGCGGCGCGTTGTACCCGTTGATGGTCACCGGGCCCTCGATCTTGTCCCCGGACCAGTAGTCGATCCACTGCCCCTTGGGCAGGTAGATGTTGTTCTTGGTGCTGCCGGCGTCGAACATCGGCGCCACCAGGAACTCACTGCCGACCATGAACTCGTACTTGGCCGCGTCGCCGTACGCCTTCGCGTCGTCCGGGTACTCCAACGGCAACGACCGCGCGATCGGCACGCCGGTGGCATTGGCCTTGGCCGCGTACGAGTACAGGTACGGCAGCAGCCGCTCGCGCAGCTTCAGGTACTTGCGGTTGATCGAGGTGTACGGGTCGCCGAAACTCCACGGCTGCTTGGCGTACGCGGGCTTCTGCCAGCCGCTCATCGTCATGAACGCGGGCGTGAACACCTTCCACTGCATGTCACGGACGTAGCTCTCGCTGCTGCCGCCGAAGATGCCGTCCACGTCGCCCGCGGTGTAGGCCATGCCGGAGTTACCCGAACCGTGGATCGCCGGGATCTGCCACTTGATCGCGCCGAGGCTGCCGGAGTGGTCACCGGTCCATTGCACGGCACAGCGCTGCGCGCCCGCCCAGGAGGACACCATCCACGAGTAGCCGCGGGCGTCCGAGTTGTTCTCGATGCCCTTGTAGGCCTCATCGCAGCCGGTCAGGCCCCAGCGGTAACCGGCACCGACCCAGGCCACGTCCAGCTTGCGCACCCGGACACCCGCCTTGCCGACCTCCTCGGGCTGCTTGTCCAGTTTGGACTCGGTCCACAGACCCATCTGGATGCCACGCTTGCGCAGCTCGTCGCCCGCACTGGTCAGCGCAGTGACGTCCCGGGTACCGATGTACTTCTCCACCCCGTTCGGATCGGGGTTCTGGACGTAGTCGGTGGTGTTGCTGTAGCCGCAGCCGTAGTCGTCGTTGACCAGCATCCAGCCACGCGGCATGTCGTTGTCGACGAACTTCTGCGCGACCGTCACCGCGTCCGCCGTGGTCTGCTTCGCGGTGTTGGCTCCCTGGACCTTCCAGTCGTTGGCGGTGTCCGGGTCCTTGAGATAGTGGCCGCGGTTGTAGCAGTCGGAGTCGCCGTATTCGAGGCCGTAGATGGGCGGCAGGAACGGGCGGCCGGTCAATTCGGTGTACCGGTCCAGGCTGGTCTTGTAGTCACCGACGAAGTAGTAGGCGTCGAACCGGTTCTCCTTGTGCGTGGTGCGCACGGGCTCGGTGAACGCGTAGCTGCCCTCGGTGAAGGTGTTGCGGAAAACGCCGTAGCCCGCGCTGCTCATGTAGTACGGCGACGGATTCGGGGCGTCGCCGTCCTCCCATTCGCCCTCGGGCAGGATCTTCAGCGTCTGGTCCCGGTGCGAGAAGCGGCCGTTCTGCATGCCGCCGCCCAGGTACTGCTCGGTCGCGCCCCGGCTGAGCGACTGGCTGGCCGAGCTGCCGGTCCAGGTCAGGCCCTTGGCCTCCGACCAGATCTGTCGTCCGTCCGGAGTGGACAGCGAGAAGCGCAGCGGGTTCCGGTTCGCGGTGAGCACCGCCTTGGCGGTACGCAGTTCGTAGCGGTCGGCGAGGTCCACCCGGGTCACCGGGACGGCGGGGTAATCGCGCTTGACCACCATGTCGGCGTTGGGCTGACCGGGCGCCGGGTCGTCGTTCGGGTCGGTGAAGGTACCGGTCGGCGCCAGCCAGATGCGGAACACGTCGTCGCGCTGGAAGACCACCCGGACCTTGGCCGAGCCGGCGGTGAAGGTGGTGGTGGAGCCGTTCGTCTCGACGTTCGAGACGGCGCCGATGGTGGTGTCCGCAGCCGAGGCGGCGGGCGCGAAGGGGACGATGAGTGCCGCCCCCAGCACCACCGCGAAACAGCGTTTCACAAGCTTGGGTTGCAGGAATCTGTTCACAGGGGTTCCCAACTGTGCAACTTCGAGCAGGGTCTCCTCAGTATGCGCGTGAGATGCCAGGCGCTCACCGAGTCGTTACCTCCTCGTTATAGCGGATGGCCCCCAGCAGTCCGCACCCAGCTCGGCCACCCGGCGGCGCAGTTCCCGGTCGGCGGTCACCACCACGACCTCCCGGTCCGGATGCGCCCGCACGACCTCGACGATCGCGTCGTCCCCGGAACCGGCTGCCGCCACCACCCGCACCCCGTCGACGCCGGTGACTCCGCGCGCCCGGCCCTCCACGACCAGGACCACCTCCTCCGGCCTACCCGCGAGCGCGTCGCGCAGCCGGACCGCGGCGCCGTGCCGGTCCCGCCACCAGCCGTCGGGAACCGAGCCGACCACGTTGGCCGCGTCCACCACGAGCAGCGTCCTGTTCATTCCCCGAGTGTCTGCCATGATCGGGCCATGAGTCTCGCGGACGTGACGGCGCACTGGCAGAACGACCCGGAAGGCTTCTGGCTCCGGGCCGCCGAGGCCATCGACTGGACCCGGGTGCCGGAGCGCGCCCTGGACGACAGCCGGGCGCCGTTCTACCGGTGGTTCCCGGACGGCGAGCTCAACATCGCGTACAACGCCCTCGACCGGCATGTCGACGCCGGCCGTGGCGAGCAGGCCGCGCTGCACTACGACAGCCCGGTCACCGGTACCAAGCGCAGTTACACCTACCGGGAACTGCGGGACGAGGTGGCCCGGTTCGCCGGGGTGCTGACCGGGCTCGGCGTCGGCAAGGGCGACCGGGTGGTCATCTACCTGCCGATGATCCCGGAGGCGGCGATCGCCATGCTCGCCTGCGCGCGGCTCGGCGCGGTGCACTCGGTGGTGTTCGGCGGATTCGCCCCCAAGGAACTGGCGATCCGGATCGACGACGCGCGGCCGGCGGTGATCGTGTCCGCTTCCTGTGGGATCGAGCCGGGCCGGGTCGTGGAGTACCTGCCGCTGCTGGACCAGGCGATGGAACTGGCCACCCATCAGCCGGCGCACCGGATCATCCTGCAACGCCCGCAGGCCGTGGCCCGGCAGACCCGTTCCGATGTGGACTGGACAGCGGCGATGGCCGACGCGCAGCCCGTGCCGTGTGTTCCGGTGGCCGCCACCGATCCGCTGTACATCCTGTACACCTCGGGCACCACCGGGAAGCCGAAGGGAGTCGTGCGGGACACCGGCGGCTACGCGGTGGCACTGCGCTGGACCATGGGCGCGGTCTACGGCATCGAGCCGGGCGAGACCATGTTCACCGCCTCGGATGTGGGCTGGGTGGTCGGCCACTCCTACATCGTCTACGCGCCGCTGCTGGCCGGGGCCACGACGGTGCTGTACGAGGGCAAGCCGGTGAAGACGCCGGATGCCGGGCAGTTCTGGCGGGTGGTGTCCGAGTACGGCGTGCGCAGCATGTTCACCGCACCGACCGCGTTCCGGGCGATCAAGAAGGAGGACCCGGACGGCACCCTGGCCAGGCAGTACGACCTGTCCGGCCTGCGTCACCTGTTCCTCGCGGGCGAGCGCCTCGACCCGGAGACCTACCGCTGGGCGACCGAACTGCTGGGCATCCCGGTGATCGACAACTGGTGGCAGACCGAGACCGGCTGGCCGATCGTGGCGAACCCGGCGGGCCTCGGCCTGCTGCCGATCAAGGCGGGCTCCTCGACACGTCCGCTGCCCGGCTGGGACGTGCGGGTGCTGGACGGATCGGGCAATCCGGTCGAGTCCGGTGTGGACGGGGCGATCGTGATCAAGCTGCCGATGGCCCCCGGCGCGCTGACCACGCTGTGGGGCGATGACGAGCAGTTCGTCGCCTCATACCTGTCCGCCTACCCGGGGTACTACCTGACCGGCGACGGCGGCTACCTGGACGAGGACGGCTACCTGTTCATCATGGGCCGCACCGACGACATCATCAACGTCGCCGGGCACCGGCTGTCCACCGGCGGCATGGAGGAGATCCTCGCCGCGCATCCCGCGGTCGCCGAGTGCGCGGTGATCGGCGTCGCCGACCCGGTCAAGGGCCAGGTGCCGCGCGGCCTGGTGGTGCTGAAATCCGGTGTGGACACCGATCCGGCTGTGCTGCGGGCCGAACTGGTGGCCTCGGTACGCGAACAGATCGGCGCGGTCGCCGCGTTGAAGGAGATCGACATCGTGCCGGCGTTGCCCAAGACCCGCTCCGGCAAGATCCTGCGCAAGTCCATGCGGCTCATCGCGGACGGCCGCCCGGCGAACGTGCCGTCGACCATCGAGGATCCCGCCGTGCTGGAGGCGCTGCGTCCGGTCCTGCGAAACTCCTGAGGGGAGCACTTTCTATAGATTCTGCAAAAAGCGCAGAATCTATAGAAAGTGGTTGGTGCGGGCCAGGTGCGCGGCGTGGGTGCGGTTGCGGGCACCCAGTTTGCGGATCGCCTGCTTCACGTAGGACTTCACCGTGTTGGGCAGCAGGCCGAGTCGCTCGGCGATGTCCACATTGGAGCAGCCGATCGCCACATAAGACAGGACGTCCCGTTCGCGCGGGGTGAGCGGATTGTCCGCGCACGGCGCCGGACCGTCCAGATTGGACGCCCGGCAGCACAGGGCCCGCAGCTTGGCGCGCAGCTCGGGGTCGGCGACCGAGTCGGTGATGGTGGCCAGTTCGTCGAAGATCTCCCTGGTCTCACCGGACACGGCCGGCCGCTGGTCGGTCATGCCGGCCAGCCGGCGCCGGACCTCGGTCTCCACCACGATCTCCCGCTCGCACCGGCGCAGCACCGGGGCGGCCAGGTCAAGGGTCCGGTCGCCGAAGTAGTCGCCGGACCTGGTGGCCAGATACAGCACCGCGGCGACCTGATCACCGGTCTTGATGGGCGTCGCCAGCACGCCGAACAGGCCTTCCGGGGCAACCGCCCAGTCGTAGCTGTGGGTGATGCCGCGGGCGTTCGGATAGTCGTTCACGGTGACCGGTTTACCGAGGGCGAGTGCCTTGCCGCCCAGACCCAGATGGGTGCCGACGCGCAGTCCGCGTAGCGAGCGCGTCAGGGTCCCGGACAGACTGGTGAGCACGAAGCTGCGGCCGTCCCGGGCGACCGGGCCGCCGAAGCTGACCGGCAGGCCGGTGTGCTCCGCGAGGTCGCGCACCGCGCGCGCCACGACCGGTTCGATGTCCGCCACATCCATGTCCGAATCCTAATTGGACCCAGGTCACGTCCACACCTCACTTGTGGGGTGGTGACCACGGACTGGGATATCGATGATGGACCACCACCACCGTCGACCACAAGGGAGCACAGTCGATGACCGAGAGCACCGCGACCAGCGCCTACCGCGCCGCGCGCGACCACCTGGTCCGGCTGCGCACCGAACACGCGACCGCGGTGGAGGAGTTCCGCTGGCCCGAACTGGGCGATCGGTTCAACTGGGCGGTGGACTGGTTCGACTCTTACGCCACCGGCAACGACGCGCGGGCACTGTGGATCATCGAGGAGGACGGCTCCGAGACCACGGTGACGTTCGACGAGATGGTGCACCGCTCGGGCCGGGTCGCCGCGCTGCTCCGCGAACTCGGCGTGGGCCGGGGCGACACGGTGATCATCATGCTGGGCAATCAGGTCCAGCTGTGGGAGTCGATGCTCGCGGTGATGCGGCTGGGCGCGGTGATCATGCCCGCGACCACCGCGCTGGGCACCGCCGATCTCCAGGACCGGATGGACCGCGGCCGGGTGCGGGCGGTGATCGCCACGGCCGCCGACACCGCCAAGTTCGAGCCCCTCGACGGCGACTACCTGCGGTTCTGCGTGGACGGCGCCCCCGAGGGCTGGCATGACTACCGCACCGCGCAGGACCGGGAACCGCTGCTGGAGCACCCGGGAACCGCGCCGGCCGATCCGCTGCTGCTGTACTTCACCTCCGGCACCACCAGCCGGCCGAAGCTGGTGGAGCACACGCAGATCTCCTATCCCGTCGGCCACCTGAGCACCACCTACTGGCTCGGGCTGCGGCCGGGCGACGTGCACCTGAACATCAGCTCGCCGGGCTGGGCCAAACACGCCTGGAGCCTGTTCTTCGCCCCGTGGATCGCCGAGGCGACGATCTTCGTCTACAACTACGCCAGGTTCGACGCCGCCGCCCTGCTGGGCCGGATCCGTGACGCCGGGGTGACCACCTTCTGCGCGCCGCCGACCGTGTGGCGGATGCTGATCCAGTCCGACCTCGGCGTGAAGCCGGAGGCGCTGCGCGAGGTGATCGCCGCCGGTGAGCCGCTGAATCCCGAGGTCATCGACCAGGTCAAGGCCGCGTGGGGCATCACCATGCGCGACGGTTACGGGCAGACCGAGACCACCGCGTCCATCGGCAACACCCCCGGTTCGCCGGTGAAGCCCGGCTCGATGGGCCGCCCGCTGCCCGGCTGTCCGGTGGTGCTGGTCGACCCGGCCACCGGCGAGCCCGCCGAGGAGGGCGAGATCTGCCTGGACCTCAGCGCCAGGCCACTGACCCTGATGACCGGGTACCAGGGCGACGAGGAGCTGAACTCCTCCGCGATGGCCGGCGGTTACTACCACACCGGCGACCTGGCCAGCCGGGATGCGGACGGCTACATCACCTACATCGGGCGCAGCGATGACGTGTTCAAGGCGTCCGACTACAAGGTCAGCCCGTTCGAGCTGGAGAGTGTGCTGATCGAGCACCCGGCGGTCACCGAGGCCGCGGTGGTGCCCGCACCGGATCCGATCCGGCTGGCCGTGCCGAAGGCGTACATCTCCCTGGCGGCCGGGCACGAGCCATCGGAAGAGACCGCGTTGTCCATTCTGCGCTACGCCCGCGAGCACCTGGCGCCGTACCTGCGGGTGCGGCGGATCGAGTTCGCCGAGCTGCCCAAGACGATCAGCGGCAAGATCCGCCGGGTGGAGTTGCGGGCCAGGGAACACAAGCTCACCGAGCAGCCGCCACTGGAATGGCGGGATTCGCAGTTCCCCGATCTGAAGGCCTGATCTGCGGAATCACCGCCAGCACGGCGAACACGATCAACGCGATCACGCCCGGCCGGAGCATCCCGTGTTCCGTGCCGGGCGCGATCATCGCGGTCACCACGGCGAGCCCGAACGCGCCGCCCACCTGCAGTGAGCTGATCAGCAGACCACTGGCCAGGCCCTGTTCGGTGTCGGCGACCCCGGCGGTGCCCAGCACCATCAACGCCGAGATGCTCAAGGCGAAGCCGATGCCCATGAGCAGCGAGGACGGCAACAGCACCAGCCACAGATCGGGTTGCGGCCGCAGGCCGAGCAGTAGTCCATAGGCAGGTAGGAAACCGAGCAGCCCGGCCAGCAATACCCGGCGATGGCCGTACCGGTGCAGCAGCCGGCCCAGTACCGGGGCCAGCGCGATGCCGACGAGCGCCGCCGGAGTAAGTACCAGGGACATCTGCCAGGGCTGCCAGCCGGCCAGGTTCTGCAGGTAGACCGCCAGCAGGAACTGGAATCCCATCACCCCGCAGTTGAGCAGCGCGATGCTCAGGTTGGCTGCGACCAGGCTGCGATTCCGGAAGATGCCCAGCCGGATCAGCGGCCGCGATGCGCGTCGCTCGACGGCGACGAACGCTGTCAGCAGCAGGGCGGCAATTCCGGCCCAGCGGAGGTCTGCGGAGACCACGGTGAACACCAGCACCAGCATGCCCCCGATCAGCGTGACAGCCCCGGCGAGGTCCAGCCGGACCCGCTCGGCGCGTGGCGGGTCGGCGGGCAGGAACCGCAGGGCGAGCAGCAACAACAGGATCGCGATCAGGGCGGGCACCAGGAAGGTGGCGCGCCAGCTGATCGCGGTGAGCAGCCCGCCGAACAGCAGGCCGCCGGAGTAGCCGGAGGCCTCGAACAGGTTGAAGATCACGAACGCCCGGCTCCGCTGTGCGCCCTCGGGAAATGTGACGGTCAGCAGCGACATCGCGGCGGGTGCGGTGAACGCGGCGGCCAGGCCCTTCACGAACCGGATGCCGATCAGCAGTTCGGCGCTACCCGCGACGATGCCGATCAGCGAGACGGCGGCGAACAGTGCCATGCCCGCGGCGAGGGTCCGGCGGCGGCCCAGCAGGTCGGCGCAGCGGCCACCGAGCAGCAGGAAGCCGCCGTAGGACACCAGATAGGCGCCGATGAGCCACTGGGTGGCGGCCGCGGTCAGCCCGAAGGCGTGCTGGATCTGCGGCACGGCGACCGCGATCATCGAGTTCTCCAGGCCGTCCAGCATGATCACGCTGCTGATGGTGATCAGCGATATCCACAGCCGGGCAGACCACATGACCACCACTCCCCAGTAGGCTTGTGTGCAGCGTGAGAAATATTTGCAGACGCGGGCTATTTCACACGCTGACTACCGGCACACGCAAGGGGTGTGAGCAGAATGGCGGATATTCCAGATGACGCCGTGGCCGCGCGTGCCCAGGGCTGGCGCACCCTCGCCGCACTGCACGCGCGCATCGAGGACGCCCTGGAACGAGCCCTGCGCGAACACGGACTGTCGGTCAGCGAGTACACCGTGCTGGACGCGCTCTCCCGGCAGCCCGAGGGCATGTACCTGCGAATGAGCCAGCTGGCCGGAGCCGTGGTGCTCAGCCAGTCGGCGACCACCCGGCTGATCACCCGCCTGGAAGAACGCGGCCTGGTGCGCCGGGACCTGTGTCCCGACGACCGCCGGGGCATCATCATCGAGGTGACGGAGGCGGGCGGAGCCCTACTGGCGGAGACCCGGCCAACCCATGCGGCGGCGCTGGCCGCGACCCTGGACGCGGCGCGCACGGTGCCCGAACTGAGCCCGCTGGTCGACGCCTTCCACCGACTGTGACCCCACCCACCGTTATCGTTTCGTCATAATGGCTCCCGCCCGGCATCCGATAGGTGAGATGCCAACAGGGAGTTGATCATCATGTTCCGGATCGGAATGGCAGCGGCGCTGGTAGCGAGCATGCTCGTGGCCGTGCCCGCGTCGGCCACCACCTCGACCGCCTGCTCCTCGGACGGCTGGCTGGGCGCCTGGCGGGCACAGCCGGGCGGCGCGCAGCGCTTCCTCCAGGAAGACGCCAACGACCCGCTGGCGAATTTCGCCGTCTACCCACTCGCCCTGCCACGCAAGATCTCCGACCAGACCCTGCGGATCATCACCACCCCACTGACCAGCGGAGACACCGCCCGGCTGCGCTTCAGCAACAAGTACGGCAAGGACGCGGTCACCTTCCACAACGTCTTCGCCGGCAAGCAACAGTCCGGCGCGGAACTGGTGTGGGGCACCAACACCCCGGTGTACTTCAACGGCGCCGACTCGGTGCGCGTGGCACCGGGCCAGGAGGTCGTCACCGATCCGTTCCCCATCTCGGTGCGCCCGTTCGACAAGATCGCGGTGAGCTTCCACATTCCGGAGAAGCTCAACTCGCCGCCGACCTACCACTTCGACGGCAACCACACCTCGTACCTGTCGCCCACCGGCTCCGGTAACCACGCCGGCAATCTGGTCGGGACCCAGTTCACCGAGCAGACCACCTCCTCCTACTACGTGACCGGCATCGACGTGCGCGGGACGACCCCGGCGCTGGTGGTGCTGGGCGACTCGTTCACCGAGAGCGTGGCGACGACGGTGGACGCGGACCGGCGCTGGCCGGACGTGCTGACCCGGCGCCTGCAGGCCGAAGGTTCCCCGGTGTCGGTGGTGAGCTCGGCGATCAGCTTCAACTTCGCCTCCCGGGGCATCCGGCCCACCGTGCTCGGCCCGACCCTCGCGGGTATCGGCGGCGCGGCAGGCCCGGACCGGTTCCAGAGTGACGTGGTCGACGTGCCGGGCGCCAAGGCGGTCGTCGTGCTGCTCGGCATGAACGACCTGGGGTTCTTCGGCAGCGCGGAGCAGGTCATCGCCGCCTACAAGGAACTCGCCGCCAAGGCGCACGCGGCCGGTCTGAAGATCATCGGCGGCACGCTGACCCCGACCGCGGGCGCACCGCTGGCCGAGGCGACCTACTCGCTGCCCACCGCATTGAAGGGCCGGGAGAAGGTCAACCGGTTCATCCGCACCAGCGGACTGTTCGACGAGGTCATCGACTTCGCCGCCGCGGTGGAGGACCCGGCCAGGCCCGGCCATTGGAAGGCCGGCTACTCCCCTGACAACGTGCACCCCGGAGACAAGGGCGCGCAGGCCGAGGGCGAGGCCATCGACCTGGCCATGATCAACCGGGTCACTCGCTGCGGCTGAGGAACTCCGTGACGGCGCCGGTCCACCGGACCGGCGCCGTCGTGTGTATACGGTGCCCGACCGGCACGGTGACCGTCCGGGCAGCCGGCAACAGTCGGTACCGCTCCTGGTCCAGATGACTGGACGGGCCGCCCGCGAGCAACAGCGTGGGCGAGGACCAGCCGGCCCACCACGCCGGTTGCGGCGTACGCAGTTCGGCCAGCACATCGCGGATCAGCACCGGATCGACCCGGCTAGGCCGCAGAAAGGCCAGGGTTCGCAGGACGACTCCGGCTCCGGATCGGCGCGCGGGCGGATCGTCCCGATCATCGCGCCGCGGCACCGGCATCTCCTCCAGAACCAGCCGCTCGACCCGGTCCGGCTCGACAATCGCGATCATGCTCGCCACGAACGCGCCGAACGAGTGGCCGACCAGTGTGACCCGGTCCAGGCGAAGCCGATCCAGCTCCCGCAGCACCTCGTCCCGGAACACGGACAACGGGTAGGACGCGAGTCGCCGGGCATCGTGATGCCCGAGCAGCGTCGGACGGTGGACCCGGTAGCCGAGCCCGATCAGCGCGGGCAGCACCGGCTCCCAGGTAGCCGGACCACTGGCCGCGGCGTGCAGGCAGACGAGATCGTTCACCGGCTAGTACTACCCCAAGAACGGGGACCAGCCGTACTGACCGCGCGACCGCAATCCGGTTAGCTCGACCCATGTCCTTCTTATCCAGGAGAAACGCGCTGCTCGGTGCCGCCGCGATCACGGTGCCACCGAGCTCACCCGGCGAGCCGAAGTTCATCCTCACCGACAAGCGGGGCCGGCAACGCATGCTGGCCGACACGGTGAAACCACCCGTGCTCCACCGTGGCAAGGAGTACCCCAGACAGGGACCCGAGGGTACTTATCTGATCTTCAACGACGAGAACGGCGACGAGAAGGGCGGCATCATCGCGGCATCCTCCGCAGCCAGCGTCTCGGTGGATTACCCGAATGCCCAGGCCATCACCATGGCCACCAGGTGGGAGGGCAAGGCGGGCGCGGCGATGCTGATGTTCAACGCCATGCCCGATCCGGAACTGCCCCTCGAACAGGCACGCGCCACCCACGCGATCGAGCTCGGCGTCTCGACCGCCGACGGCACCATGCTGGTACTGCGGGACACCCAGGGCCGCCCCCGGATCACCCTCACCGTGGATCGGCATGACGTGCCACGCATCCAGATACTGCATGCCGACGGCACAGTGGCGGCGCAGCTCCCCGGCTAGCCGCCGTACCAGGATCGCAGCGCTGTGCAGTCCTGCGCAGGATGGTCCCTGGTACAGCGGAGCAGGCAGTAGAGGTACTCGCGGACCGAGGTCAGCTCGGCCATCTCCGCCTCCACCTCGGCCAGCCGGGCCCGTACCCCGTCCCGCCAGCCCGGCCCGGTGAGCAGACCGGCGATCTCCTCCAGGCTGAGCCTGCCCTTCGCCTGCCAGCCCTGAATGAGCGCCACCCGATACTGCTGCTCGTCGTCGTAGTACCGGCGGCCCCCACGTCGCTGCGGTGCGATCAGCCCCCGGCGCTCCCAGTAATGCAGTGTGGACACGGCCAGCTCGAACCGTGTCGCAACATCCCCGACTGCGTCCATTCCGCTATTTGACCTCAACCCGAGTTGAGCAAGCAAGGTAAGCCTTACCAACCTTCCTTGGGGGCTGACCTTGAGCACACTGATCGACGCCGGCCGCGGACTCCGCGAGGGCCGGATCACCAGCATCGAGCTGACCGAGGCCGCCATCACGGCCGCCGACAAGCACGACCGCGAACTGGGCGTCTACCTCACCCGGCTCGACGAGGCCGCCCGGCACGCGGCGCGGCGGGCCGACGCCGAACTCGCCGCCGGGCTGGATCGGGGCCCGCTGCACGGCATCCCGATCGGGGTGAAGGACTCCTTCACGGTGACCGGAGTACACGCCACCGCGCAGAGCCGGGTACCCATCCCGGACTGGAATCCCTGTCAGGAGGCCGACGTGGTGTCGCGGTTGCGGGACGCGGGCGCGGTGCTCACCGGCACGACCACCATGACCGAGTTCGCCTGCGGTCTGCCGGATCCGGAGTCGCCGTTCCCGTTGCCCCGCAACCCGTGGAACACGGAGCGGTCGGCGGGCATCTCCAGCGCGGGTTCAGCGAGCGGGGTGGCGGCCGGGATGTTCCTGGGCTCGCTCGGCGGGGATTCGGCGGGCAGCATCCGGATTCCGGCCGCCTTCTGTGGGATCACCGGGCTGGTTCCCACCTACGGCAGGATCCCCGGGGAAGGTGTGGTCCCACTGGGGCCGAGCCTGGACCGGATCGGGCCCATGGCGAGGTCCGCAGCGGACTGCGCGGCCCTGTTCACCGTGCTGTCCGGAGTCGATGTTCCGCTGGACCGACCGTGTGGACTCCGGATCGGGGTCACCCGGGAGCACCACTTCCCGCCGGAGAGCGATCCGCTGCTGGAGTCCGCATTCGACGGTGCACTCGCGGTCCTGGTCGAACTGGGCGCGGAACTCGTTCCGGTCCGCCTGCCGCATTGGGCGGAGCTGACGGAGGCCACCTTCACGGTCATCGACATCGAGGCGTACACGACCCACCGGAACTCGTTGCGGGAACACCGGGACGAGTACGGCACGGCCTGCCGGGACCTGCTCACCCGGGGCGGCCCGAGGTCCGGCGCGGACTACGTGCTGGCCCAGCGGATGGCCGAGACCGGCAAACGGGCACTGGCGGAACTGTTCACCGAGGTGGACGTGATCGCCTGCCCGACGGTGGCCACCGGCGCGTTCCGGTTCACCGACTTCACCGGCTACAACGAGCGGCTGTTCCGCACGCTCTACACGCCGTACTGGAACACCCTGGGCAATCCCCTGCTGGCCATGCCTATGGGTTTCGGGGTGGGCGGACTCCCCCTGTCCCTGCAACTGGCCGGCCCGCGACTCGGTGAGGAACGCATCCTTCGGGTCGGCGCCGCCTTCCAGCAGCACACCGACTGGCACCTGTGCACCCCGGAGGCGCTCCGGTGAAGCCGCTGGTCGTGGCCGCCCTCGGCACCTTTCTGGCGGTACTGGAGGCGACCATTGTGTCGGTCGCGCTCCCCGACATCCGAGCCGATCTGGGTTTCTCCCTCACCGACCTGCCCTGGGCGGTCAACGCCTACTCCCTGGCCTACGCCGGTTTCCTATTGCTCGGCGGGCGCTGCGCGGACATGTTCGGCAACCGGGCCACCATGATCACCGGTGCCGTCCTGTTCGCGGTGACCCTGGTGATCTGCGGCCTGGCAACCGGCCCGGCCATGCTGCTAGCCGCCCGGGCGGCCGGTGGGCTCGGCAGTGCACTGCTGGTCCCGGTGACGCTGAACGTCATCACCAGCGCCTATCCGGAAGGTCCACCGAGAGCCAGGGCTGTGGGCGCGCTGAGCGCTGTCGGTACTCTCGCCGCGGCGAGCGGGCCGATGCTGGGTGGTGTGCTGACCCAGCTGGCCGGTTGGCGTTGGGTGTTCCTGGTCATGGTGCTGCCCGCCTGCGCCCTGGTGATCGGCGCCGCCCGGATACTGCCGAAGCGGAACAACACCGCCCCGCGGTCCGTGCTGGACCTTCCGGGCGCGCTGCTGGTCACCTGCGGCCTCCTGGCTCTGGTGTACGGCGTCACTCAGCGGTCCCTCTATATCGGTCTGGCCGGGCCCGTATTGCTCGCCGTCTTCTACCGGCAACAGGCCAGATCCCGCCGGCCACTGCTGCCGGTGGCCATCCTGCACACCAGGAGCGTGTGGAGCGGCAACCTGACGATGCTGCTACTGGGCCTGGGCTTCTTCGCCAGCCCGGTGCTGTTCTCGCTGAACCTGCAGTACGGATACGGCTTCTCCCCGATGTCCGCCGGACTGGGCTTCCTCCCGGTGGCCGTCGCGATGTGGGCGGGTGCGCGGACGGCGGGACCACTCACCGGGCGCTGGGGTCCCCGTCGGTCCGCCTCCTTCGGTTGCCTCGTCGGCGCCACCGGATACGCCGCACTGGGGCTGACGCTGGACCCCCACATTCCGTACTGGATCTCGGTCCTGCTTCCCGGGATCGTCTTCGGTTACGGCGTCACGTTCGCCTTCACCCCGATCACGGTCGCGGCCGTGGCCGGAGTTCCGGCGACACACGGTGGGGCGGCATCCGGGCTGCTGAACACGGTGCGGCAGACCACGACCGCCGTCGGCCTGGCCCTGCTCAGCACGGTGTCCACCACCCTCGCGGGCCCCCATCCCACGCCGGATTCACTGAGCCACGGCTACGCGATGTCTTTCCTGGTGTGTGCCGGCTTCCTCGCGGCGGCCACCATCTCGGCCTGGATGTTCATCCCCGGCCGGCACACCGGAACGCTACGCACAGTGGTCGAACCTCTTACGAAAGGCATCGCAATAGATCGCCACAAGTAGATCATCCTGCTATACAAAAATGTGGCACGCTCACGCAAACCCTGGGGGCTCCATGGGTACTCGCGCGTATGACACCGTGATCGTCGGCGGCGGATCGGCCGGGGCGGTGCTGGCCGCCCGCCTCACCGAGAACCCCGATCGCACCGTGTTGCTCCTGGAGGCGGGCCCCGCGTATCCACCGGACGCCTACCCGGATTCGGTGCTGAGCAGCAGCGTCGTCGGCTCGGCGACCGGTCACGACTGGGGCTACTTCACCGAACCGGTCGGCGCCGGTCACCGGGTACAGGCGCACCGCGGCAAGGTACTCGGCGGCAGCTCCGCGGTGAACGGCGCAGTCATCGTGCGTGCCCTGCCGGTCGACTTCCAACGGTGGGCCATCCCTGGTTGGAGCTGGGACGAGCTGCGGCCGGTCTTCGACCGGACCCTGGTACCGATCCGCGAACTGGAGCGAGACGAACTGACGCCGATGGAGCGGATGTTCATCGACTCCGCTCTGGCGGTGGGCATTCCACCGTGCGACGACTTCAACGGGCCCAAACCTGAGGGCGCCGGGTCCTGGCCGCTGAACGTGCTCGACGGACAGCGGATCAACACCGGCGTCGCCTACCTGACCGCCGAGGTACGAGCGCGACCGAATCTGGACATTCAGGGCGACGCCCTGGTCGACCAGGTACTTCTGGACGAGGTCCGGGCGACCGGCGTGCTGTTGTCAGACGGGTCCGAGATCGCCGCCGGCGAGGTCATCCTGTCAGCAGGCGCCTATGGCAGCCCGGCCATCCTGTTGCGCTCCGGCATCGGCCCGGCCGCCGATCTCACCGCTCTGGACATTCCGGTGATCACGGACCTGCCCGTGGGATGCGCGTTGCAGGACCACCCCTTCTTCCTGAACAGCTACGCGGTGTCCCCGGACCGGATCGGCGCACTGGAGCCGGTACTCGGCGGCCTGGCCTGGTTGGCCAGCTCCGAAGCGGAGCCGGGCGAACTGGACCTGCAGATCAGCGCCACGCACCTGTTCGACCCCGGCTGGAGCCCATCGAACTCTGGCTTCCTGCTGGCTGTCGGCCTGATGCGACCGCACTCGATCGGCACCCTGACCCTGGCTTCTCGAGACCCACTCGCGGCGCCGCGAATCCAGCCGAACTACCTGGCCACCGAGTCGGACCGGCGCCGGCTGCTGGAGGGCGCGAAACTGGCCCGCCGGATCGCCACCACCGATCCCCTTGCCGGGCTCATCGAGTCGGAGCTGATGCCCGGATCCTCGGTCGTCGACGATGCCGGACTGCTGACCGCCATGCTGTCCACGGTGGACACCTACCACCATCCGACCTCGACGGCGCCGATCGGCGCCGTGGTCGATCCGCTCGGCGCCGTACACGGGATCGAGGGCCTTCGGGTGGTGGACGCGTCGATCTTCCCGGACGTCCCCCAGGTACCGACGAACTTGACCACCATCGCGGCCGCCGAGCACGTCGCGGCACGCCTCTAGGCCACATCTCACCATTTCCGCCAGACGGGAATTTTAACCGTCAACCTTTTGCTTCGGGTTGCTATACAGGCCTAGCAAGGCTGTCGTGCTCCCGAAGGAAATGTAATGAGCGAGCGCTCTTTTGACACTGTCATCGTCGGCGGCGGCTCAGCAGGCGCGGTTCTCGCCGCCCGGCTGACCGAGGACTCCTCGCGGCGGGTCCTGCTGCTGGAAGCCGGCCCGGTATACCCGCCCGACGGCTACCCGGAGGCGGTCGCCTCCAGCAGCGTGTTGGGTGCCTACACCGGACACGACTGGGGCTACCAGTCCGAGCCCGGCGTGATCGGTCACCCGGTCGGCGCCTACCGGGGCAAGGTCCTCGGCGGCAGCTCGGCCGTGAACGGCTCCGTGGCGATCCGCCCGCTGCCCTCGGACCTGGAGCGCTGGACCCGTCGCGGCATCAAGGGCTGGACCTGGGATGAGGTACTGCCCGCTATCGAGCGGATCCAGCTGCCGATCCACCAGCTGAGCCTGGACGAGGTCAGCCCGATGCAGCGCGCCTTCGTCGAGGCCGCGCTGGCCGAGGGCGTTCCGGCCACCGACGACTTCAACGGACCGAACCCCCAGGGTGTCGCGCCGTACCCGATGAACGTGCAGGACGGCGTCCGGGTCAACACCGGCATCGCGTACCTGACCGACGAGGTGCGCTCCCGGCCCAACCTGGAGATCCAGGGCGACGCGCTGGTCGACCGCGTGCTGTTCGACGGGAGCACGGCTACCGGCGTGCTGCTGGCCGACGGCACCGAGATCGCGGCGGACGAGGTCATCCTGTCCGGCGGCGCCTACGGCAGCCCGGCGATCCTGCTGCGCTCCGGTGTCGGCCCGGCCGCCGATTTGTCCGCCCTGGACATCCCGGTGGTCGCCGACCTTCCGGTGGGCGCAAAGCTGTACGACCACCCGTTCTATTACAACGCCTACGCGGCGAACCCGGACACCATCGGCGAGCAGACCCCGGTGATCGGCGCCAAGGTCTGGACCGCCAGCTCCGAGGCAGCCGAGGGCGAGCTGGACCTGCACATCACCGCCACCCACCTGTTCCCGCACGACCAGAGCCCCACCGGTGTCGGTTTCGTGCTGGCCGTGGCCCTCACCCGCCCGGAGTCGGTCGGTTCACTGACGCTGACCTCCCGCGACCCGGAGGCCGCGCCGCGGATCGAGCTCAACTTCCTGGCCGAGGAGTCCGACCGCCGCCGTCTGCTGGAAGGCATCGCGCTGGCCCGCAAGATCGGGATCACCGCGCCGCTGACCGAGCTGATCGACCGCGAACTGGCCCCCGGTGACGTGGACGTGCTGGAGTCGGCGCTGGCCACCCTGGACACCTATCACCACCCCACCTCCACCGTGCCGATGGGCGCGGCTGACGACCCGACCGCCGTGGTCGACGAGCTGGGTGTGGTGCGTGGCCTGACCGGACTGCGCGTGGTCGACGCGTCGATCTTCCCGGACGTGCCCGGGGTGGCCACCAACCTGACCACCATCGCGGCCGCCGAACACATCGCCGCACAGATCTGATCCCCTCTCCCCGGAGTTGACGAGAATCGGACCCTCGTCCCGATTCTCGTCAACTTCAGGCCCCGTTGAATCAAACACTGCTGAATCAGGCGCTGCTGAATCAAGCGCTGCCGCCGAGCAGCCGGCGATACAGCCGCTGCACCGGATCCCCCGGCTCGATGCCCAGGTCATCCGCCAGCCGATCCCGCAGCCTGCGGAAGACCGCGAGGGCATCGGCGGTCCGGCCACACCGGTCATACGCCCGCATGAGCAATCCAGCTAGCGGCTCGCTGTGCGGGTATCCGGCCATCAACGCGGTCAGATCACCGAGCGCCTCCACCGCCCGGCCCAGCGTCAGCTGCAACTCGGCCCGCTGCTGGCTCAACGCGAGCCGCCGCTCGGCCAGCCGCCGCCGCTGTCCTTCGGCATACGGACCGGGGATGCCCGCCAGAGGCTCGCCGTAGAACAGGTCGAGTGCCGAGTCACAGGCCTGCACAGCCGCCTCCGGATCCCCCGCCTGCTGCGCGAGCCGTGCCTCGGCGCTCAACCGGGCCAGCCGGGTGGTGTCCAGCTCGACTCCCTGGCTGACGAACCGGTATCCGCACCGGTCCGAGACGATCGCCGCATCCCGGCCGGCCTGCCCGGCACGCAGGCTCTCCCGTACCAGGTAGGCATACCTGGGTAGCACGTCCGCTCCGGTACCGGGCGGTTCCAGCCCCCACATGCCGCTGAGCAGTTCCGCCTTGCTGACCGGCACATCCGGCCGCAGCAGCAAGGCGGTCAGGAACGCCTGCTGCCGCACCGGGCCCAGGTTCAGCGGTGCCCCACTGGACCAGGCCCGCAGCGGGCCGAGCACGGAGAACCGTAATCCACCCGGTGCCTCTCCGGTGGATGCGTCGTCCTGGATGGATGCACTGTTCCCAATGGTCACACCGCTGGGGGCCACGATGCCGTGGTCGAAGGCGTACACGATGGCAGCGGACCGATCCCGCAGCCCGAGCTTGCTGAAGATCCGGCCGACATGGCTCTTCACGGTGACCTCGCTGATCTCCAGCGCCTGGGCGATCTCCGCGTTCGTCTGTCCATTGGCAATGGATCGCAGCACGTCCCGTTCCCGCTTGGACAGCTCCTCCGGCGAGCCGGAGGGCCCCGCTGGCCGTTTCCGGTAATCGGCCAGCACTCGGCCGGTGACCGCGATGTCCAGATAGCCGGATCCGGCGGCCACCGCCCAGACGGCACGGATCAGTTCCTCGGCGGAGTTGTGCTTCAGGATGTACCCGGCCACGCCGGCCCGGAGCGCGGCGGCGAGCAGCTCGTCATCATCGAAGGTGGTCAGCGCGAGGATCGGCGGAGCGTCCGGCACCCGCCGCAGTCGCCGGGTGGCCTCCACACCGTCCACCTGGCGCATCCGCAGATCCATGATCACCACATCGGCGGGAGCGGCGGCCAGCGCGCCGGGTACCTCGCTGCCATCGGCGCACTCCCCCACCACCTGGAATCCCTCACGCTCACACAGGATCCGAGCCAGCCCAGAGCGCACCGAAGCCTGGTCGTCCACGATCAGCAGCCGGATCATCGGGGGACCACCACGTCCACCACCCACTGCCCGGCCGTCGGTCCCGCGGACAGCTGGGCACCGAGTTGCACCGCCCGGTCCGACATACCCACGAGGCCGGTCCCCGTCCTGTTCTCCGGAGGCGACGCGGACAACCGGTTGCTCACGGTGAGCCGGATTCCGTCGGCCCCGGCACACAGCCGCATCCTGGCCACCGAGTCCGGCGCGTGCTTGACGATGTTGGCCAGCGACTCCTGCGCGATGCGATAGAGCCCCAGCCCGGCCGCAGGCCCCACCTCCGCCAGGTCACCCTCCTGCTCATACCGAACGTCGACCCCGGCGGCGCGGGTGCGCACAGCGAGCTCGGCGATGTCCTGCACATCCGGCAGCGGCCGGGTTCCCGGCGCGGCACGGTGCAGCAGCCCGACGGCGCGGCGGATGTCGGTCATCGCCGACCGGGCCAGCTGCTCGGCCTCGGCCAGCCCCTCCACCGCCTCGGAGATGTCGGCATCCCGCTGCAACGCGCGGCGGGCTCCGGTGAGGTGCAGCAACGTGATGCTCAGCGAGTGGGCGACCACGTCATGCACCTCACGGGCGATGCGTTGCCGTTCGTCCAGGATTGCCCGCTCACGCAGTACCGTCTGCTGCCCACGTTCGGCCTCGGCAGCCCGCAGATACCAGCGGAACCCCAGTCCGACGGTCAGTCCGAGCAGCAACATGACCAGATAGATCGGCCAGCCGGGCAGTCCGTTGACCAGGCCGGCACCCACCACCAGCAGCACGCTCGCTGCCGCCACCGCCCAGGCCAGCCGCGCGTTCCACACCCCGGCCATCTCGGTGACCAGCACGATCAGCAGTAACGGGGCGAAGTCGAGTCCCATCGGCGTGGACATCAGCACGCCCGCCGTGATGGTCAGCGCGACCGCTTTCCACGCGGGTACGAATCGCCCGGTGATCCCCCAGTACACCGCCGAACTGATCGCCAGCAGCACCGTGCCCACCAGCACCACCGCCGGCAGCGCGTGTACCCGCTGTCCGACGGTGATCGCGGTGAAGACGATGAGGAAGGCGCTGGTCAGGAAAGCGACCCACCAAGGCGCCTGGATCCCCATTCCCGCCAGCGTCCGATCCAACCGGTCCCGCACTCTCCTGAGCACCGATGTCCCTCCAGTCCTACCGTGGTAGGAGTCTGCCGATGATCCCGTCGATATCCGCGCGCACCATGTAGTCGCGGATGAAGTGCCCGCCCGGCTCCTCATGCCACTCGTGCCGGATGCCCGCCCGGCTCAGTAGGCCACGGAACTCCCGCTGACCGGTGAGGACCGCCGTCTCGTTGGCCATGTCGAGCCCGTTCACCGGATCCGGGCTGGTACCCGCCACCAGGAAGATCCGCTTTTCCCGGTAGCCCTCCAGTTGCTCGACCGGATTGTCCGCGCTCACCTTGGCCTCGTCCCAGAGCGGCGCGCCGTACACGGTGCCGCCACCCAGCTCCACCGCCGCCGAGGACAGGTTCGCCCAGTGCACCACCACACCGGCATCCCGGCGCAGGCTGGCCGGCCCGGAGTGGGCGCTCACCGAGGCGAACAGGTTCGGATACCGGGCCGCGTACTTGAGCGCGCCGAATCCACCCATCGAGAACCCCGACACGGCCCGGCCTTCCTGCTCGGCGTAGGTGCGGAAATGGGCGTCCACCCACGGAACCAGCTGCTTGATGTGGAAGTTCTCCCAGTTACGTGGACCGGCATGGGAGCTGACCGGGTTCGAGTACCAGCCCGCGTGACCGCCGTCCGGCATCACCACGATGATCGGCTTGCCCGCGGTGAAGTCGCGGATCCCGGCGCGATCCCAGGTGAGGAAATCCTGGTCGGTGCCGCCCCCGTGCAGCAGATACAGCACCGGATACCGGCGTCCATTGGTCCGATAATCCGCCGGCAGCAGCACGTTCACCGCGGGATTCCAGCCGATCTCGCCGGTCTGGAACCGGTAGTACCACATGCGTGGATCGGTCTCGTTCCGCTCTACGACCCGCAACGCCTCGTCATCTGCCCGCGCCAGCACTGAGCTGCCCAACGTCAGAGCGGCTGCGGCACCCCCTGCGGCCAGCAGAAACCCCCTGCGACTCCCCATGATCCTGCCTCCCCTGTCGAATCCGGAGACTTGAAAGTAGGCCGAGGCGATGAATTCACCATGAAACCAAATCCGGAGGCAACTATCGGCGTCTCCGGGGCGTGATACGGAAGAAGTCCGCGAGCGCGCGGATGATGGCCGGGCGGTCCCGGGGATTGGTACCCCGGAGGGCGATGATCAGTCCGGTCAGCCGCACCAGGCCACCGGCCAGCGTCATTCCGACCAGGAGGTAGATGTTGGTACTGGTCAGCAGGTTCATCGGGCATCTCCGCTGAAAAGGGCACAGCCTTCCCACCGGAGGTCTCTTCCGCTCGTACTGAACGAGCCGACGGCACCGGGCCCGGGCTGGCCGGACCGCGTTGACGACACCGCCGCGAAGGAATACTCCCCTCCCTGACGAACTCAGTGTGACACCATGCGTACTCCCTTGACTACCCGGCGTTCATTTGCCCCACTCAGCGGCGATCCTGGCCCTACGGGCGAACACGGCCTCCCGGTTGTTCTCCATCTCCCGAAGCGCGACCTTGCGCGCCCGATCCGGGACGCGGTCCACGTACAGCCCACCGTTCAGATGGTCGGTCTCATGCTGCAGCGCCCGGGCGAAATAACCGGAGCCCTCGATGACCAGTGGGTTTCCGTGCATGTCCCAACCTCGCACGATCGCCTTGTCCGGGCGCGCGAGATCCGCACGTGCGCCAGGTACCGATAGACAGCCCTCCCGTGCCTCCACCAGGTTCCGACGGTCGGCGGGCAGTGTGTTCAGGATCGGGTTCGCGATGTGGCCGACGTGGCGGACGCCGTAATCGTCCTCGCAATCCCAGACGAACACACTCAGATCCACGTCCACCTGGTTGGCAGCCAACCCGCAGCCCTCGGCGACCCGCATCGTCGCGAACATGTCATCGATCAGCGCCGCCAGCTCCGAGGTGCCGAATTCGACCACCGGTGCGCAGATCTTGCGCAGGATCGGCTCACCGATCACGGTCACCCGTCGCACGGCACCACGTTCCGCCTCCGGCGGGATATCCGGATAGGCGTCGACCCGCTTCCCCAACACGAGCACCGGCATGTTTCCCCCTTCGACTTGCTCGATGCTTTGCAAAGTAGCAGGCTTTGCAAAGTGACCTCACTTCCCACCCACCCGATTCGCGTTGCCCTGCTGGACCTACTCGCCGATCGCGGCACCGTGACCTCCACGGAGGCCGCCACCTCACTGAACCTGTCGTCTGGCCTGTGCTCGTTCCACCTGCGCCAACTGGCCCGCCATGGCCTGGTCGAGGAGGCGGACCGGGTCGACGGCCGGGCACGGCCCTGGCAACTGTCCTGGGGAACTGTGGATCGATCGCCCGTGGAGTTCTCGGCTGTGGATGGCGGGTTTGACGCCTCGATCCGGGTGACCGAGGCTGAGCGGGACGAATTGCTGGGGCGGATGCGGGAACTGGTGGCCTCCTATGACGGCGGGGCCGGCACAGGCCAGGTTCTGTCGGTGCGGGTTTCCTGATTTGACTGTTCGCCACCGCTTGCGCTTTACCGCAGGAACGTCCGGACCGCAGATTATTGCATCCATGTGGGTTATCGTACGGATTCGATATCCTCTCCTCATGCGAGTAATGTCGAAGATGTGAGCGACAATTATGAGTTCCCAGTGAGCGGTTTTGCGGACCTGGTCAAGCGACACCGTGAGACCACTGCGTCCATGTACTGGTATGCGGCTCGGATGGCCGAGGAGCGGGGTGACTCCGACTTCGTCGCCGACACCGTCGCCGAGGTAATGGGCATGTCACGTCAGCGCGGGGCGAACTGGCTGGAGGTCGCGCAGGCTCTGGACAGCCCGTTGGAGTCCACCTTCGAGGCCTTGCTGGAGGGGCTGATAGACGAGGAGCGGATGCGGGCGATCTATTCCAAGACCCGCTGGCTGTCCCCGGACAACCTCGTGCTGGTGGAGCGGATCGCGTTGGACAACGCGGGCTGGATGTCGGCGCGGCAACTGTGCGGGGTCATGGAAAAGGAGATCCTGCGCATCGACCCCGACGGCCACGCGAAGCGAAGGTCGCGACGGATATCGCACCGCAGGCTGGAGCACCTTCCCGGATCCGATGGGGTATCGACCCTGTCGATCACCGGGGATGAGGTCACCAACCATGCGATCCGCCAGCATGTGGGTGCGCTGGCGAAGCGGTTGCGAGGTGAGGGGGATGAGCGGGAGATGGATCAGTTGCGCTGCGACATCTCTCAACAGCTCCTGCTAGGGAAGTTCGACGGCGCGGGGGATGTGCAGGCCGACATCATCATCCACCTGAACCCGGACATTCTGGCGGGATTCTCCAACGCTCCGGCCGAGGTCGCGGGCATGGGGCCGATGGCCGCCGAAGTCGCCCGGAGCTACGCCGCCAAAGGCGATTGGTACCGCCTCGTCGAGGATCCGGTGACCGGTGTCGGGATCACCGCCGAGACGAAGTCGAGGTTCCCCACTCCGGAGATGCGGAGGCTACTGCTCTCCAACTCCAAGACCTGCGCGGCACCGTTCTGCACGGCAGTGGCGGCGACCTGCGATGTCGATCATTGCCGGTGCCGGGAGGATGGCGGCAGGGCCTGTACCTGCTACCTGCCACCTCTGTGCCGACATCACCAGCGACTCAAGGACGAAGGCCGGTGGAGTTACGTCACGAACGCCGACGGCACGGTCACCTGGACCACCGACGAAGGCCGAGTGATCACCAAGCCCCTGAGGCCCCATCAACATAACTGAGGCCAGTCAGTAGCGGGGTGGGACTGTACCCAGCCCCCGGTGTGCCCTCGGCTTTGCGCATCAATGCTGAGCAGCCACCACATCCGCCCCGCTGAAAGCACCCAGGAACTGATCCCGAAAAGCCTGCATCGGCCACACCGGAGCCGTTGAGGAGGGCCGAAGACCGGAGTCCCACTTCCACCCGGCGATCCTGTCCATCACAGCCTGATCTTTCGAGATCACCGAGATCGGAGCGTCCCGCCCACCGACCCGGTCGGTCACGGTCTCCGCCGGCTGGTGGTCTCCGAGCATGACCACCACAAGATTCGGATCCCCATACCGTTCGATGTAGGACACCAGCATCCGGACGGTGTACTCGACGGAGCCCGCGTAGTCGGCGCGAGTCACCGAGGGCGGCTGCGACAGATAGGTGTTGAACTCTTTGGCACCGGACGGCATGGAGGTATAGATCGATCCATCGCCGACCTGGTCCCAGTCGAGCATCTTCGGCACCGGATTCCATGGAGAGTGGCTGGACAGCAACGGGATCATCGCCATCAGCGGCTTGTGCCCCGGCGTGCGCTCCAACTGCTGGAACCGAGCCATGGTGAACTGATCGGGCATGGTCGCGTAACCGAACCGCGGGCCGTGATAGTCGAGCGCCGGCGCGGTGCGGATCTTCTGGTAGCCGAGCTGGGGACCTTCCGGCCACACGGTGGTGATGCCCGGCATCACGCCGATCGCGTCCCAGCCCGCCTTGCCGAAAGCCTTGCTCAGGGTCAGCCGGTCACTGGCTACCAGATTCCGGTACCGCTGCTGATTGTCGATTTTCAGGCCGGACTGCACCGAAGCCTGAGCCAGCCAACTGCCGCCGCCGAAGGTGGTGGACGTCAGGAAACCGCTGCGCGCCGAGTATCCGGCCGCCTGCAGTTGCTGGGTTCCTTCATCGAGCATGTTGCCGATCCGGCCGGACATCTCCGGATGCTCCAGTGCCGAGCGGCCGTAGCTCTCCACAAAGGTGAACAGCACGTCCTTGCCACGCAGCGCGCCGAGCAGGTCCGTAGCCGGTACTCCTCGGTACGCGTCGACGGAGGCTTCGGCGAGGAAGCGTTCATGGTCGCCGAAGCCCTCCGCGACCTGCTTGGCGTGGGCATACGCGAAGTCGGTGGCATCAAACGAGGTCACCGGGCCGCCGGTGGGCCGCATCCCGGGCAGCGCGAAGACCACAGCGAGCACGGTCAGCAATGCCGCGGTGTGGGTGGCGGCGCCGCGGTGCCGCGCGGCGGCCCGGCTGAGCTGGAGCGCGGACATGGTGGTCAGCGCGATCAACAGCAGGCCGAGTGCAACGGCACCGGCCACCGCACCGATCGCTCCTGCCTGGCCCGCGGTGACCCGCACATAGTCAAGGCCTGGACCGAGCAGCGGCCAGTCCAGCACCAGATCAAACGGACGGGACAACACTTCGTAGAAGCCGAGGTCGAAGACCTTGACCACGGTGAGCAAGCCAAGCAGCACTCCCCCGCTGACGGCGAACCAGGTGCGCCATCGCCCGGAAAGCATCGCCGCGATCGCCAGGCCGGCGAGCGCCTCAGCGGGCAACCGCACATAGGAGTCCCAGCGGACGACGTACTCAAGCCTGGTCGGCAGGATCAACTCGAAGATCACGAACAGGGCGGCCAGGACGGTCAGCATCCAGGCCGCCGCACGTCGTGCCCGGGGCGGCACCGTGAACGAACAAACACTCACCTATCAGTCACCGAGTCCTTATCCACCGCTGAAGCCCTGCCGGGCACGGAGCTTCCGTCGAGTCTGGGGCCGCCATCCGGTGCGGTGCTTCCATCGGCCACAGGGTCATCGTCGATCACGGCGTCCCCATCGAAGAGCGGGTTCCGCTCGGTCAACGCATCCCGGTAGCTCGTCCCGTTCTGATAGGAAGTTCCGTTGCGCCCGGCTGTCGGGTCCCACACTGGCCAGGTGCGCCGGTGAGAATCTGCGTCACGCTCGGCCTTGTCGTCCGGATCGGGCAATGCGTGGCGGTGAACCGCCATGGCCTCATCGGCAGCCGTGTTCGCCTTGGCTGTTCCACTACCCTCGAGTGTTGGGGGCCGGTCCGAGAATGCGTCCCGATACGACGACGCCCCGTTCCGCTCGGTGACCGCGTCCCGGAAGGGCATCCCGGTTCGCACGGCCACCTGATCCCGATTGACCGCTGCGTCTCGATTGGTCACAGCGTCTCGATTGGTCACAGCGTCTCGATTGGTCACAGCGTCTCGACTGACAGCGGCATCCCGATTGCGCACGGCATCCCGGTCGGCCGCCGGGTCTCGGTCCGCCTCCGAACCGCGGCTGGCCGCGGAGTCCCGATCCGTCGCCGCGTCCCGGTCGGTCAACTTGTCCCGGAAGGACACCGACTCCCGCTCGGATGACTCGGCCCGGTCGGTCAGCGCGCGACGGTACGAGAGTTCGTCATCGTCGTCCCAGTCGTCATCATCCAGGCCGTCGTCATCAGGCTCCGGGCCACGCACCGCGTCCCGGCGGAGGATGGCGACGACGACGAACGCCATCATGAAGTAGCAGGCCAGCGAGGGGTCACTGCTGAGCGAGAGCTCGGTGACGACCGCACCGATCATCACCGTGGTCATCCCGATGGCCGCCAGCCCACACAGCCGCGGGATGAGCAGGCCGATCGCGCCGCCGATCTCCAGCACACCGGTCACGTAGCGGAACCACTGGCCGAAGCCGATCTTCTCGAACTTGCTGACGTAGCTGTCACCGAAGAGGTCGTAACCGCTCTTGATGAAGTAACCGGCAAGTCCGATCTGGACGATCCAGAGCAGGATGTTCCCGACTGTGCGCAGCAGGCTACGCGGGGACGTGGACATGGTGAGGTGTCCTTTCTTCCTGGGCGGCGCCGCTGGTGGTTCGGTCGTTGCGGATCGGGCGGTGATTCCACAGCCAGAGCACGTCGCGACCGAAGGACCAGGACAGCGTGGACAGGGCAAAAGCCGCGACGAGGCCGGGGAGGAATCCGGTGGCCACGACGACGAGCAGAATCCCTTGCAGCGCGGCCACCACCTTCCGGCCGAAGCGAGGTGGCAGCGGGGCCCGCAGCCAGGGCAGGTACCAGGAGGCGGCGACGAACGCGTACCGCATGCCGCCGATCGCCAGCACCCACGGGCCGACGAGGTAGGCGGCGTGCACGCTGAGCACCAGGATCAGGAACGCGTCCATCTCCATGTCCAGGCGCGCGCCGAGTTCCGAACTGGTTCCGGTGCGCCGGGCCACCTGACCGTCCACCCCGTCCAGCACGAGTGCGATCGTGGCGAGCGTGATCAGCACCGTGGTGTGTGCGGAACGGTCCGCGACCAGGGCGGCGACACCACCGATGAGCACGCCCCTGGCGAGGGTGACGTGGTCGGCGGGGCCCAGGGCCAAACGGCCCGCGCGGCGCATTGCCGCATCCAGCAGCGACCAGGTGGCGGCGGCGAACGCGAGGCCCACCATCCAGCCGTGGGAACCCAGATGTACCGCGCTGCCCAGTACACCCAGGGCGATGATCTGCACGCCTGCCCACGCGCCGGGTTCGGCGGCCGGGGCTGGATTGTGCTGAAGTGTGGTCATCACAGCCTTCACAACGTCTCGGGGGTCATTCGGTGATACGTACGGCGCAGTCGTTATGGCTCAATGCTGTGGGGATCCCCGAAATCAAATCCGTTCCGGTAACCGATCCGCGACCGGGTGAAGTCGGGGTTCGCACGCTCTGGTCCGGGGTCTCCAGGGGCACCGAGTCGATCGTGTTGCGCGGTGGAGTTCCGCAGAATCAGCGGGATGCCATGCGGGCGCCGTTCCAGGAGGGCGACTTCCCGTGGCCGGTGAAATACGGCTACCTGAATGTGGGAGTGGTGGAGCTCGGCCCGCCTGACCTGGTCGGACGCACCGTGTTCTGTCTCTATCCGCACCAGACGCACTACGTGGTGCCGGAGAGCGCGGTGACACCGGTGCCGGACGCTGTGCCCGCGCGGCGCGCGATCCTGGCCGGCACGGTGGAGACCGCGGTGAACGCGTTGTGGGACGCGCGGCCGCTGATCGGGGACCGGATCGCCGTGGTGGGCGGTGGAATGGTCGGTTGCGGGGTCGCCGGTGTGCTGGCCGGATTCCCCGGGGTACGGGTTCAACTGGTGGACGTCGATCACACCCGCGGCGCGGTCGCCGAGGCACTGGGTGTCGGGTTCGCGTCGCCGGAAGCGGCCTGGGACGAGTGCGATCTGGTGGTGCACGCCAGCGCCTCGGAGGCCGGCTTGAGTACCGCGCTGCGGTTGCTGCGTAAGGAGGGAACCGTGCTGGAGCTCAGCTGGTACGGCGACCGCACGGTGGGGGTGCCTCTGGGCGAGGCGTTCCACGCGAAGCGGCTGCGGTTGGTCAGTAGTCAGGTCGGCACCGTTGGCCGCCCGGATCGCTCCTACGCGGAGCGGATGGCGCTGGCGCTGGAACTCCTGGCGGACGAGCGGTTCGAGGCACTGATCGGCGGTGAGACGCGATTCGACGAGCTACCGAGCCTGATGCGGGGCGAATTGCCATCTCTGTGCCAGGCTGTCGATTATGTTCAGCGCTGAGACCACCGAGGACGTCCGGGTCAAGGGGGCGAAGGTGGCCCTGCTCCCCGTCGGCAGCCTGGAGCAGCACGGTCCGTACCTGCCGCTGACCACGGACACTGTGGTGGCCTGCGAGATCGCCAAGGCTGTCGCCGAGCGGTATCCGGTGCAGCTATTGCCGCCGATCACCATCTCGTGCTCGCATGAGCACGCCGCGTGGCCCGGCACGGTGAGCATCTCGGCGCGCACGCTGTACGACGTGGTCACTGATATCGCCGCGTCGCTGCGCCGGTCCGGAGTCCCGTATCTGGTGCTGGTCAACGGGCACGGCGGCAACTACGTGCTGGGCAATATCGTGCAGGAATCGCACGGCGCCATGGCCCTATTTCCGACGGCGTATGACTGGGCGGACGTCGTGGCGAAGGCGGGCATCGAGACTCCGGCCGACGAGGACATGCACGCCGGTGAGCTCGAGGCCTCGATCCTGCTGCACACCCATCCGGAGCTGTTGCAGCCCGACTTCCGGGCGGGCGACCACCTGGCTACGGACAGGCGGTTCCTGCTCACTCAGGGCATGACGCCGTACACCCGGTCCGGGGTGATCGGGATGCCGTCGCGGGCCTCAGGCCGTAAGGGTGAGCTCGTGCTGAACGGGCTGGCCGACATGTTCGCCGGCCACTGGGCGCTTCACGAAGGCAGAGCGGCCGGGCAGTAACGTCAACGCACCGGGCAGCGCCGAGATCATCGCGAGCACGCCGAACACCACGCCGGTGGCCACCCCGGTGGCCGCGCCCAGCCCGGTGGCGGCGAAGGCCACGGCCAGAAACGCCTCGCGGGGGCCGAAGCCGCCGATGTTGACCGGTATCCCCATCACCAGGAGTGCGACCACCGCCAGGGGGATCAGGTGCGCCGGGCTCGCGTGGCTGCCCGCGACCCGTGCCGCGACGAGCAGCAGCGCCACGTGACCGGCGATGGTCGCCGCGGACAGCGCGAGCACGCGCGGTGCGGCGTAGCGGGTGAAAAGCGCGGCCCTGGCCTCGGCGGCCCAGCGGCGTACGGCGGGCACCCGGGCCAGCCCGAGTGGCGCGAGAGCGAGCACGGCGATGACCCCCAGCACCGTGACCCGGTCCGGGGCCAGGTCAACACCCGGCACCGGCAAGGCGGCCAGCACGCCGAGAGCGATGAGGACCAGCACCATGGCCCCCGCAGCTCGTTCGAATACCACCGCACGCACGCCACGACCGACGTTTCCTGATCGCCTGCCATGGTCGACCGCGCGATGCACATCGCCCAGCACACCGGCTGGGAGCACCGCGTTGAGCAGCAATGATCGGTAGTAGTCGGCGACCGCCGCCCGCAGGCTCAGCGGCAGGCCGAGGCCACCGGCGACGACGCACCAGCGCGCCGCGCACAGGACTGTGGTGAACAGCCCGATGCCGAGCGCGGCCAGCACGGACCAGCCGGTGATCGAGCGGAGGCCGGACACGAACGCGTCGGTGCCCAGCCGCATGCCGAGCGCGACCAGGATGCCGATCGCGAGTACGAGCTTCAGCCAGGACCACATCTTGGTCATACGAAGGCCACCAGATCCGCGTGTCCGACGGTCACCCGCAGATCGGCGTCCGCCCGGCGGCGCAGGTAGGCGGGTGCGTCCTGGTAGAGCGCGGGTTGTTGCTCACAGGCCGCGCCGACCCAGCCCTGCAGCCATTCCTGGGTCAGCGCGGCCTCATCCGGGCCCAATCGCCACGGGCTCGGACGAGTGACCACCTGCGCGCCGAGGCTCCCGAAAGCTTCGACTGCGGCTGGGACCGCGTCGGGCCCGAGAAGACGCCGACCGTCGACCACCCGCCGCTGGTGCGCGTTGAACGCGACCTGGAATGCGGCGTCCAGGGGGTCGACCGGGTCGAGTTCGACTTTCCCGACGACGGAGAGCGTGAGCAGAGTGGACACACCACTACTAACGCAGGCGGTCGCGAGAGCGTTCAACTCGTCGAGGGTCAGCACGTCGAGTAGTGCTGAAGCTGTGACCAGTGAAGTTCCGGTGAGGTCGGACGCCCTGAGCCTGCCGATGTCACCGTGACAGGTCTCCACGGTGACGTTCAGGTCGAGCAGACTCTTCGCCGCCAGCTCGAGCAGATGGGAGTCGTGGTCGTGCAGCACCCAGTGCTGACCGGCGGCCAGCCGGGGCGCGAGCCAACGCCCCATCGAGCCGGTGCCACAGCCCAGATCCCGGATGACCAGATGTTCCTGCTCCAGGGTCGGGCGAAGCAGCTCCACCAGGTCGTCGGCACGGGCCTCAGCGTCGGCCTGTTCACGCAGAGCAAGCCACTCCGGATCAAACGTCACCCAAACAGGCTAACCACTATGTCCACTATTGTCTGTGCTGAATCGTGCCAGCGAGGTAGATCGGCGCGTCGCGTAACCGCCCTGTCCCGTAGGTCGGCGCGAAACCCCGGCTCGGCGAACCAGCGGCGCAGCGCCGTCCGCCAGGCGTCCAGGTCGTCGGCGGGCAGCAGCAGTCCACCGTCCCCGAGGGCGTCCGGCACGCTGCTGGCCAGCACCGGAATGCCACGGGCCACGGCCTCGGTGATCACCATGCCGTAGGTTTCGGCCCGCGAGGCCAGCAGGAACAGGTCGGCCTGGGAGTAGGCCCGTTCCAGGTCTGCGCCGTGCAGCGGACCGGGGGTGCTGATCCGGTCGCTCCGGACGTTGAGCGTGCCCGGCCCGGCGAAGGTGCAGGTCCACGGGTGTTCGATGCCGTCCAGGGCACGGACGAGCAGGTCGTGTCCTTTGCGCGGGGTCAGCGACGCGACACAGAGCAGGTTCGACACGCCGTCGGTGCCGGGCGAGAGCGGAGCGGGGTCGACGCCGGGGACGGCGACGTGTACCCGATCCAGGCCGTGCCGGGCACGCAGGTCGCGAGCGGCGGCCGGGCTGGTGGCGATGACCGCGTCCGCGGCATGCAGCACCTCCCGCTCCAGGCCGTTCAGGGCCGGATCGGCGCCGGTCTCGGCGGCCAGCGGCAGGTGTACTAGGACGGCCAGTCGCAGCCTGCCGGCGTGCGGGGTGATCAGGTCCGGTACCCCGCAGGCGAGCAGGCCGTCGAGCAGCAACACCGCGCCGTCAGGACAGCCGGCGAGTGTGTCGGCGAGTTGTGCGCGGGCACGTGCGTCCGGTTGTGGCCAGGTGCCGAGTACCGGCACCTCCTCGATCCGTATACCGAGTGCCACGAGTTCGTCGATGATCCGACGGTCGTAGGCGTTGCCGCCGCTGGGTGCTGCCGGGTCGTCGATGTCACCGGGCAGCAGGAAGCGGATTTCAGAGCTCGCGTTCATACCCCGCCCAGGCGGCGTGCGACTCGTGCAGCGTCACCTGGATCCCGGTCAGCCCGCGCGCGCCTTCACCCAGTTCACCGCGGTGAACGCTGTCCGCGAGCCGGTCGGCGATGACCTTGGCCAGGAACTCGGTGGAGGTGTTGATGCCGGCGAATTCGGGCACGTCATCGAGGTTGCGGTAGTTCAACTCGCCCAGCACTGCGCCCAGCCTGGTCGTGGCCAGGCCGATGTCGACGACGATGTTGTCGGCATCCAATTCAGATCGTTTGAACGTTGCGTCCACCACAAACGTTGCTCCATGTAGGCGTTGGGCTGGACCAAAGACCTCGCCACGAAAGCTATGCGCAACCATGATGTGGTCACGGACGGTGACACTGAACATAGAGTGACCTCCACCGATTGGACGCGTTACAGCCCTTTGAAGGCAGAGCGTAGTGATATCTGCCGACTCCTGGCGACAAGGAGACGGATGTACGAGCAAGCGATCAGTGACGCGGACGTTGCCGAGTCCGACCTGGTGACCCGGCGCGGACGATTCCGGGCGGTGGCATTCCGGTCGCATGGGCACGAGCACATGGCCCTGACCTACGGGAAGATCCGGATGCGGGAGAACGTCCTCATACGGATCCATTCCGAGTGCATGACCGGGGATATCTTCGGTGCGATGCGGTGCGAGTGCGGCGAGCAGCTCAACGCCGCACTGGACACCATCGTGCGGGAGGGCAGCGGGATCCTGATCTACCTCCGTGGGCATGAGGGACGCGGGATCGGCCTGGTGGAGAAGGTGCGCACACACATCCTGCAGGACGAGCAGGGCATGGACACCCTCGATTCGGCCACGAGTCTCGGGCTGCCCATCGACATCCGCGACTACGCCCCGGCAGGCGTGGTGCTGCGGCACCTGCGGGTGCAGTCGGTGCGGCTGCTGTCCAACAACCCGGACAAGTTCAAGGCCCTCGAAGATCAGGGGATCCGGGTGGCAGGCCGGGTACCGCTGCTGATTCCGCCGAACGACCACAACATCAACTACCTGACCGCGAAGCGGGATCGGCTGGGCCACGACCTGCCCCAGGTCGAGGTGTTCCTGCCGCAGGCAGTCGATCAGTGACCTCGGCATGGCGCGACCTCCTCCCGATAGCCCGGGAGGCGGTGGCGCTGGGCGGCCGGATCATGGCCACCAGGGTTCCGTCCGAGATCACCGAGAAGGCGCGGCGGGATCTGGTCACCGATGTGGACCTCGCGGTCGAGGAGACGATGCGTGCCTTCCTGACCCGCGAGGCTCCGGAGATCGGCGTGCTCGGTGAGGAGCTCGGGCTCACCGGGCCGAGCGGTCAGGGCTACTGGGCCCTCGATCCGGTGGATGGCACGGCGAACTTCGCCAGGGGCATCCCGCTGTGCGGGGTGTCCCTGGGGCTGATCGTGGACGAGCAGCCGGTGGTCGGCGCCATCGAGCTGCCCCTCCTCGGCCACGCCTACTGGGCGTCGGTGGGCGGAGGCGCGTTCCGCGACGGTCAACGGCTGCAGGTGTCCACCGTGGACTCGCTGGCGAGTTCGATGGTGTCGGTCGGCGACTTCTCCGTACGGGCCGAGGACGCCCGGAAGAACGAGCTCCGCCTGCGCCTGCTCGCCGCCCTGGGCGCGCAGGCCGAGCGGGTTCGGATGATCGGCACGGCGGCGATCGACATGGTGTGGGTGGCCGAGGGCAAACTGGAGGCCACCATCAACCTGTCCAACTTGCCGTGGGACACCATGGCCGGCGTGGTCCTGGTCCGCGAGGCCGGCGGCCTGGTCGTGGACGGCGACGGCACCCGGCACGGCATCGGCTCCGCCTGCACCATCGCGGTGACCCCCGGCATCCACGACATCCTGCTCGACCTGATCAACCACTGAGTTGTCCCCAGCCCCGACGTCCATCCACAGAGCCTGTTTCATCCTGCTGATTGACCTGCTGAGACCGGGTTTCGGGCTTAACAGGGAAGATCACGATCTAAGATCAATTTCCGGGATGCCGACATAGACGAAGGCCCCGGGCGGACATGTAAATCG
>QZFT01000046.1 GCA_003600225.1 Pseudonocardiaceae bacterium YIM PH 21723
GCGCGCCCTCCGCCCGCGCCGCGCTGAGCACTTCCAGCACGGTGATCGCGCTCTTTGCCCCGAACATCGCCAACTTCGGCACCCATTTTTGCCTTGACCTGCGTGAACACCTGCGCGGCCGTGACGCTGCCCGGCGCCGGGATGCGCAACACATCGCCCGCCAGATGCGCACGCAACGCGTCGTGCCGGGTCAGCAGCGCATCGATCGCCGCCTGCCAGCGCCGCGGGGTGCCGCCTGCGGGGACGCTGATCTCCACCCACTGGCAGAACCCGTCCACGTTCCCGCCACGCTCCAGCAGGGCCCGCATGACCGGGGTGAGCGGCGCGTCGCCCACCCCGGGCTCCTCCACCGCCTGCACGGCGAGGCGGGCACGGGCGGCGATCCCGGCGACCGTGCCACCTTCGAACACGTCCCGGGCGGTCAGTTCCAGGCCGGCCCGCCGGGCCCGGGACACCAGGCGCAGCGACACGATGCTGTCGCCGCCGATGTCCAGGAACGCGTCGTCCAGCTGCACATCGACACGGCCGAGGACCTCCCGGAACACGTCGAGGAGCAGCTCCTCGGCGGCGTTGCTCGCCGCACGGGCCTCGGTGGCCCGGAACTCCGGGGCGGGCAGCGCGGCACGGTCCAGCTTGCCGCCGGGGGTCAGCGGCAACGCGGTCAGCTCCACGAACGCGGCGGGCACCATGTGATCGGGCAGCTCGGCGGCCAGGTGCGCCCGCACGTCGTCCAGATCCAGCCGGACGTCGTCGACCGGGATGACATAGCCGACCAGCCGGCCGTCGCGGACGATCACCGCGCAGGCCCGCACCTGCGGGTGCTGGGTGAGCACGGTTTCGATCTCGGACAGTTCGATGCGGAAGCCGCGCACCTTGACCTGGTGGTCGGCGCGGCCGAGGAACACGATCTGCCCGTCGGCGCGCCACTGCACGCGGTCGCCGGTGCGGTACATCCGCTCCCCCGGCTCGCCGTAGGGGTCGGCGACGAAGCGCTCGGCGGTCAGGTCCGGCCGGTTGATGTACCCACGGGCCAGTTTCGGCCCGGCCAGGTACAGCTCGCCGGTGACTCCGACGCCTACTGGGTTGAGCCCGGCATCCAGCACGTAGGCGCGGATCTCCGGGTCGGGCAGACCGATGGGCAGCGGGCCGGGATCGTTCTCGTCGTAGACCCAGATCGTCGAGTTGATGGTGACCTCGGTCGGGCCGTAGGCGTTGAACAGCGCCCGGCGGCCCCGGCCCCAGCGGTGGGCCAGTTCCGGGTCGAGGCGTTCGGCGCCGACGACCATGAAGATGTCGTCCGGGATGGTGGCGTCGTCGGGCATGGCGGCCAGGAACGAGGGCAGCAGGTTGATGCCGGTGACCCGGTGCTCGGCGATGTAGTCGAGGAGTTCGTCGCCGGGGACGCGGACCTCTTCGGGGGCGATGATGCTGGCGCCGCCGGACAGCAGGGGCAGCATGAACTGCCAGAACGCCACATCGAAGCTGGTGGAGGCGAAGTGCAGGTAACGCTCCTGCTCTCCGATACCGACCACGTCTTCTTGGAGGGCGACCAGGCTGGGTACGCCGCGGTGCGGGATGCCGACGCCCTTGGGTTTGCCGGTGGTGCCCGAGGTGTAGATGACGTAGGCCAGGGAGTCGTCGGTGATCTGTGCCCTGGCCTGCACCGGATCGGTCTCCGGAGCGTCGGTTTCCGGGCGCACCAGCGGGTAGTCGCCGAACCGGTGGTGGCCGATGACGGCGGCGGGCTTGATGTCCCCGGCCATGTAGGCCAGCCGATCCTGCGGGTAGTCGGGGTCCATCGGCACGTAGACGGCACCCGCCTTGAACACGGCGAGCAGCGCGACGACCATCTCCACATCGCGCGGCAGCATGACGGCGACCGGGTCCTGTGGCCGGACGCCGTGCTCGATGAGCGCGTTGGCCAGCCGGTTCGCCGCCCGATCCAGTTCCACATAGGACAGTGACCGGTCGCGGCACACCACGGCCTCGGCGTCCGGGGTGGCCTGCACCCAGCGGGCGAACTCGGTCAGCGTGCCGCCGCGTTCCCGCCGCGGCACGGGTCCGTCGCTCATCCGCAGGATGGCTGCCCGCTCGTCACCGTCCAGGTTGGACAGCAGGGCCATCGGCCGGTCCGGGGCGGTGACGATCTGCTGGAGCAGGGTGCGCAGCCAGCGACCGTAGGCCTGGATGGTGGGCTCGTCGAACTCGGTGGGCTGGTAGTCCAGGCCGATGGTGATCTCGTCGCCGGGCAGCACGATCACGGTGAGCGCGTAGTGCGTGGCGTCGGTGATGTCCACGCCGGTGAGTTCGAGGCCGGGGGCGATGGGGATGTGGTCGCGGGAGGAGAGCGGGAAGTTCTCCATCACGAACATGGTGTCGAACAGTTCACCGATCCCGGCCTGCCGCTGGATGTCGGGCAGTCCGATGTGGTGGTGCTCGGCCAGTGTCACGGCGTCCGCGTGCACCCGGTCCAGGACCTGGGCGGCGGTGTCGCCGAGTCCATAGTGGACGCGCACCGGGATCGTGTTGCCCAGCTGGCCGATCATCGACTCGACACCGTCCACCTCGGCCGGCCGGCCGGACACCGGGCAGCCGAACACGACGTCCTGGCGGCCGGTGAGCCTGCCCAGCAGCACGCCCCACCCGGTCTGCAGCACGGTGCTCGCGGTGACTCCCCTGCTACGGGCGAACCGGCGCAGCTGGTCGCTGAACTCCGCGCCCAGGGGAACCGTGACCCGGTGTGGCCGCTCGATGGTGGTGCTCTCCCGGGCCAGGCGGGTGCCTTCGTCCACTCCGGACAGCGCCTCCCGCCACGCCTGGAGGCCGGTCGCGCGGTCGCGGGTGGCCAGCCAGCGGTGGTACTCGGACAGTGGCGGCGCGGTCGTGGCCCGTTCACCGCCACCGAGTTCGGCGTAGATGGCGAACAGGGTGCGGCCGACGATCGGCATGGACCAGCCGTCCAGCAACGCGTGGTGCACGGTGATCGCCAGCCGGTCGGCGCCCAGCAGGAAGCGGATCAGCGGCGGCCGGTCGGGGTTGAAGCTCCGGGTGAGGTCAGAGGCAGATTCTGCAGAAAATGCGTCCTGTGCATTTTCTGCAGAATCTGCTCCTCTTTCTACGAGCCGGAACTCCAGCTGTACGTCGGCGGGCACGACCTGCACGACCTCACCGCCGGCGGTGGTGTGCAGGTGGAGCCGCAGCGCGGGGTTGCGGCGCAGCAGTTCCCTCGCCGCCTCGCGCATCCTGTCCGCGTCGATGTGCCCCTGGAGGTGGGTGACGGCCTGCACGACGTACACGTCGGCCTCGTCCTCGCCGCGTACCAGGCTGTGGAACGCGAGTCCGGCCTGCAACGCGGTGGCCGGCAGTACGTCCTCGATCCGGCCCAGCGAGTCGATGGTGTCCTGGTCCAGGTTCACCAGTGGCAGGTCGGACGGCGTGAGACCGCCGAAGTCACCGACGCTCTCGGCGTGCTCGGCCAGGGTCTCCAAGGCAGCGGAGAACGCGGTCTGCAGCTCACGAACGGCCTGTTCGGAGAGGATCTCCCCCGCCGCGGTCCATTCGATGGCGAGGGTGCCGTCCTCGTGCACGAAGCTGTTCAGGGCGAGGACCTGTTCCAGGGCCTTGGCGGCGGGTTCGGTGACGGCGAACGGGTCACCCTCGGGCAGCCACCAGGCGCCGGGCAGCGGGGCGAACCTGCCGAGGTGGTTGATCAGCACATCGGGCTGACCGGCGAATTCGTCCTGTGTGGACGGATCCAGGTAACGCAGGACGCCGTGGCCGAGGCCGTGGTCCGGGGTGGATCGCTTGGCCTGCTTGGCGCCACGCAGTACCCGGCCGGGGTCGTGGTCGAACGGGACACGGACCGGGTATTCGCTGGTGAACCAGCCGATCGTGCGGGACAAGTCGGCGTCGGCCAGATCCCGCCCGTGGCCTTCCAGCCGGACGGTGACCGACTCCTGCACGGTGAGGGCGAACGCGGCGAGGAGCACCTCGTCGACGCCCATCCGGTAGGCGGCGGGCAGGGTGCCGAGTACGGCCTCGCTCTGCCGCGCGGTGGCGGTGAGGACGGTGACCTTGGCGGTCGCCATGGTGTCCCGCCGCGGGTCCAGGGCTCGGTCACCGAGCCGGAACTCGTCCACAGTGGACCGCCAATGGTCCAGTTCGGACCGTCGGGCTCCGGTCCGGCCCTGTTCTGCCAGGGTCAGGGCGTGGTGGCGCCACGAGGTGCCCACCGGCTGCAACTGCTCTCCGGCACACGCGGCCTGGAGGTCGGGCAGCAGGACCCGCCAGGAGACACCGTCGATCACCAGGTGGTGGGCGACGATGACGACCCGGTCCCCGTCCGGGGTGTGCAGCAGCACCACCCGCAGCATTGGGCCGAAATCGGGATCCAGCCCAGCCGCCACCCGCTGAGCGAACGACTCGACACTCTCGGTGAGCACCTCGGCCTCGGTGACGACCGCCCGCGCGGTGCCCCTGGGCAAGATCTCCAGGCCATCGGCGAACCACCGCAGCCGGAGGGCGTCATGGTGCTCCACCAGCGCGTCGACACCACGGCGGAGCGTCTCGATGTCCAGGTCCAGCACATGCGGCGCGGTCCACTGGGCATACCCGGCGATCACCGGGACATAGCGGTTCGGGTCCAGCAGGCCACGCACGATGGGCGGGGCGGGTACCGGACCGACCGGGTCATGTTCCTGCCGCGCGGCGACGGTTCCGGTGATCGCCGCCGCCAGGGAGGCCAGGCTGCGACGTTCCAGCAGATCACGGGGCCGCAGGTGCATGCCGTGGGCGCGGAGCCGGGCGCTGACGGCGATGGCGATGATGCTGTCGCCACCGAGGGAGAAGAAGTCGTCGTCGATGCCGACGTCGTCCACCCCGGTGGCCTCGGCGATCACCGACACCAGCACGCGTTCGCGCTCGGTGCTCGGCTGCCTGCCGGTACCGGACATCCGGGGCGCGGGCAACGCGGCGCGGTCCAGCTTGCCGTTGGTGGTCACCGGCAACGCATCCAGCAGCACGACCACGGCCGGCACCAGGTGATCGGGCACCCGCTGCGCCAGCTCGTCGCGGACCGAGTCGGGGCTGATCGCGCCGTCGGGCACCACGTAGCCGACGAGCCGGTTGCCGTGCACGGCGGCGGCAGCGGCCCGGACACCGGGCAGCGCGCCGAGGGCGGCGTCGACCTCACCGAGTTCCACCCGGTGGCCACGGATCTTCACCTGACCGTCCCGGCGGCCGGTGAACTCCAGGCCACGGCCGGGCACCCAGCGGGCCACGTCTCCCGTGCGGTACATCCGCGCACCGGCCGGACCGTACGGGTCGGCGACGAAACGTTCGGCGGTCAGTCCGGGCTGCCCCAGGTAACCCCGGGCCAGCTGCGGCCCGGAGACATAGAGCTCTCCTGCCTCACCGGCGGCGACGGGCTGCAACGCGCCGTCGAGGAGGTAGATCCTGGTGCCGGACACCGGGAATCCGATGGTCGGGATTTCACCGTCCACCACGGCGGTGGTGACGTCCACCGTGTACTCGGTGGGGCCGTACATGTTCCGGGCCGGGATCCCGGCCTGAACGACGCGCGTCCAGAGCGCCGGCGGGGTCGCCTCACCACCGAGTACGAGCAGCCGCAGGTCGCCGAGTCCGGCATCCAGCAGCGGCGCGGCCAACGACGGCGTGGTGTCCACGACATCGATCCGATCGCGCCGGATGGCTGCTAGGAGCTCGTCGGCGTCCCGGGCGGTGTCCGCGTCGTACAGGTGCAGCTCGTGGCCCGCCAGGAGCCAGCCGAGCTGGTCGATGGCCGAGTCGAAGGCGAACGAGTACGTGTGCGCCACCCGCAGCTCACGGCCCTGCGCCGTCTCCGGGATGGTCGTCGCGCGATGGTGGCTGAGCAGTGACAACAGCCCACCTCGCCGCACCAGCACACCCTTGGGCCGGCCCGTCGAACCCGACGTGTGGATCACGTACGCCAGGTTCTCCGGAGACGAGCCGTGGTCCCGAAGTTGGCGATGTTCGGGCTCGTTCCTCTCCCGAACATCGCCAACTTCGGAGACAGTGACCCACGGAATGCCCAGTAGGTCCTCAGTGGACAGGGCCAGCACGGCTCCAGTGTCCGCGACCAGATCGCGCAGCCGGCCGATCGGATGCTCCAGATCCAGGGGCTGGAACGCGGCCCCGGCCTCCAGCACCGCCAGCAGCCCGACGACCAGGTCGATAGACCGCGGCAGCGCCAGGGCGACCACATCATCCGGGCCGATGCCCCGGGCCCGCAGGCCATCAGCGACCCGCCGCACCCGGGCGGCCAGTTCCGGGCCGCCCGACCGCGAGGCGCCGCACACCAGCGTGCCGACGTCGTCCAGTAGCCCGGAAACCGGCACCACGGACGGGGTGGACCACTCCGGCAGCACCTCGGCACCCGCCAGGCGGACCTGGCCCACCGGTGGCTGCGACGGCTCCGTCAGCGTGTGGATCAGGCCCAGCAGCGACTCCAGCATCCGGTCCACACCGGACTGATCGTGGGTGGCCGCATCCACCTCGAACCCCAGCAGCAACCCACCGTCCGCAGTGGGCAACACCGACAGACCCATGTCCTCCGGCGGCCCACCGGCCACGTTCCGCATCACACCCACGGATCCGGCGAAATCCAGCGCCAGATCGAAGTTCTTCAGGTTGATGCCCCGCCCGTGCAGCAACGCACCGGCACCCGGAACATCCCGGGGCAGATCCTCACCCCGATAACGCTGGTGCTTCCGCATCTCCCGCATGACCAACGCGATCCGCTTGCACAGCACATCCAGGGTGTCTCCGCCCCGCACCGGCACGCGCAGCGGCAACACGTTCACCGCCATCGCCGGGGTCCGCAACTCCACCCCCGCCCGGCACATCAACGGCATCGCGAACACCACATCGGTGCTCCCCAGCACCCGGTGCAGGTACGCGGCGTAACAGGCGATCAACACCTCGGCCCAGGTGCCCTTCGTCCGGGCCGCCACCTCCTTGAGCCGATCCAGCTCAGCGGCCCCCAGCACCGCCCGCACCGTGATCGTCCGCTCCGGAGTCCCACTGCCGGAACCCGAATCCACCTCCGGCAACGGACTGAACCGCTCCCGCCAGTAGGCCCGATCCGTCTCCGCCCGCTCACTCACCCGGTAGGCCAGATCCCCGGCTACCACCTCGGCGAAACTGCCGAACGGCGACGGCCCCGGCTGCTCACCCCGCACCAGCGCGCCATAGTGCTCCGCGGTCCGACGACCCAGCATGGCCGCCGTGTACCCGTCGAACACCAGGTGATGACCGAGCTGCGTGTACCAGGTCTCCTTCTCGGACACCCTGATCACCGTGTGCGAGAACAGGTCCCGCTCGGTCATCCCCCGCGCCTGCGTCGCCACCCGTTCCCGCTCCGCGGCCACCAACCGCTCCGCCGCCCCCCGGGGATCCGCCTCAGCACGCAGATCCACGATCACCGGCAACGGAACCGGCTCCCGGTCGATCCACTGCCGTGGCCCGTCCGGGGTGTCCACCACCCGCAGCCGCAGCGACTCGGCCTCCTCGGTGGTCGACCGGATCGCCTGCGCCAGCAGGCGTTCATCCACCTCCCCGGCGATCTCGAAGACATCGCCGACGACGTAGTAGAGCGAATCCGGCTCCAGCCGCTGGGCATTCCAGATACCCAGTTGAGCGCCGGTGAGTTCGAGCAGTGCAGGGTGGGTGTTCATGTGTCAGTGCTCTCCGGGTAAGGGAACGACCATCGGCGTGCCGGTCACGGGATCGGGAACCACCACACAGGGCAGGTCGAAGACCTCCTTGAGCAGTTCGGCGCTCACGACGTCCACAGGAGCACCCTCGGCGACGATCTGACCGGCCTTCATCGCCACCAGATGGTCGGCGTACCGACAGGCCTGATTGATGTCATGCAGCACGGTGATCACCGTCCGGCCCTGATTCCGCAGCCGGGACAGCAGATCCAGCAACTGGTACTGGTGCGTGATGTCCAAGAAGGACGTCGGCTCGTCCAACAGCAGATACGAGGTGTCCTGCGCCAGCACCAACGCGATCCACACCCGCTGCCGCTGCCCACCGGACAGCTGCTGCACCGGACGCTCGGCCAGATCCGCGACACCGGCGGCCGACATCGCCTCGGCCACCGCCTTCTCGTCCGCCTCCGACCAGGTGGACAGCAGCGTCTGGTGCGGGAACCGGCCCCGCATCACCAGCTGCCGCACCCGGATGTCCTCCGGGGCCACCGGATCCTGCGGCAGGAACCCCAGCTGCCGAGCCACTTCCTTCGTCGGGAACGCGTTCACGTCCCGGCCGTCCAACGACACCGAGCCCTCGCTCGGCCGGATCAGCCGGACCAGGGCCTTGAGCAGTGTGGACTTGCCACACGCGTTCGGCCCGACGATCGCGGTGAACGCGCCGTCCGGCACATCCACGGTGAGCCCGGTGGACACCACCCGCTCGCCATAACGCAACGTCAGATCACGTGCGGTCAATCGCGATGTGCTCATCGCCGCCGCACCTCCTTACTCAGCAACCAGATCAAGTAACAGCCGCCGACCGCGGTGGTGACCACGCCGACCGGCAGGGAAACGGGCGCCAGCAGAATCTGCGCCACCAGGTCCGACGCCAGCAACAACACCGCACCGGTGAACGCGGCGGGCAGCAACGGAATCCCCGGTGCCCGCGCGAGTCGCCGGCCGATCTGTGGAGCGGACAACGCGATGAACGCGATCGGTCCACACACCGCCGTCACCGTGGCCGTCAGACCCACACCCAGCAACACCAGGTGCAGCCGCAGCCGCCGCGCGTTCACCCCGGTGGTCACCGACAACGCGGCCCCCAGCGAGTCCTGATGCATGGTGTACGACCGCAGTGCCAGCAAGGCCAGCAACGCCACGATGATCACGATCGGGAACTGGATCTTCCCCCAGCTCAGCCCGTTCAGCGAACCCTGGTTCCAGCCGGTCGCGGCGATCGCCACGTCCAGGCTCACCCGCAGGATGATCCACGAGTTGATCGCATTGATCATCGCATTCAACGCGATACCGATCACGATCAACCGGAACCCGGACAGCCCACCGCCCAGCGACAACGCATAGACGATCCCGGCGACGACCAGGCCGCCGATGATGGACCCGGTGGCCAGCTGCACCGCGGTACCGGACAACACGGTGAACGCGAACAACGCACCCGTGTAGGCACCCGCATCCAGTCCGATCACGTCCGGCGCACCCAGCGGATTCCGGGTGACGTTCTGGAAGATCGCCCCCGCCGCACCCAGCGCCATGCCGAAGACCGCGGTGGCCACCACCCGGGGCAACCGCCACTCGCGGACGTATACCCCACCCCGGCCACCGGACAGTGCGTCGAACACCCGCGCCGGGCTCATCCAGGAGGCGCCGTAACACAGGCCGAGCACCATCAGACCGACGATCAGCACCACCATCACGGCGGCCAGCACCAGCGTCTGCCGCTCGACCCGCAGCGACACTCCCCCACGCCGGAAGGTCAGAGCAGTCATGCCTCCACCCTCCCGTACCGGCGAGCAGCCCAGATCAGCACCGGCCCACCCAGGAACGCCATCACGATCGCCACCGGAACCTCACCGGTCGGCAACAGCACCCGGGACCCGATATCCGCGATCAGCAACAACACCGGCCCCAACACGGCGGCGAACCCGATCATCCAGCCCACCGACGCCCCCGCCAGCTGCCGCGCGAGGTGCGGCACCATCAGGCCGACGAACAGGATCGGGCCGGCGAGCGCCGTCGCGGCACCGGACAACACGGTCACCAGCACGAGCGCGGCGAACCGCACCCGCTGCACCTTCGCCCCCAGCGTCTGGGCGACGGTATCGCCCAGCGCGACCGCGTTCAGCTGCCTGCTGATCAGCAACGCGCCCACCAGCGACACCGCGATCACCAGCAACGGCACCAGGTTCGGCTGCTGCTCACGACCGGCCAGCGAACCCACATGCCAGTACCGGTACTTGTCCAGGGCGTGCGGGAACAACAACTGCAGACCGGTGGTGCACCCGGACAACACGAAGGTCAACGCCGAGCCGGTCAGCACCAGCCGCAACGGCGACACCCGGCCGACCGAGTACACCAGCACCGAGGCGACCGCGGCACCCACGATCGCCAGCAGCAGATCCGAATACTGCGACGAGACACCAAGAACAGAACCGACGACGACCGCGAACGAGGAACCGGCCGTCACCCCCAGGATGCCCGGCTCACCGAGCGGATTACGGGTGATCGTCTGGATCAGCACACCCGCGACGGCCAGCGCGGCACCCACCGCGATCGCCAACACGGCCCGTGGTCCCCGCAGATCGAGCACCACGATGTGGTCCGGAGAACCGTTGTACGCCAGCAGCGCCCGGACGACCTCACCGGCCGGGACGTGGCGGGCACCGATTCCCATGCCCACCACGGCCACGACACAGAGCAGTACGAGCGCGGCGACGAGTCGCCATGCCTTCATGTCAGCGGAGTCACTTCTTCAGTAGCGGCGCGAGCGCCTTGTCGATCGAGTCCAGGGTCTTCAGCGCCTCCTGGAAAGTGGACGCCTCGGTGAAGCTGAAGCCGAAGGCCTTGTTGTCCTTCACCGCGGGAAGTTCCTTCCACAACGGGTTGTCCAGCACGTACTTGACCGCCGCGTTGGGGTTGCCATCCGGGCCGTTGGAGTAGGTGAGGATCGCCGCGTCCTTGAACTTCTCGGTCAGCTGCTCGATCGACGGGTACTCCGAGACGCCCTTGGCGCCCTCGGCCTTAGCACCCTCGCCGTAGTTGGCGCCGATGTCATTCGCGATGCTGGTACCCCAGGAGCCGTTGAACTCGTTCATGAAGTTGCCCTTGGCGACCTCGCCATAGGAACCCACGTGACCCATCTTGACCTTGGGCAGCACGTCCGCGTACTTCTTCTTCAGCTCGTCGGCCTTCTTCTGGTAGGCCGCCTTCGTCTCGTCGAACTTGCCCAGCGCACCCGCCGCGTCGGCCTGCTTGCGGGACACCTCACGCCACGCCGAGGGCACGCCGGGACCGATCGCCACGACCGGGGCGATGTCCGTCAGCTTCTTCATGTCGATGTCGGCCAGCGCCGGCTTCGGCACACCCAGCACGATCAGATCGGGGTCGAGCTTCGCGATCTCCTCGTAGTTGGTCTCCTTGGCCAGCTCGCCCGCGACCTTCGGCAGCTCCTGGTACTTCTTCTTGTGCGCGTCGCTGTACATCGGCACGGCACGCTTGAACTCGGAGATGCCGACCAGCGGCGCGTCGGCCTCCAGCAGCGCGGCCACCGCGTAACCGGTGGCGACGACCTTCTTCGGCTTGGCCGGGATGGTGATGTCACCGTTGTCGGCCTTGAAGACGCGGGTCTGCGACTGCTCCGGCTGCGCGGCCTCCTGGTTTCCGCCACACGCGGTCAGCGAGACGACGGCCAGGGCCGCAGCGGCGACCAGACGGAGATTTCTCATGGATGTTCCCTCAGTTTTCTGTCTTACAGGGTCAGTGCTCGTGGTCGTCGAACGCCTCGACGCCACGCTTCCAGTAGCCGGTGATGTCGTAGTCGGCCTTGTCGAGCTGTAGCTCGTCCTTCACCCAGCGACGCAGCGGCTTGATGGCCCCGGCCTCGCCGGCGACCCACACGTACAGCCGCTCCTCGCAGCTGATCCGCATGGCCGCCTCGGCCAGCGCGCCCGAGGTGCCGTTGCCACGCAGCCAGGTGACCTGCACGCCGTCCGGTGCGTCCAGGGGGATCTCCCCTTCGGCCTCGATGAAGGCCCAGCCCTTGGCGTCCCGGGGCAACTCCTCCAACCACCGGGCGATCGCCGGCAGTGCGGTGGTGTCCCCGGCCAGCAGATACCGGTCGAAGTTGTGCGGGACGATCAGTCCCCCGGGAGGCCCCGCCACGTGGACCCGCTCCCCGGGCCGCACGGTCTGCGCCCACCCGGAGCCCAGGCCACCCTCGTGCAGGGCGATGTCCAGATCCAGCTCACCGGTGGTGGGGTCGAACCGGCGCACGGAGTACTCCCGCGCCTCGGAACCCGGCCGCGGCCAGCGCAGCATCAGCCCGTTCTTCTCGGGTAACCGGATGGAGCCATCGGCGTCCGGGAAGATCAGCTTCACGTGCTCGTCCGGGGAATGTGCCTGGAACCCCTCGGTTCCCGGGCCGCCCAGCGTCACCCTGAGCAGACCGGCGCCGACGTGCGCGGTCCGGATGACCTCGGCGGTGCACAGACCTATCGGGTAGCCCACCTTCGCCGCGGTACGTCCCGCACGCACCTCGGCGATACGTTCCAGATGCCGGTCCCGATGATCCTCGCGCGCCACGTTTGCCGTTTCCCCTCAATGGTTTTCCCGAACTGGTCACCTGAGCGTAAAGCGCCCGGTACCCCCAACCGGTCCAGACATGGTTAGGCTCACCTAACACGGTCCCGGGTGTCAACGCGCGTAACCATCTCTTGACCTGCGGTGACGGTGGTGATCGTCACGGACGGCCCGGCCTGTCAAGGCTGTTTTTGGAGTCTTCACGGTTAAGGAGCGGCGTCACCAGCCGTAGAGGCATTTATTTCAGTTACCGCTGAAGGCACTTAGATATTCGAATGAGCACGGTGATCCCTCCTGCTCCCCCACAAAGCGAAAAGGGTGCTGCCCCGTCCGGAAGACGGGGGCAGCACCCTTCAGCTGTTATCGGTTACTGAACCGACTCCGCGCGGCGCGGCAGCTTCCAGCCGGGCCGGACGAAGTGGCACGTGTAGCCGTTCGGGAACTTCTGCAGGTAGTCCTGGTGCTCCGGTTCGGCCTCCCAGAACGGGCCGGCCGGCTCGACCTCGGTGACCACCTTGCCCGGCCACAGGCCGGAGGCGTCCACGTCGGCGATCGTGTCCAGTGCGACCCGCTGCTGCTCATCGCTGAGGTAGTAGATCGCCGACCGGTAGCTCAGGCCCAGGTCGTTGCCCTGCCGGTTCTTCGTCGACGGGTCGTGCACCTGGAAGAAGAACTCCAGGATGTCCCGGTACGACGTGACCGTGGGATCGAAAACGATCTCCACCCCCTCGGCGTGGGTGCCGTGGTTGCGGTAGGTCGCGTTCGGTACGTCGCCGCCCGTGTAGCCCACCCGCGTGCTCAGCACGCCGGGCTGCCTGCGGATCAGCTCCTGTACTCCCCAGAAGCATCCACCGGCCAGCACCGCGGTTTCGGTCCTCGCAGTCATCACCGCTCCTTCCCGACTGTTCGTCCGACAGCTACAACACGGTCGGCGTCCATTTTGGTCCCACCCGGTCGTGTACTAAGTCACTCTTCCGGGATTTGAGATGTCCCGCCCGCAGCTGGTTTTGTCCGAAGTGGCTGATCGCGCCCCGAAGCGCTTAGCCGACCAGTAAGTTGACTTCAGTCAGCACTGAAGTCATTAATGTATCCGATAGTGCGAACCAAGGAGGGGTGGCGCCGGCTCGGCGCCACCCCTCCCGCGCTCAGTTACCCGCGAGCCACTGCTCCAGAGAGGTCTGGGAAAGCCGGGCGGACGGCCCGCCGACCAGGCCCTTCTCCCCCGGATGTGCGCCGAAGTACGACGCCTCCGGGTCGGTCACCACCTCACGCGGATCCTTGCGGAACGCCAGGTCTCGGCGCACCCACTCGTCCAGGGTGAACACCTCCGGCCCGGCGATGTCTACGCGGGCGTTCACCGGCTCGGCCACCGCGACCTCGGCCAGCACGGCAGCCACGTCCCTGGCCGCGATCGGCTGGACACCGGCATCGGGCAGCCGCACGGTCCTGTCCCTGGCCACGCCGTCGGCGATGCCCTTGGCGAACTCGAAGAACTGCGTGGCCCGCACGATGGTGTAGGGCAGCCCGGACTCCTTGATCAGGTTCTCCTGGGCGACCTTGGCCCGCATGTATCCGGAGTCGGTCAGCCCGTCGGCGCCGACGATCGACAGCGCCACATAGTGCGCCGGGCTTCCCGCAGAGATCAGGTTCTCGGTGGAGGTGCGGAAGAAGTTCAGCACGTCCTCATCGGCGAAGGACGGCGAGTTCGACACGTCGATCACCACCTGTGCGCCGTCGAGGGCCTCCTTGACGCCTTCACCGGTGATCGTGTTCACGCCGGAACTGGGCGAGGCCGCGAGCACATCGTGACCCTGACCGGACAGCAGGCCGACGACCTGCGCGCCGATCAGTCCAGTCCCACCGATGACAACAATCCTCATGATCTGCCTTTCGCCGATCGTCCCGGCATTTCCGGGTACACCCGCTAAGACAGGTTGGCACCGCCATCTGTGACAGGCATGTTGGGGACACCGGTCAACTTGGCCGGATTCATCGTCCACAGCAGCTGCTCGATCCCCTCCCCCGTCGCGGTCAGCGCGACGACCGCGACCACGGATCCCGTCCGGGACAACGCCGCACCCGGTTGCCCGTTGACCTCGATCCAGCGGATCTCGATGCCCTGCCAGAACCGGCCGGAGAACGCGGCCACGAACTTGGCGACCTTCTGCGCCCCGGCCACCGGGATCCGGGCGGCCCCCTTCACTCCCCCGCCGTCGGTGTAGCTGACCACGTCCTGTGCGAACAGCCGCTCCAAAGTGGACAGGTCACCGGCCATCGCGGCGGACAGGAACGCGGTCAGCAGCCGCCGCTGATCGGTGGCCGCCACCGGGACCCGTCGCTGCGCCGCGATCCGTTTACGGGCCCGGCTGACCAGCTGCCGCGCGGCCACCTCAGTGCCCTGGGTGATCTCCGCGATCTGGTCGTATGGATAGTCGAACGCCTCGCGCAGCACGTAAGCCGCGCGCTCGGCGGGCGACAGCCGTTCCAGCAGCAACAGCATCGCGAACTCCAGGCCCGCCGCACGCTCGGCACCCAGCTGCGGATCGGCCGAGGTGTCCACCGGTTCCGGTAGCCACGGGCCGATGTAGGTCTCCCGGGTGGCCCGCGCTGTGGTCGCCGCGTTGATCGCCAGCCGGGTGATCGCCGTCGCGAGATAGGCCGCCGGGTTGGCCACCGCCGTCCGGTCGGCGGCCTGCCAGCGCAGCCACACCTCCTGCACCAGATCCTCCGCGTCCAGCGCGCTGCCGAGCATCCGGTAGGCGATGCCGAACAGCCGCGGCCGCACCTCGGCGAAGACCTCCGTCGCCCGCTGCAGATCCATGGTCGTCACTGTGCCACCGGCCGCACCGATGAGTACGGGCGGTTGGCTACACTTGCCCCAGCGTGAGCTGCGCCACACGCGATCCGAGGGGGGTGTGGTGAGCGAGGTCAACGGCAGGCGCTGGGCCTACCTCAAACGCAAGGGATTCGACCGTGGCGCGGTGCTGCTGGCCGCCACCGGTCTCATCCTGATCGGCAGCCGCTACGGCTCCGCCTACATCCAGGATCTGGGCCTGAATCTGGGCGCGGACCTGCTCGGCGTGCTCGCGGTGCTGTACGCGATCCGGCCGTTCCTGAACCGGGCCGAGGCGCGGCGGGAGTCGGTGCTGGAACGGTTCGACCACAAGGACTTCATCACCCGGGCCGATGACGCGCAGCGCCGGATCGAGATCCTGGATTCGTGGATGGCGTTGCTGCAAGGCGGTTATCAGCGCCCTTTTCTCACCTCACTGCGCGAGGCCCTGGAGCGGAACGTGGAGATCCGCATGCTGCTGCTGGACCCGGACGCCCGCGCCGCCGAGCAGCGCTCGGACGACCTGCTGCGGCGCACCAACGTGGTGGAGAACATCATGGGAAACCTCAGCAGCCTGCACGATTTCCGCCAGGGGCTGCCCGAGAACATGCGCCACAACCTGGACATCCGCGTGTACTCCACGCTTCCCCCGGTGCAGATGTATCGCGCGGACGACCACATGGTCGTCTCCTTCTACCCGGTCAACATGACCTCCTCGAACGCCACGCAGTACCAGACCTCGCCGCAGTCGCAGCTGGGCACGTTCGTCGGCAGCAAGTTCGAGGAGCTCTGGGACGCGCACAGCACCCGGTCCCTCGGCCAGTACCGGGAGATCGTCATCAAGGTCAGCCCGGACGAGGCCGAGCAGCTGTACCGGACGCAGTTCGTGACGGTGGAGCGCTCCATCTACATCAGCGGCCACCGCATCGCCCAGGACCACGTGGAGCACGGTGTCGCCGGCCTACCGGTCCGCGTCGAACAGAGCAGCGCCAAGGGGGAGATCGAGGCCGCGAACAGCTACCTGTTCCACACCGTGTCCCCGGCCTCCGAGCGCTATCTGATCGTGCGGGACCTGTTCCGCGCCAAGTACGGCCACAACCGGCACGAGGTGCTGCTGCAACTGGTCGAGGCCTGACGAGTCTTGCTGAATGTGGCTCCCTTTCGGACTTACCGACCGGACGCCACATTCACCGACTTCTACCGAAGGAAAGCCACATTCAGCGGGGTCACGGCACCGCGAGCAGGTCGCGCATGAAGCCGATCAGCCACTGCTGAGCCGGGCTGCGCCCATGGGAGTGCCGGGCGTAGATCGCCACCTGCGCGGGCTCGATGTCCAGCGGCAGTTCCAGTAGCCGCACCGGATGGTCGGCGGCGAACACCCTGGCCACGTTGCGCGGCACCATCGCCATCAGCTCACTGTGCTGGACCAGGTACGGCAGCGCGGAGAACCGGGGGACCTCCACCACGATCCGGTGCAGCAGACCATGCGCCTCCAGGGCCTGGCGCGGCCCGTTATGACCGGTCTGGCTGACCACGGCGACGTGTTGCTCGCGGGCCAGTTCCTTCAAGCTCACCCGGTCGCCGGTCAACCGGGGATGGCTCGCGCCGACCATGCCCATGTAGCCCTCGTCGAACAGCCGCAGCCGGGCGATCCGACCGGTGCCGATCACCCGGGACGCGATGAAAGCGTCGATCTCGCCGCGGCTGAGCATGTCCTCGGCGTTCACCAGGTCCAGCGGCCGGACGCTCAGCGTCACACCGGGGGCATGCGCGGGCAGTTCGGCCAGCAGGCGGGGCAGCAGCGACGTCTCCCCCAGGTCGGACAGGCACAGGGTGAACCTGCTCTGCGCCGTCGCCGGATCGAAGGAATGTGCGCCACTGACCGCGGTCTCGATCCCGGCGAGCGCGTGGTGCAGCGGTTGGTACAGCTCGCGGGCGGTGGTGGTGGGTTCCAGGCCTCCGCCGCCCCGGCGGAACAGCTCGTCGCCGAACCGGCGACGCAGCTTCTGCAGGCTGTAGCTGATGGTCGGCTGGGTGACGTGCATGGACTCGGCGGTCGCGGTCACGCTGCGGGTTTCGTACAGAAGCACGAAGGTACGTACCAGGTTCAGATCGAAATCCCGCATTATCGATCCCATCTATGACGGAAGCCCGAAACATCTATTGGAACACACAACCAGTACTTCCTATGGTCGGGAACACACCGATAGGAGGCCCCAGGCATGCCGACAGTCCGCCAGATCGCCCATGAGTTCCTCGAGCGCAACGGGCTGACCACCATCTTCGGTAACCCCGGCTCCAACGAGCTGCCATTCCTGGCGGAGCTGCCGGACTCGTTCCGGTACGTCCTGGGGCTGCACGAACAGGTGGTCGTGGGCATGGCCGACGGCTACTCCCAGGCAACCGGGCGTCCGGTTCTGGTCAACCTGCACGCGGCGGCCGGCTCCGGCAACGGCATGGGTGCGCTGACCAACGCGATCTACTCCCGCTCCCCGCTGGTCCTCACCGCGGGCCAGCAGGTGCGGTCCGCGATCGGCATGGAGTCGATGCTGTCCAACGTGGACGCCACGCAGCTGATGCGCCCGCTCGTCGGCTGGTCCGGCGAGCCCACGTGTGCGGCGGACGTGCCCAGGTCCCTGGCGCAGGCCGTGTTCGAGGCCCAGATGCGCAAGCAGCCGACCTACCTCTCGGTGCCCTATGACGACTGGGCCGTGGAGCTCGAAGACGAGGCGAGCTCCATCCTCACCCGAACCGTCAGGCGCGGTTCTGCTCCGGATCCGGAGCAGCTCGGCGAACTGGTGGAGCGGGTGGCGGGGGCACGTAACCCCGCACTGGTGCTCGGCGGGGAGGTCGACGCGGCAGCCCTGTTCGATCGCGCCGTCTCCCTCGCCGAGCACCTGAACGCCCCGGTGTTCGGCGCCCCGTCGCCCTACCGGCTGTCCTTCCCGAACCAGCACCGGCTGTTCCGCGGCGTGCTGTCCGCGAGCATCGGGCAGATCTCCGACGCGTTCGCCGGACACGACCTCATCGTGGTGCTCGGAGCGCCGGTCTTCCGCTACCACCAGTACGTTCCCGGCCGGTATCTGCCGGAGGGCGCCTCGCTGATCCACATCACCGATGACGCGGGCGCGGCCGCCCGTGCGCCGATGGGCGACGCCCTCGTGGCCGATCCCGGCGTGGTGATCGAAGCCCTGCTGGCCGGCATCCCGTCCCGGGCGGTCGGCGGCGAGCGGTTCGTCGAGCCGCCGGAGCCGCTGGTCGGCGAGCACGCGCTGCACCCGGAACAGGTGTTCGCGGCGCTGCGCGACACCCAGCCGGCGAACACCCGCTACGTGGTCGAGTCCACCTCGACCAACACCGCGTGGTGGCGGCAGATGGATCTTCGGCAGAGCGGCTCGTACCTGTTCCCGGCCGCCGGTGGTCTCGGCTTCGGCCTGCCCGCCGCGGTCGGTGCCCAGATGGGCGACCCCGGCCGGCCGGTGGTCGCCGTCGTCGGCGACGGCTCGGCCAACTACGGCATCACCGCGCTGTGGAGCGCGGCGCAGTACAACGTGCCCGTCACCTTCGTGATCCTGCGCAACGGCACCTATGGCGCCCTGCGCTGGTTCAGCAAGCTGCTGGGCACCCCGGACGTGCCGGGAACCGTGATCCCCGGCCTGGACTTCACCAAGATCTCGGAGGGTTACGGCGTACCCGCCGTGGCCGTCTCCAAGCTCGCCGACCTGGAAGCGGAGCTCACCACCCAGACCGAGGGCCCGCGACTGATCCAGGTCGACACCGAAGAAACCACACCTCACTGATACGGGGGCATCATGAGCGAGACACTGCTGGCTGACGGTTCCTGGTGCAGCCGTACTCATCTGTCCGGCGAGAGCCGGGCGGTCATCGAGGTGGCGACCGGCGTCGAGCTGAAGCGCCTCCGGATGGCCACGCCGCAGGACGTGCACACGGCGGCCGCCCGGGCCGCCGAGGCGCAGCGCGAATGGGCCGCCAGGCCGCCCAGTGCGCGCGCCACCGTGCTGCGCACCGCCGCCCAGCTGTGGATGGACCACCGCAAAGAGGTCGAGGACTGGCTGATCCGGGAGGCCGGCTCGGTGCGGACCAAGGCCGCCTTCGAGGTCGGCATGGCCGTCGGCATCTGCTTCGAAGCGGCCGCGCTGCCCACCCACCCGCGCGGTGAGGTCCTGGCGACCGAGCAGACCCGCTGGTCGCTGTCCCGCAGGTTGCCGGTCGGGGTGGTCTCGGTGATCTCCCCGTTCAACTACCCGCTGATCCTGGCCATCCGCTCGGTGGCCCCGGCGCTGGCACTGGGTAACGCCGTGCTGCTCAAGCCGGACCCGCGCACCGCGATCTGCGGTGGCGTCGCACTGCTGCGGATCTTCGAAGAAGCCGGGCTGCCACCCGGCCTGCTGCAACTGCTGCCCGGCGGCGCCGACGTCGGCGCCGCGGTCATCGAAGCGCCCGAGGTAGGCGCGGTGTCGTTCACCGGTTCGACCGGCGCCGGCCGGGTGGTCGGCGCGACGGCGGCCAAGGCGCTGAAGCGCGTGCACCTGGAGCTCGGCGGCAACAACGCGATCGTGGTGCTGCCCGGCGCGGACATCCCGGCGGCGGCCAGCGCGGGCGCCTTCGGCTCCTACCTGCACCAGGGCCAGATCTGCATGGCCACCGGCCGGCACCTGGTGCACGAGTCCCAGTTCGACGAGTACGTCTCCATCCTGGCCGCCAAGGCCGCTGCATTGCCGGTCGGCGACCCGTACACCGAGGACGTGGCGCTCGGACCGATTATCGACGGCACCCAGCTCGCGCACATCGAGCAGGTCGTCAACGACGCGGTCGCGGCAGGCGCGACCGTGGTGACCGGTGGCAAGGCCGACCCGCCGTTCTACCCGCCCACCGTGCTCACCGGCCTGGACACCCAGAACCCGGCGTGGCGGAAGGAGATCTTCGGCCCGGTGGCCCCCGTCCTGGCCTACCGGGACCTGGACGAGGCGGCGCGGATCGTGAACGACTCCGAGTACGGCCTGTCGGTCGGCATCCTCGGAGATGTCGGGCTAGCACTTCCGCTGGCCGAAAAGCTGCACTCTGGCAAGGTGCACATCAATGAGCAGACTGTGGATGACGAGCCCACGGCACCCTTCGGTGGGATGAAGGATTCGGGGAACGGCGCGCGGTTCGGTGGGGCCCAGGCCAATATCGAGGCGTTCACCGAAACGCAGTGGGTCACCGTCAGACCGACGATCGCCACCTACCCGTTCTAAGGAGTGCGGCATGACCTCCAACCCTGCGCGTGCCGCGTGGACCGCCATATTGTGCTGGCTGACGGTGCTGCTCGAGGGCTACGACCTGGTAGCCCTCGGCGCGTCGATCCCGATCCTGCTCAAGGGCCACTACCTGGGGTTCACCGCCGCCGGGGCCACGGCCGTGGCCACCCTGTCGCTGGTCGGAGTCGCCGTCGGCGCGGCGGGAGTGGGCCCGCTGACCGACCGGTTCGGCAGGCGGAGCCTGTTGCTCGTCTCGGTGCTGCTGTTCTCGGTGTTCACCCTCATCACCCCGTTGGCCCCGGACGTGACCTGGTTCGCCGGGTTCCGGTTCATCGCCGGCCTCGGCCTGGGTGCCTGTATGCCGGTGGCGCTGACCGTCATGTCGGAGAACCTGCCCGAACGGCGGCGGGCGAGCGCGGCCACGGTGACCATGACCGGCTACCACGTCGGCGCGGTGCTGACCTCGCTGCTGGCGCTCGTGGTCGTCGACGACTGGGGCCTGCTGTTCTACGGCGGTGGTATTGCCGGTCTGCTGGTGCTGCCGCTCATGTGGTGGAAGCTGCCGGAGTCCGAGGCGTTCCTGGCGGTCAAGGAGAAGGACCAGACCGAGCGGCTCAGTGCCCGGGACCTGCTCGGCACCCGGTTCCGCCGGACCAGCCTCATCGTCTGGGCGGGCTCGTTCATGGGCCTGCTGCTGGTCTACGGGCTGAACACCTGGCTGCCGAAGATCATGAACGCCGCGGGTTACCCGATCTCCACCTCGATCACCCTGCTGCTGGTGCTCAACGCGGGCGGCATCCTCGGCCTGCTGCTGGCGGGCGCGGTGGCCGACCGCCGGGGCATCAAGCCCACCGCGGTCGTCTGGTTCGCCGCTGCCGCGGTGCTGCTGCTGGCGCTGAGCTTCCGGATCAGCAGCAACCTGCTGCTCAACGCGCTGGTGCTGCTGACCGGCCTGTTCGTCTTCTCCGCGCAGGTGTTGATCTACGGTTATGTGGCGAAGACCTTCCCCGCCGAGGCCCGCGGTACCGCGCTGGGACTCGCGTCGGCGGTCGGCAGGCTCGGCTCGATCCTCGGGCCGTTCGTCACCGGAGCGCTGGTGACCGCGGGCATCGCGTACCCGTGGGGGTTCTGGTTCTTCGCCGCGGTCGCCGGCCTCGGATTCCTGGCGATTCTGGCGTTGGCACCGGTGAAGGCGTCCGATGAGTTGGTGAAAGGGACCGTATGAACGACCCATACCAGGACGGTATGCGGGTACGCCGGGAAGTGCTGGGCGATGAACACGTGGACCGGGCGGTTGCCGGGACCACGGAGTTCACCGCCCCCTTCCAGGAGTACATCACCAAGTCGGCCTGGGGCTCGATCTGGACCCGCGATGGCCTGGATCGCCGCAGCCGCAGCATGATCACCCTCGCGGTGCTCACCGCGTTGCGCAGCGAGGGTGAGATAGCGATGCACGTGCGGGCCGCGATCCGCAACGGCCTCACTCCGGCGGAGATCGGCGAGGTCCTGCTGCACACCGGCGTCTACGCGGGTGTGCCCACCGCCAACGCCGCGTTCGCCATCGCCAAGAAGACCCTCGAAGAACTCGACGAAGCCTGATATTGCGAAGTTGACGATGTTCGGATGCTTTTCCCGAACATCGTCAACTTCGGAACCACTCACTCCGCGGCGCACCACACGTCACGGTCCGGGCGGTGGCCGTCGACCAGGTAATCGGTGACGCCGTCGTTCAGGCAGCGGTTCTTGTGCAGCAGATAGGCCACGTGCCCGCCCGCGTCGGCGGTCATCATCCTGGCCCGGTCCCCGAGGGCCCGGCGCATCAACTGGGCGCCGAGCCACGGCGTGGCCGGATCCCGGCGGTTCTGCACGATCAGCACATTCGACGGCCCTGCATCACCGATCTTGACCTGTGGTTCCAACTGCGAGAACGGCCAGAATGCGCACGGCCACACATTGGCACCGGCCGGGCCGAACATCGGGTAGCGGATCCGCTCGATGGCCACGTTCCGCTGATAGGTGTCCACTGTGGACGGCCAGCGGGAGTCGTTGCAGATCACCGTGAGCTGACTGGCCAGGTAGTTGTCGTCCACCGCCGCGGCGGGCGCGGCGGCCGGCGCGGTACCAGTGCTCAGCGCCTTCCACGCCTCCACCAGTTTCGGGAAGGTCCAGTCGAAATAGAGGTTCGCGAACGTCACCTGGCGGAACAACGCCCCGTACTCGGCAGAGGTGGCGTCCATCTTCGCGGCGTCGGCGTTCCACCGGGCGGTCACCTCCTCAGGCGTGCCGCCGAAGCCCTCCTCCGGGCGAGCGGCGAGGTAGTTCGCGAAGTCGGGGAACCGCTCCTGGAACCCCTTGCCGAACATCCGGGACGCGGTCAGGTCGAACCCGCCGGGGTGCAGGCTGCTGTCCAGCACGATCCGGTCGCCGCGCCGCGGAAACAGCGTCGCGTACACCGCGCCCAGGTAGGTGCCGTAGGACCGGCCGTAATAGGAGATCGTCGACTCCCCCAGCGCCTCGCGGATCCGGTCCATGTCCCGCGCGGTGTTGGCGGTGGTCATGAACGGCATGATCGACGCGGTCGGCGAGTTCGCGCACTGCCGCGCCAGTTCCTTCGCCCGCGTCGCCCGGTCCGCCACATCGGCGGCATTTCGGGCGTACGGCGGGATGTTCGTGTACGTCTCCGGCCCGAACCCGCAGGTCACCGGCGTACTCCTGCCGACACCACGGGGATCGAAGCCGATCAGGTCGTAGCTGTCCCGCACGCTCTGCGGCACGCCGAAGGCGAGCCATTCGGCGGGCAGCGCCTGGCCGGCGCCACCCGGGCCACCGGGGTTGAGCAGCAGCACCCCGCGCCGCCGCTCCGGCTTCGCACTGGAGATCCGGGACATCGCGATGTCGATCGTCCGCCCGCCCGGATTCCGGTAGTCCAGTGGCACCGCCAGCGTCGAGCACTCGGCTCCGGGCGCGTCGACGTCGGCGGGACACGGGCCCCATACCGGCGAAGCGCTCGCCGGTGATACCGCCGAGGCCGTCATGACCGCGGCGAGCAGCAGAACCGTCCACTTACGCATGTTGTCCCTCTCCCACCGGATCGCCCACGACTCCCCCGGTCGCGGTGTGCACGGCGTGCGCGAACCGGATGTGCAGCTGCCCCTTGGCGAACGGATCGGCTCCCGCCAGGAGGTCGGCGCCGATGTCCTCGTTGATCACCCGCAGCACGCCGATGGCGGCCGCCGCGTGGATACGCACCTCGATGTCCCGCGCCGATCGCCCCAGCCGATCACCGATGACGGACGCGGTCTCCCGCTCCAGCTGGTCACAAGCCATCAACCAGGCGGACCGCAGCGCCGGCTCCCGGTCGGCCAGCGTCATCATCCGCACCGCGAGGAGATCGTCGGCCTGCTGCTCCGGGGTACGGGTACGCGGAACGTCCCGGAGCTCCCGGTCGATGTGATCTTCCAGCGAACGCTCCGGTGGCCAGCGGCGCAACGTCTCGACGAACCAGTCCACGCCGAAGGTGATGATCGGCTCGGCACAGCTCTCCTTGGTGCGGAAATGCCGCCACAGGGTGCGCACCGAGAGCCCCACCCTGGCGGCGATCTGCTCGCCGGTGGTGGCCATGACTCCCTGCTCCCAGAACAGCTTCGCCGCCTCCCGGGAGATCTCCAGCCTTACCCGCTCGCGTCGCTCGTCGGTCACCGCACACTCCTGTCACTCAGTGCCATCCTGTCACTGAGTGCCAATCTCGGCAAGCCCGCCGAGTGCGGCCTCGTTTCGAACTCTCCGACTGGCGCACCTCGGGCGGCTGGGTGGTCGGCTGGGTTTGGCGATTGCCGAAGGATGGCTTTGGAGGGAGAGACGGGCTTGGGGCCGCGTCTTTCCTGCCCTGCGTGTTGGGTGGGGGCACGCCGGTCTAGTGGGGATGGGCCGCTTCCGCGGGGGACCTGAAGGACGCCTTCGTTTACCTCAGGTAAACGAAGGCGTCCTTCAGGTACTCGCCCGAATCCCTCATGATCGTGGGCGGATTTGTCGCATCCAACGCACCAAATCCGCCCACGATCATGAACCGCCCCGCGCAGCGGTCCCGACGACCCGGACCGGCGTGCCCCCACCCAAGAAGAAGGCAGGAAAGACCCCACCCGAAGCCCGTCTCCCCCTCCAAAGCCATCCTTCGCCGACCACCAGACCGGACCAACAACCCCAGCAGCAGGTAGATCCCATTCAGCGGCCAATAGTTGCATTCGCGACAATGGTTGTTTCACTCAAGAGTGGGAAACTGTGCCGGAATTGCCAGTGCTAACATCAACTTTCCCGCTTCTTCGGAAATCGCCCGGGTGGAATTCCTATGCGCAATCCGGATTCATTACCTTCTGTTCTCATTATCGGTGCCGGAATCGCCGGTCTGACCGCCGCGCGCGAGCTCCACAGCCGCGGCCACGAGGTGACGGTCCTGGAGGCCCGGGAGCGCATCGGCGGACGGATTTGGACCGACGAGTACGGCGTCGACCTGGGCGCGCACTGGATTCACGGCACCGAGGGCAATCCACTGACCGAGCTGGTGGAGAGCCTGGACATCCCGTACAGCTACGTCGGCGGGGACAGCGCCTACACCGGCGGATTCGACCGGCTGCGGCTGTTCGGCACCGACGGAACGGTCCTCGGGAACGCGGCGAAGAATCACATACTGGAATTGACCGACGGAATCCTGCACGAACTGGAAAGGCGTGGCGAACTCGCCCGGAAGAACGACCATCCGGACATATCGCTCGCTCAGGCCATCGAACAGATTCTCCGCGGGCGAAACCTCACCGCCGAGCAACGCAACGGCATCCGGTACCACCTCAACGTGATCCTCCGGGAGGACGTCGCCGAGGACCCGGCCCGGCTGTCGCACAAGTACTGGGAGGACGGTTACCTGGTCTACGGGTACGGCGACAGCATCCTGCACCACGGCTACCGGGCGGTGGCCGACGCCCTCGCCAACGACCTGCGCATCGAACTCGGCCAGACGGTGACCCACATCGAGACGGATCCGGTCCGGGTGATCACCGACCGCGGCGAGTTCCACGCCGACCGCGTCCTGGTCACCCTCCCCCTGGGCGTGCTCAAGGCCAGGACGGTGTCCTTCACTCCCCCGCTGCCCGCCGACAAGCAGCAGGCCATCGACCAGCTCGGCTTCGGCACCCTGAACAAGATCGCGCTGCACTACGCGGAGCCGTTCTGGCCGGTGGACCAGTACGTGTTCGGCTACCTGTGCCGGGAGACCGACCGCTACCCCACCGTCGTGATCAACATGTGGAAGTCGCATGGCCAGGCCACCCTGGTGATGCTGCTCGGCGGCTCCCTCGGCCGTGAACTGGAGACCTGGACCGACGATCAGGTGGCCGCGTACACCGACACCGTCATCCGGGACATGTTCGGCGCCGGCGCGCCGACCCCCAGGCACATCTCCCGCACCGCCTGGTCCGCTGACCCGTTCGCCCGCGGCTCGTACGCCTGCATCGGCGTGAACGGCTCCCCGGCGGACATGTTCACCCTCGCCGAACCGGTCGGCGAGACGTTGTTCTTCGCCGGCGAGGCGACCAACGGCCACCATTGGGGCTGCGTGCACAGCGCCTACGAGTCCGGCCTGCGTGAGGCGGCCCGGATCAGCGGCGACACCTCCCTGTACACGGCGCCGACCGCGGAGATCTCCCGTCGTCAGCGGCGGGACATCGACCGGATGAAGCGCTTCGCCAGGATGCGGATGAACCACCTGCCGGATCGGGAGCTCCGCGACCGCGTCGACTGCCTGCGGGACAGCCTCGACCCGTACGGAGTCCGGATGTTCGGGCAGCTGGCCGACACCGAACTGGAGACGCTCGCGTCCATGATGGACGAACTCGGCTTCGCGGCGGGTGATCCGCTGTTCCACGAGGACGAGAGCGCGCACGGGATCTACCTGATCACCCAGGGCCAGGCGGAAATCGACTTCGGCGGCATCTACGACCGGGTGGCCCTCGGCCCGGGCACGCTGCTGGGCAGCCATGATCTGTTCTTCCAGGGCCGCACCGCGTCGGCCACCGCGCTGACCGAGGTGCGGGCCTGCTTCCTGGACCACTACCGCTACAAGACGTTCCTGTACGCGTTCCCGGACGTGATGATGCTGATGATGACCGACCTGGTCACCCGCTGGGAACAGCTGGAGGCCGCTCTCCAGGCACAACCGCTCCCCGGAGCGCGCCGCCTCAGCTGAGCTGTTCGCGGAGGATGTCGGCGTGCCCGGCATGCCGGGCGAAGTCCTCGATCGCGAGCAGGTAGATGAACCGCAGGCTCACCTCGCCGACCCGCGGATGCGTCCGCAGTTCGTCGAGGCCGGCACCTGCCGCGATCTCCCGGGATCGCGCACTGACCCGCTCGAACTCGGCGATCACGCCTTCCACCGTCTCGTCCTCGCCCACCAGGAAACTGGCATCGCCGGGCGTCGTACCACCGTCGCAGTCGCTCTCCGGTACTCCGCCCAGTACATGGTGGAACCAAATCCGCTCGGCGGTCGCCGCGTGTTTCACCAGGCCGATCGGCGTGGTCAGCGACGGCACAAGCCTGCGTCGGGCGTCCACTTCGGACAGACCACGCACGGCGCCGATCAGCTCGGCCCGGTTGCGGTCGAGCATGCTCTCCAGCAACCGGCGTTCGTCGCCGGTGGTGATCCCGGGCATCGACCAGACCATTCTTCCTACCTTTGCCTCAGCACACAGTCCTGACCGAATTCTTCTGGAGTAACCGGATAGCCCACCGGCGTTCACCGAAAGGTGAGCGATCCGGTTGCCCCACAAGGCATCGTGGCGCCATGTTCATCCGACGATGGAAGGTCCTGTTACCGGTCATCGGTGTGCTCGCGAGCACCGTGATCGCGCCACAGGCCGCCGCGGCCGACGACTACTACGCCGCTGCACAGGGCAAGAGCGGCCACGAACTGAAGGTCGCGCTGCACCAGATCATCAAGAACAACACGAAAATCAGCTACGCCCAGGTGTGGGAAGCGCTGAAGGACACCGACCAGGATCCGAACAACACGAACAACGTGATCCTGCTGTACTCCGGCCGTTCGCAGAGCAAGAACAGCAACGGCGGGAACCCCAACGACTGGAACCGCGAGCACGTCTGGGCCAAGTCGCACGGTGATTTCGGCACCGCCACCGGTCCCGGCACCGACGTGCACCACCTGCGTCCGGAGGACGTGTCGGTCAACTCGACCCGGGGGAACAAGGACTTCGACCTGGGCGGATCAGCCGTGTCCGAGTGCCCCGGCTGCAAGACCGACGGGGACTCCTTCGAGCCTAGGGACGCCGTCAAGGGCGACGTCGCGCGCATGATCCTGTACATGGCCGTGCGTTACGACGGCGAGGACGGCTTCGCCGACCTGGAGCCGAACGAGAGCGTGAACAACGGCTCCAAGCCGGCGATCGGCAAGCTCTCGGTGCTCAGGCAGTGGGCGAAGCAGGACCCGCCGGACGCGTTCGAGCAGCGCCGCAACCAGGTGATCTACGACAAGTACCAGCACAACCGGAACCCGTTCATCGATCACCCGGAGTGGGTCGCCTCCATCTGGGGCTGAGCTCCGATACCTGCGTGCACAGCGGAATTCCGGTGTGCACGCAGGTATTACTCACTCACATCAGTGAACAGTGTTTACCAACCTGTTCCGAACATGATCGTTCTGGTTAGTCTCGGTCAATGGGTGGATTGAGAAAAGCGGCAATAGTCGGGGTCATCTCCGCAACAATGATCGCCTTGGGGGCGGCACCCGCGTATGCCATCTACGAGGTCAACATCGTCGAGTGCAATTTCGAGCAGAGTGACTATTTCGTCATCTACGACAACCAGGGCGGGCCGAAGATCCATCGTTGCTTCGCCCAAGCCGGCCAGCTGGACGTGAATTCCACGCATGTCGGCGGTTTTCACGCCGGCAACAACGCGGGCTGGTTCGAATACGAGCCCGGCGACGGGTCCCGCTATCGGCACACCTTCGGCAAAGGCGACAAGGTCGACCACAACTACAGCTTCCTGGGGACTCTGCACATAGATTGAACCACCGGGTGGCCCGGGCGACCGGGCCACCCGGTGGTCTAGCTGATGTCCAGGTCGATGCAGCTGTAGAAGGCGTTCTTGTGGAACGTGGCGCGGTTCCACACGGCCAGGAGCTTCTTCTTGCCGGAGAAGCCCTTCAGATCGATGGTGTGGGTGAACTCCTTGGGCGGGTACTGGGCCGTCTCCTTGATGCTCGCCACCATCTTGCCGTCGATGGAGTACTCCCAGTTGTCGGTCTCGTGCGACGCGATGATCTTCCAGGTGATCGCGGTCGGACCGGCCTTGACCTTGGTGGCCTTCCAGCCGAAGTTGTCGTTGTCCAGCACCGAATACCGCTGGAGGTCTCCGGCGCTGCACAGCTGCTGTCCCTTGGCTCCTTCGACGCCGTACGGGTCGTTGTAGGCGTCGCCGGGGCAGTTCATCGCCTTGTCCATGCACTGGGCCTGGCGGCTGGCCGGCGAACTCACCAGTCCGTGCGCCTGAGCGGAACCCGCGGGCAGGACCACCAGCAGGGCCGGGGTGAGCCCCACGGCCATGGCCAGGGTGGTCAGCTTCCGTCGGATCGTCATGACGTGCTCCTTCGGGATATGCGGCGAAAGCAGGGTCCTCGCCGTACCCGAACATCATCACGTTATAAGACCGTTATCACGAGCTCCATCCGGCTTCACACGATGCCGTACTCGTGGATCTTGCGGTACAGGGTGGCCCGGGACATGCCCAGCAGCCGGGCGGCCTTGTTCTTGTTCCCCTCCGCGTCCTGCAGGCTGTTCAGGATCGCGTCCCGTTCCAGGGATTCGAGCCGGTTCAACGGCCGGCGGGCGACCGCCCGGTACTCGGCGGGCAGATCCGACGGCTGGATGACCCCGGATCGCTTGTGCCGCGCGACGAACTTGAGCACCTGGTACAGCTGCGGCACGTTCCCCGGCCACGGGGAGCGCATCAGCAGATGCATCGCGGCCGGTGAGCAGGTCAACTGGCCGCCCCGGCTGAGCCGGCTCAGGAACAACGGCACCAGTTCCCGCAGATCCTCCACGTGCCTGCGCAACGGCGGGATCTGCACCGTCCTCGGGAAGAAGCCCAGCAGGTCGCCGAGATCCACCGACTCATCGTCCACGGTGATCGCCACCCAGGTCGAGCCGCCGAGTTCCTTGGCCTGCCCCAGCAGCTCGGTCAGCTCCAGCCGGTCCCGCGGGTCCAGCCGGTCCGCGTGCCGGATGATCAGCCCGTCCACCGGGTCCTCCAGCAGATCCAGCCGCACCTGGCCGAGGGTGTCCACCACGTGTATCCGGCCGGTGGGGTTCCGTCGCAGGTGGACGCATCTGGCCAAAGTGGACTTTCCGACGCCCTTCTCCCCCGCCAGCGCGAGCCAGTCGCCGCGACCGTAGGCGGCGTCGACCTCATTGCAGACCCGCAGCCACAGCGGGGCCGAACCCACCACGCCCGGCAGGAACATCGGCAGCTGGGAGACCGCAACCGAACCGTCCTCATCGGACTCCAGCAGCCGGACCCGCACCACGCTGCCCGCGTCACTCCCCCGCGGACCCGGCACCGTGCGGCACTCCATCCGCACCCGCGATCCGGTGGGCAGCAGCACCGTCGCCCTGGTCCGGCCGTCGGACAGCACCTGCGAGGCGTGGCCGAGCAACACCGCCTGATCAGCCGGGTCCAGCAGCCGCCGGGCCCGGTCGTTCATCATCGCGACGTCCTCGTTGAAGGCCAGCAGGATCCCGGTGGTGCGCCGGCAAGCCCGCAGATAGGCGCGGAACAACGCCAGTTCCCGCACGTCGCTGGTACCCAGCAACGCCTCGCGGATCTGCTCGGCGGTCTGCTTGGCGAGCGCCACCAGCAGGTGTCCGGCGTCCTTGCGCCAGCACGTCAGGTCCACCGCGCCGATGGTCTTGCCGGAGATCGGGTCCTGAATGGGCACCCCGGCGCAGGCCAGGTTCTCCAGGTTCTCCGCGTAGTGCTCGTGGCCGAACACATGGGTGGCACGGCCGTCCTCCAGGGCGGTGCCGATGCCGTTGGTGCCGACGAACTGCTCGCCGTAGCTGAAGCCGGGCGCCAGTTCCACGCTGACCAGGTGCCGGTGCAGATCGGGATCTCCGGTGCGCTGGGTGAGCACCACGCCGTGCTGATCGGTGAGGATCAGGCTGACCGGCTGACCGTCCAGCTGCTCGCTGAGGCGTTCCAGCACCGGTTCGGCGGCGCGGATCAGTGGCGTGTCCAGGTCCTGGTCGCAGATGTAGGGCAGATCGATCCGGTCGGCGGGCACCCGGCTGGTCCGGGATCGCTGCCAGGACGCCAGGATCGGGTCCCGCACGCGTTCGGCCTCGATCCGTTCTGCCGTGAGAAAGCGCTCTCTCGTCACCGCGAGCCCGCGTTCGTCGGCCGCGACCGGCTGCACCTTCTCCACGCGAGTCCTCCTGCCCACCACGAGTACTCGGGAACTGACCCAGAGTAAGGGCAATCGGTATGCCGCCGTGTCTCAAATTGAGACATCCACCCCGAACCGACCAGCGTGTGATGGGGACATGGCTATGGCTGAGGAGACATACAACCCCTGGACCGTGGTGAACGTCGTCTTCCACCACCTGGTCGAGCAAGGACTGCATCCCACGCTGGGCGAAGCAGGCCATCCGGGTGAACCGGCAGCCGCCCTTCTGCGCGCACTGGGCATCGAGCCGCGGCCGGAGGGTGACCTTCGCGCCGCTCAGAGCGTGTCCGACCACCTGACGCAACTGCGCGAGTCGATGTTCGGCAGCGAATGACCGTCTCAAATTGAGACATGTAACCCCGGTCACACCTGGTTGTAATGATCCCGCAATGTCCACTCCCCCAGCGGGAATTCCACCCCCGTTGCGGGCTGAGTTTCGCGAAAGCCGGCGACCTCTGAGGAAGTGATCATGAGCCGCCAAAGCGTGGCGAGAGCCCACCAGAAGATCCAGGAGCTGTCCTGGGAACCGGCGTACCACACGCCGGTGTCGCACTACGGGACCGACTACACCTTCCGTAAGGCCAAGAAGAAGGACCCGCTCAAGCAGGTGCTGCGGTCCTACTTCCCCATGCAGGAGGAGAAGGACCACCGGGTGTACGGCGCCCAGGACGGCGCGATCCGGGGCAACATGTTCCGGCAGGTCCAGGAGCGCTGGCTGGAATGGCAGAAGCTGTTCCTGAGCATCATCCCGCTACCGGAGATCTCCGCGGCGCGGGCGATGCCGCTGCTGTTCCGCACGGTGCCCAACCCCGAACTGCACAACGGCCAGGCGATCCAGATGATCGACGAGGTTCGGCACTCCACGATCCAGCAGAACCTCAAGCGCCTGTACATGAACAACTACATCGACCCGGCCGGCTTCAACTCGTCGTTGCGCAACTTCCAGAACGACTACTGCGGCACGATCGGCAGGCAGTTCGCCGAGGGCTTCATCACCGGCGACGCCATCACCGCGGCGAGCATCTACCTGACGATCGTCGCCGAGACCGCGTTCACCAACACGCTGTTCGTCGCCATGCCGGCCGAAGCCGCGGCCAACGGCGACTATCTGCTGCCCACCGTGTTCCACTCGGTGCAGTCCGACGAGTCCCGGCACATCAGCAACGGGTACGCGACGCTGCTGATGGCGCTGTCCGACGAGTCGAATCACCAGTTGCTGGAACGGGATCTGCGGTACGCGTGGTGGAACAACCACCGCGTCGTCGACGCCGCCATCGGCACGTTCATCGAGTACGGCACCAAGGACCGGCGTAAGGACCGCGAGTCCTACGCGGAGATGTGGCGCCGCTGGATCTACGACGACTACTACCGCAGCTACCTGGTGCCGTTGGAGAAGTACGGCCTGACCATCCCGCACGACCTCATCGAAGAGTCGTGGAACCAGATCTGGAACAAGGGTTACGTGCACGAGGTGGCCCAGTTCTTCGCCACCGGGTGGCTGGCCAACTACTGGCGCATCGACCCGATGACGGACAAGGACTTCGAGTGGTTCGAGTACAAGTACCCGGGCTGGTATGACCGCTACGGCAAGTGGTGGGAGAACTACAACCGGCTGTCCCGGCCGAACGGGCACCACCCGATCGTCGCCGAGAACGTGGACTACGTGTACCCGCACCGCTGCTGGGTCTGCATGGTTCCGTGCCTGGTGCGCGAGGACATGGTCGTGGACAAGGTCGACGGTCAGTGGCGCACCTACTGCCACGAGGCCTGCCGGTGGACGGACACCGAGGCGTTCCGGCCGACCTACCAGGGCCGCAACACCCCGAACATGGGTCAGCTGATCGGCGCCAGGGAGTGGGAGACGCTCTACCACGGCTGGAACTGGGCCGATGTGGTCAAGGACATGGGCTTCGTGCGGGACGACGGCAACACCATGGTCGCCCAGCCGCACCTGGACCTCGACCCGAAGAAGATGTGGACGCTGGACCACCTGCGCCGGATGCCGGAGGTGCAGAGCCCCAACGTGCTGCTGAACCAGATGACCGACGAACAGCGGGCCGCTTTCGTCGCGGACTACAACCGCCAGGGTCCCGCCGGTCGCCCAGCCCCAGCACAGTAGTCATGGGCGACAAGCACAAGATCCGGTTCGAGCCGGTCGGCGTGGAGATCGAGGCCGACGAGGATCAGACGATTCTCCGCGCCGCGGCCGAACAGGGCGTCATGCTGATGCACGGCTGCAAGGAGGGCCAATGCGCCGCCTGCAAGTCGTTCATCCTGGACGGCGATGACGTCGAGCACGACCGCTATTCCACGTTCGCGCTGCCCGATTTCGAGAAGGAGGAGGGGTACACCCTCCTCTGCCGGGCACACGCCTACGAGGACCTGACGATCGAGCTGCTCAACTACGACGAGGAGATGATCCGTTCGGGTCTGCCCATCGTGCAGGCCCGAGCGGAGGTCGTGTCCAACGACAGCGTCACGCACGACATGCGGCACCTGGTCGTGCGGCTGCTGGAACCGTCATCGCTGAAGTACTTCCCCGGTCAGTACGTGGACTTCGCGATTCCCGGTTCCGAGGAGACACGGTCCTTCTCGATGGCCGGCACCTCGGAGCAGGTGCTGGAGTTCGTCATCAAGATCTACCCCGGCGGCCTGTTCTCCCAGTTCCTGGACACCGAAGTCGCGGTCGGTGCCCAGCTGGAGATCACCGGGCCGTTCGGGGTGTTCACCCTTCGCGACGCCCCCGACACGGATCTGATCTTCGTCGGGGGCGGCGCGGGGATGGCACCGATCCTGGGTCTGCTGCGATCCATGGCCGAGCGGGGAATCGACCGCAGGGCCACGTTCTACTACGGCGCGCGGCGGCGCAGGGATCTGTGCTTCGACCAGGAACTGTCCGAGCTGGCCTCCCGGTTGCCCGATTTCCGTTACGTCCCAGCACTGTCCGATGAGGACTGGGACGGGGAGTCCGGATTGATCACCGATGTCGTACGACGGCTGGAGCACGATCTCACCGGCGCCGACGCGTACGTCTGCGGCCCACCACCGATGGTGGAAGCGGCATTCGAGCTGCTGGCCGCGCTCGGGGTGGCCGACAAACGGATCTTCTTCGACAAGTTCACCACCACAGGCGAAGCGGAGGACAGATGACAACCGCCCAAGAAAAGGTGGCAGAGCGGAGCGTCCCGAAGCCGGTCTTCACCGACGCCGAGGCGGGCGCCAAGGAATTCCCCGACTCGAACGCCCGCCGGTACAACTACTTCACCCCGGCCAAGCGCAAGCAGAGCCACTACGAGGACGTCACCGTCGAGGTGCAGCCGGACCCGCGGCACTACCTGTCGCAAGGCTGGCTGTACGGATTCGCCGACGGCAAGGGCGGATACCCGCTCGAGTGGACCGTGCTCAAGGCCTGGGGCTCCGACCGCCCGGTACCCGAGCGCAGTGCGGGCTCCGGCGGCCAGGGATATCCGTGGCCGGCGCACGGCTGGCACGAGTTCCGGGATCCCAACGAGGAATGGGAACTCACCCTCTACCGGTACAACTCGAACGTCGTCCGGCAGCTGACCCAGAACATCGAGGCGGCCAAGCAGGCCAAGGCCTTCGACCAGTGGAACCGCAACTGGATCCAGTTCGTCGCCCAGCACGTCGGCGCCTGGATGCACGTGGACCACGGCCTCGGGCTGTACCTGTTCGCCAACGCCAACCGGCGGGCCCCCACGAACATGCACAACAACGCGATCTCGGTGAACAGCATGCACCGGATCCGCGCCGCGCAGGACCTCGCGCTGTACAACCTCACGCTCAGCGAGGAACTGGACGGCTTCGAGGGCGAGGCCCACCTGGCCACCTGGAACGAGGACCCGGCCTGGCAGGGCGTGCGGGAGACCGCCGAGCAGCTGACCGGCATCTGGGACTGGTGCGAGGCGATCTTCGCGGCGAACGTGGTGTTCGAACCCCTGGTCGGCGAGCTGTTCCGCAGCAACCTGGTGCAGCAGGCCGCACCGTCCAATGGGGACTTCATCACCCCGACGCTGATCGGCGCCGAGGAATACGACTACGCCGAGCGGGACCTGCGCTACACGAAGGCGATGTTCCGGCTGCTGGTCGACGACAAGCAGTACGGCGGCGAGAACAAGCAGATTCTGCAGAAATGGCTCTCGGAATGGGTGGCGCGTTGTCTGCGCGCCGCTCGCACGATGCAGCCGTTGTGGTCGCAGCCGGACGCCAAGCCGCCGCGGTTCGAGGACGCCCTGGACCGGGCCAAGAGCCGGTTCAGCGCGATCTTGACCGATATCGACCTGCAAGCGCCGAAGGAGTTGAACCAGTGACCAGCACATCATCGTTGCGCCAGACCGCACCGAGCCCCTTCAGCAGCAACAACACCGCGTCCAACATGTGCGGGTTCACGCTGATGAACAACCAGGTCGGCGCGATCGTCGCCCAGGTGATGCGGGACAAGGAGAACGTCGCGATCACGCCGTTGCCCTCGATGATCCGCGTCGACGCCCAGGGCCGGATGGACGTGGTCTACGCCGAGATCGACGAGGCGGCCGGCGAGGAAGAGGGCTGGTTCAACGCGGCCGAGTTCGAGGAGAGCATGTCCACCCACTACGGCCGGATGATCCACGAGGACGATCGGACGATCATGTTCGCCAATCCCGAGGACGCCGCCGAATACCTCGATTTCGACCTGGTCGCCCGCAGCTGAGTTCATCGCTCCGAAGTTGGCGAGTTTCGGTTGCTTTTCCCGAAACTCGTCAACTTCGGGACCAGGTTTTCCCACCACGACCGTACGAGGAGTGTTCCGTGTACGAGAAAGACGGCGAGAAGTACTTCGTGGTCGACGCCCACACCCATTTCTGGGACGCCAGTCCGGAGAACTGGGTACGCGGCCAGGAGAAGTACGCCAAGGGATGGATCGAGTGTTTCCACGCCTATCAGGGCCTCGGCCCCAAGGAGACACACTGGTCCATTGAGGACTTCATGAAGTACTCGGAAGAAAGGATGATGAAGGACCTGTTCGACGAGGGGCACGTCGACGTCGCCATCTTCCAGCCGACCAACCTGAAGCAGTGGTACCGGGAGGGCTTCAACACCACCGAGGCCGACGGCGCCCTGGCGGAGCGGCATCCCGGCAAGTTCGTCGTCAACACCACCTTCGACCCCCGCGAGGGCGACGCCGGCCTGGCGGGCCTGGAGGAACGGGTCGGGCGCTGGGGCTGCAAGGGCGTCAAGCTCTACACCGCCGAGTGGCGCGGCGACTCCCGCGGCTGGAGCCTGAAGTCCGACGCCGCGGACCGTTACCTGGCGAAGTGCCAGGAGCTGGGCATCAAGAACATCCACGTCCACAAGGGACCCACGATCTGGCCCCTGGACAAGGACGCCTTCGACGTGTCCGATGTGGACCACGCGGCGACCAACTTCCCGGAGCTCAACTTCGTCGTGGAGCACGTCGGCCTGCCGCGCATCGAGGACTTCTGCTTCATGGCCACCCAGGAACCCAATGTGTACGCGGGCCTGGCGGTGGTCGTCGGCGGCCTGATGCACGCCCGGCCCCGGTTCTTCGCGAAGGTGATGGGCGAGCTGATGTTCTGGCTCGGCGAGGACAAGCTGATCTTCGGTGCCGACTACGCGATCTGGGAACCCAGATGGCAGGTCGAGGGCTTCGTCGACTGGCAGATGCCGGACGACCCGGAGTTCTCCGACTACGCCCAGCTCACCGTGGCGCAGAAGCAGAAGATCCTCGGTCTGAACGCGGCACGCCTGTACGACCTGGACATCCCGGCGGAGTTGCAGCCCAAGGCGGAGCCGACGGTCGAGCCCATCGGTGTCCCCTCGTGACGGGCGCGCTCACCGCCCAGACCGCCCTCCACCGGGCGGTCTGGGCCGCGCTCGACTCGGTACTGGATCCCGAGCTCGACGAGCCCGTCACCGATCTGGGCTTCGTGGCAATCTGCTCCGCCGACCGGGACGGCCGGGTCGTGGTCCGCCTCCGGCTGCCCACCTATTTCTGTGCACCCAACTTCGCGTTTCTGATGGTGGCCGACGCGGACGACGCCGTACGTGCCGTGCCCGGGGTGTCCGAAGTGGACATCAAGCTGACCGATCACTTCGCGGCGGACACCATCAACGAGGGCGTCGCGGCCGGTAAGGGATTCGTGGGTTCGTTCCAGGGCGAGGCCGTGGCGGAGCTCGATTCGCTGCGTGCCGACTTCCTGCGCCGCGCCGTCCTGGCCGGCACCGACCGCGTCCTGCGTGGGCTCGATCGGTCCACAGTGGAACTCACGACGCTGACCCTGGGCGATCTACCCCGTAGTCCGGAGCTCGACCGGCTGCGGGACCGCAGGAGACTGCTCGGACTGCCGTGCTCGGACGGCGATCCGTTGCTCATCGACCCGGCGGACGGTTCGCCGGTGCCCGCGGCGGGTCTGCGCAGACATCTGGGCATCGCCAGGGTGACGCGGGTCGGACAGGAGGCCAACTCCGGGGTGTGCCGAGGCATGCTCCGCGCTCGCTACCGGGAGGACGAGGGATGAAAGCCGTCCGGTTACACGAATACCACCGGCAGCCGGTCGTCGAGGAGGTGCCGGAGCCGCAGATCAACGGCCCGTTCGACGTGATCGTGAAGATCGGCGGCGCCGGGGTGTGCCGCACCGACCTGCACATCATCGAACAACAGTGGGCGGAGAAATCCGGCGTCCGGCTGCCCTACACGATCGGTCATGAGAACGCGGGATGGGTGCACGAGATCGGCTCGGCGGTGTCCAACGTGGACGTTGGCGACACCGTGATCCTGCACCCGACGCCCACCTGCGGCCTGTGCCACGCCTGCCGTGCCGGCAACGACATGCACTGCGTCGCGAGCAGCTTCCCGGGCATCGACTGCGACGGCGGCATGGCCGAGTACCTGCTCACCTCCGCACGGGCGTGCATCAAGCTCAATCCGTCCACCCAGCCGCAGGATGTAGCCGCCCTGGCCGATGCCGGGATCACCGCCTATCACGCGGTACGCAAGGCGGTCCCACTGCTGTACCCGGGAACCACGTGTGTGGTGAACGGCGCCGGCGGGCTCGGGCACATCGGTATCCAGGCCCTCGCGGCGCTCACCGCGACCACCATCGTCGTGGTGGACCGCAACGAGGACGCGTTGAAACTGGCCTCCTCGCTAGGCGCGGACATCACCGTGCTCGCCGACGGATCCCACGTGAACGCGGTGCTGGACCTGACGGGCGGCCACGGCGCCGAGGTCGTCCTGGACTTCGTCGCCGAGCAGGGTGCGCAGCAGGACGCCTTCGCCATGACCAGGCGCAACGGCTCGCACTACGTCATCGGTTACGGCAGCAACATCGACATCCCGACGATCGACATCATCTCCACCGAACGCAACGTGATCGGCAACCTGGTCGGCACCTACAACGACCTCGCCGAACTCATGGTCCTGGCCCAGGCGGGCAAGGTCACGCTGCACACGAAGCAGTACCCCCTCGATGCCGCGCTCGACGCGCTGTCCGATCTCGACGCCGGCCGGGTCCGCGGCCGCGCCATCCTCACGCCTTAAGGAGCGTCATGGCCAAGGAACTGCGCTTCGGCTCGGAAGCCCGGACACTGCTGCTCGCGGGTGTCGACAAGCTCGCCGACGCGGTCAAGTCCACGCTGGGCCCCAAGGGGCGCAACGTGATCATCGAGAAGATCACCGGATCTCCGGTGGTGACCAATGACGGTGTCACCATCGCTCGGGAGATCCACCTGAAGAACCAGTTCGAGAACATGGGCGCGCAGCTGGTCAAGGAAGCCGCGATCAAGACCAACGACGTGGTCGGCGACGGCACCACCACGGCCACGGTGATCGCCCAGGCGATCGTCCGGGAGGGTATGCAGGCGATGGATCGGGGCGCCAACCCGGTGCTGGTCAAGCGCGGCATCGATCTCGCGGTCGGCAAGCTGGTGTCCTATTTGGAGGGTGTCGCGCATCCGGTCCGGTCCGAACAGGACTACGCCCGCGTCGCGGCCATCTCGGCGAACGACGACGACTCGGTCGGCGAGGTCATCGCCAGCGCGCTGCACACCGTCGGCGACGGCGGCGTGGTCACCATCGAGGAGTCCCAGCGCATCGGCATGTCGGTGGACTTCGTCGAGGGCTTCGAGTTCGACAACGGCTACATCACCCCCTACCTGGTCACCGACCCCGGCCGACTGGAAGCGGTGCTGGACGACCCGTACATCCTGATGTGCAGCGAGAAGATCACCAAGGTCCAGGAACTCATGCCGGTGCTGGACAAGATCATGCGCTCCCCCCGGCCGCTGGTTCTCATCGCCGAGAGCATCGAGGGCACCGCGCTGCAGATGCTGGTGCACAACCACGTCAACGGGAACTTCCAGGCCGTCGCGGTCCGGGCTCCCGGCTTCGGCGACCGGCGACTGCACAAACTGGAGGACCTGGCCGCGGTCGTCGGCGGCTCGGTGCTGTCCCGGACGTCCTCGTTCAGCCTGCAGACCATGTCGCTGGAGCACATGGGCCGGGCCAAGCAGGTCCGGGTCACCGAGAACGGCACCACCATCGTCGGCGGCTACGGCGGCGCCGAGCAGCTGGAGTTCCGGGTGACCCAGCTGCGCGCCGAGCGGGAGCGCGCGCAGTTCGGCGTGGACGAGGAGGTGCTCACCGAACGGATCGGCGCGCTGACCGGCAAGGTCGCGGTGATCAAGGTCGGGGCCGCCACCCCGGCCGAACTCAAGGAACTGCAGCACCGGGTCGAGGACGCGTTGTCCGCCACCAGGGCGGCCATGGCCGAAGGCATCGTGGCTGGCGGCGGCGCGGCCCTGCTGCATTCCACGCATGTCCTGGACGACCTCGACGTCCAGGGTGACTACGCGATCGGCGTCGGCATCGTGCAGCGCTCGCTGTCCGAGCCGGCCTTCCTGATCGCCACCAACGCCGGATATCCGGGCGCGGATGTGCTGGCGCAGTCCCGGCAGCTCGGCCAGGACGAGGGCTTCGACGCCCTGCACGAGCGGTACGGCGACATGATCGAGATGGGCATCGTGGACCCGCTCCGGGTGTGCCGGTCCGCGTTGCAGAACGGCGCGTCGGTGGCCGGTCTGCTGCTGACCACCGACTCGCTGATCGCCGAAGAGCAGACGCCGTGGGGTGGCAGCGCGGCGTTGATGACCGAGTTCGGTCCCCTGGACGAAGGGCTCCATCAGCCTTCGCCGGATTCGAGCACCCCCCAGTCGCTCGGATTGGGCCCCTCGGTCGGGTAAGGGCGACGCGCATCCGCCGCGTCTCCCTTTCGCCTCCCGGATCCTGGTGCGCGGGCATCCCCCGCGCACCAGGAGAGGTTCGGCTGTGCTGTGGGTCACGCACTTCATCGTGAGCGAATTGAATTCACGGCCATTCAATGGTGATGACGCCGGTTCCGAATGTTATTTCCGAGACGTCGACCACACACGGTAATCTATTCACCCAATTCAGCTATCGCATTCGTTGGGGAAATGACGGAATCTGGTCTCAGTTCGAAACAGATGGTGACTCCTCACCAGTCACCACCGTCCCAAGGAGTTCTCATGGACCTCGCTTCCGCCATCTCCCTGCTGGTCACCACCATCATCGGCTACCTCGTGTACCCGTTCGTCCCGAAGGGCTAAGCCACCTTCACCGAAGCCCGTGGGGCCTTGTTCCGTTAATCTGGAACGAGGCCCCACAGCTTTATCCTCAGCATTTACTCAGCCTTCGTTATCGGGACGAGATAGGCAGTGCGCCGGGGCGGCCTTGCCGCTCATCCGGCGAGGCGATATACGTGACACCGTGTCCCCCTGGATCAGGCGGTTCAGCCCCGCCCCCGAAGCCCCGGTACGACTGGTCTGCCTGCCCCACGCGGGCGGCAGTGCCTCCTTCTACCGCCCGCTGGCCCTCGGCCTGGCGCCCGGCGTCGAGGCACTGATGATCCAGTACCCCGGCAGACAGGACCGGCTGAACGAGCCCGGCGAGACGAACCTGCCGCGCCTGGCCGAGCGCGTCCATCGGGAGCTGCTCCCCTACCTGGACCGGCCACTGGCGCTGTTCGGCCACAGCATGGGCGCCATCGTGGCCTTCGAACTCGCCCGGCGACTCCAGGCGGCGGGCACCCCGGCCCGGGAGCTGTTCGCCTCCGCGCACCGCGCACCACACCTGCGCTCGGGAGAGCCGGCCATCGCCCTGATCGACCAGGAACTGATCAACCGGATGACGGACCTGGACGGCACCGACCCCCGGGTGCTGGCCGATCCGGAGATCCGCGAGATGGTGCTGCCCGCCATGCGCGCCGACTACCAGGCACTCGAAAGCTATCGGTTCGCCGACGGTGAGCCGCTGACCTGCCCGATCACCGTGCTCACCGGCACCAGCGACCCGAGGGTCACTCCGGACGAGGCAGTGGCCTGGAAGCAGCACGGAGCAGCCGGGGTCGAGGTGCACGAGTTCGACGGCGGCCACTTCTACCTGGTCGCCCAGGCGAAGCCCGTCACCGCCCTGCTGGCCGAGCGTCTGGCCTGACGGCGTTCTGCCGACAGCAGAACGTGGGCTCGGCACCCCTGATCAGCTGCCACCATGGGTCCATGGCCCAGATCCTGCCGCTGCACCCGAGACGCGAGCCCGACCCGCTCTGGCGCGAGGCGCTGGGTCGCCGGCTGCGCGCGACCCGGGAGGATCAGGGTGGCAGGCTGGTCGACATCGCCGAGCGGGCGGGCATCTCCCCGCAGTACCTCTCCGAGATCGAGCGCGGCCGCAAGGAGCCGTCCAGCGAGATGATCGCCGCGGTGACCGGCGCGCTCGGCGTGGACCTGGCCGATCTGCTGATCGGCGTGGCCGGTGAGGTCCGGCGGCACCGGCACGCGAGCTCGGTGCTCAGCCTGGCTCGCCACCGGTCCACCGGCCCCGTCCTGCTGGCCGCCTAGGCCCGGTTCTCCATCACGAGGTCCGCCAGGCCGTACTCGACCGCGCCCCGGGCGTCGAAGACCCGGTCCCGGTCGGTGTCGTGCCGGAGCTCGGCAGGCTCGTGTCCGGTGTGCGCGGACAGGATCTCCTCCAGCTGGGTGCGTACCCGGATCACCTCGTCCGCCTGGAGGATCAGGTCCGGAATGGTTCCCCTCCCCTGGGCCGCCGGCTGGTGCAGCACGACCCGCGCGTGCGGGAGCACGGCCCGCCGGCCCGGTTCCCCCGCGGCCAGCAGCACCGCGCCGGCGGCCACCGCCTGACCGACGCAGGTCGTCGCGACGGGCGCCTTGATGTAGCGCATGGTGTCGTACAGCGCGAGCATCGCCGCCGGGTCGCCGCCCTCGCAGTTGATGTACAGGTTGATCTCCCGCTCCGGGCTGTCCGACTCCAGGTGCAGCAGCTGCGCGATCAACGCGTTGGCCACCCCGGAGTCGATTCCGGTGCCCAGGTAGACGATCCGCTCCGCCAGGAGGTGCGAGTAGACGTCCATGATCCGCTCGCCGCCCACGCCGCGGCTGATCACGTTGGGAATCGTGTAGGTGCTCATGCCCCTGCCCCCAGTCCGAGTGCGTAGCCCCGTACCGGCAGTACCTGGCCGAGGTCCTGCACCACGTGGTCGATGAATCCGTAGTCCAGCGCCTGCGTGGTGGTGAACCAGCGGTCGTGCAGCGAGTCGGTGAAGATCCGGTCGATGGGCTGCCCGGTGTCCTCGGCGATCAGGCCCAGCACGGTGTCCCGGGTGTGCCGCAGGTCGTCGGCCTGCACCTCCACCTCGACGGCCGATCCGCCGATCCCGGCCGATCCCTGGTGCATCAGGATCCGCGCGTGCGGCAACGCGAACCGCTTGCCCTTCGTCCCGGCGGACAGCAGGAACTGCCCGGCGCTGCAGGCCAGCCCCAGTGCGAGGGTGGAGACGTCGCACGGCACCAGCCGCATGACGTCCCGGATGGCCAGCATCGCCGGCACGGAACCGCCCGGCGAGTGGATCCACAGCGAGATGTCCCGGCGTGGATCGTCGCCGGCCAGGGCCAGCATCTGGGTGGCGAGCACCGCTCCGTTGTCGTCGTCCAGTCCCCCGTCGAGGACCAGGACCCGTTGGCTGAAGAACCGATCCCGCAACCGGTGATCGAACAGTCTCACGTCGTCGCTCATGGTTCGACCATGCCGGGCGGACGGCGTTGAGCAGGGGTTGTGCTGCTGTGAGCGGATTCGCTGTGGGCGATCAGTGCCGGGCCCCCGGCGAACAGGGGCCCGGCACCGGGATCAGGAGCGGACGTACAGCGCCGACCGGCCCGCGTACTGCGCCTGAGCGCCCAGCTCCTCCTCGATCCGGATGAGCTGGTTGTACTTGGCGGTGCGGTCCGAGCGAGACAGCGAGCCGGTCTTGATCTGGCCGCAGCCGGTGGCCACCGCCAGGTCGGCGATGGTGGTGTCCTCGGTCTCGCCGGAGCGATGCGACATGACCGCCGTGTAGCCGGCCTTGTGCGCGGTGTCCACAGTGGTCAGAGTCTCGGTGAGCGAACCGATCTGGTTCACCTTCACCAGGATCGAGTTGGCGATGCCGTCCCGGATGCCGTCTTTCAGCCGGTCCACATTGGTGCAGAACACGTCGTCGCCGGTGAGCTGGCACTTGTCACCGAGCACCTGCATCAGCAGCTTCCAGCCGTCGAAGTCGTCCTCCGCCATGGCGTCCTCGATGGAGGCGATCGGGTAGCGGGCGACCAGACCCGCGAGGTACTCCGCGTGCTCTTCGACCGTGCGCTTCACGCCCTCACCCGCGTAGTCGTAGACGCCGTCCCGGTAGAACTCGGACGTCGCGGGGTCCATCACCAGGGTGATCTGCTCGCCGGGGGTGTAGCCGGACTTCTCGATGGCGTCCACCACGAACTGCAGCGCCTCGTCGGAGGTGCGCAGGTTCGGGGCGAAGCCACCCTCGTCGCCGACACCCGTGCTGTGGCCGGCGTCGGACAGCGACTTGCGCAGGGTGTGGAACACCTCGGAGCCCATGCGCACGGCCTCGAAGAAGTTCGTGGCGCCGATGGGTGCGATCATGAACTCCTGGAAGTCCAGTGCGTTGTTGGCGTGCGCGCCACCATTGATGATGTTCATCATCGGCACCGGCAGCAGCCGGGCATTGGAGCCGCCGACGTAGCGGTACAGCGGTACCCGGTGCGCAGCGGCCGCGGCCTTCACCGTGGCCAGGGAGACGCCCAGAATCGCGTTGGCCCCCAGCTTCCCCTTGTTGGGCGTGCCATCCAGGGTGATCATGGTCTCGTCGACCAGCGCCTGGTTCTCCGCCTCGGCCCCCAGCAGCGCGTCCGCGATCACCCCGTTGACCGCGTCGACCGCCGCCCGCACACCCTTGCCGTGGAAGCGGGCGGTGTCCCCGTCCCGGAGCTCGACGGCCTCGTTGACCCCCGTGGAGGCACCGGAGGGAACTGCGGCACGCCCCACCGACCCGTCCGCCAGGTGGACATCCACCTCGACGGTCGGGTTGCCCCTGCTGTCCAGGACCTCACGTCCGACAACCCGGGAAATCGCAGTCATGGTGCTCCTTCGGATATAAACCGGTTATCCAGCCATGGTCACCTTTCCATGACAGCACACGGCAAAAGGCGGGCCGGCCGATAATTCGGCCGACCCGCCCAAACAGACTGTGGAGAACTCCCCCGAGTGGATCAGGCCTGCGTCGCCTCGATCAGTGACGTGGGCCGCATGTCGGTCCAATTGGCCTCGACGTGGTCCAGGCAGGCCTGTCGCGCAGCCGGGCCGAAGATCGTCGTCCAGCCGGCCGGGACATCCGCGAACGCGGGCCAGAGGCTGTGCTGGTTCTCGGCATTGACCAGGACCAGGAAGGTACCGTCTGGATCATCGAAGGGGTTACTCAAGATCGTCTCCTTCGTTACAGAGCAGTAAGGGTAGGCACACCTTACGCATGTACCGTACATAGACGTGGGCAACAAAGTGCAAGAACGCCCCGCGTTCGGGGTAAACGAGACCTACCGGAGACGCATCGCAGGCCTGGGTGCGCTCGCGGTGGTGCTCGTCATCGCCGGAGCTCTGTCTTTGATCATCGGAGCGCGGGGTCTCAGTCTCAGCGAGGTCTGGAACGGGCTGTTCTCCCCGCCGGGAAACGATCAGCAGGTCGACATCGCGTTGATCGTCAACACCGTGCGGGTGCCGCGGACCATCCTCGCCATCATCGCGGGGGTCGCGCTCGGGGTCTCCGGGGCGCTCATCCAAGGGCACACGCGGAACCCGATCGCGGACACCGGCCTCCTGGGCGTGAACACCGGCGCCTCGTTCGCCGTGGTCTTCGTGATCTACCTGTTCGGCTTCACCAACCCCTACCAGTACGTCTGGTTCGCCTTCGCCGGCGCGGCCATCGCCGGCGTCGTGGTGTTCGGGCTGTCCAGCATCGGCCGGGGCGCGGGCAATCCGCTGACCCTGGCGCTCGTCGGCCAGGGCATCACCGTGTTCCTCGCGGCCATCACCACGGCCGTCGCGCTGGCCAACAGGGACGCGCTGAACGCGCTGCGGTTCTGGAACGCGGGATCGGTCGCGGGAGTCGGGTACAAGGTCATCTGGTCCGCAGCGGTCTTCATCGCGATCGGGCTGGTCATGGCCCTGGCGACGTTGCCCGCGTTGAACCTGCTGAACCTGGGTGATGACGTGGCACGCGGCCTCGGGGTGAACATCGCGCTGAACCGGACCCTGGGCCTGGCGGCGATCACCCTGCTGGCGGGCGCGGCCACCGCGGCCTGCGGGCCGATCGCCTTCGTCGGGCTGATGGTCGCGCACGTGGCGCGCTACCTCGCCGGCCCGGATTACCGCTGGCTGGTCCCCTACACCGCGCTGCTCGGCGCGATCGCCCTGCTGCTGTGCGACATCGTCGGACGCGTGGTCGCGCCGCCGGGTGAACTCGCGGTCGGCATCGTCGTCGCCCTGGTCGGCGCCCCCTTCTTCGCGGCGCTGGTGTGGCGCGGAAAGTTCAAGAACTCATGACCGAGACACTCGTGAAACCCTCCGTCGCCCCCGGTGTGCGCCTCGGCCGCATCTCCTTCGTGTGGCGGCCCTGGATGTTGCTCGTGGCCGTCGTCCTCGCGGCGCTGGCGTTCCTGCTGTTCTGCCTGTCGCTCAGCATCGGGGACTTCTCCATCCCGCTGCCGCGCGTCGTCGCCACGTTGCTGGGCGGCGGCAAGCGCGTCGACCAGTTCGTGATCATGGACCTGCGTCTGCCCCGGGCACTCGTCGGACTCATCGTGGGCATCGTGCTCGGCGTCTCCGGCGCGCTCACCCAGTCGCTGGCCCGCAATCCCCTGGCCAGCCCGGACGTGCTGGGCATCACCTGGGGCGCGAGCGCGGCCGCGGTGGCCATGGTGACCGTGTCCGGCGCAGTGGAGATCACCGGTTCGCTGGGCCTGTCCACCGCGGCGCTCATCGGCGGCGTCGCCACCGGCCTGCTGGTGTACGCGCTCGCCTGGCGCCGGGGCATCGACGGTTTCCGGCTGATCCTGATCGGCGTCTCGGTCGGCGCCTTCATGGAGGCGATCACCACCTGGTTGCTGGTGGGCGCGAACCTGCGGGATGTGGCCCGTGCACAGGCCTGGATGATCGGCTCGCTGGACGGCCGCTCGTGGAGCGATGTGTGGCTGGTGCTGGGCGGTGGCCTGGTCTTGCTGGCGATCGTCTGGGCGGCCGCGTTCCAGCTCAAGCCGATGCACTTCGGCGACGACGTCGCGGCGGGCCTGGGCGTGCGGCAGAATCTGGTGCGCGCGGTCCTGATGCTGTGCGCGGTGCTGCTGGCCGGCTTCGCGGTGAGCGCGGCGGGTCCGATCCCGTTCATCGCACTCGTCGCTCCGCAGATCGCGATGCGCGTCTCCCGCTTTCCCACGCCGCCGCTGGTGGCGTCCGGGCTGGTCGGCGCGGCGCTGCTGCTGGCCTCCGATCTATTGGCCCGCACCCTGCTGCCGATCGCGCTGCCGGTCGGCGTGGTCACCGCTGTCATCGGCGGCCCGTTCCTGATCTATCTCCTGGTGCGGTCCAACCTGCGCCGGGCCTCGTGAAAGTCGAAGGTGGCTTCGTGACTACAACCGACAACACCCGCGTCGAGGCCCCATCCCGGCTCGGGGCCCAAGGCATCACCGTCGGCTACGGCGACCGGGCCGTGTTGTCCGGCCTGGACGTGGCGATCCCGACCGGGCAGGTCACCACGATCATCGGCCCGAACGGTTGCGGTAAGTCGACGCTGCTGCGGACGCTGTCCCGGTTGCTGAAGCCGACGACCGGGACCGTGCTGCTGGACGGGCAGGACATCGCCCGGCTGAAGACCAAGGACGTGGCCAAGAAGCTCGGCCTGCTGCCGCAGGCGCCGATCGCGCCGGACGGGCTGACCGTCGCCGACCTGGTGGCCCGGGGCAGGCACCCGCATCAGAGCTGGCTGCGGCAGTGGTCCTCGGACGATGACCAGACCGTGGCCGAGGCCCTCACGATGACCGGCGTCGCCGATCTCGCGGACCGGCCGGTGGACGCGTTGTCCGGTGGCCAGCGCCAGCGGGTGTGGATCTCCATGACCCTGGCACAGGGCACCGATCTGCTGTTGCTGGACGAGCCGACCACCTACCTGGACCTGGCGCACGCACTCGACGTGCTGGACCTCGTCGACGATCTCCAGGAGGCGGGCCGGACCGTGGTCATGGTGCTGCATGACCTCAACCTGGCGGTGCGGTACAGCGACCAGCTCATCGTGATGACCCAGGGCCGGATCCTCGCTCAGGGCCACCCCCGCGACGTCATCAGCGCCGAACTGCTGCACGAGGCCTTCGGCCTCAACGCGAGGGTCATCGACGACCCGGTGAGCGACCGCCCGATGATCGTCCCCATCGGCCGCAATCACGTCCGCTGATCATTTCCTGCTGACCCGCCCCTGTTATCCGTCTTCAAGACCGATAACAGGGGCCTTTTCCGTCTTGAAGACGGATAAGCGGATTCCGATTCAGGAACGGGGAGTTCCGATAATCGGCGATCTCCTGGGCGGAAATGCGAGGTAGGACACTAAAACGATGTCCGCGCCATGATCAGTTATGGACCAGTTACCTCGCCCACACCGCAAGGTTAGCCTAGCCTTATTTGATGAGTGTTAGTGTTGCCTCGCCCTGATACGGGGGCGGGGCCGGTACGACTAACAAAGGATTTTCGGATGCTCATCCGACAGAAGACGGTAACCAGGCGCGCGATCATGGCCCTCGCCGCTGTGGCGGTCGGCGCCGGCCTCCTCACGGGCTGCGATTCCAGCGCCGACAACGCGTCGGGTGGGGCGGCGGCGGGTGGCACGTTCCCGGTCACCGTGGACCACTTCTTCGGCTCCACGACGATCAAGGAAGCCCCGAAGAAGATCGTCGCCGTCGGCTACACCGACGACCAGGCCGCCCTCGCCCTCGGCGCCAAGCCGGTCGGCATGACCGACCAGTACACGAACCCGGCCGGCAAGTCCCCGGACATCAACACCCAGTGGCCGTGGACCAAGGACAAGTGGGGCGACTCCAAGCCCGAGGTCGTCATGGTCAACGGCGACACCGCCCCCAACTTCGAGAAGATCGCCAAGCTGGACCCCGACCTGATCATCGCGGTCTACTCGGAGATCGACCAGGCCTCCTACGACAAGCTGACCAAGCTCGCGCCGACCGTGGCGCGCACCAAGGCCGAGAAGGAGCCGTTCAGCGCTCCGTGGCAGGACAACGCGCTGCAGATCTCCAAGGCCCTCGGTAAGGAAGACGAGGGCAAGAAGCAGATCCAGGCGATCAACGACAAGCAGGCCGCCGTCAAGAAGGCACACCCGGAGTGGGCGGGCCAGTCGGCCGTCGCCGTCACCTGGTACAAGGACGCGGTGTACCCCTACACCAGCACCGACGTGCGTGGACAGGTGCTGAGCGGCTTCGGCTTCAAGGGCAACCCGGACCTGGACAAGCTGTCCGACGGCAAGTTCTCCTTCGCGCTGTCCCCGGAGCGGATGGACGTGCTGAGCAAGTTCGACCACATCATCGTCATCGCCGACAAGGCCGATGAGGACGCGATCAAGAAGTTCCAGCTGTTCACCAACCTGCCCGCCGTCAAGGCCGGCAAGGTCATCTACGTGCCGGACAGCGAAGGCGCGGCGGTCGGCGCGGCCATCTCCCAGGCCACCCTCGCCTCCATGCCGTACGCGATCGACCAGTTCTCCCAGCTGATCAAGTAAAGGTATGACGATCACCGCCGCACACGACGACACGATCCTCCGGACGGCGACCGGTCGCGAGGCCGCTCGCTGGGTGGGAACGCAGTGCCGGGACATGCCGTGGCTGTCGGCAGGCACCGCGGCGACCTCGGTGGCAGGAGCAGCGCTGCAGGTGCTGCCGATCTTCCTGCTCGGCCGGGTCGTCGACGGTGTGGTCGGCGGTGAATCCCGCTCCATCCTGATCACCATCGGGATCCTCACGGTGGCCGCCGCGCTGATCGGCGCGGTGGCCACCGGGACCTCGACCTATCTCATCGGCCGGCTCGGCACCGAACTGCTCACCAGGGTCAGGGAGGCCGCGGTGCACGCGGTACTCGCCCTCCCCAGCGCCCGGATCGAGCAGGTCGGCCGGGGAGACGTGCTCTCCCGCGTCGGCGACGACGTGGCCGTGGTGTCCAAGGGCATCCGGAACGCCATCCCGACGCTGTTCTCGTCGATGGTGCTCGTCGGCACCGCCACCGCAGGCATGTTCACCCTCGACTGGCGGCTCGGCCTGGCCGGTTCCGCCGCGCTGCCCGCCTACTGGCTGGCGCTGCGCTGGTACCTCCCCCGCTCCGCCCCGCTCTACCAGGAGCGGGCACGCGCCCAGGCCGACCGGGCGCAGGCGCTGATCAGCGGGCTGAACGGGATCGACACCGTCCGGGCCTACCGCCTCGAAGAGGACTTCCGCGGCCGGACCGAGCGGGAGTCCTGGCGGGTGCGGAACCTGGGCATCACCGTGTTCCGGCTGTTCGGCCGGTTCGTCGGCCGGGAGAACCGCGCCGAGTTCATCGGCCTGACGTTCATCCTGGTCATCGGCCTGCTGCTCCTGCGAGCGGACAGTATCACCCTGGGTGAGGCGGCCGCTGCCGCGCTGGCCTTCCACAAGCTGTTCACCCCGCTCGGCGTGATCATGTACACCTTCGACGAGGCACAGAAATCCGGCGCCAGCCTCACCCGCCTCGTGGGCGTCCTCGGCGAAGGCGCGGGCGACCATCTAGTGGGAGCACTTTCCACGGAACAAGGAGCACTTTCTGCAGAAAGTGTTCCGGTGCGCGTGGAGAACCTCACCCATCGCTACCCGGGAACCGACCGGCCGGTGCTGGAAGAGGTCAGCCTGAACATCCCGGCCGGCGGGTCACTCGCCCTCGTCGGAGCCACCGGAGCCGGGAAGACGACCCTGGCCGCGTTGATCGCCGGCGTCACCCGGCCACAGTCCGGGTCCATCCACATCGGACACCACGACCTCGCCGAACTGGACGAGGTCGGCGCGCGGTCGCTGGTCAGCATCCTCACCCAGGAGACACACGTGTTCTCCGGCCCCCTCGCCGAGGATCTGCGGCTGGCCAAACCCACGGCGACCGACGAGGAACTCCGGGAGGCGCTGCGCACCGTCGGCGCGCAGGGCTGGGAGTCCAAATTGGACACCGTGGTCGGCGAAGGCGGCGAGCGGGTCGACGGAACCACCGTCGCCCGGATCGCCCTGGCCCGGCTGGTGCTCAGCGGAGCACCGGTGGTCGTGCTGGATGAATCCACCGCCGAGGCCGGCAGCCAGGGCGCCGCCGAGCTGGAGCGGGCAGTACAGGCCGCGTGTCGCGGCCGCACGACACTGCTGGTCGCGCACCGGCTGTCCCAGGCGATGGCGGCGGACCGCATCGCCGTGCTGGACGCCGGACGCGTGATCGAGCAGGGCACACACGAGGAACTGGTAGCGCTCGGCGGCCGGTACGCGCAGCTGTGGAGGGCGTGGCGCGACGGTGGCCAGCGGAGTTCAATTCTGGGAAGGGATGGCTGAGTCTTCGATGACGGAACCGAGCTCGCTCGCCTTGCTCGCCGAATGGAACGACACAGAAGTCGACCGGGACCGTCCCACGATCGTGGAACTCTTCCGCGACCAGGTCCGGACCCGGCCGGACGCCATAGCCATAGTCGATGAACACCGGTCGCTCACCTTCCGCGAAGCAGCCGAAAGATCCAACCAACTCGCCCACCACCTGATTTCGCATGGCCTCGTTGCCGAACAGGTGGTCGGTATCTCCCTCATTCGCTCGGCTGACATGATCATCGGTCTGCTGGCCGTATTACAGGCGGGCGGCGCATTCGTTCCGCTCGACCCGCAGTGGCCCGCCGAGCGCCGGGCGACCGTCATCCAGGACTCCCGGATGGTCCTGCAACTCGGCCACGGCCTGGACGGCGAACCGGAGGCGTTGCCGGTCGACCTGGATGCCTGGGCTTATGCCGGTCAGGACAGCGCATTCACCGAGATCGACCTGCCCGGACTCGCCCTCGCCTACGTGATCTTCACGTCCGGCTCCAGCGGCCGGCCCAAGGGCGCGATGATCCGGCACGAGGCGATCAGCGAGCGATTGCTGTGGCAGAGCAGGGAGATCCTCGGCTTCGGCACCGAGGACGCCTCGCTGTTCAAGGCGCCGCTGTCCTTCGACATCTCGATCAACGAGATCTTCCTGCCCCTGGTCACCGGCGGCAGGCTGGTGGTGCTCAAACCCGGCGGTGAGCGCGACCCGCACCACCTGCTGCACGTGATCGAACAGCAGCGGGTGACCTTCACCTACCTGGTGTCCTCGATGCTGGATGTGTTGCTGCAGCTGGACGCCGGGCAACTGGATCATCTGCGCCATGTGTGGTGCGGCGGCGAGGCCCTCACCCCGGACCTGTACGAACGGTTCCGCGCGCGGCTGGACATCCCGCTCTACCACGGCTACGGCCCCGCCGAGGCCACCATCGGCGTCTCGCACGTCATCTACCGGGGCACCGCCGAGCGGCGAGGCGTGTCGATCGGCAAGGCCAACCCGAACACCCAGCTGTACGTGCTGGACGACCGGTTACAGCCGTGCCCGATCGGCGAGGGCGGCGAGCTGTACATCGGTGGATTCATGCTCGGCCGCGGCTATGTGCACGCCCCCGGCCTGACCGCATCCCGGTTCGTGGCCAACCCGTTCGCCACCGACGGCTCGCGGCTCTACCGCACCGGCGACCTGGCCCGCTACGCCGCCGACGGCTCGCTGGACTTCCTCGGCCGGGCCGACAACCAGGTCAAGATCCGCGGCATGCGCCTGGAGCTGGAGGACGTGGAGGCCGGGCTCGCCGAGCACCCGTCCATCCGGCACACCGCGGTACTGGCCAAGAAGAACCCGGCGGGTGGCACCTACCTCGTCGGCTACGTCATCCCCTCGGCCGAGGGCCTCACGGCCGACGCGGTGCAGGACTGGGCCCGCGAGCACCTGGTCGAGTACATGGTGCCGACGCACATCGTGGTGATGAGCGAGTTCCCGTTGACCGCCAACGGAAAGGTCGACCGGCGAGCCCTACCCGAGCCGGTCATCGAGACCTCCGGGCTGCTGGCTCCGGCCACCGAGAACGAACGCCTGGTGTGCGCGGCCGTCGCCGGCGTGCTGCGGCTCCCCGAGGTCGGCACCGACCAGGACTTCTTCCGGCTCGGCGGCGACAGCATCCTGGCCATCGGCCTGCTGTCCGCGCTGCGCAAGGCCGGACTGCACGTCACCGCCTCGCAGATCTTCAGCCACAGCACCGTGCGGGACCTGGCTGCGATCGCCACCCGCACCGAGGTGTCCACTGTGGACCACGATGACGTGCCGACCGGTCCCGTCATCGGCTCCCCCATCACCCAGTGGCTGGGCCGCACCACCGACGCCATCGACGGATTCGTCCAGTCCGTGGTGCTGAACACCCCGGCCGACCTCACCGAGGACGCGCTCGACACGATCCTGAACGCGGTGATCGACCGGCACCCGATGCTGCGCGCCGAGCTGGTCCGCGAGCAGCCGTGGAGCTTCGTGATCCCGGCCGAATCGGCGGCCACCTGGCAGCGCAGCGACCGGCCCCTCGACGAGTGCGTGGCCCTCGCCACCGAGCTCCTCGACCCGGAGGGCGGCGTGATGCTGGCTGCCGTCTGGCGACCGGCTTCGCGGCAACTGGTACTGGTCGCGCACCACGTGGTGATCGACGGTGTCTCCTGGCGCATCCTGATGGAGGACCTCGCCACCGCCTGGCGCGGCGAGGAACTGCCCTCCGCCGGCACCTCCTTCCGCCGCTGGACCCAGCTACTGGAGCAGGCCGCCACCCAGGACGAGTACTACCGGCGGCCGTTGCCCGGACCCGACGAGCTGATCGGTGACCGCGCACTGTCCGAAGAGGACACCGTGGCCACCGAACGGCAGCGCCTCGTCACGGTGAACCCCAAGGTCACCTCGGCGCTGCTGGGCGAGATCCCGGCCCGATTCCACGCCGGTGTCAACGATGTCCTACTGACCGCACTGGCCGTCGCGCTGGCCCGCTGGCGGCGGGTCGCCGGGCAGCGGCAGACCTTCGCGCACATCGAACTCGAAGGTCACGGCCGCGAGCCCGGATTCGTTGCCGGCGCAGCCGGATTCGAACCGGACCTGTCCCGCACCGTCGGCTGGTTCACCACCCTGTTCCCCGTGGTGGTGGATCCCGGCGCAGGTGAGGACTTCACCGACGCGGGCTACCTGTCCGCCGCGTTGAAGCGGGTCAAGGAGGACCTGGCCCAGGTGCCGGCCAACGGCATCTCCTACGGCGCGGCCAGGTACCTGGGCGAGGCCACGTTCGACAACCCGGCGCCGCAGGTGCTGTTCAACTACCTGGGCAGGTTCGACGCCGGCGAGCCCGGCGACTGGCAGCTGGCACACACCACCGGCCAGCTCGGCGAGAAGCGCGACCCGCGGATGCGGCTGCCGAGGGCCCTGGAGTTCAACGCCATCGCCGAGCCCGGACCGGTCGGCGAGTACGAGCTGGTCACCACGATCTCCTGGCCGGCGGGCCTGTTCTCCGAGGACGAGATCACCCGGCTCGGCGGCTACTTCCAGGCGGCGCTCACCGGACTGTCCGAATTGGAGACCGGTGGGCACTCCCCCAGCGACTTCGCCCTGGTGACGCTCACGCAGTCCGATGTGGACACCTTCGACGGGCCGGGCCTGCTGGACATCCTGCCGCTCACCCCGTTGCAGGAGGGCCTCTACTTCCACTCGGTGTTCGATGAGGACTCGGCGGGCAGCTACGTCGAACAGCAGCTGCTCACCCTGGAAGGCACCGTGGACGCGGAGCGGCTGGCGGCCGCCGCGACCCGGCTGCTGACGCTGTATCCGAACCTGGCCGCCCGGTTCGTCGCCCTCGCCGACGGCCGCGTGGTCTCCGTGCTGCGCTCCGGGGTGGAGGCGCCGTTCACCACCCTGGACCGGCCGGGCATCAGCGACGAGGAGTTGCGTGCGCTCGCCGAGCGGGACCGGCGGGCCGGCTTCGACCTGGCCACCGGCCCGCTGATGCGGTTCACGCTGGTCGACACCGGTGACAGGCACGTGCTGGTGCAGACGGTGCACCACATCATCGCCGACGGCTGGTCGGTGCGACCCATGCTGCGCGCCTTCCTCGCCGAGTACCACGCGCCGCGGTCCGTGCATCCGCTCGGCGGTTTCACCGACTACGTGCACTGGCTGGCCACCCGCGACAAGGACGAGAGTGACCGGGTGTGGGGGGCCGAGCTGGCCGAACTGCCCGGCCCCTCACTGGTCGCCGAGGGCCACACGCCGTCGGACGCCTTCACCGATCTGGCGGTGCCCGCCCCCGACGTGGACGCTGCTGTCCGAGCGGCCGGGGTATCGCTGCCGGTGGCCGTGCACAGCGCGTGGGCGCTGACCCTGGGACAGATCCTCTCCGGCCGGGATGTGGTCTTCGGGTCCACCGTATCCGGCCGGGACGCGGACGTGCCGGGCATCGAGGACATGGTCGGCCTGTTCATCAACACCATCCCGGTGCGCGCCCACTGGACCGGTTCGACCACGGCGCGGGAGTTACTGGATTCCGTTGCGGCACACCAGAACGCGGTGCTGCCGCATCAGCACGTGTCACTGACCAGGATCGGCCGGCTGGCCGGGGCCGGCTCACTGTTCGACACCCTGGTGGTGTTCGACATCGCGTCCGATGTGGACGATCTGCGCCGCCCGGAACACGAGTTCGCGCTGACCGGCGTGGTGAACGAGGGCGCACCGCACTACCCGCTGACCCTCGGGGTGGAACGCGGCACCGACGGTAACCTGCGGTTCAACCTGATCTACGACACCGAGCTGGTCTTCGAGTCCCGTGCACAGTCCATTCTGGACACTTACCGGCGGACCCTGGACGGGCTACTCACCCGGCCGGACGCGCTGGTCGCTGACCTGGTGGCGGAGCCGGAGCCACAGGTCGAGCGGACCACCCTGGCCGCTCTGTTCGACGCGGCGGCCATGCGGAACCCGCAGGGAACGGCGGTCACCGAGTGCCGTCTCGACGGCAGCAGCCGGTCGATGACCTACACCGAGCTGGCCGAGGCAAAGAACTCGCTGGCTGCGGTACTGCGGGCAGCCGGGGTCCGGCCGGGGGTGCAGGTCGCGGTGGCGATCCCCCGGTCGAACGACCAGGTCGTGGCACTCGTCGGCGTGGTGTCGGCGGGCGGCGCCTACGTGCCCCTGGACCTGGCCTACCCGGATGAGCGGCTGCGGTACATCATCGAGGACGCGACCGTACAGGTCGTACTGACAACCGCCGAACACCGCGAGCGCCTCGCCGGCCTCGCCGGAGCGGCGCGGGTTCTGGTTCTTGGCGACAGCGCTCCCGAAGTTGACGAGGTTCGGGAAAAGACGCCCCGAACCTCGTCAACTTCGGAGCAGGCAAGCTGGGACGATCCGGCCTACGTGATCTACACGTCGGGGTCCACGGGGCGGCCCAAGGGTGTGCTGGTACCGCACTCCAGCGTGGTGAGCGTGCTGGCCACCACGCAGCCGGAGATGCAGTTCAGCGAGCGGGACGTCTGGGTGCAGTTCCACTCCTACTCGTTCGACTTCGCGGTCTGGGAGCTGTGGGGCGCCCTCGTCCACGGCGGCGAACTGATCGTCCCGGAGCACGGCCTCACCCGCTCCCCCGTCGACTTCCACCGGCTGGTCCGCGAGCGCGGGATCACCGTGCTCAACCAGACCCCGTCGGCCTTCTACCCGTTCCTGGAAGCCGATCGGCTGGCCGGCGGACCTGCCAACTCACTGCGCAAGGTCATCTTCGGCGGTGAGGAGCTGGACCTCGGGCGACTGCGGGAGTGGGTCGACCGGCACGGGCTCGACCGGCCGCAGCTGACCAACATCTATGGCCCGACCGAGACCACGGTCTTCATCACGCACCGCAATCTGACCGAGCAGGACTGGAACCGGGAGCTCAGCCCCATCGGCGGGCCGCACCCGGGAACGCCCACCTACGTGCTGGACGAGCAGCTGCGCCCGGTCCCGCCGGGCAAGGTGGGCGGCGTCTACGCCGCCGGAGCGCAGGTCACCCTCGGCTACCTGAATCGTCCCGCCCTGACGGCCGCCCGGTTCGTGGCCGATCCGTTCACCGGCGGCCGGATGTACCACACCGGCGACCTGGCGAAGTTGACCTTGAACGGTGAGCTGGAGTTCGTCGGCCGCGTCGATTCCCAGGTGCAGCTCAACGGATTCCGCATCGAACTGTCCGAAGTGGAATCGGCGATCCGGGAACTGGACGGCGTCACCGACGTGGCCGTCACGGTCGCCGGCACCGAGGACCACCTGATCGCGCACATCGTGGGCCAGGTCGCCGGGGACCTCACCGCACTGCTGAAGCGCAAGCTTCCGGTACACATGGTCCCCGCCCAGGTCCGCACCCTCGCCGAGCTCCCACTCACCGTCAACGGCAAACTCGACCGCCGAGCCCTTTCCATGGAAACCGCTCCCGCAGCAGATTCTGCAGAAAGTGCTCCCACTTCGGCGCTGGCGGCCCTGGTGGAGATCTTCACCGAGACGCTGGGCTCGGCGGCGGACGCGGAGACGGACTTCTTCCGCGCGGGTGGCGACAGCATCGTCGCCATCTCGCTGATCAACAAGGCCCGTGCTCTCGGTCTGCCGATCGCACCGCGGGACGTCTTCCTACTGCGCACCCCGGCGGCCTTGGCCGAGCGTCTCGGCGCCGAGCAGCCGCAGGTCACGCCACAGGTCGTCGCCGAGCGGGTGGACGGCCCGGTCGCGCCGACGCCGATCATCCTGCGCCAGCGGGACCTCGGCGGCTCGCTCGACCGGTTCCTCCAGGCCCGCGCCCTCCCCGTAGCCGAGGGCGTGACGCTGCCGGACATCCAGCAGGCGGCGACAGCACTGGTCGCCGCCCACCCGGTACTGCGGATGCGACTCCAGATCACCGACGGCGTCTGGTCCCTGGCGACCGAGCCGTCGAGCGGAACAGTTTCTATAGAATCTGCAAAGGGCGCAGATTCTATAGAAACTGTTGATCCGGAGACCGGGGACATGATCGCGTTCTCCTGGTTCGAGGAGAGCAGGACGCTGATCATCGTCGCGCACCACCTGGTGGTCGACGCGGTGTCCTGGCTGATCATCCTGGATGACCTGGCCGCCGCGCTGCGTGGCGAGGACCTGGCTCCGGCCACGACCTCGTTCGCCGAGTACGCGAACGTGACCCTGGCCAGGGCGAACCAACGCCCCGAGGGCCTCGGCCGATGGATCGACACCCTCAACGCCCCGACGCTGCTCGACACAGTCGGCGCGCTGCGCGAGTCCACTGTGGACCTCGACGCCGCGGTCACCGAGCGGCTGATCGGCACCGCACCGGCGGCTCTCAACCTGGACCTCACCGCACTGCTGTGTGGCGCACTCCGGGCCGCGATCACCGAGATCCAGCCGGTACCCACCGACCTGGCGATCGACCTGGAGCGACACGGCCGGGTCCCGGCAGCCGAGCACCACGACTACTCGCGGACCGTCGGCTGGTTCACCGCCATCGCCCCGGTCCGGCTCTCCGGACAGCCGGATCCCGTTGCGGCGGCACGGGAACTCGTCGAGCGGCAGCCGGATGAGCAGGGCCACGTCGGCTACGGCGGGCTCCGTTACCTCAATCCGCAGACGGCCGCGCTGCTCACCGCCCGGCCGCAGGTGCTGTTCAACTACCTGGGCCGGGGCAGCGAATCGCAGGCGTTGCACATCCCCGATGACGGCCGGCGCAGCCCGTACGCGGTCGAGGTGAACGCCTGGGTCGACGCGGACACCGGCCGACTCCGGGCCACGTTCACCCTCGCCGAGGGCATCCCCGACGAGATCACCGACCACTGGCTGCACGCGCTGAACCGGATCGCGGACACCGCCGCGACCACGGAACGCACCGCCCCGGTCACCCCGCTCCAGCAGGGCCTCTACTTCCAGGCGCAGCTGGCCGGCGAGGCCGGGCACTACGTGGCGCAGAGCTACTTCGCCATGGACCACCGGCTCGAACCCGATGCCCTCGCCGAGGCCATCGCGATGGTGATCAACCGGCACCCGGTGGTGGGCGCGGGCTTCGACACGGACGCCAGCGGCATGCCGGTCCAGGTGCTCAAGGCCGGTCGCCGGATCGACGTGCACGTCGTCGAGTCCACTGAGGACCAGCTGGACGCGCTGCGCACCCATGATCGCAGCACCGGCTTCGATCTGCGCCGGCCACCGCTGGTCCGGCTCACCGTGGTCCGGCTGCCCGGCGACCGGGACGGGTTGGTGTTCACCAACCACCTGCTGCTGTGGGACGGCTGGTCACGGGAGATCGTGCTCCGCGACTTCTGGACCGCCTACCAGGCGGTCCTGGATGGACAGCCCTTCGACGCGAGCCCGGTGCAGCCCAGTTTCGAGGACCACGCCAGATCCATCGCGGCGAAGGATTCCGTTGCGGCGGAACGGTTCTGGGCCGATCACCTGTCCGGCATCAGCGGGCCGACCCTGGTGGCCGGACCCACGCCCACGCTGAACCAGGATCTGCCCGAGAAGCTGGTGCACACCCTCACCGTCGAACAGTCGAACCTGATCAAGGACGCGGCCCGCAGGTACGGCGTCACGTTGAACTCGGTGCTCACCGGCGCGTTCGGCCTGGTCCTGGCCACGCACACCGGCCGCAACGACGCGGTGTTCGGGGTGACCGTCTCCGGCCGCGAGGGCGAGGGCCTGGACGGCATCGTCGGCGTCCTGCTGAACACGATTCCACAGTGGACACAGGCCAGGGGTGAGCAGACCGTCGGCCAGTACCTGGAGACCGTGCAACGCAGCCGGGTCGCGGCCATGGAGCACGAGTACCTCGGGCTCGGTGACATCCAGCGGGCCAGCGGGCAGGAGGCGCTGTTCGACACGCTGTTCGTGTTGCAGAACTTCCTCAACATGGACGCGCTGACCGACATGAACACCCGGCACGGCATCACCTCGGTGCTGGCCGACGACTCCACCCACTACCCGTACACCTGGGTGGTCACCCCGGGCGAACGGCTCACGGTGAAGCTGGAGTACCGATACCGCGACGCGGCCAACGCACAGCGGCTGCTCGACGACTACGTGCACACCCTGGAGCAACTGACCACCAATACCGGCGTGCTCGGCGCACTGCCCGGCGCGCAGCCGTGGCCGGTGCTGCCGGACCACACGGACATCGGCACCGACACGGTGGTGGACCGGTTCGACCTGGCGGCCGACACCAATCCGGACCGGGTCGCGCTGGTCGCGGGCGGGCAGAGCATGACCTTCGCCGAGCTCCAGCGGCGCAGCCGCCAGGTGGCCGGAGTGCTGGTGCACCGGGGAATCGGGCCGGAGCACAACGTCTGCCTGGCCATCCCCCGCTCGCTGGACTCCATCGTCGCGTTGTTCGCGGTGCTCCGGACCGGCGCCGGATACGTGCCCCTGGAACTGGACCACCCCGATGAGCGCATCCAGTCGATCATCGACGACGCCCGGCCCTCGGTCATCCTGACCACGAGCGCGGTGTCCCCGCGACTCACCGGGGACCTGATCGAACTCGACCGGCCACTCCCCGAGGTGGAACCGTTCGTCACCTTCGAACCGGACAACCCGCTGCGGCTGCGGTACCCCGCGTACACGATCTACACCTCGGGCTCCACCGGCAAGCCGAAGGGCGTGGTCACCGAGTACGCCGGGCTGACCAACATGCTGATCAACCACCAGCGGCGGATCTTCGAACCCGTACTCGCCGAGCACGGCCACCGGGTCTTCCGGATCGCGCACACCGTGTCGTTCGCCTTCGATATGTCGTGGGAGGAGCTGCTCTGGCTCGCCGACGGCCACGAGGTGCACGTCTGCGACGAGGAGCTCCGCCGGGACGCCACCCGGCTCACCGAGTACCTCCTGGAGCACAGGATCGACGTCATCAACGTGACGCCGAGCTACGCGAACCAGCTGGTGGCCGAGGGCCTCCTGGCGGACGAGAAGCTGCGGCCCGCACTGGTGCTGCTCGGCGGCGAGGCGGTCACCGCCAAGCTGTGGCAGCAGCTCGCCGAGACCGACAAGACCGTCGGCTACAACCTGTACGGACCCACCGAGTACACGATCAACACCCTGGGCGTCGGCACGTTCGACTGCCCGGACCCGGTGGTCGGCGTGGCGATCGACAACACCGACGTGTTCGTCCTGGACTCCTGGCTGCGACCGGTGCCCGACGGCGTGCCCGGTGAGCTGTACGTCTCCGGCATCGGCATCGCCCGCGGCTACCTCGGCCAGGTGGCGCAGACCGCGCACCGGTTCGTCGCCTGCCCGTTCGGCGAGCCCGGTGAGCGGATGTACCGGACCGGCGACCTGGTTCGCAGACGACCGGACGGCAACATCGATTACCTGGGCCGCACCGACCACCAGGTCAAGATCCGTGGCCACCGGGTCGAACTCGGCGAGGTGGAGGCGGTATTCGCCGCGCACCCCGCGGTCCGGTTCGTGGCCGCCGTCGCACAGCCCGATCCGCAGGTGGACGGCGCCTACCGGCTGGCCGCCTACCTGGTCCTGGATCCAAGAGAAGGCAACACAGCCGACCTGGCCACGGTCGCGGCGGAAGTGGGTGCCGGCCTGCCGGACTACCTGCGCCCGACGCACTACGGCCAGGTGGACACGATCCCGCTGACCGTCAACGGCAAGGCCGACACCAAGGCGCTGCCGGAGGCCAAGCCACTGGGTGCGTTGAACACCGAAGGGCAGCGGGGACCGGAGACGGAGACCGAGACCCTCGTCTGCGAGTTGTTCGCCGAAGCCCTCGACCTGGATGATGACGAGGTCAGCGCGGTCAGCGGATTCACCTCGCTCGGTGGACACTCCATGCTGGCGGTGCGGCTCATCGGCCTGCTGCGCGGCGAATTCGGACCGGTGATCACCATCCGCGACCTGTTCACACTGCAAACCCCGGAAGCGATCGCACGGCACATCGATGACAACAGCTAAGCCCCGCACGGGCAAGGACATCCTGCGCATCGCGCTGCGGCGCAATGTGGCGGCCATGGCCGCAGGCACCGCGCTCATGGGCATGTACCAGGCGGCGGAGACGGCGTTCCCCATCGCGCTCGGCGAGATCGTCGAGCTCGCGTTGCGGGAGCGCAGTCTCCGCGCGCTCGGCCTGTCCATCCTCGGTCTCGGCGTGCTCATCACGATCGTCTCGCTGTCCTGGCGGCACGGTATGCGCGTGCTGCAGAAGGCCAACACCACCGAGGCGCACCGCTGGCGGGTCCAGGTGGCGGCGGCCGGCCTGGAACCGATGGACCGGGAACACGGCTTGCGCTCCGGCGAGGTACTGACCGTGGCCACCGAGGACGCGGACCAGACGGCGGACATCATCGAGGTGGTTCCGCTGCTGGTCAGCGCGGTGATCGCGGTGGTCATCGCCGCGATCGCCCTGGGTCTGGCCAGCATCTGGCTGGGCCTGCTGGTGATCGCGGGCGCCACGGTGAACCTGACCATCCTGAGCCTGCTGTCCAAGAAGATCGGCTCCAGCACCCAGGAACAACAGGCCAGGGTCGCACGGGCGGCCGCGAAGGTCGCCGACCTGATCGGTGGCCTCCGGCCGCTGCACGGGTTCGGCGGCAACCACGCGGCGTTCCGGTCCTACCGGCGGATCAGCACGGAGGCCAAGCAACAGGCGATCACCGTCGCCGGGGTCAACGGCGGCTACACCGGAATCGGCCTGGCGCTCAATGCCATCCTGGCCGCCGCAGTGACACTCACCGCCGGCTGGCTCGCCTTCGACCGGCAGATCTCCGTCGGACAGCTGGTGATGGCCGTCGGGTTGTCGCAGTTCATCATGGAGCCGCTGCGGCTGTTCTCCGAGATGCCGAAATACATCATGATCGCGCGGGCTTCGGCGGAGCGACTGGCCCTGGTGCTGGCCGCGCCGTCACCCGGCACCGCGGGCCGTGAGCCGGTGTCCGCCGGCGCCACCCTGGAGGTCGCCGAGCTCAGTTACGGCGCCCTGTCCGGACTGGATTTCCGGGTGCCCGCCGGGGAATTCGTGGCGATCGCGGCCTACGACCCGGGTGCCGCCGCGGATCTGGCCGCCGTGCTCGCAGTCGGAGTCCGGCCGGACCGGTACACCGGATCGGTGCGGATCGACGGTGCGTCCCTCGACGAGCTGTCCGTGGCGGCGGTCCGCGGGCACATGCTGGTCAACCCGGCGCACGCGGAGATCTTCGCCGGGACGCTGCGGTCCAACATCGACCCGTCGGGTGTCTGCCCGGATGTCGATCCGGCGGTGTACGCGTCGATGCTGACCGACGTGGTGGCGTTGCACCGGGATGGGCTCGAGCACGTCGTCGCGGACCGGGGCACCAACCTGTCCGGTGGCCAGCGGCAGCGGCTCTCACTCGCCCGGGCTCTGGCCGCGGCGCCGGAGATCCTAGTGCTGCACGATCCGACCACGGCGGTGGACGCGGTCACCGAGCAACTCATCGCCCGGCGGATCGCCGACCTGCGCCGGGGGCGGACCACGGTGGTGCTGACCAGCAGCCCGGCCCTGCTGGACGTGGCGGACCGGGTCCTGGTCCTCGACGGCGGAACAGTGGCGGGCGAGGGCACCCACCGGGACCTGCTCACCGCCGATGACGCCTACCGCGTCGCCGTCACCCGCTGAGCACACTGCCTCCGGAGTCGACGAGGTTCGCCTGAATCGCGTCAACTCCGGGCAACCGGGATTTGACCCCTGATCTGATCAACTGGGCCACATGTCGACAGCCACTGCGCCGTCCGGCGCAGCAACACTGCAAACCTTCGGTCTCGACGATCTCGCCCAGTACACCTGGGAAGGCGCATTCGGCCCGACCGCCAGCCCGGATTTCCGGGTGTTCTACGTCGGCCGGGACGATGTGCACGGGGTGCTCACGCACCTGCTGACCAGGGTCCGGCTGAGCGTCAAGATGAACATGTTCGGCTACGACGACGAGCAGCTCAACAGCCTGTTATTCGGGCTGGCCCAGAACCCCACGGTCATGGTGCAGGTGACCTTGGACCGATCCCAGGCCGGCGGAGTGCACGAGAAGAAGATCCTCGACTCCGATGCCGTGGCAGACCCGGCCGCCTTCGCGGCGAACTTCGCCGTCGGCGAGTCGGCGACCCATCAGATCAGCCACACCAAGGGTGGAATCCTCGACGGCATCGTGGCCTTCGAGGGTTCCACCAACTGGTCCGTCGCCGGCGAAGGCACCGGTATCGCGTTGGGGAAGGACAAACAGTCCGCCGGATTCAAGGCGCAGAACAACACCTTGACCGTGTACACGAATCCCTACGAGATCGCGAAGTTCGCGGCCCGGCTGGATTACGAGCACGCGGTGGCAGCGCACCAGGGGAAACAGCCCTAACCCAGGGCCCAGGCGACATCCCGCAGCAGTGCCTCACGCCAGCCCGCGCGGTCGTGGCCGGACGGTGAGCGGGAGATCCGGACGTCGGCACCGGCGGCCGCGACCAGGGATTCGACCAGGTCGCAGTGCGGCAGCATGCGCGTCTCGTGCTCCCCCACATCGAAGGCGATCCGCAGCCGGGACAGGTCCGTCTCCGTCTTCAGCCGCTCGGCGATGGCCCCACCCTCGGGTCCACCCAGCGGGTCGGCCGAACCGATCGCCTCCGGGGTCCACCAGAAGGAGCCCGACTGGCAGGCCACCCTGGTCACCAGGTCCGGGAACTCCAGCGCCGCGTACACCGCGCTCAGCCCAGCCAGGCTCTGTCCCGCGACCACCAGCCGGTCCGAGCCGAATCCGGCTTCGGCCAGCAACGGCAGCAACTCGTTCCGGATCGCCCGCCAGAACTCCGGGTTACAGCCGAATTCGGCCTCCCGGTCCACGGTGGGCAGATACACCAGGGTCACCGGCGGCAGATCGCCGGCGGCCACCGCCGAGCCGAAGGCGAGCATCACCGGGTGCAGGTGCAGCCAGTCATCGCCGTCCAGCAGCAACACCAGCGGGCCGCCCCCGTCGACCGGGTGCACCCGCACGGTCCGGCGGCCGCCCAGGATGGCGCTGGCCCAGCGGATCCGGCCCTTCGGCAGCGGGACCACGTCCTCGGCGCCGAGGGACGGCCAATGCGGCTGCGGCGGAACATCCGGGGTCGCCGCGATCGACCGATCTCCGCCCGCCCCCACCGGATTCAGCGGATCGGCATGCAGCTCCTCGCCCACCCGGAACTGATAGGTCACCCTGAACCGTTCGGGCAGGGCGATCTCGGCGTACCACCAGCCGGAGTCCACTGCGGACAGTGCCACCGGGGAGGGCAGGCTCTCGAACTCCAGGGATGCCTCCGGACCCTGCCAGAGGAACAGGGTCGACCAGCCGCCGTCCGCGGCGATCGACACCGGTCCCCGAAAGTCCGCCGCCGATGCCAGGCCGTACCTCTCGAACAGGCTCACCTGACCCCCACCGGCACCTGAGCAGGCACCCGCTCCACAATGGACTCCAGGATCTCGCCTGCCCGCACCGCGGTGTTCGACAGCAGCGAGGAGGTGATCCCGTGCGTGTGCTCGGTCCCGCCCTGCAGATAGATCCCGCCCTGCACCACGGATTCCGTCGCGATCCGGTAGTCGCGCTCCACCCGCAGCCGGCCGGCGTCGTCCCGCAGACAGGAGTCGCCGAACGATCCCAGCAGGCCGGTCGCGTCGGCGGGCCGGTAGCCGGTCGCGTAGACGACGGCGTCCGCGGCGAGATCGATCCGGTCCCCGGTGGTCAGTGACTCGATGACGCAGTGCACCTCGGCGCCGTTATCCCGGACCTCGACCGGCCGGGACACGTTGAGCAGGCGTAACCGCTCGATGCCGAGTACCTTCTCCCGGTACACCCGGCGGTACAGCTCGTCGATCAGGTCGCCGTCCACGGCGGAGTAGTTGGTCGCCCCGTGGTAGCGCATCAGGCTGTCCTTGACCGGCTCGGCCGCCCGGTAGAAGTGGTCCACCGCCTCGGGATCGAAGATCCGGTTGGCGAACGAGCTGTCGTCCGCCGGGCTGTAGCCGTAGCGGGCGAACACCGCGCAGACCTCGGCGCCGGGGAACTCGTCGTGCAACAGGGCCGCGGTCTCGGCCGCACTCTGCCCGGCACCCACCACCAGGAGCCGCTTCGGCTGGGTCTCCCGCAGCGCCGGGAGCCGGTGCAGTAGTTCGTGGTTGTGCCAGATCCGGGGACCGGCGACCACGCCTTCGGGCAGCTTGGGGCGCAGTCCGGTGCCGAGTACCAGGTTCCGCGCGCGCACCGTGCGGCCGGCGGTGTCAGTGACCTCGAAACAGGTGCCGTCCAAGATCGGCTGGACCGCTGCGACCTCTGTCCCGTACGAGACGACATCGTTGACACGGGCGGCGGCCCACTCGAAGTAGTCGTGGAACTCCACCCGCAGCGGGAACAGGTTCTTGTGGTTGACGAAATCGATCAGCCGGCCCCGGGAGTGCAGGTAGTTCAGGAAGCTGAACTCGCTGGTCGGGTTGCGCAGGGTGACCAGGTCCTTGAGGAAGGACACCTGCATGGTCGCGGTGTCGATGAGCATCCCCCGGTGCCAGCCGAACCGCGGCTGCTTCTCCAGGAAGTGCGTGGTGACCGGCTGAGCCACCTGACCGTTGTGTTCCGCCACCGCGATCGCCAGCGCCAGGTTCGAGGGCCCGAACCCGACGCCCACGAGGTCGTACACCGGATCAGGCTCCGCCATCGTCCGCCCTCTCACTCCGCCAACATGGTCTAAACCAAGGTAACCCTAACCTAACCTTGTCGCTGGTCATCGTGAGATTCATCCCGCTGGGCCGTACTCCACCCACAGGGACGCGCCCGATCAGCCCAACTGCGCGGCGGCCGGCGTTTCCAGCCGGCCGGTGGCGGTGGCCCAGCGCTCGAAGACGACCGAACCGAACGGCGGGATGCTCGCGATCAACGCGAGAACCAGGGTGCGGGCGTTCCACTGCAGCGGGTCGCGGGCCAGCAGCGTCACCAGCACATAGCCGATGAAGACGACGCCGTGGATCGGGCCGAAGATCTTCACGCCGATCTCGTCGAACACGACCACGTACTTGAAGAACATGCCGAGCAGCAGTCCGGCCCAGGACACGGCCTCAGCCAGGGCGAGCAGCCGGAACCGTCCGGCGGGGGTGGAGAACACCACGGGATCCCTTCAGCAGGAATTGGTGTCCCCACGCTAACCGCCGGACGAGTCCGTCAACCCACTGGGCTACTGTGCCGCCCACCACCTGCGGCCGGTCTCCGGCAGCGTGAAGATGGGGTCGTAGAACGGATACCGGCGGCTCAACGCCTCGGCATCGGCGTGCTCGATGCTGGTCCGGTAGTTCTTGGTCCAGTAGGAGATGCCGCGCTCGCGGTCGTACTCCGTCACCTGGTGCACCCAGCGTTTGCCCACGTACGGCACGTCGCAGACGATCCGGGGCGTGGCGTATCCGGGCAGGTATCCCATGATCGCGTGCTGGAGCTCCATGGCCTCCCAGACCGAGGTCCGCCAGTGCTCGGCGTTGGGGATCATGTCGCACATATAGAAGTAGTACGGCAGGATTCCGGCCTCACCCTGGATCGCGAAGCACAGGTCCAGCAGCGCGTGCGCGTTGTCATTGACCCCGCGCATCAGCACACCCTGATTGCGCACATCCCGAACCCCGACCTCCAGCGCGGTGCGCGCGGCCTCGGCGACGAGCGGGGTGACGGTCTGCGCGTGGTTGATGTGGGTGTGGATCGCCAGGTTCACCCCGCGCCGGCGCGCGGTTCTGGCCACCCGTTCCAGGCCCTCCACGACCTTCGGTTGCAGCCAGTGCTGCGGCAGGCCCGCGAGGGCCTTGGTGGCCAGCCGGATGTCCCGCACGGTGTCGAGGTCCAGCAGGCGCATCAGAAACGATTCCAGTTGCGTCCACGGCACATTGGCCACGTCGCCGCCGGAGACGACCACGTCCCGGATGCCGGGGCTGCGCTTGAGGTAGCCGATCATCTGTTCCTGGCGGTCGACCGGCTTCAGCGTCAGCTTGTGCTTGTCGATCTGCGGGGTGGAATTGCCGACCAGGTCCATCCGGGTGCAGTGGCCGCAGTACTGGGGGCAGGTGGACACCAGTTCGGCCAGGACCTTGGTCGGATAGCGGTGAGTGAGCCCCTCGACCGCCCACATCTCCGCCTCGTGCAAGGAATCCCGGGCGGAGTACGGATGGCTGGTCCACTGTGGATCGCGATCACTGAGCACCGGAAGCATGTACCGCCGGATCGGGTCGGCGTAGAAGGCCTCGGTGAAGGACTCGGATGCCCGCGGCGCCATGGTGTTGAGCATCTGCGGTGGCAACAGCATCGACATGGTGGCCTGTTGTTCCTGGTCCTTGGCCAGGTCGTTGAAGAACTCCTCGTCCAGCAGGCCACCGGTGACCGCCTTGAGCTGCTTGATGTTCTTCACGCAGTTGACCCGCTGCCACTGGGCGTCCCGCCACTGGGCCGCCGTGACGTCCCGCCAGCCGGGGTAGCGGCGCCAGTCCGGTTCGATCAGTTCCGACCGCCGATAGCCGTAGGGCTGATCCGCAGCCGGGATATCCACTTCGGTTATGGCTTTCATGGGGGCAATCCTTTGCTAGCAGGGGATAGCAAGGGGCGAAAATAAAAATGGCGTGAAGTCTGTGGAGTTAGCGCGATTGAATATGTCCACAGCTGGTCAACGTCCCACCAAGTAGGCACGCACACACAGACTTCACAAACCGTCGCTACTCTGTGATCAGCTCACCAAACCCTGCATAGTTTCCGCCCGCCATAAAACAATAAAGTCAAACAAAACGCAACCTCTCACGTAAGCACACAGTGAGGCAGACCCATGCTGTCACGAATCCCTGCAAACACCGCTCCACCTGAACTTTCGCCTGTCATTGACCTCTGCCTGCACCATATTTTCGAGGAGCAGGTTGACAAGTCACCCGACGCTCTGGCATTACTGTGCGGTTCACGCGAATTTACTTATAGCGAACTCGACATCCGGGCCAATCGACTTGCCCATAGCCTCCTGGAGAACGGGGTCGGGCCGGGCACATTCGTCGCCATCTACTGCGACCGATCCGAACTCCCGATTATCGGCATCCTGGCCTGTCACAAGATCGGCGCCCCGTACGTCCCCATCGATCCGTCATATCCCGGCGAACGTATCGCCCATATTATTGGTGAGCTCGGCGTAAAATTCTGCCTGACGGACCATAATCGGTCCCAGGCCGCCGTCCGCCATTTCACCGATGTACACCGCATGCACATCGATGAGCCCATGCCGGCACCGGATCACCGGCCCGCCGTCACGGTCGATCCGGACGAACTGGCCTACGTCATCTACACCTCCGGCACCACCGGGCGGCCCAAGGGTGTGATGACCGCGCACCGGCACGTCAGCCGATTCGTGGTCGCCTTCAACGAGGCCTGCGCCACCGGGCCCGATGACCGTGTCCTGCAAGGGTTCTCGCTGAGCTTCGACGGCTCGGTCGAAGAGATCTGGATGGCCTTCTCCAACGGTTCGGCGCTGATCGTGCCGACCGCCGACGCGCCGAAACTGGGCGAGGAACTGGCCGTTCACCTGGATCAGCTGGGCATCACCTACTTCTCCACGGTGCCCACGCTGCTGTCCACCCTCGGCCAGGACGTGCCGAGCCTGCGCACGGTGGTGCTCAGCGGCGAGGTCTGCCGCCCGGAGCTGATCACCCGGTTCTCCCGGCCCGGCTTGCGAATCCTGAACGTCTACGGCCCGACCGAGGCCACGGTGAACACCACGGTCAAGGAGTGCCACCCCGGCGAGCCGGTCACCATCGGCCGCCCCCTGCGGGGCTACGGCATCCACATCGTGGACGAACACCTGCGGCCGGTTCCCCCGGGCGAGACCGGTGAACTGCTGGTCAGCGGCGAAACCCTGGCCCACGGTTATGTGGACCAGCCGGAGCTCACCGCCAAGGCCTTCCTGACCGATCACGATGGCACCCGGTACTACCGGACCGGTGACCTGGTCCGGTGGACCGAGGACGGCGAACTGGAGTTCTTCGGCCGGATGGACGGCCAGGTCAAGATCCGCGGCTTCCGGGTGGAGCTGGCCGAGATCGAGTCCGTGCTGCTGGAACTGCCGCAGGTGCGCGAGGCGAGCGTGCGCCTGCTCGACCAGGACGGCCTGCAGGAACTGGCCGCGTATGTGGTGCCGGTGGACCGGTCCGAGCCACCTGCTCCAGCGGAGGTGCTGGCGCTGCTGGAATCCCGGCTGCCCGCCTACATGGTGCCCGGCTTCCTGGACCCGATTCCCGCGTTGCCCCGCACCACCAGCGGCAAGGTGGACCGCTCCGCCCTGCCCGCTCCCCGGATGCCGCTGATCCGGGCGGGGACGGTCACCGTTCCGCCGGAAACCGACCTGGAGATCCTGGTCGCCGACGTCTGGTCGGAGATCCTGGGCCTGCCGATCACCAATATCGATGACGACTTCTTCACCGATCTGGGCGGCCATTCCCTGGTGGCCGCCCGGATGGTCACCCTGCTCCGCGACCGGCAACCGCATCCGGTCACCGTGCGGGACGCCTACGCCCATCCCACCGTACGCCGGCTCGCCGCACAGCTGACCCAGGCCGCGCCCGAACGGCCGCCGGCACCGCGGCCACCCATTCCGCGGGTGTCCCGGGTGACCAGGATCGGCACCGGAATCGCCCAGTTCGTCAGCCTGTACCTGCTGGCGATCCCGGTGGCGATCCCGCTCTGTCTGTTCATCCTCCTGGAGATCGAGTGGACGAACGAGGACCTGTCCACTTCGGACTTCCTGGCCGGCTGCGGGATCCTGGCGGTCGGCACCTGGCCCGCGTTGCTGCTGCTGTCCATTGTGGTCAAGTGGCTGGTGCTGGGCCGGATCAAGCCGGGCGAACACCGGCTGTGGGGCTGGTACTACTGGCGCTGGTGGCTGGTGAAGCAGATGTCCTTCCTCAGTGGAGCGACCGCGCTGCAGGGCACCCCACTGCTCCCCCTCTACTACCGGCTGATGGGAGCCCGGATCGGCGCACGGTGCACAGTGGACACCACGCAGTGCTTCGCCTGGGACCTGATCAGCATCGGCAGCCACACCAGCGTCGGCGCGGACACCCATCTGCTCGGCTGCCGGGTGGAACAGGGCATGCTGCGCCTCGGCCGGATCGACATCGGCGACCGCTGCTTCGTCGGCATCCACTCGGCGCTGGGCCTCGACACGCGGATGGGCGACGACAGCGCACTCGACGACCAGTCGCTGCTACCGGACGGCCAGGCGATTCCGGCCGGTGAGGCCTGGCGTGGCTCCCCCGCCACTCGCGGTGAGGTACCGCTGCCCCAGCCCGCGGGCAGGCAGTCGGCGATCCGCCGGTTCGTGTTCGGCGCGCTGCACCTGGCTGCGGTGATCCTGCTCGGGGTGGTCATCGGCTTCCTGCCGCTGCTGGTCTTCCTGGCGATCCCGTTCGAGCTGTACGAGACCGATGGCCTGGCCGAGGACCTGCTGCTCACCGTGCTCGCCATCCCGTTCGGGATCATCGCCTACTGCGGGTACATCGCGTTGCTCAAGCGCGTTGTCTCCATGGGGATCAGGCCGGGCAGCTACCCGGTGCTGAGCTGGGCGTATCTGCGGAAGTGGCTGGCGGACAGCGTGATGGCGTTCAGCAAGCCGTTCCTGCTGCCGGTGTACACCACGATGTTCCTGCCGCCGCTGCTGCGGCTGATGGGCGCGCGGATCGGCCGGCACGCGGAGATCTCCACGGTGTGGAAGTTCGCCCCGGAACTGATCGACGTCGCCGAGGAGAGCTTCTTCGCCGACGGTTCGATCATCGGCGGCAGGCGGGTCCACCTGGGTAGCTGCGAGATCGCGCGGAACCGGATCGGCCGGCGCAGCTTCGTCGGCAACAGCGCGATCCTGCCGGTGGGCGCCGATCTGCCCGACGGATGTCTGCTGGGCGTACAGTCCCTGGCCGGCCGGCACATCCCGGCGGGTACCGAGTGGCTCGGCTCCCCCGCGTTCCGGCTGACCCACCGGGTCAAGGTGGAGAGCTTCAGCGCAGGCGAGACGTATCGCCCGACGCCGTCGCTGTACGGGCAGCGTGCGGTGATCGACGGGATGCGGGTGCTGCTGCCGTTCTACCTGTTGTTGCTGGCCGCGGCGTTGCCCGGCTGGGTGCTGACCCGGATCTACGACGAGTGGGATCTGTGGCCCACACTGGCGGTGGCCCCGGTGGCCGGCCTGCTCGGCGCGCTGGTCGCGGCCTGCTGCGTGGCGGGACTGAAGAACCTGGTCTTCGGCGCCTTCCAGCCGGAGGTCAAACCGCTGTGGTGCCGGTACGTCTGGCTGAACGAGATGATCAACGGCTGCTACGAGTCGGTGGCCGCCCCGGTGCTCAGCGTGTTGCTGGGCACCCCGTTCGCCGCGCCGTTGCTGCGGCTGATGGGCTGCCGGATCGGCCGTGGCGTCTACCTGGGAACCACGCTGTTCTCCGAGTTCGACCTGGTGGAGATCGGTGACCGGGCGGAGCTGAATCACGGTGTGGTGGTGCAGAACCACCTGTTCGAGGACCGGGTGTTCAAGTCCTCGAACCTGGTCATCGGGGCGGAGGCCACGGTGGGCAATCTGGGCGTGATCCTCTACGACTCGGTGATCGAGCCCGGCGCCGTCGTCGGCCCGCTGTCCCTGCTGATGAAGGGCGAGACCCTCAGCAGGGACACCCGCTGGCACGGCATCCCCACCGCCCCCGCCCCTTGATACTCCGAAGTTGACGATGTTCGCGGCGAGGAACGAGCCCCGAACATCGTCAA
>QZFT01000047.1 GCA_003600225.1 Pseudonocardiaceae bacterium YIM PH 21723
TGGCCGGTCAGGTTGTCGGCCATCACGTTCACCGAGTCGGTGAGGTCCCGCCAGGTTCCGCCGACGCGGCGCACCCCCACGGCGATCTACTGGCGGCTCAGGTCGAGGATGTCCGCGTCGGACACGATTCCCTGGTAGAGCCGGACGTCATCGACAGCGCCCTGCACGTAGTCGCGAAGGCCGCCCTGCCACTTGCTGCGGCCTACGGTCAGCGAGCCGTTCGCCTGCCACAGGTTGACGCCGGTGGCGGTTCCCGCCAGGGAGCCGTTGACGTAGATCCTGATCTGCTTGGTGCGCACGTCCTGCACCCCGACCAGGTGCACCCACTCGCCGATCACCGGCGGAGCGGTGGAGAGTGCCTGGGCGCAGGCCGTGGTGTCGTTGTCCTCGCCCAGCAGGCACATGGACCAGCGGTTCTCGGTCTTCCGGTACTGCAACTGGAACGGCGAGGTGCGATTGCCGTCCTGACTGAGCACCGTGTAGAAGCCGTCCAGGTTGTCCAGCTTCGCCCACGCGGCAACGGTGAAGCTGTTGTCGGTGCGCAGGACCGGCTTCCCGGCGTCCCCGTGCGCGGTGCCGCTCAGCTTCAGTGCGGGAGAACCGTTCCTGTCCGTCCACTTGGGACCGTCCTTCAAGGACAGTGGCCGGTTGTAACCGGAGGAGTCGGCGCCGGTCTTGTCGTCGAAGTTCCACTGGCCGACCAGGGTCGCCTGGTCGACGATCTCGGCGATCTCGCTCTCGTAGATGCGCCGGTCCCAGATCCGCACGTCGTCGATGTCGCCGTTCCAGAAATCGGTGGACTTGCCGTTCCAGCGAGCGCGGCCGACGGTCAACGGTCCGGCCCCCGTCCACAGGCTGGAGATCGTGGCCTCACCGGACTTGCGGCCGTTCACATACAGCCGGGCGACCTTGTTCGCCGCGTCGAAAGTGCCTGCCAGGTGCGTCCAGACGCCGATCCGGGGCTCTTCCTGCGACACCACGTGAACGCCGTTCGGATTGTCCTTGTCCTCCGCGGACACCGTGAACGACCAGCGGTTCTGCCCCTGCTGGTACTGCAGCAGGAAGCCGGAAGCCCGAGTGCCCTCCTGCGCGATCGCGGTCTGGAAGGTGCCGTTGGCATTCATCCGCACCCACGCCGCGGCACTGAAGTTCGTGCCCGCCGACAGGACCGGCTTGGCGGTGGCGGCCTGTCCGGTGCTGCCGTTGAAGTTCACCGCGCCGTTGGCACCACCGGTGCGGCTGTCGGTGAACGCGGTGCCACCGGACAGGGTCGCCGGACGGTCGTTGCCCGAGGAGTCCGCGAGGGTGGTGCCGGACTTCTCGTCCAGGTTCCACTGACCGATCGGATCGGTACCCCGGCCCGCCAGGAACTGATAGGTCTCCACCGGCCCCAGGTTCCCGGCCCGGTCCACCGAGCGCACGAACAGCCGGTTCATGTTCCGGTTCTCCGGGGTCACCCCGATGGTCGCCGAGCCGCCCATCTTGTCCGCCGCCACATAGTCGGTCGGCGGGTCGGCCAGGCCGTACTGGTAGCCGACGACGTCGTTCACGCCGTTGTCACTGGTTCCGTTGCTGCCAAAGGCGAACCTGCCGGTCTTGCCGACACCGCCGTGCTGCTTGCCGTCGTTCGGGTACATGCCGTCGGCGCTGGCCACGGTGGGCTTCTTGTCGGGCTTGTTCGTGTCCACGGTGAACTCGCACACCGGGCTGCGATCGCCCCACAGCTGGTCGTCCTTGCTGACCAGGAAGAACCAGTAGCTCTTGTTCGCGGTCAGCTGCCCGAGGTCGACCTGCGCCACGGTGTTCGGCGGCACGTCGAACTTCGCCAGGTACCGGAAGTTCTTCTCCGTGTCGTACTTGCCGTCGGCGCCGATCTCACCGATCCGGCCCTGCACACTGATCGTGTTGCCATCCGGCTCACCGGCGAACGCCTTGACCACCGGGGTCAGGTTCGCCACGGCCGGACGGCCGGCACCGGTGACACAGGACTTGATGTTGTCGATCATGATGTCGCGGGGGACGTCGGGCTTGGTGTTGTACTCCACCCGCAGGCTGAAGCTGTTCGGGTCGAACTTCTTCCAGCCGCGGTTGAGCTCGCCCTCGTACGGAGCCAGGATGCCGAGGGTGATGTTCTCCCAGTCGATGGCCGAGACGCGCATCTTGCCCAGCAGGGCGTCGGACTTCCACTCCACGTACTTCGGGCCGTTGCGCGCGCCCATGATCGTGGAGGCCAGCTGCTCGCCCCAGCCGCCGTTGTGGTTGTTCCACGTGGTGCCCGGGTTGATCTGGTTGACCAGGTAGACGTCGGCGGCGGTGTTGTCGTAGTAGGAGTGGTTCAGCGTCGCGCCCATCTGCGCCGCGTTGACCGTCTTACCGCGCAGCGGTCGGGTGTCGAACGACAGGATCGTCCGGTACTTCTCCCAGCCGTCGTTGTAGTCCTCGACGTAGCCGACCTTGGCCTGGTCCCGGTCGTAGGACCAGTACGACTGGTCGGGGTGCCGCTGGTTGATCATCGTCCAGCTGTAGTTCAGGTTCGTCGGCGGATCGATGATCACCGGGAACACGGTGTCCTTGCCGGTCAGCAGGTTCTGATCCGGGCTCAGACTCACCTCGCCACCGGTGACCGTCACGGCGACCGCGGCGACCTTGGCACCGGGGCGCGGGGCCGCGACGAAGTCCTCGGCCTTGCGCGAGGCCTCGTCCCGATCCTCGATCAGGTTCCGCTTGGTCGCGTCGGCGATCTGCCGCGAGTCCCACATCCGGGCCTCGGTCAGCGGCAGGCCGTCACCGCCGGACATCGACAGCCGGATCGACCGCAGAGCCGGGTTCGCCGCCGCCTCACGGGTCTTGACCACCAGCGCGTACGACACCTGTTCCGGCGTGACGCGCACCTTCAGGTCGATCCCGGGCAGCACCTCGCCGTAGGTGGCGATGTCCTTGGCCAGCACCGGCTTCGGCAACGGTGCGGGCCAGCCGTAGGACACCGGGTGACCGTCCTTGGTCACGGTGAACAGCGGGCCGGTTCCACCACCGGACACCCGCACCGGCAACGGCGCCGCCTTCGGTTCGACGGCGTCGCCGACCGGAACCAGCGTGGTGTCCACCGCCACCCAGCCGGCTGCCTTGCGCACGCGCACCGGGCGAGCCGACAACTCCGCGGTCCGGCTGCCGTTCGGATTCGCGAACACCCGGTTCCGCTCCGAGGTCAGCTCCGGGATCTCCACCGGCTTGTTCTCGGCCTTGGCCCTGGCCTCCGGCGAGGTGGCCGCCGGTGTCACCGGCTTGGCGACAGCCGGCGCAGGCTGCGCGAGTACTCCCCCGGAAACGGCCGCCACCAGCAGACAGGCGAGCAGCCTCGATCGTGCGCGCACCGCGCGCAAAGCCCCAGTCATATTCCGACCTTTCGCAACCCAGAAAAGAAAAAGGCGGACGAACAGCTCACTGCTCCTCGCAGGAATTCCCCAGATCGGCCCCGTTCGCCGCAGACCGAATTCTAAGGATTTTCCCAGGTTCGTGCACACGACCGAATGAATGCACTTGTCCAAGCAACTAGACCAACTCATACCGCCTTTAGCAGCAATCTGGGGTTCGATAACGCAAAGGTGAATTTCTCACACTAATCCGTTATGAAAAGAAAATCGGTCCCGAAGTTGACGATGTTCGGGGCTCGTTCCTCGCCGCGAACATCGTCAACTTCGGAGTGCAGGGGTCAGACTTCTTCGAGTACCGAACGAAGGAAGCGCTGGGTGCGCTCGTGTTGTGGGGCTTCCAGAATCTGCTCAGGCGGGCCGGATTCGATGATCTTGCCGGTGCAGAACATGAGCACCTGGTCGGAGATGTCGCGGGCGAACCGCATGGCGTGCGTGACGCACAGCATGGTCACGTCCAGGCTGTCCGCCACGTCCCGCAGCACGTCGAGGACCTCGGCCGCGAGTTCCGGGTCCAGCGCGGCGGTGACCTCGTCCAGCAGCAGCACGTCCGGCTGCATGGCCAGGGCGCGGGCGATGGCCACCCGCTGCTGCTGACCGCCGGACAGCTGGGACGGGTAGTGGCTCAGCTTGGCGGTCAGGCCGACCAGCTCGAGGAGTTTCCGCGCCCGGTCCACCGCCTCGTCCTCCGGGACGCCGAGCACCTTCATCGGGGCCATGGTGATGTTGCGCAGCACGTTCATGTTCGGGAACAGGTTGTACTGCTGGAAGACCATGGTCATCCGCCGCCGCACCCGGGCGACCTGCTGCTCGTCCGCCGGAAACAGCTGGTCGCCGCCGACGGTGATCAGGCCGCTGTCCGGTCGCATCAACGTCATCAGCATCCGCAGGATCGTCGTCTTGCCGGAACCACTCGGCCCGATCAGCGTGATCCGCTGGCGTTCCCTGACGGAGAAGCACAGGTCATCCAGGACGACGTTCTTGCCGAATCGTTTGCTCACGTTCCGGAAGGTGATGAAGTCCTCGGTCATGCGATCCCCCTCGTCGTGGCGTATCGCTGCTCGACCCTGCGGGCCAGCCAGGCCAGCACCAGGGAGACGAGCAGGTAGAGCAGGCCGGCCATGGTGATGGCCTCGAGATAGCGGAAGGTCTGCGCGCCCTCCGCCCGCGCCGCGCTGAGCACTTCCAGCACGGTGATCGCGGTCAGCTGTGGCGTGTCCTTGAACATGGCGATCGCGTAGTTGCCCAGTGGCGGCAACACCTTCGGGATCGCCTGCGGCAGGACGACCGACCACCAGGTGCGCGTCGTGGACAGGTTCAGCGCGGTGGCCGCGTCCCACTGCCCGGTGGGCACCGACTCGATGCCGGCCCGGAACACCTCGCTGGTGTAGGTGGCGTAGTGCAGGCCGAGGCCGATGGCCCCGGTGGCGAACGCGGACAGCTCGACGCCGAACGCGGGCAGCACGTAGAACAGGAAGAACAGCTGGACCAGCAGCGGGGTGGAGCGGATGAACTCCACGACGACCCGTACCGGGATTCGGATCCACGGCCGCGCGCTGCGTTGCGGGAACACCAGCAGCAGGCCCAGCGCGATGGCCAGCGGATACCCGATGGCGATGGACAGCAACGCGGTCAGCAGGCCGTCCAGCAGGGCGGGCACCGAGTGCCAGGCGACGTTCCAGTCGAAGTTCATGAGTTCACCACCCGTCCCGCCCACTTGCCGGCCGCGTGCTCCAGCGCACGCATCAGGCCGGACAGCACGAGGGCGATGAGGCCGTAACCGAGCAGCAGTCCGAGGAACACGGCCGCCGTCTTCCCGGTGGCGGCGCGCACGATCTGGCCCTGGAAGGTCAGGTCCTGCACGTAGACCAGGGAGACCAGCGCGGTGGCCTTGAGCAGCTCGATGAGCAGGTTGGACAGCGACGGGATCATGGTCACCACGGCCTGCGGCAGGATGACCATCCGCAACGTCTGGCCCCGGCTGAGGTTGACCGCCGTCGCGGCGTCCCACTGGCCCGGCGGGATGGCCGCCAGTGCGGAGCGGACCACCTCGGCGCCGTACGCGCCGATGTTGAGGGCGACCGCGATGACGCTGGCGGCGAGCGGGTCGAGCTGCCAGCCCAGCGACGGTAACGCGAACACCAGCCAGAACAGCACCACCAGGGCGGGCAGGCCGCGGAACGCCTCGGTGTAGCCGAAGGCGATACCGCGGACGAGCCGCAGTCTGCTGATCCGGGCGAAACCGGCGAGGAACGCGAAGACGGCGGCCAGCAACGCGCCGAACACGGTCAGCTGCAGGGTCACCGCCAGGCCGTCGGCGAGCCGCTGCCACAGCGGGATCGGTAAGCCGAGCATCGTGGTCATCGCGGCCGCCCCGAACACAGTTCCTCCGTGGTCAGCTCGGTGTACTCGTCCTCGGTGAAGCCGAGTGGCCCCGCGATGCGCAGCCATTCGCCGTCGCGCTTCAGCTTGCGCAGCTCGGTGTCGAACATGTCCCGCAACCGCGTCTGGTCCTGCCGGAAGCCGAACGCGCCCGCGCCGTACTGCGGCACGTTGTCGAGCACCGGGACGAAGGGCTTGCTGATCTGCAGGCCGGCTCCCGGTCGCTTGGCCAGCGCCATCCGCAGGGAGACCGTGCTGAGCATCAGCCCGTCGGCCCGGCCGGCCAGCACGCCGTCCACCCCGGAGGCCTGCGTGTCGAAGGCGACCACCCGGGCATCGGGTATCCCCTTGGCCTTGGCGATGCGTTGCTCGACGCCACCGATCAGCACGCCCAGCTTCGCGCTCGGATCGGCGATGAACGCGTCCAGGCTGCCCAGCCGGATCGCGTCGGCACCGCGCAGCAGCAGGGCCTCCGGCGCGTTGTAGCTCGGGTCGGATAACAGGATCTGCGCGCAGCGCTGCGGCGTGACGTACATGCCGGCGGCGATCACGTCGAACAGCCCGGCCCGCAGGCCGGGGATCAGCGAGCCGAAGTCGGACAGCACCGGTTCGACCTGGGAAACGCCCAGCCGCCGGAACACCGCGCCGCCGACCTCCGGCCCCTCACCGGTCAGCTGCCCCTCGGGCCCGATGAACCCCTGCGGAGCCTCGTTGGCGATGCCCATCCTGACCGTGTCCCGGTCACGGAGCTGGTCGAGCAGGTTGCCTCCATTGCGTTGCGCGGAGATGTCCACGGAGGTGCATCCGGCGGCCAGCATCCCGGTCGCCGCGATGAGCAGGGAGCGACGCCGGATCCTTGCTTGGTCACTCATACCTTCGGACAATAGGCGAGGATCAATCACGCAGAGTGCACTGAAAGGCTTTGTAAGGTAACCGCAAGGTAATCCATCTGAAACGTATGTTTTCGCAGGTGAGCACGGGTACAGGCGGGGTAATCCACGTTTCAAACGTGATCCCGGCAATACATTCCGACACTACACCCTTGTTATGTTCTTTTACATGCCGAGTTCACCGGAACTGACCATCACGCAGCCGTCGATCGCCGATGGCGCCGAGATGTGGCGCATCGCACGGGATTCAAAAGAGCTTGATCTGAACGCGTCCTATTCCTATTTGTTGATGGCGCGCGATTTCTGGTCGACCTCGGTGATCGCAAAAGTCAGTGGCAAGCCGGCCGGCTTCGTCACGGGATTTCTCCGGCCCTCCGCGCCGAACACTCTCGTGGTCTGGCAAGTCGCCGTCGACCAGGACCACCGGGGGAAGGGCATCGCACGTCAGATGCTCCAGGCCCTGGTAGACAGATGTTCCCGGCAGGGGGTGTGGTTCCTGGAAACCACCATCACCCCGGACAACAACGCGTCCATCGGACTTTTCACCAGCTTGGCAGAGCAGGTGCGGGCTCCCATTGTGCGCACCGATCTGTTCGCTTCTGATCATTTCCCAGATGAGCACAAACCCGAGCAGCTTTATCGGATTGGGCCCTGGTCGACTTATGAAGGCAGGTCGTAATGAACATCTTCGAAACTTTGGAATCCGAGGTCCGTGGTTACTGCCGGTCCTGGCCCGAGGTCTTCGACCGGGCCACCGACGCCACCCTGTACAGCGAGAGCGGCAAGAAATACGTCGACTTCTTCGCCGGTGCCGGATCGCTGAACTACGGACACAACAACAAACTGCTGAAACAGCAGTTGATCGACTACATCTCCAGTGATCGGATCACGCACGGCCTGGACATGCACACCGTCGCCAAGCGTGAGTTCCTGGAGACCTTCCAGGAGCTGATCCTGAAGCCGCGCGAGCTGGACTACAAGGTGCAGTTCCCCGGCCCCACCGGCACCAACGCGGTGGAGTCGGCGCTGAAGCTGGCCCGCAAGGTGACCGGCCGCGAGGCCATCGTCAGCTTCACCAACGGCTTCCACGGCATGACCCTGGGCTCCCTCGCGGTCAGCGGCGACGCCAAGAAGCGCGCGGGTGCCGGTGTGCCGCTGGTGCACTCCACCCCGATGCCGTACGACAACTTCTTCGGCGGGCAGGTCGAGGACTTCATCTTCCTGGAGAAGCTGCTCACTGACGGCGGCAGCGGCCTGAACAAGCCGGCCGCGGTGATCCTGGAGACGCTGCAGGGCGAGGGTGGCATCAAGCCGGCCCGCTACGAGTGGATCAAGGGTCTGACCGAGCTGTGCAAGAAGCACAACATCCTGGTCATCGTGGACGACGTGCAGATGGGTTGCGGCCGGACCGGCCCGTTCTTCAGCTTCGAGCCGGCGGGCATCACCCCGGACATCGTCTGCCTGTCCAAGTCCATCGGCGGCTACGGCCTGCCCATGGCGCTCACCCTGATCCGCCGCGACCTGGACGTGTGGTCGCCGGGCGAGCACAACGGCACCTTCCGGGGTAACAACCCGGCGTTCGTCACCGCCACCGCCGCGCTGCGGAACTACTGGAGCGACGACACGCTGCAGAAGGACGTGGAGCGCAAGGGCGAGCGGGTCGGCGCGGTGCTATCCGGCCTCGCCGAGGCGGGCACCGGACTCACCACCCGGGGCCGCGGCCTGGCCCGTGGCCTGGTGTTCGAGGAGCACTCGCTGGCGCAGAAGGTGGCCAGCACCGCCTTCGAGGCGGGCCTGCTCGTCGAGACCTGCGGCCCGAACGACGAGGTCGTCAAGCTCATGCCGCCGCTCACCATCAGCGACGCCGACCTGGAAGAGGGTCTGAAGATCTTCTCCGGCGCCGTCACCCAGTGCACCCGTAACTGACTTACATACCGAGACGAGACAAGGAGTTTGAGTTGATCGTCCGCTCACTGTCCGATCTGGACGGAACCGAACGGGACATCGTGACCGACAACTGGCGTAGCCGTCGGATCATCCTGGCCGGGGACGGCGTGGGGTTCTCCCTTCACGAGACCACGCTGAAGGCCGGCACGGTGAACGACTTCTGGTACGCCAACCACGTGGAGGCGGTACTTGTCACCGAGGGCGAGGGGCTCCTCACCGACAAGGAGACCGGCGAGGTGCACGAGCTGAAGGCGGGCTCGATGTACCTGCTCAACGACCACGACCGGCACCAGCTGCGTCCCACGACGGATATGCGCACGGTGTGCGTGTTCAATCCGCCCGTCACCGGTCGGGAGGTACACGACGAGAACGGGGTCTACCCGGCGCTGACCGAGGAAGAGGTGACGGCATGACCGCGACCCTTCCCAACGCCCAGGACCTGTACCCCTCTCGGCTCGCTGCTCCCGGCGAGTTACTCGAGCGTCAGGACCCGACCGTGTGGCCGGGTGTGGACGACGGCCCGCTGGGCCAGCAGGAACTGCAGGACTACGACGGCAAGGGCTACCTGGTCGTCCCGCAGATGATCACTCCGACGGAGCTGGAATCGTTCCGCACGGAGCTGGACCGGCTGCGGTCCGACGGGTCGCTGAAGCAGGACGAGCGGTACGTCGTGGAGCGGGAGACCGGCGATGTCCGGTCCATCTTCGCGGTGCACCAGATCAGTCAGAAGATCAACGATCTGGTGCACGACCCGCGGATCGTGAACCGGGCGCGGCAGATTCTCGGGTCCGATGTGTACGTGCACCAGTCCCGGGTGAACTACATGCCCGGGTTCACCGGTTCCGGCTTCTACTGGCACTCGGACTTCGAGACCTGGCACGCGGAGGACGGCATGCCCCGGATGCGGGCGTGCAGCTTCTCCATCGCGTTGACGGACAACTTCGCGTTCAACGGCGGGCTGATGCTGATGCCCGGTGCGCACCGGTACTTCGCGCCGTGTGCCGGCGAGACGCCGGACGAGAACTACAAGTCCTCGCTGCAGAAGCAGGAGATCGGCGTCCCGCACCGGGAGCAGATCACCCAGCTGGCCCGGAAGTTCGGCATCGACCAGTTCACCGGCCCGGCCGGTTCGGCGCTGATCTTCGACAGCAACAGCATGCACGGCTCCGGGAACAACATCACCCCGCTGCCGAGGTCGAACATCTTCATCGTGTTCAACAGCGTGGAGAACACGCTCGGCGAACCGTTCGCCGCGGCCAATCCCCGGCCCCGGCACATCGCCGACCGCGAGTTCACCGTGGTCAACCCCAAGTGACCCGGTGACAGGGGGCGGCCGTCCTACCCGGGCGGCCGCCCTCTTTTTTTTGCGTCTGGGGGTGGGGGTCTGGGCTGTTGTCGAAGGATGGCTTTGGAGGGGAGACGGGCTTGGGGGGCGTCTTTCCTGCCTGGCTGTTGGGGGCACGCCTTTCTGGTAGGGACGAGCCCCTGCACGGGACCGGCGCGGGGCTGGCGTGGCGCCGATGTGAGTTCCGCGTGAGCCCGTGGGCCTCGCTGCGGCTGAATGTGGCTTTAGTTCGGTCTAGCCAAATGAAGGCCACATTCAGCAAGATCAACTAGGGCGACACGTGACAGGAGTGGTGCGACACGCCGTGGTTCCCACGATGTGGACGTCCTTTGTGGACGGACACTGTGGACGGTGGCCGACCGTCGTACGGCGAGCGCCTCCGGCCCGCGCAGCGGCCCACACCGCCAGGTCAGGCGTGCCCCCACCCGACACGCAGGAAGGAAAGACCCGCCCCGAGCCCGTCTCGCCCTCCAAAGCCGTCTTTCGACAAACCGCCAGACTCAGCCCCCACGAGGCAGCTCGATCACAAACCGGGCGCCGCCGCCGCCCGGACGGTCCTCCACCCAGATACGCCCGTGGTGCCGGTGAATGTGACCCGCCGCGAGGGACAGTCCGAGGCCGGTACCGGTGCCGTCCCGCATCGAGCGGGGGCCGCGGGCGAAGCGTTCGAAGATCCGCTCCCGTTCGGCCGCGGCCACGCCGGGACCGGCGTCGTCCACCTCGATCCGGGCGACCGAGTCCCCGTTGACGACGCCCAGCCGGACCACTCCGCCGCCGTGGAAGTCGGCGTTGTTGATCAGGTTGGCCACGGCGCGCTCCAGTCGGCGGCGATCGCCCTGCACCACCGCGTCACCGGAGACCTCGATCCGCCGGGGGCCGGCCGCCGCACGGACCAGGTCGGCGAGCCGCACCGGCTCCATGTCCAGGGCCTGGTCGATCCGATCGTCCCGGGAGATCTCCAGCAGATCGGACACCATCTGCCGGAACCGCAGCAGCTCGGCGTCCAGCAACTGCACGGCGGTGGCCGCCGTCGGTTCCATGCCCGCCTGCCGCCTGCGCAGCACGGACACCGCGTTCAGCATGGTGGTGACCGGTGTGCGCAGTTCGTGGCTGACGTCCCCGGCGAAGCGTTCGTCCGCGGCGACCCGCTGCTGTAGCCGTTCCGCGGTGTCGTTGAACAGCTCGGCCAGCCGGGCGAGATCGGGATCCTGGCCCGCGGGCAGCCGGACACGCAGGTCACCGGCGGCGGCCCGGGCGGCGACCGAGGTGAGCGCGGTCAACGGTCGCAGGCTGCGCCGGGCGACCCACTTCCCGATCACCGCGGCCAGCAGGCCGCTGAGTCCGATGCCGGCCAGCAGCAGCCAGCCGACCACGCTCAGCGTGCGCTCCAGTTCACGCAGCGGGAAGACCTCGACGTACAGGGCCTCGCCCAGCGGGACCGCGACGGCCAGCGCGGACACCCCGTCCACCTCGATCCGCCGCGGGCCGGAATCCACCAGGTCCGCGGGCAACCGTCCGGGTTCCAGCGCGGCGCCACCGCTGGTCCACTGGCCACCGGCCTCCCGCCACAGCACGGCGGAGCCCGCGTCGGTGGACAGCCCGGTCAGCAGCTCGCCCAGCCCGACGGAGCCGCGCTGCCGGACCGTCTCCACCAGCCGGGCGTTCACCTTCGCCTGCGCGACCGCGCTGGCCTCGGCCTCGGCCGTCACGTAGGCGCCGCACACCTGCCAGGTGCCGATCGCCAGCGCCGCGGCCACCACCAGCTGGACCAGCCCGAAGGAGGCCATCACCCGCAGCCGCAACGGCCAGCCACGCATCATGCGGCGACGCGGTATCCGAATCCACGCACGGTCAGCACGTGGGTCGGCTGACCGGGATCGTCCTCGACCTTGCGCCGCAGCCGCCGGATGTGCACGTCCAGCAGCCGTGAATCGTCGAAGTAGTCGGACTCCCACACCCGCTCCAGCAGTTCCTCCCGGCTGACCACATTGCCCCTGGCCAGCGCGAGCTCGCGGAGCAGCCGGAACTCGGTCTTGGTCAGCTGGATCTCGGCCCCGGCCCGGAACGCCCGGCCCTGGTCCGTGTACAGCTCGATATCCCCCACGATCAGCGAATCCGGGTCCACCACGGTGCCCGCCCGGCGCAGCACCGCCTTGATCCGCGCGGACAGCTCACCGGCATCCACCGGCTTGCTCACGTAGTCGTCGGCGCCGCATTCCAGGCCGGCGATCACGTCCTTGGTATCGCTCAACGCGGTCACCATGATCACCGGGACATCGCCCTGTTCGCGGATCCGCCTGCACAGGGTGAGCCCGTCGATATCGGGCAGCATGACGTCCAGCAACACCACATCGATCTCGGGGAGCCCCGCCGCGATGTGCACCATCGCCTCTTCACCGGTGCCGACACAGGTCACCGCGTACCCCTCGTCAGTCAGCGCCAGCTCCAGCGCCTGACTTACCCGGACATCGTCCTCCACGACCAGCAGCCGCACGGCCATCGACGCTCGATCCTTCCGGTCACCGACACCCGGAACGGGGATACCCAGTCCGCCTACTGGTCATGCCTTCCTGGTTACCGGCCTCACACCCATTGCCGGACTGAGTTCTGCGAGCTAACCTTGTGAGGCGGACGCTCCCGATAACCCCCAGGTCGGTTGAGCGTCCGCCTTTTATTTTCCTGGCGGTCCCGAAGTTGACGAGTTTCGGGAAGAGCACCCGAAACTCGTCAACTTCGGAGCGAACCGGCGGCCAGGACCAGGTCCAGGTTTCGGAGAGCTCCCAGGTCCTGGAGCGGGTCGCCGTTCACCACGATGAGGTCCGCGCGCATTCCCGGTGCCAGGCGGCCGGTGTCCGGCAGGCCCAGGGCGTCGGCGGCGTTCACGGTGGCCATGTCGATGATCTCCGCGTTGCTGAAGCCGACCTCGGCGAAGAACTCCAGCATGCCGACGTAGTCGCCGAACCAGGCGCCGGGGACACCGGCGTCGGTGCCCGCGATGAACCGGACGCCCGCGTCGCGCATCGCGCGGATGGAGTCCAGCAACGCATCCGCGTGTGGACCCATCCGGTCCAGGAACACCCGCCAGTCACCGGAGATGCACCGGCACACCGCGATCTCCCGCTCGGCGATCCGCCGGGCGATCTCCGGGTCGAACTCCAGGCCGGTGGGATTGCGCCAGGAACAGTGTTCGATGGTGCGCACTCCGGCGTCGACGCAGTGGCCGATGGTGTCCGTGCCGTGCGCGTGCGCGGCCACCGGCAGGTCGTACCGGCCCGCCTCCGCGACGATCAGCCGCAGCTGCTCGGCGTCGAACTGGGCCTCCCACATCTTCGGGCCGCCCGGGGTCATCGCGCCGCCGGAGGCCATCACCTTGATCAGGTCGGCGCCCGCCCGCCGGTTGGCAGCGATCCGGTCGCGGATGTCCCCGTCGGAACCGACCTCGCCACCCATGAACCAGCAGTGACCCTTCACCGAGGTCAGCGGGGCCGTCGCGGCCAGAATCCGGGGCCCGGCAAAGATTCCGGCGGCGATGGCGTCCCGCAGGGCGACGGTCAGGCCGCCACGGTCGCCGAGGTCCCTGGCCGTGGTCACGCCGGCGGCCAGCAGCTGCTGCGCCCGGCCGGTCATGCCCAGCAGCAACGCGGTGTCGTCGATGTCGATCAACGCGGAGACCGGGTCCGGGCTCGCGTCGAAGGCCAGGTGCACGTGGGCGTCGATCAACCCGGGCAGCACCGTGCTGTCCGGAAAGGACAGTCGCCGGGTGTCCGGGGTGCAGAGCGCCTCGATCTCGGCGGCCGATCCCACGGCGAGGATGGTCGCGCCGTCGCTCAGTACCGCGCGGTCGGCGAAGATCGCGGTGCTGCTCACCCGAGTGCCCTGGCGATCCCGACGAGTTCACGCACATCGGAGTTGATGTCGTCCTCACCCAGCATGGCGATCGCCACCGCGGGCAGGGCCAGGCCGGGTTCCTCCTGCGCGGGCTTGATGGCCAGCGCGGTGCGGATGTAGCCGGCCAGTTCGGCGGGCGAACTCCGGCTCGTGTCCCGTCCCTTGGCCGCGGCGGCGATGTACGGGCTGAGCCGCACCAGGCCGTCCCGGCACTCGATCAGCCGCCGGTAGAACCTGCGGTGGATGGAACCGCCGGTTCCCCGGTCCAGCACCAGTTCCGGGTAGGCGTCCCGCATGGCAGTCCACAGTGGAGTGATCTCGCGGTACAACCGGCGGTGCAGCAACCAGGATTGCACCGCACCGACGGCCTGGACGATGGCGGGCAGGCACATACCGATGGTGACCAGTACGAACGACGCGTTGGACAGCGGCCAGTTGATCGCGTTCAGCTGTTTCAGCGGCGGGCCACCGGCATACCGGACCACCACCCAGATCCCGCGGTTCACCGAGGTGATCATCAGTCCGGCCAGGCCGAGCGCGGAGAGCCACAGGGCCACCGACAGGAACCGGGAAGCGGCGCCCCTGGCGTACCGCAGCGCCCACCGGCCGACCGACAGATAGGCGTAGACGAAGTAGGCGTTGCCGACGATGTAGAACCAGGCGATCGTCGGCCGGGTCATCGTCGGCGAGGACAGCGTGTGACCACGCAGGGCGGGCGCGGTGGCCAGCATCAGCCCGATCATCACCAGCACCACGGCGGCGAGCAGCAGGCCGTCGAACTGCAGTCGCCGGCGGTCGGATCCGGTTGCGAGGACGAAGAAGGCGACCAGCGCGTAGAGGCCGGCGAAGACCAGCACGTTGTAGGACACCTTGGCCACGCCGAGGCCGGTGGCGGCATCGAGGGCCTTGGTCACCGCGGGCAGGCTGAGCGCGTGACCGGCGGCGAGCAGGGCCAGGCAGCCGGCGAGGGCGCGCAGCGGCCGGTCGTGTGGCGCGCGGATCAGGTCGATCGTCTTCCACAGGGCGCCGATGACCAGCACGGCGAGCAGGGTGAGCTGCAGGGTCACAGCCAGCCCCTCCGCCCGTTCAACGCGGCGCCCAGTCCGGTCCCGGCGGGCGTGACGTAGTTCAGCACCGAGGCCCACTCCAGGATGATCGTCGCGACGGTCTCCGCCTCGCGTTCCTGCGCCGCGTCGTAGTGCGTCCGGCGGAGCAGGGCCCGGCGGACCACCTCCGGATCGATGTCCGGGTAGATCCGTTGCAGGAGTTCGTCGTCGTCCTCGTCGCTGGTGTGACCGGCGACGATGTGCCCCACCTCGTGCAGGATGATGTGGTCCTGGTGCGGCTTGGTGGTCTCCCGCTGGTACAGGATGTAGTCGGCGGCGTCGGACGCGAGCCAGACGCCGAACTCACCGGGTACCGGCAGCGGGTAGTCCATCAGGTGGATCGGCCGGCCCCGGTGCGCGGCGAGGCGTTCACAGAGCAGCCGCACGTCCAGCGGCGGCCGGATGTCGAGTTCCCTCAGCAGGCGACGGCACTGCCGCCGCAACTCGCGTTCCTTCATGCGCCGCCTTCATGAGTTTTAGTCACGAACCGGCATCATCATTGCCTTTTTCCAGCTTGTACACCATTTCGACCATGTCGACGATCTTCTGCCTGCTCTCCGCCGAAAGCTCACCCGCACGCCGGGCCATCAGCCGGATGTCCCCGCTGCCGGTGGCCGCCTTCAACGTGGCCAGCTGATCACGCAGCCGGCTCTCCACGGCGTCGTCGAAGAAGTAGCCGGCCGGGACGCCGAAGAAGTCCGCGATGGCTTGGAGGTGCTTGTAGGTCGGGTTGTCCTTGGTGCCGTTGCGCAGCATCCACAGATAGTTCTCGCTGATGCTGCCGCCCTTGGCCGCGATGGCCTTGGCCACCTCGCCATTGGTATACGGCCGCATCAGCCGCCCATCCCGGATCGTGTCGAACAGGTAGTTGATCCGATCGGCCAGTGAGGTCCCTGGCGCCTGGTCTTCCTCAGCAGTCACGGTGGCCCCCCGGCATCGTCGTACGGCAGTGGCCCTTATCTTAACCAGCTAACCGAACGTTTCTCACAGGGGTTGACTATGAGTCTCACGCCAGTGTACGAATAGCGAGGCGGCTCCCACCAGCGTGAGAGTCAGGGGGGACCTGGCGACGTTCACGCCGGTGGGATCCGCCGCCACTAGGGGGTTTGGCCGGTCCGGCCGCCGTGGGGGTCGGCCGGACCGCCACAGTGATCTCTCTCCGCGTTCCCCCGTCTTCAAGACGTAGGAACCCCGAGTTCAGCCGTCTTGAAGACGGGCCTTCTCGGGGTCGGCGGGTGGGGCGTTTCGTCTGGACTGTTGGCGAAAGAGGGCTTTGGAGGGGGAGACGGGTGGGGCGCCTGCCTTTCCTGCCGGCGCGTTGGGTGGGGGCACGCCTGCCTGGCGGGAATGGGCCGCTGCGCGGGGCTGAGCTGCTGCGCGGGGCTGGACTGCTGCGCGGGGCTGAGCTGCCGCGCGGGGCTGAGCCGCTGCGCCGTGATGATGTGAGCTCGACGTGAGCTGCGGTGACCCGTTGCGCCTGAAAGTGGCTTTCACCAAGTTAAACCACCTGAAAGCCACATTCAGCATGATCAACCAGAGCGACACGGTGCGGGAATGGCGCGACACGCCGTAGTTCCCATGATGCGGACGTCCCTTGTGGACGGACACAATGGACAGTGACCGAATATCGCACCAAACCCTGTCCGACCAGCCCAAACAGCCAGTCAGGCGTGCCCCCACCCAACACGAAGGCAGGAAAGGCAGGCCCCCAGCCCGTCTCCCCCTCCAAAGCCATCCTTCGACAAAAGCCAGACCCAGCCCGCAAAAACGGGCCTACTCGGCTTCGGCGTGGTCGGCGAGGGTGTTCCAGTAGAGGAGCTCGTAGCCCTGGAGCAGCCGGCCGTACTCGCGGGCCTCGCCGGGTTGCCAGCCCGCGTCCAGGGCCTCCTGCAGAACGCGGATCGCGTGCTCGTCGAGTTCTCCGCCGGTCCGGCCGAACATGTCCACCAGTTCGCAGTCGGCGTCGGTGAACTCGTAGTTGTGCCGCAGTGACCTGGCCAGATCCGCGCAGTAACCGCCCCAGGTGCCGTAGTTGGGCACCATCGCGAGCACCACGTCGAGGGGATCGGCGTTCAACGCCAGCCAGGCGTAGTACGCCGCATAGGCCTGGCACCCGGGCAGATTCCGGTGGTCCTGGAGATCGACATCGCAGGTCGCGGCCATGCGCCGGGCGGCGTCGAGGGCCTGAGCACGGCGGCGCAGCCTGCCGGTGAAGAACTCGGCGGCGCCGTCGGTGGATCGGGCCGCCAGGGTCAGGAAGGACACTCGCGCGCTGCGCACGATGTCGTACTGCTCGGCGGCGAAGGCGCCCAGGGCGCGCAGTGGCGCGGCTCCCGTCGCGACCAGACCGGTGAACCGGTTCGCCCGATCCGCCGGGGCCAGTTCGTCCTGCAGTCGCAGCACCAGTTCCCGCGCGGATTCCGTGGTCGCCACCGGGCCAGCCTCCCCGTAGTCCGAGTTCGCGGCAACGCTACCGCGCCACCGGGTGGTTTGGACTCACCCCCACGGGAGCCCAACCTGCACCCGGTGTCCGCTTGAGCGGATGACAACCATTGCCACTTTACGCCGGAGCGGAGAGTTTCTGTCAACTACTGCGGATGAAAAGGACAAACCGGAGGTAACCTGTGTCCACACTGGCGGATGAAGGGGGACGATGGTGACTGGACCACGGCCACTGGTGCGACAAATAGACCAGCGGCTGACCGCCCTGATCGCGGCGCTGTACCCGGACGAACGGAAGCGCCCCGGTTTCGGCCGTCTGGCCCAGGAGATCCGGGAGAAGACCGGGGGCACGATCTCCGCCACCTACCTGTGGGAACTGGCGACCGGCAAGAAGCGGAACCTCACGCTGGAGCAGCTGGACGTGCTCGCCGACTTCTTCGGGGTTCCGCCGGAGTACTTCTTCAACGACCAGGTCGCCGAGCGGGTGGACAAACAGTTGCAGCTGGCCACCGCATTGCGCGATCAGCGCATCCGCAGCCTGGCGATGCGCGCGGAGGGGCTGTCCCCGGAGGCCCTGGATTCGCTGCTGAAGATGGTCGACGCGGCGCGAGCGATGCAGGATCTACGCCCGATGGGTGACATTCCGGCCGATTCTGACGGAGAATGACCATGGCTCACACCGATGGCCTGGTGGTCGGCTGCCGCGCGTTGTCCGGCGCGGAACACACCGTCTGGGATTGGAGGCTGACCGGGGGCATGGACGAACGTCGGCTCTTACGGCGCTGCCGCACGCTGGTGCGCGACATTCCGGTGCCGCGACCGTGGGCCATCGACGTGTTCGTCCGGCAACTGGAGACCAGCCGCGGCCGGCCGATCCACCTGCACGCCGTTCCGCAGTACGCGATGGCCGACAAGCCGTGCGGCGTGTGGTTGCAGATGGACGACCAGGACCACATCTTCTTCGAGAAGCAGACCAGCCCGCTGCACCAGGAACACATCATCCTGCACGAGCTCGGGCACATGATCGGCGGTCACACGACCACGCTGGCCGACGCGTTGATGTCCGCCGGCGATCTGTTCCCCGACCTGAGTCCGACCCTGCTCAAGCGGATGTTCGCCCGGGTCAGCTACCACGACGACCAGGAGCAGGAGGCCGAGCTCATTGCCAGCCTCATCCGGGCGGCGGCCGGCCCCGGCGGGCAGCAGCCGACCGATCCGGTGATCACCGGCCTGGCAGCGCAGTTCGGTTACCGCGACCACTTCTGACCCGTCTGGAGAGCAGGCTTTGTCCTCGACGTGGATCGAGATCCTCGGCGTGATCGCCATGTGGGTGGCCACCATCGTGCGCGCCCCGCAGGCCGTACGCGACCCGCGGCAACGCGGCATCTGGCTGGCCGTGGTGCTGATCGCCGTCGCGATGACCGTGCACATGGCGGAGATCTTCACGGCGCTGAGCACGCTCGCCGATCCCCATGTGCTGCAACTGGGCAGCCACGTGGTGACGGTCGCCGACGGCACCGCCGTGCTCGGCCTGATCGTCGCCGCGCTGACCGGCCGCCGGTACGTGTGGCCGCTGGTGGGTGCGGGTGGCCTGGTGATCGCGGTGCTGAGCTGGATCTACCTGAGCGCTCCGCCGCCGACCGCCCTGGACACCGAGCTGCCGCTGTCCTACTGGTGGCTGTTCGCCGGATACCACTTCGCCGCGATCGCGGTGAGCGCGCTGGTCTGCTGGCGGTACGCGCACAAGGCGCCGCACTGGTCCCTGGCGGGCGGGCTGTACTCGCTGGGTCTGGGCCTGGCGGTCGCCTGCTTCATGTGGGTGATCACGTTGAACTTCCTGATCACCCACGTTCCCGCGTGGTTCGAGTACTTCGGGATCTTCAAGGGCGCCGAGGCGCTGCTACTGGCCGTCGGCGTGCTACTGCCGACCTACAACTCGGTCCGGCACCGGGTGCTGCTGGCGCGGTCGTACTACGGGCTGGGGCCGATCTGGCGTGACCTGATCGACGGTGTGCCCTCGGTGGCGTTGCAGGGACAGCGGGTCTCGCTGCGCGACCGCTTATGGCCCGCGTATCCGCTGGAGCTGCGGTTGTACCGTCGCACCATCGAGATCCGGGACGCCATCCTGACCCTGCGGGACTACATCACCCCCGCCGAACTGAACGAGATCCGGCAGAATCTGGCCGCCCAGGGCATCGACACCTCCGCCGACGGCCCGGCGTTCACCGCCCACTGGGTCGAAGCCGCCCGCAAAGCTGCCAAGAGCGGCCGCGCCCCACTCCCGCACGAGGACAACATCACCGAACTCGGCGGCGCCGACCGCCCCACGGAAGTCGAGTTCCTCTTGCAGGTCGCCAAGAACCGGCCGCGCTAGAGCAGCCGATGTGAACGCAGCGAGGTGGCAGAATTAAAGACGTCGCGCTCGACCGACCTGGGGGTTATCGGGAGCGCGACGCCCTGCAATCGTAGCTCAGCTTTTGGAGCTAGTCCAGAAATCGGACTCGTTCGGTCCGTTCCCAGCCCACCTTCAGCCTCGCCAGTTCCGGGGCGCACCCAGCCGGAGCCAGTCCTCCAGGTGATCACCGGCGGTCCGCACACCGTCCTCCGCCCGGATCCGTTCGCCCAGCTCGGCGGCCCGTTCCCGCATGCCGGCGTCGGTCACCACCGCGGAGATCGCCGTGGCCAGGGACTCCTCGGTCAGCTCATGGAATCGCGGTGCCGTCGGGCCGACACCCAGCGCCTGCACCCGCTCCGCCCAGAACGGCTGGTCGGAGAAGAACGGGGTGACCACAGTCGGCAGGCCGGCCCGCAGACTCGCGGCCAGGGTGCCCGCACCACCGTGGTGCACGGCGGCCGACATCCGGGGCAGCAGCCAGCTGTGCGGCACGCTGTCGACCACATGCACCTGATCGTCACCGGGATTGCGCGCGGGATCGCCGAGCAGCACGCCCCGCACCCCGGCCCGGCGCAACGCGCCCCGGACCATCGCATCCGTCCGGTCGCGATCCGCCGGGACCATGCTGCCGAAGCCGACGTAGACCGGGGCCGGGCCGGAGTCCACAAAGGACGCGAGATCGACCGGCGGGGTCCAGCCCCCGGCCCGGTCGGCGAACCAGGTTCCGGTGACCTGCACGTTCGGCCCCCAGTCCGCGGCGGCGGGAACCACGGACGGGCTGAACCCGTACAGCTGTGGGAAACCGGCCCGCTCCAGCTCGACGATCGGCGGGTACAACGGTGGCCGCGGCACCTCGGGCGTCCGCTGCCAGTACCGCATCAACACCTGCCGCATGGTCTGCCAGCGGACCTGGTGGCCCATGATGTGCGTCGTCCGGTTGTCGATCCCGGCACCACCGAAGCCCCAGATGTTGCGGAACTCGCCGGTGGGCGTGACCGGCTGCAACCCGCCGAAGCAGTACGGCAGGTCCGGTGCCACCATGTGGTGAAAGAACAGCCCCAGCATGCCGTGCATCACCGCGTCGGTGTCCCGCAGACCGGCGCTGATCTCGGGGATCAGCTCGTCCACCATCGACTCGAACAACGCCGCCATGCCCTGCGCGTACGGAAATCCGTCCCGTCCGGTGGACAGGGTCGACTGGCCCTGCGCCGACGCCAGCACCTTGCGCGGCTCCGTGGACAGCGGCACGCAGTCCAGCCCGGCCCCCTCCACCAGGTGCGCGTACACCTTGGGCGCGATCACCCGGACCTGGAATCCCCGATCCCGCATATCCCGGCCCAGCGCGATGTACGGCTCGACGTCCCCCCGCGAGCCCAGCGCCACGAACGAAATCCTGGTCTTCACGACATCCCCCCTGTTGTCCTGCTTCGACAACCAGGCTGCACGCCCCTCTCAAAATCTCGCTGAAAATCGGCTCACATCAGCCGGTTTATCGCGATGAGCAGCTCATCGAGCCTCGCCCGCGCCGGTGAACCGGCGGGGTGCTGACCCTCGCAGTCATAGGCCGACGACCGGATCGACCGCAGCTTGGCCTGGAGGTGCCGCCATTCGGTGGCGGTCGGCCGGCGTCCATGCACGAAGGGTTCCATCAGCGCGTTGAACCGGGAGAAGCAGCTGATCAGGTCCATCTCGGCGCGTGCTTCGGAGATCCGGGCCATCAGCAGGGCAACGACCGGGTTGAAGACCCTGTCCGCGGCCGCCCGGTCGGCCAGGCGAGCCGCAGAGCTGAGCCGCCGGTCGGCCTCCGCCAGGGTTGTCAGGTCCACCTCGTCCAGTTTCATGACAGTGGCCAGCTCCGCCATCGCGTGCAGGAACGCGATGACACCGCTGCGGTCATCGAACTTCTCCGCGCGGGTGCAATGGCTGCCGACCGCGACGAGGTCGTCCTTGACGAAGGCATTCAGCCCTGCGGTGAACTCCTCCTTCAGCAGCCAGATCAGGGTCTCCTGCAGGTCGTCGGCAGCCAACGACGTGCCCGTAGACCTGACCCGCCACCGTTCACGCACCGACATGTTGCGGCTTGTCCCGCACCTCTCGTGCGCGTAGGCCCACGCGCCCTTGTATTGCGGGTGGGTCCGCACGGTGTCGTGGAATTCCGTGAGCTGCTGGATGGCAGCCCGCGGCTTTCCTGCCCGCAGGCACCTGCGGGCCCGCTCCATCACAGGCGCGCCCAGCTCGGCCAGGATCGCCCGGTGCAGCTGGGTGATGACCTCGATGCCATCGGCCTGACCGGTGCCGAGCAGCGCCTCGACCACCTCCCGGGCCCGGCGGTACTCGCCGGCGCGAAACAGCACCCCGCCGAGGACGTAGCGCAGCTCCATGATCTCGGGATGCCGGTCCACCTTCTGCTGGACATACCTGATCGCCGCCGAGTGCTGTTCGGCGCCGAACAGATGATCCGCCTGTACGGTGACCGCACGGACCAGCCCGGTTTCGCACAGTCCGCGCATCCTCGCGACGGCGGTCACCTCGGCGGCGGACCGCGAGTACCGGCGGGCGGTGGCGAGCAGAGCCAGCGCCGATTCATGATCATCCAACGCGTGCCGGCACTTCGCGCCGATCAGCAGGGCGGGCACGCTGGCCGGACCGATCTTCAGCGCGGCCCCGGCATGCGTCCAGGCCTCGTCGAACCGTCCGGCCCTCAGCGCACGCTCCGCCTTGTCCAGCAGCTCGCGCAGTTCACGGTCGGCGGTCTGTTCCCTGAGCTTGACGACAGCCTCTCTCAGACCGGTGTCGGCGAGGCTGATGCCCTCGTCAGGTGCCTCGAACTGTCCCCTGAACGCACTCAGGTCGATCTTGGGTTTCGCAGGACGTTCGGCCCTTTGGCCAACGGCTTCGACCAGCGGTGCCAGTGCCTTGGCCCCACCGCGGTCCAAGCCCGGTTCGCGATCGTCGCCCGGCCTGTAGGCCAGGCCGAAATCGAAGTCATCCACGGCGCCGCGCCTCGCCCTTCTTGTTCTTGTCCGTCACCACCGCGTTCACCAGCGCGGTCTCGGCGGCGTGATCCAGTTCGGCGATCGCCAGGATCGAGCGGCGCAGCTCGATACGCCGCAGTACGTCGCCCATCGCGTCCTCGGGCAACGTCAGCTCCGGCTCCGGCAGCTCACCGAGCGCGTCCGCCATCGACATGTGTTTCCCCATGAGACTCACCCTTCGATCTCGCCGAGCAGCAGGCCGCCGATGTGCACCAGCAGGTCAGCCTCGGTCGCCTCGACCGCCTGTGCCTGCTCTCCCAGGACCTGGCTGCGGTATTCCAGGTCGTGCGCGAGCGTGTTCGCCACGGCGACGAGCTCGTCACCACCACGCAGCGCGATCAGCTGGTTCACCCGTTCCCGCAAGAGTTCGGAACGGCCGTTCATGTCGTCCACCGTCGGCGAGACCACCCGTGTCCTGGCCAGTTCCGGCCTTTGGTCCAACGGCCGGACCTTGGAGAATCGGGACAACCGCGAGAGCAGACTGACCCGGACCTCGCGCCGGACCGACGGATCCGCGATGTACTGGTCGAGCAGCTGGAGATAGCGGTCGGCCGCGTCGCGTTTCGCCCGCCCCCGCTGCGCCTCCTGGTTGAGGATGCGCAGCAAGTCCGGCTCCCGCACCCCCAGCTTCTGTGCCTTGCGCAGCAGCGCAACGCCGTCGTCGCGTTCCTGTTGGGTGGTCGCCAGCTGGCACTTGAGCAGACCCGCGATCAGGTGAACGTCACTGAACTCCGGGTCGTAGCTCAGGGCGCAGGCCAGCCTGCCCAGCACCTCGGCCAGCTGTTTCCGGTCACCGGCGCCAGTGCGCTTGTCCGCTGCTGCCCAGAGACGCAACACGGCAGCGGCACGCAACAGGTGGATGCTGCGCAGCGCCAGGTCACGTTCATGCAGTTCGACCTCGCCGGCCTCCCGCTCGGCCAGTGCCTGGAGCCGCTCGGCGACGTCGTCATCATCCGGCGAGTAGGTCCACTCCATCTTGAGGTCCGCAGCGGGATCGAGGCATGCCGCCGCTCCCAGCAGCAGTCCGTCCACGTCCTCGAGCGAGGTCGAGTCGGTGTCCAGCCACGCCGCGAGCGCGAGACCGATGTCGGCCGAGGCCAGCATCGACCTCCGCCGATCGTCGTCCGTCTCCTCCTCGGCAACCCTGTTCAGGTCCTCGAACTGACCCCGCGCGGCAACCAGATCCCGGTCGAACAACGCCCGCGCGCCGAGGACCACGTGCTGATTCCGCAGGTCGGCGGGCACCCGGTCGGCGAAATCACCGAGCTGCTCCACCTTCTGGAACAGCCGAACCGCGGCATCGACGCGGCCCGTCCGCAGTGCGTCCAGCGCCCGGTGGAAGGCGACCACGCCGTAGAGCAGGCGTGCCGGTTTCCGGTCCATGCCGCCCGCCGCCTCGATCGCCTCCAGCACGGGCTCGGCGCGGTCGTGGTCGCCGCGGGTGAAGCGAACGTAGGCCAGCAGGTAGGCGACGTCGACGTCGCCGGAGACCTCCCGGTGCAGCGCGGCCAGCTGGTACTCGGCCTCTTCCAGCGAACCCAGCTTGACCAGTGCGAAGGCGGCGAAGAACCTCGCCTGCGTGCGGAACTTCTGCGGTAGGTCGTGTTCGGTCCGGCTCAGAATCGGCAGCGCTTCCGCGTACTGACCCTGGCGGATCAGGTCCACCGCCAGGCGGTATTGCCTGATGTGGGGACGCGGCCGGACGAATCTGAGGTAGCCGATGTAACAACAGCCCAGGAGCAACACCCCGGCCAGCACCGCGATCACGATGAACCAGCTGCCCGGAGACCGCTCGCCACCAGGCTGCGCGGGAGCGGGCACTGCCGTCCCGGTGGCCGTCGGCGTCCCGGCAACGGGGGGCGGAGCGGACCCGGTGGCACCCACGGTGGGCACCGGGCCGCCGACGACGACCGTGGCCTCCACGATTCCACCGCCGGAGCTGATCTTGACCGGGTACCGGCCAGGTGGCAGCGTCACCCCGCTGGGCAGGGTGACGGTGGTCCCGCCCGCGGGGTCGCCGATGGCCGGTACCGCCGTCCCGAGCAGCAGCACGACCAGCGTGCTGATCAGGGCAAGAGCCGGTCGAACGATTCGAGCCACTGCTGTGCCTCCCCTGGTGTGAGTATCTGCGTGTCGACCATCCGGCTGATCCGGCGCCGCGTCTCGGCGATGGTTCGCCTGGCATTCGGGATGTCGCCCAGCTCGACCCAGCAACGGCTGTACAGGAACAGCGCATCGAGGTCCCCGGGGTCACGCTCGAGCGCGACGAAGAGTTCGCGCGCGGCCGCCGCGGGAGAACCGCATCCCAGATGCACCTCGGCGGCCCGGCGCCGCAGATTCCGGTCGTCGCCCTCCGGCATGGCCGGGTCGAGCAGCGCGATGTCGAGGATGATCACGCTGCCCAGCTCGTTCCGGCGACGACCGGGCGGCAGCGACTCGAACAACCGCCACGCCGCCCGGTACCGACGGTCCCGGAGATCGAACCGGTGCGGCGCCACCTCGACCGCGATGTCGAGATACCGCAGCATCCGGTCGAGCTCCTGGTGCTCCTCGGCGATCTCCGCCCCGAACAGCGCGGCTTCGATCCGCGTCTGGCCGTCGCGCGCGGGTACCTCGTCGAGCACGTCCATCGCCCGGCCCGGATTCACCGGCCGCAGCTGGCGCGCGATCGCCACCGGGTCCTTGAGCGTCGCCAGCGCCGAGCGCAGGTCCGCCGCCGGCACCGGCCGGGCGAAGGATGTGCCCTGGCGGTGCCGTTCGACCACCCGGACCAGGTCCTCACCTGCCCGGATGTCACCCAGCGCCGCCGGAAGCCGGCTGTCCGCGGTCAACGACGGCCACAGGATGCCCCTGGCCTGTGCCTCGACCCGTTCCTCGTCGGACATGTCCGGCCGCGCGTCGACCGTGCCGAGGGCCTGCGCTACGAGCGTGCCGAGCGCGTACGCGTCCGCCGCCTTGCTGTCCTGCTGGAGGCCACGCACGATCTCCGGCGCCACCGCGGCCAGCGCCACCGCGTCCACACCGAACAGGTCACGCGGGGTGACCGGCGTGACCACCGGGCACGGAACCAACCATGGGTACCAGTGGCCGTCCTCGGCGACCACGATGATGTTGTGCAGGTTCAGCCCCAGTGGGAAGACCGGGCTGCGCTGCCAGCGCTCGAACAACGAGCAGACCCGGTCCAGCAGCTCGACCCGGTCCTGCCAGTCCGGGAGTTCGGCCAGCCGTTCGCCGAGTGTCCGCCAGGTCTCGTCGGTCCCGTACTCGATGTAGTAGTGACCGTCCGCAGTCCAGTCATGGCCGGTGATCTCGACCATTCCCGCGGGCCGTCGCTGCCCGAGGCCGGTGACGGCCTGCCGGAAAGCGCCGTCGACGAATCTGGACTTGACGATCCGGACGATCCGGTCGTGCGGCTGCTCCCTGCCCGCCCGCCAGAGCACGCCGCGGTCGGTGCGGCCGACCACGGCCTCCATGGTGACTCCCGCCGGTCCCCGCATGGCTACGCGTACCGGTGGAAGACATCGCGGAGCCGGCCGCCGAGTTCCCGCATCCCGGTGGAGCCGTTCCCCACCGCGATCACGAACGCCAGGTAGGCGCCGGCCAGTTCGGCACGTCGCTCTTCGGGCAACTTCGACACGAGCTTGTACGAGCGACGCACGATGTCCGCGAACTCGCCGGGGGTGTTCTCCGGCGGTGGCGGCAGGGGAGCCGTGTCGTCAGCCGGCGGCGTCGGCAGTCCGTCGTGCACAGCCATGCCGGCGCTCGGCGGTTCCGGCAACCCGGACGGCCGGACTGCCATCTCCTGTTCCAGCCGCACCCGGATGCGGTCGATCTCCTCCTGGGTCGCCCGCACATCACAGTGCAACTGGGTACGCCAGATCTTGTTGTCGTTCAGGCATTTCACCGCGACCGCGAGCAGCCCGCTCTCGTCGATGGAGAAGGTCACCGCGAACCGGTAGTACCCCTTCTCCCTGGCCTCCGGCAGGTCGATCTGCAGCTTGCCGATCAGACTGTTCTCGTAGGCGACCGGGTTCTCGCCCTGGAAAATGTGCACGACGAGCTGTTTGGCCGGTCCGCTGTTGACGAAGTTGTCCTCGGTCTGGCTGCTCGGGATGCGGCTGTCCTTGGGCAGGATCGGTACGAAGTCCGCCCTGTTCGCCAGGATGCCCAGCGTGTGGCTGGTGACGTCCTGCAGGATGACGTGCGGCTGGGGTTGTCCGTCAAGGGTGTCCATCCCGTCCCGGCTGATCGGGGAGATCTGGATGTCCTCGCCCTCGTAACCGTCGGCGGCTGGATAGTCCACGGCCACCATTCCCGCGCCCCGCGCGACCACCTCATCCGGGCTGATGTCGGACCGGATGTCCTTCAGTTCCAGGTTCATGTGCTTGGCCAGCATCGGCCGGACGCACGCGATCCGGGTGGAACCACCGACCAGCAGCACCTGCTCGATCTCGTCCCGCTCGATCCCGTGACTCTCCCGCGCCGACTCGATGGCCTCGTCGAGGCAGGCCAGCGACTTGTCCAGCAGCTCCTTGATCAGGTTCTCGAAGGTGGTCCTGTTCAGCGGGACGTTCACCGAGAGCTGCGGGGTGAGGAACAGCAGGTTCAGCGTGGCGGCGGTGGTGACCGAGAGCTCCCGTTTGCGCATCTCGGCCTCGCGCTTGATCCGCTGCCGGACCAGCGGGTCCCCGGACAGATCGACGCCGTGCTGCTGGTGGATCTGTTTCAGCACGTAGTCGGTGATGAGGTCGTCGAAGTCGCCACCGCCCAGCCGGGGATGACCGCCGGTGCCCGTCACACTGATGTTGCCCGGGCTGACCTGGATGATCGACACGTCGAAGGTGCCGCCACCGAGGTCGTAGACGGCGTAGGTGTGGGTCGCCTCGTCCTCGATCTTGTCGGCGCCGAAGCACACGGCGGCGGCGGTCGGTTCGTTCACCAGCCTGCGGACGTTCAGCCTGGCGATCCGGGCGGCGTCCTCGGTCGCCCTGCGCTGCGGCTCCTGGAAGTAGGCGGGAACGGTGATCACCGCGTCGTGGATCGGCTCGCCGACGTAGGCCTCGGCCTGCCGCTTGAGCTCCATCAGGATGAACGCGGCGATCTCCTGGGGCAGGTACTCCCGGTTGCGGAACCGGATGCGCTTGGGCTCACCCGGATCGTCCTGCCCGGTCGGCTTGGCGAGGTACACGCCCATGTCGCGTTTGACCTCGATGACCGTGTTGCCCGGATCGCTGGCCAGGTTGTTCTGCGCGGGCGCGCCGACGATCACCTGCCCCTCCGGGTTGAGACCGATCACCGACGGCACCGTCTTGGTACCGAGTGCGCTCTCGATGATGACGGTGTTCTTGCCGTCGAAGATGGAGACAGCGGAGTACGTGGTCCCCAGGTCGATGCCGATGACCTTGTGATATCCCATGACTCTCCTAAGCGTTGTCGGTGACGGCGTCGTCGGCCGGGGCTTCAGCCGCCGGGGTCGCGTCCGGTTCGGCCTGCTGTCCGGTCTGGATCTCCACGGCGGCGGGGATCAGCACGCGCCCGTCGAGCAGATAGCCGTCCTCCAGCAACCGGGTCACGGTGCGGGCCGGCGCGTCCGGGAACGGCGAGAGGTCCGGAGCCACCTGGCCGACGCACCGGTGCCGGTGCGGGTTGAACAGCTCCATGCCGACCTCGACGCCGATCCGCTCGGCACCCATCCGGCTCAGCACTCCCCGCAGGGTCACCGCCAGGCTGCGGACGTGCCCGGCAATGGCTTCCGGCTCGGTGAAGTCGGCGTGCTCCAGCATCGCTTCGATCGCGCCGAGCGGCCCGATCAGCTCGACGCAGAGGTCTTTCAGCGTGCGGTAGGTGAGACCCGTCGCGATGTCCCTGCGCAGCTCGGCGAGCTGCCGGACCAGATCGGTGCCCAGCGCGCGTTGCGACTGGCCGAGCTGGTTCATCGAGGTCGTGACGGCGGTGTTGTCCTCGACGACCTCCTCCAGCAGGAGGCCGATCCGGTCGAGGCGCGCGATCGTGGGGTCGGTGTCCGGCGCGGTGTCCATCAGTTCTGTCCGATCAGGTCGTCAAGCAGGTCATTGGGGGTGCTGTCGGCGGAGAAGTCGTCGCGGTCCAGGTCGGACAGCGGCCGGAGGCACACGCCCTTGTCACGCAGATGCGCGCTGATCACCCGGTGCAGCACGTCGATCCGGTCCTGCGCCTCGTCGAACATCGGTGCCGCCGCGGAGCGGACCGTGAAGAACCGCAGATGTTCGTGGTCCTTGTCGTACTGCGCCCGCCGTGCCGGCGCCGCCAGCACGCCGCCGAGGTTGTTGATCTCCCGTTCCCGTTCCCTGAGTTCCGCGCGCCGCGCGGGTTCCCGGCGTTGTTGTTCGCGGAGCCGGCGAATCAGGTCGTCCCGCGCCTGCCGGATCTGGGCCCCGGTGGCGTTGGGCGAGACTCCCAGTCGCGAGTAGTGCGACTCGACCCCAAGATCGATCATGAACATCCGCTGCGTCACCCTTCCCCGTCGTTCGGCTCGGTGCCGTCCAGCTCGGCCACCATGAGCCGGAGCCGGCGCAGTAGGTCTTCCAGCGCCGGAAGCTCGTCATCGATCGCGGCCTGCTTCGCCAGTCGTTGTGCCTCGGTGACCTCCTCGATCGCCGGTCGCAGGGCGGCCAGCGCGGCCTGCCTCTTCGCTTCGCTGGGTCCGCTGGTGAAGTCGCCGATCACCTTGCGAGCCGTCTCCAGCGCGGACGTCGTCATCCGGTGGATCGACTCACGGATCGGCAGGGTCGCCTTCACCGATCGGGTCGTGGCCAGTAGCTCGACGTACTTCGCCCGTTGCGCCGTGCTCAGCGCCGACTGAAGCCCCACACTCAGCAGCTCGATCGCCTCGTCGATCTTGCCGACGCCGGGCTTCGCCAACAGCCTGGCGAGTTCACAGCGCACGGCACCGCTGTGCGGGAACCGGCGCAGGGCTTTCCGTAACGCCGTGATCACCTGCTGCACGCTGGGCGGTGTCAGCGACCTCCCCGGTCCGCGCACCGACTCCGGCAGGGCCTGCCAGCCGATTTCGTCAACCAGGTTGATCAGCTGTTCGGTCACCGGTTCCGTCCGCTCGTCCGCGGCGGTGGGCAGCGCCAACGCCTTGAGCGCGGCCGCGTAGGCGTCTTCCTCCCGGCCCACCGCCCTGATCGCCCGGCAACGCAGCAGGCGCAGTTCACGGTTGCCCGGCAGCAGCGCCACGCAGTCCTCCAGGGCGGACAGCCGCTCGGCACGCTCCTGATCCGTTGCGGGCTCCGGCTGGTCCCAGAAGCAGGCGAGGCTGACGAGATCGTTCTCGAACAACGCGACGGGATCGACGTCGTCGCTGATCAGGCCGCGCTCGACGCAGATCGGCCGCAACACGTGCCAGGGCAACGCCAGCTGCCGGTAGGCAAGTTCGTGCCCCAGCCGCAGCCCTTCACCGGACGACCGGTCGAGCAGCTCGATCATCATCCGGCGCAGCGTCAGGCCCCGGTTCAACGCGGCTTCGGCCAGTGCGCGCGCCTCCGCCAGTTCCGATTCGTAGTACTGGTCGCGGATCTCGTTGGCGGTGATCTCCTGGTCAGCCCGCCGGGCCTGACCGGTGGCGAGTCCGGCGAAGACATCGAGGCCCGCCCAGTCCCACCCGTCGAGCGCGACCTGGATGTGTCGCACGAAGGAATCCCTGGCCGCCACGCGATCCTCCGCACCGGTGTTCGCGGAGACGCCGAGCAGGTGGATGGGCGACCGGAAACCCAGCCGAGCGTTGACGTAGTAGAGATCCCACTGCCGCAGCCACTCGGTCAGTGCGTCCTTGTCGGCGAGCCACGCCCGGATCTGCTCGGGGGTCTGCGCCGACCTGCCACCACTGGACTCGCAGTGCCGCAGCTCGGCCTGCCCCACCAGCGCGAGGTGCAGCGTCCGGCGGTCGGGCAGGGACAGCTGCACGTCACCGACTCCTGCGGCGTGCAGGTAGAGCAGTTCGGTCAGCCGCCCCCACGCCGCCGCGTAGTGCCGCTCCGACCTGGTTTTCGCCGCCAGCAAGGCGAGATTCAGTGCGACCGGCACCCGGAACTGATCGATCGCGCTCGCCTCCTGCCACAGCAGCCGGGCCTCGGCGAACCGTTCCTCCGCCCATGCCCGGCAGGCGAGCCCGTCCAGCACCGCGATGCGCAGCTCTGCGAAGCAGTACGAGTCCCGGATCGTGTCCGGATACCGGTCGAGCCGGGCCAGGGCGTCCGTGGCCGTTCCCGGCCGATGTGGGCCGTAGGCGGCCAGGTGGAACAGGCACACCAGTTCGACGGGCAGCACGCCGTCCTCGACCAGCTCGGCGGCCAGCGCGGCGTATGCCGCCGGATCGGCGGGCTGCGCGAGGCGAAGTGCCCCGTCGAGCAGCGCGACGGCCGGGTGATCCGCGTGCTCGGTGAGCAGCGAGCCGGCGAACTCGCGGACCCGCCGTGCCTGGTGCCCGGCCGCCAGCAACACCACGCAGGCCGTCGCGTGTTCGGCGATCTCCCCCGCGCCGGTGGCCCGCGCCAGGCCGGTCTTCAGCAGCTCCGCGAGATGATCCGCCGACACCTTCTCCCGGGTGATCAATTCGTAGAGAGCGAGCCGCCACGCGTCGGGCGCACCGGACCCGCCCCGTTTGGCGGCGACCCTGCGTGGCTTCCCGTCCGGCGTGACCTGGTCCGCCAGCCAGGCGTCCACCTCGCTGACGGCGGCTTTCAGCTCTTCGGGCCGGGCGCTGTTCAGGGCGGCGATCACCAGATCGCCCAGTGCCCGGGTCGCCGGTCCCATGTCGACAAGGACCAGGGCGAGCAGCAGGTGGGCCCGGCGGCTCGCCGGGGCGAGCCGGATGACGTGCCGGTAGTCCGACAACGCCGCGGCGAGCTTGCCGCCGCGGTGCTGCAACCGGCCGCGGTGCAGGAACAGCTTGGGACAGAACGGATCATGACGAATGGCAGCGTCCAGTCTTTTGCGCGCCTCGCCCGGCTTGGCGCCCGTAAAGAGCGCCAGCCGGAACTCCGCCTCGGCGAGCGCGATGCGCACCGCGGGGGTGACCGGACGTTTCTGGAGGTCCTTGATCGCCGCGAGCAGTGACTGCCTGGGCGAATCGATCGCGGTCGCCGTCATCCGAAGTCCGCATACAGCTCGACGACCCCTGGCCTGCTGACCGCGATCAGCCGACCGTCATGGGACAGGGTCGCGCTGGTCGCGTTGCCCCACAGCGCCTGTTCCTTGCCGTCCCGCCAGTACCCTTTGCCGCACCCCGGCCCGGAGACGATGAACCGGCCGGGGATCTCGCAGCCGTGCACGGGTGTGCGGCCGGCCGGGAACACCTGGTCCCGCACGTGGCGGTCGGCCTCGTCGATCAACCAGGTCTCGGTCTGGGTGGCCGTCCGGATCAGCAGGGTGCAGTGGGCGGGTGCCGGACCGGGCAGCAACCGGTGCGCTCCCGGGCTGTCCTCGGTGGCACCGGTGGATCCGTCGAAGAGGAGGCTGGTCAGCGTCTCGCCGTTGAGCAGGACCAACCGGGAACCCGCATAGGCGAGATCGGTCACCGGCCCGGCTGCCGGCAGGGTGGCGATCCTGCGGGTGCCCGCGTAGATGGACAGCCCGCCGGAGAGGTCGGCGACGGCGAACCGGTCGCGGCCGTCGGTCGCGGCGATACGGTGCACGCCGGCCTCGACGTCCAGCAGTTCCCGGCGCTTGCCATCCGGCTCGAACCGCCACAGGTTCTGCTTCCACGACCCGGCGATCAGCGCGTCGCCGACGAAGCAGAGGTCACCGATCGCGCCGTCCATCCGAGTGGCGACGCTGAGGGCGCCATCGGTGAACGACCGCAGCGTGCCGTCCCAGCAGCCGATCGCGAACCTGCCACCGGGCCCGTAGGCCGCCCTGCGCACCATGACGGCGTGTGAATCCCGCCAGACCGTCTCGGCGCCCTCCCGCACCACCAGGGTGTCCGTGTCCTTCTCCCACACCAGCACCCTGGAGCCACCCAGCGGCCACGCCGCCTCGCTCTCGATCTCGAACCGGTCGGTCTCGACCAGGTGCGGGGCATCGGAACGCGGCGGTGGCGGGCCCTGCGTGTACACCCGATACGCCTCGCGGAGACCCTCCGCATACGGCAGGCCGGTGGTCGCCTGCCGTAGGACATGGCAGGCCCGGGCCGCCGTGGCGCAGCCGGCCAGCTCCTGGGCGACCGGGCCGGGGAGCAGCTCGGCCAGGAACTTGCCCAGCGCGGCCAGATCCTCCGCGAGGCTCTGTCCGATCCCCCGCCCCGGGCACAGGGTCACCGTGCTCAGCGGGCCGACGAACGCATTGGCCGGCGCGACATCGCCATGGGCTACCGGCGGAACGGCCTCGTGCAGGCCACGCAGCCGCTCCGCGATGCCGAGCACCAGCTCGAAGGCGGCTCGTGGCGCGAGCGTTCCCAGTTTGTCGACCAGCGCCGCGGCGCTGACTCCGTCGATCACCGGCATCGTCAGGAACTGGCACCGGCGGTTGCCGATCTTGGTCTCGCCGACGTCGGCCCGGGGTTCCTGCCGGAAACGCCGCACATGCTGCTGGTACGCGGGGTAGTCCTCCAGCGGCGGATCGACGAGCACGATCGTCATCGGTTTGCCGTCACCGGCCTGCCGCGCGCCGTACAGCGGGCCGAGCGTGGTCCTGGCCAGCACGGGCGGGCTCAACAGATAGTCGGTGCCGGACAGTTGCCGGGTGTCCCCCTCCCCAGGCGGCAGAACGTCCCAGATGTCGATCTGTTCATCCGGCCGCTGCCAGTCCGGGAAGACCCAGCTGGTCAGCGTCGCCAGTGCGCGCAGCGGCGACTCGATCGTCTCGGCGGTGAAAACGGGCCCGTTGACGTACCCGGGCACCACCTGCCGGCCGTAGCCTTCCATGGTCGCGATGGCGTCGCGGATCTCTCCAGGCAGGCTGGACCGCATCAGCAGGTGCTGGGAGAGCAGGGAGAAGTTGGCCTGGTCCGGGATAGCGCCGATCTCCCGGCGGTAGAGGAGCCGAGACAGCTCACAATAAGCTCGGTATGCCTGGAAGAACGCCACCTCAGGCTGATCGACGTGGCCAAAAGGCGTGGCGCAGACCTGCACGACCTCCGCTTCCTCCCGCGCGCTCCTCCGCTTCCTGATCATCTTCGTGGCGAGCTCGTACTGCTTCTCGTAGTTGTTCTCCCGGTCGGTGAGATCGCAGATGGCCAGGGTCTTCAGGTACAGCGGTATGTCCTCGGTCAGCGGCTGGAGGATCGCCGGAATGGTGCCCACCCGTTTGCCCGCCGGATCAAGGGTGAGACTGAAGTGCAGTTCCGCGTTCGTCCAGTCACGCCGGAGATAGGCGTCGGTAAGGCAGACGATCATGTGGGCGGACTGGGCGACCGCGTCCGCGAGTTGCGGGACCACCGGCATACCGCCGGCCATCTGCTCATAGTCGATCCATACGGTGAAACCGTCCAGCTTCAAGGCGTTGACCAAAGGTTTCACCAGCGCACGATCAGCGACGGCGTAACTCATGAACACGTCAAATGCGGATGACGTGTCAGTCCGGTCATTCAACGGGTCGTCCCCCAATCAAGACTCACCGGTTTCGCAATAGCCGACTGCTGCGACTGCGCGGAGGTTAACAGCAGCACACGCAGCTTTGTCAATACTCGCCGAAATGTTCATATTGCCTGGTCAGAGGCCTATAACCCGCATACAGCAAGACGGTTGGAGAAAAGTTGCACAATAATTGCCATTGACAGTATCCAGTCATTTACCTGGACCATTCGCCTGCCCGATAACCGAATATCGGAATATGCCATCAACCGCCCAGTACCACCAGGACCGGATACGTTCAATGACAGGAAGTTGTCACCGCGAGCCGGCCTGTCACGTGATTCGATACTGCAATGACTTCGGCTGGCGAAACAGCGGTGTTGTGCGAGGAGACCAGCACGCCATGGCGGCGGCTGGACAGTGTGGTCGTACACCGGAACCCGTGGTTCGAAGTGCGGCAGGACCTGGCTCTGCAACCGGACGGCCGCTCGGGCACCTACTCACATGTGGTCGCCGGCGGCTCGGTCACCGTGCTCGCCATCGACGAGCAGGACCGGCTGGCAGTCACCCGGCAGTGGATCTACACCCACGCCGGAACCCAGTGGCGGCTGCCCGGAGGTGGCATCGACCCGTCGGATTCCGGCGCACTGGCCGCAGGCCGCCGGGAGCTGGCCGAGGAGACCGGGCTGCGCGCGGTGGGCTGGAGACGGCTGGGGGCGATCACCGGAGCGGACAGCTTCACCAACCACGTGGACCACATCTTCCTGGCAACCGGCCTGACCATGCACGAGCGGAGCCCGGAACCCACCGAAGCGGATCTCGTGGTGCGGTGGATGCCGTTCACCGAGGTCCTCGATCTGGTCACCTCCGGTGAAATCGCCCACGCGGGCAGCGCCTTCGCCGTGCTGCGCCTGGCGATGTCACGCGCCCGAGGTTGTCCGTTTCCCACTCGATCAGGACGTTGACACCATGGTGATTTCGGATCCCATCCGCTCCATCCTGGAGATGACAGAGATCGTGGTCGATCCGAATGGGGTGCATGGTGCGGTTGTTACTGAACTTGACCACTGTGGTGCGGATATCGGCGTCGTGCCTGTTCATCGGCTTCACGGCCGGCGTGTGGCTCTGCATAAGCCTGGTTCCGTAGCCACGGGCATCCGGGGGCGGACATGAGTTTCGGCGGGGAGCTGCGGGCACTGCGTGAGGCGGCGGGGCTCTCCCTCAGCCAGCTCGGCGAGCGGGTGCATTTCAGCAAGGGGCACATGAGCAAGGTCGAGTCCGGGCAGAAGCCGGCGAGTGCCGAACTGGCCCGGTTGTGCGACGCGGAACTGGGCGCGAACGGCAGGCTCGTCCGGTTGTTCCTGGCGGGAGCCGCGAGTGCGGCACCCGCCCAGGCCGAGCCGGAGCCGGATCACGGACAGACCTGGCTGCTGGGGATGTCGCCGCACGGCGAGGGATTCTTTCTGCCGAGCTGGGGATCCGATCGCCCCGGGCCGGACCTGACCCAGGGCATGGCCTTCGGCGTCGGCAGGTCGGCGCCCGTGACCGAGGAACTGCTCGACGCGTTCGCCGCCCGGTTCGCGGCGTTGCGGCGACTCGGCCAGATCGCCAGTCCCGCCACCGTGCTGCCCATGGTCATCGCGGAGACCCAGGTGCTGCGCGGCCTCGCCGGAAGCGCCGACCCGGAGGAACGGGCCGGAATCTGGAAACTGGCTTCCCGGTATGCCGAGTACGCGGGCTGGATGACCCAGGAGTCCGGCGACAACGCCATGACGGCCCGGTGGACGCAGTGGGCGGTGCAGATGGCCGAGCAGGCGGGCGATGAGGATCTCCGCTGGTACGCCCTGGTACGCCGGGCGGACATCGCCCTGCACGAGGACGACGCGCGGAGCACGATCGAGTTCGCCGTACAAGCGCAGTCCGATCCGTCCACTCCGGCCCGGATCCGTGGTCTCGCGGCGCAGCGGGAGGCGCAGGGGCACGCACTCGCCGGCGACGAGACCGAGTGCCTGCGGGCGCTGGATCGCTCCGCGCGGCTGTTGGAGATGGCCGCGGCCGAGGACCCGGATGGCCCGCTCCTCGGCACCACGCACACGGCGGAGCTGGACCAGGTCATCCTCGGCTGGTGCCTGTACGAACTCGGCCAGCCCTGTCGCGCGGCGGAGATCCTCGACGACTGCGTCCACCGGTTCTCCGACGGGTCGCGCCGGGCCAGGATCAAGTTCGCGGTCCGGGCCGCCCTGGCCTACGCCGTCGCCGGCGAGCTCGACCGGGCGGTGGAGCTGACCATCGGGCTGCTCGACCACGCGCGCACGGTGGATTCCGCGACCATCCGGCATGACCTGCGCGGGTTGACCAAGGCATTGCGGAGGAAGGGAAACCACCATGGGGCGCAGGAACTCCAGCCACTGCTGACGGGCGCTCTGCACGCGCCGGTTCACCTGCCCGAGGACGTCCAGCGGTGAACCGCGGTCAGAGCCACCCGCGTTTGGCGGCGGCGAAGCCGGCCGCGAACCGGTTGTCCACGCCGAGCGCTGCGTAGATCGCCTTCACGTGCCTGCTCACGGTCGACGAACTCATCCTCAGCCTGCGCGCGATGGCCTCATCACCCTCGACGGCAAGCAGTTCCAGCACCCGGCGCTGGGTGTCGTTGAGCACCGGATCGATGGTGGGCTCCCGGGCGATCGTGGCCGGGTCCGTCCACAGTAGATCGAACCAGGACGCCAGCATGACGAGCAGCTCGGGCGCGCGGATGAGCAGCGCGGTGCTTCCGGTGCGATCGGTGGACAGCAGGGCGACCGAGTCGTCGACATGCAGCATCTTGACCGGGACGTCGGGGCGAAGGCGTACTTCCTCACCGAGCCGGGCGGACTCCTCGACGATCTTCGCGCCGACCTGGGTGCCCGCGTAGCGGACCTCGTAGATCATCCGGTACTTGGCGCCCGTCGCGAGCTGCGGCGGGGTGAGCAACCGGTCGACGGTGGGCCGGGTGGGGAATTCACCGGTCTCGATACCACGCAGGTGTTTCCTGGCCGACGGATACAGTTCCGCGGCCCTGGTCACCACTTCATCGAAATCGGCCAGCGGAACGACACCGTCCACCATTCCGGCCGAACTACTGCCGAATTCACGAGGCAGCAAAGTGGTGAGTTTGTTCCAGGCATCGAGAATTCGATGCTGCGTCCGAATTGCCTCATTCTGCCGCTGTTCGATCAGCAGCCGTAAGGCGACGGCCTTGTCGACCGGGCGCAGCAAGCCGTCGCCGTCGCCGGACCGGAACGCCAGGCCGAGGTCGAGCAGTTCCGTCACCGCGGGGGATGCCACCTCGACCTGGTCCGGGCCACCGCCGAGTTCGATGTGCCCGCGCTGCGTCAGGCGCGCGAAGAGCGCCTCCGTGGCGGGGCCGACCAATCCGGCAAGCAGCTGCGGTCGCTCGGTCTCGGCCACCCGCCCTCCTCCAAGATCGCGATGACAAGCACTATAGCTGCGAACATGAACCCGATGGGGGTTTGGTGAGAATTCAATTACCTCTCACCAAACCCCCACTCCCCCGGCGCAATAATGTTCAGATTCCCCAACCGTTTCCGTCGTCGCCCATGGAATTCACCTTCCCTCGCGAAATTCAGAGTCAGTGAATCCAGAATGGGTCGCCCACACCCGGCGCACCACGGGTTTCCCGTTGCCGCCCACGACCGGCAACCGGATACCCGCCCGGCCCAGCGCGTCTCCCTGGACCCAGCGCCCGTCCGCGGATCGCCGTTGCCGATCTTCCACCCCCTGTGACCAGCCGTTTTGGCTGGTAAGGCACCCGTCCGGTAATGTTCTTCCCGGAGGATTCGCATAGTGGCCTAGTGCGCACGATTGGAAATCGTGTTGGGTTAAAACCCTCAGGGGTTCAAATCCCCTATCCTCCGCCACAAGCGGACCCGCGACTGATCGCGGGTCCGCTTTTTTGTGTCCAGAAGCCGGTGCGATGAACGCCACCAGCCCGGCAACACACTCTTAAGTAAGGATTACCTAGGCTGACTGGAGGACACCCAGTCGAGTGATGGGACGCGCATGGGGCAGGAGAGCGCTGAACGCTGGTTCACAGTGCTCAACGGGGTTGGCGTGCGCTACGCCGGCCACTGGGTCTCCCTCGGGCCCCCGCAACGACAGGCCCTGCTGTGCGGACTGCTGTTCCGCCGCGGCCACTGGGTACCCGCCGCGACCCTGCTTTCCGGTTTGTACGACGGAGAACCGCCGTCCAGTGGCGTGGCCGTGGTGCAGACGCACATCTCCGCGCTGCGCCGGGTCCTGGAGCCCGATCGCAAGCCCAAGACACCGGCCACCGTGCTGCTGTCCAGTCACCGCGGCTACCGGTTGCAGGTCACCGACGACCAGGTGGACCTCGGCCTGTTCGACCGGGTCATCGCCGACGCCGACCAGGCCCGGAAATCCGGTGACTGGCCGTCGGCTCAGCGGCACTACGCGCAGGCATTGGACCTGTTCTCCGGTGAGCCGCTCGCCGGTATCCCCGGGCCGTATGCCGCCCGGCAGCGCAGCGCGTTGATCGAGCGGCGGCTGGCCGTCGTCGAAGACTCCCTGGACGTGGACATCAGCGCGGGGCAGCGGGACCAGGCCATCGACCGGCTGCGGGACATCGTGGACGAGCATCCGCTGCGGGAACGGCCCCGGGTGCTGCTGATGCGCGCGCTCTACGGCGGCGGGCGGCAGTCCGAGGCCCTCGACGTCTACGCCGCGACCCGCAGGCTGCTGGTGGACCAGCTCGGGGTCGAACCCGGCGCCGAACTTCGCGCGCTGCACGGCCAGATCCTGGCCGGCGATCCACTGTTCGACCGGGAGACCGCGGCGCCGATCCGGGCCGCCGCCCCGCAGGAACCCGAGATCGTGGACCGGGATCGCGAACTGACACTGATCGCCGGCGTCCTCCAGCGGGCGGAGGCGGGCCGCGGCGGCGTCGCGGTCATCGCGGGCCGGCCCGGGTACGGCAAGACCGCGCTGCTGGACGAGGTGGGCCGGCAGCACACAGCTACGCGACGGGTGGATCTCTCCGACGGCCCGCTGCCGGATCTCGGCGCGGCCGCCGGGCTGATCCTGGTGGACAACCTGAGCAGCGCCGACCCGGACGTCATGCGGGAACTCACCCGGCTCGGCAAGCGGCTGCGGGATCGGCCGGCCCTGGTGCTGGTGGCGATGGACGAACGCACCCTGCGTGGCGACCAGCAGGACAGCATGATCGCCCTGGAGGCGGTCGCCGCCGCCGTCATCCGGCTCGGCTCGCTCACTGAGTCCGGCGCCGCCACGATGGCGGCCAGGACCCTGGGCCGGTCGGTGAGCCCACGGCTGCGCGCGCAGATCATGCAGGTCACCGGCGGTCGCGCCGCGATGATCGCCGCGTTGCTGAACGACCTGGCCGCGATGCCCGCCACCGACAGCCTGCCACCGCGCATCGAGGGCGGCTGTTACGCGCGGACCAGCCGCCACCTGCTGCATCGCTATCCGGAGACCTTCCAGCGACTGCTGTTCGCCCTCGGCCTGCTGCACCGGCAACGGCCGACGATGACCGAACTGGCCGCCGCGGTGGGCACGTCCGTCTCGGTGACCCGGGAGTGCTGCGAACTGCTGGTGGTCGCCGGGCTGCTGGCCGCCGTCGACCCGCCCGCCTTCCACCACGACCTGGTCGCCAACACCGTCCGGTCGCTGTATCCGACGACCAGGACCTCGGAGATCTGGGTGGCGGCCGCCCGGCAGGCGCAGCTGGACGGGCGCGGCGCCCAGGAGGTGGCGCGTTATCTGACCGAGCTGCGTGGCACCGAATGGGCACAGTGGACGGGCGTGCTGGTGGAGGCGGCCGAGACCGCGCTGGCCCGGGAGGAGGTCCGCGAAGCGGTCCGGCTGCTGGAGATCGCGCTGCGGGTCTGCCTGCCGGAGGCGCGGGGCCAGATCCTCAGCCGGCTGGGACAACTGGAACTGCTGACCAACATGACCGCGGCGCAGCGGTACTTCGAGGAGGCCGTCGAGGCGCAACGCGGCCGCGGCGAGGTGCCCAGCTCGGTGATCGCCCTCGGCTGGGTGACGGCGGCCCTCGGCCAGCCGGAGGCGGCGATCCGGCTGATCGACGGGGTGATCCGGGAGACCGAGGAACGCCGGCCGGAGACCCTGGCCACGCTCCGCTCCGGCACCTGGCTGGTCGGCACCAGCACCCGGCGCACCTGGCAGGTGCTGCTGGAACGGCAACGCAGCCGGATGCCGAACCCGGTGGCCGAGGCGATCCTGCTGTTCGACGACGTCCGGCGGCTGCGGTGCAGCGCCGCCGAGGCGGTGGACCGGTTCCCCACCAGGCACGACGTCCCGCTGCAGCTCGAAGGCCTGCGTGCGCATCTCACGCTGTGGTGCGACGACCTGAACACCGCCTGGGTCCTCGGATCCCAGCGCGGCGACGACGTGTTCGCCGAGATCGACCTGTGGCGGATCATGCTGCGCGCGCACATCCGGTTGCGCCGGGCCGACTTCCAGGCATCGCTGAACGAGGCGCGGCTGCTCACCACCCTCCCGCCGGAACAACCGGCGCGCAGGCCGGTGCACCTGACCGCCGAGTACGCGCAGGCGCTGATCCACCTCGGCAGGCTGGGCGAGGCCGAGCGGTGGCTGGACACCATCGCCGACACCGGATACCCGCGATCCTGGGAATGGCCCAGCTACCTGTTCGCCATGGGCATGCTCAACTCGGCGCGCGGCGACATCCAGCGGGCCGCCACCTTCTTCCTGGACTGCGGCGTGCGGTCCGGCGACCTGGACGTCGTCAATCCCGGCCTGCTGCCCTGGCGCACGATGGCCGCGCTGGAACTGGCCAAGCTCGGCGAGCGGGACAAGGCCCAGCGGCTGGCCGCCGAGGACCTGGCCGGCGCCGAGGCCTGGGGGACGCCACGCAGCCTCGGCATGGCCTACTGGGCGACCGCGATGACCTCGCCGGCCAAAGATCGGCTGCCGCTGCTGGAACGCGCGGTGCAGGAGCTGCGTGGCGCGCAGACCCGGATCGAGCTGCCGCACGCCATGCTGGATCTGGCCGCCGAGCTGGTGCGGTCCGGGCAGGTCCGGTACGCGCGCACGGTGCTGCACGAGGTGCAGGCCCTGGCCGGGGAATCCGGTGCGCTTCCGCTGCTGGACCGCACCGCGGCCATGCTGCAGGACATGGTGGTACCGGACGCGCAGGACTCGGCGCTGGTCGAACGGGACGGGCAGCTGAGCCGGATCGGCGATCTCCTCGGCGGCGCTGGACTGGTGCTGATCACCGGGCAGGCAGGCTTCGGTCGCACGGCGTTGCTGGACGAGGTCGCCCGGCGGCACCGGCCGGCGCTCCGGGTGGACCTGCTGACCTCCGAGCTGCCCGAGCTGGGCCCGGACACCGGGCTGGTACTGATCGACAACGCGGTGAGCACCGATGAGCCGCTGCTGACCGCGCTGGCCTCGCTGGCCACCCGGATGCGCGGCAGCTCGACCCTGGTACTGGCCGCCGTCGAGGACCGCAACAGCGCGGCCAGTGGATCGGCTCCCCTGCTGGCACTGGAGACCACGGCGGTCGCCACCGTGCGGCTGAGCGCGCTCAGTGTCACGGGCATCGCCGAGCTGGCCGCCAGGACCTTCGGCACACCGTGCTCCGCGGAGTTCGCCACCCGGCTGCGCCAGGCCACCGCGGGCATCCCGTCGGTGCTCACCGCCCTGCTCTCCGATCTGGGCACGCCACCCGCCGACCAGCGGTTGCCCGCCAGGATCGAGCACTCCGGCTATGAACGTGCCCTGCGCGATGTCCTCGAGCGCTACCAGCCGGATTCGACGCTGGTGATGACGACACTCGGGGTGCTGCATGACCGCGCCCCGACGATGTCCGAACTGGCCGCCGCCACCGGTCTGGCCCCGTCGGTGGTCCGGGACCGCTGCGAGGCGTTCCTCGGCTTCGGCATTCTGTCCACTGTGGACCCTCCACGATATGCGCAGGCCTTGTTGACCAACACCTGCCGCGCCCTCTGCCCGCAGGAACGCAGGCCGGCCATTCAGGTGGCGGCCGCACGGCAGGCGCAGATGGAGGGCCAAAACGCGAGGCGGATCGCCCGCTACCTCACCGAACTCATCGGCGCCGAGTGGGCACAGTGGACGGTCGTGCTGCGGGCCGCCGCGGAACAGGCCGTCCGCGAACACGATCACCGCGCGGCGATCGGTTACCTGGAGGCGGCGCTGCGCATCTGCCTGCCCGCCGACCGTGGCTCGCTGCTGCTGCGCCTCGGTCAGCTGGAGCAGCTGACCAACCTGATGTCGGCGCAGCTGCACCTCGGCCAGGCGCTGGCCGCGCAGCGGGAGGCGGGCGTCGCCCCGACCGCGGCCGCGCCGTTGGCCTGGACCCTGGGCAACCAGGGACAGAGCGAGGCGGCGTGGCAACTGCTGACCGAGGTGATCGCCGAGACGTCCGGGGAGACCAAGGACGCCCTGCGGGCCAGCAGCTGGCTCGTGGCCTTCTCCGCGCCGGAGAACTGGCAACGGCTGGTGCACCAGCAGCGGGAGCTGCCCGCGGATCCGATCACCGAGGGAATCCTGTTGCTGGACGACGTGCTGCAGCTGCGCTGCAGTGCCGGCGAGGCCATGCAGCGGTTCCCGGAGCAGGCACCCCGCCGGCTGCTGGGGCTGCGGGCGCACATCGCCGTGTGGTGTGACGAGCTGACGAGCGCGTGGCACCTCGGTTCACTGCGGGAGGACGAGAGTTACGCCGAGATCGACCTGTGGCGCTCGGTGATGCGCAGCAACGTCCTGCTGAGCCGGGGCGACTTCACCGGGGCCTTGGCCGAGACCCAGATGCTGGCCGCCACTCCGGCGGAGCAGCCGGTGCGCCGGTCGGTCCTGCTGATCGTGCGGCACGCACACGCCCTGTTGTCGGTCGGCCGGATCGACGAGGCGGAGCGCTGGCTGGACGCCGTCGTGGAGAACGGCTCGCCGCTGTCCTGGGACTGGGCCAGCTACCTGATCATCCGGGCGTACGCGCTGTCGCTGCGTGGCCGGCGGCGGGAGGCGGTCGACCACCTGCTCGACTGTGGCCGGCGGGTCGCCAACTGGGGGATCGCCAATCCGGCGCTGTTCCCGTGGCGGACGATGGCCGTCGGCCAGCTGATCGAGCTGGGCGATCGGGAGCAGGCGCGGCGGCTGGCGGCCGAGGAGCTGGCAGCGGGCGAGAAGTGGGGAACCCATCGCCACCTCGGCCTCGGCTGGTGGGCGACGGGCCTGGCCGAGACCGGGCCCGACCGGCTGCCCGCGTTGGAACGCGGGGTCCGGGAACTGCGCGCGGCGCAGACCCAGCACGAACTGCCGCACGCGATCCTGGACCTCAGTCAGGAACTGCGCGCGGACGACCCGCAACGGGCCCGCGAGCTGCTCCACGAGGTCATCGCCGGAGCCGAGGCCAACGGCGCGCTCCCGCTACTGCACCGCGCCACCGAGCTCCTCACCGAACTGCCCTGAACGTGGCTTTCACCAAGCTCTACTTGGTGAAAGCCACGTTCAGGCGTGTTACTCGCCCGCTGCGGCGATGATCAGCTCGGCGATGGCCTTGGGCTGGCCGAACATCGCGGCGTGACCGGCCTCGACCTCGATGGTGGTGGACTTCATCCGCGCCGCCATCTCCCGCTGACCGTTCGGCGGGATCATGTGGTCGTTGGTGGCCACCGCGTAGAACGAGGGCACCGACTTCCACGCCGGGTGACCGGTCGGCTCACCGAACGCGGCGACCGCGATCGGCCGCTGCGCGGCGGCGTAGGCCGCGGCGGTGGTCGCGTCGACGTCGGGCGCGAAGTTCTCGTGGTACTTGGCCGGGTCCACGGTCAGCTCGACGCCGCCGTCCGGCAGCGGGTGCGGGATGGTGACCTTGCTGGCCGCGCCCTGGTACTTCGCGTCCAGCTCGCCGACGGCCTCACCCTCGTCCGGCGCGAACGCCGCCACGTAGACCAGCGCGGACAGGTTGGCCGCACCGGTGTTGGTGATCACGGCGCCGCCGTAGGAGTGACCGACCAGCACGACCGGGCCGTCCACCGACTCCACAATGGACTTGGTGTAGGTCGCGTCGCCGGTCAGACCGCGCAACGGGTTCGCCGCCGCGATGACCGGAAAGCCTTGCTCCTGCAGCAGCCGGGTGACCGGCTCCCAGCTGGAGGCGTCGGCGAATGCGCCGTGCACCAGCACGACGGTGGGCTTGCTCATGTCTCGTCCCTCAGTTGGTCAGTACTGCCTTGACGGTCTTGCCTGACTTGACCTCGTCGACCGCCGAGTTGATCTCGGTCAACGGGTACGTCTTCACGAGCTTGTCCAGCGGGAACCGGCCCTGGCGGAACAGATCCACCAGCCGCGGGATCAGCACGGCGGGGGCCTGATGACCCATCACCGAACCGACGACGCTACGTCCCTTGAGCAGCTCGAACACGTTAGCCTGAAGTGCGGCTTCCGGCGCGGTGACGCCGAGGATGGAGGCCGCTCCCAGCGGGGCGAGCGCGGCGATGGCGGTGTTCATCACCGCGAGCACGCCGGTGGATTCCACCGCGTAGTCCACGCCGCCGGTGAGGTCCAGAACCGCCTCGCCACTGTCCACAGTGGATGCATCCACGATGTCCGTCGCACCCAGTTCACTCGCCAGCGCCAGCCGGTCGGCGTTCCGGTCCACCACGACGATCCGGGTGGCACCGGAGACGACGGCGGCCATCAACGCGGACAGCCCGACGGCGCCCGCACCGAAGATCGCCACCGACGAACCCGCTTGCACCCGCAGCGAATTGAGCACCGCGCCGGCTCCGGTGATCACGCCACAACCCATCGGCGCCAGTACTTCGAGGGGCACGTCGTCGCCCACCACGACCAGGCTGCGCGGATGCGCGAGGCCATGGGTGGCGTGCGAGGACTGACCGAAGAAGTGCGAGTGCACCGGCTGCCCGGCGGCGTCCCGCAACGCGACGGAACCATCGGCCCGCCGGCTGTGGAAGTTCAGCGGGATGTGGTTCACGCAGTACGGCGGCAGCCCGCGCTGGCAGTTCCGGCAACTGCCACAGGAGTCCAGGGAGAGCAGCACCCGCTGCCCCGGCTGGAATCCGGTGACGGCGCTACCGACGGCCTCGACGATCCCGGCGCCCTCATGGCCGAGCACCACCGGACGCGGCGTGGGCACCGTGCCCTTGGCCGCCTCCAGGTCGGTGTGGCACAGGCCGGCCGCCAGGTAGCGGACCAGCACCTCGTCCGGGCGCGGCTCCTCCAGCTGGAGGGTCTCCACGGAGAATTCGGCGCCGCCCCGCGCGACGGCCGCGGTGATCTCCATCAGACGGCCACCTGCCCCAGGATCAGGTCGGCAGCCTTCTCGGCGATCATGATCGTCGGACCGTTGGTGTTGCCACTCGGCAGCGTGGGCATCACCGAGGCGTCGACGACCCGCAGGCCGCTCACGCCGTGCACCCGCAGCTCGGGGTCCACAACGGACAGTGCGTCCAGGCCCATCCGCGCGGTGCCGATCTGGTGGTGTCCACTCACGACGGTCGCCCGCGCGTGGTCCCGCAGCTGCTCGCGGGAGCTGAGGGCCGGACCGGGAACGGCCTCGCCCTTGGTCCATTCCTTGAGCGCGGGCTGGGTGGCGACGTCCCGGAGCATCTCCAGGTTGTCCACCAAGGTCTCCACGTCCCGCGGGTCGGAGAAGACCTTCGGGTCCAGGTACAGCGGCGCCGCCGGGTCGGCGGAGCGCAGCTTCACCTCGCCGCGGCTGAACGGGTGCAGCAGCTGGGCGACGGCAGAGAAGCCGTGCTCGGGCAGCGGCCGGTCCGGCAGCGGGTAGACGAAGGACATGAAGATCGGCTGCAGGTCGGGTGCGATCAGCCCGGCCCGGGTGGCGGCGAAGAAGTGCGCCTCCAGGCCCTGCGCGGCCCACGCGGGAACCGGTTTGGTGGACTCCCAGATCAGCGGCGAGGACCAGTGGTCCTGGAGGTTCTGCCCGACACCGGGCAGGTCGGAGCGCACCCGCAACCCGAAGGAGCGCAGGTGGTCGGCCGGGCCGACACCGGAGAGCAGCAGCAGTTGCGGGGAGCCGAAGACGCCGCCGGACAGGATGATGTCGTCGGCGGCCCGGGCCACCTGCACCTGGCCCTCGACCTGGTACTCGACACCGACGGCCATCTCACCCTCGAACAGCACCCGGTTGACCTGGGCGCCGGTGACGACGGTGAGCTTCGGGTCGTCCTTGATCGCCTCGCCGTAGCTGACCCAGGTGCTCTGCCGCCGGTGGTCCCGGATGGTGTGCTGGGTGTAGCTGACGCCGAAGATGTCGCCGCTGTTGTAGTCCTCGTTGAACGGCAGGCCGTACTCCTGCGCGGCCGCCACCCAGGACCGGACCAGGTCGTTGGCTCCCGGGTTTCGCTGGACGTGCTGCGGACCCCCAGTGCCGCGGCCACCGTCCGATCCACCCTCGAAGTCCTCCAGCCGGCGGAAGTACGGCTCGACGCCGTCCCAGCCCCAGCCCGCCGCGCCCTGGAAGGCCCAGGCGTCGTAGTCCGCGGGGATGCCCCGGACGTAGATCATTCCGTTGAACGAGCTGCTGCCGCCGAGGGTCTTGCCCCGCGGCCAGGGCAACCGCCTGCCGTCCGCGTGGGTCTGCGGCTCGGTGGCGAAGGCCCAGTCCCACGGGCTGCCCCACAGTTCGATGTTGCGGGTGGGGTCGTGGATGGACTCGGTGTCGTCCACCGGCCCGGCTTCCAGCAGCAGCACGCTGCGACCGGCGTCGATGAGCCGCCGGGTCAGGGTGGAACCGGCGGAACCGGCGCCGACGACGATGTGGTCGTACTCGATGGTCACGCGAGGCCTCGCTTCAGCGCGGAGGCGATGTCCACGACCCGGCGGGCCTGGAAGGAGATCGCGGCCAGGTTGGTCTCGCTCGGCGGGTTCTGTCCGTTGCTGGAGATGTGGCTCGTGCCGTACGGGTTACCGGCCTCGAACTGGATCGGGTCCGCGTAGCCGGGGGCCACGATGATGGATCCCCAGTGGTAGAAGGTGTTGTTGATCGCCAGGATGGTGCTCTCCTGGCCGCCGTGCTGGGTGCCGGTCGAGGTGAACGCGGAGGTCACCTTGTTGACCAGCTTGCCCTGGGCCCACAGGCCGCCGGTGGTGTCGATGAACTGCTTGAGCTGGGAGGCGGGCAGGCCGAAGCGGGTGGGGCTGCCCAGCAGGATGCCGTCGGCCCAGTCCAGGTCGTCCGGGGTGGCGACGCCGACGTGCTGGGTGGCCTCGTGGTTGGCCTGCCACAGCGGGTTACCGGCGATGGCGGCCTCCGGGGCCAGCTCGGCGACCTTACGCAGCCGGACCGTGGCACCTGCCTGCTCGGCGGCCTCGGCCGCGGCCTTGGCCAGCCGGTAGATGCTGCCGGTCGCGGAGTAGTAGATGACGGCGATGTTCACCGGTGTGCTCAACGGATCTCCACCTTTGAGGCTCAGGAATTCGCGGGTATGCATACCCGCGAATCACTAAGCCCCGGCGGCCTGAAATCTCGCTAAAAATGCGCGAAAAGCGCAGCTAGACACCGGTGGTCGCGGGGAGAACACCCGCTGCGACCAGGCGCTCCAGCTCGGCGTGATCGGCCTCGGCCTGGTCCGCGTACCGCACGGCGTAGGTACCGATGATCTCGTCAAGGTCACTGCCCGCGCAATACCCGGCCAACAACCGCGGGTCCACGCTGCGCAAATGCGCCCGCGCGAGCAGGGCACCGGCCAGTCGCCCGTAGTCGTCCAGGTGCCCGCCGGAGAGCGAGGTGGGATCGATGTCCCCCTTGAAGTTGCGGAACTGCCGCACGATGAACGGCCGGCCGTCCACTGTGGTCCAGCCGAGGAGCAGGTCGGTGTCCGCCTGCATGAGCCGTTGTCCCCTGACGACCCGTTCGCCTTCGTGCCGCTCGGCCTGCGCGGGCAGGTAGGCCGCCAGCTGGGAGGGCCGGACCTCCTTGATCTGGAGGACCAGCTCGTCGTCCCGGTTACCGTGCATGAGCAGCAGATAGTTGCGCAGGCCGACGCTCCCGGTGCCCACGACCCGGAACGCGACATCGGCCACCCGGTACCGCGCGATCAAGTGAGTACGCGACTCCCGCAAGGTGTCCACATAGGAATCCAGGCTGTGGATAACCTGATCCGCGGTCTTATCGTCCACTTCGGACAGCACCGGCGGATCGGGAACGAACCGCCACCCCTCGTCCCCCTTAGTGGTCCACTTCGCGGCGACCTTGGCGCTGGTGTTCCGCCGCGCCTTCGCGGAGGCCTTCTCGAAGTCGTCCAGGAGCGCGTCGGCCTTGGCCCGGCCGATCGCGGAGTCGTCGGTGAGCGCGGTCCAGGACTCCAGGAACGGCTGTTCGGCCAGGTCACCCAGGGTGCGCCGATAACTGCGCACGCTGTCCTGCGCGGCGTCCAGGCAGTCGGACTCGGAGACCCCGCCGTCCCGCCCGGCCAGCACCAGGCTGGCGGCGAGCCGCTTCAGGTCCCATTCCCAGGGGCCCACGATGGTCTCGTCGAAGTCGTTGATGTCCATCACGATCCGGCCGGCCGCGCCGCCGTACAGCCCGAAGTTGGCCGCGTGCGCGTCCCCACAGATCTGCGCGTTCAGCCCCGAGGTCGGCACCTTCGCCAGGTCGGCCGCCATCAGCCCGGCGGACCCCCGCAGGAAGGAGAACGGCGAGACCAGCATCCGCCCGATCCGCAGCGCGACGAGGTCCTCGACCCGCCCGGCATTGGACGCGGAGATGTAGTCCCGCACCCCCGGCCGGTCCTCGGCCGCCGCCGGGTGATCGTTGACCTCGTGCGGCACCTCGTCCCGCAGCTTCTCCCCCAGCGCACGCACGTCCTCCGGCGGCGTCCACTGCCGCCACGAGCTGCGCACTTCCCCGGTCACGTCCGTCATGCCACCCATCATGCACGGCCGAAATTCCGGTCCGGTATTGTTCTCGGCGGTGGCGTGTCCGAGCGGCCGAAGGAGCACGCCTCGAAAGCGTGTGACGGGGAAACTCGTCCGTGGGTTCAAATCCCACCGCCACCGCCGGTTGGGCCGGTCGTGTCTGCTGAAAAGCGCAGACGCGACCGGCTCTTTGCTTTTTCTGGGGCTCTCGCCCCAGACCCCAAGGCAGGGCGGCCTTCGGCCCCCTGCACCCCCGACGCCATCTTGGTTGGGGCCGCCTCTTGCTCGCAGCGCTCGCTTTGGGGCTACTTCTGGTGTTGAGGGCGGCGCACAGGCCGCCGCCTCCGCTCGGTTAGCGCCAGGCTCTTAAGGAGACGGCGAGGTTGGTGCGGGCTCGGGAGAGGCGGCCTCGGACGCCTTGCTCGCTGGTGCCCTGGGCTTCGGCGATCTCCGCGTAGCTCAGGCCGTCCATGACCGCGCTCACCCAGACGTCCCGCTGCTGGCGAGGCAGGTTGGCGAGCGCCTGGTTCAGCTCGTTATAGCCCGCCTCGGCCATGGCCATCTGCTGCGGATCATCGGCTCGGGAGGCCTGTTCGGGCAGGTCAGCGGCCGGGTCCGTGCGAATCTGGTTGCGTTTCCGGAGCACCTGCAGGCACTGGCGGTGCGCGATGCGGAACAGCCAGGTGCGGACGGCGGCCGGTTCGGCCAGTTCGCCGATCTTGCGCCAGGCGGTGACGAACACCTCCTGGGTGACGTCCTCGGCCTCGGTCCGGTCGGCGAGCATGCGCAGGGCGAGCGAGTTGACCCGGTCGCGGTAGCGCCTGACCAGCGCTTCGAAGGCGTACTTGTTCCCGCCGGCGGCCAAGATCGCCAGCGTTTCGTCCTGTGCGTCGTCGGATACCCGCGGCGCTCCGACCACGGTCTCTCCCGTCACATTCGGCGAATCCCTCCGGGAACCTCTGCATGCTCCCAGTGCATGGGGTGGGATTCCCAGCAAAACGCGGAAAGATCAGCGGGAATTAACCCCTTCAGGCCCTATAGCGGGTCCTCGCCGCGATGCTCGGCGAAGAACTCCTGCAGCAGGGCAGCGCATTCCTCCGCCAGCACCCCGGAGACCACCTCGGGCTGCTGGCCCAGCCGCCGGTCCCGCACGATGTCCCACACCGAGCCCACCGCGCCGGTCTTCGGCTCGAAACAGCCGAACACCAGGCGGGACACCCGGGACAACAGCACCGCGCCCGCACACATCGCGCAGGGCTCCACGGTCACCGCGAGGGTGCAGCCGCCCAGCCGCCAGCCGTCGCCGAACTCCCGGGCCGCCGATCGCAGGGCGCGGATCTCCGCATGGGCGGTCGGGTCACCCAGGTACTCCCGGGCATTGCGGGCATACGACAGCACCCGGCCGTCCGGGCCGAGTACCACCGCGCCGATCGGCACGTCGCGGGTGGCCATGGCCGAGCGCGCGACGCGGATCGCCTCCCGCATCGCGCGGGTGTCGGCTTCGGCCACGGGCAAGGTCACGAGGACGGATTATTACTCAGACTCCGACCAGATCTTCGATTTCCGCTGACAATTCCTCGGCAAAGCCACACCGCCGGGCGATGATCTCCAACTGTTCATCCGGATAGAGATCGATCTCGGAGACGATCAGCTCCAGTTCCGCCTCCGGCAGCCCGAGGTCGGCGAGGATGCCCAGGTCTCCCTGCGGCCACACCTCGTCCTCGGCCATGTCCTCCGGCGGCTCGACCCGCAGCAGGTCCAGCACGTCGGCGGCAACGTCGTAGTCCAGCGCGGCGCTCGCGTCGGACAACATCAGGTCCACACCCACGGGCGTCGGGCGAACGATCATGAAGAACTCGTCGTCCACGTCCAGCAGACCGAAAACAGCACCACCCACGACTCCCAGCCGACGCAGCTGCGTGATCGCCCGATCTAGATCATCGAGCGCGGAGTTGTCCATGGGGGTACATCGCCAGTGGCCGTCGACCCGGACCACGGCGACAGCGAAACCAGCCGATCCGGTCTGCTCACCGGACCGGTAAGCGACCTCTTGCTGTGCCATAACCCCACGGTATGCCTGGTTTCGTCACCTGCAAAACACTTATCCGTGACATCCACCGTCTGGGCGGCCCTTTCCTTCGGCCCCCCGCCTGCGCAGGATGAAGGTCATGACCCCGATCCTCACCGCCGCACGCGCCATCCAGCCCCGCACCGTCGAGCTGCGCCGCACCCTGCACAGCGCGCCGGAGATCGGTCTGCAACTGCCCAAGACCCAGGCGAGCGTGCTGACCGCGCTGGACGGCCTGCCGCTGGAGATCGTCACCGGCCGGGCGACCGGCTCGGTGACCGCCGTACTGCGCGGCGACCGGCCCGGGCCGACCGTTCTGCTGCGGGGCGACATGGACGCACTGCCGCTGACCGAGGACACCGGCCTGGACTTCGCCAGCACGCTGCCCGGCACCATGCACGCCTGCGGACACGACACGCACACCGCCATGCTGGCCTCGGCGGCCCACCTGCTGTGCGACCGGCGGGCGGAGCTGGCCGGGCAGGTGGTGTTCATGTTCCAGCCGGGCGAGGAGGGGTATCACGGCGCCCGGTACATGATCGACGAAGGCGTGCTGGACGCCGCAGGGCGCCGGGTGGACAAGGCCCTGGCCCTGCACATCACCTCGACCCTGCGCTCCGGCCTGCTGCACGTGCGGTCCGGCCCGGTCATGGCATCGGCCGACGTCCTCCGGGTGACGGTGACCGGCTCCGGCGGACACGCGTCGTCGCCACACACCGCGGTGGATCCGATTCCGGCCGCCGCCGCCATGGTGTCCGCCCTGCAGACGATGATCACCAGGCGGATCAGCGTGTTCGCCCCCGCGGTGATCACCATCGCCCGGATCAGCGCGGGCACGACGAACAACATCATCCCGGAGACGGCCGAGCTGGAGGGCACGCTGCGCACGCTGTCCGAGGACAGCCGCGAGCTCGCGCTGCGCGAGGTCCGCACGGTCTGCGAACACGTGGCCGCGGCGCACGGCTGCCAGGCGTCCGTGGAGGTGGAACCCGGATATCCGGTCACGGTGAATGACGACGCGGTGGCCCAGGAGGTAGTGGAGCTGGGCCGCTCGGTGCTCGGTGCCGATGACGCAGAGGCACAGCCGAACCCCCTGATGGGAGCAGAGGACTTCTCGTACGTGTTGCAGGAGGTACCCGGGGTGATGGCCTTCCTCGGCGCGTGCCCACCGGACCTGGAGCCGGACTCGGCCCCGGCGAACCACTCGAACCGGGTGCTGTTCCACGAGGAAGCCATGGCATCCGGGGTCGCGATCTACACCGCGTTTGCCGTCCAGCAGTTGGCACGTCCCCTGTAAGCGGAAACGATATCGTCCATTTGGGCCGACTTGTCACGGAAATGGAGCAAGACCCCGGCGGGGCACACGACTAATCATCATCAAGTTGGCAAGATGAGCGGGTGCAACCGCTCTGCGTACTCGGACTGGGCCTCATCGGTGGATCACTCATGCGTGCGGCGAGTAAGGCCGGACGTGAGGTGTGGGGTGCCGCAAGTTCGGTAGACGACCTCGAATCGGCAGCCAAGGACGGCTTCGACACCGAGTCGTCGATCGAGGCTGCCCTGCGCCGTGCCGATGATCGCGACGCCATGGTGCTGCTGGCCGTCCCGCTGCCCGCCGTCTCCGGCATCCTGCGCAAGATCGACACGCTGTGCGCGCAGATCCGGCTCACCGATGTGGTGAGCGTGAAGGGCAACGTCGCCGAACAGGTGCGCCGCTTCTCCCCGCAGGTCCGGTACGTCGGCGGCCACCCGATGGCCGGCCGCGCCGAGTCCGGCTGGGCCGCGGGCAACGCCGAGCTGTTCACCGACGCCGCCTGGGTGGTGTGTGCCGAGGAGGACGCGGATCGCGACACCTGGCTGGCCGTGGCGAACCTGGCGCTGGACTGCGGCTCCTACGTGGTGCCCTCCTCGGTCGCCGAGCACGACGCCGCCGTGGCACGCATTTCGCATCTGCCGCATCTGCTGGCCGCCGTGCTGTCCTCGGTGGGAGCCGAGGGTGACACCCTGGCCCTGGCGCTCGCCGCCGGGTCGTACCGGGACGGCACCCGCGTGGCGGGCAGCGACCCGGAACTGGTGCGCGCGATGTGCGAGGGCAACCGCGACCAGCTGCTGGAGGTCCTGGACGACGCGCTGGGCAGGCTCGGAGCCGCCCGCGGCGCGCTGGCGTCCACCGGCGGTCTGTCGGCGACGATCAACTCCGGGCACAGCGGCTACCGGCAGTGGCAGGAACAGCTGGCCGCGCCGACCGTGCCGGTGCAGATCGACGTCAACGCCCGGGGATCGATGGCCAAGCTGCGCGAGCTGGCGCGCAACGGTGGCCGGGTGACCAGGCTGGAGGACGGCATCGCGTACGGCCAGCAGCTGGGCTGGGGTCTGCTGGAAGCCGCACCCGAGGTGGAGCTGGCCGCCGAGCTGAGCCTGGACAACGACCCGGAATCCGACAAGGACTAGGGCTTGGTTGTATGCGCCCGACGCCTTAGCGTGACGGGATGCGCAGACGGGGGCTCATCCTGCTCGCCGCCGGCCTGGCGGCGACGGTTGCTGCGGTGCTGGTGATCCGCGAGGGCTGGCCGGGAGCGGATTCGCTCGATCCACAGCCGATCCGGCTGACCAAGTTCGCCGCGGACGGGGTGCTGTTGCCCGCCCCCGGCGAGGTTCCGCCCGCCCCGGGGTCCATCGACACCAAGGCCGGTCCGCGCCGGCTCCAGCTGCGTTGGGGCCCCGCCGTCCAAGGCGTCGCCCCGCGTGGGGCGGTCGGCTACGAGGTGCGCTGGGGCGAGCATCCGGACAAGCTGGATCGTCAACGGCTGATCGCCGAGCCGGCGGTGCAGCTGGACGGATTGGACAACGGCCGCCAGTACACCGTCGACGTGCGCGCCATCGACTCGTTCGGCCGCCGATCCGCTCCGTCCAGGGCAATCGGAATCCCTAAAGCCGGGGATCCGGCACCTCTGTCCTTTGTGGACGACTTCGACGGAGACCGGCTGCCGGATCCGGCCCGCTGGCAACTGGCCAACCGGGGAGCCTGCGCGTTCGCCGGGGCCGGGCTGGACGATGAAAGGCACCGGCTGACCGTCACCGGCAGCTGCGGCGCGGAATCCACCCAGCTGCGGGCCAGAACACCGGTCACAGTGGACGGTGGCAATGCGACGGTCGCGGTGGACACCACGGCGCCGGGTCCACAGGGGACGTTGACCATCGACCTGGTTCCCGGCCCGGCGGAGATGATCGGCGGCCCATCGGACGCGGCAGCGGGCGCGGATCCCACCCTGCCGCCGGGCACCGTCCGCGCCCGGATCTCCGCGCAGCACAACGCGGACGGCTCGGAGTCCACTGTGGCCGGAGTCCTGCACTCCCCCGAGATGGCCAGCGATGCCCAGCTGGTTTCGGTGCCCCACCAGCTGATCGGCCTCACCCAACGGTTCACTGTGGACATTCGACCGGACGGTGTGCACCTGTCCGCGGACGGATCCGAGATCACCCACGTGAACATCCATCCACAGTGGACTCAAGCCACCCTGCTGATCGGTTTTCAGGGTCCGGCGGGCAACCAGTGGCGCGCCGCGGTGGATCGAATCGCCTTCACCGGAGGCAGAACCCCGGACTACACGACCCCACCCGCATTGACCGTGCACGAACCGGGATCCGCGTTCTACCCCGCGACGAACCTGCGACAGGTGTCCGGAGTGGACGGTGCCCGGCTGCTGCTCACCCTGGCGCCCACCCAGGCCACCGACCTCAGTGGACTGACCGCGACCATCGGCGACACCACGGTCCCGGTGCTCCCCGCGATTCCCGGAACCACCCCGACCCCCGGCGTCCGCTACCCCGCCTACGCCGATTTCCCGGCCGCGGCCGTCCGGGTGGACTCCAATGATCATCTGGATGCCGGCCTGAACCTCGCGAATCCGGCCGTGGATCTAGTGCACGCCGACCTGGAGCTCATCCCGACCCCGGGGACGAAACCGCAGCGACGTGATCAACCACCACCGAACGCGCTGCCGCTACAGCCCCTGGCGGCGCCCCCGGTGTCGACGCTGCTGGGCGCCGCGGGCAAACCGATCCCGTCCGGCGAGCCGGTGCCCCGGGGCCGGGCGGTGCTGGATGTGCGGCTGGACGGCCTCGGCGGTCAGCAGTTCACCGGCGATCTGGCCGGACTGGCCGGCGTCGAGGTACTGCTGGACGGGAAGCTGATCGCCACCCTGCCGACCGCCGAGCAGGGTCCGGGGGTCGCCGGAAACTGGCGGTTCGCCGTGGACATGACCCGGCTGTCGGCAGGCCCGCACTCGATCGAGGCCCGCTCGGTCGCCGTCGATCCGACGATCAAGGAAGGCGCCTCGTTCGTCTCCTTCCTGGTGGCCCAGTGAGCACCGGAAACGCCGACCGGCCGACGCGCGGCCGACTGATAGGGGAGTATGGACGCATGGTCCGCGCCCTGGTGCTGGATGCCGCCCGCACGCCCTTCGGCAGATTCCGTGGCGGCCTGTCCCGCATTCGAGTCGATGATCTCGCCGCGCTGCCGATCTCCGCGCTGCTGCGCAGGCATGGGCAGAACGGCTCCGGCCGGCTGGATCCCACCCAGATCGACGATGTCGTGCTCGGCAACGCCAACGGCGCCGGTGAGGACAACCGGAACGTGGGCCGGATGGCCGCGCTGCTGGCCGGCCTGCCGGTCAGCGTCCCCGGGGTTACGGTGAACCGGCTCTGCGGCTCCGGCGGCGAGGCGCTCATCCAGGCCTCGCGCGCGGTGGCCACCGGTGACGCCGACCTGATCATCGCGGGCGGGGTCGAGGGCATGAGCCGCGCGCCGTTCGTGCTGCCCACGCCGGAGACCGGTCACCCCGACCGGATGGAGCTGGTCTCCACCGCCTACGGCTGGCACCTGATCAACCCGCGGATGCCCAACGAGTGGACGGTCCCGATCGGCTACGCCGCCGAACAGGTCACCATCGCCCATGGGCTGACCCGCAAACAGCTCGACGACTACGCGCTCCGCTCGCATCGCCGGGCATCGGCGGCCTGGGACGCGGGGGTGCACAACGGATTCGTCTTCCCCGTTCACCTTCCGGACGGCACGATGCTGCGCCGGGACGAGTCGGTCCGGGCCGACACGAGTGCGGCCAAGCTCGGCGAGCTGCCGAGTGCGTTCTCCGGCACGGGGCCGGTGACCGCGGGGAACTCCGCGCCGCGATCGGACGGGGCGGTGGCCGCGTTGATCGGCTCGGAGCGGGCCGCGGCGCAGCTCGAACTGCGGCCCATCGGCGAGATTCTGGGTAGCGCCCGGGCGGCCGGCAGGCCGCAGGATGTGGTGGAAGCTCCGGGGCTGGCCATTCGCAAGCTGCTGGACCGGTTCGACATCAGGCAGTCCGAAGTGGACCTGTGGGAGATCAACGAGACGTTCGCCGCGGTGGTGCTCGGGGTGTTGCGCGGGCTGCCGGGGGTCGATGCCGAGCGGGTCAATGTGCACGGCGGGGCGCTGGCCTACGGGCATCCGCTGGGCGCGTCGCTGTTGCGGGTGATCGTGGATCTCTGCCGCGCACTCACCGCGCGCGGGGGCGGGCTGGGCGTGGCGGTCGCGTCGATCAGCGTGGGGCAGGCCGTCGCCGTCGCCGTCCGGGCTTGACCGCATCGCGCTCTCCTTCCCGCTGCCTCGGATGCTGCTTTTCTCAGCAGAGGGCGGGAAACGGCGAATCCGGACATCTGGCGGGAACTATCACCCGATCGAGGGGTCAGATGCGCTGGGCCCAGCCGGGGTAGGTGAGGAGCAGGCCCTCCGAGTCGACCTCGAGGTCGGCGGAGAACTCGCCGGAGGTATAGCGGATGGTGGCGCCGTCCTCACGGATCTCCACCGTGCTGTACTCCTGCACGACCTCGGTGACCTGCAGCGTCGGCAGGTCGATGTACACCACGGGCAGCTCGTGGGTGCCCGCCTCGCGGTGCAGCCGCAGGCGGCGGATCGGCAGCGCGTTGAACAGCACGCAGCTGCGCACATCCACATCGAGTGCGCCGGAGAACGCGGAGCGCTTCACGCCCTGGCCGTGATCGATCAGCCAGATGCCTTCCTCGGTCCGGCTGACCGACACCTGTCGCTCTTCATCGGCGGTGGTGGTGCGCAATAACAGCCGGGTGAGCACGCCCTGACCGCCCGCGACCAGCTCATAGGAGGCGCTGTGCGCTTCCGTGCGCTTGGTTTCGGGCTCAGTGACGGTGCCGGCGACCAGCCGGCCGCTGGCGCGCAGGCCGTTCTCGCCCGTGCGCAGGCGCACCGATTCGAGGCGCGGCGCGGTCGGGTCCTGCCATGTCAGCAGCACCGGCTTACGGGCGGACACGGAGCGGGCCTCCCCTGTGGGGGAGACCCGCTCGGTGATCTCGGATGCGTTCACTCTCCACCTGGAATGAAGTTCTTGGCCTGCTCAACCGCTCGGTCGATCTGTTCACTGTGGCCGAACTTCTGCTGGGCGAGTTCGCCTAGCTGGTCAGCCCCAGCCTCGACCTTGTCTCCGTGCTCATGCAGTAGCGCAGACGCCTTGTGCTTCAACTCGTCAAAGTTCATCAGGCACTTCTTTCCATCAGCCGGAACGGACGGAAAGCCGAGCACCAGACACGCAGAGTACCCGAATTCACCAGGCCGCTCCTATGGGTTATCCCACGAAAGGACAATCCCCAACGCGCCCGGTGACGCGAATGGGGGGCCGCCCCGCACGGACGACCCCCCACAGCCTAAGACTGCTACAGGTGAGCGGCAGCCTTACGACGGCGCGTGTACCAGAGGGTTCCGGCGCCACCCGCCACCAGGACGCCTGCCAGCGCGGCCAGGCCGACGACCGAGGCTCCGGTGTTCGGTAGCTGCGGGGCCGGAGCCGGCTGCGGAGCCGGGGCCTGGGTGTCCGCAACCTGACTGGTCGTCGGGGCGGGCACCTCGTTGCCGGGCTTGGGCAGCTGAACCTGCTGGATGATGTTCTGGATGATGTCGATGGCCGGCACCAGGGCCTGGCTGCCCGCGCTGCTGAACAGCACGCCCGACGGGGCGACGACCGACTTGCTCGCCGCCTTCAGCACCGGGGCGCCGCTGGTTCCCTGGACGAAGAACTGCTGGCCGGGGGCGGCCTTGGTGATCGTCTTGCCGGCGGTGTCAACGATCGTGCCGCTGCCGCCCGCCAGGCTCAGGTCGGCGGAACTGCCGGAGACCGTGTACGGGCCGACCTTGCCGGCCGCGTTCTTGGCGGCGGTGGCGTTCAGCTTCAGTGGGGAGGCGCTCGCACCGAACGGCTTCTCCGTCTGGTTGGTGGCGTTGGCCTTCAGGTAGTTGTAGACCGCCTTGGCGCCCGCCGAGTGCGGCTGGGAACGGTCACCGGTGACATCCCAGATGTAGGACTGGGTGCCGGCGATGGCGTTGCCCGCGGTGACCGGGCGGCCGACCTTCGACGACAGCTCGGTCAGGCTCACGGCCGGGTAGGAGTTGCTGGCCGCCCAGGCCACCTTGCCCGCCGAGGACTTGAAGTTGCTCTGGCCACGGAAGTTGGCCCACTTCGCGGTGGTGTACGGGGCGCCGTCGGAGATATCCGCCTTGTTGTCGACGCAGTAGCTCTTGGCGATCTGACCGGAGGTGGTGATCACCGAGGAGAGCTCCGGCTCCTGGTTGTGACCGTTGACGGTCACGTCCTCACCGGCCGGGGTGTCGAGCGGAGTCTTGATCAACGCGATGCCGCCACCGGGGATGTTGGGCAGCTGGGGCAGGGCCTGGGCAGGGATGGCGGAGGAGGCGAGCAAGATCGCGCCTACGCTGAGCAGCACCGCGCCGAATCGCGCCTGGTGCATCCGGGTCTTCATGAACTCTCCTTCCCTGCCCGAGGCGAAAGGGCGCTCCGGGGGCGGGCTGTGCGGGTGGCATGGCTATCGGCTCGCTCTACCCGCACAACGGAATTAACCCAGAGTGGTTACTTACCAATTGGCGTAACCATTTCGAGGGGTCATTAACTCGTACGGGTGAACAGCGACGACTGTACTCGGCTGTCACCCAAATGGAGGAGTGGTTAGCGCCATATTTTTGGTTCGCAACCCGTGAGCAGGGTGGACGTCTCTATATGGACTGCCTGATCAAGGCGCCCTCGGCAGCTGTTGCCCCACCTTGGCGAGCCAGCTTTACCCCATACGGGTGCTATGCCCATAGCACTTGTGGGTGAACCAAAAATCGATTGAACCAGCCCCGGCCCGCGTCCGTATATAGCAATAGGGGCGAGCCCTATGGGCCCGCCCCTATTGGTTCTTACGATCTATTCTCAGCCCTGTTCGGCGGCCTTGTTCCGGCGCCGCTGCAGGACGACCGCGGCCACGCCGCCACCGAGCAGCAGCACCGCCAGGCCGGCCAGGCCGTACACCGAGGCACCGGTGTTCGCCAGCTCGGGCTTGGGGGCCGGCTGCGGAGCCGGGGTGGTCGGCACGACCGGCGCGGTGAAGTCCACCTTGATCTCGCCGGAAACCTTGCCGTGGTCGCTGGACACCGAGATCAGCGACTGGGTCTTCTGCTTCTTGCCGACCCACAGCTGGCCGACCGGGAAGGCCGGGCCGTTGCCGGAGCCGGTCACCACGGCGGAGGCGGCCTTGTCGGCCGGGCCCTTCACGAAGAACTTGCCGCCGTCGGCGACGGTGGTCAGCGGCTTGCCGTCGGCGTCGACGATCGAGACACCGTCACCCTTGATGGACAGGGTGACCTTGTCGGAGTTGGTCGCCACCACGAACGGACCGGCCTTGCCGTCCTTGATCGCGAAGTCGGCGCCCTTGCTGATCACGAGGGCGCCCTTCGGCTCGGCCTCGGGCTTGGCGTTCTTCAGGAAGTACTCGTACGCCGCGACGACCGCGGGAGCGTTGCCCTCGCCGATCTTCGGCTTCTGGTTGCTGCTGAAGTACCAAACTGCGGCCTGGGTGGCGGTCAGCGCCTGCTTGTCGTCGATCGGCTGGCCGATCTTCTTGCTGAGCGCGTCGCCCTTCACCGTCGGGTAGCCGTGGTTGAGCACCCACAGCACCTCGCCGGCCACGGACCCACCGGTCGTGGCCGGGTAGTCCTTCCACGGGGCGTCGACATAGTCCGCGCCCGGCACGATGTCGGTCTCCAGCTCGACGCAGTACGTCTCGACCATCTTGCCGTCGGCCAACTGGAGCTCGAAGGTCTTCGTCTCGACCGTCGCAGAGGGCTTGGTGCCAGGGGCGAAGTTGAAGACGTGGCCATCGTGAACGGACTTGCCGTTGTACTTGGCGGTGGTGTCGGCCGCTGCGGACAGGGCCGAAATCATCAGTGCGGTGGTGGCGGTGAGCAGCAGCGCGCCGACACGCGCGAGGGACAGCCGTGCCATAACTCTCCTTACCGACCCGAACGGTGCTTTCGGGATTGGACTTCGCAGTGCGTCTGGGTCACCCGAGGCCAGAACAGCGTTTCCGTAGCGCACGATCAGCCCCAGAAATTGACAGGGACAGCTGCACGACCGGGTGAACGTCGCGAAGAATACTTCACGTCACCGGATAGTCAAACCGGGGGTCCCCGAATTGCGGAATAACCGCAGAAAAACTACTGAACGTGCCCTCTGAGCTGCACAAACAGTGAACATTCACCCATTTGACAGCAGCAATTGATCATCGACTGTTAATGATCGTTCCCGTTCCGGAACTCGCCCCAGTTGGGTGATTGCAGTAAATAAAGTATTTATTGAATCGCTTGGCTCATCGCAAATAAGGCACCGCGCCGATAAGACAATGCGCTGGTGCCAATGCTCGTGGGACTGGGCCGCCTGGCGTGATCACTCCGGCCCTATGCCTCCCCTATCGCTATGGGTCGAATCATCGTTACCGGACTGTTCTCCCGTACCCGAATGGACGTGCGGCGGTACCAGGGGTTGCCTGTATGAAGGGTGTGGATCTCCAACTTCCCGGGGAGGAAGCCATGCGGCTACTGGCCGCCATGATCACCGCGTTGCTCACCGCATCGCTCGCACCGTCCGCGCAGGCCCTCGCCGAGAATCCGGCCACGGTGGTCGGTGACGACCAGCGTCCGGATGCCCAGACAGTGGAGTTCACCGTCCACTCGCCCAGCCTCGACGGGCTGTTCCAGTGGAAGAAGGTGCGCCTGCTCGTCCCCAAGGACTGGTCCAAGGACGCCACCCGGACCTGGCCGACGCTCTGGCTGCTGCACGGTGCCAGCGGGGACCACCAGAGCTGGACCGGCGGCTCGCACATCAAGCAGCTGGTGGCCGATCGCGGCGTCATCGTGGTCATGCCGGAGACGAACGCGTGCAGCTCGTACAGCGACTGGTGGAACTACGGCAACGGCGGCGCGCCCGCCTTCGAGACGTATCTGGTGGACCAGCTGCGCCCACTGCTGGAGCAGAAGTACCACGCGAGCACCGATCGGGCGGCCGTCGCCGGGCTGTCCATGGGTGGGCTCGGCGCGATGAAGCTGGCCGCGAACCACCCGGGCATGTTCAAGTCCGCCGCCTCCTACAGCGGCGCGGTGAGTCCGCTGTTCCAGGCCACGGACGGCACGCTGAACGGGCCGGATGCGGTCAAGGCCTCCGGGCTGGTCTGCCTGGGCACCGACTGGAAGAAGATCTGGGGCGAACCGGGGTACCCGTTCGACACCACCAATCCACAGGACGTCCGGCAGCGGGCGATCTGGCAGCGGGCCTCTCCGGTCGTGCAGGCCGAAGGGCTGCGGGGAATTCCGCTGTACGTCTCCTTCGGGGACGGCACCAGCGGGGATGCCGGCTGGCAGTACCCGGAACCGCCGAACCCGGCGCGGTGCACCAATCCGTCGAACAACCCGAAGGGCGAGGCCGTCGAGCACCTCGTCTACGGCATGGGCCACCAGCTGGTGGACAAGCTGGACTCGGCGCACATCCCGGTCACCGTGTGCGCGCACGCCGGCACCCACGCCTGGCTGTACTGGGATCGCGAGCTGAACGCGTCCTTCCCGATGCTGATGAGTTCGATCGGCGCCTGAGAAATCCCCCGATCAGGGGGCTCTAGTCCCCTTGGGACATCAGGTCTCCTCCTCTGCGCATCACCGCATGAGGAGGAGACCATCGTGGAGACCGCGCTGAAACTGCTGGCCACCGCCCGCGCCCGTGGCTGGACCTTCGTCCCGTTGCTGGACGAGTCGCGGGCCTTGCAGGGCATCGACGGCTACTTCGAACATCCCGGTTTCACCGACGCGCTGCGCATCCGCAGCGATACCGATGTCACCGGCATCCGCTGCGCGGTGCGGCAGGCCGGCGATCCGGGCGGCGTCGTCTGGCAGCTGTCCGGTCTGGCCGCCGATGTCATCCACGAGATGCTGTCGCTCCCGAATCCGGCCAGTTCATCGGCGCCCCGGCTGGTGAGCTCGGCGAGCCCGGACTGGTCCAGCCGCTCACCGGGCGGCCTGTGGATTCCGGGTTGATCACGCAGCGCGAGTTGATCAAGGGGCGGCAGGCCCCGCCCCAATCCGGGGGCAGACCACCCACTAAGGAGAGGCCTGACATTACCGGGGGCGAGGGGGTGTCAAGGGGGCTGTGGGGCGATCTGGGGATAACCGGGGGGCCTGTGGATTGTGGGTTAGTTCCAGGCGTAGAAGTGCATGCGTTTCGTGCTGGACGAGGTGATCGTGCCGTGGGGGTCGCGGACCTCGGCCACGCCGAGGCTGGCCTTGTCGTGGTTACCGAAGAACGGGGTGCCGTCCGGGCGGACCTCGACGACCTGTTGTTCCAGTTCACCGCGGCAGGTCAGCGGCACAGTGCGGGAACCGGTCGCGGTGCGTCCGTCACCGGCGGCGGTCAGCCGCACGGTGAGCGTCCAGCCGTGCTCACCGCGCGGGCAGCCCGCGTCCACGTAACTCGTCGCCTTACCGGCGGACACATACGAATCGTCGTGCAACCAGGTGGTCAGGGCCAGCAGCAGGGGAAGGATCATGCGAACACGATAATCCCAGTCCAGAGCCCCGGTAACCGTTGAAAATCCACCTAGGAGAGCGCGCGGCGCAGCAGGTCCAGCAGATCGGACCAGTGCCGCTCGGCCGCCTCGGGGTGGTAGACGGACGTGTCCGCCTGGGTGAAGCCGTGGATGGCGCCGCGGTAGACCTCGCACTGATGCGTGACGCCCGCGTCGGTGAGCGCCTTGGCCAGGCGGTCGATCTGCTCCTGCGGCAACGCGTGGTCGTTGTCCGCATGGCCGAAGAACAGCTCGGCGGTGATCTTGTCCGCGAGCAGGTGCGGGCTGTCCGGCTGGTCGGTGGCCAGGTGGGCGCCGTGGAAGCCGCCGGCCGCGGCGACCCGCTCCGGGTAGGTGCCCGCCGTGCGCAACGCCAGTCCGGCGCCGAAGCAGTATCCGGTGATGCCCACCGGGCCGTCGGTGGCCAGCGGTGATTCCGCGAACCAGCCCAGGTACGCCTCGGCGTCCCGCATGGCCAGCTCCGGGGTGAAGGACTGCATGACCGGGCCGATCTGCTCGAACACCTTGGCGCGGGACTCGCCGTCGATGATCTCCGGCAGCTCGAAGACCGGCGCGCGGCGGGTCCGGTAGAAGAGGTTGGGGACCAGCACGGTGTATCCGGCGGCCGCGAGCCGGTCGGCCATCTCCTTGATGTTCGGCCGCAGGCCGAGAGCGTCCATGTAGAACAGGACGCCGGGGTGTGGCCCACCTTCGGCCGGGTGCGTCAGGTAGGCGTCCGCGACGCCGTCCGGAGTGGTGATGTCGACGAGTGTGCCCTGCGTCTCAGCCATACCTGCAATCCTAAGCAAAGATCAGCGGACTCTGAACGATGAATTCCGGCCGTGTCGATGGTCTTAACCTCCGTGAAAGAGCAGATCTGGGCGCTGGTGCACGCGGAGCGGGCGGCACTGATCGAGGACCTGGCCCCGCTCGACGACGTGCGGTGGGACGAGCCGTCACTCTGTGCGGGCTGGACCGTGCACGATGTGGCGGGTCACCTGGTCAGCAATGCGCTGGCCACTCCGGTCGGTTTCGTCCTGGGGCTGGTCCGGTCCCGATTCGACTTCGAGCGGGACAACGCCCGCGGCGTCGAACGTGGGCGCGGCGGCACACCGCAGGAGACCCTGGACCGGCTGCGCGCGGTGCTGCCCAGGACCTCGGCACCGCCGGTCGCCCTGGACAGCAGGCTGGTCGAGGAGATCGTGCACGGCGAGGACATCCGGCGCCCGCTGGGCATCCGCCGGTCCTACCCGGAGGAGGCGGTCATCCGGGCGATCCGGTTGCAGGCCCGCACTCCGGCATCGTTCGGCGGCGGCAAGGACCTGCTCACCCAGGTCCGGCTGACCGCCACCGATGCCGACATCTCGATCGGCACCGGCCCGGAGACGAAAGGTCCCGCGCTGGACCTGCTGCTCACCCTGACCGGCCGTTAGGCTGTCCCCCGAGGGTTCAACAGGGGGGGATCACGGTGACCGAGTCGCGTCCGCATGCACTCTTCTCGTTCGGCACACTGCGCGATGACCGGGTGCAGACCAGCCTGTTCGGCCGGACGGTGCCCGGTGCTCCGGCCGCGCTGGTGGGCTACGCGACCAGGCCGGTGGTGATCACCGATCCCGAGGTCATCGCCACCAGCGGCCTGGATGTGCACCTGACCCTGGTCCGCAGGCTCGGCGGTGAGGTCGAGGGCGGCGTGCTGCGGCTGACCGACGCGGAACTCGCCGCAGCCGACGACTACGAGGTCGACGATTACCGCAGGCGCCGCGTGCACCTGAGCACCGGAGAGAACGCGTGGGCCTACCTGGACGCGAATCCGCTGCGCGCCGCGGTCCGCATCGCGATCGTGGGCGACAGCATCGCCTACGGCCGCTGCGACACCGCCGGCGGCTGGGCGGGCAGACTGGCGGCCACGCACATCGCCGCGGACGAGCAGGCGAACCGGGTGTTCAACCTGGCCATACCGGGCAGCACGCTGCAGGACGTCGGTGTCCAGCTGCCCGCGCTGCTGCCGCCCCGGTTGCCGGACACCGTGCTGCTGGCGGCGGGCATCGACGACTCCGCGCAGCCCGGAACCTGCTGGCCGGACCAGGCACTAGCCGGGCTCGACTCGGCCGCCGCCACCGCCCGGCAGTCCAACGCCCGGCTGGTGGTCCTCGGCCCGACCTGGCTGGACGAGGACCGGGCTCCCACCGAGGAGGGTCTGCGGTTCACCCGGCAGCGGGCGCTGACCCTGCGCGAGTCGATGAGCCGGTGGTGCACCGGGAACCACATCGACTTCCTGGACATGTGGGAGCCGCTGCGCGACCGGCCGGACCTGCTCGCCGATGGCCTGCATCCCACGGCCGGCGGTCATGAGCTGCTCTACAAGTACCTGGCGAGGAGCTTGGCGTAGCGGGTGGCGCCGGCCGGCGTCAGGTGGATTCCGTCCCCGGCCAGCAGTTCCCTGTGGCCGCGGATCTCCGAGTTCCAGTCCGCGACGGTGACGCCGGGGTGTCGTTGGGCAGCGGCGGCGAGCTGGGAGTTCGTCTGCTGCTCCCATGGCCGGGGGACGAAGGTGTTCACCAGCACGATCTTGTGCCCAGCGCCGATCTCGATGATCACCTTGTCGATGGCACTCGCACCGGGCGCGCCGTTGGTGCCCAGCGCGATGACCACGACATTCCCGAGGCGGTTCTGCTCCTTGAGCGTGCGCACCGCCGCGGCCGCCGCGATGAACTGCCTGCTCACCGTGGCGTCGACGACGATCCCCGGAATCTGGGCGGTCAGTGCGTCGGAGGCGCCGAGCATGACCGAGTCGCCGATCGCGGTCACCGAATCGGTGGCGGGCGCGGGCTTCGCCGATGAACTGGTGGTCACCTGCTGGCTCGCGCCGACCGGGCTGGCCTGCCCCGGTGCGTTCACGCAGCCGGTGAGCGAGGTGCCGACGACCAGCGTGACACCCGCCGCGACGAGCGTCAGCCGCGCGGGCCTGCCACTCTCCAGCCGGGCGAGTGCGCCCCGGAAGCCGTGGGCCTGGATCGGCCGCTCGATCCACCGGTAGGAGACGGCCGCGATACCGACGGTCAGCGCCAGCGCGACGACCAGCCGCACCGGTTCCGGGCCGACGAACGGCAGCAGGGCGAGCACCGGCATGTGCCACAGGTAGATCCCGTATGACCGGACCCCGATCCAGCGCAGCGGCTCGACCCGCAGCGCGTCCCGGGCGCCCATCACGGCGATCGTGGCCAGCACCGCGATGGCGAATCCGCCCTGGTAGAGCAGCGGGTCACCCTCTTCCAGGAACAGGAACAGCCCGCCGAGAACCGTCAGACCGGCCAGCCCGTACTTCCGGATCGGCGCGGGCACCGGCCGGTGCGGCGGGTAGACCAGCGCGAACGCCGCGCCCGCCAGCAGGCCGAAGCTGTGCGTGTCGGTGCCGAAGTAGACCCGGGACGCGTCCTCCCCCGGCGTGTACAGCATCGCCATCGCGATCAGCGAGGCGAAGGCGGCGCCGAGCGTCACGGTCAGCAGCATCGTCCGCCGCCGGAGGAACAACAGCACTACCAGGGGCCAGACCAGGTAGAACTGTTCCTCCACGGCGAGGGACCACAGGTGCAGGAACAGCGGCGGCGGCCCGAACTGCGCGAAGTAGGACGCGCCCGTGCTCACCTGCCACCAGTTCTGCACGAAGGTCAGTGCGGCCAGCACATCACCCCGTGCGCCGGCCAGCGCCGCGGGCCGGAGGACGGCGGCGGCCGCGGTGGTCAGCAGCAGCATGGCGAACAGCGCGGGCAGCAGCCGCCGGGCACGGCGCAGCCAGAAGCCGCCCAGCTCGTGGCGGACGTGTAGCTGATAGGTGATCAGGTATCCACTGAGCACGAAGAAGACGTCCACGCCGAGGAATCCGCCGGGCAGCCAGGGTTTCGCGGCGTGGTAACCGAACACCGCGAGCACGGCGATCGCCCGCAGCTCGTCGAGTCCCTCGGCACGCCGGACAATCCGCAGGGTTGGTTGTTCAACGTTCATCACCCGCTGAGCGTGGGCCGCGAAAGTCCTTACCCCGCCCGGATAACGTCTTCGTCTCGCTACAGGCTCGCTACACGTTCGGACTGCGGCGTTCCATCAGCAGGACGTCCCGCCACTGCCCGTCCCGGCGGCCCAGCCGTTCCCGGGTGCCGACGACCCGGAAGCCGACGGCCTCGTGCAACGCGATGCTGCCGGTGTTGTCCGGGAACATGCCCGCCTGGATGGTCCAGATCCCGGCCTGTTCGGTCGAGGTGATCAACCGGTCCAGCAGCGCCCGGCCGGCACCGGTGCGCCGGGCCAGGGGGTGCACGTAGACGGAGTGCTCGACGACGCCCGAGTACACACACCGGCTGGACACCGGGCTGCACGCGATCCAGCCGCGGACCGCGCCCTCCTGTTCCAGCACCCAGCGGTGCCCGGGCAGCCGGGTCGCGTCGAACGCGGCCCAGCCGGGTACCTCGGTCTCGAAGGTGGCCAGGCCGCTCCGGATCCCGTGCGCGTAGATGTCCAGCACGGCGTCCGCGTCGGTGGCCTCCATGGCACGAAGGTGCATGCCTCGCACGCTAATCACTACGGCGCACGGACTGCACCTCACTAATGAGGGCCGATGAACTCGGCCAGGTGCAGCAGGGAGTTCGGCAGGTGCTCGGGGCCGAACATCGGGAACTCCAGGTACTCGCGGACGGACTGTGGCACCGCCGACCAGTCGTAGCCGAGCGTCACCTCGGTCTCGTGCGGGCCGAGCGGCAGCAGGTCGTACCGCCAGATCCAGCCGGCGAACTTCGGCTCTCCGCCGTCCTGCTGCTCCCCGGTCATCCAGCCGATGGCGTGCGGCGGATCGAACACCACCACCTTGTTCACCACCTGGTACTCCCCGTCGGGATGTTTCGGGTGGTACATGTCCATCCGGAAGAGCTGCCCGGTCCCGGTCAGCGGCGCCGGGTCGGCGGCCTCCTGGATCCACCCGGTGCCGTCGATCGCGACATGGGCCGACGGATCCGCCAGCACCGCGAACACCCGCTCGGCGGGCACCCCGATGATCAGGCTCGCGGTGACCTTCTCTTCGGCCATGATCTGCCCCTCTTCGTCGATTCGGGCGGTTAAGCTCACGGGCATGTCAAGTATGGCGACATCCTCGGGCGGCGCTGACCGATTTCTGGCCACGCTCCCCCGGCATCGTCATGGCCTGACCCGCGAGGAGGTGCTGAACTCGCAGCGCGGCCGGCTGCTCGCGGCGACCGCGGCGACGATCGCTGAGCACGGTTACGCGAGTGCAAACGTCCGGGAGATCACCCAGCGGGCCGGGGTGTCCCGGAAGACGTTCTACGAGCTGTTCCAGGACAAGGAGGACGCGTTCCTCGCCTGCTTCAGCCTGGCGCTGGAGGACCTGATCAACTCGGTGGTCGGTGCGATGTCCGATCTCGCGGCGTACGCCGACCCGCCCGCGCTGGCGGAGGCCGCGTTCAGTGCGATGCTGAACTCACTCGCGGAGCAGCCGGACTTCACCCGGATGTTCTTCCTGGAGGCGCTGGGCGCCGGGCCACGGGTGCGGCTGCGGCGCGACGAGGTGATCGACGAGATCACCCGGTTGACGCTGCTGCCGATGAACGCGCTGCGCGAGGCGGAGACGCCATCCCGGCCGGAGCTGGACCACGAGGACGTGCTGATGTTCATCGGCGGCGGACACGAGCTGATCGTGCATCACCTCGCCCGCCACGAGCCGGCCACCCTGCCCGAGCTGCTGCCGCGTTTCGTGCGGCGCTACCAGCGGATCTGACGCTTCTCGGACCACCCGATGGGCGGAAGCCTTGCCCAAACTGAGAAACACTTTGTATTCTCAGTCTCCGACCGGTGGAAACGCGCTGGTCATCGCGTAGGCGCAGTTCCGTGGAACGGAGTCGGCATGTCCACACCCGATCACCAGACCGTCATCATCGGCGCCGGTTTCTCCGGCATCGGTGTCGCGATCGGACTCGACCGGGCCGGCCTCGGCGACTACGTCATCCTCGAGGAGGGCGACGGGGTCGGCGGGACGTGGCACTGGAACACCTACCCGGGCGTCGGGGTGGACATCCCGTCCTTCAGCTACCAGTTCTCCTTCGAGACGAGCGCCGACTGGTCCCGCGTCTACGCACCCGGCAACGAGCTGAAGTCCTACGCCGAGCACTGCGTGGACACCTACCACCTGCGATCCCGGATCCGGCTGAACACCAAGGTCAGCGGCCTCGTCTTCGACGACACCGACCACCTGTGGCACATCCGCACGACCGACGGAACCGAGCTCACCGCCCGGTTCGTCGTCGGCGCGACCGGCACGCTCACCCAGCCGAAACCGCCGGAGATCGCCGGGTTCGCCGACTACGCGGGCACCGTCATGCACACGGCGCGCTGGGACCACAGCCAGGACCTGCGGGGCAAGCGCGTGGCGATCATCGGCACCGGCGCCTCCGCGGTCCAGGTCATCCCGACCATCGCGCCGGAGGTCGAGCACCTGACCGTCTTCCAGCGCACCCCGATCCGGTGTCTGCCGAAGCTCGACGCGCCGCTGCCGAAGTTCCTGCGCGCCCTGCTGCGCCGGGTGCCCGCCGCGCGGTGGCCGGCCCGGTGGCTCAGCCAGGCCTTCGTCGAACTGAACTTCCCGCTGAGCGCGCACTACTACGGCAAGGTCCCGCTCGCGAAGTATGCCGAGAAGATGGGCCTGCGGCACCTGCGCCAGGTCAAGGACCCGAAGGTGCGGGAAAAACTCACCCCGCGGTACGGGCTGGGCTGCAAGCGCCCCAGCTTCTCGAACAAGTACCTCAAGGCCTTCAACCGGGACGACGTCCACCTGGAGACCACGCCGATCGAGACCTTCACCAAGGCGGGTATCCGCACCACCGACGGCACCGAGCACGCCGTCGACGCGGTCATCCTGGCCACCGGATTCAAGGTCTACGAATCCGGGAACATGCCGCCGTTCCCGATCACCGGTACCGGCGGGGTCGACCTGGACCAGTGGTGGGACACCAACCGCTACCAGGCCTACGAGGGCGTCAGTGTCCCCGGCTTCCCCAACCTGTTCACCGTGATGGGCCCCTACGGCTTCAACGGTGCCTCGTACTTCCACCTGATCGAGACGCAGACCCGGCACATCATCCGCTGCCTCACCCGCGCGCAGCAGGATCGGGCCACCCGGATCGAGGTCACTCCGGAGGCCAATGAGCGGTACTTCGCCGAGATGCTGGCCCGCCGGGGAGATCAGGTCTTCTTCCGGCCCAGCTGCGCGAACGCCAACAGCTACTACTTCGACAAGCACGGCGATGTCCCGCTGCGGCCGTCCACCAGCGTCGAGGCGACCTGGCGCAGCGGTCACTTCGACCTCGACGACTACCGGTTCACCGTCGGTCGGCGATGACCGCGATCGAGGTCGAGCGCACCGGGGACGTCCTGCGCGTCACGCTCAACCGGCCCGAGGTCTTCAACGCGCTCAACGCCGGCATGACGGAGTCGCTGCTCGACGCGATCGAGGCACCCGGAGCAGGCGTCCGGGTACTGGTGATCACCGGCAACGGCCGGGCCTTCTGCGCGGGCGCCGACATCGGCACCGACCTGGACATCGGGCCCGCGGTCGACGCCGCCAACCGGCTCATCCGCGGCCTGCGTGAGCTGCCGATCCCCGTCGTGGCCGCGGTCAACGGCCCCGCTGTGGGAGTCGGCTGCTCCATCGCGCTGGCCGCCGACCTGGTGGTGGCCGCCGAGTCGGCCTACTTCCTGCAGTCCTTCACCAACATCGGCCTGATGCCGGACGGCGGCGCCACCGCGTTGCTCCCGGCGGCCATCGGCCGGGCCCGAGCGGCCAGGATGGCCCTGCTCGGTGAGCGCATCTCCGCTGATCAGGCACTGAACTGGGGCCTGATCAGCCACTGCGTCCCCGATCAGGACCTCGCCGCCGAGGCCGACCGGCTGGTCGGCAGGCTGGCCGCCGGTCCGACCACCGCCTACGCGGAGATCAAGCAGGCCCTGGACATCGGCGGTCTGCCCACCCTCGAGGAGAACTTCGCCGCCGAACGGGTCAGTCAGGTCATCCTCTCCGGCACCGACGACTACGCCGAGGGCATCGCCGCCTTCCGGGAGAAACGCGTCCCCCGTTTCACCGGCCGCTGATCTCTGGACGTCATCGAATCAAGACCTGGTCGAGGTGGCCGCACGACAAGCTGGACGCATGCCCGAAGTGCTCTTCGTCTGCGTGCACAACGCCGGCCGCTCCCAGATGGCCGCAGCCCTGCTGGATCACCACGCCCAAGGCCGGATCACCGTCCGCTCCGCCGGATCCGCCCCCGCCGACACCATCAACCCCGCTGTCCACGAGGCCATGGCCGAACTGGGCATCGACCTCACCGAGGCCACCCCGAAACGACTGACCGACCAGGCCGTCCACGCCGCCGACGTGGTCATCACCATGGGCTGCGGCGACGCCTGCCCCATCTACCCCGGCAAGCGCTACCTGAACTGGGACCTGGAAGACCCCGCAGGCAAAACCCTCGCCCAGATAAGACCCATCCGCGAAGACATAGACACCCGAGTCCGCCAACTACTGGCCGAACTCATCCCCACTCCCCGAAGTTGACGAGTTCCGGACCTCGTCCCTCACCCCGAAACTCGTCAACTTCGGAACCAAAAAAGAAAGAAGCACCCCAACAAGGGGGACGAGCGAAGCGAAGTCCCGAAGGGGGACGAGCGAAGCGAAGTCCCGAAGGGGGACGAGCGAAGCGAAGTCCCGAAGGGGGACGAGCGAAGCGAAGTCCCGAAGGG
>QZFT01000048.1 GCA_003600225.1 Pseudonocardiaceae bacterium YIM PH 21723
AACGCGGGATGCCCCGATCGGACATCGCCCACATGACGTGATGGGTGGCCTCGGTGTGCAGCGACACGAAGTCCCAGAAGGTGTCGTGCGCGGACTGTGCCTGCGGGATTTCCCGGTCCGGATGCGGTTTACCGGCGTGGATGATGTCGGGGAACTTGATCCCGTCCTGGATGAAGAACACCGGCATGTTGTTGCCGACGAGGTCGAAGTTGCCCTCGTCGGTGTACATCTTGACGGCGAATCCACGCACGTCGCGCACCGTGTCCGCCGAGCCACGTGAGCCCAGCACGGTGGAGAACCGCACGAAGACCGGCGTGGTGCGTCCCTTCTGCAGGAACCCGGCGCTCGTGACCGAGGCGGCGTTCCCGTAGGCCTCGAAGGTGCCGTGCGCGGCCGCTCCCCGGGCGTGCACCACCCGCTCGGGAATGCGCTCATGGTCGAAGTGGGTGATCTTCTCCCGGAGGTGGAAGTCCTCCATCAGCGTGGGTCCACGAGCCCCGGCTTTGAGCGAGTGGTCGGTGTCCGGCAGCCGGAGCCCATGGGCGGTCGTCAGGTATCGCCCGGTCTGGGCTCTGGCTTCCCGGGGCTCCCCGCTCTGACCGGTAGGGCCGGCCGGTTTGGGGGCCGATTGGTCGCGTTGACGTTTCGGGGGCATGCAAGGTCTCCTCGGTGACGAATGGTGTTGTGGCTGTCCTTGGGGGCGAGTCGGCGCGCTTATGGACTGTCCGGTAGTGGTCGTCGGAATCGTGGTCGATGACCAGGCCGTAGAGCCACAGGACCAGGTAGGTCAGTCCACCGCCAATGGGGAAAAGGCGGGCCGAGCCACGATTCCGAAAGCCAGGTGACCGATGTTGCGCAGAACCCGAACCATGAACAAGCCGAGCAGCAGAGCCATGGAATGGCGTCCAGCGAAGGTGAGCTCGGCGTAATTTGCGGTCACCCGGGAATGAATCCACCAATACCCACGAACACAAAGACAATTCCGAAAATTACTGCGACCACTTGACTGGGCGAGTAGGTGGTGTCGCTGAAGAGGGCGATCGACCCGGCCGGGGATCGGCTGAATTCGTCAGGCGAGAGCCCCTTGGTGGGCGGACGGCTGCCGGGGCCGGGGCACTCGTCCGCCGGGAATGGGAGAGATCAGTGCTGAGCAGGGCGCTCTACATCGCCGCGCCAGGCACCTGTCTCCTGGCCACCACGCTCCTCGATGAAGGTCTTGAATCGCTTCATGTCGCCCTTGACCTTGCGGTCCAGGATGCCGAGCTTGTCCGCGGCGTTCTCGACGAACCCCTCGGGATCGATATCCATCTGCGCGGTGACCCGGGTGGTGCTGTCATCGATACGGTGGAAGGTGACCACCCCGGCGTGGGTGGGGCCCGAATCCGAGGTCCACGCGATCCGCTCATCCGGGTTCTGCTCAGTGATGGTCGCGTCGAACTCTCTGCTCACTCCGGCAACATTGATCTTCCAGTGAGTATGGGTTTCGTCGAGTTGGCGGATCTCCTCGACGCCATCCATGAAATGGGGAAAGGACTCGAACTGGGTCCACTGGTTGTAGGCGGTGGTTACCGGGACTTTGACGTCGATCGATTCGGTGACGGTGCTCATCAGAAATAGCTCCTTTGTAGTCCAGCGTGGTTGTGGCATACCCGGGCTCAGGGGTTCTAAACGACGCCTATGAACGAGCAGCGGCCGGAAACTGCCGGGTGCGCGTCGTTATGAATAACTGGGGGCGGGTACCGCCAGACCATGCTTGAATTGCCAGTGAGTCACGCGGGCCACAGCACGACTCATTACCGTCCTGCCGACCCCGGGCAACGCCCGGTCAATCGCCGTGCCGAGGCCTGTCCATCGACGTATCGGGCAGTAGATCCTCGGTGCCACGCTCGCCGGTGACGATCGAGTGGGCGTAAGCACCGAGCTTGATGCCGTTTCTGCGGGCGTAGTTTCGCAAGGCGGTGAAGGCGTCGGCCATGTCCAGGTTGAATCGTTCGGCGATCAAGCCCTTCGCCTGCTCGATGATCACCCGGCTGTTCAACGCGGCCTGTAGCTGCTCGGTGAGGATCTCCTTGCTGCGAATCGATCGTTCTTGCAGCAGGCCGATGGTGGCCACATCGACCAACGCCCGGGTCATACGCCCCACAGTGGGATCCAGCTCGCCGGGATGGGCCCGGAACAGGCTGAGCACGCCGATCACATCGGTGCGAAGTCGCATCGGGAAGGCATCCACGGCCGCGAACCCGCCCAGCACGGCAGCGGGCGCGAACTGTGGCCAGCGGGCCTGCGCGGTGGACAGATCCGGATGGCTGACCACAACGCCGTACGCGAAGGCGTCCAGGCAGGGACCCTCATCGTTCTGCAGCAGGAACAACTCCAGGAGCCTGACCTGTTCATCGGACGCGGCCACCAGTTGAAGCCGGCCTCCGCTGTCCTCGAGCAGGATACCGACGGCATCGGCGTCAAGGAGTTCCACGCACCTGTCGACCAGCAGGTGCAGAAAGTCCATGACCTCGAAGTCGTCGATCAGCGTGTCCGCAAGCTCAACGATGGTGTCGAGTAGACGTTCATCGCTCATCGGATACCTCCTGTGATGTACGCACCTGGCAGGGCGAGCGCTCTAGTCCCCGGCCAGATCGAAGCGAAGATGTCGGGCGACCACGTGGCCCGCGAGTTCTGTTAACGGACGGTGATCGGCGAAGGCCCTGGCCCGTAGCCGTATGAACGCCTCGGACATCGGCACGCCGAGCTGGGCGGCGATCATTCCGGTCGCCTGGTGCACCTGCGGGCTGCGCAGTGGCGGCCCGCAGTCGAGCACCGCGTCAGCCGGTATACCGGCCTGCTGATCCAGCAGCAGCTCTATGGCCAGATCGGCGAAGGCCGCCGACTCCGCCATGGCGTTCTCGCCCAGCGACCCGGCATGCACCTGGTGCAGCGCCAGTACGCCGAGCCTGATCACCCCGACGGACAACGGCCACGCGAACACCGCCCTGACGCCGGATTCCAGGGCCAGCGGAGTGAACAGGGGCCAGCGTGTGCGGCTTGCGGACGTGGCCAGGTCAGAGATCAGCACCGGGTCATCGGCTTGCCGTGCGTCCATACTCGGCCCCTCACCGACGGTCATCTGCAACTCGGACAGTCGTGCACCCAGTTCATCCGTTGAGTGCCGTAGCTCCAGCCAGGGACCCGCGTCAACGGGTCGGCCGATCGCGACAGCGCAGCCGGCCACACCCAACCTGGCCGCCGCGGCTTCGCACAACGAATATGGGGAGACGGGTACTCCGAGGCGGGCAGCCCGGTGCACGACCACCGCACATACCTGACCGAATCGGCTCGCAGAGCCGCCGGTCACCGCAATCGCCTCGTAGATACCGAGGTTCTGCGCGGCGGCGCGCGGAGGGCGGGTCCCGGGCGACAGACGCTCCGGCCACCCTGTGCACTCACATCGAAGAGAATCATCGCCACACTCCGGCCACATCACAGGCGCGCCGGGGTCTGGGGCGGTACCAGGTCACGAAGATCGCAACCCAGGTTTCACGATACACAGGCCGCGAATACCTGGCCGATCACTGCACATCAAGCCGCACGGTGCTACGAGCAGACGATCACCGGCAAGGAGCAGGTTCAGCCCTCTGGTCGCGGTCGATCTGCTGGCCGACGCCAGCCCGGTGATCGTGTATCCGGTCGAGCACCGGAGGCAATGCGGGATGGGCGCTGACGATTGAAAGGCCTGGCTAACCCGGTTGAGATGATGTGGGTCGGGTATCCGCCGGACATCCCACTAATACAGGAGGCCTCCGGTGCATAACAGGCGTTGGTGTCGGTGTTGATGGCAGTGCCTGGACAGCCGGGGTGCAAGGAGCACCTGCGGACCATTGAACAGGACCTCGCCGAGTTGGCTCCGGTGAGACAATGGGCGGTCGACGCTCTGAACGCCCAGGATTCCGTGTTCGAGCAGGACGTCCTTCTCGTCGTCGACGAATTGGTGAGCAACGCCCTGCGTCACGCCACCGGTCCCTACTGGCTCAGCCTGTGCTCCTGCTCGGGACGATTACGCGTCACGGTCAGCGATAATTCCGCGGTACCCGCGCGCACCCGTGCGCCGGACTCCGGCGGTGGCCGCGGCATGCGCATCGTGACGGCCTACGCGGACGACTGGGGCCAGACGATCGGTGAATCGGCGAAGATGGTGTGGGCGGAGTTCCGCGACATGAGCCGCCATCAATGCTGCCCATCCACCGCGACGTGATCGGCTCAGGTTCTGCGGAAGGCCAGCAGCGCGACATCGTCCTCGGTGTCGCCGCCCAGATCCTCCAGAAGCTGATCACACAACGCATCCGGTTCCGGGCTCAGCTGCACCCGGCTTCGCAGTCGCTCCAGACCGGTGTCCAGGTCCTCTCCGCGACGCTCCACCAGACCATCGGTGATCAGCAGGCAGGTGGTTCCGACCGGCAGTTCCAGACGGGTCACCGGCGGCCTGCGCAGCCCCACCCCCAGCAGCGGTCCGCGTATCTCCAGGTAGCGGCTGCCCTCGGCGTCGGTCAGCAGCATCGGGAGATGGCCGGCGTTCGCCACCTGCATCTCCCCCGTCTCCGGGTTCAGCAAGACCAGGCTGGCGGTGGTGAGCCACTGCGGATGGAACCGGAGAATGAGAGTGTCCAGCCGTTCGAGGATGCCGACCAGATCATGGCCCTCGACGGCATAAGCGCGCAGGGCATGCCTGATCTCGCCCATCACCGTCGCCGCGTCGATGGAGTGGCCGGTGACGTCGCCGACCGCGATCAACAGCCGATCCCCCAGCTCGGTGACCTCGTAGAAGTCACCGCCGATCTCCGCGTGCGTCGAGGCGGGCACATATCTGGCGGCGATCTCCAGGGCGGGCAGCTTCGGCAGTGACCGGGGCAGCAGGCTGCGTTGCAGGGTGATGGCGAGCTGGTGTTCCTGGGCGAACGCGAGGAGACCTTCACAGGCCAGTGCGGTGGCCTGACCGAGTTGAAGCAGCAGGCCACGATCGTCATCGGAGACGACCCGATCGGATTCCACCGCGATGCACGTCGCGGGCCGGCTGGTCCGGCCCTGGACCACCACGACGGTCGACGGACTGTGCCGCCGCCAGCCCAGTTCGGGGATGGCGGGCACGATCACGTGGGATTCGTCCCCGAGCACCTGGGTGGTCAGCCGTTCGAAGAGCTGCCGGGGCAAGGTGTGCCGAACGACGGGTTCACCCGGTTCTTCCACCGTCGCCGCCCGTACCCTGCCGCGCGAGGTCAATGCCAGCGCGGTGGCGGAGCCGCCGAGCACGCGGGAGGCGCCTTCCGCCGCTGCGGCAAGGAGGTCGTCGAAGGTCGACGCGGTGTTGATCGCCATGGTGGCCTCGGTGAGCAGCGCCAGCCGGTTCGCCAATTGCTGGGTCGCCTGGCGGGCGCGGTAGTAGCGCAGCACCGCTTCCACGGTGGCGATCAACTCGTCCGGGTTGATTGGCTCGGTGAGGTAGCCGTCCGCGCCGCGGGTCAGACCCTGAGTCCGGTCGTGGGCATCGATGGCGACCGCGGAGGTGTGGATCACCGGGACGGCTTCGGTGTGCGGATCGGCTTTGATCCGCTCGCATACCTCGTATCCGCTCATGTCCGGCAGATGGACATCCAGCATGACCACGTCGATCTCGTTCTGCCGCAATGCGGCAAGACCCTCGGCTCCGGTCGCGGCTTCGAAGACCTGGTGGCCGTTTCGGCGCAGCCAGCTCGCGGTGAGGTAGCGGCCCGCCTGCATGTCGTCGACTACCAGGATGTTCGCCTGATCAACCGGTTTCACGGGCCGCTTCCTTCGCTGATTGGTAGGCCGTACCGGCCACGTGCACGACCGATTCCGCGGACAACTGCGACTTGAGCAACAGGCCGGCGTCGAGGCCCGCCACGCTCAGGTCCAGGTCCTCCGGCGTCGCCGAGGTGACCAGCACCGCCGGAATCGCCGCCAGTTCCGGCTTGGCACGCAGGATGCGCAGCAGCTCGCGGCCGGTGAGCACTGGCATGTGCAGATCGACGAAGGCCAGATCGGGCGGATCTTCCAGGATGATGTCCAGGGCGCGGCGGCCGTCTGCCGCTTCCCGGATCTCGTCGGCGAAGTCGGTGAGCATGCCGGCCAGCCGTTCCCGGAAAAGCGGGTCGTCGTCGACGATCAGGATCGAGTTCAGCCGGGGCAGCGTGGAGATCCGCTGTTCGGCGACCGGGACCCGGAGCACCGCCCTCGTTCCGGTCTCGCGATCGGGATCCAGCACCAGCGATCCGCCCAGGATCCCCGCGAGCCTACGCGCGTAGGGCAGACCGAGTCCGGTGCCCGCCGACCGGGTCTGCAGCTCTCCCGGCACCTGGTGGAACTCCTCGAAGACCTTCTCCCGTTGGTCGGCGGGGATGCCGATTCCCGTGTCGGTGACCTCGAACCTCAGGCAGCGGCCATCCTGTTCGGTGTGCAGGCTCAGCCGGACCTCTCCGCGCTCGGTGAACTTGAGGCCGTTGGACAACAGGTTGCGCAGGATCCGGGTCAGCATCGTCTCGTCGGTGATCACCGGCGTGACGAACGGCGGGGGCTCGATGACCAGCGCGATCTCCGGGTTGGTGACGGTGCTGCCCAGCGTCTGCCGGAGCCGGTCGAACAGAGCGGACAGGTCGACGGCGACCAGATAGGGCACGAGCTTGCCGGACTCGGCCTTCGCGGTGTCCAGTAGTTCGTTGACCAGTGCCAGCAGAGTCGACCCCGAGTCACGGATCAGCCGCACCTGCTGGTGCTGTTCCTCGGTGAGCGGATCCGAATCCGGCGCGAGCAACAGGTTGGCCAGTCCCATCACCGAGTTCAGCGGGCCCCGCAGCTCGTGGCTGATGTTGGACCAGAATCTGGTCTTCGCCTCACTGGCCGCCTTCAGCTGAGCCGACTTCTCATTGAGCTCGGCATAGAGCGCGACAACACCGCGGTTGGTCTCGTCCAGCTCCTTGTTCAGCCGCTCCTGGTCCTGCCGCCGGACCTCCAGGTGCTCAAGGGCGTCGGCGAGCTCCTGGTTCTGCGCCCGGAGCACCTCCAGCGGGCTCGTTTCCGGCTCACCGGAGAGCAGAGCGCGCATCCGGTTCAAGGGCTCCACCGCACCGGGCGCGGAGGCGGGTATCTGCTTGGTCAGCACCACCGTTCCCCGGTGCTCCTGCCGGGCGAGTCGCACATCGTCCATCAGCCGCTGAGCGGTGTCGAAGCCGACTCCGAATTCGATGTCGGTGCCGAGGTTCCAGTGGAACTCGATAATGAGGTGATTCGCACCGTTCTGGCAGACCGAGAACACCACGGTGGCCCGGACATCCTGCTGGACGAACTCCCTGGTCAGGTCGCTCAACGCGGTAGCGACCCTGACCTGGTCCTGTCCTTCGAGGCCGACCGCCTCACTGACCCGGCGGCCGTGCTGGCGGAGCACGAAGACATCCGATTCCTCGGCGGCCACCACCCGGAGCAGTTCCGCTGCCTCGATCATCACGGCCTTCCCTTCGCGATGAGGATTCCAGCATCGTCGGGCCGGGTCGCGGCCTCGCGCAGCAACGCCGCGGCGATGATCAGCGGCGATTCGGTGAGCAGCCGCTCCCGGCGTTCTCCCGACCAGCGTTCGGTCAGGCCGTCGGAGTGCAGCACGACCACCGCGTCCGGCGGGAGCGGATAGTCGAACGCGCGGATGGTGCGGGCCTGATACCCGGCCACTCCCGGAGCGGAGACCATGCCCTGTTTGCGCCCTTCGGACAGCACACTGCCCGCGATATTGCCCAGTCCGGCGAACCGTGCCCGTCCCGCGGCGAAGTCGAGATCGGCGACGGCCACCGCGCCGCCCCGGGTACCACGCAGGCCGTCATGCAGCATCCGCACCACGGTCTCCGGGGCCTGGTCCGGTGCGGCGTGGAACAGCCGGACCGCCTCCGCGGAAGCACGGGCTGCCAGGGGTCCGTGCCCCGAGCCGTCGCACATCATCACCAGCGCTCGTTGCCCGTTGCGGCGGACCGCGTAGGCGTCACCGCACACCTCTTCCCCGGCGATCGGCCGGGTGAGGCCGGCGACCGTCCGGTCCGCCATTTCCGGTATCGGCCCACGCCGGGCGTGGAACCGGACCGCGACCTCGGTGCCGGCCCCGGGCTGGGAGTGGATATCGCACGAATCGGACAGGCGCAGCACAGCGCCCAGCCCGACGCCGAGGGTGCCGGTCGATGACGCACCGTCCCGTAACGCGCTCCGGAGATCGTCGATACCGGGGCCACGGTCCATCGCCAGCACCTCGACGGCGACCTCGGTCATCCCCCGTACGGTCCGGACGACGATCGTCCCCTCCCGTGCGTGCTTGACCAGGTTGGTGCCGATCTCGGTGACCGCGATCTCGATCTCCGCGACCCTGCTGGGCCGAAAATCCAGTCCGTGGGCGATACCGGAGACCATCCGGCGGGCGGTGCCCACGGCCGAGGTCTCCTCCACCCGGATCCAGCCCTCGTCCGTGACAGTGGGAATGTTCACCGAGCCCACTTGACCACGGTCACGTTCGTTCCCTTGCCCGGCTGTGAGGCCAGGTCGAACTCGTCGACCAGGCGCCGGGAACCGCTCAACCCCAAACCAAGGCCGCTTCCGCTGGTCCAGCCGTCGACCAGGGCCAGCGCGATATCGGGGATGCCGGGCCCCTCATCGCGGAAGGTGGCTTTGACCCCCGATCGGCGCCCGTCGTGGACGAGTTCGATCGTCGCGTGCCCTCCTCCACCGTGCAGCAGCGTGTTGCGAGCGAGCTCGCTGGCGGCGGTGACCAGTTTCGTCTGGTCGACCAGCGACAGCTTCACCCGCTGCGCGCACTCCCGGACGACCTGACGTACCCGGACCACGTCGCTGTCGATCCGGATGTCCATCTGCTGGGTCTCGCGCACGGCGTGGTTCACCGCAGTCCCAGCGTGGAAGCCGCATGTCCGGTGCCGGGCAGTCCTCTCCGCCGCTCGTGCAGCACCCGCAGGATCTTGATCCCGCGGTCCAGGTCCAGCGCGGTCCGCACATTGCCCAGCGTCAATCCGAGCTCGACCAGCGTGATCGCGACGGCGGGCCGCATGCCGACCACGACGGTGTCCGCGTCGAACAGCTGCGACAAGGACGCGATGGTGGCGAACATCCGTCCGATGAACGAGTCCACGATCTCCACGGCGGAGATGTCGATGACCACGCCGGAGGCCCCGGTGGCGCTGATCCGCTCGGCCAGGTCCTCCTGCAGGTTCAACACGCTCTGGTCCTGCAGGTCCACCTGGATGGAGACCAGCAGGACATCACCGATCTGCAGAATGGGCACCCTGTCCATCAGGCGCCCACCTGGTCCCGGCGCACCACGGACAGACCGTCACTGCGCAGGGCGTGCCGCAGGGCGTCTGCCAGCGTGGCCTTCGTGGTGATGTCCCCGAATTCGATGCCCAGGGCGACGATCGTCTGGGCGATCTGCGGGCGGATGCCGGAGATCGTGCACTCGGCACCCATCAGCCGGGCGGCGACCACGGTCTTGAGCAGGTGCTGCGCGACCTGGGTGTCCACCGCCAGCACGCCGGTGATGTCGATGATCGCGTGCTCGGAGCCGGTGTCCACCAAGGACTGCAGCAACTTCTCCATCACCACCTGGGTACGCCCGGAGTCCAGCGTGCCGACCAACGGCACCGCCAGCACGCCTTCCCAGATCTTCACCACCGGAGTGGTCAGCTCGAGCAGCTGCACCTCCTGCTCGTTGATCACTTCCTCCCTGGCACGGGTGTACGCCTCGAAGGTCAGCAGGCCCAGCGAATCCAGCAGACTGGAGAAGGTGATCAGTTCCCGGAACAGCGCCGGATCGTCGTCCTGCTCCGTCAGCTCGAAGACGGCCTGCTTCAGGGCGAACACACTGGACGCGGTCTCGGTCGGTGTCAGGTTCTGTCTGGCCCGGCGCCGGGAGAGTTCGGTGAGCACGGTGTTCAGCTCGGTGAAATCCGCTCCGGTGCGGACATCGGCGGCCTGGCGGCCGGCGACCGGCAGCAGGGTGTCGAGCAACTCGCGCAGGTCGCGTTCCAGTTCGGCGACCGTCAGCCTGCCCTGCAACTCGGCTCCCGCCAGTTGCACCCACCGCTGAAGCAGCGTTCCAGCGTTGTCGGCCAACAGCCCACTCAACCGGTGGGCACGGTCTGCGTTAGCAGGCACACGATCCTCCTCAACATTCGGCGTGACGCCGAAATGACGAAAGACCCCCGGACACACGCGTCCGGGGTCATGCGAATTCGTGGAAATGGAGGCGCGATGCAGCCTCGTCGGAGCAAGCAGAAGAGCGCCCCGTACGAGCTGTTGGCTCAACCCGATCGGGCAAAACTGTGGAAGGCGGGCCGGCACCGGCGAATTCGGTCCGACCAGCGGCAAGGAGATCGGCGTCAGCCTATCCCAGCACCGCGGACCTGCCCATGACCGCGTCCGCGACTAGGACCCGGCGGGCGAATCGAGCTGCACGTCGAGTTCGGAGTCCAGACCGGTGATCTGCAGCAGCCGCAGGGTCTGCCGGGTCGGCGCCACGATCACCATCCGGGCATCCCGGTCCATGGCCGCCCTGTGTGCCCGGACCAGAACCGCCAGGGCGGCGGAGCTGAGGAATTCCACCTTCCGCAGATTCACCAGAACCCGGCGGGGCCCAGACTCGGCGTAGGCGGCGGCGAGTTGTGCTTCGAACGCTCCCGAGGCGGCGAGATCGAGTTCACCGCTCACCTCGATGGTGATCTCAGTGTGCATGGCCGTCCCTCCGGTAGGTGACGCGAGCAGGTGATGCGGGCCCACCCAGATACCCGCGATCCGGCGACCCGAACCCCTCTCTTTCGAGCCCCCTCTCCCGCCCCACCGGGTACGGATCGCGTGCAGCGGGTATCGCTGATTCATGACGGCGACCAGAGGAGGACGACCCATGCGAGCGTTGGCCCTGAACTGCACGCTGACCGCAAGCCCTGGTGGGTCCAGCACCGAACTGCTCGCCCAGCAGGTGCTGGACGCCCTGGCCGAGCACGGCGTCTCCGGCGAGATGGTCCGCCTGGTCGATCTGAACATCGCCCCGGGAGTGAAGGCCGACATGGGCGGCTCCGACCAGTGGCCGACCGTGCGCGACCGGATCCTGGACGCCGACATCCTGGTGCTGGCCACCCCGACGTGGATGGGCCAGATGTCCAGCGTCGCGCAGCGGGCCCTGGAACGGCTGGACGCCGAGCTGTCCGAAACCGACAGCGAGGGCCGCCCGCTGACCTTCGGCAAGGTCGCCGTCGCGGCCGTGGTGGGCAACGAGGACGGCGCGCACCGGATCTCGGCCGACCTCTACCAGGCGCTGAACGACGTCGGGTTCACCATCCCCGCCCAGGCGGTCACCTACTGGAACGGCGAAGCCATGCACACCGTGGACTACAAGGACCTGGACTCCACCCCGGACAAGGTCGCCACCGCCACCGCCACCCTGGCCGCGAACGCGGCACACCTGGCCGGCGTGCTCCGCGAAGCGGCCTACCCGGCGAGCTGAACGTGAAGCTCAGTCCCATGCTCGCGAAGACCGGGCCGCTGCCGAGCGGCCCGGGGTGGGCCTACGAGTTCAAGTGGGACGGCGTGCGGGCCATCGCCCGCATCGGAGCCGACGGGGTCGAGGTGTCCGGCCGCAGTGGGCGCGACATCACCGGGACCTATCCCGAGCTCCAGCGGCTGGCCGAGGACGTACCGCCCGGGGTGGCGCTGGACGGCGAGATCGTGGCGCTGGACGACGAGGGCCGGCCGGATTTCGGCCTGTTGCAGTCCCGCATGCACGTCGCCGAGCCGAGCGCCGACCTGGTGCGCGGCCGACCGGTGCAGTACCTGATCTTCGACATCCTGGATACCGCCGCCGGTTCTCCGCTGCACCTTCCGTACCTGAAACGCCGGGAGCTGCTGGATGTGCTCGACCTCGGCGCTCCCCCGTATTTCACCGGCACCGATGGAACGGATGTGCTGGAGACAGCCAGGCAACGAGGTCTTGAGGGCGTGATGGCCAAACGGCTGGACTCGCCCTACCGGCTCGGGCGCCGGTCGCTGGACTGGGTGAAGGTGCCGTTGCTGACCACCCAGGAGGTGGTGATCGGTGGCTGGCGGCCCGGACAGGGCAGGCTCACGGGCACTCTCGGCTCGCTGCTGATCGGCGCCTACGACGGCCGTCGACTGCGGTACCTCGGACATGTGGGGACCGGGTTCACTGCCGCGGCACTGCGCGACCTGGACGCCCGGCTCCGCCCCTTGGCCAGGGACTCCGCACCGTTCGACGGAACGCTGCCCGCCGAGCACACCCGCGACGCACGCTGGGTGGAACCCGACCTGGTCGGCGAGGTGCGGTACCGCACCCGCACCGCGGACGGCCTGCTGCGGCACGCCGCCTGGCGCGGCCTGCGTTCGGACAAGGCGCCGCAGGAGGTCACCGTCTAACGCGGCAGCCTGCCCGGCTCCTCGTGCAGGCCGGCCAGCAGGTCACCACGTTTCCGCACCCGCTCCAGGACCTGCCGCGCGGTGAACGCGAGCTGATCGGCTTCCGTGCACCCGGTCACCTCGTCCCAGCTGATCGGGGTGGACGCGGTCGCGGCGGGCCGGGCACGCAGCGAGTACGGGGCGACGGTCGTCTTGGCCGGGTTGTTCTGGCTCCAGTCGATCAGTACCCGGCCGGCGCGCCGCGCCTTGGTCATCACCGCGACGATCAGTTCCGGATGCCGCCGCGCCAGCCGCTCGGCGAGCTCCCGGGCGTAGGCACCGGTCCGCCTGGGCGCTCGGACCTGGACCGGCGCGTACAGCTGCAGCCCCTTGGATCCGCTGGTCTTCGGGTACCCCCGCAGTCCGTCCCGGTCGAGCTCGGCCCGCACCAGCTCGGCGACCCGGCAGCAGTCCACAATCGACGTGTCCGGCCCTGGATCCAGGTCGAACACCAGCAGGTCCGGTGGGTGTTCGCCGCCCCGCGGCCCGACCCGCCACTGCGGGACGTGCAGTTCGAGCGCCGCCAGGTTGGCCGCCCACATCAGCGTCGGCAGATCGGCGATGACCGCGTAGTCCGCGGATTCCGCGCCCTTGGTGCTGCGGGGAGTGGCCAGGCGCACGGTCCGGACCCAATCCGGCGCGTGCCGGGACACGTCCTTCTCGTAGAACCCCGGCCCGTCGGCTCCGTTCGGGTACCGGCGCAGGGTGACCGGCCGGTCCGCCAGGTGCGGCAGCAGCACGGGCGCGACCTGACGGTAGTAGTCCAGTACCTCGGCTTTGGTCAGGCCGATCTCCGGGTAGAGCACCTTCTCCAGATTGCTCAGCTTCAGCGTCCGGTCATCCACCCGAACGGTGACCGGGCCGGCGGCACGCACCCCCGTGCGACGCACCATCCACTGCTCGGCGTCCTCGGCGCCGGTCTTGCGGAAGAAGACGAATCCGCCCTCGACCTGCTCACCGTGCAACTCGACCGCTACCTCGGTCTCGGACCACTTCGTCAGCTCGTAGGTGCCGTGGTCCCAGATCCGGACCCGGCCCGCTCCGTATTCGCCCTTCGGGATCTCCCCCTCGAACTGCGCGTACTCCATGGGGTGGTCCTCGGTGTGCACGGCGAGCCGGACCTCACCAGGACCCATCAGCAGTCCCTTCGGCACCGCCCAGGAGACCAGGACCCCGTCCCGCTCCAAACGCACGTCGTAATGCAGCCTGCGCGCGTGGTGCTCCTGCACGACGAAGATCGGTTGATCCGAGCGTCTGCTGGGCACGTCCTCATCCGGCACCGGTTCCGGGGTGCGGCGGGCATCCCGGCGACGCCGATACTCACGAAGGTCGGCCATGTGTCCAGAATGCCCTGGCCGGAAGCTGGTTACACCTTGGACAGTCGAGGAGCCTGACGCTGCCAGGGGCATTCGCCCGGATTCCTGCCGCTCCTCGACTCAGAAACGGTTCGGTAAGCCCGTACAACTCTGATCGATGAGGTCACCAGATGGTTCATTTCCTGCGCTCCGGCGCCCGGCTCTCCGTATCCGCTCGGGCAGGCGTCGCCGCACTCGGCGCTGTCCTGCTAGTGGGTGGGCTACTCGAGCTGGCCACCGGCCACCCGTTTCCGGCCGGCGTGCTGGGTGGCACCGCCGTGGTATCCGGCGTTGTCCTCCTGGTATCCGCCATGGCCGGCACGCTGCCTCGCGCCGTAGTCGCGCTGGCAGGAGTGTTGCTGGTGGTGTTCGGCCTGATCGCACTGCCGGGCGGCTGGGTCACAGCCGCATCCGGCATCGTCGCCGGCCTGGTGGTGACCGGCCTGCCCTTCTTCGCCGGGAACACCGAAACAGGGCTGAACGAACAGCAGCAGGAGCGGATCGAGCAGCGCATCGACCAGATCAACCCGGAGCTGACTGAGGCCGAACACGCCATGGCCGAAGGTGAGGCGAACCCACAGCAGGAACGCCTGGTGCGGTCGGACGCGCAGGAACGCGCGAAGCAGGAACGGGATCGCGCCTATCGGCACGCGACCGACGATTCCGCACGCTGATCCTCGGCCTCAACCGCGTTCCCGGTCCGCCACCCCACACCGAAAACGTGGAGACGCTGCCCTACTGGCTCGCTTCGGCCAGCAGGTCTTGGGCGGATCGGCGGAACGCGGTCACCAGGTGGGCCGCATCCCCGGTGCGAGTGGCGAGCACCACCTGACAGGGCTCGACTCCGTGCAGCGGGATCGAAGCCAGGTCCGGCCGGGTGCCGTCGGCACGCAGCCCCGCGGGCACGATGGCCACCACCTGCCCGGACGCGATCAGTTCGAACGAGTCCTCGAGGTGGCCGATCAGCGGCCCGCCCGGTGCCGGCGTGCCGTCGGGACGGGGGTCGACGCGCCAGAACGAGTCCCACTCCGCACCGGGCAGTCTCGGCATCGGCTCAGTCGCGATGTCGGCGAGGGTGACCGATTTCCGGCCGGCCAGCCGGTGGAATCGGGCAACCAGCAGTACGCGGGGCTCGTGATGCAGGACGGTGACATCCAGTCCGTCGGTGGCGAACGGCAGCCGTGTCACGACGGCGTCCACCCGGTGGCCGAACAGGGCCGTCCGCACCTCGGCCAACTCCAGGTGCAGGGTGTGCACCTCGGCCTCGGGGTGGTGGTGGCGCAGGTTCCGCACCGCCGGAGTGATGATCAGCCCGCGCGTGTGGCCGACGGTGACCCGACGAGGCCCCGCGGCCGCACGGGCGTCCGCCGCGGCCGTTGCCGCGACCGCCAACAGTGTCCTGGCGTGCGGCAGGAACGCGGCCCCGGCCGGGGTCAGGCGGGTGCCTTGCTGATCGCGGTCGAGCAGCCGGGCCCCGACACGCTGTTCCAGGGTCCGGATCTGGCGACTCAGCGTCGGCTGGGTGACGTGCAGCAGTTCCGCCGCACGGCCGAAGTGCAGCTGCTCGGCGACCACCGTGAAGTAACGGGCCAGCCGGAGGTCGAACTCGGCTGACGGTGCCTCGTCGGTCGTGCCCACAGCACCGCACGGTAGTCCATTTTTCCTGCCGTGATGCCTGAAACGTATCAAGGGATGCGAAACAGGCTTTGGACGCGCCCCGCGGCGGCGCGGAGGGTTGGTACGGAGTCCCAGACGTAGCCGAGCTGATCAGAACCGATGTGGGAGTGACGCCATGACCGAATACCACGAGACCGTCGTTGTCGGTGGCGGCTTCGGCGGAATCTGCGCTGCGCACGACCTCCTGAACGAGGGTCGAGACGACTTCGTCATCCTGGAGCGGGCCGGAGAACTGGGCGGGGTGTGGCGGGACAACCGCTACCCCAATGCGGCCTGCGACGTCCCGGCGCACTTCTACAGCCTCTCGTTCGCGCCGAACCCGACGTGGACGCGCACCTACGCGTCCTGGCGCGAGATCCTCGCCTACATCAACAAGGTGGCCGACGACCTGGGAGTCCGGGACCGCGTCCGGTTCGACACCGCCCTGGTGTCCGCGAGCTGGCAGGAGCACGCCGGGGTGTGGGACCTGCGCACCGCCGGGGGCGGATCGCTGTCGTGCCGGTTCCTGATCGTGGCGAGTGGCTCGCTCAGCAATCCTCGCGTTCCCGACCTCCCGGGGCGGGAGACGTTTCGCGGCGAGGTGATCCACACGGCGGAATGGGACGAACGGGTCTCCCTGGAAGGCCGACGCGTGGTGGTCGTCGGTGCGAGCGCCAGTGCCGCGCAGGTTCTCCCCTACGCCGTCGACGTGGCCGCGAGCGTGCTGGCGGTGATCCGCACCCCGCCCTATGTCATGCCGAAGGACGAAGAGTTCTACGACGCCGAGGCGCAGGCGCGGTTCCGGGAGGAGCCGGAGCGGATGGACGCCCTCCGTTCGGAAGCCGAGCGCAGGTTCAACGTCGAGGCGGACACGCAGGCGGTCATGGACGAGGCCAAGCTCGCCGAGCTCGAAGGGCAGTGGCGTGACCACCTGGAGTCGGAGATCGCCGACGCCGGCCTGCGCGAACTCCTGACACCGTCCTACAGGTTCGGCTGCCGCCGGCCGGTCCTCTCCAGCACGTTCTACCCCGCTCTCGCCGACAGCAGGACCACCGTCTGGTCGGCGGAGATCTCCAGGATGACCGAGACCGGCGTCGTGGCCGGTGACGGACGCGAATGGGAGGCCGACGTGGTCGTTCTCGCGACCGGCTTCACCGCGACCGACATGTTCGCCGGGATCGAGTTCTCCGGCGAATCCGCGCGATCGCTGAAGGCGGATGTATGGCGCGAAGCACCACACGCGTACAAGGGCACCCTCGTCGCAGGCTTCCCCAACCTCTTCCTCGTGACCGGCCCGCACACCCAGGCGAGCGGGTCCATCATCGCGGTCATCGAGGCGCAGCTGGAGATGATCATGCAGCACATCCGGCTCGTCGAAGAGAACGACGCCGTCTCCGTCCAACCGTCGCAGGAAGCTCAGCGGGACTTCAACGCCTGGGTCGACGGCGCGATGGCGAACAGCGTCTGGGAGGCCGGTTCGTGCCACAGCTGGTACCGCCTGGGCATGGCGGGCAAGGTCGTGACCAAATGGCCCGGAAACCTCGCGAGCTTCCAGAAGATGACCAGCACTCTCGACCTCGGCGACCTCGTGCTGAAGTTCGGACCGACAGGCCTGGTCACACCTCTTCCAGGCTGACTCCGCGGGAGCGATGCCCGCTCCGGACACGCCTTGCTCCGACACCTTTCACCAGCGCCTGAACTCGCCGAAAGTGACAAGAACCAGGTCGAGACCCGGCCCTCCAAGTAGGTAGCAAGGAGGGACGGGCCTCGACAAGCAAGATCATATCGCGTGACGTGATCATTCGCAGCAAGATTTTCCGGCCCGGCTCGCATCGACCGTCAACAGGGCGCTGACGGTGCCGGCTTCGCGGGCGATGATCACTCCGGACGCGGTGTCCCAAGTGTTCTTGCCCGCCGGACAACGCGCGGCCGCAGCTGATCAACCAGATGCCTCCCGTAGCGCAGGCAGCAGCTCTTCGCCGGCGAAGTCCAGGAACTCCCGTTGATGATCTCCGCCGATCTGGACCAGGGCGATGTCGGTGAAGCCGGCCTTCCAGAACGCCGAGACCGCCTCGGCGATGCGATCCACATCCGCTCCACACGGAATCGACTCCGCCACGTCCTCGGGCCGCACGAACCGGGTAGCTCCGGCGAAGGCCGCCGGTCCGGGTAGCTCGGCGTTGACCTTCCAGCCACCACCGAACCAGCGGAACTGCTCGTGTGCCCTGGCCGCTGCGGCCTTCTCGTCGCGGTCGAAGCAAATCGGGATCTGGCCGATGAAGCGCTGGGCGTCCGGGGCGATCCGGCGCCAGGAATCGACCAGGCCGGCTTCGGGTTCGACGGCGACCATCGCATCGGCGTGCGGGCCGAACGACTCGATGGACTGCTTCCCGGAGACCGCCACGGCCAGCGGCACCCTCGCGTCCGGCAGATCCCACAACTTGGCAGAATCGACCCGGTAATGCTTGCCGGCGAAGTTGACGTAACCGCCGTCGAACAACGCGGTGATGATCTCCAAGGCCTCGGCCAACATCTCGTGCCGGACATTCGCCGGCGGCCAGCCGGCGCCGATGACGTGCTCGTTGAGGTTCTCTCCCGCGCCGAGCCCCAGGGTGAACCGGCCCTCGGACAACAACTGCATCGTCGCCGCCTTCTGGGCGACCACAGCCGGGTGGTACCGCATCGTCGGGCAGGTCACGTAGGTCATCAGCTCGGTTCGCCCGGTCGCCTGCGCGACCGCGCCGAGCACACTCCAGGCGTAGGGCGCATGTCCCTGTTCGGACAACCACGGCGAATAGTGGTCGCTCATCACCTGGAAATCGAAGCCCGCCTGTTCAGCGTCGACGGCGTGCTCCACGAGCGCCCGGGGGCCGGCCTGTTCGGTCATCAACGTGTATCCGAATCGCACCATGATCTGCTCTCCGACGGTTATCGCGAATGGCCTAGGGCGGAGGACAGTTGCGCCTTGGTCATGGTCGAGCGGCCCTTGATGTTGCGTTTCTTCGCCTCGTTGTACAGCTGGTCGCGGGTAGGTCCCTTCGGACCAGAGGTTCCCGAGCGCTTCCCGCCTCGATGTCCGGAGGAGACATCCTCGGTCGAGGTACGGCTGGCCGATCGGGATTCTCCGGCTCGCGCCCGTTCCTTGTTGACGGTGCGAGCCGCGATCTCCTCGGCTCTCCCGGTCGAGGCTCCCTGCTGCTTCTCGGAGTCCTTGATGTGCTGGTACTGACGTTCCCTCTTCGCACTCCACGACTTCGGCATGACTACCTCCTCGCGCGAGGGATTACCCGCCGCGCGGTGGAGGAAACGTCGATACACCTACCCCAGCGACGGCCGATCAGCCGGTAGGTGATCGTCTTTTGCCGCATTCCCCCGCTGTGGTGTCAGTGGCTGGGGTGCTCGTGGACGGTCAGCAGCAGGTGGTCGAACCGGGTGCGTTGCTGCAACGGGCCGCCGCCGAGGGTGCTGAGCGCGTTCGCCAGTTTGCCCGCCAACACCCGCAGCTTGGTGTTGGTCTCCTGGGATCGCCACTGCAGGACACCGAACGCCTGATCCGCGCTGATGCCGTAGACCAGCATGAGCGCGCCCTTGGCCTGCTCGATGCCGGCGCGGGCGTCGACCAGCCCGGGAAGGGTCTCCGACAGCACCTGCTGGCGGTACTCGTTCAGGCTGACGTCCAGGTCGATGTAGTAACCGGTGGTGCCGACGGTCGCACCCGTGTCGTCATAGAGCCGGTCGCCGACGACCAGCACGTGGTGTTCGATCCCGGCGGTGTCGATGATGCGGTGCCGGCTGCAGAACGCGGTACCGTCGCGAACCGCCGCGGCCAGGGTGCTGGCGACCGTGTCGCGGTCCTCGGGGTGCTTGTGCGACAGCAGCAGTTCGGTGGTGGGATGCATCGTGTCCGGCGGATAACCGTGCAGCCGGGCAACCTCCTCGGACCACTCCCAGCGCTGGTCGGCGAAGTAGAACCGGAAACTGCCGATCGTGTGCGAACTGCCTGCCATGATCTGGTTCAACACCGTGTGAGGCGCGGGAGGAGCGGTATCGGTCACCGGTCCATTCTGCCGAGAAATACCCGCGAGCGGGCACGCGGCGCGGGCCGAGGACAGCCTCGGCCCGCCTACCGGCGATCAGATCTTGGACTGCATGCTGCTGCGCGCCGGATTGCCCTGCTCGGCGGCCTTCGGGTCCGGCTCGTCCCGCTTGGCCCGAACCCCGCTCTCGATGCTGTCGCCGAGCTCCTTGTCCACGTTGCGCCAGTACTCGAACGCTCTGGCCAGTACCGGTTCGCTCACCCCGTTCAGCAGATGTCCGACGATGTTGTCCACCAGGCGCTCGCGCGCGGCGTCATCCAGGACCTCGCGGACCAGGGTTCCCGGCTGGCTGAAGTCGTCGTCGGCCTCACGCGACCTGTAGGCGGAACGGACCATGTCTCCATCGGAGTGCCAGAATCCGGCGTCATCCGTGCGGGACGGATCGGCCTGCGGCCCACCGTAGGAGTTGGGGGCGTACACGGGATCGGTCGCGTTGCGGATCCGCATCGCGCCGTCCTTGGAATAGCTGTTCACCTCCACGACCGGGGCGTTGACCGGGATCTGCTTGTAGTTCACGCCCAGCCGGGCGCGGTGGGCATCGGAGTACGAGAAGCCGCGGGCCAGCAGCATCTTGTCCGGGGACAGTCCGATCCCCGGCACCAGGTTGTTCGGCTCGAACGCCGCCTGTTCGATCTCCGTGTGGTAGTCCACCGGATTGCGGTCCAGCGTCATCCGGCCGACCCGGATCAACGGGTAGTCGGCGTGCGGCCAGACCTTGGTGAGGTCGAACGGGTTGATCCGGTAGGTCTTGGCGTCCTCGAAGGGCATCACCTGCACGGACAGCGTCCAGCTCGGGAACTCGCCGGCCTTGATCGACTGGAACAGGTCCCGCGTGTGGAAATCCGTGTCGGCCGCGGCCATCTGGTCGCCCTCGTGCTGGGTGAAGCACTCGATGCCCTGATCGCTGATGAAGTGGTACTTGACCCAGAACTTCTCGCCGGCCTCGTTGATCCACCCGTAGGTGTGACTGCCGTACCCGTTCATGTGGCGCCAGGTCTTGGGGATGCCCCGGTCGCCCATCAGCCAGGTCACCTGGTGCGCCGACTCCGGCGAGAGCGTCCAGAAGTCCCACTGCATGTCGTGGTCACGCAGGTTGCTGTCCTGCCGGCGCTTCTGGCTGCGGATGAAGTGCTGGAACTTCATCGGGTCCTTGATGAAGAACACCGGGGTGTTGTTGCCGACCAGGTCGTAGTTTCCCGCCGAGGTGTAGAACTTCACCGAGAACCCGCGCGGGTCACGCCAGGTGTCCGGGCTCCCCCGCTCCCCCGCCACGGTGGAGAACCGAACCAGGGTGTCGGTCTTGGTACCCGGCTGGAACACCTCCGCCCGCGTGTACGCGCTCACATCGTCGGTCACCTCGAAGTGCCCGAACGCTCCGCCACCCTTCGCGTGCGGCTGCCGCTCCGGGATGCGTTCCCGGTTGAAGTTGGCCATCTGCTCGATCAGATAATGATCATGCAGGACGATGGGGCCGTCCGGGCCGACCGACAGTGAGTGCTCGTCACTGCCGACCGGCGCACCGCCGTCCGTTGTCGTGGGTCTCGGCTTCGATACAGCCATCTGCCGCTCTCCTGACATCGCTCGTGGTGGGATGCGGGAAGTAATCAGACAAGCACAGTCAGTACGAGATCGCCCGTCCGATTAACACCGCCGGTATGCGGTTACCCCCGGATCGGAAGCGAAAACCGATGTGCCGGTTGTTCGGACCGTCAGGTGGTCGCCGCCAGTTCCGTGATGCCGGGCCTGCTCAGTTCGCTGTGGTCCACGGGCCGCCCGGACATGGCCAGGAGCAGAGCGAGTGCGGTTCCGCTGATCTCCGGGCCGTGACCGATCGACAGATCGGCGTCTACCGCGGTCAGTCGAATACGGGTAGTGGCGATGGAGGAGACGTCCTGCGCGAGGCCACCTGCCGAAGCCGCGTGAGCGTCTCCCGCCGTGAGACGCCGCGCTCGGATGAGAGCGCCGAGGAAACCGAGGCGCGTCATCCGGGCCGCGTGGATCAAGTGAGCTGCTACGTCGTGCGCGCTCCATCCCGTACACGGCGACGGCGTTGCCCACTGCTCCTCGCGAAGACCCTCCAGATCGTCGATCAGCGCAGCGCGTTCTGCATACACCATCGACCAGACGTCATCCGCCATGATTTCCTCCTTGAGCCGCCGCGCTCCGCGTCCACGTGGTACGACTCACACGACTAAGCCAAGCGGCACTTCCGTCAGATCAGCGAGCAGATCCACGTTGCTCGAATGGGGGATCATCGTGAGTGACATGCGTCCGTGGACCGTGGCGGTTCTCGGTCCCGGTGGTGTCGGCGGGCTGCTGGCAGCCCTGGTGGCCCGGGCCGGGCACCGGGTCATCTGCCTTGCCGGCGAGGAGAGCTCCCAGGTCCTGCGCCGCGACGGGATTCGACTGCGCAGTACGCAGCACGGCGACTTCACCGCGCGGGTCGAGGCGGACACCGAGCTTCGGGAGCCGGTCGACCTGTGCCTGGTCACCGTCAAGCAGACAGCCCTCGCCCCGGCACTGGAGCGGGTCCCGCCCACCGTGCTGGGCAGCGGGCTGGTGGTACCACTGCTCAACGGCATCGAGCACCCGGCGCTGCTGCGGCAGCGCTACCGTCCCGAGTCGGTGGCACCCGGGGTGATCCGGGTCGAGGCGACGCGGGTCGCACCAGGACAGATCGTGCAGGGCAGCCCGTTCGCCGAGATCGACCTGGCGAGCGCGACTGTCCAGCGGGAGCGTCTCGACGCACCGGCACACATGCTCACGGCCGCCGGGGTACCCACTCGGGTGCAGCGGGACGAGACCGCCACCCTGTGGGCGAAGATGTCCTTCCTCGCTCCGCTGGCGCTGCTCACGACGCGGTACGGGATCACCCTCGGCGGAATTCGGACCGACCATCGCGAGGAGTTGCTGACACTGCTGGCGGAGACCTCCGCGTTGAGCCGTGCCTGCGGAGCACCCGGCGATGCCACCTCGACCCTGCGGATGTTCGACGCCTTCCCCGCTGAAACGAAGTCATCGATGCAGCGCGACGCGGAAGCCGGCCGCCCACTGGAACTGGACGCGATCGGCGGTGCGCTCCTGCGGGCCGCCGAGCAGCACACGGTGGAGGTCCCGCTGACCAGACGGCTGATGGCCGAACTGGTCGAAGCCGGTTCCTGACCCACCACGCGAGAGAGGGCCGTTCGCCGATAGGGTTGCACTATTCGGCCGACTATTCGGTGAGATCATGATGCGATTCTCGATCGGATATCTCGTTATCAATGTGAGTCTTGCTAACGATGACTCATGCGGTTTTACTGATATCAGTTCGTGTTGCGCCTAGGGGGGTCGCAGATGTTCGTTCGGCGAGGGTTGTTCCCGCACCAGGGCGGGCAGGCCGGAGGGGTAGCCGACGAGGCGAAACCCGGCCATGTGCGGGGTGGATAACCCCACTTCAACGGGTATGCGAGGCGGGCCGGAGGTCCGTCCGAGGGGTCGCCGACGAGGCGAAGATCAGCCACGTACGGGGCGCATGACCCGACCTTGAATGGACACAGTTCTCCCGGTCGATGCCGTGTGCCGATTCTGGCCCGGCATACGGGTGCGACGACTATTACCGCACTTGATCAAACCTGGTGGTGAGCGGGTTTTCCGCAATCAATCGCGCCGCCGGGTCTATTTCTCCTGCTTCCGTGATGTGGAGCCTTCATGCGCATATTGAGTATTCCGCTGCGAAGATTTTTACTATTCATTGTTATGACGATGGTCGCCTGTCTGCTGCCGCTGCTGGCCGGGGCGGTGCCCACCGCGACCGCGGCGGCCACCGACCTGCGGCTGGGCACCTGGAACATGAACGGGAGCGTCGGGAACGACAGTAACCAGGACGGCTTGAAGACCAAGGCCAAGTGGCTGTCCGTGATCCCGGGACTGATGCGTTCGCAGCAACTGCGGGCGCTGGCGCTGCAGGAGCACGCGGACAACTGGTCCAGTTCGCTGGACAACGTCGACGGCACGGTCGATGACGTGGAGACCAACGGCGAGGCCGATCTCGGCACCGGAGATCCGACCACCGTCGCCGACGCCGACGACCGGTACAGCACCTCGCCCCGTTCCTGCACGGACAGGTTCGTGTCCAACGGCTTCCACCCGACGGACCTCGGCAAGACGATCTACACCCACAAGAAGATCGTTTTCACCGCGCAGCCGGGCAAGACCTACCACCTCTACCTGCTGAAGACGCTGAACGCGGACCGCACGCTGGCCACGATCACCGATCAGGAGGCCAGTGCGTGCCGGATCATGCCCATGCACATCAGCAAGGAACAGCTGAAGGCTTCCAGGTTCACCACGCGCGGGGAGTACCGGAAGGAGACCTCCACCAGGCCGGCGTTCGGCGTGAAAATCGGTGACAGCTGGATCTACAACGTGCACGCCGACTCGGACTTCGGCATGCCGAACGACACCTCTCAGCTCCTCGAGGCGGTGTCCTCGGTCCCCGGCGATCATTTCGCCATGCTCGGCGACTTCAACACCAGACTGGAGGACCTGAGCGATCGCACCACGCTGGACGACGGTGAGGCGGCGATCGCCTCGACGAAGCCGACCTACAAGGTGGGGAGGAGCCCCACCAACAACTACGACTACATGATCGCCAACGGGTTACCCCCGGGGACCCCGCACATCCCGCCGGCCAAGCGGGACGGCGCGCTGCACTACACCGGTTTCCGGCAGACCTTCATCACCAACTCCGACCACTACCCGGTGGTATTCCGCGACGAGGCCGATCAGGCCCGCCGGGAAGCGGGCGAGGACCGGTGTGCCCCCGCTACCGCACCGGGGACGCGCCTGGGAGCGAAGGTCACACCTTTCGCCGAGGAGTGCCCGGTGAAACCACCGGCGATCGTCTCGATGGGCGACTCCTACATCTCCGGTGAGGCCGGGCGCTGGGCCGGCAACGCGAACACCCCGGATCGGGACTCGGTCTGGGGCACCGACCGGGGCATGGCGTCCTATGTGGACAACACCGGCTACCAGGGTGGCAACGGCTGCGACCGGTCCGATATCGCCGAGATCAAGGGCGCGGACATCGCGGGCATCCCACCGGACCACCGGTTCAACCTCGCGTGCTCGGGCGCACTGACCCAGCATGTGGCCGCCGAGAAGTTCAAGGGCGAGGACCCACAGGTCACGCAGCTGGAACGGGTGGCAGCGGCCAACGACGTCCGGCTGATCACCGTGTCGATGGGCGGCAACGACCTCGGCTTCTCCGATGTCGTCGCGTCCTGCGCCTCGAACTACCTGAACCCGGTGCCCTCCGAGCACTGCAACACCAAGCAATGGGCGGCGCTGCAACAGGGACTGGCCACCACCAGACCGAAGGTGACCGCCACCCTGGGGAAGGTCATCGACACGATGACCCGGCTCGGCTACGACCGGGACCACTACCGGCTGGTGCTCCAGTCCTATCCGGCGCCGATGCCCGCCGGACCGGGGTTCCGGGAGAAGGGCGAGACCTACCAGCGGTACAGCCGGGACGGATGCCCGTTCTACAACGACGACGCGACCTGGGCGCACGACACGGTGATCCCGGCGATCGCCGACATGCTGCACACGGCCGCCCAGTCCGTCGGCGCGGACTTCCTCGACCTGCGCGACGCGTTCGCCGGGCACGAACTGTGCGCGACCACCGCAGGCCAGGCGACGGCCGCCAACAGCGCGGCCAACCCCCTGCCCGCGGCGAACGCGGAATGGGCCCGCTGGGTGCCGCAACTCGTAGATCTGCCGTGGATCCCCGCCCAGCCCAACCGGCAGGGCGCCAAGCAGGAGGCGATCCATCCGAACGCCTTCGGTCAGCAGGCACTGAGCGCCTGCCTCACCCAGTTCGCGGCCACGCCCGTGGGCACCTCCTCGCAGTGCGTCGGCGCCGCGGGGCTGGGACCCGACAAGGTCCACCTGGGCAAGGCCGGTGATCCGGCCCCCACGCCGGGCAGGCCGATCGACGGGGCGGTCACGCTCAACGACAGGGACGTCTACCTGTTCCACGGCCCGACCTACGCCAGGGTCGAGGGCGGTATCCATGTGGACGGGGGTGTCAAGAGCATCTACGACACCTGGCCCGCGCTGCGCGGCACCCGGTTCACCAGCTCCATCGACGGGGGTTTCACCCGCCCGGGAGACCCGGACGTGGCCTACCTGTTCAGCGGGGACCGCTACGTCGCGCTCCGGCTGGGGCGTACCCGCGCCGAGGACAGGTTGCTGGACGGGCCCGGCCGCATCGCGGACCGCTGGCCCGCGTTGCGGGGCACCGGTTTCGAGACGGGCATCGACGCCGCGTTCGCCGACGGCCGGGCGAGGGACACCGGATACCTGATCAAGGGGGACAAGGCGGTGGACCTGCGGTTCGCCCCGGTGGGTGAGTTCGATCCGGGGGCGACCACCTCGGGCACGATCCGGGGCACCGGTGAGTTCTGGCCGACGCTCAAGCGGGTCGACTCCGAGGGGACGGCCTTCACCAAGAAGATCGACGCCGCCTTCGGGTTCGTCACCCCACGGCACCAGTGCTATCCGCCGGGTGCCGCACAGAAACCCCTGAACTGCCCCACGGCGTGGAGCGAGTCCGTGTTCGTCAGTGAGGGCAAGCTGGTCCGGCTCGGCAAGCTCAGCTTCCGCAGCGGCAGGCCGGGCAACGAATCGCTGGAATCGGGTCCCACTCCGATCTGTGAGGCCTGGAAGGCGCTCTGCGGCACGCTGTTCGCCCCGGGCACCCAGCCTGCGGGCGAGGATGGCAGGACACCGGGGCAGCCCGCGGCGGCGCCGGTGACCGACCATCAGGCCGGCGAGCTGAGATCCGCCACCGGGCTGGTGGCCACCCCGGGCACGGCGGCGGGCACACCGGTGACGGGATCGTCCGGCACGGCCAAAGCCGGGAAGGACGACCGGCGCTGGATCTTCCACGACAACGGCGACGACAACTGGTTGCTGGAGACACAGCAGGGCGATCGGGCGGGACACGACTTCATGCTGGACATGAGCCCGGCGCGCCAGGTCGACCTGGCCGACTACCGCCCGGCGGCGCAGGGCGAAGGCTGGCGGTTCCGGGCGGTGGGCGGCGGTTGGTTCAACCTGGTCGCGAACAACGACGGCAGCTGCCTGACCGCCGTGGCGGCGGGCAAGGGATTGGTCACCGCCGACTGCACCGGTACCGATGCCCAGCGGTGGCAGCCTTTCGACCTCAGTGCCGCGTTGCCACCGTCCACAGAGCCCACCTCCTCCCTGGTCTCGAAAGACGGTGTCGCCGTCGACCTGGACTTCGGTGACCGGACACCCGGTACGAAGATCCAATCCCGGAAGCCCAAGGACTGGTGGCCACAGCCACAGGGCTGGTTCGTGCGTGATCAGGGCAACGACACCTGGCTGATCGAGACCGGGTACGGCGGCTCGAAGATGCTGGCCAAGACCACGGACGGGCATACCGAACTGGCCGCATACCAGGAGGGCGCCCTGAACCAACGCTGGTGGGTGACCATCGCCAGTGAGCCGGGCTGGCTGCTGCTGGTCAACCACGAAGGCGGCTGCCTGACCTCGTCCGCCATCGGCGAACCACTCCAGGTCACGCCCTGTACCACCGCTTCGGCGCAGAAGTGGCACATCGTGACCGGCACGGCGAAGGCGGCCTGATGACCGGACACTCGATCGACGGGAAGACAGGAATGCGGACAATCGCGTGGTCACGGAGATTCGGCACCGGGCTCGCGCTGGCGATCACCGGCACCCTCGCCGGACTCGGCGCCACCTGGCTCGGCCTGCTGCTGGCGGGCGGCGGATCGGGCTTCGACGCCTCGATCGCCCGGCAGCTCCGGCACAGTGTGCACGGGGTGTTCACCGCCTTCGGCGCTGGAATGGGCGCACCGGTGGACTGGCGGTCCGACGCCATCGGCTGGTCGGGCCGGATCTGGCCGGTCGACCTGCTCGGCCAGGGCTCCCCACTGCTGTGGGTCCTGGCCGGTCCGGTGGTAGCCGCGCTGGTCACGGCGCTACTGGTCCGCCGGCATAAGCCCGGCGGCGTGGGAGTGCTGGGCATCGGCTGTGGGTATCTGCTGACGCTGGGCGCCGGCCCGGTGCTCGTCGCCGCAGCCCCGGGCCTGCTGGAGCTGAGCACGCCGTGGCCGCTGCGCGCGGGATTCGCCGCCGGATGGGTGGCGCTGGCCGCGGCGCTGGTCCTGCTCGGCCGGATCGGCCTCGGAAGGGCCGGTGTTCCCCGGTTGCCGCTGCGACCGATCGCGCTCGCGCTGACCGGTGTGCTCGCGGCGGGCCTGCTGGTGGCCTCCGTCGGCGGCCGGACCGGTGGTGACTACGCCACGGCGGCCACCGCGGCGGTGGACACGCTGCGCCGGGAGAAGGGCGCCGGCTTCCTCGGCGCGCAGGAGTCCCGGTACGACGTGCCCTCGCTGCTGCGGATCGACGGTCCGCTCGGCGCCGGGCCCGGCCAGTGGCTGGGCGAGCACGCGGCGTTGTTCGGGCTGCCCGATCCGCAGCGGCAACTCCGGGAGGTCGGCCGGGACACCGACCGGCTCGGCCAGCAGCACATCCGGTACCAGCAGACGGTCGACGGGATTCCGGTGCACGACGCGGTGGCGATCATGCACCTGGACGAGGGTGGCAGCCGGGTGCACGCGATCAGCAGCGGCACCCGGCCGGACCTGGCCCCGGTGTCCACCGTGCCGGATATCGACGCGAACGCGGCACTGGCCACGGCACGCAAGGCACTCCCCCATGGCGAACCGGTCATGCCGGTGACATTGCAGGTCCGGGGCGACCTGCCGGAACGGGGCAAGAAGGCCGATACCCGGCTGGTCTGGCGGGTGTGGCTGTCCGACCCGGCGACGCAGGCCTCGAACGACTACTACGTCGACGCGCACACCGGCCACCTGCGCTGGCTCGACCTCAAGAAGGAGGCCGGGCGCGATATCAGGGTGTTCGACGATGAGCACAAGGGAGACGAGACCAACGAGGCTCCTGACCCGAAGCCGGTGTGGTCCGGTGGGCATCACGTCGGTGCCGATGTGCTCGACGCGGACAAGGCGTACGACTGGAGTGGAGCCGCCTACGACTACTACCGGGACAAGTTCGGCCGGGACGGCGTCGACGGTAAGGGACAGCCCGTGACGGCCCATGCCCAGCACGGCGCGGGCATGGTCAACGCGTTCTTCGACAGTGGCACCGCGGCGCTGTACATCGGCGACAACATGGCCAGCGCGGACGTGCTCGGCCACGAGCTCACCCACGCCGTGGTGCACCACACCGCCAACCTCGAGTACTACGAGCAGCCGGGCGCGCTGAACGAGAGCTACGCGGACATCTTCGGCAAGATGTCCCAGCGGTACGCCGCCGGGACAGCCGTCACCACGGATTGGACCATCGGGAGGGGCACGGCGGCCGGGGTCATCCGGGACATGGCCGATCCGCACAACGGCACCGACGGCAACGATCCGAACGTCCCATGGCAGCCCGCCACCATGGACGAGTACATCTTCACCTGCATGGACAACCTGGGGGTGCACTATAACAGCGGTATCGCCAACCACGCGTACTACCTCATGGCGCAGGCCATCGGCGAGGACCGCGCCGAGCAGATCGCCTACCGGACGCTGACCACCTACCTCACCCCGACCTCGGGTTTCAACACCGCGGCGCAGGCCACCATCCAGGCGGCGCGGGACCTGTACGGCGAGGACACGCCGGAGGTGCTGGCGGCGCAGAAGTCCTGGGAGGAGGTGGGGGTGATCGGCGGTTTCATCCGGTACAAGCTGGTGGCGTGCCTGTGCATCATCCCGATCGTCGTCCCGGCCGGTGACTGGGACGATCTCGCCCCCGGGGGTCCTGGCGCCGACGAGATGCTGGCGGCGAGTGCGCACCTGTGGGAGCGGATGCAGAGCGGATCGAGCCCGGCGCTGAGCCACTACGGCAGCGTGATCATGGATCGGGGCCACGATCTGATGGACATCTTCAACCACGACCGAGGACTGCGTGACCAGTTGCTGCGGACCCTGCAGAGCCTGTACGGCGCCATGCTCAGTTCGGGGACGAAAGACGGGGACAAGACCGTGGTCAGCAGGCAGATGATCGATGAGACCAACGCGTTGTTCGACGGCCTGAGCGCCTACGGACAGAAGACGAAACAGCAGGACATCGTCGATTCGGTGGCCAAGGAACGCAAGGATGTCACCCCGGACCTGGTGGGCAAGACGGTCAACGAGGCGACGAAGATCCTGGACAAGAAAGTGAAGTAGCCCAGCCCCGCGGTAATGACGAGATGCCCCCTGTCCGCGGACAGGGGGCATCTCGCGCCCTCAGGACGCTTCCCCCGATCGCGTGGTGATCGACGCTGGGATGGCCGGTCCGCCCGGTCCACGGTAGAAGAGGACGGAGCATCCGACACCGCTCTGGTGTCTGGTCGGTGCCTTCGGGCACTGACCGATTCTGTGCCGGACATCCCGCAGGGAGCTTCGCGTGAGCAGCACCGACCAGCCCATTGACCTCGCCGCGATCGACTTCAACGCCGTCTACCGGAACGAAGCGTTTCCCGGCTTCGACTCCAGCGGTGTCCCTTGGGACATCAGGGACGTGCAGCCCGCCGTGGTCGAGTTGGAGGCGGCGGGTCGCTTCACCGGCGACGTGCTCGACATCGGCTGCGGACTCGGTGACAACGCGGTGTTCCTGGCCGGCCGCGGTCACTCGGTGACCGCCATCGACGGCTCCTCAGTGGCGATCGAGCAGGCCAGACAACGCGCGGCGGGCTCGGATATCGAATTCGCCGTCGCCGATGCCACCCGGCTGACCGGCTACGAGGACCGATTCGACTCGGTACTCGACAGCGCGCTCTTCCACGCCCTCGACCAGCAACTCCGCCCGCTCTACGCGGCAGCCCTGCACCGCGCCACCCGGCCCGGAGCCCGGCTGAGCATGCTGTGCTTCTCCGACGCGCCCGGCGGAATGCCCGCGCCGTTCGCCGTGCCGGAATCCGAGTTGCGCGGGACGCTGTCGGCGGCCGGTTGGACCGTCACCGACCTGAGCCACGCGACCTACTTCGCCTCGGCGGCCGTGGTCAACGGCTTCCTCGAGCCGCTCGGCAGGCCGGCCGCGCTCGATGGCCAGGGCCGCGCCAAGCTCGCCATCTGGCAGGTACTGGCCGACCGATCCTGACCGGCCAGGGCCTCAGCGGGCGAATGGCCGGATGTTGGCCGTTTTTGACCGATAACGGGCAGCGAGCCCGACTCCGGGTGTTCGAAGATCGGCACATGCACGACACAGATACAGCGAAGACCGTTCAGCTCGCCGGCAAAACGGTGTCCCGGATCGGCTACGGCGGGATGCGGTTGACCGACCACCCGTTCTGGGGTCCGCCCGCCGACCGGGAACACTCGATCCGGCTGGCCCGACGGGTGGTCGACGTCGGCGTCGACCACATCGACACCGCCGACAGCTACGGCCTCGGCGCCTCCGAGGACATCCTGCGCGAGGCCCTGCACCCCTATCCGGATCACCTGCTGATCGCGACGAAGATCGGCCAGGTCCAACCGCGGCCACGTGAATGGGTGCCGGTCGGTCACCCCGCCCTCCTGCGCCACCAGTGCGAGATGAGCCTGCGGCGGCTGGGCGTCGATCGGATCGACCTGCTTTACCTGCACCGTGTCGATCCGGAAGTGCCCTTCGCCGACCAGGTGGGCACCATGAAGGACCTGCGGGACGAGGGCAAGATCGCACACTTCGGGCTGTCCGAGGTCTCGCCGGACCAGATCGACCAGGCCCGAGCGATCATCGACGTCGCCGCGGTCCAGAACATCTACAACCTGACGACCCGCCACTGGGACCACGTCGTCGAATACTGCACGCGTGAGGGCATCCCGTTCGTCCCGTGGTTCCCGGTGATGAACGGTGACCTGGCTCAGCCCGGCGGTATCGCCGCCGAGGTCGCAGCGGAGATCGGAGCCACCACCACACAGGTCGCGCTGGCGTGGCTGCTGGCGCGGTCCGAGATGATCTGCCCGATTCCCGGGACGTCCTCAATCGCACACCTCGAAGAAAACGCGGCCGCCGCCGAGCTCCGCCTCACCGATCAGCAGATCGCGAGTCTCACCGAGGCGGGAAGTTCCACTACGTAGCAGGCGACCGCCGGCTCCGCGCGGGACCGTACCGAATCCGGTACTGCCCCGGGGAAAGCTCAGCGAGCTTGACGAAGTGGTGACGCAGCGACGATTCGGACCCGAAGCCACTCGCGGCGGCGATGCGCTGCACGGTCCACGTCGTGCGCTGCAGCAACTCCTGGGCCCGCCGCACGCGGAGCCGGTGCAGCCATTCCATCGGCGGAATACCGAGCGCCTCCTGGCATTGACGGGAGAACGTCCGGGTGCTCATCCCGGCGTGCTCGGCGAGCCTGGCGATGGTGAGCTGCTCCGCGAGGTGGTCCTCCGCCCAGCGCAACGTGTCCGCAACGGAGCGAGGACGGCCGGGCGCCTCCCACCCCGTGTGCTGTGCCTGGTCGGCATCGCGGCGGAAAGGCGCGACCATGAAACGTGCGATCTCCGTTGCGAGTGCCGAGCCCTGGTCCAGCTCGATCAGGTGCAGGATCAGATCGAGCGCGGCGGTGCCACCGCCGGACGAGAAGATCCCCCGGTCTTCGACGAAGAGGCGCCCGGGATGGACCCGGACCAGGGGTCGTTCGGCGGCGAGCCGATCTGCCCAGTGCCAGTGGGTGGTCGCTTCACGACCGTCGAGCAGGCCGGTGTCCGCCACCAGGAACGTTCCTAGGCAGAGCGCGACGATTCGGGCCCCGGCGGCGTGGGCGCGCAGGATGGTGGTGGCCAGCTCCGGTGGTGCGGACAAGATCCCCGGTGCAGCGGGGACGACGACGGTGTGCGCGGATTCCGCCCACACCGACGGCCGGTCCGGGACCAGCGCGTAAGCAGTGGCGCGACCGGTCCGGGTGACGACGGGCGTGTCGGGCCCGGTGACGGCGACCTCATACAACTCGGCACCCGCGTGATCGTTCGCGGCGGCGAAGACCTGAACGGCCAGCGCCACTTCGAACGTGCCAACGCCCTCGAGGCCGAGGACGGCGACCCGGTGCGGCTGTACGAGGCCCTGCCGGGAGTGGGAGTCAGGGAGCACCGCTGGTTCCTTCGATCAGGTGGCTGCTCTTCCGGGACGTCATTCTCGATCCAGGTGATCACCGGCCTGTCGTGCGGGCCGGGAAGGCCTCCGGTGGTGAGGCGCACGCGCCCAGGCCGGCAACAAGTTGGCCATGGACCGACCTTGTCCAGGCCCTGGCCGGCCGGCCGCCACACCGGGTAGAGCCTGTACTTCGCAGCTTGCGGAGGCATTGAGACTGTTCCCGTCGACACCCTGAAGTTCGCCGGGCCGTCGACGGTTGCGCGAGATCCGGAGAGACATGCGGTCCGGCTCCTGAGCGCGACCAACCTCCTCTCGAGTGAAACTGGACTGTGCCCACGCCCACCAGCGACTGAGAGACACGGCTTCAGCAATAGGTGCGCCCAGGACAACACCCTGCCGCGATCATGCGCCATGATCGAAGGGTGCAGGCCACAGACGACACGGACACCACCCTCGACGCAGAGTTCGAGATCGAGCGCGACGGCAATGTGCTCGCGTTGGTCATGAAGAGCTCCAGCGGCAGATCCAACACCAGGCCCATGGGGATCAATCCCCAGTACAACCAGGCCTTAGAGCTGCTACTCGGCCGGCTTCGGGATCGCGAGGCCGTCCTGCTGAACGGGGTCGTCGACTCAACCAAGGTCCGGAACCTGCCGGAGAGCGAGCGGACGATCCTCGACGGGCCGGTGACGCTGGCGGATCTGTCCGACATCGAGCAGTTCCGCAGAACTCTGGGCCGCGCTCAGGGCCGGATCGGGAGGTCCGAGTCCGAGAAGGAGGGCAACGGCACCAAACAGATCCGGCTGAGGGTGGAGGTGCCCGGCTACGGCCCCAATGACGCGAGCAGGCTCGCCAAAGACCTGGCCACGCCCTCGAATCAGCCCGACAGCGGTGTGCAGCTGCCCGAGATCACCCAGGCGCTCGCCGACGGACTGCATTTCGACCTGCCCTGGCTGGAGAAGGTCGGCCTTCTGCTGCAGCATCGCAAACAAATCGTGCTGTACGGGCCGCCGGGTACCGGGAAGACCCATCTCGCCCGCGAACTGGCCCGGCACATCGCCGGACAGGGAACCACCCGGCTGGTGCAGTTCCACCCCTCCTACACCTACGAGGACTTCTTCGAGGGCTTCCGGCCGCGGCTCAAGGGCGACACCGCCGCCTTCGAACTGGTACCCGGCCCGCTTCGGCGGCTGGTACGGGACGCGGAGGCCGACAAGAGCCGGCCGCATGTGCTGATCATCGACGAGATCAACCGGGCGAACCTGCCGAAGGTCTTCGGTGAACTGTATTTCCTCCTGGAGTACCGCGACGAGGCGATCGACCTCCAGTACTCACCGGGCGATCGGTTCAAGCTGCCGGCGAACGTCTTCATCATCGGCACGATGAACACCACGGACCGGTCCATCGCCCTGATGGACGCGGCCATGCGTCGCCGGTTCGCCTTCGTCGAACTACATCCGGATCACCCTCCGGTACGCGATGTCCTGTCGAGGTGGTCCGAGACCCACGGTAAGGGCGGCGACCGCGCTGCGCTGCTGGCCAAACTCAATGAGGCCATCGGTGCCGACCATGAATTCAAGATCGGCCCGTCGTACCTGATGAAACCAGATGCGGATCATGGCCTGGATCTGGTCTGGGAACACTCGATTCTGCCGTTGCTCGAGGAGTACTTCTACGAGCGCATGTCTCGTCAGCAGGTACATGAGACGTTCGGTCTCGATGCGCTGCGCAACCTCCCATGATCGCGTTGCCGGAGAACTCCCAAACAGGCAAGAGGATGGCGCTCACCCCTGCTCAGGTGAACTACCTGCGCGGTTCGGGGCTGGTCGACGTGCGGCCGAGCGGCCGGGACTTCGTGGTGACGCCCAAGTCCAAGCGGGTGGGCGCCGTGCATGCGTACGGGCTCGACATCGTGGTAACACCGAAGGTCACCATTCCACGCCTGCTCTTCATGCTCGGTTACGCGCAGAATCCCGGTTTTCTGCCGGAGAACGTCGAAGGTGTGCAGGCCGACGGGCTGTGGGCGATCGTCGCCGAGAGCCTGTGTCGTAACGTAGAACATGCGCTGAGCCGCGGGGTGCTCTCCGGCTACGCGACGGAGCACTCATCGAGCACCGTGATCCGCGGGCGGATCCGCGTCGGCGACCAGATCTCGCGGCGGCCCGGCCGCATGATGCCGGTGGAGATCACACACGACGAGTTCACCACGGACACTCCGGAGAACCGCCTGCTGCGAGCCGCCGTCAGCCGGATGCTCAGCGTCCCCCGCGTCGACCCGGGCATCCAGGGTCGGCTGCGTCACCTGCTCAGCAGATTGGGCGGCGTCTCACCACTCGCGCACGGGGCCCCGCTACCGCGGTGGCGGCCGACCCGGATCAACACGCGCTACCACCCTGCCCTGCGGATCGCGGATCTCGTGCTGAACACGCTGTCGTTCGAGGTGGGAGACGACGGCCTGGCGATCGCGTCCTTCGTCGTCAACATGGAGAAGGTGTTCGAGGACTTCCTCACGACCGCGCTCACCGAGGCGTGGAGCACGAGCCCCGGCCGGACCAGACCGCAGTACCCGGCCAAACTCGACGGCAGCGGTGTGATCTCGATGAATATCGACGTCGTGCATGTAGTGGACGGCAAGCCGCAGTTCATCGTAGATGCGAAGTACAAACTGGAGAGCAAGAAAGGTCGCTATCCGAACGAGGACATGTACCAGGTGATTTCCTACTGCACCGCGCTCGGCGTCGAACGCGCCTGGCTCGTCTACTCCGGTGACACCGCCAAGGCCACGCGGCACCGCATTCTCAACTCACCGATCACCGTCATCACGTACGCGCTGGACCTGGATGTGGCGCCGACGGAACTCATCGCACAGATCGGACATCTGGCCGACTCGATCACGGCGAGCGCCATGTCCTAAAAGGTGGGTCATACGGCGTTGCCGTCAGCGGCGGGCCAGCTCAGCATTGCATTCATGCCGAATCGACGGGTGCTCATCGTGTGCTTCACCGGTGTGCAGAGTATCGACGTCACGGGCCCGTTGGAGGCGTTCTACGACGCCGGCTACCAGGTGCGGCTGGGCACCATGGGCGGCACTCCGGTCCGCTCGTCCAGCGGCCTGCTGCTCACCCCGGACATCGCGCTGGAACGTGCCTGGGAACTCGACATCCTGCTGGTCCCCGGCGGGCTGGGCAGCCGGCTGCCCGAGCCCGAACTGATCACCTGGCTGCGCACCAGGGGCCCTCGCGCCCGGCAACTGGTCTCCGTGTGCACCGGCACCTTCAGCCTGGCCGCCGCCGGACTGCTGGCCGGGCGCCGGGTGACGACGCACTGGGCTCAGTGCACCGAACTGGCCCGGCGGCATCCCGAACTGGAGGTCCTCGCCGAGCCGATCTTCGTCCGCGACGGCCACGTCGCCACCTCAGCCGGCGCGACGGCGGGCATCGACCTCGCGCTGGCCCTCATCGAGGAGGAACTCGGCTGGGACACCGCGCTCACCGTGGCGCGCAACATGGTGATGTTCCTGCGCAGGCCGGGCGGGCAGGCGCAGTTCAGCGTGCAGCTCGCCACGCAGCTGGCCGACCGGGCTCCGGTTCGGGAGGTGCAGCAGTGGATCAGCGAGCACCCGGAGGCGGACCTGTCCATCCCGGCGCTCGCCCAGCGGGCCACCCTGTCGCCCCGGCAGTTCACCCGGGCCTTCACCACCGAGGTCGGCATGTCGCCGGGCCGCTACGTGGACCAGGTGCGCCTGGAGGCCGCCCGACGGCGGCTGGAGGACACCGCCGACGGCATCGAGGAGATCGCCCGCCATTGCGGATACCGCACCACCGAGGCCATGCGCCGGGCCTTCCACCGGGTGCTCGGGGTCAGCGCAGCCGACTACCGCCGACGCTTTCAACCTGCCTTCGAAGGGAACAATCATGATGTCTCGACGTGAACTGATCGGCTCATCGATCGGGCTGGCAGCGTTCAGCGTGCTCCCGGCGCCTCCGGCCATGGCCGCCATCCCCGACATCGTGCCGGTGCCGGACTCCAGGCTGGCGAAGGCCGCGACGGCGCTGATGGATTCGGGTGGCTCTCCCGAGTGGGCCGACCACTGCCGGCGGGCGTACCAGTTCGGCGCGCTGCTGATGCAGAAGGCGGGCGTTCACCGGTACGATCGCGAGCTGGCCTACCTCAGCTCGATCCTGCACGACCTGGCCCTGACCCCGAAGTACCCCGGTCCGGAGGAGTTCCCCATCCGGGGCGCTCGGCTGGCCGGGGAGTTCCTCAGCGATCAGGGACTGGGCGCGGCGGACGTCCAACTCGTCCAGTACGCCATCCGCTACCACCTCGACATCGGCATCACGGATTACCGGCCCGAGGTGCGGATCGTCCCCACCGGCTCGCTCTGTGACCTCACCGGAGCCGGCCTGCATCTCCTGGACCGCCGGCAGATTCAGGCGATCCTCGACTACGCACCCCGTCACGAGTTCAAGAAGGAGTTCATCAGGTCCTCGAACGGCGAGCGAAGGAAGCTCCCGCTCGCCCCGAGCTCCTGCCTGGGCCTGCTGCTCCAGCCCGCGGTGCTCGCCGCCCCCTTCGAGTCCTGAGCACGACATGCCGCCCCCGGCATGCGCCCGTAAGCTCAGGCCGTGCAGCACATCAGCACCCTGACCTGGGTTGCCACCGTCGGTCTCATCCTCGCCCTGCTCGCCGTCGACCTGATTCTCGCGGCGGCGCGCCCGCACAAGGTCGGCTTCGGCGAGGCCACCGCCTGGTCGGTGTTCTACATCGCGGTGGCGGTGGCCTTCGGCGTGTGGTTCACCGTGCAGTACGGCAGTGAGTCCGGCACCGAGTACTTCGCCGGTTATCTGGTCGAGAAGAGCCTGTCGGTCGACAACCTCTTCGTGTTCGTGATCATCATGGGCACCTTCGCCGTACCGGAGAAACACCAGCACAAGGTGCTCACCTTCGGGATCATCCTCGCGCTGGTCATGCGCGCGATCTTCATTGCGCTCGGCGCGGCGCTGCTGTCGTTGTTCTCGTTCGTATTCCTGCTCTTCGGCCTGCTGTTGATCTACACGGCCGTGCAGTTGTTCAAGCACCGGGACGAGGATCCCGACGTCGAGAACAACATCGTGATCAGGAGTGCCCGCCGCTTGCTGCCGGTCACCGACGACTATGTCGGCGGCAGGCTCACCACCCGGATCGACGGCAGGCGGATGGTCACCCCGCTGTTCGTCGTCCTGATCGCCATCGGCAGCATCGATCTGCTCTTCGCCCTCGACTCGATCCCCGCGGTGTTCGGGGTCACCGAGCAGCCCTACATCGTCTTCACCGCCAACGCGTTCGCCCTCCTCGGACTGCGTGCGCTGTACTTCCTCGTTCAGGGCCTGCTCGACCGTCTGGTGTACCTGTCCACCGGTCTCGCGCTGGTCCTGGCGTTCATCGGCGCGAAGCTGATCCTGCACTGGGCGCACGTGGACATCGACCCGCGGGTTCCCGAGATCTCCACCCCGCTCAGCCTCACCGTGATCATCACGGTGCTCGTGGTCGTCACGGTGGCCAGCCTGATCAAGACCCGGCGGGATCCCTCGGCCAAGGCCCACCCCGGATCGCTTCAGGGGCAGCGCCCCGATTCGACGGAGGACACACCGCCACCGCGATAGAGGGAACTTTATCCACCCAAGAGATGACCATGATCATCCTTGGGAACTGACGGCACCGGGCAATGGTTAATCTCGCCAGGAATTTCCCAATTCCCTCTCGAGAGCCCGCACCATGACCGAGTACCGCTTTAGCGCAAGACTGCTCGCCGAAGCCCTCGGCACCTGCATGCTGCTCACATCGATCGTGTCAGCCGGCATCATGTTCGAACGCGTGCCGGCGAACCAGTACGGCATTCGGTTACTCGGCATCTCCGCCACCATCGCGGCCGCGCTCTCGGTCATCATCGCGATATTCCGGCCGATCTCCGGTGCCCATCTGAATCCGGTGGTGACCCTGTTCTCCGGATTCAAGGGCTCCGTGGCGGCCGCCTACATCGCCGCGCAGTGCACCGGCGCGATCTCGGGCGTAATGGTGTCGCACGCGATGTTCCAGAAGCCGCTGGTGTACTCCGGCGGGCCGGACCGGCTGGGGCCCGGCGTGTGGATCGGCGAGATCGTGGCCACCGCGGGCCTCGTGCTGACCGGCAGGCTGCTGACGCATCACCGCCAGGGCAGGCTGATCCCCCGGGTCGTCCCGACCTGGGTCTTCGCGGCGATCATGTTCAGCTCGTCCACCTGTTTCGCCAACCCGGCCGCGACGCTGGCGCGGGCGTTCACCGGCACCGTCACCGGCATCTCCTGGGCCTCCGTGCCCGGATACCTGCTCGCGGAGGTCACCGGCGCCACCCTCGGGGTGCTCCTGGCGAAAACCCTCTGCGCCACGCGCGCACAGTCCATACCCCTGGACTCCACGGCCGATTCCCTTGCCGTTTCGAGCTACTGAGAAACGTGACTCCCACCGCATAGGCACGATAAGGGCAGAATCGAAACCATCGGCCGGATGCCGACACGCCAGGTACGTTCGAACAGGAATCAATCGACCCGCTCTGAATGAGCATTCCTCGCCATGGTCACCGCATTAATGTGCGGTGATTTCGGCGATTCCTATCGATCCTGTGGGGAATAATGCGACGTACCATGTCCATCGCGGCAGCGACCGCGGCAATGCTCCTGCTGGCCACGCCGATCGCCTCGGCGGATGACAACCCGGATTGGCATGCGACCTGCGGTACCCGGGTATCGCCCACCGAGGCCAACTACGCCGAGGGCTGGGCGAATGTGCACAACGACGGCGGCAACTGGAAGATCGTCAACATCTACGCCAAGCTGCGCAACGCCGGCGGGAAGATCACCGGTGACCACCAGATCGTGGTGAACGTGTTCAACGGCAGTTCCATCGTCGCCTCGCACACATTCAAGAACATCGCGAACGCGGACATCGCCCTCACCGCCGACGTCAACCCGGCCGTCGTGATCCCCAAGGGCAAGGCGGCCGTGATGGTCAACGCGAACACCAACCTCAACACCTGGCCGAAGATGTGCAGCGCCGCCGGCCTGCGGTTCTGACTCTCCCGGGCGGGCAGCGGGAAACGTCCCACTGCCCGCCCGGACCTGTCACCGGGTTCCGATCGTCAGCCGCCAGTCGTCGATCCACCGGTCGTTCTCGTCATCGGGTGGAAGGTCCCGCTCATCCGTCTTACACCGGTAGCGCACCAGCCTGCTCTGCTCCTCGGTCGGGTTCCCGCTGACGTCGGTGTCACCGTCCACATTGAAATGCTGGGCGGTCGCGGTCACGTAGTCGCGCCGGATGAACGTTCTCCACTGCGAATTGGTGCCCCAGCCCAGGGATCCGTCGATGGTGGGACGGTGCCGTCGCAGGAAGACCTCGTGCAACTCGGAGCGTTCGGCGATACCGGCCACCGCATGACGGGCGCCGGCCCGGACCCGGACCCCAGCCCTGCTGAACACCAGCTCGTCGAACATCAGACCCGGCCAGACGATGTCCAGGATCTCGATCGGAGCGTCGGGGTCGGGCGACTGCTCCACGGCGACGATCTCGTGGAAGATCGGGTCGAACCGGTCCTGCTCGATCTCCGTCATGCCCAGCGCGGCGAACGTGGCCAGGTACTGCGGCCGGGTGATCGCGGGCCACCCCCGCTTCAGGTGCAGAGAATGCACGTGCGGAAGCTCCACGTCCTCCGGCAGCGGTGACTGGAAACCCACCAGGAGTACGTCACTCACCCGGCTCAGGGCGTACGCCTCCATCAGCAGCTCGGCGAACCCGTCGTTCGTCCGCGTGCACTGCCCATATCGGCGGAGCGGCTGCAGATACTCCCGGAAGGCCACTCCCGTCTTATCCATCCAGGGCGCGACAATGTCCTGATAAGCCTCAGTTCCGGCGTAATCCCGCAAGAAGAAATACAGCTCGGCAGGCGATGTGTGTTCCATGTGATCCCCCAGGTTCACCTCATATCTACAGGAACACGCGGGCGACTTCCAGCCATTTCCGCGCGTCCGCGCCGACGGCCATCAGACCGGTCTCCGCGAGCGCCCGGCGACGGGTGACCCGGAGGCAGAAGTCGAGGGCACTCCCCCGAACCTGCTGCTCGGCATCCTCCGGTCCCCACACCCAGGTCTCACCGTCCGGGCCGGTCAATTCGACCCGGAACGGCTCGGCCGGAACCGGCAGCTGGGCGGCGTAGAACGACAGCCCGACACCGACGACCCCCAGCGATGCCACATGCCGGAGCCGGGCCGTGGGACGACGTTTCACCCCCACCGCGTCGAGGATGTCCTGCCCGTGAGCCCAGATCTCCATCAACCGGAGCGGCACCATCAGCGTGGCGGTGACCTGCGCGCCGAACCAGGGAAACTCCTGGTCCACCGGGACATCGCGGAGCGCCGCAGCCACCTCCGTCCGACCGGTGCGCCACTCGTCCAGCAGGACAGACCGCGGCTTGGCCGCGCCGACAGCGGCCTGGTGATCGGCATCCTGCACCTGCTCGAACGCCTCCGGGTTGCGAAGCGCGATGAGCACGTTCGCATCCGCCGCGGCGAGGTGCGCGATCTGGTGGGCGATCGTCCAGCCCACCGCCGGTGTCGGCCTGGTCCAGTCGGGCTCCGCCGACACCAGGGCGTCCAGCTCCTCGCCTTCCGCCACCAGGTCCGGCTGCACGAGATCGCGCGGCACGGCGGACATGTCCAAGCCGTAGTTCAGCACCTGATCCACGCTACTCGGATCGGCTGGAATGACGGCCACTTTCAGTTGACTACCGACCAGTCGGTCGGCCGGGAACCCTACGTTCGGCTCCAGGCCATTCGGAAAGGGTTTTCTGGTGATCGGTGATCAGTCGCTCCGGCGACTGCCTGGGCTGACCGGACTCCGGTTTCCCCTGGCCTTCGCGGTGTTCCTCGCCCACGCGACCGCATTCGTCGGACCGTATCGCGGCAACGGCCCCGGTGGGATCCTGCGGTTCATGTGGCCGCTCGGCTACGGCGGCGTCTCGGTCTTCTTCGTGCTCAGCGGCTTCGTGCTCACCTGGTCGGCGCGGGAGCGGGACACGCCGGCCGCGTTCTGGCGCAGGCGGATCGTCAAGATCTTTCCGGTGCACCTGGTGACCACGATGCTGGCCGGCGTCCTGGCGGTGGCCGTCGGGATCGGCCCGTTCCTGGCGTTGACCCACACGCCGACACCGATCCGGCTGGACGGCCTGATCAGCGGATTGTTCCTGGCACAGAACTGGATCCCGGGGCGCGCCTGGCAGTACGGCCTCAACTCGGTCTCCTGGTCGATCAGCTGCGAACTGTTCTTCTACCTGGCCTTCCCGCTGCTGTACCGGTTGATCGGCCGATGGTCAGCACGGCGCCTGTGGTCGGGCTGCGGGATCATGGTCGCGGCGAGCCTGGTGCCGCCGGTGCTGGCCAACGGGATCGGTGGCGAGCAGTTCGGTTCGAGCCCGGACACGTCCGTGCTCGGCATGTGGGTCACCTACGTCTTCCCGCCCAGCCGGCTGCCGGAGTTCCTGCTCGGCATGCTGCTGGCCCGGGTCTGCCAGACGAATGTCCCACCGGTGCGGCTGTGGCACGCGGTGCTCGCCCTCCTGGCGATCATGGGATCGCTGCAACTGCTGAGCAGTCCGTTCGCCAGCAGCCCGATCTACGCCGCCGGCGCGGGTCTGCTGGTACTGGCGGTGGCCCGCCGGGACCTGCTCGCCCTGCCCTCCGGGTTCCGCTCCCGGTTCATGGTCTACTGGGGAACCCGCAGCTACTCGCTGTACCTGGTGCACCTGCTGGTCATCATGGCGGCGACGGTGGCACTGTTCGGCAGGCACCGCGCGGTCGACGACCTGACCGCGACGGCGACCGTCTTCGGGATCTTCCTGCCGTTGTCCGCCATCGCCGCCTGCCTGCTCTACCGGTACGTCGAGCAGCCGATGGTCCAGCGGTTCTCGTCTCCTCAGCGGGCCGCGGCCAGCACCGGGCCCTCGACCGCGGGCTTGCTGCCCGGGAGCGGACGGCCCGACGGTTCCACGGCGAAGTAGCAGGCCACGGCGCCGACCACTCCGGCGATCATCAGGTAGTAACCGGGGATGTCGATGTTGCCGGTGCCCTCGATCAGCAACGCGTTGAACACCGCGGTGGTGCCGCCGAACAGCGACACGGACAGGTTGAACGCGATCGACAGGCCGCCGTACCGGATCTCGGTGGGGAACAACGCGGGCAGCATCGACGGCATGGTGCTGCTGAAACAGAGCACCGTCAACGCCATCAGGACGAGGCCGAGAAACACGGAGGTGATCGTGTTCTGCTGGATCAGCAGCACCGACGGGATACCGAGCACGATCAGCATGGCGCAGCCGAAGAAGATGATCGGCTTGCGGCCGACGCGGTCGGAGAACCGGCCGATGAAGGTGATCAGCACCATGCTCAGCGCGAAGACGGCGATCTCCATCAGCAGCGCTCCGGTGCTGCTCACCGACGGCGCGAACTGGCCGATGTACTCCAGCATGTAGGTGGTGAGCATGTAGTACGGCACGTTCAGCACCAGGACCAGGCCCATGCAGATCACCATCGACCGCCAGTGCTTGACGAAGATCTTCCGGATGGCGTTGAAGGTCTGGTTGCCCTCGGGACGGTCGTTCTTGCGGACCGCCGCCTGGAACGCCGGGGTGTCCTCCAGCCTCAGCCGCAGGTAGAGGCCGACGATGCCGATCGGGCCGGCGATCAGGAACGGGATGCGCCAGCCCCAGGTCAGCAGGGCCTCGTGGGACATCACCCCGGGCAGCTGCACTACCAGGCCGACGATGCCACCCAGCAGGTAGCCGCTCAGCGTGCCGAACTCCAGCCAGCTGCCGAGGAAGCCGCGCTTCTTGTCCGGGGCGTACTCGGCGATGAAGGTCATCGCGCCGCCGTACTCGCCGCCGGTGGAGAAGCCCTGGACGAGCCGGGCGAGCAGCATCAGCAGCGGGGCCGCCGGGCCGATGGTCTGGTAGCCGGGCAGGAAGGCGATGGCGAAGGTGCCGATGGCCATCATGATCATGGTGATGGACAGCACCTTGGTGCGGCCGATGCGGTCGCCGAGCGGGCCGAAGAACATGCCGCCGATCGGGCGCACCAGGAAGGCGACCGCGAACAGGCCCAGGGTGCCGATGGTGCCTACGGTCTTACTGGATCCCGCGAAGAACACCGCGGTGAGCACCGGAGTCAGGTTGGCGAACACACCGAAGTCGAACCACTCGGTCGCGTTGCCGATCGCCGCAGCGCCGATCGCCCGCTTCGTCACCTGTGGATCGGTGACCGTCACGTCCTTCGGAATTTCCGCATCAATCGGTTCAGCCAGCACGAACTCTCCCCCTCAGCACTACACACTCAGCGCGGCGCTGAAGAACGAACGGCGTCGACCCGCGCACTGACATAGGTCAGGTACCCGATAGTCGGTTGTGCCAATCGTGTGAACCCGGTGCGCTACCTCACGTCATGCGATAGCGCCGTCCGACGGGTGGTTCAACTACCCGTTCTGTCGTTCGAAAACGGCCGTCAGACTGCGGACGACATCGGAGCCGACCTTGGCGAAGACGACCTGGGCGATCGGCGAGACCAGCTTCGCGGCTCCCTGGAAGTCGATGGTGGCGTGATAGGTGATCCGGGTGGTCCCGGGCAGGTCTCCCGGGCTCACGGCCATGTCGTCGGTGGCCGAGGCGGTCTTGTTCGTGCCCCGGAAGACCACCCGGCCGGGTTCCGACCGGATCAGTTCATAGATGAGCTCGGTCTTGATCCCGACGATTTTCGACCGGTTGTGCCAGCGGGTGCCCACCTCGATCGGACCGGGACTCACCTGCTCGCAGGACTGGGTTCCGGGATCCCATTCGGTGGTGTTCGCGAAATCCCGGAGATAGGCGAGCGTCCGCTCCGGAGTGGCGGCGACGGTGAACGTGCGAGTGACCTCGACCATGGTTTTCTCCCTCTCGATCTAGTTCAGTACCAGGATCGCGGCGTTCAGCGCGGCGGCGAACAGCGTCCAGGCCAGGTACGGCAGCAACAGGCCGGCGCCCAGCGCGGTGTGCCGCCGGAAGGTCAGCACGGTGACCACGATGACCGCGGCCAGCAGCAGGACGTCGACGAGCGCGAGGAAGTACGCGCCCGCGGCGAAGAACAGCGGAGTCCACGCGGCGTTGAGGACCAGGCCGACGGCGTACCAGGCGAGCCCGCGACGGGTGCCGCCCGTCTGCCAGTACAGCCAGCCGGAAACCGCGATCGCCACGTAGAGGATCGTCCACACCGGACCGAACAGCCAGGCTGGCGGCGCCCACACCGGCTGGACGAGCGTCGCGTAGACATCCCGTGACCGGGATGCGGACAGGGCACCGATCGCCGCGACGGCCGCCACCGCCGCGAAGAACCCGCCCAGCGCGATCGCGCCGTGGGCACGGCGCTCATAGGCGATCACGCGGCGCCCAGTACATGGGCGAGCGCGTCGCGCAGCCGCGGGTGGCGGAAGGTGTGCCCGGCGTCGACCAGGCGTTGTGGCCGCACCAGTTGGTCGGCGAAGGCCAGCTCCCTGGCTCCTTCCGAACCGAGCAGCAGCCGGGGGCCGAACTCCGGTACCCGGAGCAACGTCGGCCGGTGCAGCACCCGGCCGAGGGTCCGGGTGTACTCCGCGTTGCGCACCGGCTCCGGGCTGACCGCGTTCACCGGGCCGGAGAGCTCCGCATCGGTGAGCGCGCGCAGGTAGATGTCCGCCAGGTCGTCGATACCGATCCAGGACATGTGGTGCTCACCGGATCCGAGCCGGCCGCCCAATCCGGCGGCGAACAACGGGTACTGCAACTGCAACACCCCGCCCTTGGGGCTGAGCACCAGGCCGGTGCGCACCTTGACCGTTCGCAACCCGGCCTCGGCGGCGGGCGCCGTCGCCGTCTCCCAGCGCGTCACCACGTCGGCGAGGAAACCGGCGCCGGGCGGGCTGTCCTCGGTGAGTTCCCGGTCCCCGCAGTCCGGCCCGTAGAGGCCGATCGCCGACGCGGAGACGAACACCCGGGGACCGTTGGTGGCCTGAGCGGCCACCTCAGCCAGCGCGTGGGTCGGACCGACCCGGCTGTCCAGCACCGCGTGCCGATGACGGTCGTCGAACCGCCCGGCGATCGAGGCCCCGGCCAGGTGCAGCACCGCGTCGACCCCGTCCAGGAGGTCCTTGGCCGGCTGGTCCGGATCCCACCGGCGCTCCTGCTCGTCCGCGGCCGCGCGGCGAACGAGCCGGATGACCCGGTGACCGCCGGTGGTCAGCAACGCGGTGACGGCTGTGCCCACCAGGCCACTGGCCCCGGTGACCGCGACCGTCAGCGGCTCGTGCCGATACCGCGCCTGAGCGGCGAGATCCTGGGCGAGCTGCCGGTGCCGGTAGGCGAACATCGAGCGCAACGCGAAGCCGGGGACCCTGGTCTCCACCCGATCGATGACCTCGGTGCGGTCCGCGCCGACCGCGGCGAACCGGTGCTCGTGCTGCCAGCCGAGGGCCGTCGACAGCAGCGGGGTGTCCAGCCGGTCCACGAACCGGTGCGGCGGCTGGTACGCGGCTCCGTCATGCGCAGCGCCCCAGCGCAGACCGCCCGGGAACACCAGCTCGGCCCGGCCGTCCCGCAGCGAGTCCGCCTCCGCGCCCACCCTGGCCGGCAGCCACGGTGGACTGAGCCGGGTGATCGCGCCGGGGCGGGCGTGCCACTCGAAGACCTCCTGCAGCGGGGCGTCCACCACGCTCGAGAACGAGAGACTCACTCGATACCTCCGATACCGGACTGATGATGGGGGGTTACCCGGCATGGCGCAGGGCATGCGTGGTGTTCGACCTGCGCCGAGTGGGTATCTCCGCCATAGTCCGGAAGGAACACGAGCGAAAGGGCCCAGTCATGAGCAAGACGGACATCGTGCGCGACAAGGTCAGCGACGCGTCCGAGGCGTTGGGTGACCAGGTGGCCAAGCTGCGCGAGGAGCTGGCGGCGACGACCAAGAAGGTCGGCGAACTCGCCTCGGACACCGCGCAGCGGGCCGCCGACGCGGCACCCCGGGACGGCAGCAGGATCAAGAAGGTCATCGGGGTCCTCGTCGCCGTCGTCGGACTGATCAGCGCCGTCCGCGCGCTGACCAAGCAGTAAGGGGCACCCTCCCTGCACTCAACGCAGTAAGGGGCACCCACCCTGCACTCAACGCAGGATGGGTGCCCCTTACTGCATTAACCCCGCGAGCAGGTCGGCTACCCCGCCCACCGCTCTGCCCCGGGTCCGGGCACTGGTGCGCACCGCCGCCGAGCACGGCGTGAAGAGCAGGCACCCCGACTCGCGCAGCCGCGCCCACAACGCCCGGTCCTCGCCGGTGGAGATCGGCGGGAAGCCACCGACATCCAGGTAGGCATCGGCGCGGATCCCCAGGTTGGCTCCGTACACGTGGTCATGACCGTGGTCCCGGATGCGCGGGGACACCAGCTCGGCGTACCGCCGGAGTGTGGGCTCGTCCAGTTCCGCGGAGTCGCCGAGCGAGATCAGCCCGGCCACGCCCTGTGCGCCCAGTCCGGCCCAGTTCAGATGATGAGTGATCCACTCCTCCGGTACGACGGAGTCCGCGTCGGTGCTGAGCAACCAGGTCCGGCCGGCGGCGGTGCCCAGCCGCGCCCAGGCGTGGCGCAGTCCCCGATCTCGCACGGCGCCCAAGGACAGTTCCTCCTCGTTGACCAGGCAGGTCACCCCATGCTGCCGGACGACATCGACCGTGCGATCCGTGCAGCGATCGGCCACCACACACACCGAGGCACCGATTCCTGCGGGCAACCGTGCGACGGCCCGCCGGATGCCGTCGAGGCAGGCCGCCATTCGTTGTTCCTCGTCCCTGGCCGGGACGACGATCGCCACTCCGCTGATCAACGGCGGCGCAAGACGTGCAGGACGAAGTGCTCGTCACGGTGGTCGACCAACACGTCCAGTTCCGGCCGGTCGGCCAGCAGCGCGTGGGTGGTCTCGCCGTCCCGGGTGGCCTCCGGTGCCCAGGGCCGCCAGTGCACGACGACCAGGTCTCCCCCGGGTTCCACGGCGTCCAGCAGCCGCCGGATGGTGAGGTCCAGGTCCTCGTCGGACAGGTAGTAGAGGATCTCGCTCAGCACCACGAGATCCACCGGTTCGGCCGGGATGTCGTGTGGCAGGCCGCCCTGGGCGACCGCGACATGCGCATTCACCCGTTGCCGGGTCGCGTGGACCGCGGCGGAAACCGGGTCGAAGGCGGTGAGCCGGTCACAGCGATCGGCCAGTTCCGCGGTCAGCAGGCCGAGCCCGCAGGCCGGTTCCAGCCCGTGGCGGTAGCGCTGCCGGGGCAGGCTCGCCAGGGTGATGGCCCGTTTGCGCCGCTCGTACCAGGACCCGCCGACCTGCCAGGGATCCGTGTCCGCGGCGTACAGCGACGCGAAGCGCTCGACGGGCGCCGTCCGCTGCCGGGGATGGTGGAACAGCACCTCGTCCGGCCCGCGAAAGGCCTCCAGGGTGGTGGCGGTCAGGATCGGCTCCTCGCCGTGCGGGCCCGGATTCACCTGGGAGACATAGCTGCCGATGGCCAGGGCCTTGCGGTCCCGTTGCGTGGGGCTCAACTGCCGGCGGTGTGCCTGGTCCCACGGGATCACCGGGTCGTCCAGCCGGGTCCAGAGCCACATCCAGATGGGGAAGGACCAGCGGTGCGCGGTGATCGGCGCCGCTTCTAGGGCCGCGCGGCCGGCAGCTTGGTGGTCGGGATGCGGATCGTCCGGCCAGGGCAGCAGACAGCAGTCCGCGTCGGCGAGCAGCGGGGTGAGCCGGGCGACCAGGTCGTCGTGATGCTCGGCCAGGCCCGAGTCGGGCAGGCCCAGCCAGGTCACCGGGCACTCCCCGAGCCCCTGTGCCGCCAGCGCATCGATCAACTCCCGGCGCCGTTGCCGGGCCAGCTCCTGGCGTTCGGCCGCGGTGGACTCCGGGAAGGCGGCCTCGCCGTCGGTCGCCACGACCACGGACACCGCGCACCCGGCGGCGTGCAGGGCCTGCGCGCAGCCGCTGGCGCCCAGGGTCTCGTCGTCCGGGTGCGCCGCCACGATCACCGCGTGCCGGTATGCGTTCGGGTCGAAGTCGGGCAGTTCACGGTTCATCCGCGTGCTCCGGCCGGATAGGCCAGTGCGCCGAGCGCGGCCAGATCCCGTTCCCCGTGGTGCTGCCGCACGTAGACCCCGAGGTCGGCCAGCCGCTGGGCGAAGGCCCGATCCCGGCACAGCGGGCCCGGGCCGGTGATCCGCGGTACCCGCTCGACCACCTCGCGCACGGCCCGTTCAGCCGCCGCCCGGCAGGTCCACGCGAGCAGTCGGTGATCACCGTCCGGATCCGCGTCGATCTGCTTCGCGGACTGCCTCAGCAGCGCTTCCGCCGCGTGCAGCGCCGTATAAATGGCACCGAGATGCGCCAGTTGGTGCTCATCGGCGGCCCGTTCCCGCCACAGTTCGGTGACCGCGTCCAGCACACCGAAGGCACCGCCCAGCCACACGGCGGCCACCCCCGCTCCCCCGGCCCAGAATCCCGGCCGGTCCAGGTAGAAGCCGGGTTCGCCGATGAACATGTCCTCGGTGACCGGCAGGTCGAAGACCACGTCGGGGCTGTCGGAGCCGGCCATCCCGATCGCCTGCCAGCTGTCCTCGACCACCGTGACCCCCGGCTGCCCGGGGTCCAGCTCGACGAGGACCGGCTTCCCCTCGCTCAACGCGGCGACCAGTACCCGGTCGACGGTGTGGGCGGCTGAGCAGAACCGCACGGTTCCACTCAGCCGGCCGTCGACCAGCACGGCTCCGGTGCCGCCCGCGCGAGCCGCCCAGACCCCGTAGAGCGCACCGGGCACCGGTTTACGGCCGGCCTCGTCCAGGATCGCGAGGGCATCGCAGTGCCCCTCGGCGAGCCGGCCGAGAACCGGGTCGGTGCGGCCGAAACCGCTCAGCGCCGACCACCGCCGCCAGGTGTCCCCCGAGCCGGGGAAGGGCAGCTCCAGCGACCCGTTGTCCAGGAGTATTCGAAGGTTGTTCACTCCCCCGCATACCCGCGCATCGGGGAACCGAACCTCTACCTGCGGTTATCGGCCTCGGTGTAGCGGAACCGGGCACCGGGGTGGTCATCGCGGAGCCGGGCCTGACCGGGTCCGTAGAAGTTCTCCCGGAGGGTGTCCGACTCGTAGTCCTGCCACACCCGGCCACGCCGCTGGAGTTCCGGGACGACCAGGTCGATGAACTCCTCGAAGGTCCCCGGGGTCACCGCGTAGGCGAGGTTGAACCCGTCCACGTCGGCCTCCTCGACCCACCGCTCCAGCTCGTCGGCGACGGTGCTGGGCGAGCCGACTACCACCGGGCCCAGGCCGCCGATGCCGAGGAACTTCCCGATCTCCTCCGGGGTCCAGGTGCGGCTCGGGTCCGACTTGGAGAAGTTCTCCACCACCGACTGGATGGCCTCGCTGTGCACGTGGGTGAGCGCCTGATCCGCCGGGTACTCCGACAGGTCGATGCCGGTCCAGCCGCCGAACAGCGTCAGCGCGCCGTCGAAGCTGGCCCGGGACAGGTAGTCGCGGAACTTCTGCTGCGCGGCCTCGTCGGTCTCCGCCACGATCGGCGTGACCAGCGCGAACACCTTGACGCTGCGCGGATCGCGGCCGAAGCCGGCCGCCTGGGCGCGGATGTCGTCCACGTGCTTGCGGATCACCTCGGTGCTGTGGCTCATCACGAACACCGCCTCGGCGTGCTTGGCGGCGAACGCCTTGCCCTTGCCCGAGGTGCCCGCCTGGTAGAGCACCGGCGTGCGCTGCGGTGACGGTTCGGAAAGGAACACGCCGGGCACCGAGTAGTACTTGCCCTTGTGCCCGATCGGATGAACCTTGGCCGGGTCCGCGTAGACGCCGGTCTCCTTGTCCGCCACGACGGCGTCGTCCTCCCAGGAGGACTCCCACAGTTTGTAGGTGACCTCCAGGAACTCCTCGCCGATGTCGTAGCGGTTGTCGTGGGTGATCTGCTGGTCCAGCCCCAGATTCACCGCCGCGCTGTCCAAATAGGACGTGACGATGTTCCAGGCGATCCGGCCCTTGGTCAGATGGTCCAACGTGGAGAATTTCCGGGCCAGGGCGTACGGCTGCTCGTAGGTCAGCGAGACGGTCACGCCGAATCCGAGGTGCTCGGTCACCGCCGCCATCGCGGACACGGACAGCAGCGGGTCGTTGACCGGCAACTGGGTTCCGGTGCGCACCGCGGGGTCGCGGGAGTCCTGATAGACGTCGTAGACGCCGAGCACATCGGCGAGGAACAGGCCGTCGAACTTGCCGCGTTCGAGGAGCTTCGCCAGGTTCGTCCAGTAGTCGAGGTCCTTGTACCGATGCGCGCGGTCATCGGGGTGGGTCCACACGCCGGGGGCCAGGTGACCGGTGACGGGCATGTCGAAGGCGTTCAACAGAATGCGTTGGGTGGGCATGGCGAATCCTCGCTCGGGGTGAAGGGGGCATGACGGGGTCAGGCCGGCCCGGGAGGAGAGATGCGGCGCCGGCTGTCGGTGACTACCGACAGCCGGCACTGGTCACGACGCACAGGTCGACGTGGAGTCGCCTGCTGAATTCGTCGGACTGCGCCATGGGGCTCAGTGAACAGACCGACGAAAATCGAGTCAAGGACGTGTGACGCGTTAGCCGGGCTCGACGGGCAGCCAGAGCTCGCAGGTCGCGCTGCTGAAGTCCGCCGCGTGCTCCAGGATCGCGACGATCGACGGGCCGGGCCGCAGTCGCCACGGGTTCGACGGGAACCAGTCGGTCGCGGTGGCCGCCCACATCGTCTGCAAGGTCTCCGGATGCGGCCCGGCGGTGCGGAACACCGCCCATCTGCCGGCCGCTACCTCGATGGCGTCGAGGTCCTCGGGAACCGGGGTCCCGCCGGTGATGGCGACTCCGTGCAAGTAGGTCAGCTCGTCCTCCGTCAGGTCATCGCTGACCTGCAACAATCCGGCGGGGTCGGCGTCGCCGAGTGCCTTCAGCCGGGCGTGCTCCTGCTGCGGCAGCGCCGTGATGTGCCGCTGGATGTGCGGATTGACGCCGCGATGGATCAGCGGCACCCGGGCCGCGTGGCCGGCGAGCCGGAAGGCGGGGCGGTCGACGATGCGGGTGTCCATGGGGATGCTCCCTTCGACGCTCAGGCGGAACCTGAGTTGCGGTTGTGTGCGAAGGGGGCCGCCGTCCCGGCGGACATCGCCCGGACCGGCGCCGTGCACGGCCCGGAACGCGCGACCGAACGCCTCGGTCGATCCGTATCCGTGCCGGACGGCGATGCCGAGCAGATCGTCCTGCCCGCGCACGACCTCCGCGGCGGCGACGGTCATCCGGCGGCGGCGCACGTACTCCGACAACGGCATGCCCGCCAGCGAGGAGAACATCCGCCGCAGGTGATAGCCGGTCGTGCCGAATTCCCTGGCCAGCCCGTCGATGTCGAGGTCCTCGGTGAGCCGCTCCTCGACGAGGTCGACGAGCCGGTTGAGTGCCGAGATCATGTGGCCTCCCTTCGCCATCGACTCTGGCCGACCGCCACCCTCCCGCGCCCGATCGCTACGAACCGATCCGGTAGGCCATGACCGCCGCGGCCAGCAGCCCAATCGTGCCGACGGCGATGCGGAGCTGCAGCGCGGAGACGTACCGGGACACCCTGGCCCCGATCAGGCCGCCGACGATGCTGCCGGCGGCCAGCGCGGCGACGAACGGCCAGGCGACCGGGCCGGTGAAGCAGTAGATCAGACCGGCCACGCCGTTGGAGATCAGCTGCAGCACCGATTTGATGGCGTTCAGGCTGCTCAGCGGCCCGGCGACGAACATCCCGAGCACCGCCAGGAAGATCACTCCGATGCCGGAACCGAAGTATCCGCCGTACACCGAGGTGGCGAAGATGCCGATCACCAGACCGGCACCGCCGCCGCCCTCCCGGGACAGCCAGTCCAGTTTGCGGGCGATCAGCGGCTGAATGAGGGTGAGCACCGCGCCCAGCGCCACCAGCGCGGGGGCCACCAGGACGAAGACCTGGCTGGGGAGGCACAACAGCAGCCCGGCACCCAGCAGGGAACCGACCACGGCGGGCAGCAGGAGACGCACGAGCAGCGGACGTTGCCCGGCGAGCATGCCGCGGAAGCCCCAGACGGTGGAGGCATTGCCGAAGGAGATGCCGACGCAGTTGGACACGTTCGCCGCCAGCGGTGACAGGCCCAGGCCCACCAGCGCCGGGAAGGTCAGCAGCGAACCGGCGCCCGCGATGGCGTTCACCAGCCCGGCGACCACACCGGCCAAGACCACTAGTGAGACTACCCATAGATCCATGGGACGACTCTCGGTCCCCGTCCCGCGAATCGTATCGGCTTTGTGATGCGATTATCCGCGTGAGTGAGAAACCAGCCCTGCGCCGCGAGTTGTCCCTCCTAGACCTCATCGTCTACGGGCTGCTGTTCATCGGCCCCCTGGCACCGGTGGGCATCTTCGGCGTGCTGGACCAGCGCAGTGGCGGTGCCGTGGCGCAGGTCTATCTGGTCGCCACCCTCGCCATGGCGCTGACCGCGGTGTCGTACGCGGTGATGTCCCGCGTGGTCCCCGAGGCCGGATCGGTGTTCTCCTATGCCAAGGCAGGTCTGGGCTCCACCGCCGGGTTCTTCGGCGGGTGGCTGGTGCTTCTGGACTACCTGCTGATCCCGAGCGTCGCGTATCTGTTCACCGGCATCGCCACCAACGCGTTGTTCCCGGAGATCCCGATCTGGGTGGTGACCGGATTCGCGGTGCTGGTGACGACGGCGATCAACCTGACCGGTGTGCGCCCGGCCGCCATCGTCGGACTCGTCGTGCTGGTCTTCGAAGTGGTGCTGCTGCTGGTCTTCGTGGTCGCCGCGGTCGTCGTGCTGGTCCAGCACGGGCCCGAACGTCCGTGGTTCTCGCCGATGGAGGGTGACCTCTCCCCCGTGCTGAGCGCGGTCTCGGTGGCGGTGCTGTCCTTCCTGGGATTCGACGCGATCGCCTCCTTCGCCGAGGAGTCCACCGGACCCAGCAAGCAGATCGGCCGCGCCATGCTGTTCTGCCTGGCCCTCGCCGGCGTGCTGTTCTTCGCGCAGACCTACCTGGCGGCCCTGCTGACGCCGCCCCATCCGACCGGCCCGGCGGGCAGGGCCTTCTACGACATGCTGCGCAGCAGCATCGGCCCCTGGCTGGCGATCACCTTCACCATGGTCAAGGCCATCGGCCCGGCATTCTCCGCGATGGTGGCGCAGGCCGCCGTCGGACGACTGCTGTACGGCATGGCCCGCGGCGGCAGCCTGCCGACGGTGCTGGGATCGGTACACGGGCGCAGCGGCGTTCCGCGGATCGCCATCGGCCTGTCCACGGTGGTGACCCTGGTGGTCGCCGTGTGGGCGTCCACCCGGGACGACGGCCTGGACATCCTGGTGTCCATTGTGGACGTCGGCGCGCTGGGGGCGTTCATCCTGCTGCACGCCTCGGTGGTGGGGTACTTCGTCATCCAGCGGGGCAGCAAGAACACGTGGACGCATCTGATCGTGCCGCTGCTCGGCACCTCGGTCATGGCGGCCATCCTGGCCAGCGCCACCCCGTTGGCCCTGGAAATCGGTGCGGTGTGGCTGGTGGTGGGGCTGCTGGTGACCTGGCGGACACACGCCGGACACAAAAGTCCCTGAGCATGGAGTGCGTACCACGAGAAATGGAGGCACACCATGATCAAGCTGTGGAGGTCCACCCAGACCGAGGACCAGCAGTCCGGTGTGATCCGGGGGCAGATCGACCGGGTGCGCCAGTCGATGGCGATCGCCTTGGGCGAGGGGCTGCTCTATGAGGCGAAGCTGCACCGCGACCGGCTGCACGACCTGGTGGCAGCAGCCAGGTCCGCCGGGATCGACGTGACGGACCTGCTGCTCACCTACCGCTAGCCATAGCATCGAAGTTGACGATGTTCGCGGCGAGGAAGGAGTCCCCGAACATCGTCAACTTCGGGATCTCGTGTATCGCTCGGCGACCACGGACGGGGTCTCCACGTTGTGCCCGGCGGACAGGGACATCGCCAGCCGCAAGAACTGGGCGTGCGCCCAGGCCAGCGGCGTGGCCGATCCGGTGCCCTTGCCGATGGTGAATCCGTGGGCGTCCTCGCGGTCCCACACCTGTTCCGGGATCTGGCCACCGGCATTCGCCGTGTCCGCCATGGTGTGCAGCCAGTCGGTGGACGGGTGGCCGGCCGCGAGGGCGTACTCGCCGCGCTCACCGGTCAGCAACGGCCACAACCGTCCGATGCCCACTCCGGTCCACGGCTTGCCGTCGGCGGTCTCGCCGTAGCCGTCGTGGTTGTACCGGTACCACAGGTCATCGGTGCGGATCGTCGAGTCCACAACGGACAGTGAGTTCGTGATGTGCGGGTCATCGGCGCGTTTGACGCCGAGCCGGACCAGTTCCAGGAAGGACATGTCCACCACGGTGCGCTCGTCCCAGGTGCCGCCGCCGTTGGCGATCACCAGGTCGTGCCCGTCATCCGGGTTCCCGTTGTCGTCGATCCGCTCGTAATACCCGTGCCTGGCAAGGGAACCCGTCGTGGTGTACGTCCAGCTGTCCACCTTGGACTGCCAGTCGTCCGCGGTGCGCAGGTAGGTCGCGGCGGCAGCCGGGTCACCGTTCGCGGTCGCCAGGTCGGCGGCGCAGACCAACGCGGCGATCTCCGCGGCGATGGTGGCGGGCGAGTACCCGCCCTGCTCCTCCCAGCGTTCCTGGGGCGTGGCCGGGCCGTGCTGCACGATGAACTCGGCGGACAGCTTGAGCTTCTGATAGGTCGCCGGGTCACGGCGGCCGAGCTGCCAGCCCAGGATGATCGGGAACGACACCTCGTCCAGCTGCAGGCTCTGGAAGACCGGGGTGCCGTCCAGCTTGGCGTTCTGCGGATAGGAGCCGTCCGGCCGCATCTGCACGGTCAGCAGGTGATCGAGGGCCCGATTCGCGGCAGCGGTGTCGCCGACGGCGATCTCGGCCGTGGCGATCTGATAGAGATCCCGGGCCCAGACCGCGTGGTAGCCGGCGGTGCAGCAGGCGTCGGCGTTCTGCGCCTGGCCCCACGGGATGCTCAGTGAGGCGACGAAACCGCCGCGATAGGACTTGTCCTCGTGGGCTTTGAGCAGCATCGCCGAGGTCCGGTACTCCTGCTCCAGCCCGGGGATGACCGGTGGCCGGATCGAGTCCAGATACGTGTGCCAACCGTCCTGGTAGGACGCGGACACCGCTGCCCAGCCGTCGGCGAGGGAAGCCGCCGTGGCGTCGGCGGCGGCCTGACGCGTGTCACCGAAGCCGAGGGCCAGGGTGAAGGTGGTGTCGGTGCCGACCGGGATCTGCGCCGTCTGCACCAGGTTCCCCGGAGTCTCGGCGCTGGGGTACCGGTGGGTGAGCGTGTGGTGCACGGTCAGATCCTGGAATCCGTCGCTGGGCGTGCCGGAATAACCGTTGCTCAGCGCGGAGAATCCACTGGACGCGGCCAGCGAACTGGCCACTTTCCCGTCGCTGGCCAGTAATTGGTCCCCGGTGTCGCCCATTCCGCTACCGCCCAGGGACGGGTTGTACAGCGCGTACAGCTGTAGTGGGCCGCCTTGGAGGACCTGGAACCGGGTGTTGATCAGCAGGGTGTCCCGCTGCGGATCGGTGACGTAGGTCTTGGTGATCCGGTACCGGCCGTCCTTGTCGGTATTGGTCTGCCGATAGGTCAGCGAGTCCGGGTCGGCGAGGGTGACCTCGTGCTCGGTGGCCACCTTCTCCTCGTCGGTGAAGGTGGCGCCGTCGGTCACCAGAAACTGGAGATCCTGCACGTCCGCGAGGTCGGCCTGCGGGTAGTAGACCTCGTTCAGGATGCCCTGACCCAGGGTGTACCAGATCTTCGACCGGGTACCGGCCGAGGTGCCGACACCTTCCTTGGCCCCGGTCGTCCAGGCGGACTGGATGCCCGGGGCACCCGGCGGCGGTGGTTCGGCCATGGCAGGCGAGACCAGTGACCCGGTCAGCAGGACAGCGAACAGCAGAGCTCTTCGGCGCACGATCGATCAGCCTGCTCGTGATCGCGCGTGGTGTCTACCGCCGGGTGAGGTGCGGGGCGACCTTCTCCGACACGAGCTCGAAGGACCGGGAACGGTCTTCCAGGTCGTAGACCATGGTGGTCAGCATCAGCTCGTCGGCGCCGGTTCTGGCCAGCAGCTCGGTCAGCTGCCGGGTCACCGTGTCCGGGGAGCCCACTGCCTGGTCCCGCCAGCGGTCGGCGATGAACGAGCGCTCCAGGTCGCTGTACCCGTGGGCGGCGATCTCCTCCGGCGGCAGCAGCGGCTGCGGCTTGCCACCGGTGCGCAGGGTCAGGAACGCGTGCGCGGCCGGGCCGGCCAGCCAGGTGGCCCGCTCGTCGGTGTCGGCGCAGACCACGTTCACCGCGACCTTCGCGTACGGCTCGGCCAGCCGGGCGGAGGGCTGGAAGTTACGGCGGTACAGCTCCATGGCCTGCACCGTGTTCGTCGAGCTGAAGTGGTGCGCGAAGGAGAACGGCAGGCCCAGCATGCCGGCCAGCTGCGCGGAGAAGCCGCTGGAGCCGAGCAGCCAGATCTCCGGCTCGTTGCCGTGACCGGGGACCGCCTCGATCAGCGTGTGGTCGCCCTGGAAGTAGCCGATCAGGTCGGTCAGTTCCTGCGGGAACGCCTCGGCGTTCAGCCCGGCCATGGTGCGGCGCAGCGCGAGGGCGGTGCGCTGGTCGGTGCCGGGGGCGCGGCCGATGCCCAGGTCGATGCGACCCGGGTGCAGCGCCTCCAGGGTGCCGAACTGCTCGGCGACGACCAGCGGCGCGTGGTTGGGCAGCATCACGCCGCCGGAACCGACCCGGATGGTGCTGGTGGCCGCCGCCAGGTGCGCGATGAGCACCGAGGGCGAGGAGCTGGCGATGGACGGCATGTTGTGGTGCTCGGCCACCCAGATCCGCTGGTAGCCGAGCGCTTCCACCCGTCTGGCCAGCTCGGTGGTGGCGCGCAGCGCCTCGGTCGCGGTGGCGTCGCGCGCGACGGGGGCGAGGTCCAGAACGGAGAGCGGTACCGATGTCACAGGGATATGTAACCCGCTAACCGTCCTCGTTGTTCCACGGCACCCGAAGTTGACGATGTTCGGAAAGAACACCCGAACATCGTCAACTTCGGCATCGAGGGGTCAGCCGGCGGTGATCACCGAGCGGATCTTGTCCGGGCTGGTGACCGTTCGCTGGTACTCGGGCCTGCTGAGCTGGCCGCCCATGTGCGGACGCGGGTTGCGGTGCACGGCCGGGCTGTCCTGGTCGACCAGCGCGGCGAAGTGCAGCTCGCGGACACCGGTCTCGGCGACGATCCGGGTGACGTTGCGCGGCGTGATGCCACCGCCGGGCATGATCACGATCCGGTCGCCCGCCCGCTGGACGAGCTCGGCGATCAGCGGGGCGCCTTCCAGCACGCTGACCTCCTGGCCGGAGGTGAGCACCCGCTCGATGCCCAGCTCGATCAGCGTGTCCAGGGCGGCGATCGGATCCACGGTCATGTCGAAGGCGCGGTGGAAGGTGATCGGCAGGCCGTCCGCCGCCTTGATCAGCCGCTCGGTCACCTCCCGGTCGATCTCACCCTCGGCGGTCAGCGCGCCGATGACCACGCCGTGCACGCCCGCTTCCCGGGCCAGGATCAGGTCGTGCTCCATGGCGTCGATCTCGTGCGCGTCGTAGACGAAGTCCCCGCCGCGTGGCCGGATGATCACGTGCACCTTGATCCCCGACACCGCGGCCAGGGCGGCCCTGATGGTGCCCAGCGTGGGGGTGAGCCCGCCGTCGAACAGCGCGGAACACAGCTCCACCCGCTGCGCGCCCGCCTCCTGCGCGGCGATGGCGCCCGCGACGCTGTCGATGCAGATCTCGTAGGTGAGACTCACTGCTTTCCCTCCGTTGTACGAATCTCGCCCACCACGCGCCCGCCGCCGAGGACGGGCACGTCCGCCAGTGCCAGGGCGGCCGGGGTGAGCGCCGCGCCGAGGGCCTCCAGGGCCCGCAGCGCGATGGCGGTGGTGGCTCGGGGGCTGCCGTCGATCACCTTGACGGCGACGGCGTGTCCCTGCCGGGTCGCGGCGATGAGCACTCCCTCGGCTCCGCCCTTGACCACGGAACCGGGCAGCGCGCGCATGAACTCGGTGTTCTGGTGGCCGGTGCCGCCCACGTACTCGGGGTAGACGCGCATGGCGTCGGCGACTGCGGCGAACGGGCCGTCCTCGGCGATGACCAGCGACTGCGCGGCGCGGGCCAGTCCGATCAGCGAGAGCCCGAACAGCGGGGCGCCGCACCCGTCGATGGCCACCGGGTCCGGCCGCTCCCCCGCTGCCTCGCCCATCGTGGCGCGGATGGTCCGCTGCAACGGGTGCTCCGGGTCCAGGTAGGTGTCGATCGGCCAGCCGGCGGCGACGCAGGCGGCCAGCATCGCGGCGTGCTTGCCGGAGCAGTTCATGTGCTCCTTGGTCGCTTCCGGCAACCCGGCCCGGATGCGCGCCGCCCGGGTCGGCTCGTCCTCCGGCGGCAGCGCCAGGCACTGCAACGCGTCGACGCCGAGCCCGGCGTCGGCCAGCATGTCGGTGACGGTGCGGACGTGGAAGTCCTCGCCGGTGTGGCTGCCGGCCGCGATGGCCAGCCGCTCCTCCTTCAGCGGGGCACCTGCGAGGAGGCAGCCCAGCGCCTGGAACGGTTTCGTGGTCGACCGGGGCAGCACGGTGGCGTGGATGTCGCCCCGCGCGTGGTCGACAGCCCCATCCGGCGCAAGGCCGCACACGCTCCCGTAGTGCACGCTCTCCACGAAGCCGTTGCGCACGACTTCAGCCAGCACTTCGTACATCACGTTCCTCCAGCACCCGAGCGAGCTTGGACAGCACCGCGTTGATCACCAGGTAGATCAGCGCGATGACGAGGTAGGTCTGAATCAGCAGGCCGTTGTAGTTCGCCAGTACCTTGCCGCTGTACAGCAGTTCGGCGTAGCTGACGACGAAGCCGAGCGAGGTGTCCTTGACCAGGCCCACCGACTGGCTGATCAACGAGGGCAGCACCCGGCGGGCCGCCTGGGGCAGCACGATCATCCGCATGGCCCTGCCACGGGTGAGGCCGAGCGACAGCCCGGCTTCCAACTGCCCGCGTTCCAGAGATCGGATACCCGCCCGGAACACCTCGGCGAACGCGGCCGCGTTGGAGACGGCCAGGGGCACCACGAGTTTCCAGAACAGCGGCAGGTCCAGGCCGTAGCGCGGCAGCGCGAACAACACCACGTACACCAGCAGCAGCGCGGGAATCGTCCGCACCACCTCGACGTAGGCGGTGGACGGCAGCCGTATCCAGCGGCTGGGCGACAGCCTGCCCAGCGCCAGCAGCACACCGGCCGCGATGGAGATCGCGATCGCGGCGACCGCCGCCAGGGCGGTCTCACCGAGTCCCTTGGCCAGGTAACGCCAGATGGGCCAGGTGCCGAACGGTGCCCATCGGTCGGCGTCCAGCTGGCCGTTCTCGGCGAACTGACGCAAGGCGAGCCACAGCAGGGCGGCGCCGGCGATGACCGCCACCACGGTGGTGATCTGGATCCGACGCCGGGCGCGCGGTCCGGGCGCATCAAAGAGAACGCTGCTCATCTGCTGACCTCGCTGACGCCGGCTCGGGATGTCGACGAACACCTCGTCCCGAAGTTGACGAGGTTCGGGGGAGAAACGAGCCCGAACCTCGTCAACTTCGGAGTCATGACACGGTTGCTCATCGCAGGATCGCCGCCTTCCGTTCGGTGGCACCGGTGACCAGGCCGACGACCACCGAGAGGGCCATGTACAGCAGGCCGGCCGAGACGAAGATCCAGATCGGTTGGGCCTCGGCCAGGTTGACCCGGTTGGCGGTGGCGGTCAGCTCGACCACGCCGACCGCGGCGGCCATCGCGGTGTTCATGATCGTCATGATCGCGAGGGTGCCCAGCGGCTGGACCACGGTGCGCAATGCCTGCGGCAGCACCACATTCAGCAGTGACTGGCTGAAGGTCAGCCCGAGTGCCCGCGCGGCCTCCCCCTGGCCGACCGGCACCGCGTTGATCCCCGAACGAACCGCCTCGGCCATGTACGCGCCCTGGTAGAGCGCGAGGACCACGGCTGAGGTGGTGAACAGGTCGGCCAGCACGCCGATGTCCGGCAACGCAAAGACGGCCAGCACCAGCCAGACCAGCAGCGGCACATTCTGCAGAATCTGCACGTAGGCGGTTCCGGCGGCGCGCAGCACCGGGACGGGACTGACCCGCAGCGCGGCCACGAGCACGCCGATGACCAGTGCGCCGACCAGGGCCAACGCCGCCAATTCGACGGTCAGCAGCAGGCCGTCCCCGAAATCACCGAGATGTTCGATCAGGATCTCCATGCCCGTCACTCCGATCCCGGCGCGGAGCCGATGGCCGGGGGCGGCGGCGCGTCGCCGGCCACCACGGTGCCGATGGAGTTCTTCCAGGTCTTGGCCCACAGCCCGGAGGCCTGGATGGTGCGCAGCCACTCGTTCACGAACTGCTTGAACTGGGCGTCCCCGTGCTTGATGCCGATGCCGTAGGGGTCGCTGGTGAACGGCTTGCCCTGGATGACGATCGTCGGCGTGCGGCGCACCGAATCCAGCAGTACGGCCTCGTCCTGGACATAGGCCTCGCCGCGTCCCTGACGCAGCGCCTGGAGGCATTCCGGTGCGCTGCCGAAGGTGAGGATCTTGGCGCCCGGTGCGGCCTTCTCGATGGCCGGGATGGCCGGGGTGTTGGCGCCGGCGATCACCGTTTTCCCGTTCAGGTCCTCGGGTTCACCGATACCGGTCTGGTCCTTCCTGGTGGCGATCACCAGACCGGAGTTGTAGTACGGGCCGGCGAAGGCGACCTGCGTCGCGCGCTTCGGCGTGATCGAGTAGGTCTGCAGGATGACGTCCACGGTTCCGTTGGCCAGCAAGGCCTCTCGCGTCTCGGACGCGGCGCTGCGCACCTCCACCGCGGGCTTGCCGAGGATGTAGGTGGCCAGCAGCCGGCCGAAGTCGGCGTCGAGGCCCTCGATCTGTTCGGTGACCGGGTTCTGCTGGGACAGCAGCGGCGCGTCGAGCGAGCCGCCGACGATCAGGTATCCACGCTTGCGGATCTTCTCCATGGTGGTGCCGGGGACGATGCTCGCCGCAACCGGCGCGGCGGCGACCAGAGCGTCCGCCGAAGGACTGGTGCTGGGGCCGCCGCAGGCGGTCAGGGACAGCGCGGCGATCACGGCGATCGCCAGCAGGGTGCGTGCCATGCTCCTCAACCTTTCAGTGCGCGAGGACTTTGGCCAGGAAGTCCCGGGCCCGGTCGGTGGACGGGGCGGCGAAGAACTCCTCCGGTGAGCCGGTCTCGACGATCTCGCCGTCGGCCATGAACACCACGCGGTCGGCGACCTTGCGGGCGAAGCCCATCTCGTGGGTGACGACGACCATGGTCATCCCCTCGCGGGCCAGGGAGGTCATCACGTCCAGGACCTCGCCGACCATCTCCGGGTCCAGGGCGGAGGTGGGCTCGTCGAAGAGGAGGGCCTTGGGTCGCATGGCCAGTGCCCGGGCGATCGCCGCGCGCTGCTGCTGCCCGCCGGACAGCTGCGCCGGGTACTTGCCGGCCTGCGCGCCGATGCCCACCCGGTCCAGGAGTTCCCGCGCGGTGCGCTCGGCCTCGGGCCGGGTCGTCTTGCGCACCTTCATCGGCGCCAGGGTGATGTTGTCCAGCACGGTCCGGTGCTGGAACAGGTTGAACGACTGGAAGACCATGCCGACCTCGGCCCGCAACCGGGCGAGCTCGCGGCCTTCGACGGGCAACGGTTTGCCATCGAAGAGCACGGTCCCCGCCGTGGGACTTTCCAGCCGGTTGAGGCACCGGCAGAGCGTCGACTTGCCGGAACCGGACGGCCCGATGATCACCACGACCTCGCCCCTGGCCACGTCGAGATCGACGTTCCGCAGCGCATACGACTCGCCGAACTGCTTGGTAAGCCCCCGAACCTCGAACATCCGCCCCCCATGACTTACTTCGAAATCGAACGTACTGCGGACCGTAAATCGCACGATCGAATGAAGTCAACGGTTTGATGCACCAAGCTCGGCTGTGTTATGCATCCGGAATGCATTCCCGAGAGGGCGGACCCGCCGCGCTGGTGCGACTCGTCGCCGCCGGTCAGGCGGAGTCCCGGGCCGACCTGGCCCGGCTGTCCGGACTGGCCCCGTCCAGCGTGTCGCTGCGGGTGGAGCAGCTGATCGAGGCGCGACTGCTCACCGAGGAGGGCGAGGGCGCGTCCCGTGGCGGCCGGCGTCCCCGGCGGCTGCGCCTCGCGCCGGCGGCGGGCGTCTTCCAGGTCGCCGACCTCGGCGCCCACCACGTGCGGCTCGCGGTGGTCGACCTCGCGGGCACCGTGCTGGCGGTGACCGAGCTGCCGCACGAGATCTCCAGCGGTCCCGAGGCCACCCTCGACTTCGTCATCGAGAACATGCCGCCGAGCGACCAGCCCGTGCGCGGCATCGGCGTCGGGCTACCCGGCCCGGTGGACCCGGTGACCGGCCAGGTCGTGTCGCCGTCCCGGATGCCGGGCTGGAGCGACTTCCCGGTGCGCGATCAGCTTCGCGCCCGAACGGGGCTGCCCAGCCTGGTGGAGAACGACGCCAACCTGATGGCCGTCGGCGAATACCGGCACTCCTGGCCCGGGCTGGACAACCTGATGGTGCTCAAACTGGGCACCGGCATCGGCTGCGGGGTCATCGCCGGGGGCCGGTTGCACCAGGGACGTGGCGCGGCCGGCGACATCAGTCACGTGCGGATCTTCGCCGAGGCGACCGTCGACTGCTCCTGCGGACATCCGGACTGCCTGGAGGCCCACGCCAGCGGCGCCGCCCTGGCCACCGCGCTGGGCGTCGAACACCCCACGGACATCCTGAACCTGGTCGCGAGCGGGGTCCCCCAAGCAACCAGCTTGGCCCGGACGGCGGGCAGGCTGATCGGCGACGTGGTCACCGCGCTGGTGAACTTCTTCAACCCGGACGCCCTGGTCATCGGCGGCAGCCTGTCCGGGGCCGAACCCCTGGTGTCCACGATCCGCGCGGTGATCTACGAGCGCTGCCTGCCCCTGGCGACCCGCAACCTGCAGATCGCCACCTCCCGCAGCGGCCGGGACGCCAGCATCCTCGGCGCGGGGCACCTGCTGCTGGGCGCCCCGCTGTCCGACGAATGGATCGACGCGGTCGTGCGCTAGTCCTCCCGATAGGCCTCGGCCAGCGAACCGCCCGCGATGTCCGCGGACCGTCCCTGCCGGGCAATCGGCCCCGGCCCATCGGCCTCAGGCAGGTCGTAGGTCTCCACTTTCTCGTACCGGTCCGGCTCGACCGCCTCGACCGGGTTCACGTCCGGCTCCTCCTCCGCGAGCCGCCGCTCGATGGACTCCCCCTCAGCCTGTTCGCGACCCGTGGTGCCCTCCCGGTCGGCACCCGCCCAGCGCTCGGCCGGATCCATGCCGCGCTCCAGCGGGTCGACGCCGAGCTGATCCTCGTCCAGTTCCTCGGTCGCGCTCGGGATGTCGGGGTGGCTCATGGGTCTGACTCCTTGGTGCTCAGCGATTCTTTCCGCTGCTCGCATACCCGGGGATCGGCAACGCCACACATGAGCGCCACGGCTGGTTGATAACCTCGGATCATGTCGTACAACCCCGCAGGAATCGATGTCGCCGTCGACGAGGTCGTGGATCTGACCAGCGATCTCATCCGGATCGACAGCACCAACACCGGCGACGCCCAGACGCTGGTGCCGGAGCGGGCCGCCGCGGAATGGGTGGCCGAGAAGCTGTCCGAGGTCGGCTACGACATCACCTACGTCGAGTCCGGCGCCAAGGGCCGGGGCAACGTCTTCGCCCGGCTGCCCGGCGCGGACTCCAGCCGCGGCGCGCTGATGATGCACGGTCACCTGGACGTGGTCCCGGCCGACGCCGGCGAGTGGTCGGTGCACCCGTTCTCCGGCGCCGTGCAGGACGGTTACGTCTGGGGCCGCGGCGCGGTGGACATGAAGGACATGGTCGGCATGACCCTGGCCACCGCCCGGCGGTTCAAGCGGGACGGCATCGTTCCGCCCCGCGACCTGGTGTTCGCCTTCCTGGCGGACGAGGAGGCCGGCGGCTACTACGGCGGCCAGTGGCTGGTGGAGAACAAGCCGGAACTCTTCGAGGGCGTCACCGAGGCGGTCGGCGAGGTCGGCGGCTTCTCCATCACCCTCAAGGACGGCGTGCGCGCCTACCTGGTGGAGACCGCGGAGAAGGGCATCGCCTGGCTGCGCCTGCGGGTCCGCGGCCGCGCGGGCCATGGCTCGATGGTGCACGAGGACAACGCCGTCTCCAAGCTGGCGCAGGCCGTCGCCCGGCTGGGTCAGCACCGGTTCCCGCTGGTCATGACGGATTCCGTGCAGGAGTTCCTGGCCGGGGTGACCGAGCTGACCGGCCTGGAGTTCCCGGAGGACGATCTGGAGGGCTCGGTCGCCAAGCTGGGCGGCCTCTCCCGGATCATCGGCGCCACGCTGCGGGACACCGCGAACCCGACCATGCTGGACGCCGGCTACAAGGCGAACGTGATCCCGTCGATCGCCGAGGCCACCGTGGACTGCCGGGTGCTGCCCGGCCGCAAGGCGGCGTTCGAGAAGGAGCTCGACGAGGTACTCGGGCCGGACGTGGAACGCGAGTGGATCGCCGACCTGCCCGCCGTGGAGACCACCTTCGACGGCCACCTGGTGGACGCGATGTCCGCGTCGATCATCGCCGAGGACCCGGGCGCGAAGCTGCTGCCCTACATGCTCTCCGGCGGAACCGACGCGAAGGCGTTCAGCAGGCTGGACATCCGCTGCTTCGGCTTCGCCCCGCTGCAACTGCCGCCGGATCTGGACTTCTCCGCGTTGTTCCACGGCGTCGACGAGCGCGTGCCGGTGGACGCGTTGAAGTTCGGCACCCGGGTGCTGGACCGCTTCCTCCAGCAGAGCTGACTCCGAAGTTGGCGATGTTCGGGCGCAGTCCGAACATCGCCAACTTCGGGGTAGGCCTCGTGCCTAGCGAGCTTCACCGGCCAGCATGGCGATCAACGCGGGCAGTCCGTACTCGGCCGCGGCCCGCTGCCGGGCGGCGCCGGTGCCGATGGTCAGCAGTTGCCGGTACAGCCGCCGGACGAAGTCCAGGTCACCCGTCTCCTCCAGGGCCGGGGTGATCAGGCCGATCAGCTCGTCCACCAGCGAGGTGGCCGGCACCAGCTTCCCGGTGCGCGGATCCAGGCCGTCGCCGGCCAGACCTTCACGGGCGGCGACGTAGATCGCGATCCGGTCGTCGACCACCTCGGGAACCGCCTTTCCCGCCCGCACGTCGGCCAGCACCGTACGCACCAGACCGCGACACAGCACCGCCTGGAAGACGGCCTCCTCCACCGTGCACGCCACATCGGCCGCGCGCATCTCCACGGTCGGCAGATGGTGGGACGGGCGGGCCATCCAGAAGGTCATCGCCTTGTCCAGCACCACTCCCTGCTCGACCATCGCCGCGACCCGCCGGTCGTGGTCGGCGGCCGAGCCGAAGACCGGCGGCAGCCCGAACGTGGGGAACCGGGAGTTGACCATGGTCCGCCAGCTGCCGAACCGGGTGTCCCGGCCATTGTCGAACGGCGAGTTCACCGACAGGGCCAGCAGCGTCGGCAGCCAGGGACGCACGTGGTTGACCACCTGGACCGCCTCCTCGCGGTCCGGCACGCCGACGTGCACGTGACAGCCGCAGGGCTGGTACCCGGCCAGCATGCCGCCGAACAGCTCCATGGCGGCGTCGTACCGGTTGCCCAGCGTGGTCGGCGGCTCGGTGTCCTGCAGCAGGGGCACCGCGACCGGCAGCAGGCGGGCGCCGAGCGCCTCGGCGGCGTCGGCCAGCGCGGTGCGGGCCTGGGTCAGCTCGGTGCACAGTTCCTGGGCGTCGCGGTGCACCCCGGTGGCCAGTTCCACCTGGTTGGTGGCCAGCTCGGCCTGCAAGTCGATGGACGAGTCTGCGGGCAACACGTCGCGGGCGGCGGCCAGCACCTGGGGCGCGCGGGGCGTCGTGTGGCCTGTCTCGGCGTCGACCAGGAGGAATTCCTCCTCGACTCCGAGGGTCACGCCACCGGGATCGGTGCTGCTCATGGCACTCCATTTCACCCTGTGGGAATCGATTGTGCCTGTCCTATGCCCCGTTCGCCCGGTGACTAACCCTTTTGATCTTCCGGGTGGACGAATTCTGTTTACTGACAAGACATTTACGCGATCTGACGCCACCCCCCATAGCGTCGCCCACTAGGCATTCTGGTTGGATATCACCAGGCGGCGAGCCTCCTGTCAGTACCCTTGCAGTGCACCCCCCGTTCCCTTGCGACTTCCACCCAGCTGAGGTTGATGGTTAATCAACCTCTAGTTCGGCTACCCCAGAAATACCTATAGCAGCCAGCGTATTCATCCCCGGCAAGTCCATAAGGGATGATCGTCAATCCGAGGTGACCTATGACCCGCAGCGCCACCAGTGACTTCATGCCACTGCACACCGGATTCGACAGGACCTTCCGCGGTTATGATCGCGGCCAGGTCGATCGCTATGTCTCGCATACGGAAGCCGAGTTGCGCCTGGTCACCGCAGATCGCAATGCGTGCGCGGTGCGGATCGACGAACTGAACGGCCTGCTGTCCGCCGAGCGGGAGCAGGTCCAGAACCTCACCGGTGCACTGGACCGGATGGTCCGCACGCCGCTGGACCCGGACGTGCTGGACGAGCGGATGGCCCGGGTCGTCGCCCTGGCCAACGACGAGGCCAGGGAGATCACCACGCGGGCACAGACCGCCGCGGAGTTCAACTGGGCGACCGCCGAGCGCGCGGCGGACGACCTGAAGGCGGAGTACGAGCAGCAGGCCGCCGAACTGGCCCAGCGCAAGCACCAGATGGCAGGCGCGTACCGGGTCCTGATGCAACACACCCAGTCCGAAGTGGACAGCATGACCCGGCAGGCGGAGTTGCGCCGCAACCGGCTGGACCAGCAGGCCGCGCAGCGGCACGCCCAGGTCGAGTCGGACTTCAAGATCGCCATGGATGAGCGCCGGGCCACGGCCCTGGCGGAACTCGCCCAGCAGCGCGCGGAGGCCGAGGCGGAGGCCGAGCGCCTGGTGCGCGAGGCGACCGAGGAGTCGGCCCGCCGGGTCGCCGAGGCCCGGCGTGAGGTCGGCGAGCTGCAGGAGCTGCGCGAGCAGCTCAAGCTGCAGTTGCAGGCCATGAAGAACACCCTGTCCGCGGTGGCTCCGATGCTGCAGCCGATCGAGGACGAGCTGGAGACCGAGAAGATCGAGGTGCCCAGGCAGCTCGATCGCGTCACCGGGGACCAGCGTGCTGAGGAGCCGGAGGCCATCCCCGCATAGTCTTCGGACCCATGCGGACGGTATTGCTCATCGGGATCGGTGCGGGAAATCCGGAACACGTCACCGTGCAGGCGGTGCGAGCGCTGGAGCGCGTGGACGTGTTCTTCGTCCTGGACAAGGGCGAGGTCAAGGAGGACCTGCTCGCGTTGCGGCAGGAGATCCTGCACCGATACGCCGGTGAACGGCCCTACCGCGTCGTCGCGGTCGACGACGCGCCCCGGGTGCTGCCCAGCGGCGACGGTTACCGCGAGGCGGTCGCCGACTGGCACGCCCGCCGGATCGAGATCTATCGGCGGCTGATCGCCGGGGAACTGGCCGACGGGCAGGTCGGCGGCATCCTGCTGTGGGGCGACCCCACCCTGTATGACAGCACCCTCTCGGTACTGCGCGACGTGGACGCGGAGTTCTCCCTCGAAGTGATCCCGGGGATCAGCAGCGTCTCCGCGCTGGTGGCCGCGCACCAGGTGCCGCTGAACCGGATCGGGAAGCCGGTCCGGATCACCACCGGCCGCCGGCTGGCCGCCGAATGGGCCGCCGCCGAGGACGAGGACGCCGTGGTCATGCTGGACGGGCGGACGGCCTTCACCGCGCTCGACGGCGACGCGGAGATCTTCTGGGGCGCCTATGTGGGGTCCGCCGACGAGATCCTGATCTCCGGGAAGTTGTCCGAGGTCGGGCCACAGATCGTCGAGCGTCGCGCGGAGGCCCGCGAGCGCAAGGGCTGGCTGATGGACACCTACCTGCTGCGCCGCCTTCCGTAACTCTTCTCCACCGATCCTCGACCGGCGAACGTCACACAGCCATGGCCGCTGTCGCATGGAACTGGTTACGCTGCGAAGGTCGATGGTTCGCCACCAGGCCCAGCCGGGCGGCGAGGCAAGAGGGAACCCGGTGAGAATCCGGGACTGCCCCGCAGCGGTATGTGGGAACGACCGCCGTCACACGCACTGGGCGCAAGCCTGGGAAGCGACGGCCAGTAGGACTCTGTCCAATTTCTTTGGGCAGCACCGCCCACGAGTCCGAAGACCTGCCATGGATACGCGTGCCACCGGTACGCGTGGGGTTTCGAGGTCTCGTGGGAGGACCTGCCCGTCCCTTGGGACAGGTGTATTCCGCGCGTCCTCACTCCCCCAGGCAACACGCTCGCGAGGAGAGAGACGTGACCGCATCAAAGCTGGGCTCGACCGTGCTGGGTTACCCCCGGATCGGCCCGCGCCGGGAGCTGAAGAAGGCCACCGAGGCCTACTGGGCCGGCAAGATCGACGAGGCCGGGCTGCAGCAGGTGGCCCGTGAACTGCGGGCGGAGACCTGGCAGGAGCTCACCGCGGCCGGTCTGGACTCCATCCCCGGCAACACCTTCTCCTTCTACGACCAGGTGCTGGACACCGCCGTCCTGTTCGACGCCGTGCCGCAGCGGTACCGCGACCTCGGGCTGTCCGATGTGGACACCTACTTCGCCCTGGCCCGCGGCCGGGACGAGATCGCGCCGCTGGAGCTGACGAAGTGGTTCGACACCAACTACCACTACCTGGTCCCAGAGCTCGGCCCGGACACCCGCTTCCGGCTGGCCGGTGACAAGCCGATCGCCGACTTCCTGGAGGCCAAGGCGCTGGGCATCACGGTGCGTCCGGTGATCGTCGGACCGGTGACCTTCCTGCGGCTGGCCAAGGCCTCCGGCCACCTGGGCTTCAACAAGATCGACCTCCTCGAATCGCTGCTGGACGCCTACGCCGAGCTGCTCGGCAAGCTGGCCGAGGCCGGCGCCGAGTGGGTTCAGCTGGACGAGCCGGCCTTCGTCGGAGACTCCAGCCTGACCGAGCTGGCCGCGCTCAAGCGTGCCTACAACCGGCTGTCCGAGCTGGAGACCCGGCCGAAGATCCTCGTCGCCAGCTACTTCGGTGACCTGGGTGAGGCCACCGGCACCCTCGCGGACACCGGCGTCGAGGCCATCGCGCTCGACCTGGTGACGGCCCCCGAGCAGCGGATCGTGCCCGCGCTGCGCAACAAGATCGTGGTCGCCGGTGTGGTCGACGGCCGCAATGTCTGGCGCACCGATCTGCCCACCGCGCTCGGCAAGGCGGCCACGCTGCTCGGGTCGGCCGCCGAGGTCGTCGTGTCCACGTCCAGCTCACTGCTGCACGTGCCCTACGACCTGGACGCCGAGACGGACCTGGACGACGCGGTCCGCGCCCGGCTGGCCTTCGCCCGGCAGAAGGTGGCCGAGGTGGTCACCCTGCAGAAGGCGTTGACCGGTGGCGAGAGCCTGCCCGCCACCGAGACGGCCGCGCCGCTGCGGAACGACCACGTACGGGGCCGGATCGCCGCGCTGCGGCCGGAACACCGGACCCGGGCCGAGTACGCGCAGCGGGCGGCCGCGCAGCAGGAACGGCTGAAGCTGCCGGAGCTGGCCACCACCACCATCGGTTCGTTCCCGCAGACCTCGGCCATCCGCCAGGCCCGTGCCGAACTCCGCAAGGGCACCCTGGACGAGGCGGGGTACACCGAGCGGATGCGGAGCGAGATCGCCGAGGTCATCGCGTTCCAGGAGCGGATCGGCCTGGACGTGCTGGTGCACGGTGAGCCGGAACGCAACGACATGGTGCAGTACTTCGCCGAGCTCCTCGACGGCTTCGCCGCCACCGAGCACGGCTGGGTCCAGTCCTACGGCAGCCGCTGCGTGCGGCCGCCGATCCTGCACGGCGACGTGTCCCGGCCGAAGCCGATGACCGTGCCGTGGTCCACCTACGCGCAGTCGCTCACCGATCGTCCGGTGAAGGGCATGCTGACCGGCCCGGTCACCATCCTGGCCTGGTCCTTCGTCCGGGACGACCAGCCGCTGAAGGACTCCGCCGAGCAGGTGGCGCTCGCCCTCCGGGACGAGATCAAGGACCTGGAGGCGGCCGGCATCCGGATCGTGCAGGTGGACGAGCCCGCGCTGCGCGAGCTGCTGCCGCCGCGATCCGCGGACCACAGGTCCTACCTGGAGTGGTCGGTCGGCTCGTTCCGGCTGGCGACCTCGGGCGCGGCGGTGGCCACCCAGATCCACACCCACCTGTGCTACTCGGAGTTCGGTGAGGTCATCGACGCGATCGACGGCCTGGACGCCGATGTGACCAGCATCGAGGCGGCCCGGTCGAAGATGGAGATCGTCGCCGACCTCAAGCAGGTCGGTTACGGCCGGGGCGTCGGCCCCGGTGTCTACGACATCCACTCCCCCCGGGTGCCGGACACCGGGGAGATCGTGGAGCTGCTCAAGGTCGCCGCGGCCGCGGTGCCCGGTGAGCGGCTGTGGGTCAACCCCGACTGCGGCCTGAAGACCCGCGGTTACGCGGAGGTCGAGCCGGCGCTGACCAACCTGGTCGCCGCCGCCAAGCAGGTACGCGAGGCCCGGTAGTTCTCCGGAGTTGACGATGTTCGGGACCGCCCGAAAAGTGACTCGGCGCCCCGAACATCGTCAACT
>QZFT01000049.1 GCA_003600225.1 Pseudonocardiaceae bacterium YIM PH 21723
CGGGAACTCTATGTTGCCCTCGCCGACCTGCACGGACTGGCTGGCTGGACATCCTTCGACACCGGACTCACCACCCGTCTCCCCCTCCAAAGCCGCCTTCGACAACCGCCAGACGCGACCGACCGAAACACCCGACCCTGACAAAGCACCGTTCAACTTGGTGAAGAAAGCCGGTCAGCGGTCGAGCAGGCGTTCGGCCAGGCCGGTTTCGATGGAGTCGAGTTCCGTGGAGACTGCCTTGTGCACGCTGCGCCGCCTGCTCGTGGGCATGTGTTCGGCGGCGCGGACGGCCGCCGTCAGCCGGCGGGCGGTGTCGCCCGCCTCCGAGGCGAAGGCGGCGTGGTTCGCCGGCAGGTCGTCCAGGGCGGTGACCACGTTGTTCAGCCGCGCGTGCAGCGCGCCGCCGCGGCCGGAGTACTGGCCGATCTCCGCCAGGGGCACGCCGAGGCGTCTGGCCCGGTTCTTCTCGTATGCCTCGCGGGCGGATGCGGCCGCTTTGATCGCGAACGGCAGCAGCACCGGGCCGGCCACCTTGACCACGGCGATGATGTTCCGCGCCATGCTGGGTGTGATTTTCGGAAGGCGAGCCATGCACCCCAGGCTAATCGACCTTCCCCATGATCGTCTTCGCGACAGGCAGCGCGACAGGCTAGGTGGAGAAATGCTCGCATTTCCACCTCGGTTGGCCGAAGATCACTGGGGTGACGGGCGCGAATGTCGGAGCAGACACCTACGCTGCGACCATGGAAACTCCGGTTCTGCTCGACGCGGGCGTCGTCAGTCGATGCCGTCGCCGGGTGCACCTGGAGCACGATCCGGCCATGGCCGACACCCCCAGGGCGCCCACCGATCCCGCTGCGCAGCAACGGATCGACGACGCCAGGGCGCACCGTCGCAAGGTCGCGGACAAGCTCGCCCGGCTGCACGGCGCCGGCTGGATGGAGATCCCCTACGACGTGCCCGCGTCCGCCCGGGAACGCGCGACGCTGTCCGCGTTGAAGGCCGGAGCCGCCTTCGTCTGGGGCCCGCAGCTGCCGATGGACAACGACGGCGGCAGGCGTGGCGGTATCGATCTGCTGGTCCGCATCGCGACCGGATACGTCCCGGTCCTGGTGGTACGGCACAAGACCACCGATCCCGGCAACGGCGCCCGCACCTCGCCGCTCACCGAACCGGAGCCCGGCGGCGCGCGGGTCGACCCGCTGCGCAAGGTCCGGCCGCAGCCGCGGGACCAGCTCCGGCTGTGCCACTCGGTACGCATGCTGCAGGCCGCCGGGTACGCCGCGGACGGCCGCAACTTCGGCGGGGTCATCGGGCTGGACGCCGATGTCGTGCTCTGGCACGACCTGGACATGCCCAGCTGGCCGGGCGGTCGCAGCGCGCTCGCCGAGTACGACAGCCGGTTCGCCGACCGGATCGCGGTGGCCACCGCCGCCGCCCGGGGCGCGACCCCGCTGGCCCTGCCCTCCCGCATCGTGGAATGCCGCAGCTGCCCGTGGTGGCCGACCTGCGAGGCCGAACTGCTCGGCGCGCGGGACGTCAGCCTGGTGCTGCGTGGCGAGGACGCCGCGTCCCTGCGCTCCATCGGCGTGACCACGGTGGACGGCCTGGCCGCGCTGGACCTGCACAACGAGCCACCGGTGCCGTTCGTCGGGGTGGCGTTCACCGACGCCGTCCTGCTGGCCAGGGCCTGGCTGCGGGGCATGACGATCGTGCGCCGGCGCGAGGAGATCGACGTGCCGCGCGGCGACGTGGAACTCGACGTGGACATGGAGAGCTTCGGCGACGCCGGCGCCTACATGTGGGGCTGCTATCTGTCCGGTGTGGACATCGGTGAGCAGCAGGGATACCGCGAGTTCTCCACCTGGGAACCGTTGCCCTGCACCGATGAGGGCCGGTCCTTCAGCGAGTTCTGGACCTGGCTGGCCAAGGTTCGGGTCAAGGTGAAGGCACGCGGCCTGACCTTCCGCGCCTACTGCTACAACGAGCTGGCGGAGAACCGCTGGATGTACAGCTCGGTGGAACGCTTCCCGGACGCCCCCGGCATGCCGAAGCACGAAGAGGTGCGGGCGTTCATCCAGTCCGACGAGTGGGTCGACATCTTCGGCGTCGTCCGCGACCAGTTCCTGTGCGCCAAGGGCAAGGGCCTCAAGGTGGTGGCTCCGGCAGCGGGGTTCAGCTGGCGGGATCCGGATGCCGGCGGGGAGAACTCCATGCGCTGGTATCGCGACGCCGTCGGCATGGACGGCAACCCGCCGGACGAGGCGCAGAAGACGCGGCTGATCGAGTACAACGAGGACGATGTCCGGGCCACGCACGCGTTGCGTGAATGGATGACCTCGGAGCGCATCAGGGAAATACCCTATGCCGGGGAGCTATAGAGCGGGAATTCTTTTAATGCCGCTATGTGGGTCGACTAACAAAGCGGTATCTATTTTCGCTTAGCGGAAGTCGGCGACGTACTTGCCCGAGTAGCCGTATTGATCGCCGCTCAACGGGCGCGTGACGTCGACGTCCAGCCGCACGCAGCCGTCGTCCTCGTCGTAGAACTCGTACACGCTGGCCTCGGTGCGCAGCGGCCCCGGCAGTTCGAAACTCCACTGCCCGATGCACAGCCGCTGCGACCCGGTGGTGATCCGCAGCCCGCCCCGGTTGTCCACACTCAACGTCTGTGTGGCCCGGAGCACACCGCGGAGCCGCGGATATTCCAAGGTCAGGCCAGTGAACTCGTCGTAGGTCCAACTGGCCTCGACCTTCCGCGGCCGGGTGAAGTGGAAGATGCTGGTCATCGACAGCACCTCCCGCCCGTGGCCGTCACGGAACGCCCTGCTCTCCAGGGAGAACGGCACAGCCTGGCGGGAGAACCGATCCCGCCAGATGTGCACCTCGCCGAAGCCCCAGCCGATCACGCCGTCGGTGGACGACGGCAGGTAATGCAACTGCAACTTCGGGTGCAGCCGCTCGTAGTCCGTTCCGAGCGCACGCTGGAACACCGAATTCATGACCTTCTCCGCACAAAAAACGACACTGTTGCCGATTGATACGTAAACCAGTGCGTCTGCGGATTAGTCCATCCGGGCGCATCACAGCAAACTTTGCGTAAAACTTTGCGGTGTCCACTTTTTTGGATGCCTACGCAAAGCCCGCTGCGAGGTTACCTAGCGTGGCGCCATGCGCAACGAGCCGTCCATCCGGATCACTTCGCCGTTCAGGTAGTCGTGCTCGGCGATCGCGATCACCAGCTGCGCGTACTCGTCCGGCCGGCCGAGGCGCTTGGGGAACGGCACTCCGGCGGCCAGCGTGGCGCGGAACTCCTCGGACACGGTGGCCAGCATCGGGGTGTCGATGATGCCGGGGGCGATGGTCATCACCCGGATACCGAAGCTGGCCAGGTCGCGGGCGCTGGACAGGGTCAGCCCGACAACGCCGCCCTTGGACGAGGCGTAGGCGACCTGCCCGACCTGTCCGTCGAACGCGGCGACCGAGGCGGTGTTGACCACCAGGCCGCGCTGGCCGTTCTCGTCGGCCTCGGTCTTCGCGATGGCCTCGGCGGCCAGCCGCATGACGTTGAAGGTGCCGATCAGGTTGACCTCGATGACGGCCCGGAACAGGTCCAGTTCGTGCGGGCCCTGCTTGCCGAGGATGCGCTTGGACGGGCCGATACCGGCACAGTTCACCACGGTCCGCAGCGGGACACCCGAGGCGACGGCGGTCTGCACGCCCGCGGCGACCTCCTCGTGCGAGGTCACGTCGGCGGCGACGTAGGTGATGCCGTCCAGCTGCTCGGCGTTCTCCAGCGAGCGCTCAAGATCAAAGGCGAACACCTGCGCACCCTGCGCGACAAGGGCCCGTGCGGTGGCCGCGCCCAACCCCGATGCGCCACCGGTGACGATCGCGGCTGTGTCCTTGAGCTGCATTTCTCCTCCAAGTCAGCTGGCTACGCTGAGTTGGAGACTAGTCAATGAGGACCCGATCACTGCGCTGCTGCGATGTGTCCCACTTCTCGGCCGCCGACAACAGCGCCATGAGCGGCACAGCGGCGATCAATGCCAGTACCACGAACATGCCCGCGATCCCGAGGAGAGCCATGCCGCAATGCTGACTGAATTACACGCGTGTCCGCGTCCACCTGCGGTGTTTCAGTCAGGTCCGTCCGAGGGACTACCGGTGTAATCAGGCTGTTACCGGCGGCCCGGAGGGCAGATCGCGTTGATTTCCGCAAGATCCTCCTGGGTGGGACGCCAGCTCGCGGCAGTGGCGTTCTCGGTCACCTGCTCCAGCGAGGTGGCGCCGGCGATCACCGAGGACACCACGGGCTGCGCGGCCAGCCAGCCGATGGCCAGCTGCACCATGGAGATGCCATGGGACTCGGCGAACACCCGCAGCTTCTCGATCCGTTCCCAGGGAGCGTCGTTCAGCAGCCGGACCCGGCTGGCCAGCCGGGAACCCTCCGGCGCGGAGCCCTCGTGGCGGTACTTGCCGGTCAGCAGGCCGTTGGCCAGGGGGAAGTACGGCAGCAGGCCGACCTGGAACTTCTGGCAGCTGGGGATGATCTCCCGTTCTGCCTCGCGCTCCAGCAGTGAGTAGTGGTTCTGCGCGGAGATCGGTGCGGGCAGGTTCCGGGTCTTCGCCGTCCACGCGGCGTCCGCCACCTGCCAGCCCGCCAGATTGCAGTGGCCGATGTACCGGATCTTGCCCGCCGCGACCAGGTCACTCAACGCGTCCAGGGTTTCCTCGATGGGGGTACCCGGATCGGGGCGGTGCAGCTGGTAGAGGTCGATCCAGTCGGTGTCCAGCCGGCGCAACGACGAGTCCACCGCCTGCTGGACATAACGACGCGACGCCCGGGCGCCGAAGTCCGGCCCGTTGGCGCCCTGCATGTCCATGCCGAACTTGGTGGCGATCAACGCCTGGTCCCGCTTGCCCGCGAGGGCCTCGCCGAGCAGCTCTTCGCTGCGCCCGCGCGGAGCCCCGTAGACGTCCGCGACGTCGAAGAAGGTGATGCCCGCGTCCAGGGCGGCGTTCACCACGACCTTGGCGCCGTCGATCGTCTCGGTGCTGGTTCCCGGCCGGCCGAGGTTGTTGCAGCCCAGGCCGACCACACTCACCGACAGCCCTGAATCGCCTAACCGTCGTTGCTCCACAGCGCGCCACCTTACGACTACTGCCGGTCGGGACGGAATCTGATGGGGTAACAGTCGAGTAGTGACGATGTCCGGAAACCAGACGCTGTACAGCTCACGTTCACAGTGCTGGGGTATGTCAGTACAGGAAGTCAGCCAAGCCGAGGAGGTTCGTGGTGTTCAGCCGGCGGATTGCGGTAGTGGGCACGGGATATGTGGGCCTCACGACCGGCGCGTGCCTCGCGTCGCTAGGGCACCATGTGACCTGCGCGGATGTTGATCCGGCGAAGGTGGACCGGCTCAAGTCCGGCCAGGTGACGATCCTGGAGCCGGGGCTGGAGGAGCTCGTCGCCTCGGGTCTCGCAGCGGGCAGGCTGGAGTTCGTGCTGGGGGCCAGGAATGCGGTTGCCGAGGCCGAGGTCATCTTCCTGTGTGTACCGACACCCATGGGTCAGGGCGGCGCCGCCGACCTCTCCGCGGTGGAGTCGGTCGCCGAGGAGATCCGGAATCTGCTCCCCGAACGTTGTGTGATTGTCAACAAATCGACTGTTCCGGTCGGCACGGCCGCGCGGGTGCGGGACCTCATCGGCCGCGAGGACATCGCCGTGGTGAGCAACCCGGAGTTCCTCCGCGAGGGCAGCGCGGTCCACGACTTCCTCAACCCGGACCGGATCGTGGTGGGCTGCGACGCGCAGGACGCCGCGGAGCGCGTCGCCGCGCTGTACGCCCGGCTCGGTGCGCCGACCGTGCTCACCGACGCGGCCAGCGCGGAGATGGTGAAGTACGCGGCCAACTGCTTCCTGGCGATGAAGCTGTCCTACGTGAACGCGATCGCCGAACTGTGCGAGCGGCTCGGCGCCGACGTCAACGACGTGACCGAGGGCATGGGCTACGACCGCCGGATCGGCCAGGCGTTCCTCAACCCCGGGCCTGGCTGGGGCGGTTCCTGTCTGCCGAAGGATGTGCAGGCGTTGCTGCAGGTCAGCGAGGCGGCCGACTTCGACTTCAGCCTGCTGCGGTCCACCAGCGACAGCAATGAGCGGCAACGCGCCCGGATGGTGCAGAAGGTCAAGGAGGCCATCGGCGTGGACTCCCTGGCGGGCGTCCGGATCGGCATCCTGGGCCTCACCTTCAAGGCGGGTACCGACGACCTGCGGGATTCGCCCTCGCTGGCGGTCGCCAGGCTGCTCGCCGAGGAAGGCGCCGAACTCACCGGCTTCGACCCCGGCGTCCCGCTCGCGGTGACCGGGGTGACCGACGCGGTGACCGTGGTCGGCGACCCGTACCAGGTGGCCAAGGGCGCGGCGGCGCTGGTGCTGCTCACCGAGTGGCCGGAGTTCCGCACCCTCGACTGGCCGCGGGTGGCCGAGCTGCTGGACAACAAGATCGTGGTGGACACCCGGAACCTGCTGGACCGCGACGTCCTGAGCCGCGCCGGCATCTCCTGGCACGGCGTCGGCCGCCCCACCCTGGTCAGCTGACTTCCGAACTTGGCGATGTTCGCAGCGAAGCTCGAACATCGCCAAGTTCGGGACATCTGTTCCAAGATGGATGCATGTTCACTACTCGACCGGAACTGACCGGCAGTTTTGGCATGGTCGCGTCCACGCACTGGCTGGCCACGGCCACCGGCATGTCGATCCTGGAGCAGGGCGGCAACGCCTTCGACGCGGCGGTGGCGGCGGGGTTCACGCTGCAGGTGGCCGAACCACATCTGAACGGGCTCGGCGGTGAGGTCCCCGCGATCTTCACCACCGCGGCGAACCCGGTGCCGACCGTCCTGTGCGGCCAGGGCGTGGCCCCCGCCGCCGCGACCCCGGCGTACTTCCGCGAGCTGGGCCTGGACCTGGTGCCCGGGAACGGGTTGCTCGCCGCGACGACACCCGGAGCCTGGGACGGGTGGCTGATGCTGCTCCGCGACCACGGCACCTTCACCCTGCGCCAGGTCCTGGACCAGGCCATCGGCTACGCGCGCACCGGGGTGCCGTGGTTGCCGGGCATCCGTACCACCATCGACGCCGTCACCACGCACTTCCGGGAGCACTGGCCGAGTTCCGCGCGGCTGTGGCTGGAGCAGCGGGCGGACGCCGTCCGGCAGCCCGCGCTGGCCGACACCTATGAACGGCTGCTGGCCGCCGCCGTCGGCCCCACCCGCGAAGCGCAGATCGATGCCGCCCGGAAGGCCTGGTCGCAGGGCTTCATCGCGGAGGCCATCGAGGACTTCGGCAGGCAGGCCTTCCGGGACGAGTCCGGCGCGGACCACGCGGGCCTGCTGACCGGCCAGGACCTGGCGCAGTGGCAGGCGAGCTACGAGGACGCGCTCACCGTCGACCTGCCCGGCGGCTGGACCCTGGCGAAGATCGGCGCCTGGTCACAGGGACCCGCGCTGGCCCAGCAGCTCCAGCTGCTGCGCGGCTTCGACCTGGAGTACTCCGGCGGCAGGCCGACCGCACGCACCATCCACCTGGCCGTGGAGGCCGCCAAGCTGGCCTTCGCCGATCGCGAGGCCTGGTACGGCGATCATCCCGATGTTCCGGTGAAAGACCTGGTCAGCGAGCAGTACGCGGATCAGCGGCGGTCGTTGATCGGCGACACCGCGAGCCTGGAACTACGTCCCGGCTCGCCGGGTGGCCGCACTCCGGTGTTCGCGGAGTACATCGCGCAGGGCCGGGGGATCGGCGCCGGCGAGGGCAAGATGGGCGGCGGACTCGGCGAACCCACCGTGCGCACGGACGGGGTCACCCGGGGCGACACGGTGCACATCGACATCGTCGACCGGTGGGGGAACATGATCTCCGCGACGCCGTCCGGCGGCTGGCTGCAATCCTCGCCGACCATCCCGGAGCTGGGCTTCTGCCTGAACAGCCGGGCGCAGATGTTCTGGCTGGACGAGGGGCTGCCGAACTCCATCGGCCCCGGTAAGCGGCCGCGGATCACGCTCAGCCCGTCGCTGGCGCTGCGGGATGGGCAGCCACGCATCGCGTTCGGCACGCCGGGCGGAGATCAACAGGATCAGTGGCAGCTGGTGCTCTGGCTCGCGCACACCGTCGGCGGGCTGAACCTGCAGGCCGCCATCGACAGCCCGGCCTGGCAGAGCGCCGCGTTCCCGAGCTCCTTCTACCCGCGTTCCTGGGAACCCGGGCAGCTGGTGGTCGAGTCCCGGCACGGCGAGGAGGTGCTGGGTGAACTGCGCGAACGTGGTCACACGGTGGTGGATGCCGGCCCATGGGCACTGGGCAGGCTCTCGGCGGTGAGCCGGGACCCGGAAACGGGTTGGCTGCGTGGTGCAGCCAACCCGCGAGGTTCCCAGGGCTACGCCGCCGGTCGCTGACCGCCTCGGGTCCGTCCTTACTCACCTAAGGCGGCCTTTGCCGGTGCAACGACCGTAGACAGGACGAAGGGGTACCGACCGAAAAGGCCGGTACCCCTTCTTTAGCCCAGCGGTAATTCCAGTGCCCTGACAGCCCAGGGCCAGGAATTAGGCGTGGTGGCCGTTACCACCGGCGGGGGTGCCGGAGTTGATGTTGCCGCCGACCGGGGCGGAGATGCCCTGGTCACCGGTCACGCCAGCCTTGACGTCCTCGTTGATGAGGCCGATCGGCAGGTTGGTGACGGTGTCAACCGGAACGTTGACCGGGATGCTCACCGGGATGGTGGTGTTGACCTGGTTGCCGTTGACCTCGGAGGAGCCGGCCTTGGTCCAGTTAGAGCCCTCGAGGGAGGTGGTCTTGGACAGGTCGGAGCCAGCCAGGGAGTGCTCCAGCGAACCCAGGTGCGCCATGGACGCCAGGTCCTTGCTGTTCTCCAGGGAGCCCAGGTGGGCCATGGAGGCCAGGTCCTTGCTGTCCCGCAGGGACAGCAGGTCGTCAGCCTTGGTGACGACCGGGGTGATGGTCTGAACCGGCACCGACAACGGGTCGGCGTGCTGGGGGGTGGCGGTGTCCGCAACGGTGGCGGCGGAGGCGGTGCCCGCGAAGGCGGCCAGACCGGCACCCGCGGCAACGACGGCGGCAGCGGCGCGACGCATGCTCATTGTGTGCTCCAAAAAGTGTCTAACGAGTACTCGGGGTTGCCTCCCCAAACCACTGGTGCATCAGTGATCGTTTGGAGCGGCGAGCGAAAGGTATTCGAAATAGCCAACCCGGTAAACCCTCGGGACACAATGCGGTGACGGTTGATCTTCAGCCTAAATAGCTAGTTGATCACTCTTTCGAGTGATCACACGTTCACCTCTGTTGGACCTAGCACCCAGGGGCTAGGCATGGATCACTGGGGTAGATGATCACCCAAATGGTCGTTTAGGCTCCAAACGGGTGATCACTGATCGTGATCGTAACTTTTCTTGCTACTTGCGCGTAAATGAAACGATGCGGTAGAGGACGAAACCCCCGTTTTGTGCCCTTTTTCTGCCGCATTTCCAAAGCGCGCGCCACTGCCCGGTACATCGATCGGGAGCCGCTTCCTGTTACGCGCCAGTAGGTTTTTGCCGAATCCACCGGAAAAACGACAAAGAGGGCACCCGGCGCCGGTGCGCCGGATGCCCTCCGTATTGCTCGCGGTGAAGCTAGCGGCAATTAGTTGGCGTGGTGGTCGCCGCCGGAGCCGCCACGGAAGCCCTGGCCGTCGTTGTTGCCGTTGTGCACGCCACCGGAGGTGGAGGCGGCGGTGCAGTCGGTGGACTTCGGGCCCACCGGCACGTTCGCGCCCAGCACCGCGGCGGAGGTGTCGCAGACGTTCGCGTTCACGTGCTGAGCGGCGTTGGTGGCGATGCCGTTGGCCTCGACCGGTGCGACGACCGGGCCGACCAGCGTGGCGTTGCCGGAGCCGCCGGTGCCGGTGTCGCCGATCGCCATGGCGTTGCCCGCAAAGCCCATCAGGCCGGCGCCGGTGGCCAGGATGGCCATCGCAGCAGCGCGCTTGCTCATATTTGCTCCAAGTTTGTTGAAAAGCCCAAGAATTCGCGTCCGACCAGTTCACCAAGCGTTCTTCGCTAGTCGACTCGCGAAAACTAGTGGATCACCAGGGGGCCGACGAAATCCGATCTCCCGGGAAGGTGAATCCCTACTACCCACACATAGGGTTATGCGCAACACTGCGGGGTGAGTGTGATAGGCGTGATCAACCTGGGCTTTTCCGGTGTGGCCTGGGTACGGACCGTGGTCGGACTACACGCACATGGCCTAAAGCCCACTGATCGGATGATGATGGAGAGTAATGGTGAATCTCTCTGCTACTTGTTAGTAAGTGATCATGAGCGGTAATGGTGTTTTTCTGTCGTTAACCGGGTCTGTACGCAGTGATGGGCACCTGTCCGGCCTGGCGGCGGGAGGGTGCCCAGCAGTGCGAGGGGTAAACCTGGTCTCGGGTCAGTTCACCCGCTGGGCGTCGATGCAGGCCGATCTGATCGCCTGGCACAGGGCCTCCGCCTCGGCGATGGACAGCGTGGCGCACTCCGCGGGCGGGGTCTGCACGACGACCGAATTGCCGGTGCCCCGGACCTTGATGGTGCGGCGGCGGTCAAAGGCATCCCGGCAGTCGATCTCGTAATGCCGGTCCATGACGGTCATCATGTGCGGTCCTCTGGGTTGAATCCGATGAGCTGAACGGAGCACGTTAACACTGAGCGCTCAGAATTAGCGACCCGTTCGATTAGAAATTGATCACTCACAGCTACTGGGTCCAGGCCTGGCCCTAGCGTCTGCTCGAAGATCGCGAGACACTGAGAGTGATCACGGCAAAACTGATTGTGGAGAAATCGGCAGTGTTCGGGGGTCCTGGGCGGACGCCGGTTGGACGTGATCAGGAGTGGCCGGAGTGAGAACCATCGAGGAGACATCGTGACTACCAGTCCGACCGTACGACGGCGTCGGTTGGCTGCTGAACTCAGACGGCTGCGGGAGATGGCCGGCCTGACCCATCAACAGGTGGCCGATCAACTCGGCCCCGGGTTCTCTCGCGCCAAGATCAGCCACATTGAAATGGCCAGGGTGAAACCCCGGCAGATCGACGTGAAGGCGATGCTGGCTCTGTACGGCGTCACCGACGCCGAGGCCGAACCGCTGCTCACCCTGGTGAAGGAGGCCAACCAGAAGGGCTGGTGGGACGCCTACGCCGCGGTGATGCCGGAGACGCTGCGTGCCTATGTCGGCCTGGAATCGGCCGCCTCGGTACTGCGGACGTTCCAGCCCCAGCTGGTGCCCGGCCTGCTGCAGACCCCGGAGTACGCGCGGGCGCTGGCGGTGGCCGAGCCGGAACACCGGGCCCGCGACGTGGACCGCTGGGTGGAGCTGCGGATGACCCGGCAGGAGGTGTTGAGCAAGCCGGAGCCGCTGCAGCTGTGGGCCATCCTGGATGAGGCCGCGCTGCGCCGGGTGGTCGGGGGACAGGACGTGATGCACCGGCAGCTGCAGCACCTGTTGTCCATGGCCGACGAACCACACGTCACCATCCAGGTCCTGCCGTTCGCGGCCGGCGCGCATCCGGGGATCGACGGTCCGTTCAGCCTGATCGGCTTTCCGGAACTGGCCGATTCCGACGTGGTCTACCTGACTATGCAGACCGGGAACCTCTATCTGGAAAGGGAGTCCGACATAGCCAGGTACAACCTGCTGTTCGACCACTTACAAGCCTCGGCTTTACCGACGTCCAGCTCACTCGAACTGATTCGCGGCATCGCCAAGGAGCACGAAAATGATCTATGACCATCCGACCATCCCCGCTCAGCGACTGGCCTGGCGCAAGAGCAGCCGGAGCAGCAACACCGGTGAGTGCGTCGAGGTGGCCAGCCTGGCCCCGAGCGTGCTGATCCGGGACTCGAAGAACCCGTCGGGCGCCCAGCTGCGTTTTCCCCAGGGCAGCTGGCACGTTTTCCTGTCCACCGCCCGCTAACGATGTCAGTGGCTCGGCTCCGGAGTTGACGAGTTTCGCGCGAGGAACGAGCCCGAAACTCGTCAACTCCGGAACCTTGTCCGCTAACGGATGGGGTGGGCGAGCAGTTCGCTGACGAAGCCGTCGACGGTCTTCGGGTCCAGGAGCACGCTGCTGCCGGAGGCGATGGTGCGTTCCACCACCTCGACCACGATGACCTTGTTGGACCCCAGCTGCCGGGCGTAGTCCTTCGCGTTGCCCGGCCCCATGTTCCCGTAGTGCTGGATGGTCAGGTCGCCGAACGAGCCCTTCAGGTACCGCAGCGCCTTGGTGGTGAACGAGTCGCTGAGCATGCCGACCGGTTCGCGGACCGTGCCGGTGCCGGTGGCCGAGTCCAGGTGCAGTTCGGTCCGGAAGTCCCGCGGCTCGTCGGCCGCCTGGTTCCGCACGCCATCGGGGGCCAGCGAGTACACCAGGCCGGCGTCGGTGCCCTTCTTGCCGATCAGCGGGGCCAGGTCGGCGGGTGCGGTCCAGCCGCCGGTGACCTCGGACTTCCACGTCGCGGTGATGCCCGGTTTGACGGCCTCGGCCAGTCGCTTGGCCAGCAGCAGCCCGCCCTCGTCCTTCCAGTGACCGTCCTGCGGCGGGTAGACGGGCTGATCCATCTCGGTGCTCATCTGCTTCAGCTCGGCCCGCAGGTCCAGGGCGCCGGTCTCCTTGGGCAGCCGCTGCCACATCTGCTCGGTGGCCTTGGTGGCGCAGTCCTTGCCCGCGTAGTCGTCCGGCAGGTACTGCGGCACGATGGTGCTCTTGTCCGGGGCGATGGCCAGCACGAACTTGCGGCCGGAGCGCTCGACACCCGCGCGCAGCCTGCGCAGCTGGGTGATCGTCTGGTCCAGGGAACGGGTCTTGGTGCACCGCAGCCGCACGTCGTCCCCGTCGTACATCCAGTTGTCCTTGCCTTCGATCACCCGGGGGTACAACTGGTCGCTGCCGCTGCGCTGACCGCCGGCGAGGGGATTGGCGCCGATGCCCTGCGAGCCGCCGCCGAGCTGGGGCGGTTCGCCGAAGAAGGTGCGGCTGATCCAGTCCTGGGTGTCGATGGCGGCCTTGCGGAACACCAGGTTGTCGGTGGCCCACATGTTCAGGTCGGTGAAGAACGCCCAGCCGCGGTCCAGCGCCGGGAAGTCGGCCAGCCGGTGGTTCTCGATCTCCGACGCCCGCACGCCCACCCCGGACAGCAGTGCCTGGAGGGTGAAGAAGACGATCGCGCAGATCATTGCCATGCGTTGTCTGCCGCCCGGATGCGGCCGGTGCAGCGGATGGCTGCGGGGAAGCCAGGACTCGTGGATCGCGGGCAGCCCCGGCGTCGTGTTCCGGCCGGTCATGGGGTCCACACTCTCACACCCTGGTGGGCAGCGCGGGCGAACGCGGAATCTCGTCGGTGATCCGCGGCAGCCGCGCGGTGATCTCGCTCGCGACCTCGGCGGCGACGTTCACCGGCTCCTCGGTGCGCAGCCGCGCCCCGGGCTTGCGCTTCGGCTTCAGTAACCGCTTGCCCAGCTCGTGCGCCGGCCGTTCGACCAGCCGGTAGTTGATCTCCGCGGCGAGTATCGAGGCGCCGATGGCCAGCAGCAGTGCCAGCTCCATCGGGATGACCCCGCGCAACAGCGACAACACGGTCAGGCCGACCGTGGCGTGCAGCAGGTAGAGCGAATACGTCCGCTCGGAGAGCTTGGTCCAGATCGGCCGTTCCTTGAGCACCGGTTCGCGGAACAGCCCGACCAGGAAGATCAGGAAGGCGAACAGCAGCGCCAGGTTGTAGGCCTTGTCGATCCGCCCGGCCCCCAGGTTGTCCGCCAGCACGTACAGCCCCCAGGCGGCCGCCAGATAGAGGCTTCCCACCCACACCGGGATCTTCTTGAAGTGCAGCGCCCACACCAGCTGACCCATGATGATCGCCGGCAGGTAGGACATGTTGACCGCGATCAGCGCCCAGCCCGGGCCGAACAGCTTGAAGGTCATCAGGAAGATGTGCACGATCAGCAGCTCGATGCCGACTGCCAGCCACAGCGCGCGCCGGATCAGCGGCAGCAGCACGATCAGCTGGAAGTAGTAGATGGCCTCGATGACCAGCGTCCAGGCCACTCCGACCAGCACCACCTGCGGAACGATCAGGTAGTTCACGAAGAACGTGTTGGTCAGGATGGTGACCCAGCTGATGTCGATCGGATCGGTGTGCGGCAAGGCCTTCGCCGCGACCGGGATGGTGGCCATGACCAGCGCGGACAGCAGTACGGTGATGAAAAGCGAGGGCACCAGCCGGAAAAGCCGGTTCACCGCGAACTTCATGCTGCCCATCTTCAGCGCGATCGGCGTGCTGATGAAGCCACTGATCACGAAGAACAACGCCACCGCGATCTGCCCGAAGCCCTGTTTGTCCATGTGCAGCGGCACACTGGTGATGGCTTCGAACCAGCCGACCACCCGTGATCGATCGCCCGTGTGCTGCGGATACTGCGAGACCAGGTGGGTGTACATCACCGAGACGGCGCCGAGGGCACGGCAGATATCGATGAAGACCACCCGAGATTTGGTGATCTTCATCGGCCTGGTGGCATCATCCACCGCTCGCTGAACCCCCGACACGGGGATTGAGCCTAGCGCAGCAATGTGCCCTGCCCCATACGCCTTGTCCGGGCTCACTGCTGCTTACGGATAAAGCCACAGCGTGACGAACCCGGATTCCGCGGCGCGGGCCTTGGCGACCAGTTCCGTGTCGGTGTACTCGGCCGGGTCGCCGACCACCCGGATCCGGTAGCCGTACCGCCGGTAGTCGGCGAGCACCTGCGCCGGGTTGTCGCCCAGCTCCTCGATCGCCTCCGGGCAGTACTCCAGCACCACGTTCGGCTGGTCCCGCTCGATGATCTCCGTCAGCCCACGCAGCGCGCGGTGGTCCCGGCCCTGCAGGTCGACCTTGATCAGCGAGACCCGGTCCTTGGACACCTCGGGCTGCTCGGCCAGCCGGACCGCGGGTACCTCGACGCCCGCGCCGTCGGCCGAGACCCGGTGGTCGCCGCTGTTCCCGGCCTCCACCTGGTGCAGGTGCACGATGCCCGGTTCGTCCCACGCCGCCACCGCGAGCACGCTGACCCGCTCGGCCGTGGCCGCGGACAGGTTCGCGATCACATTGCGCTGCAACAGCTCCGCGGTCTCCGGGTTGGCCTCGATGGCCACCACCCGGCTCGGGCCGTGGGTGTGGTTCAGCAGCCGCAGCGAGTGGTAGCCCACGTGCGCGCCGATGTCCAGGAAGGTGCCGGTGCCCACCAGCTGGGCCATCAGCTCGGCTTCCTCGACCTCCCAGCTGCGGTGGTACGCCAGCCACGGGGCGACCACGTCGTCCTGCGGTACCAGCAGCACGCCGGCGTCGCAGACGACCACCCGGGTGCCCGGCGGCACCGGTGCGTGCCGGGCCGCGAGGGCGCGCTCGGTGGCCCGCAGGTCGGACGCGTTCTGCGCGGCCACGCCCTCGACCTGGTCGAGGCGCACGTCCCGTTCGCCGAACATGTCCAGCATCAGCTGGCCGGTGTCGTCCACCCGCTCCAGCGCGCCGATGGCCTCGGCGTGCGCGGCGTCCACATCGGCCCGCAGGCTCTGCTCGCGCACACCCGCCGCCTCCAGCTCACCACGCAGTTCGGCCAGCTGGACACCGGTCTCGGTGCTCACGCTGGTCGCCGCGCTCAGCCCGGAGTCGAGGCGGGCCTCCAGCTCGGCGATCCGCGCGGTCAGCCGCCCGGTCACCTCGCCGACGGTGCCCTCGACGCCGTCCATCAGCGCGGCGAGTACCCGGCGCTGGTGCACGTCGTAGTGGTCCACGGCGCGCAGTACGGCCTTGCGCAGCGCCGGTGCGAACGGGTTCTTGGCGTCGGCGTCCGCCTCGGCCCGCCAGCGCAGCGCTTCGCGGGCATTCCTCAACGGTTCCATCGGGTCCGTTTCCGGCATCGGGATCTCGCCCCCACGCAACCAGGTCTGATGTGCCTGTTCCAGCTGCTCCCGCATCCAGCGCGCGGCCTGGTCCATGCCGCGGGTGGACAGCAGGTGCGCCCGGGCGGCCTGCCCGCGCCGCCGTGCCTCCGCCGGGTCGCCGGCGATCTCACGCATGGCGGCCGCGGCGGCATCCAGGTCCGGATCGGCCCACACGGCGTCCGCCGGGTACGGCGGGTGCCCGATGCCGACCTCGATCAGCTCGTAGGGGACCGGCCAGCCGGTGTCGGCACTCAGGAACTCGGTGGTGCTGGAGTAGTCGGTGGAGATCACCGGCATGCCTCGCACCATGGCTTCGGCCACGGTCAGTCCGAAGCCCTCGCTGCGGTGCAGCGAGACGTAGGCGTCGCTCTCGGTGTAGAGGGCGTTCAGGTCGGCGACGCTCAGGTAGTGCTCGATCAGCGTGATCCGCGGGTCGCCGGCGGCGGCCAGCCGCAGCCGCTCGGCCGCGTCGGTGTTCTTCTTGCCGTTGATCGCCTTGATCAGCAGGCTCGCGTTGTCCCGGTCCGGGAACGCCCGTTGGAACGCCTCGACGACGCCCCACGGGTTCTTCCGCTGGCCGATGCTGTTGAAGTCGAAGGCGAACAGGAACCGCACCGGGTCGTCCGCCGTGCGTTCGCGCAGCTGGACCGGCCCGGGGTCGCGGACCGGAACCGGGATCGCCTTCACCGGCACGGTCGCGTGCTCGGACATGGCCTTGGCGCAGAACTCGCTGACCGTCCACACCTCGTCGACCAGGTCGAACGCCGGGTGCATGGCCTTGGGGAAGTCCTCCAGCTCCCAGGCCCACAGTCCGATCCGGTACCGGTGGTGCCCGACCTCCGGGTGGTGCTCGAGCACCACCTGAGTCTGGTCGGCGTTCACCGCGAGGAGGCTCAGCGGGAACCGGGGGCTGCCCTGCGTGCTGGGGCCCTGGAGCGCGGTCCGGTTGTAGACCATCTTGTCCTCGACCACCGAGGCCACCGGAATCCCGGCGGCGGCGATCGCGTCGTGCACGATCCGGCCCATCTCGCCGACACCCAGCTCGGCGGTCAGGTAGCCGAGCACGTTCACCCCGAACTCGGGGTGCGGCTCTTCGAAGCTCTGGTCCTCCGGCAGCGCCCAGTCGGGTAGCTGCTTCTCGCGGATCCCGGAGGTCCGGCACCAGGCCTTGAAGTCGGCCGCGTCCCGGCCACACGGCTGCGGGAAGGCCGTCTGCAGGTCGGGGCGGCTGCGCCAGACCAGCATCACGTACCGGTTCAGCCCGGCGCCCGCCTCGGTGGGCTCGCCGGGAGCGGTCAGGAACGCGCGGAAATCGGCGGCGTCGGGGCCGAAGGCGTGCGGTGGGAGCGGCTTGTCCTTCTTCTCGGCCTTGATCCACTCATCGCGGTACAGCCTGCGCACGGCGGACGGCAGCGCGCTGCCATCGGCGGCCTTCGCGAAGCCGTAGGGCACGTCGTCCAGCGCGCGGTCGTAGCCGCCGGCTTTCAGCTGCTCGCCGTAGGCGTGGCACAGCTCGGCCAGCACCGGGTGGTCGGACAGCACCACGCGCGGGTTGCGGGCGCTGTGCACGGACAGCTGCCACGGACGCTCCGGCCGGTAACCGCTGAAGTGGTAGAAGCGCAGCGGCCGTCCACCTGCGGTGGGAGTGCCGTCGGCGGCCCGGTCGACGGGCCGCTCGTGCGCGTTCCAGTAGGCGACGTTGAAGCCGGGGTCGCGCAGCACGTGGTTCGGGAACAGCGCGGGGACCTGGTCCACCCAGCGCTGGTCGGTGAACAGCTGCCGGTCGGGCGCCACGATCGCGTCGTGCCGCAGCCGCTCGGCCCAGAAGTCCAGGAACCCCTCGGAGCCCGGGCCCACGGCGATGAAGCCGAGGTTGAAGATGCCCGAGCCCATCACGTCGGTCTCGGCGGGCAGCCGGCCGTCGCGCGGGAGGGGCTGCAGGAAGTGCGGGGTCAGCACGATGGAGTGCTGCTTCGCCAGCTCGGACAGCTCGGGCATCGGGGCGTAGACCTCGATGTCCGGGTCCAGATAGATGGCGACCTCGGCCGTGCGGCGCAGCTCGCGCAGCAGGTACGGCTTCACCGCGGTGGCCAGCTCGGTGATGTTGTACGCGGTGGCCATCCGCAGGAATTCGTCTCGGTCGAGGCCTGCGGTCTCAGGTCCGACGAACCGGACGCGGGCGGGCTGCCCCGAAGAATCGGACGCAGCGGCGCCCACCCCGTCGAGAACCAGTACGACTACTTCGTGGTCCGGGTGCTGGGCCAGGTAGGACCTGGCCAGCACCTTCGCCGCGGGTAGGTAGTTACGCGCGACGATGGTGCAGGCGAGTGTCTCAGGCATCAGCCTTGTGCAGCTCCAGCTGCTTCTTGATCGAGTCCTTCAGGAGCGCCAGCGCCTCGTCCTTGGTCTTGGCGTTGGCCTCCATACGGACGATCTTGCCGTTGCTGGAGTAGAAGGCGCGGAGCTGCCAGCTGCCCTTGGTGGTGTCGTACTGCGTGCCCTTCACCCCGGCAGGCAAGCCGGTCAGTTCAGTGGCCTGGTTGCCGAGAGTGATCCTGAGCAGCTCGGCCGGCACAGCCTTGGCCTTGGCAGCGTCCGCCGCCTTGGCGATTGATGCGGAGACGTACTTGCCGTTGCCGAGGTCGAAACCTGTGACCGTGACGTCGCTGGCTCCGGCGGTCTTGTAGGCGGCAACCTCTTCCTTGACCAGGATGTTGCCCGACTTCTCGATGTCGGTAACGGTCTTGTACTCCGGGAAAGCCTGTGGCGTAGGGCCCAGATCGGCGGAGTCCAGAGGGCCCTTCGGCTTCGGCGCCTCGCTGGACGCAGCCGGGGTGTTACCACCACCGGGGTTGCCCGAGTCGCGGCCGAACAGCCAGTAGGCGCCGAAGGCGATACCGGCCAGCACGACCAGCGCGACCACGATGCCGATGACCTTCTTGCCACCGCCACCACCGGAGTTACCCGAATCGAAGACGTCGGGGCCCTGGGACAGCCAACCGGGGTTGGCGGCCATGGGCGGCAGTTCGGCACTGGCCCACGGCGGAGCGCTGCTCGCGTCCGGGGCGGTGTTCGCGTAGTTCGGCTGCTGCGCGGCCGGGTTCGCGACGACCTGGGTGGCCTCGGGGTGCGCGGGGGGCGGCGGCGGCGGCGGAGTGGCCGGCGCCTGCTGCTGCGGCTGGTAGTTGGTGGACACCACCTGGGTGGCGTCCGGGGACGGCTCGTCGTTCTGGGTCTCCCAGCGGAACGGCGGCGGGAATGCGTCACCGCCACGTCCCTGCTGTGGATTGCCGACACCCTCGGCGATGATCTCGTCGCGCTGGCGACGGTAATCCTCCGCTGAGATCTGTCCGGCGGCCAGCAGGTCGTCGAGCTTCCTCAGTTCCTCTTGCCAAGCCACCGCTACGACCCCTTTACCCCGTCCGACGTCGCCGACATTGTGCCCTTATTGATGCACACCACGTGGTCCGGGGTACCCCACCAGGTCACCGGGTCAGGTGACGGGTGCCTTCTTGACCGTCTCGGACACGATGGTGACGAAGTGGGCGAGCGCTGCGTCGACCGGAGTATCGGCCTTCTCAACTGCGCCGATGCGCACAACCTGGCCTCCGGAGGAGTACACCGCGCGGTGCACCACCCCATTGGCTGACACCTCACGCAGCACCGTGACGCCGGCGGGCAGCCCGCTCTTCTCCACCACGACCAGCTTCTGCGCCTTGTAGATGTCCACCAGCTTGGCGGTCAGTTCCTTGGCCGCCGGAGCGTCCTTGGTGTTGACGGTGACCAGCGAGCTGTCGACGTTGCCCGCCTGGGCGAGCAGGCTCACGTTGTAGCCGATCCCGGTGGCCCCGGCCTGCTTGAACGCCTGGACCTCGGCGTCCGAGTAGGGCTGTGCGGTGAGGCCCTCGACGACCTGGCCGGTCGCGGGCTTGGCGGTCTTGTCCGAGGCGCTGTCATCGCCGGAGGTCGCGTTCAGCACGAACCACCAGACACCGGCCGCGATCAGCACCAGCACCACGAAACCGATGATGATGCCGCCCCGGCCAGAGGGCTGGCGGGAGTTGCCGCCGCCGAAGACCTCGGCACCGTCCAGCGTGCGCTTGTCCGGGTTCGTCCAGTTGCTCAGCTCGTCGACCGGCGGGAACGGGGATTCCGCAGGTGGGGACGTACGCAGCTCGGGCTTGGCCCCCGGGTGACGCACGATCTGCGTCTTGTCCGGGTCGTCCGGCTTCTTCTTCGCGGCGGCAGAGGCCACGGAGAGGATTTCGTCGGCCTTTTGCTCGTACTCCTTGGGAGTCAAGCGTCCAGCGGCCAACGCGTCATCCAGTTCCCGGATCTCCTCTTGCCAGCTCACTGCGGACACGTCCTTTGTCGGTTGTGTACTGGTCGGACTGGGCAGTCTAAGCATAGTTGTCCCGCCCGCCTATCAAGACGTACTTAGGCTGGTCATATGACGTGGCATCCCGCGCTTGTGACCCGTACCGCGCACGCTGTCTTCCCGGAACGTTCGCTCATTCCGCCCTTTCTGGATCACCTCCGCACGGCTGTTTTCGGGATGGGCTGTTTCTGGGGCGCCGAGCGGCTGTTCTGGAACCTCCCCGGCGTGTGGGTCACCGCCGCCGGATACGCCGGTGGTGCCACGCGGAACCCGACCTATCGCGAGGTGGGGTCGGGCAACACCGGACATGTGGAAGCCGTGCTGGTGGTCTTCGACCCGGCACAGGTGAGCTACCCGGACCTGCTCGCCGTGTTCTGGCCGGAGCACGACCCCACGCAGGGCATGCGCCAGGGCAATGACGTCGGTAGCCAGTACCGCTCGGCCATCTATTACGCGGACGACCAGCAGCGGGATCAGGCGCTGGCTTCCAGAGCCACCTATCAGAAGGCGCTGCGCAATTACGGCCACGGCGACATCACCACGGAGATCAAGCCGCTGATCGATTTCTGGTGGGCCGAGGACGAGCACCAGCAGTATTTGTTCCGCGAGCCGGCCGGCCACTGCGGACTGGAGCGAACCGGCGTGCGGACCTAGGCCAGGTGGCGGCAATTCCGGGGCAGCGTCGAAAGGACGCGGTAATCCGGTTCTCGCTGCCTAATCTCCCTGCATGCGACCAGGCACCTGGATCTCCGCGTTCGCCGCGACCGTCATGGCCTGCGGTGTGCTCAGCGGGACCGCGACGGCGATCAGTGGCGGGCAACCGGTGGCGACGGGTGCCTTCTCCTACGTGGTGAAGGTGGAGTCCGGTGAGAACCGGCTCAACCAGTGCAGCGGCGTGCTGATCAACGCGCGGTGGGTGCTGACCGCGAAGGACTGCTTCGGTGCGGAGAACACCGGGTTCGCGCTGGTCGGCGGCAAGGAACGCAAGATCACCGCGATCGAGCGGCATGCCGGGCGCAATCTGGCCGCCGCCAAGCTGGATGCCTGGGTCACCGATATCGAACCGGCGACCATCGGCACCGCCGCGAAACCGGACGAGTCCCTCCAGGTCATCGGGTACGGCCGCACCGCGGACGAGTGGATGCCCGACCGGCCGCACATCGCCACGGCGACGGTGAAGTCGGTGCAGGGCGACACGGTGAACATCGACGGCCCCGGCGTCTGCAAGGGCGATGCCGGTGGGCCGCTGGTGCGCGCCGATGACGTGGTCGCGTTGCACAGTGCCTCCTGGCAGCAGGGTTGCTACGGCGCGCAGACCGCCGGCTCCGGCGCGGTGGAGACCCGCCTCGACGACCTGGGTGCCTGGCTGTTCCAGTACCAGCAGGACAGCCCGCGTGGACCGATCACCGGGCCGGGCGGCAAGTGCGTGGAGACCCCGCAGGCGAGCATCATCGGCGGCACCGACCTGCAGATCTACGCCTGCAACGGGGGCGGCGGCCAGCAGTGGATGGTGCAGCCCGACCACACCATCCGGCTGGTACCCAAGTGCATCGACGTGGTCGGCGGCGGGACCGCCAACGGCACCAAGATCCAGCTGTACAAGTGCAACGGGACCGGTGCGCAGGTCTGGACGATCGGCACCGACGGCAGCGTCCGGGCTTTGGAGAAGTGCCTGGATGTGCCGGGGGCCAGCACGACGGACGGCACCGACCTGCAGCTGTACACCTGCAACGGCACCGCGGCGCAGGTCTGGAAGTACCAGGGCAAGACGTTCACCCTGAAGGCCAAGTGCCTGGACCTGGCCGGCGCCAAGCTCGTCGACAAGACGCCGATCCAGATCTACACCTGCAACAAATCCGCTGCTCAGCAGTGGGAGACCGCGCCGGACGGTTCGATCCGCACGGTGGCCCGCTGCCTGGACGTCGCCGGGGGCAAGGGCCCGGCCGTGCAGATCTACGACTGCAACGGGACCGCCGCCCAGCAGTGGGTCCCGGTGACCGGTGGCGCGCTGAAGAACCCGGCCACCGGCAAGTGCCTGGACCTGCCGGGGGCGGACACCACGAACGGCACCAAACTGCAGATCTACACCTGCAATGGCACGGCCGCGCAGAAGTTCACGCTGCCCGCCTGATCAGGGTGTTCTCAACAACCGTCAGGGGGTGGGGTCTGGTGGTTGCCGAAGGATGGCTTTGGACGGGAGACGGGTGGCGGGTGAGGTCTTTCCTGCCGGCTTGTTGGGTGGGGGCACGCCTGTCCGGGTTTTCGGGGCGCAGGTTTCGGCGATAACCGGCCACTGTCCACTGTGTCCATCCATAGTGGACGCCCACGTCGTGGGATTCACCGGCGTGTCGGCCCGTTTGCGCACCGTGTCGCCCTCGTCCATGGCTCTGAAAGACGCTTTACGTGCTCCCAGAGCGCGGAAAGCGTCTTTCGGGGCCATGCCGGCTGAGTCAACGTCGACGTGCCGCGAAGGCACCCGCCAGCCACTCACCGGGCAATGGCCCTGTGTGAGTGACCGGCGGTCCGGTGATCAGACCAGCGGGGCGCGGTCCAGCGGGCAGGACATGCAACGGGGGCCGCCGCGGCCGGAGCCGAGCTCGGAGCCGCTGATGGTCAGCACCTCGATGCCGTCCTCCTCCATCCGGGCGTTGGTCTCCTCGTTGCGCTCGTAGGCGACGACCACGCCCGGCGCCAGGGCCAGGGTGTTGTTGCCGTCGTCCCACTGCTCGCGTTCCGCGGTGACCGCGTCCAGCCCGGTGTCGATCACCCGCAGCCGGTCGATGCCCATGGCGACCGCGGCCGCCTCCAGGAACGGTTCCGGACCGCTGACCAGGACGCCGCCCTCGCCGTCCGGGCGCATCGGGTAGGCGGTCAGCGAGTCGCGGATCGCCGGGTACATGACCACGGCGTCCTTGTCGACCATGGTGCACACCGTGTCCAGGTGCATGGTGGCCCGCTCCTGCTTGATCGGCACCGCCAGGACCGTGGTGGCCAGGTGATCGGCGAACACCGAGCGGGCGAACGCCTCGGCGCCGGCCGGGGTGGTGCGCTCGCCGACGCCGATGGCCAGCACGCCGGGGGCCAGCATCAGCACGTCGCCGCCCTCCAGAGGCGCCGAGTGCGCGCCGTACGCGCGGGCGGTGCGGGCGAACCGCGGGTGGTAGGCGTAGATCAGGTCGGTGAGTGCCGTCTCCCGGCCACGCGCGGGCATCGCGAGGGAGGTGATCGCCACCCGGTTGCCCACCCACACCGACGAGTCGCGGGTGAACAGCAGGCTGGGCAGCGGGTCGATGGCGAAGTCCTGCGGGTGGCTCATCTTGCGCACCAGGGACGCGCCCTCGGCGATCGGCAGTTCCTCGAAGGTCATGCCGGCCATCAGCACATCGGCCAAGGTCCTGGCGTCCACGCCGGACAGGTGCGAGCGCAGCGCGTCGGACAGGTCGAGGCCGAGGCGGTGCTCGTCGATGGCCGACATCAGGCCGGCGCCCCGGGCCCGGGGGTCTTCGAGCGCCTGGACCAGCACGTCGGAGAACAGCAGCACCTCGGCGCCGCGGCCGCGGAGCAGCTCGGCGAACGCGTCGTGTTCCTCCTGGGCGCGGCCGACCCAGGGCACGCCGTCGAAGAGCAACTGGTCGTTGTTGCGTGGGGTGAGTCGCTTGAGTTCGTTGCCCGGCCGGTGCAGCAGAACCGCGCGCAGCGGTCCGACCTCACTGTCCACCCGAGGCTGGGACTTCGGCAGAACCGGGGCGTCAACTCGTTGTGCAGTCACCGCACCAAGGTACATCGGTACCCGGCGATTTGTACCTGTGAGTAATGCACTACACGATCGAAAACGCAGGAAATAGTGGATTGCAGCATCTATTCGTTAAGCAAATTCGACAGTTGACCATCACATCGTTGTTTGACGATGGAAGCTGCGCGGACAAAAAGAAAAGGGACCAGAGCGCTTGCTCTGTTCCCTGGTTCAACTTATAGCGCATAGGGGGGCTTGCGGCAAGACCCCGGTGATCCCGCAGAATCCTCGGCCGAAGGGTCCTGAACTGCGGAAATGGGGGCACGGAAATGCGCGTGTTGTTGTCGAGCTACGGGTCACGCGGAGATGTCGAGCCGCTGGTGGGGCTCGCGCCGCGGTTGCGGGAACTCGGTGCGGAGGTGCGGGTGTGCGCCCCACCGGACGAGGCGTTCGCACGGCGGCTGGCCGATGTGGACGTGCCGCTCGTACCGGTGTGGATGTCGGCGCGGGAGCTGACCAAGGCCGCGCCGCCGCCCTCGTCCATGGCGGAGCGCGCGGCCGCGTTGATCGCCGCCCAGTTCGACGTGCTGAGCGTGGCGGCGCGGGACTGTGACCTGGTGGTCGCCGCCACCGGACTGCTGCCGGCCGCGGCCGCCGCGCTGTCGATGGCCGAAAGCCTGGGCATCCGCTCGGTGACGGCGGCCTTCACCCAACTCGAAATACCGTCACCGGAGCGCCGGCCGATCGCCTATCCGGGACGGCCGTTGCCGGCCGGCGTCACCGACAACCGGGTGTTGTGGGACCGGGTCACGCGGGACAGCAACGAGCTGTTCGGCGCGGCGCTCAACACCAGCCGGGCGACCGTCGGTCTGCCTCCGGTGGACGATGTACGCGGCTTCGTTCTCGGGAACCGGCCACTGGTGGCCAGCGACCCGGTGCTGGACCCGTTGACGCCGACACCGGGCATCGACGTCGTGCAGACCGGTACGTGGACCCCGCCCGACGACCGCCCGCTTCCGGATGAACTGGAGGCGTTCCTCGCGGCCGGAGAGCCGCCGGTGTACGTGGGCTTCGGCAGCATGCCGATGCACGCCGCCACGGACCTGGCGAGCGTGGTCCTCCACGCGGTCCGCGCGCACGGTCGCCGGGTGGTCCTGGGCAGCGGCTGGGCCGGCCTGACCATCGCCGGCGATCAGGATGACTGCTTCGTGGTCGGCGAGGCCAACCACCAGGCGTTGTTCCGGCGGGTCGCCGCCGTCGTGCACCACGGTGGCGCGGGCACCACCACGACGGCCGCCAGGGCCGGAGCGCCCCAGGTGGTGGTACCCCAGTTGGCAGATCAGCCGTACTGGGCCGGGCGGGTCGCCGACCTGGGCATCGGCGTGGCACACGACGGCGCGGTGCCGACCGCCGAATCGCTGACGGCCGCACTCGGCACCGCCCTGGCCGAGCACACCCGCACTCACGCGAAGGCTGTGGCAGGCACCATGCGCGCAGACGGTGCCGACGTGGCGGCGAAGCTGTTGCTCGCCGCGGTAAGGATTCCGTAAGCCGGTAACCCGGTGACCTGACCAGCCCGGATACCCAGAATGGACTCATGAAGCGATACCTGCGCGTCGGCATCCCCTTGGCGGTGGTTCTGCTCGCCGTCGGACTCTGGGCCTTCCAGCCCTGGAAGCTGTTCACCCACAGCACGGTGAACGAGGCTTTGCCGACCGCGCAGGCCGCTCCGGTGCCCGCGATGCCGAGCACGAGTGCGGCTCCCGTCGCACTGAGTTCCGGGGCGTTCGTCAGCCAGGAGCACGGCACGTCCGGCACGGCCACCGTGGTGCGCCTGCCGGACGGGTCCCGGGTGCTGCGGCTGACCGGGCTCGCCACCTCCGACGGCCCCGACCTGCACGTGTGGCTCACCGACCAGGACGCGGGCGGGGACTGGTTCAAGTACGACGACGGCCGGGTGATCGGGCTGGGCAAGCTGAAGGCGACCCACGGCAACCAGAACTACGCGGTCCCGGCCGAGGTGGACCTGACCGGCCTGCGCAGCGCGGTGATCTGGTGTGACCGGTTCAATGTGGCCTTCGGCAGCGCCCCGCTAGGGCAACCAGCCGACGTGCCCGCGCAGTAGCGCGTAGCCGACGAAGGCCACCACATCCAGCACGGTGTGCGCGATGATCAGCGGCCAGAGCCGGGTACTGCGTTGGTACAGGTATCCGAAGACCAGGCCCATGATCGCGTTGCCGATGAACCCGCCGAAGCCCTGGTACAGGTGGTAGGAGCCACGCAGCACGGCCGATCCGGCGAGCGCCTGCCAGCGGCCGGTGCCCAGGTGGCGGAGCCGGGTCAGCAGGTAGCCGACGACCAGGACCTCCTCGGCCCAGGCGTTGCCGAACGCGGACAGCATCAGCACCGGCACCCGCCACCAGTGCCCGCCCAGGGTGGACGGCTGCACGGTCAATGCCAGGCCGGCGGCGTGCGCGCCCAGGTAGAGGGCGAGCCCGGGAATGCCGATCAACGCGGCCAGCCCGATGCCGCGGGGCAGGTCGATCCGCGCCGACCAGCGCAGGCCGGCCTCCCGCAGCGCCACCCCCGCGCGCCACAGCAGGTACGCGCCGAGTGCGCCCCAGGCCAGCAGGGTGATCACGCCGGTGAGCTGCTTGGCCAGGTCCAGCAGGCTGAGAGTGCTCTGCGGGACGTTGAGCGCCACCTTCTGATCGGACAGCGCCTGCGGTTTCAGCAGTGAGTCGATCAGTGACAGCAGGCTGCGCACCCCGGACATGCCCAGGGTGACGGTGAAGACGATCAGCAGCTCGATCCTGATGGCGCGTGGGGACACGGCGCCAGTCTTACAGAGGACGGCAGAGGGGAGCAGTTTCCATGGAATCTGCACAGGGCGCAGATTCCATGGAACTACTGAGAAGTCAGGAAGGGGCAGCCGACCAGGCGACGCAGTTCGATCGCCAGCTCCCGGGGGTTGCTCACCGGCTGCGCGAAGGCGAGCCGGACGTCGTGGTCCTCGCCCGGCGCCTCGACCCGCAGCCGCAGCCCGAGCCGGTCCAGGCCGAGCGGCCGGATGTGCCCGCCCCGCAGCTCGCTGGGCAGGTGCTTGGCCAGCAGGCCGACCACCTCGCGGTGCGAGATCTCCAGGTGCCGCAGCCAGTCGTCCTCCATCAGGCAGAACGGGTCCGGCTTGGCGACTGCGAAGTCATCGGCCTTCAGGGAGCACGTGCCCTCGCCGTCGGCCAGCACCAGCGATGCAGGCTGCACGATCAGCAGGGTCTTGCCGTGACCCACGTCCAGCAGGCGCGGATCCGGGCGTTCCTCGGCCACCGAGATCGCCTCGGCCCTGGCCTGCCCGGGGTTCAGCGGACGCAGCCAGCCGGTGATCCACAGCAGGCCGCGCACCGGCTCCCGCAGCTGCACGGGGGCGTTGTCCGCCAGTTCCAGCATGACCGCGAGTTCCTCGCGGGGCGCGGCCCAGGCGGCGTCGACCAGGGGGTGGTTGTCGTCCAGCAACACACACGCGCGTGCGTCCCGGTAGACGTGGTGCAGCACCGGCGTGGCCTTCTGGCCCGACTCGTGCGCGGGCAGTAAGGCCGCGCGGCCGCCGCGGGCCGCGATGGTGCGCGCACGTTCCGCGGGCGTGGGCGCCGCGGGTCGCCGTTGTGTGCTTTGTACCACCACAGCTCCTCATCGTAGGGGCTTCGTCTACCTAGTTAGGTAAGCCTAACCTTTTCGAGTCCAAAGTGGTAGTCGTGCGCTCCGTCACTCCGTATTACTCGAACGTGTGATCGACAGGAACTTGCCAAACCCTCGCCGGCTGGAGCATAGTCGAACCCGTGTTCGACACCATCGCACGTCCGACCGCTGCGGCGGAGGCGCCTCTGATCATTGATCAGGAGTTGCTTGACCTGCTACGAGCGTCCGCCGCTCGGCGGGGTGATCTCCAGGCTCCGGACCTGGATCGGTTGATGACCGGATTGGAGCAGGCGTTGCTCGCGGCGCGGCGCCGAATGGACGCGCATACCTTCCGGATGGAGGTGTCGCGGATCCAGCAGGCGCTCACCGGAAGCGTGTAAAGCTCACCCGTCGGAGGTCAGGCAAGCCTGTCCTAGCTGCACAAATGCAATTTTCTGGGCTAACTTCGATGCCATGACTGCCGACACCACGCGTTCCCAATTCGAGACCCTGCTGCGGGAGCAGGTGCGTAACGAGTTCACCGCATCCCAGCAGTACATCGCGCTCGCGGTGTGGTTCGACGACCAGGATCTGCCGCAGCTTGCCTCGCACTTCTACAAGCAGGCCCTGGAAGAGCGAAACCACGCCATGATGATGGTCCAGTTCCTGCTGGACAACGACCTCCGCGTGAGCATCCCCGGCGTGCCCGATGTGCACAACGACTTCAAGAGTGTGCGCGAGGGCGTCGAGCTTGCCTTGCAGCAGGAGAAGACGGTCACCGACGACATCACCACCCTCGCCAAGACCGCCCGCGCCGAGGGCAACTACCTGGGTGAGCAGTTCATGCAGTGGTTCCTCAAGGAGCAGGTCGAGGAGGTCTCCGCGATGGCCACGCTGCTGGCGATCGTCGAGCGCGCCGAGCAGAGCGGCAACCTCTTCCACGTCGAGGACTTCCTGGCTCGCGAGACCGTGGGCGACCAGGGCACCGACCCGACCGCCCCGGCCACCGCAGGCGGCGCGCTCTAAATCTTTGTGTTCCGAAGTTGACGATGTTCGGGCGCTCTTCAGCCCGAACATCGTCAACTTCGGGTACCAGTCAGCTAGTTGTGGCAGGTGTCCTTGTCCGAGAACAACACGATCCGCTTGGCCGGACCGTCCGGGCCGGCCTGGGTGATGCCGGTGAAGCCGTAGCGGTTCCCGGCGTGGCCGGGGACGTTCGCCGAGCTCGAGTTGACGCCCACATGCAGGCTCGGATAGGCCGCCTTGACCTGGGCGCCGGTGGACCTGCCGTCGATGCCCTCCGGGGTCCGCGCGGCGCTGCCCTCGTGCGGGTCCAGATAGACGATGCCGATACCCGGCCGGAAGAACCCGTTCGCGTTCTTGCCCTCGAAGTGACCGCAGGCCGGTGCGCCGCCGTCGAGTACCCAGCCGGTGATCTCCCCGGTCGCCTTGGCCTCCGCCTCGGACATACCCAGCCGGAGCCGGCCGAAGCCGGTCGGTCCGATGATCTTCTTGGCCGGTGCGTGGCCGGCCCCGGTCGGCCGCACGGCGACGGGCGTGTGGCTCGGCGCGCCGCCGGTGGCGGGAGCCGCCCCGGCGCTGGCGCAGGCGGTCAGCGAGACCACGGCCGCACCGGCGGCGACGACCAGGGCCAAACCTCGGATTGCATGCATGTCTTCCCCCCAGAAATGCGTGCTGAACTGCTGTTATACAGGTAGACGTGTCGGCCGGGATGTGGTTGCGCGACCGCTTCAGTTTGCCTTGCCGGCGCCCGCGCAGCGCAGTGAGGTGGCGATCAGGGCCACCGACGAGACGGTGCCGTCCCGGACTTCGAAGTGCAGTCGCCGGTCCGGGGTCAGGGCGACCGAGGGGTCCTGATCGGACAGGCCGGGGTACGCCGTGTGCAGCTCGGCCGCGGTGGCGCCCGGCGCCACGCCCTGCTCGGTGCGGATCTGGTCCGTGGCCCGGATGTAGCTGACCCCGTCCTTGGAGTTCACGCCCACCAGGGTGCCCGAATCACCGTGGAACCAGGTGGTCAGCTGCCCGGGGACGTAGCACGGACCGGTGTTCTCCGGCACGGGCTTGACGGCTCCGGTGCCCAGTACCTCGCTCGCCGACATGCCCCAGCGGATCGGCTCCGCCCCGTCGGCCCGGATGACCCGCATCCGGGGAGCGCCGGCCTGGGCGGCCGTGCTGCTGACGTCGGTCAGCGCCTGCGGCAGCATGCCCGGATTCGGCGCAGTCGGCGGCAGCAGGCAAAAGCCGGCGCTGAACACGCCGGCCACCGCCAGCCCAGAAGCACCGATGGCCATGTTGCGCCGCCGGGTGCGGATGCGGCGGGCTCCCGCAACGATCCGCTTCGACGCCTCACCGGTCGTCGTCACGGCCAACCGCTCGTCCGCGAAGATCCGATGCAGTTCCTCGTCGAGTGTCATGTGGGGTATCCCCCCTCTCCGTCCGGGCCAAGGCTGGTGCGCAGCGTGGCGAGTGCCTTGCTGGCCTGGCTCTTGACCGTGCCGTTGCTGATGCCGAGCGTGGTGGCGATCTCCGTTTCGGAGAGGCCCTCGTAGAACCGCAGCACGACCACCGCCCGTTGCCGGGGCGGCAATGCCCGCAGCGCCTGCCAGATCGGTTCGTTCTCCAGCCGGTCCGGCTGACACGGCGCCTGCTGGTCCGGTACCGCGTCGACCAGGTTCTCCCGCCTGGTGCGGCGCCACCGGCTGATGTGCGCGTTGGCCATCGCCCGGCGCACGTAGGCGTGCGGTTCGAAGCCCTTGCGCAGCAGAGTGGTCCAGCGTGCGCCGACCTTCTCCAGTACCGACTGGACCAGGTCGGCGGCATCGTGCGGGTTGCCGGTCAACGCGTGGCCGTACCGCAACAGCCCAGGCAGTGCCGCATGCACGAAATCGGCGAAGTTGTCGCCCACTACCTCACCCCAGTTAGCCCTACCCCTGGTACGGGGTGGGACCACCATAAGGCCATCCGCGGCCATGGCAGCAAGGTTCACGCAAAAACCTCCGTCCCGCCTTCGTGCACGTGCTGAACACGCACTCGAAAGCGGGACGGTTGCCTTCGGCGTGGAATTACCCCGATCGGGGGGGTCGGGGTTGGGCTGGCTGTTCGTCGAAAGCGGCTTTGGAGGGGGAGCAGGGTTCGGGGTCTGCGTCTTTCCTGCCTTCGTGTTGGGTGGGGGCACGCCTGTTTTGGTGTGGATGGGCCGCTGCGCGGGGCTGGGGTGCGGTAATCAGCCACTGTCCACTGTGTCCGTCCACAAGGGACGTCCGCATCCTGGGAACCATGGTGTGTCGTGCCATTTTCGCACCGTGTCGCCTTAGGTGATCTTGCTGAATGTGGCCTTCGTTTGGCTAGACCGAACTAAAGCCACATTCAGACCCACCCCGGCCCCCAACGACAAAGCCCCTGCCCTCCGGTCACCAGGACCGGAGAACAGGGGGCTTCCCGCAGAAACAGAAACTATCGGAGGGTGATCTGCCGACCCCGGAGACCGCCGAGCGCGCGGTGCTCCGCCTCGTTCAGGCCGTCCTTGGCCACCTCGGCCAGCGCGGCGGACAGCCGCTTGCCCAGGTCGGCGGCCGGCTGCTCGTACTCCTTGGCGTGCAGCTCCGGGTCCAGGTCCCACACCGGGACCAGCAGGCCGTGCGCGCGGAACGAGCCGGCGTACTTGGTGCCCTCGCCCAGCCCGATCTCGTTGCGGACCGACAGCTTGGCCAGCGCGCCGAGCAGCTGCTCCTCCTGTTCCGGGCGGACCCAGCGCAGGTGGGCCCGGTCGCGGGCGTCCACCCAGTAGGCGGCGGTCGCGCCGGCCAGCCGGGCGGTGGGCAGGATGGCCGCGTTGGCCCGCTCCAGCGAGACGTTGACCTCGTCGGTGGTCTCCGCGTCCTCCGGCATCCACCAGGCGAAGTCGGTGTGCACGGTGACCTCGAGCTGAGCGTCCGCGACCAGCAGGTCCTGCAGGCGCACGCCGTCGGAGTTCTCGTCCGGTCCGACGATCGGCAGCACCGCGCCGGGCTCGGCGGTCAGCGCCCACTGAATGGAGCGGGCGATGTCCCGGCTGATGTCACCGGAGCGGGTCTGCACCTGCAGGCCGACGAACGCGGTGCCGTCGGCGCGAACCAGGCCGGCGGCGGCCATCGGCAGCACGGTGGCCAGGGTGATCTCCCGGGCCGAGGAGTCCTTGAGCGGCAGCTTCGCGGTGGCCGACGGCACGAACTCACGCATCGCGATGAGCTCGGGCTCAGCGGCCAGTCCCTCGAAGGGCCGGGTCACGATGGCGTCCGCGCCACCGTTGATGCCGTGGCAGGCCTTGTACCGCTTGCCCGATCCACACGGGCAGGGCTGCTTGGGGTTGATCCCGCCCTCAGCCGCGGTCTCCTGCTTGGCAGCCCGCTTCAGTGCCGCACGCTTGGCCACCGTTGGCCTCCTTCTATTCAAGTTCGATGCAGGGAAAGCTATCCGACGAACGCGGGCTAACCCAGTTCGGGGGATTGCGCCGCCCGGGTCTGCGCCGGGTGGTTCGTCGCGAGATAGCTGACACCCAGCCGTTCGCACAGTTCGATATCGGCGGGTTCATCCACCGTCCAACAGTATGTCCGGTGACCGTGCCTCGCGGCACGCCGCACGTAGTCCGGGTCGGCGCGCAGCAGGTGGATGCCCGGGCCGGTGATGCTCGCCCAGGACGGCAGCCCGCCGTCGAGCCGCCGCGCGGACAGTTTGTTCAGCAGCAGCACCCCGGTCAGCTGCGGCGCCAGCTGGTGGAACCGGCGCACCGCCATGGTGGAGAAGGACATCGGGATGATCTGCTCCGTGGCCTCGGCCAGGCCGTGCCGGCGCAGTGTGTCCACCACCGCGCGCTCCAGCAGGCCGCCGAACAGATTGGGTTGCTTGGTCTCCAGGAACAGCCGCACGCCGGTCTGCTTCACCAGGTCCAGCAGATCGTCCAGCCGCAGTGGGCCCAGCTGCGGCCGCGGGTTGCGGTGCCAGCTGCCGAAGTCCATCCGGGACAGCTGCGCGCTGCTGAGCAGGCTCACGTAGCCGGTGCCGTCGGAAGTCCGGTCCACCCGGCCGTCGTGCTGGCAGACCACCACCCGGTCCCTGGTCAGCTGGACATCGCACTCCAGTCCGTCGGCACCCTGGTCCACGGCCAGCCGGTAGGCGGCCAGGGTGTGCTCGGCCAGGTCGGCCGACGCGCCGCGATGCGCGACGATCAACGGTGCGGTCACGGTCAGCGTCCGTTCGGCGACTTGCCTGCCGGGCGCAGCGGCGGCGCGGGCGCGTCGTTCACCGCGATCACCCGCACCCCGGCGAGGATGCTGCCGTCCGAGGGCATGAGCAGCGCGGTGAGCCTGCGGACCACCTGCACGGTCAGCACGGCGACCACGGCGGCGGCGATGTCGGTGAGGATGTGCAGCAGGATGCCGTCGGCCATCGCCTGCGGCGAGTCGAAGTAGTTCCAGGCCAGCGTGACGGCGGGCAGCAGCAGGCCGATCGCCCAGGCGATCCACCAGGACAGCACCAGCCGGGACGGTCGAGGCCGCTTGTCGGTGGGGGCCTCGATCGCGATGTGTTCCAGCTCGGTGAGCAACTGGCCGGGCCGGACCAGGTTCAGCCCGGGGATCAGCAGGCCGAGCAGCGCCTGCCGGTTGGATCGCGGGTTGCGCACGCCGTAGCGGTCCTCGGCCTGGTCCCGCGCGCGCAGCAGCCACAGCGCGCCGAAGCAGGTGCCGACGAGGGACAGCAGCAGCGAGACCACGCCCGCCGAGATCACCAGGGCGTCCGAGGTGTTCACCAGCGCGGCGCTGAACGCCCGGTCATCGCCGGTGATCACCAGCAGGTACCGCCAGACCTCGGCCGCGGCCAGCGCCAGGGAACAGGCGGCCAGCAGCCACATGTTCGGGATCACCAGCCCGGTCATCGCCCACATCCGCTGTAACGGCGTCGCCGGTTCGGGCATCGCCGCCAGCGAGAGGGGCTTGTAGAACGGGAACCCCCAGCGCGGCACCGCCGGATACCGGGGCGGCCCGGTGTAGGGCCCCGGTGCGGCGTTTTTCACCGGCGCCGGTGGCACGGGTGAGGACGCCACCCATTCGACTGACCACTGCGGATCCGGCTGCATACTGAGCAGTCTAGACAAGAGCGGAGCACTTTCCATGGAATCTGCAAAGGGCGCAGATTCCATGGAAAGTCACGTCAGAGGACCTCTGCTTCGGCACCGTCGATGTCGGTGACCATGGGTTTGCCCGCCGCGTCCCAGGCCATCATGCCGCCGGCCACGTTCGTGGCGTCCCAGCCGTTGGCGTTCAGGTATGCGGTCACGCGGGCGGACCGGCCGCCGACCCGGCACACCACGTACACGTGGGAGTCCTCGGGCAGCTCGTCCAGCCGGCCGGCCAGCTCGCCCATCGGGATGTGCACGGCCTGCGGCGCGTGGCCGGCCTGCCACTCGTCGTCCTCGCGCACATCCAGCAGCACGGGGGACTCGGGGAGCTCACTGACGTTGATCTCGGGAACGTTCGGAATCACCTGGCAATTATGTCGAACTGAGATGGGCGTAGGGCCGTTATGTAGGTAGACACTCGTTCGGAGTAACTCACGTCGAAGGTTGCCTCCGGTGAACAGACGCGCCCCGCTGCTGATCGGCCTCCTGGTCGGCGCGCTGCTCGGCGTCATCGGGCTGAACACCAAGGTCGGCGCGAACGCCTTCCAGGTCTGGGGCCCGGCCGTGTCCGCGCACCAGGACCTCAGTACCGCCGTCGGGGCCGCAGCCCCGCAGGCCACCATCGGCGCCATGGTCTTCGACCGGCAGACCGGGCAGACCCTGGTCGAGGTGAACGCGGAGCGGCAGTTCCGGACCCAGTCGCTGGTCAAGCTGCTGATGGCCCTCGACGCGCTGGACAACCACGCGGCGGGCAGTTCGCCGAAGCAGCTGGCCAGACTGCGGGTCATGCTGTCCGCCAGCGATGACGACGTGGCCAACGGCGTGTGGAGCCAGGACGGCCGCACCCGGATCGTCACCGGCATGGCGGGCCGCATCGGGCTGCCGGGGACGCAGGGGCCGGACGACCCGAACTTCTGGGGCGACACCCTCACCACCCCGGCCGACCTGGTCCGGATCTACCGCTACCTGCTGGACCGGGAGAGCCCGGCCAGCCGGGACACGGTGCTGGACGCCCTGCGTACCGCGCCGCGGGTCGCGGCGGACGGGTTCGACCAGCACTTCGGCATCCCCACCGCGCTGGACGGTCACCAGTGGGCGGTGAAGCAGGGCTGGGCGGACCGGGAACGCGGCAAGGACCTGCACACCACCGGGCTGGTCGACGACCGGTACATCGTCGTGGTGCTCACCGAGCAGGGCAACCGGGTCAGCATGGACGCCGCCTCCGCCGTGGTGACCGCGGTCGTGAAGTCGCTGTCCCCGGCGCTGACCTGATCGTTATCCAGCTCGCAGCCTCCTCTCACCGCGGGCGCAGTCCGATCACAACTGATCTCGCTGTCCTGAAGGCATGCGGAAATACGCTGCTCTGCTCATCAGTGCGCTCCTGGTCTGCCTCACGGCAGGCACCTCCGCCGCGGCCGACGCGCCGCCCCGGCCCGAGCTGGCGCAGGCCGCCCAGCAGGCCGCGCCCGACACCACCATGGGCATCATGGTCTTCGACATGGACAGCGGCCGGCAGCTGGTGAACCTGAACCGGGATCAGCAGTTCAAGACCGAGTCCGTGGTCAAGCTGATGATCGCGCTGGACGACCTGGACCGGCACGGCACCGCCGACTCCGGCGAGATCCAGGAGATGTTGTCCCGCAGTGACGACAACGTCGCCGATCAGCTGTGGGTGGCCGACGGCGAGACCTCGATCGTCACCGACATCGCGGCCAGGGCACTCATGACGAACACCGTGCCGCCCGCCGATCCCGGCTGGTGGGGCAACACGCTGACCACGCCGACCGACCTGTCGGCGCTCTACCAGTACATCCTGCTCGGCATCCCGCAGGCCGACCGCGACGTCATCCTGCCCGCGCTGGCCGGCATCACCCCGACCGCCGCGGACGGCACCGACCAGACCTTCGGTTTCCCCGACGCCGCCCAGGCCGACGGCGAGACCTACGCGGTCAAACAGGGCTGGGCGGTGGACGACGCCGGCGTCGACCACCTGAACAGCACCGGCCTGCTCGGCGACCGGCACCAGTACATCGTCGCACTGCTGACCAGCCAGAACAGCAAGGGTATGGCGGCGGACAGCGCCGAGGTCACCGCCGCCGCCAAGGTGCTGATGCAGGCGATTCCGGGCAACTGACCCAACCGTTACCCAGTTCGCAGCCGGTTCTCAAGTTCGCCCCAGCCCGTTCCCAACTCGGTTCGCTGTCATGGGTCTCGTGGCGGAGAAACGCGGTTGGACGGTGCCCCGGGTACTCGGTGGCCTGCTGGTCGGCGCGCTCACGGCGGCCCTGCTGACGGTCGGCGGCACGAACGCAGCGTCCGATGAGCAGCGCACGGTCGCCCAAGCCCCCAGGGCGGCCAGTGCGGAGCAGACCAGCACGCCGATCGTGTTGCCGCCACCGGTGGCGCTGCCGCGGCCCGACCTGGCCGCGGCAGCGCAGCAGGCCGCCCCGGACGCGGAGCTGGGCATCCTGGTCTACGACCGGGTGAGCGGGCAGCAGCTGGTCTCGCTGAACCCGGATCGGCAGTTCGCCACCCAGTCCGTGGTGAAGCTGCTGATCGCGCTGGACTGGCTGGACCGCAACGGCACCGGCGACGCCGGCCAGGTGCAGGAGATGCTGTCCCGCAGCGATGACGACGTGGCCGACCAGCTATGGGACGACGGCGGCGGCACCGGGATCGTCAGCCGGATGGCGACCAGGATCGGCATGACGCACACCGCGCCGCCGGACAACCCGGACTGGTGGGGCAACACCACCACGACGGCCGCCGACCTGGTGCAGCTCTACCAGTACCTGCTGAACCAGGCGCCGGCCGACGAGCGCACGGTCATCCTGAACGCCCTCGGCGCCGCGACCAAGACCGCCGCCGACGGGTTCGACCAGTTCTTCGGCATCCCCGACTCCGCGGGCAGCAGGACCTGGGCGGTGAAGCAGGGCTGGGCGTGTTGCACGCCGGGCATCGACCTGCACACCACCGGGGTCCTGGGGACGAACGACCGGTACATCCTCATCGTGCTCACGTCGCAGCAGGGGGACGTGGACTGGGCGACCGCGTCCGCGAACGTCACCGCGGTCACCGCCGCGCTGATGCCCGCCCTGGTCGGCAACTGACTGTTCCAGGATTGTCGAATTAGCCGAATCTTGTTGCGGGACTACGACATTCACAGATGCGCCTGTCGCTATACGAGTGCTTAACCTCGATGGCATGGGGGAAAGAAGAACAGTCGGTCGTGGACGTCGGGTGATCATCGTGCTGACCGGTATGGCGCTGGCCGGCCTGGCCCTGCTGGCGGTCACCGTCCTCACGGTTGCCCAGCCGTATCGCCGCATCACCGCTCCGACCTCGGCCATATCCGGCGCCCAGGGGGCACCCGCGCCGACGCCGACACCCGCCCCACCAGGGGGTGACCGGTCCGCTGCGGCCAGGGCCGCCGCCCCGCAGGCCAGTCTGGGGATCGCGGTCTTCGACACCCAGCAGGGCGCGATGCTGACCGCGGTGGACGCCGACCGCGCCTTCGACACGCAGTCCGTGGTGAAACTGCTGATCGCGATCGACGCGGTGGAACGCGACGGCCTGCAGCAGGGCGCGGACATCGGCCGGATGCTGTCCGTCAGCGACGACCAGATCGCCAACCGGCTGTGGGGGCAGAACGGCGGCTCGGCCATCATCCGCCGGATGATCGGCAGGATCGGGCTGACGGCCACGACGCTGCCGGAGCGGGCCGATTACTGGGGCGACACCAGCATGTCGGCCGCTGACCTGGTCAAGGTGTACCGATACCTGATGAGCAGGCCGTACTCGGGCGCGCTGCTGGACGCCATGGACAGGGCGACCCGGTTGGCCGCCGACGGCACCGACCAGTTCTTCGGCATCCCCGACGCGGTTCCCGGTCATCGCAGCCAGGTGAAGCAGGGCTGGGCCGGTCCCTCGCTGCACAGCACCGGGCTGGTGGATGACCGGTACATCGTCGTCGTGCTGACCAGGGGAGCGCAGCGCGGTCAGGTCACCGCTGTGGCCAAGGCGATCATCCCGGCCTGAATCGGTCATCCGGTGACCGGAATCCGGGGCTGATTCAGGGAGCCGCCGATCGTTTGACGGGCTATGCCCCCTGCGCAGCGCCCGACGGTCTGGCTGACCGGGATGCTGGTCGCGTGCGTGATCATGATCGGGCTCAACCTCTGGCCCCGGCCGGTGTCCGCCGCCGATCCCGGTCTGCTCGCCAAGGCGGCCGCGCCCCAGGCCAAGCTGGGTGTCGCGGTGTACGACCTGCACGAGCAGGCCATGCTCACCACGATCAACCCGGACATGGTCTTCGACGCGCAGTCCGTGCTGAAACTGCTGATCGCCATGGACCGGCTGGAGCAGAACCCGGACGACGACGGCGCGGGCATCGCCCGGATGCTGTCCCGCAGCGATGACGACGTGGCCAACGAGCTGTGGTTCGTCGGCGGCCAGGACGAGATCCTCCGCCGGATGGCCGGGCGGATCGGGCTGCGCGAGTCCACCGGCCCGGACCGCTCCGGATTCTGGGGCGACTCGGATACCACCGCCGCCGACCAGGTCCGGATCTACCGCTACCTGCTGAGCCGGCCGTATGCCGGTCAGCTGCTGGCGGCCATGGCGCATCCCAGCCGGGCGGGGCTGGACGGCACGGACCAGTACTTCGGCATCCCCGACGCGGCCGCCGGGCGGCTGTGGGCGGTGAAGCAGGGCTGGGCGGACGACTTCCGGCAGCCGGGCCCGGACACCGACTACCGGCACTCCACCGGCATCGTGGACGACCGGTACATCGTGATCGTCCTGTCCAAGGGGACCCGGGATCCACGCCAGGTGACCGAGGTGGCGAAGGCGGTCATCCCGGCTGTTACATGACTGTCGACAAACCCGGACGCACGTCCGTTTCCGGAACACGTCCTTTGAGTATGAGGCTGCAACGATTGCTCATCTGGGTGGCGGGCGTTCTGGTGCTGTGCATCGGCATGATCGTGGTCTTCGGCAGCACGACCAGCGACCGGGCGAGGGCCGCACAGGCCGCCGCGCCACAGGCGAAACTGGGGATCCAGGTCTACGACCGGCAGGCCGGTAAGACCTTGACCGAACTCAACGCCGATCAGCAGTTCAACGCGGAGTCCGTGGTGAAGCTGCTGATCGCGATGGACTGGGCGGAGCGCAACGGCCGGCCGACCGGCGGCTCGATCGCGCAGATGCTGTCCACCAGCGACGACAAGATCGCGAACAAGCTGTGGACCGAAGGGGGCGGCAACGCGATCATCCAGCGGATGGTGTCCGCCTGCGGGCTGCGGAACACGACTCCGCCGGAGCGCGCCGGGTTCTGGGGCGACACCCGGACCACCGCGGCCGATCAGGTCGCCGTCTACAAGTACCTGCTGGGCAGGCCGTACGCGCCGGTGCTGTTGCGTGCGATGCGGGCCAGCACCGAGGTCGCGGCCGACGGTTTCGACCAGTCCTTCGGCCTGCCGGACGCGGCGCCCGGCTCCGCGGTGAAACAGGGCTGGGGGCACGACTACCTGCACTCCACCGGGATCGTCGGCGACCGGTACATCGTGATCATCCTGACCAAGGGCACGAAGGCCCCGAAACAGATCACCGCCGTGGCCGGGGAGATCCTCCCGGCCACGGCGGCGCCCTGGTGATGCGTCAGTGCTGGACGGCCTGCTCGGCTCCGTGGCCGGTGAGCGCGCGGACCTCCATCTCGGCGTACTTCGCGGCGTCGGCCTTGTCCTTGGACAACACCGTGCCCAGGTAGCCGAGCAGGAAGGACACCGGGATCGAGACCAGGCCCGGGTTGTCCAGGGGGAACCAGTGGAAGTCGACGCCCTGGAGCATGGACAGGCTCTTCCCGGTCTTCGGGTCGACCGGCTTGCCGGAGACCACCGGGGAGAACACGATCAGCACCACGGTGACGATCAGGCCGCCGTAGATGCTCCACAGCGCGCCCGAGGTGTTGAACCGCTTCCAGAACAGCGAGTACAGGATCGTCGGCAGGTTGGCCGAGGCGGCGACGGCGAAGGCCAGCGCCACCAGGAAGGCGACGTTCTGCCCGTTGGCCAGGATGCCGCCGAGGATGGCCACCAGGCCGATGACCACCGCGGTGATCCGGGCGACCCGGACCTCGGCCGCCTTGTCGTCGGCCGCGCCGTCCTTGATCACGTTCGCGTAGATGTCGTGCGCGAACGAGGCGGATGCGGTGATCGTCAGACCGGCGACCACCGCGAGGATCGTCGCGAAGGCGACCGCGGCGATCAGGCCCAGCAGGATCTCGCCGCCCAGGTGGAAGGCCAGCAGCGGCGCCGCCGAGTTGACGCCACCGGGCGCGGCCTTGATCTCGGCCGGGCCGACCAACGCGCCCGCGCCGTACCCGAGCACCAGGGTGAACAGGTAGAACAGGCCGATGAGGCCGATCGCCCAGGTCACCGAGCGCCGCGCCTCCTTGGCGGTGGGCACGGTGTAGAAGCGCATCAGCACGTGCGGCAGGCCCGCGGTGCCGAGCACCAGGGCCAGGCCGAGGGACAGGAAGTCCAGCTTGGTGGTGCCGGTCTTCCCGTACTGCGCGCCCGGGTAGAGCAGCGTCTCGCCGGCCTTGCCGCCCTTCTCCACCGCCTCGCCCAGCAGGTTCGACAGGTTGAAGCCGAACTTGCTCAGTACCCAGACCGTCATCACCGCGGCGCCGATGATCAGCAGCACCGCCTTGATGATCTGTACCCAGGTGGTGCCACGCATGCCGCCGATCAACACGTAGGCGATCATGATCACGCCGACGATGGCGATGACCACCGCCTGACCGGTCTTGCTGGTCACGCCGAGCAGCAGGGCGACCAGGCCGCCCGCGCCCGCCATCTGGGCCAGCAGGTAGAAGAAGGAGACGGCCAGCGTGGAGGTGGCCGCGGCGGTGCGCACCGGCTTCTGCTTCATCCGGAAGCTCAGCACGTCGGCCATAGTGTACTTGCCGGTGTTCCGCAGCAGCTCGGCGACCAGCAGCAACGCCACCAGCCAGGCCACCAGGAAGCCGATCGAGTACAGGAAGCCGTCGTAGCCGTAGATCGCGATGGCACCCGCGATGCCCAGGAAGGACGCGGCGGAGAGGTAGTCGCCGGCGATCGCGATGCCGTTCTGCGGGCCGGTGAACGCGTGACCCGCGGCGTAGAAGTCGACCGCCGTCTTGGAGCTGCGGCTGGCCCGGAACACGATCACCAGGGTGATCAGCACGAAGACCGCGAAGATGCCGATGTTGACCGCAGGGGTACCGACGGTTCCGGCTGCGAGGGGATGCGTCACGGGGTCTCCTCCAGGCTCGCGCGGATCTCCGCGGAGAGCGGGTCCAGCTTCCGATCGGCGAACCTGATGTAGGCCCAGGTGATCAGGAAGGTGGACAGGAACTGCAGGAGGCCGAAGACCAGCGCGACGTTGATGTTCCCGAAGAGCTTCTGGCTCATGAACTCGTGTGCGTAGTCGGCCAGCAGTACGTACAACAGGTACCAGGCCAGGAAAAGGCCGGTCATGGGAAAGACGAACCCACGGAGCCGGCGACGAAGCTGATCGAACTCGGGGCTAGTGGCGACCTGCTCCCAATCAGGGGCGGGTCGCTCGGGCGTACTCAAGGTTTCCCCTCCAACCGCGGCATTTCTCACGCGTGATCGACTGGCGGCGATCCTCGCTGATAAACGTGCTGGCCGAAAGTCAAGATGATCAGCCCGCTCGGCGTAATCCTCCGATCGGGGGCGATACCGCCGAATTTGCTCACTTACGGTCCAAGTCTTCCGCTCAGGTGAAGAGCAGGTAAAGCTATGCGTCCGTACGCACGCGTTTTCGGCGAGCAAGTGCGCCCGCGCAGGTGCGGTCTCAGCCCCGGCGGTGGCGGCCGGAGCGCATGCGACCGTCGTCGTCCGCTCCGGTGGTGACGCCGTCCGTGACGTCCCGGTCGCGGATGAAGCCCAGCCGGTCCGGGGCGTGCATCCGCAGCATGGTGCGCGAGACGTCCAGCGGCACGCGCCGGGCGGTGGCCCGGGAGACGCCCCACATGGTCAGGAACGCCAGCGGCACGGTGATCGCCGAGGGCTGGGCCAGGATCTGCGACAGCCAGCCGTCGTGCCCGCCGGTGGCCAGCGTGTACACCGTGGCGAGTAAACAGAGCCCGCCGCCGACGACCAGGCCGGCCGCCGCGCCGACCGCGGTCAGCCGGCGCCACCAGATGCCCAGCACCAGCATCGGGCAGAAGGTCGAGGCGGCCAGGGAGAAGGCCATGGTGACCGCTCGGGACAGGTCCGAGGAGTGCACCGCGAACACCACGGCCAGCGGCACCAGGCCGGAGATCAGCGTCGCCGTGCGGAAGTCGCGCACCTTGCCCTTGAGCACGTCGGTGGACAGCACGCCGGCCACGCTCACCACCAGGCCGGAGGAGGTGGACACGAACGCGGCGAACGCGCCCGCGGCGGTGATCGAACCGAGGGCGATGCCCACCCAGTTGTCCAGCATCGCGTTGGGCAGCAGCAACACCGCGGCGTCGGTGTTGCCGGTGATCAGCAGCTGCGGCACGTACAGCCTGGCCAGCAGGCCGAAGATGATCGGGAACACGTAGAACACGCTCAGCATCAGCAGCACGAACTGCGTGGTGCGCCGGGCCGAGCGGCCGTCCGGGTTCGTGTAGAAGCGGACCAGCACGTGCGGCAGGCCCATGGTGCCCAGGAACGTCGCGAAGATGACCGAGTAGGTCTGGAACAGCGAACTCCACGAGTCCGACTGCGGCCGCAGCCAGGTGGAGTTGAACAGCGGCTGGCCGGAGGCCACCGGAACCGAGGCGCCCGCCGGGAAGGTCAGCTGGGTGCCCGCCTTCACCTTGTGCGTGCCGACGTTCCAGATCAGTACCCCGTCGACCGGCCGGTCGTTGTCGACGATGCCCTTGGCGACGACCCGCACCGGATTGCCGACCTGGAGGGTCACGTCCGTCTCCACCTTCACCACGGTGGTCTCCACGAACGTCGGCGGCATCGGCTGCGACAGGCTGGCCCGGTGTTCGGAGTGATCGCTGAGGAACACCAGGAACAGCACGAAGGCCGGCAGGGAGATGGCGAACAGCTTCACCCAGTACTGCACCGCCTGCACCAGGGTGACCACCCGCATGCCGCCGGACAGCACATTGATCATGACCAGCGCGGTGACCAGCGTGGCGCCCACCCAGTAGGGCAGCTTGGTGACCGTGGCCAGGGTGAGCCCGGCGCCCTGCAGCTGCGGCACCAGGTACAGCCAGCCGATGACCAGCACGAACACCGTGGACAGCTGACGCAGGTTGCTGGAACCCAGCCGGGCCTCGGCGAAGTCGGGCAGCGTGTACGCGCCGGACCGGCGCAGCGGGGCCGCGACGAACAACATCAGCGCCAGGTAGCCGGCGGTGAAGCCGATCGGGAACCACAGCGCGTTCGCGCCGTCCTTGAGGATCAGGCCCGCGACGCCCAGGAACGACGCCGCCGACAGGTACTCACCGGAGATCGCCGCGGCGTTGCGCTGTGCCTTGACCGCCCGCCGGGCCACCAGGAAGTCCGATGTGGTCCGCGCGCTGCGTGCACCTTGGAAGCCCAGCAGAAAGCTGAGCAGGGCCACCGCACCGATTCCGGTGAGTGCCCAGACCTCGTGCTGCATATACGCCTGTCAGTCAGTTCTCGACCATATTGATGAAGTCGCGTTCGTGCCGTTCCGCTCGCCGGGAGTACCACTTCCCCGCGCCGATCAGCAGGGGGAACGGTACGGCCCCCAGCAACAGCCACGGCAGCCTGATACCGAAAAGGGATGCGTCCGCGAAGTTCGGAACATAGCGGAACAGCATGGGGAAGGTGCACAGCACCACCAGCGTGGTGGCCGCGACCAGCACGGATGTCCGTAGCTGGGCGTTGACCAGGTTCTTGACCAGCTCCTCGCCGATCTTGGTCTGCTCTTCCAGTTCGATCAGGGTGCGGGGTACCCGTTTGGCCCCGCGGCGATCGGCGAGGACCACCTTCACCCGGCGCGGTGGCCGGTCGCCGGGCCGTGCCGGTACGGGTGGACCCCCCGCACCGGTCAGCTCGGGGCTGAAGCGGTCGAGGTGATCATTCACCTGTTCTGTTCCCAGTTGGTCTTGGGCGCCCGCACCAGCCGGTCCTTCAGCTCCCGCGTGTGCCGCCGCGACACGGGCAGTTCGGCGTCACCGATGACCACCGAGTAGCCGTTCGAGGACATCCGCAGCTCCTTGACCAGCGGCAACGCCACCAGATACGAGCGGTGGATGCGCACGAACCCGGCCTCGCCCCAGCGTTCTTCCAGCTGGGCGAGCGGGATGCGGACCAGGTGGCTGCCGTCGGTGGTGTGCAGCCGGGCGTAGTCGCCCTGCGCCTCCACCCAGCGGATCTCCGAGCGGGGAATCAGCTTGGTGGTGCCGGCCAGTTCGACCGGGATCACCTCTTCCTCGCTGGAATCGGTGGCCGCGCCACCGCCACCGCCGCTCGCCGCCCGGGAGTCCGCGCCGAACCGGGTGCGCTCGATGAGCCGCATGACCCGCTCGATGCGCTCCTGTTTGGGCGGCTTCACGATGTAGTCCAGCGCGCCGAGGTCATAGGCGTCCAGGGAGTGCTCCTGGTGGCCGGTGACGAAGACCAGCGCGGGTGGATCCCGGAACGCGGTGAACACCCGCGCCAGGTCCAGGCCGGTGAGGCCGGGCATGGAGATGTCGGCGAAGACCGCGTCCACCGGGCACAGCCCGGCCTTGGTCCGCGCTTCCAGTTCCGGATCGGGACTGCGGATGACCCGGAGTGCCTCAGCCGCGTCGAACGCCGTCAGCACACGGCCGACGCGCGAATTCTGGCGCAGTTGGTGCACCAACTCGTTCAGGCCGTGTGCTTCATCGTCCACCGCGAGGACGATCAGCTGCTGTGTGCTCCCTTGAGTACCCACTGTGACGTCATCCTGCCTACCGTCCCTACCGGCTGTCTATGACAACCCGACCGCCCATCAGGGTGATGCTGGTCCGGAACGGCCTCTGGTTTCGCAGTCCATACCACGGATTTCCGACAGACGTGCCCGTCCTCACACACCAGTGAGGGAACGAATTACCCGCCGACCGGCCGGAGCCTACCTGTCATGATCACTTACGGAAAGGCTTTACCGTTGGCTGATTTCAGACAAATGATCACAATCCGTAGCGAGACCAGCTGGCCCGATTCTCCATAGCGTCAAGCAGACCCATCAGGGTGGAGGATGTCCCGAGCGCACTGATGCCGCCGCCCATGCCCAGCCGGGCCAGCAGCGGGCGCTTCGGCTCGGCCACCGTCACCTCGAACTCGCCGAACCGCTTGGTCAGGATCGAGCGCATGGTGCCGGTGCCGTCGATCAGGCCCAGCTCGGCGGCCTTGGCCCCGGTCCACACCTCGCCGGAGAACAGCTCCTTCTCCGGGCCGGTGAGCTTGTCGCCGCGGCGCTCCTTGACCCAGTCCGCGAACTGGGTGTGCAGCTCGCCCTGCAGCTCCTTGAGCCACTTCACGTCGGCGGGCTTCTCCGGCTTGAACGGGTCGAGGCGGGCCTTCCGGTCGCCCGCGGTGTGCACCCGGCGCTCGACGCCCAGCTTCTCCAGCACGCCACCCAGGCCGAAGCCGGAGCTGATCACGCCGATGGAGCCGACCATCGAGGTGGGATGCGCGTAGATCTCGTCGGCGGCGCAGGCCAGCCAGTAACCACCGGAGGCGGCCACGTCCTCGCAGAAGGCCAGCACCGGGACCTTCTTCTTCTCGGCGAGACCCCGGATCCGGTCGGAGATCAACGCGGACTGGGTGGGGGCGCCACCGGGAGAATTGATCACCAGGGCCACCGCGGCCAGCCGCTCACTGCCGAAGGCACGGGTCAGCGCGGACTCCACGCCCGCCAGGCTGATCGAGCCGCGGCTGATCGGCGAGGGCACCGGGGTGATGACCCCGTGCAGCTTCACGACGGCGACGAGCGGCGGCCGATCGGTCCGCTCCGGAATGCCGGGAATCCGGCCGGCGAGGGTGTCGGTGAGTTTGTCCGCGAGGCTCATAACGCCACCCTACGCACCAGTAGCCCCGGTTTCACACCGGTTGTTCCGGGGCGTGCGTCAGCTGTTGGGTCTGGTGCTTTGCCGAAGGCGGCTTTGGAGGGGGAGACGGGCTTGGGCGGCGTCTTTCCTGCCTGGCTGTCTGGTGGGGGCACGCCGGACTGGTGGTTCTGGGCCGCTGTGCGGAGCCGGCGTGGCGCCGATGTGAATTCCGCGTGAGCTGTGGGGGCTCGCTGGGGCTGAATGTGGCCTTAGTTCGGTCTAGCCACATGAAGGCCACATTCAGCAAGATCACCTAGCGCGACACGGTGCCGAAATGCTGCGACACGCCGTGATTCCCACGATGTGGCCATCCTTTGTGGACGGCCACAGTGGACAGTGTCCGATTACCGCACCCAGCCCCACCAGGCAGGCGTGCCCCCACCCAACGCGAAGGCAGGAAAGACGGGCCGACCCACCCGTCTCCCCCTCCAAAGCCATCCTTCGACAAACAGCCAGACCCAACCCACACCGACTAGCTGGTCAGCATCCGCACCGGGTCATCGTTGTCAGCAGGAGGCAACCGGTCCTCGGAGTGCATCGGCACCGCCGCCCGCACGCCGGGCGCGAACTTCGGTACCCGCAGGGTCACCTTCATGCCCGCGCCGACGTTGGTCTCCACCACGAGGCTGTAGTCGTTGCCGAACGCCGCGCGAATCCGGTGGTCGATGTTGCCCAGGCCGACGTGCGCGCCGGTGATGTGCGAGTTGGTCAGGTCTTCCTTGAGCTTCTCCGGGTCCATGCCGACCCCGTCGTCCTCGACGCTGATCAACGCCTCGGCGCCGTTGTCCACCGCGATCACCGACACGGTGCCGCCGCCGGGCTTCGACGCCAGGCCGTGCCGCACCGCGTTCTCCACGAGGGGCTGCAACGCGAGGAACGGCACCGTCACCGGCAGCACCTCGGGCGCGATCTGCAGCTGGATCTTCAGCCGCTCCATGCCGTAGCGGGCCTGCTCCAGGGTCAGGTACCGGTCGATGTTGCGCAGCTCGTCGGCGAGCGTGGTGAAGTGGCTCTCGGTCTGGAACGAGTACCGGGTGAACTCGGCGAACTCCATCAGCAGCTCGCGGGCCTCGTGCGGATCCGTGCGGGACAGCGAGTAGATCGTGTTCAGCGCGTTGTAGATGAAGTGCGGGGAGATCTGTGCGCGCAGCGCGCGCACCTCGGCGACGGCGAGCCGTTCCTTGGACTCCTGCAGATCGGCCAGTTCCAGCTGGGTGGAGACGTACCGGGCGACCTCGCTGGCCGAGCGCACCAGGCGCTTGCCGCTGGTCGAGCCGATCACCAGCAGTGCGCCGACCGCCTCGTCGTCCACCTGGAGCGGCGCCACCACGGCGTAGCGCATCGGGCAGCGCGGCACGTAGCAGGCGAGGTCGTCGTGATCGATGTACTCCCGGTTGCCGGTGTTCAGCACCTTGGAGATGGCCTCGTTGAAGTCCTGGTAGTGATCGTTCGCGTCGCCGGCCCAGGTGAGCATGGTGCCCTCGCGGTCGGTGATGCCGACGGCGACACAGGACAGCAGCTCCCGCAGGTGCGGGATGGCCTTGTCGGTACTGGAGGCCACCAGTCCGTTGCGGAGGTCGCGGGCGGCCTGGGACATCCGGTCCAGGGCGAGCAGCGTGGCGTCTTCGACCGACGTGTTCACCCGTCGGGAGCGGCACAGCATGAGAAAGAGCCCGAGAACGGCGAGCGCCGCTACGAGCGTCATGACCGTCTGTTCGGTCAGCAAGCCAAGCACGATGGCTGCTCCGAGTTCTGTCGGGTGGTGGCCCTGTCGGGGCTGTATACGATGGTTTTCGTGACCCACTGTACGGGTCGCGGTCACAGATTGTGTCGTCGTTCGGGCCTAGCGTCGCACACCGGTACCTGCGTGCGCACCACCTACTTTTATATCTGTGACCATTGAGATCTGAACCGGCTGTTCAGCGATGATGGGTAGGTGGCTCGCGTGACCAAAGTGGCATTGTTCGCCACCTGTCTGGTGGACACCTTCTACCCCGATACCGGCAAGGCCGTGGTCAGTCTGCTGACCAGATTGGGCTGCCGGGTGGAATTCCCTTTCGAGCAGACCTGCTGCGGGCAATTGCATTTCAATGCCGGATATCCCGAGGTGGCCCGCTCGCTGGCGGAGCGCTACGAGGAGATCTTCGCCGGCTTCGACGCGGTGGTCATGCCCTCCGGCTCCTGCGCGGGCATGGTGCGGGACATCTACCCGCGGCTGCCCGTCTCCGCGCGAGCCCGCACCTATGAACTGTCCGAGTTCCTGGTCGACGTGCTGGGGGTGACCGATGTCGGCGCGTACTTCCCGCACACCGTCACCTACCACCCGACCTGCCACTCGCTGCGCGTGCTCGGGCTGGGGGACCGGCCACTGCGCCTACTCCAGGCCGTGGAGGGCCTTGACCTGCGGGAACTACCCGGCGCCGAGGAGTGCTGCGGGTTCGGCGGCATGTTCGCGGTGAAGAACTCCGCGGTGTCCTCGGCGATGCTGGCGGACAAGATCGACGCCGTCTCCGGGACCGGCGCCGCCGTGCTGAGCGCGGCCGACAACTCCTGCCTGATGCACATCGGCGGCGGGATGTCGCGGTTGAAACTGGGCACCCGGCCGCTGCATCTGGCGCAGATCCTCGCCTCCACCCGGGAGCTCACATGGTGACCTGGCTGGGCGTTCCGCCCTTCCCGCAGGCTGCTACCGAGGCACTGGCCGACGATCAGCTGCGAGCGAACCTGGCACACGCCACCGGGCACATCCGCCGTAAGCGGGCGGCCGCGGTGGCCGAGGTGCCGGACTGGGAGAACCTCCGGGAACGGGCGACCGCGATCAAGAACCAGGTGCTGTCCAATTTGGACGGTTACCTGGAACAGCTGGAGCGCGCGGTGTCCGAGCGTGGCGGAATCGTGCACTGGGCCCGGGACGCCGCCGAGGCCAACGAGATCGTCATCCGGCTCACCAGGGCGGCCGGGGCCACCGAGGTGGTCAAGGTGAAATCCATGGCAACCGGCGAGATCGAGCTGAACGAGGCCCTGGCCGAAGCGGGGATCACCGCGACCGAGACGGACCTCGCCGAGCTGATCGTCCAATTGGGACAGGACCGGCCGTCGCACATCCTGGTGCCCGCGATCCACCGCAACCGCACGGAGATCCGGGACATCTTCCGCGCCACCATGCCCGGCGCGGCCACGGTGTCCGACGAGCCCACCGACCTGGCCGAGGCCGCGCGCCGGCACCTGCGCCGCAAGTTCCTGTCCACTCCGGTCGCCGTCTCCGGGGCCAATTTCGCCGTCGCCGAGACCGGATCCATCGTGGTGGTGGAGTCGGAGGGCAACGGCCGGATGTGCCTGACGCTGCCGCAGACGCTGATCACCGTGATGGGCATCGAGAAACTGCTGCCCAGCTGGGACGACCTGGCCGTCTTCCTGCGCCTGCTGCCCCGGTCCTCCACGGCGGAGCGGATGAACCCGTACACCTCGGTGTGGACCGGCGTGACCCCCGGCGACGGCCCGCAGAACTTCCACCTGATCCTGCTGGACAACGGCCGCACGGCGACGCTGGCCGACGAGGTGGGCCGGCAGGCGTTGCGCTGCATCCGCTGCTCCGCCTGCCTGAACGTCTGCCCGGTCTACGAACGCACCGGTGGCCAGGCCTACGGCTCGGTCTACCCGGGTCCGATCGGCGCCATCCTCGCCCCGCAGTTGCAGGGCGGCCACGACAAGCAGATCGACTCGCTGCCGTACGCGTCCTCGCTGTGCGGCGCCTGTTTCGAGGTCTGCCCGGTGCGGATCGACATCCCCGAGGTGCTCACCCACCTCCGCGCGCAGGCCCCCAAGCCGGTCGGCGAATCGGTGTCGATGAAGGGCCTCGGCTGGATCATGTCCAGCCGCCGCCGCTACGAGGCCGCCCTGCGAGCCGGTTCGCTGGCCAGGCACCTGGGCCAGCGCGGCATCAACGCCCTACCCGGCGCCGCCGGCTGGACCGTCTCCCGGGACGCGCCGCTCCCAGCGCCGCAATCCTTCCGCGACTGGTACCGCGAAAACCGAAGTTGACGATGTTCGCGGCGAGCAACGAGCCCCGAACATCGTCAACTTCGGGAGGCCTTCGCCTTACTTGAGCAGTTTCGACATCCGCCGGTCGGCCAGCGGCTTGCCGCCCGTCTGGCAGGTGGCGCAGTACTGGAAGCTGCGCTCCGCATAGGAGACCTCGCGCACGGTGTCCCCGCACACCGGGCACGGCAGCCCGGTCCGGCCGTGGACCCGCAACCCGGATCGCTTCTCGCCCTTTAACCGCGCCGCGTCCTGGCCCACCGACCGGTCCACCGCTGAGGTCAGGATCTCGGTCAGCGCGGCGTGCAGCGACTCCAGCTGCTCGGCGGTCAGCTTGCCCGCCGTCGCGAAGGGGGAGAGCTTGGCCAGGTGCAGGATCTCGTCCGAGTACGCGTTGCCGATGCCCGCGATCGTCGACTGCTCGACCAGCACGGTCTTCAACCGCTCACCCCGGCCGGCGAACACCTCGGTCAACGCGTTGACGTCGAGGGACAGCGCGTCCGGACCCAGTTTCGCGATGCCGGGCACCTGCTGTGGATCCTCGACGACGTACACCGCGAGCCGCTTCTGAGTACCCGCCTCGGTGAGGTCGAACCCGGGCCCGCCGAGGTGCGCCCGCAGCGCGATCGGCCCCTTGCCCGGCTTCGGCGGCGCGGGGGACAGCGAGTCAGCCCACCGCAACCAGCCGGCCCGGGACAGATGGGTGACCAGGTGCAACCCGTCGCAGTCCAGATCCAGGAACTTGCCGTGCCGGCCCGCGCCGGTGATCGGCCTGCCATGCAGCGCCGACCACGGCGGGTCGAAGGTCTTCAGTGCCGACATCGACGCGAGGTCGACCCGCGCGACGGTTCGCCCCACCGCGTTCTCGCGGAGGAAGTGAGCGAGCGCCTCGACCTCGGGAAGTTCCGGCAACGGCTACTCGATGAGCTGCAGCGGGCCGCGGAAGTCCGGCTCGGAGTAGACCTCGATGTTGCGCGCGATCTTGGCGACCTCCTGGCGCACCGCGAACACGCCCCGGATGGTGCCCACCCAGCGCTGCGGCGGACGCTCGTCGGCGTCACCGGGGGTCTCGGCCACCACCCGCCACGGGCGGCGCAGGACCCAGCGGGCCGGGAAGAACATCATGGCCAGGATCAGGGCCAGAACGAGCCAGGGCGGTACGAACACGCCTTCCGGCGTCCACACGATCAGGCCGACGGCCAGCAGTGCGACGAGCACCGCCATGCCTACTCCGGCGCCACGTCCGCCTGCCACGTCGTGTTCGAAGTCGTCCGACGTAGCGGGGTTCGTCCATTCCAGCTGGGAACGAACGGTCCACATACGCCCGTCCGCACCTTTGACGAGCCGCGTCATCGCTGCCTCCACATACCGGTGACTGAGCGTGATTCCACGGTACCGTGGTTTGGACCGGTCGCGTAGGTGAAACTGTGGAGCACCGAACCTCCGTCGTGCAGGCCCTGTAGTCGCTCAGGGTCATGCGCCATTGTCCTCGGCCCCCGAACCTATCGGGCATGTGGGTTACCCGCACCCCGTTCACCTGCGCGGACGGTAAAACGGGACCCCCCTGAAACACCCCCTCGAAAAGCCTGCTAAATTATCTCTCGTAGGCGGATGTAGCGCAGTTGGTAGCGCATCACCTTGCCAAGGTGAGGGTCGCGAGTTCGAGTCTCGTCATCCGCTCAGGGCTGAGGGCCCCTGTTCGCAGAAAGCGCGAACAGGGGCCCTTCGCCATATCTGTCCGAAGTTGACGATGTTCGCGGCGAGGAACGAGCCCCGAACATCGTCAACTTCGGGACTTCTTTCAGCTGTGCAGAGGTGCGACTTCCAGCTGGTTCTGCCATACCGAGCTGTGCTTCCAGGGGACGGTTTTCGCCGGCTGACCTGGGAAGGTGACCTCCAGCTGAGTGGGTACCGGAGTTGGGCCGTTGATCGAGTCTGGTCCGCCCTGCCACATCATGGGGATGGCGAACGGGCTTCCCGGGTTCAGGTTTGTTGCGCCCTCCACCGGCCGTAGGTCATGCAGCACCGTGGTTTCGGTGGGTTGGCCGTTGGACAGGATCAGCCGGAGTGCCGGGTCGCCGGTTAGCGCACAGGCCTGAGCTCCGGTGTTGGTGATGGCCAGGTGACCATCGATCTCTGGTAGCTGGCCTGCGTCTCGGACCATGGATATGGCCAGGTGATCTGGTTGGCAGATCTCCGTTGAGGTGGCCTGGGCCGGGGCCGTGATGGCTCCGGCCAGGAGTGTTGCCGTGGTCAGGGCTCGTATCAACATGTCGACACGGGCTTACAGGCGGTAGAAGGCGCTGGTGTCGATGGCGCCGAAACCACAGACGGGGCCGCCGTTCCAGGCGGTGTGCACCGGGGTGGTCTCGTCCGGCGGGATGACCTGGAGGGTGTCCGCGATGGGCTGGCACGGGGTGTCCTCCGGCTCGCCCTCGTGGGCGACCGCGGTCCAGTGCAGGTTGGTGGCGGCGGCCTGGTTCGGCTGCAACGTCACCGTGGCCGGGCCGGGCTGGCCGGTCCACTGGGCCTGGGTGGCCACTGCGGCGCCCGCCTTGGTCAACTGCAGGCCCGGGAAGCCGTAGAGGGTGCAGGCTTCGAGGCCGGAGTTGGTCGCCACCAGGTGGGCGTACCGGTTGCCGGCGCCCGCGCCGTCGTTGACCAGGCCGATGCGCAACTGGTCGGAGTGACAGCGGTCGATCGCCGGTGCGGCGCTCGCCGGAACGGCGAACAGACCGGTCACCAGCAGCGCGCCGGCCAGAGCGGCAATGGTGCGAGTCTTCATTTCTCCCCCTTAGATGGATCCCTTTGGATCGCTAATGAATGGACGTTCCAGGCCACCCCGGGGTTGTTCACGCTCGGCCACAGCCGAAATCCGCACCCATTCGTGTGACGCGCGCAACACCGGGCCGGGCACCACGCGTCCCTTGGACATCAGTGTTCTGAGGGGAGAAGGCCATGTCCTTAGCGAAATACGCCGTCGCCGCACTCGCCGTGCTCGGTCTGGCGGCCGTGGTCCCGGTGGCCAGTGCGGCACCGGCGGTCGAGCGATGTCACACGAACAACGTGCGGGCCGGCTTCGTCGCCGGCGACCCGGGGGCCGGGCAGCGCGGCGGCCAGCTGGTCCTGGTCAACCAGGGGCCGGCCACCTGCACCATCCACGGCTTCCCCGGCCTGCAACTGCAGGAGGCCATGGGTACACCGCTGCCCACCACCGCCGTGTGGGACTGGCCGCCGGTGACGCCGACGACGATCACGCTGCTGCCCAATCAGGCGGCGGCGACCAACCTGCACTGGTCGGTGGTGCCCGGCGACGGGGACGACCAGACGGGTCCCTGCCAGCCGACGGCCTCGCACCTGGCGATCATCCCGCCGGACGAGTCGGTCCAGACGCGCATGGTGTGGGCATACGGCCCTGTCTGTTCCCAGGGCCGCCTGCACACGAGCGTCTTCTACCGGTTGTAGCCGGTCAGCGGCGGACCATCTGCACGATGGTGGTGCTGCGCTGACCCAGTGAGCCGAAGGTCCAGTTCCCGGCCGCGACCGGGATGGCATCGGTGGGCAGCACCGCGAGCCGGTGCTCGCTCTGCTCGGCCACGTGGGCGGCGGCGGGCGCCGCCGAGGCGAGAGGTGCGAACAGACCGGTCAGCAGTACGCCGCCCAGCACGGCGGCGGCGAGACGCTGGTGCTTGCGTGACATGGCATGCCTCCTAGGGAGATCGAATCGCCTTAGGAGGACGTCTCGCCGCTCGCCGGGGTTGTGCCCCGGCGCCTGAGGAACTGCTGAGGGTTCAGCCCTTCCAGTGCGGGCCGCGCCGGGCCCAGGACCACGCGTAGCGCTCGTCCTCGGACGCCACCGCGGCCTCGCCCAGCTGGAGCGGGCGGAAGGTGTCGATCATCACCGCGGTCTCGTTGAAGAACTCCGCACCCAGCGAGGCTTCGACGGCGCCGGGGGCCGGGCCGTGGGAGCAGCCGGACGGGTGCAGCGAGATGGAGCCGATGTCGATGCCCGAGCCCTTGCGCGCCTCGTAGTTGCCGCCCACGTAGAACATGAACTCGTCGGAGTCCACGTTGGCGTGGTTGTACGGCACCGGCACCGACAGCGGGTGGTAGTCGACCTTGCGCGGGCAGAACGAGCACACCACGAAGTTCGGGCCCTCGAAGGTCTGGTGCACCGGCGGCGGCTGGTGCACGCGACCGGTGATCGGCTCGAAGTCGCGGATGTTGAACACCCACGGATACAGGCAGCCATCCCAGCCGACGACGTCGAACGGGTGATTCGCGTAGGTGAATTTTGTGAGACCGGCGCGGTGACGGACGAGAACGTCGACGTCTTCCTGTTCCACCACAAGGGGTTCGGATGGCCCCCGGATGTCCCGTTCGCAGTACGGAGAGTGCTCCAGGAACTGACCCTTGGTCGACAGGTAGCGCTTCGGCGGGCCGATGTGCCCGGTCGCCTCCACGGTCAGGATCCGCAGCTCGTCGGACGGCAGCACGCGGTAGGTGGTCGAGGTCGGGAGGACCACGTAATCACCCTCGCCGACGGTCAGCGGACCGTAGATCGTCTCGATCACTCCGGTGCCGGCCTGGATGTACAGCAGCTCGTCCCCGGCGGCGTTCCGGTACAGCGGCGACACCGCGGTCGCGGCGACAAAACCAATGGTCACATCGGCATTCGAGGACAGCACCCGGCGACCGGTGACCGCGTCCACCTCGGCCGGAGAGTCCCATTTGAGATCCTGGGTCCGGAACGCGCGCGGCTTCAGCGGGAGGTTCGGCACCGTCTCGCTTCTGGTGTCCGGAACGGTCTGCGAATCGATGATCGCCGTGGGCAGATAACGGTGGTAGAGCAGGGCGGAATCGGAGGAGAACCCCTCAACGCCCATCAGCTCCTCGGCGTACAGGCCACCCTCCGGATTGCGGAATTGGGTGTGCCGTTTTGCGGGGATCTCACCCACGCTTCGGTAGTACGGCATTGCTCTCTCCGGGTGTTCGCTTACCGGACATGTTTGTTCAGTCACTGATACGCTACTAGCGTGTCAGCCGTGTCAAGCGCCGTCGAACTTCGTGCCCCTGGTCCACGCGGTACACCGCCTCTTCTTGCGAGGCTGGTTGACGATGCCGCGCTGTTCCCACCGGGCAGTGCGTCCATGCCCGACGCGATCAAAGGCCACCTGGCCGGTCGCACCGGGGAATGGGCCGGTGTCGTGGGTCTTTTCCTGTGCCCTGCTTCCCGTCTGCCCGAGCTGATCACCGAACTGATCAAGGCCAAGCCGGTCAAGCCGGTCGGACTCTCGCTGGTCGTCGACACCGGTCTCGGTGGCGTCCCGAAGGCGGTGTCCATCGTCGAATCCCGTAGCGAACTCCTCGCGCTGCGGATGGTCGAGATGCCCGCGCCCGCGGACGTCGACGAGGTCTGGCTGGAGCGGGTCAACGAGTTCGTGCCCGAGGACGTGATCCGTGTCGTCGAGCCACGGCGCGGCGGTGCGGCCTGGCTGGACGGCATCCGCAAGGTCGCCGAGTTCGGCTGCTGGCCGAAGCTGCGCTGCGGTGGCCTGACCGCCGAGGCCTTCCCGGCCATCGACGACATCGCTGACTTCCTCGCCGTTGCCAGCACCACCGGTGTGCCGTTCAAGGCCACCGCCGGCCTGCACAACGCGGTCCGGCACACCAGCGAGGAAGACGGCTTCACCCACCACGGCTTCCTGAACCTGCTGGTCGCCACCGCGCGCTCGCTCTCCGGTGGTGACGTGCGGGAGGCCCTGGCCAGCGAAGACGGTGAGGCCCTGGCCAAGGAGGCCACCGAGCTGTCCGAGCAGGCCGCGCACGCGGTGCGTGGCGTGTTCGCCTCCTACGGATCGTGCTCGCTGGCCGACCCGATCAAGGACCTGGAAGGCCTGGGACTCCTGTAATGACGTGGATCGACGACGACGCGTTCGGGCCGCAGCACCCGTTCGGCCCGCAGACCCTGGCCTACGGCCTGGTCGACGAGGGCCTGGCGGTGCGGGTGGGCAACCAGGCGTTGCCCCTGGCCGAGCTGAACCTGGGTGAGCGGCTGGAGCCGCTGGTCAAGGCGGAGAACCTGAACCCGCTGCTCGCGGCGGGCCGGATCGCCTGGTCCGAGTTGCGCGCGCGGCTCACCGAGATCGTCACGGCCTCCGGCGCGCCCGCCGGGGCCCGGCTCGTGTCGTTGTCGACCGCCAAGCTGCCGTTCGCGGTCGGCGACTACGTCGACTACTACTCCTCGCGCAACCACGCGGAGAACGTCGGCCGGATGTTCCGGCCGGACGCCGCGCCGCTGCTGCCCAACTGGACGCACCTGCCGGTCGGCTACCACGGCCGGTCGGGCACCGTGGTGGGCTCTGGCACGCCCGTGGTCCGGCCGAAGGGGCAGCGGAAGGCCCCGGACGCCGCCGAGCCCTCCTACGGGCCCTCGACGCGGCTGGACATCGAAGCCGAGATCGGCTTCGTCTGCGGCGGCCCGGTGACCTCGGAGGTGCGGACGCGCAACGCGGCCGAGCACATCTTCGGCGTGGCAGTGGTGAACGACTGGTCGGCGCGGGACATCCAGGCGTGGGAGTACGTGCCGCTCGGCCCGTACCTGGGCAAGTCCTTCGCCACCTCGATCGGCAAGTGGATCACCCCGCTGGACGCGTTCAGCGCGGCCCGGGTCCCGGTGCCGGAGCAGCCCAACACGCTGCTGGACTACCTCGTCTCCGAGGAGCCCTCCGGCCTGGACATCCGCCTTGAAGTGCAGTGGAACGGCACGATCGTCGCCCGCCCGCCGTTCGCCGAGATGAACTGGTCCTTCGACCAGCAGCTGGCACACATGACGGTGAACGGCGCCACCGTGCGCCCCGGCGACCTGTTCGCCTCGGGCACCGTGTCCGGCAAGAACAAGGAGGAGCGCGGCTCGTTCCTCGAGCTCAGCTGGGGCGGCAAGGAGCCGATCGAGCTGGCCGACGGATCGACCCGCACCTTCCTGGAGGACGGCGACACCATCGTGATCACCGGCTGGGCCCCCGGCCCGGACGGCTCCGTGGTCGGCCTGTCCGAGGTCACCGGCACCATCCGGCCCGCGGCATGACGAACTCTCGGCGTCCAGTGGTGCGAGGGCGGGACATCACCCCGATCCCCGCGGTGCTGGACGACGAGCCGGTGGTCATCGGCAAGGAAAGCTCGCTGACCCTGGAGCGTGGCCTGGCGCTGCTGGAGGCGGTGGCCGACGCCGACTCGGACGCGCCGAACATCAGCGACCTGGCGGTGTCCATCGGCGCCAGCCGGGCCGCGGTCTACCGGCTGCTGGGCCCGCTGCAGGCCAGGGGCCTGATCCGCCGGGACGGCACCCGGGTACGACTCGGGCTGGGCGTGTTGCGGCTGGCCAACAAGGTGCTGCCACAGCTCCGGTTCGCCGCGTTGCCCGCGTTGCGTGCCCTCGCCGAGCAGGCCGGGGCCACCGCGCACCTCACTGTCGCCGACGGCGCCGAGGCGCAGGCCGTCGCGGTGGTCGAGCCGTCGTGGACGGCCTATCACGTCGCCTACCGGGTGGGCTCCCGGCACCGCGTCGATCAGGGCGCGGGCGGGAAGGCCATCGACCTGGGGCCCGACGACGCGCCGTGGATGACCAGCTCCGGCGAGCTGCAGCCCGGCGCTTATGGCCTGGCCGCTCCGGTGCGCGGCATCGTTGGGCTGCGGGCCAGCGTGGGCATCATCGCCCTGGAGGCCTTTGACGCGGATGACCTGGGGCCGTATGTGGTCAAGGCCGCTGCTGAGGTGGCCATCGCCCTCGGCTGAGCTGGGGCTGGGTCTGGGCTGTTGGCGAAGGATGGCTTTGGAGGGGGAGACGGGCTGCGGGCCTCGTCTTTCCTGCCTGGCTGTCTGGTGGGGGCACGCCTGTCTGGCTTTTCGGGGGACCTTTGGGGCTTCGGGACGGTCTGGTGCGGACCTGCGCGTGACTGGTGGGGCTGTTGAGGCTGGTGGTACTCCTGTGGGTGAATGACGTGGGGCTTCTGCACGTTAAAGACTTTTTCGGGGCCCGAAGAAGTCTTTAACCATGCAAACCCGCTCAGTCCACAGTGGACTCGAAGATTCCAGCCAGTCCGGACCGCAACGGGACAGCCCGGCAGGAAAGACCGCCGTGCCCCCACCCACCTCCTCCTCCAAAGCGCCCTTTCCCCAACCAGCCAGAAGCAACGCCTAGAGGAACATCGCGACCGCCGTACCCACGGCGAGGCAGCCGAACACGATGCCGGCCACCCGTTGCAGCCACTTGGTGGGCATCCGGTCCTTGAGCCGGGCGCCGATCAGAATGGCCAGCCCGGCCACCACGACCAGCGCGATGAACGAGCCCAGGCCCACCGAGATCGGCGCCTCGTAGCGTGCGGTCATCGCGGCGGTGGCCAGCTGGGAGGCGTCGCCCCACTCGGCGGCGAACAGCACTCCGAACGAGGTCAGCGCCGCGCGCAGTGGGGTGACGATCCGACGCGGCTCGGCAGGCGCGTGATCAACAGAACCGGCGGTCGAGGCGAAGCCCTCACGCAGCAGGGCGACCGCGCCCACCGCGAACAACACGATGATCACCGTGGCCGTCAGCTTCTCCGGCAGCAAGGTCATCGCCGAGCCGAAGCCGGCGGCGACCACGCACTGGACCGCGAACGCGGCGACCACCCCGATGAACACCGGGACGGCACGGAAACGAGTGCTGAGCAGCAGTGTCGCGACGAGCGTCTTGTCCGGGAGCTCCACCGGAAGCGTCAACGCGAAAGCCTTAGCCAGAATGGCGAAGTCCATTGGAGACCTTCCCACGTCCGGCTCGGACGAGGGTTGGCTGACCCCGACCGAGCATGTCTACTCGGCCGGAGGTCTCGTTCGCCCGTCTTCGCAGAGACGGGTGAGGGACCGGATCTCCATCGGGAGATCAGTATGTCGATCCACTCGCCAGTGAACTGGGAACTACTCCCCTCAGGCGACATCAGTGTACGCCGAGACTCGCTATACCCCCGGCGTGAGTCCAGTCACGGGACCAAGGTCACGGCACGTCAGGACCCTTGAACCTGAGTGGAGAGGGGCTCGGTGCGCGAGGATTCCTACCGTGGACGTACTCGATGTGGCGCGGTGGCAGTTCGGTATCACCACCGTCTATCACTTCCTGATGGTGCCCCTCACCATCGGCCTGTCGCTGGTCGTCGCCTGTATGCAGACGGCGTGGTGGCGGACGGGCAACCGTAAGTACCTGGCGATGACCAAGTTCTGGGGCAAGCTGATGCTGATCAACTTCGCCATGGGCGTGGTGACCGGCATCGTGCAGGAATTCCAGTTCGGCATGAGCTGGAGCGAGTACTCCCGGTTCGTCGGCGACGTGTTCGGCGGACCGCTCGCCATCGAGGGCCTCGTCGCCTTCTTCGTGGAGTCCACCTTCCTCGGCCTGTGGATCTTCGGCTGGGAGCGGCTGGCCAAGCCGGTGCACCTGGCCTGCATCTGGGCCGCCTCGCTGGCGTCCACCGCCTCCGCCTACTTCATCCTGTCGGCCAACTCGTGGATGCAGCACCCCGTGGGGATCGTGTTCGAGAACGGCAAGCCGCGGCTCACCTCGATCTGGGCGGTGCTGACCAACAACACCGCGCTGGCGGCCTTCCCGCACACGATGGCCGGTTCGTTCGCCGTCGCGGGCGCGTTCCTGCTGGGTATCGCCGCGTGGAAGCTCCACAAGCGGGCCGATGACGACCGCGAGGTCTGGTTCACCTCGCTGCGCTGGGGTGGCTGGATCAGCGTCGCGGCCTTCGCCGCCGTGGCCATCACCGGCGACGTGCAGTCCAAGCTGATGTTCCAGCAGCAGCCGATGAAGATGGCCTCCGCCGAGGCGTTGTGCCACACCGAGCAACCCGCGTCCTTCTCGGTCTTCGCGGTCGGTGACGTGTCCCGGCCGGACTGCGAGAACGTCAAGAGCATCACGGTGCCCGCGCTGCTGTCCTTCCTGGCGAACAGCGACTTCGACTCGAAGATCAAGGGTGTCGGCGAGCTGACCACGGAGTACCGGGCCAAGTACGGGACCAATTACCCGGTGGACCCGAAGCTGGGCGAGCTGTCGGGCAAGCCCATCGACTACACGCCGCTGCTGCCGGTGACCTACTGGGGTTTCCGGTTCATGATCGGCTTCGGGGTGGCCGCCGCGGGTGCCGCCGTGCTCGCCCTGTGGATGACCCGGCGCAAGCGGTTCCCGGCGAACCCCTGGTACGCCCGGCTGGCGCTGCTCGGCATCGCGGCGCCGTTCCTGGCCAACAGCACCGGGTGGATCTTCACTGAGATGGGTCGCCAGCCGTTCGTGGTGGTGCCCAATCCGACCGGGGTGGACGGGGTCTTCATGTTCACCGCCCGGGCGGTCTCTGGTGGGGTGTCCGCCGCCGAGATGCTCACCTCACTGATCCTGCTGACCCTGGTCTACGGCGGGCTGGCGGTGGTCGAGGTCTATCTGATCTCCCGTTATGTGCGTGGCGGCATCGCCGGGGTCATGCCCGCCCAAAAAGAGTCCACAAAGGACGCGGACGTACTCGCGTTCGCCTACTAGGGAGTGTCTGCTGTGGACCTGCCTGTCGTCTGGTTCTGCCTGATCGCCTTCCTGTGGCTGGGATATCTGTTCCTGGAGGGCTTCGACTTCGGCGTCGGCATGCTCGTCGGCCTGCTGGCGCGCGACAACGACGAGCGCCGGGTGCTGATCAACACCATCGGCCCGGTGTGGGATGGCAACGAGGTGTGGATGATCGTCGCGGTCGGCGCGACCTTCGCCGCCTTCCCGAACTGGTACGCGAGCCTGTTGTCCGGCTCGTATCTGTACGTGCTGGCGATTCTGCTGGCGCTGATCGTCCGGGGCGTCGCCTTCGAGTACCGGGGCAAGGTGGACTCCCTCCGCTGGCGACGGTGGTGGGACAGGGCGATCGCGGTCGGCTCCTGGGTGCCGCCCTTCGCCTGGGGCGTGGTGCTGACCGCGACCGTCACCGGACTGCCCCTCGACCGGCGTGGGGACCTGGTCGGTGGGCCGCTGGAGCTGATCAGGTGGGACACGCTGCTGGGGGGCGTGGCACTGGTCGGTTTCAGCCTGGTGCACGGCGCTGTGTTCGTCGCGTTGAAGAGCGCGGGGGACATTCAGCGCCGGGCACGGCAGTTCGCCGCGACGATCATCCCGGTGGCCTTGGCCCCGGTGCTCGGTCTGGTGTGGGTGCTCGCGTCGCGTTCGGGGCGCGGCGTGGTCTTCGCGCTGGCCGGCATGGTGATCGTCGCGGCCGCGCTGGCAATGCAGCGGTTGTGGACCGGACGTCCGGCGACGGCGTTCGCGCTGCTCGGTGCGGTGATCGCCGGAACCGTCGCGGTGATGTTCGGCGGTGCCTATCCGAATGTGCTGCCGTCTACTTTGGACAGTGCGTACTCGCTGACCGTGTGGAACGCGGCCGCCAGTTCCTACCCGCTTCAGGTGATCACCTGGGTGGCCGCCTTCGGCGCGCCCGCCGTGCTCATCTACCAGGGCTGGACCTACTGGGTGTTCCGTAAACGGATCGGCACCCAGCACCTGCCGCCGGTACACGTCCCGTGAGTAAGAGATCGCGCGGGCAGGGCATGCCTACTGCGCGGCGCCCAGGCGGCGCCTCGCGGCGTTGTCGTCGGTCGTCATGGCTCCGCCATGTCTCCCTCCTCCGCCTTGCGATGCATCCGCCTGGATCACCGCTCGTTACGGCAGCCCCCACCCGCGCGACCTCTAAGGGGCCGCTCGGCGAGTTGCCCCGGCTGTCGGCGGCAGCGCGCTGGGCCCTTGTCCTCTATGGACTCCTCGCTCTCCTGACGGCGGGAGCGGTGATCGCGCAGGCGGTGGGGATCGCCGGCGCGATCACCGGCAAGCCCGGTTACCTCTGGATCGCCCTGGCCGGAGTCGCCGGCCGGGGTGTTCTGGCCTGGGCCGGTGAAGTGGTGGCCGTGCGGGCGGCCGCCCGGGTCAAGGAGCAGCTGCGGGAACGGTTGCTGCGCGCCATGATCCGGCTCGGTCCGGAGTGGATCGGTGGTCGTGGGGCAGCGCAGGCCGCCCGGCTGGCCACCGGTGACCTGGACACAGTGGACGGTTACTTCACCCGGTTCCTGCCCGCCCTGGTGGCCGCGGCGATCGTGCCGCCGGTCGTGGGGCTGTGGATCCTGTGCACCGACCTGACCTCGGCGGCGCTCATCGCGGTGACCGTGCCGTTGATCCCGCTGTTCGCCGCCCTGGTCGGCCGGTTCACCCGGGATCGCGTGGAACAGGCCGCCGCGGAGACCGCCCGGCTGTCCGGTCATCTGCTGGAACTGCTGCGGGCGTTGCCGGTGCTCACCGCGTTCCGCCGGGCCGCGGCGCAGTCGGAGAGCGTGCGCCGGGTGAGTAGGCGGCATGAGCAGGTGGTCGGCGGGACCCTGCGCGTGGCGTTCCTGTCCGCGCTGGTCCTGGAGCTGGTGGCAACGATGTCACTCGCGCTGGTCGCCGTGGGTATCGGCCTGCGGCTGGCCGGCGGCGAACTGACCCTGTTCACCGGGTTGGCCGTCCTGCTCCTGGCCCCGGAGTGCTACCTCCCGCTGCGGGCCGCGGGTGCCGCCTTCCACGCCAGCGAGGACGGTCTGGAGACCATCCGCCGCGTCGCGTCCGTTGTGGACACTGCTCCGAAGTCGGCGATGTTCGGCCACGCTTTCCGGCCGAACATCGCGATCACCCAGGTTCCGGGC
>QZFT01000050.1 GCA_003600225.1 Pseudonocardiaceae bacterium YIM PH 21723
GTGGTCGTCCACTATGGACTGTGGGCACCTGAAGGCGTCCTTCGTTTACCTGAGGTAAACGAAGGACGCCTTCAGCGCGCTCAAGTAAACGATGGCGTCCTTCAGGTCCCCCGCGGAAGCGGCCCCGACCGTCCAGACCGGCGTGCCCCCACCCAACACGAAGGCAGGAAAGACGCAGCCCGAAGCCCGTCTCCCCCCTCCCCAGCGCCCTTTCCCCAACAGCCCAACCCCCCACCCCCGGACATAACAGTGCCCTCGGAGTGTTCCGCTCACTCCGAGGGCACCAGGGTCGGGGTGAAGCTCGGTCCCTGCAGCCGAGCCCTACCCGTGTGGTCTGTTATTTCGGTGCGGCCGCCAGCGTGACGTCCACCGTCTTGGCCGAGTTGCCGCTGCCGATGGTCACCTTGACGACCGTGCCCGGCGCGTAGGACCGGACCGCCGCGATGAGCGAGTCACCGCCGTCGATGTTCCGGTCGTTGATCTTGGTGATCACATCGCCCGACTTGATGCCCGCCTTGTCGGCCGGGCCACCCGAGGTGACCTCGCCGACCTGCGCCTGGGGCAGTCGCGAGTCGACCGTCACGCCGATGATCGACTGCTGGGCCTTGCCGCCGTTCTGCAGCTCCTTGGCGATGCGCTGCGCCTGGTCGATCGGGATCGCGAAGCCGAGGCCGATGGATCCGCCCTGACCACCCTGCTTGGCGTTCGGTGCGGTGGCGATGGCGCTGTTGATGCCGATCACCCGGCCGGCCATGTCGACCAGCGCGCCACCGGAGTTACCCGGGTTGATCGCGGCATCGGTCTGGATCGCGTCGAGGACCGTGTTCTGGTCGGTGGGGCTCTCGCCGCCGACCCGCACCGGGCGGTTCAACGCGCTGACGATGCCGGTGGTGACCGTGTTGGACAGGCCGAGCGGGGCGCCGATGGCCACCACCTGCTGACCCACCTGGAGATCGGCGGAGCTGCCGAACTCGGCGGGCTTGAGGCCGGTGACACCCTTGGCCTTGATCACCGCGATGTCCGAGTTCGGGTCGGTGCCCACCACGTTCGCGTCGGCCGTCTGGCCGCTGCGGAACTGGACGGTCAGCTTGCCGCCCTGCGCCGCCTCGGCGACCACGTGGTTGTTGGTCAGGATCAGGCCGGTGTCGCTGACGATGATGCCGGAGCCCTCGCCGCCGCCCTGGGCGGTGCTGACCTTGATGGTGACGACCGAGTCGGACACCTTCTGCGCCACGGCCTCCACGCTGCCTTCCGGCGCGGTCTTGTTGCCGACCGGGGCCGCCGGGGAGTTCAGCACGTTGATGCTGGAGCCGAGGGAGTCCGGCGAGCCGTAGGTGGCGCCGATGACGCCGCCGAGTCCACCGGCGAGCAGCGCGGTCAACGCCACCGCGGCCAGGGTCCGGCGGGAGCTGGAGCCGGCCGGTTTGGTCAGGGCCGGCGGGTAGGTCGCCGGAAAGATGGGGCTGGGCCCGGGCTGGCCGCTCGGCGCCTGCTGGGGGTGCGGCTGGCCGGGCCAGGTGTACTGCTGGGTGGACCCCGCGGGCGCCTGGTAGGTCGGCGCGTACGGGTTGGTCTGCTGGGGCGGGATCTGCGCGACGGGCTCGTGCGTGGCCGGCGTCGGGGTCGCCTCGGTGGTGGACACCTCGGGAACGACGGGACCGGACGGCTGCGCGGGGGTCTGCTGCGGGCCACCGCTTCCGGGGGTGTTCTCTGTCATGGCTCTAGCTTGCGTCCTGTACCTGAGAAGGGCCTGAGATGCGCCTTGGCGTTCCCGTAGAACTCCCCTAAGGAATTCAACTGGCCCAGTCGGGGACTGGGCCAGTTGCCTATCAACGAAGCGGGAGCCTCAGAGGGAACGGAGACGCTCGGCGATGGACTCGGGCGTGACGTCGCTGATCCACACGCCGGCGCCGGACTCGGTGCCGGCCAGGTACTTGAGCTTGTCCGGGGTGCGCTGGATGGAGAACACCTGCAGGTGCAGCCAGCTCAGCTTCGGGTCGGTGTCCACCGGGGCCTGGTGCCACGCGGCCACGTACGGCAGCTCCTGACCGTGGTAGCGGTCCAGCCTGTCGAGGAGGTCCAGGTAGAAGGCGCCGAACTCGGTGCGCTCGTCCTCGGTCAGCTCGCCGATCGTGCCCACCTGCCGGTGCGGCACCACCAGCACCTCGACCGGCCAGCGCGCGGCGACCGGCACGATGACCGAGCAGTGTTCACCGCGGTGCACCACCCGGGCGCCGTCGGCGTGCTCGGCGGCCAGCAGCGTGCCCATCGGGTGGGTGTCGGCGGCGGCGGCCATCTCCAGCATCCGCTGGGTGCGCGGGGCGATGAACGGGAAGGCGTAGATCTGTCCGTGGGGGTGCGGCAGCGTGGTGCCGATGGCCTCGCCGCGGTTCTCGAAGCAGTAGACCTGCTTGACCCCGGGCAACGCGCCCAGCTCGGCCGTCCGATCGGCGAGGGCCAGCAGCACCGTGTCCATCCGCGTCAGGTCGACGTCCTTGAGCGCGCCGTCGTGCTTGTCGGTGTAGCAGACGACCTCACAGCGACCGGCGGCCCTGGCCGACTCGGCGGGGACGCCGGACAGTTCTCCCGGCGGGCCGAACAGCGACGGGAAGCGGTTCTCGAACACCACGACGTCGTAGCCGGACTCCGGGATCTCCGACTCGGATCCAGGCCTGCTGGGACACAGTGGACAGTCCGAAGTGGCCGGTTTGTAGGTGCGGGCCTGCCGGTGCGCGGCCAGCACGGTCCACTCGCCGGTCAGCGGGTCACGGCGCATCTCCGGGCGCGGATCGCGCTCGGGCAGGTCGCGCCGGTCGGCCGCGGTCCGCTCGGGGGCCTCGACGGAATCGTCGAAGTAGATGATCTCCCGGCCATCGGCCAGCCGGTTACTGGTCCTTCTCACTCGCCCATACCCGGGCGACCCGGCAGCTGCACGGTCAGCAACGCTCCACCTTCCACGGCGCGGCCGACGAACACCGCCCCGCCGTGTCGTACCGCGACCTGTTTGACGATCGCCAGGCCCAGACCGCTGCCGGGCAGCGTCCTGGCCTCGGAGGACCGGTAGAAGCGTTCGAAGACGTGGGGCATGTCCTCCGCTGCGATACCCGGCCCCTGGTCGGCCACCTGAAGCGCGGCGGTGCCATCCCCTACCTGCACCAACCGCACCGAAACGGTGCCGCCGGCCGGACTGTACTTCACCGCGTTGTCCAACAGGTTCAACGCGGCCCGCTCCAGGGCGTTGGCATCGCCCAGCAGGGTCCAAGGCTGCAGGTCAACGTCGAACGTGACGTTCGTCCCGCGCCGCCCCGCGCGGTCCACCGCCCGCTCGATGACCCCCACCATGTCGACCGGCTCGTGCACCACCTGCGGCGCGTCCTCGCGGGCCAGTTCCACCAGGTCACCGACCAGGGTGGACAGCTCGTTGATCTGTGCCCGGACGTCGTCGTAGATCTCCGCGCGATCGGACTCGGGCAGCGTGCGCGCCCCCGGTTTGCTGGAGGCCACCAGCAGTTCCACGTTGGTGCGCAGCGAGGTCAGCGGCGTCCGCAGTTCGTGCCCGGCGTCGGCGACCAGCCTGCGTTGCCGTTCCTGGGACTCGGCGAGCGCGCCGAGCATGGTGTTGAAGCTCTGGGTGAGCCGGGCGAGCTCGTCGTCCCCGGCGATGGGAATCGGCCGCAGGTCACCGGTCCGGGCCACGTGTTCGGCACCGGCGGTGAGCCGCTGGATCGGCACCAGACCGGCCCGCGCGACGGCGGCACCGGCCACCGCGGCCAGGATGATCCCAGCCCCGCCGACCAGCACCAGCACCAGGCCGAGCCGGTGCAGCGTGTTCTCCATCGGCGCCATCGGCACGGCCACGAAGACGGCTAAACCCTCGCTGCGGCTCTCCGCGACGACCCGGAACTTGCCCCCGGGTCCGTTGTCGGTCCGCGGCTGGCTGCGCTGCGTCTTCCCCTGGACGACGTCCAGTTCGGTCTGGCTCAGCGGGAAGCCCTTGACCTTGACGTCGGCCAGCGAGGCCCCGGCCCGGATCAGTCCCACCTGGGTTTCGGTGGCGTCCAGGATCGCCCGGGGGATGTCCGAGTCCATGGTGCTGCCGATGGCAGCGCTGTTCGCGGCCGCGTCGACCCGGCGCAGCAGCGAGTCGTCCAGGTCCTGGGACAGGCTGTTGCGCACGGTCAGATAGGCGGCCAGCGAGACCAGGGCCACCGCGATGCCCACGCTGAACGCGGCGAGCAACGTGACCCGGGAGTTCAGCGAGAACCGCTCCGGCTGGCTGCGTTCCGCGGACTCGTAGTCGGTGGGGTGGGGAGCTGAGGGGGCGTGCGTCACGGTGCGGTCTCCCGCAGCACGTATCCGACGCCGCGCACGGTGTGCAGCAGCCGGGTCTCGCCCTCCGCCTCGGTCTTACGCCGCAGGTAGCCGACGTAGACCTCGAGGGCGTTGCCGGAGGTCGGGAAGTCGTAGCCCCACACGTCCTCCAGGATCTTGCTCCGGGTGAGCACCTGCTTGGGGTGGGTCATCAGCAGTTCGAGCAGCGCGAACTCGGTGCGGGTGAGGTTGATGGACCGCTCACCGCGGCGCACCTCACGGCTGCCCGGGTCGAGTTCCAGGTCGGCGAAGACCAGCTTGTTGGCGCCGGGCGCACCGGCGTCGGCGGTGGTCTTGCGCCGCAGCAACGCGCGCAGCCGGGCGAGGAGCTCCTCCAGCGCGAACGGCTTCGGCAGGTAGTCGTCGGCACCCGCGTCGAGGCCGGAGACCCGGTCGGAGACGGCGTCCCGCGCGGTGAGCACCAGGATCGGCAGATCGTCGCCGGTGCTGCGCAGCCTGCGGCACACCTCAAGGCCGTCCAGCCTGGGCATCATGACGTCCAGGACCATGGCGTCCGGCCTGCTGACGGCCAGCTGGTCCAGCGCCTGCTGGCCGTCGCCGGCGAGCTCGACCGTGTACCCGTTGAACTGCAGCGAGCGCCGCAGCGACTCACGGACGGCTCGATCATCGTCAACAACCAGGATGCGCATGAGATCAGTGTGTACCGGAGGCCTGAGAGGCGCCTGAGAGGACCCTGACACTCGCTACAGATTTCGCGCGATCGGTGCGTGCCAGCCCCGCCACATGGCCACGATGCGTAGTCCGGTGGCCAGTACCGCCCCGATCGGGATGACCAGATCCTGCGGCAGGTGCAGCCAGTGCCCGACGGCGACCACCATCGCCCCGGCCAGCGCCGCGAGGGCGTAGATCTCCTTCTGCAACACGAGCGGGACCTGCCGGAGCAGCACGTCCCGCATCGCGCCGCCGCCGACGCCCGCGGTCATGCCGATCAGGCAGGCGCTGTAGACGGGGGCGCCGTACGCGAGGGCGATGGTGGTGCTGGTCGTGCTGAACAGGCCGAGCCCGATGGCATCGGCCACCAGCACGCCGCTGCGCAGCTTGGTGAGCCTGGCCAGCTGGTTGTGGAAGAAGAAGACGATCAGCCCGGCGGCGCCGGAGACCGCCAGCCAGCGCCCCTGGGTGAGCGTGGTCGGCGGGTGCACGCCGAGCAGCACGTCCCGGACGATCCCGCCGCCGAGCGCGGTGGTCATGCCGAGGATGACCACGCCGAGGATATCCAGCCGGGAGCGGACGGCGGCCAGTGCACCGGAGGCGGCGAACACCGCGGTACCCAGCAGTTCCAGGAAGAGCAGCACAGGGGTTAGTTTCCCGCACAATCAGCCGGAAGCCCTCGCGGATTTAGGTCACTCCCAGGTGAAGAAGCCCTGCCCGGTCTTCTTGCCCAAGTGCCCTGCGGCGACCTTGTCCCGCAGCAGCTGCGGCGGCTCGAACCGGGGGCCGAGCTCGCGGGCCAGGTGTTCGGCGATGGCCAGCCGGACGTCCAGGCCGACCAGGTCGCCCAGACGCAGCGGGCCCATGGGCCAGCGGTAGCCGAGGCGCATGCCGGTGTCGATGTCCTCGGCGCTGGCCACGCCGTCCTCCAGCATGCGGATCGCCTCCAGGCCGACGGCGACACCGAGCCGGGAGGTGGCGAAGCCGGGGGTGTCCCGCACCTCGATCACCGTCTTGCCCATCAACTCGGCCCACTGCCGGGCCTTGGCCAGGGTCTGCGGGGATGTCCCGTCGTGCAGCACGATCTCGCAGAGTTCCTGCACCGGAACGGGATTGAAGAAGTGCATGCCGAGAATCCGGTGCCCCGGAAGGCCTTCGGCGATGGAGCCGAGGGAGAGCGAGGAGGTGTTGGACGCCAGCACCGCGTTCGGGCAGTTGGCCGCGAGCTCGCCGAAGATCCGCCGTTTCAGGGACAGGTCCTCGGGAACGGCCTCGATGATCAGCTCGGCATCGGACGGCAGGTCCACCAGGGCGTCCACAGTGGACAGGTTCTGCAGCAGCTTCTCCGGCACGATGTCCGGGTTCTTCTTCGCCGAGCGGGCCAGTGTCCCGGCCACCGTCTCGATCGCGGTCGCCGCCCGGTCCGCTGTGGACTCGGCGACGATCACCGGGCCTCCGGCCACCAGGAGTACGTGGGCGATTCCGGCGCCCATGGTGCCGCCGCCGACCACTACCGCCACGCCCATGTGACACTCCTCGTTGATTTCGGCGTCGGACTGTAACACGCCCTTGGGTGTGTGGGTGTGAGCCTAGGGCTGGTGGGGGCTTCTGGTGGTTGGCGAAAGCGGCTTTGGAGGGGGAGATGGGCTCGGGGTGGGTCTTTGCTGCCTGCTTGTTGGGTGGGGGCACGCCGGACTGGGTGGTTGGGCCGGGAAGGGCTACTGAGCGCTATCGCGAGGGCGTGGCTGCTGGTGATTTCCGGGGAGGCGGCGGGGTGAGATCACGGCCTGTGGCGATCATGCCCCTGTCGACTCGCTGGAGACCGGCAAACCCGGGTTGAGTCCATTGTGGACAGAGTGGTTGTTCCTGGTTAAAGACAAAATGAGGCTCGGAATTCGTCTTTAACCAGGAACATCCCACCCCGTTCACCCACAAGAACCCCAACGGCCACACCAGCCCCTCCAGTTACGCCCACATCCGTGCCAGGGTGACGGTATGAAGGAGATCTGGGCGGAAGCGGTGATGGCCCTCGGCGGCACACCGGACTCGGGCGACCTGGAAACCCGGTACGCCGAACCACATCGGCGCTACCACAACACCACGCACGTGCTGGCCGTCGTCCGCGACGCGCGGACCCTCGCCGAGCACCTGATGCTGACCGACGAAGAGCGGGCGATCCTCACGCTGGCCGCGTGCGCCCATGACGTGATCTACGACGGCAGGCCGGGCGAGGACGAACGCGCCAGCGCCCAGTGGGCCCGCGACCACCTCACCGACATCCGGCCGGAACACGCGGAGCGGGTGGCGGACCTCGTCCTGGCGACGATCACCCACGAGTCGGCGGATCCCCTCGCGCACGCGCTGCTGGACGCCGACCTGGCGATCCTCGGCGCACCGCGGGCCGACTACGACGAGTACCGGATCAATGTCCGCGCCGAGTACGCGCGGTACGACGACGCGACGTGGTCCGCCGGCCGCACCCGGGTGCTGCGCTCGCTGCTCGACCGGAAACGCCTCTACGTCACCGAGCCCGCGCACCGGCTGTGGGACGCCGGCGCGCGGGCCAACATGGTTCGGGAGCTCCGGCTGCTCAGCCCAGGTCCAGCAGGCCCCGCTGCGCGGCCTTGACCAGGCGGCGCGGGACGCGGATCTCCTTGCCCGCCACCGTGATCGTCACCAGGTCGGGCGCGGTGGCCTTCCACTGCGACCGCCGGTGCCGGGTGTTGGACCGGGACATCTTCCGCTTGGGGACCGCCATCAGCGCGACCTCTTTCCGTAACGCCGCTCGAACCGCTCCACCCGGCCCTCGCTGTCCATCACCCGCCGCTCACCGGTCCAGAACGGGTGCGAGTACGCGCTGACATCCAGCACCAGCAACGGATACGTGTTGCCGTCCGACCATTCGACGGTCTGCCGCGAGGTCGCGGTGGACCGGGTCAGGAACGATTCGCCGGTGAGCGAGTCGCGGAAGACCACCGGGTGGTAGTCGGGGTGGATTCCTGGTTTCACTGTTCGTCCTTCCTCGTCTGTGGCAGCGCGAGCACGTCGGCGTTCTCGTCGCACGGCTCGGTGTGCCATTCACCAAAGGGGTCCGGGTAGGCCCGCCACTCGGCCTCACCGGCGGCGAGTTCCTCGTCGGTCAGCAGCGCGGCGTCCAGCGCGGCGGTGATCTCCGCCGGGGACGCGTCGTGGCACAGCACGACCAGGGACTGCTCCCGGTCGCCGTAGTAGTCGTCCCAGCGCAGCGCGGCCAGCGCGGTGCGCTCCTCGTCCTCCTCGGACCAGTCGGCGGTGGACGCGAGCCAGCGCCCGGCGTGGCCGATGCGCAGCCCACCGCCCGCCGAGTCGACCCACAGCACGTGTTCCGGGCGGCTGGCCAGCCACACCCGTCCCCTGGCCCGCACGACGCCCTGCAACAGCAGGTCGAAGGCGGCGTGCAGCCGACCGGGGTGGAACGGCCGGCGCGCGTAGAACAGCCGCAGCACCACCCCGGCGTCGGTGCCCAGCGGCGGCTGCCCGCGCAGCAGCGGACCATGGGCCGAGTCGGGTTCGCCGCGGCGGGCGGTCTCCGGCACCCCGGCCAGCAGCGCCGCCGGCCGCGCATCCTCCAGGGCAACCTGCGGCACCCCGGACACCAGCCGCTCCAGCACCGCGACGGTGCGCAGCTCCTCCAGAGTGCCGGCCGAGCCGCTGAACACCAGGGTGTCGGCGAACTCCACCTGCCCCACGACGACCTGGGCGACCGTGCGCTCGTCATTGGCGCCCGCGCGCAGCCCGCGTTCGTCCAGCAGCTCGTCGCCGGTGGCGTCGGCCAGCCAGGTCCCCAGGTCCAGCGCGGTGATCACGGCTTCCACGAACACCCGCTCATCGAGGGTCTCCTCCTCGATGACCACGCTGCGCAGCGCCCAGCAGATCGCCTCCGGTTCCAGTGCCGGGTCCAGGTGCACCACGATCCGCTCGAACCCGAGCATGGCCAGCTCGCGGATCGTCGGCAGCAGGTCCTCGCGCAGCGTGCAGCTCACGCAGCCGTGCGCCAGTTCCAGCGGCGTGGACTCGTCCTGGCCGCCCCAGCGGAGCCTGCGCCAGACCACGCCGTGCTCCATCGTGCGCAGGTCGTGGTGCACGACGGCGGTATCGGGCTCGGCGGCGAACCTGTTCGCCACCTCCGTGGCCGCCTCGGCCGCCAACCCGGCCACCAGCACCACGGGGACTCGCTCAGCGTTCACCACAGCCTCCGTATTGAGAACGGTTTCCAAAAGAGCCAGGCACACGGTAGCGTGCTTCAGCAGTTAATGAAAATGGATGTCATCACAGATAAAGGAGTGCGCATGAGCAAGCGCTGCCCGGTGACGGGGAAGCGGATCGGCTACGGCAAGTCCGTGTCCCACTCGCACAGGCGCACCTCGCGGCGCTGGGAGCCGAACCTGCAGAGCCACCGCTACTGGCTGGCAGGCGAGCGCCGGTGGATCACCCTGCGGCTGTCCACCAAGGGGATCAAGACCATCGACCGGGACGGGATCGACGCGGTCGTGGCCCGGATGCGGCGCAGCGGGGAGAAGGTCTGATGGCCAAGGGGAACGACGTCCGGCCGATCATCAAGCTGCGGTCCACCGCGGGCACCGGATTCACCTATGTGACAAGGAAGAACAGGCGCAACGACCCGGATCGGATGGTCATCCGCAAGTACGACCCGGTGGTGCGCAGGCACGTGGATTTCAAGGAGGAACGCTGATGGCGAAGAAGTCGAAGATCGCCAAGAACCAGCAGCGGGCGGAGATCGTCGCCCGCTACGCCGAGCGCCGGACCGAGCTGAAGCGGATCATCGCCAGCCCACAGTCCACTGTGGAGCAGCGGGACGGCGCGGTGCGCGCGCTGTCCCGGATGCCCAGGGATGCCAGCGCGACCCGGATGCGTAACCGGGACGTCGCGGACGGCAGGCCACGCGGGTTCCTGCGCAAGTTCGGCGTCTCCCGGGTGCGGCTGCGGGCCATGGCGCACAACGGTGAACTGCCCGGCGTCAGCAAGAGCAGCTGGTGAGCAAGGAGCGGCGCGCGCCCGCGCGCAAGAAGCAGAACCTGCTGGTCCGCGAAGGCGTGTCCGAAGTGGACTGGAAGGACACCGCGCTGCTGCGCAAGTTCATCTCCGACCGGGGCAAGATCCGCGCCCGCCGGGTCACCGGCCTCACGCCGCAGCAGCAACGCGAGGTCGCCATCGCCATCAAGAACGCCCGAGAGATGGCCCTCCTCCCCCAGTCGACCAAGTGACGCCGGCCTGAACGTGGCTTTCACCAGGTTAAACGGGCTGAAAGCCACGTTCAGGCCGGTCAACTGGGTGAAAGCCACGTTCAGGCCAGGCGCCGAGCAGTGACGCGACCAGCGCGACGGCCACGAGCACTCCCAGCGCGACCATGGCCGCGTGGTCGAAGTGCAGGACGCCGGTGCGACCGGTGACGAACCCGGCATAGAACGCCCACCCCTGCCCGGCGATCGGCAGCGCTCCCGGAAGCCGGGTGACGAAGCCCAATGCCGCGACCACCACGGCGAACGCGACCAGTCCGGTGAGCGGATGGGACCGCGCGCCACCGGCGATCACCGAGATCACGGTGATCAGGCAGCAGGCGAACCCCAGCGCGGCGCCGGAGGCGGAACCCATTCGGGGAATGTCCATAGCCCCCAGTGCAACCCAGATCACACTGCGAAGTCGCCGCCCCTGCCCCAACCTTGACGGCACCCCGTCCGACTTTGACGCGCCATTGAGGAGTTGCATGCAGCCCGAGGGCGATCTGTACCAGGTGATCCATCGCCGGCGTGATGTGCGCGCGGAGTTCACCGGGGGCACGGTGGACCGCGCCGTACTGGATCGCATCCTGGCCGCCGCGCACGCCGCGCCCAGCGTCGGGCTCTCCCAGCCATGGGACTTCATCGTGGTGACCAGGGACGACACCCGGCGCCGGTTCCGCGACCACGTGCAGGCCGAGCGGTCGGTGTTCGCTGCCCAGCTGGACGGCGAGCGCGCGGAGAAGTTCGCCCGGATCAAGGTCGAGGGCATCCTGGAGTCCGCGCTGGGCATCGTGGTCACCTACGACCCGGATCGCGGCGCCCCGGCGGTGCTCGGCAGGCACGCGATCGCCGACGCCGGCCTGTACTCCGTCTGCCTGGCCATCCAGAATCTGTGGCTGGCGGCGACCGCCGAAGGTCTCGGCGTCGGCTGGGTCAGTTTCTATCGCGAGGATTTTCTGCGTAGGTTGCTGGGTATCCCGGCCCGGCTGCGCCCGGTCGCCTGGCTGTGCGTCGGGCCGGTGGCGGAACTGGCCGGCACCCCGGATCTGGAGCGAACAGGATGGCGCGAGCGACTGCCGGCACAAGCCGTTATCCACTATGACCATTACTCCGGCCCGGGTAACGGGTAACTTGGATGTCAACGCCCGAGCCCACCCTGCGCATGGGACCCCGGATGATCAATAAGGTTCCGCAGCAAGAACTCCAGGTCCGCCGCCTGGTGGAGTCCGGGCGGCTGGCCGAGGCGAACGCGCTCTTCGACGCGGTACTCGCCGAGAAGGCCGCCGCCGACCCCGATCCCTGGCGCCGGGCCGCCGTACTGCTCAACCGCGGCGTCTGCGCCTGGCGGCTGGGCCGCATCCCCCTCGCCCTGGAACTGGCGGCCGAGGGCTGGGTGGAACTGGAACACGAGCCGGCCGAGGGCGCGGCCGCCGCGGAGACCATCGGCCTGCTCGGCTACCTGCTGGAGTCCATCGGCCACCGGCGGCCCGCGCTGGACATGTTCCGCCGCGCGTTGCGGCTCGCCCGGTCGGCGGGTGACATCGAGACCCTGGTCATCGCGTTGCAACGGGTGGGCGGCGGCCTGAACCACCGGGCCCACATGGGCGAACTGGGCGCGGCCCACGTGCTGTTCAGCGAGGCGCACGGCGTGCTCACCGAGGCGGTGGCCATCGCCCCGGAGGACTCGCCGATGCGGGCTAAGGTCCTGGCCACCCACGCCGGTTCGCTCGCCGGGATCGGCGAGCTGGAAGAGGCCGAGAAGCAGGCCGTCGCCGCCGAGGAACTGGCCACCGAACGCGAGGACCTGTGGGCGGCCGCGCTCGCGCACTGGACCCTGGCCGGCATCCGCAGATCGCAGCGGCGGCTGGACGAGGCCCGCACCCTGGCCAGCCGCGCGGTGGTCACCGCCCAGCGGGTGGCGGATACCAACATGCTGAACGCGTTCGCGTTGACCATGGCCCGGATCTGCGCCGAAATGGGTGACCACGTAGGCGAATCCGAGGCGTTGCGCATGGTCCACAGTGGACACCGCAAGGTCATCGACACCTTGCAGGAAGGCCTCGGCCAGGCCCTGGAACAACGCCGGCTCGCGGTGCAGGCGCAGCGGCTCGCCTTCGCGGCGAAGCAGGCGGCGCACCGGGACTCACTGACCGGTCTGGTCAACCGGCGCGGCCTGGAGATCCAGGCTCCCGCGCTGCTGGAGCGGACCGCCGCACGCGGCCAGGTGCCGTGGCTGGTGCTCGTCGACGTGGACTGGTTCAAGGGTGTCAACGACAACGCGGGCCACGCGGCGGGCGACATCGCGCTGCGGGAGATCGCCACGCTGCTGCGCCAGGAGACCCGGTCCGACGACCTGGTCTCCCGCTGGGCGGGCGACGAGTTCATCGTGCTGCTGGTGGGTTCCGGCGAGGATCGGCGCGACGCGGGCCCGGTGGTGGCCGAACGCATCCGGGCAGCGGTAGCCGGACACCAGTGGAACCAGGTGCTGAGCGGCGATCGGCAACCCACGGTGAGCGTCGGCGTGGCGGGCGGCCCGGCACAGCTGGACCTGCTGTTCGCGGCCGCCGACATGGCCCTCTACCGGGCGAAACGGCAGGGCCGGAACCGGGTCGAGGTGCACTCGCCGGAGGAACAGGAGCAGGTCGAGGGCGGACCGCTGCCCCATCGGCGCCCCCGCACCGCCCGTTCCTGATCGCCACTTACCCGGAAGAGGGATTCGCGTCCATCCTGCGGGATTGCGCGAATCGCATCGCGGACTAACCGGTTGGGGCATTTGTACGTACCCGAGAACGCTTCGGTTCACGGCAAATGGGCTATGTGGGTATCGGTCTGATCACATTGGCTACAGCAAACGCGTGGCGCCCGCGCACATGACCAGGCAATCGCTTACCCGGCCAACCTGTTACCTGCGATGGCGGATACAACCAGGCAACCAGCCGGTAGCCTGTCGACCAAGTCGTAACACACGCGTTGTTATTCGAAAGGCTCATTGCTCACCGGTGGGAAATCTGCTCGGACGATGATCGGTCATATTCCGCCTCAGGATGAAGAGGTCCGTCGCCTGCTCGAAGCAGGGCGGCTGACCGAGGCGAACATGCTGTTCGACCGGGTCATCACCCGGCTGCCGAACTCCGGGGGCGAACAGTGGGCCAACGCCGGGCTGCTGCTGAACCGAGGCGTCTTCGCCTGGCGGCTGGAGCGCATCCCGCTGGCCCTGGAACTGGCCGCCGAGGGCTGGGTCGAGCTGGAGAACGCGACCCCGGAGGGCCCGGACGCGGCCGCCACCTTCGGCCTGCTCGGCTTCCTGCTGGAGTCCATCGGCCACCGCAGGCCCGCGCTGGACATGTTCCGCCGCGCGCTGCGCATCGCCCGGGACTCCGGCGACCGGATGCAGCTGTGTGTGGCCCTGCAGCGAATGGGCGGCGTGCTCAACTTCCGCGCGGTCGAATCCGGATCCGATCAAGCCACCGGGCTGTTCACCGAGGCCAGGGCGCTGCTGGCCGAGGGCGTGGCGATCTGCGAGCCGGACTGGCGGACCTACGGCCCGCTGATCTGCGCCCATTCCCGCGCCCTGCTCGGCGTCGGTGAGATCGACGCCTCCGAGGAGCAGGCGAAGCTGGCCATCGAGCTGGCAGGCGGCCAGGAGGACCTGTGGACCGAGGCCGTCGCGTACTGGGTACTCGGCGGCATCCGGCAGGTCCAGGGCAAGCTGGACCAGGCCCGGACGATGGCCAGCCGGGCGGTGTCCGGCGCCGAGCGGGTGGCCGATACCAACCTGCTGATGCGGTTCTCCCTGGACCTGGCCGAGATCTGCGCCGACATGGACGACCACGTCGGTCAGGCGGTGGCGTTGCGCCGGGTCCACGCGGCCGGCCGCAAGATCACCGAGACGCTGCAGGAGGGCCTCGGCCAGGCCCTGGAACAGCGCAGACTCGCCGTGCAGGCCCAGCGATTGGCGCTGGCCGCGCAGCAGGCCGCGGCCCGCGATCCGCTCACCGGGCTGGTCAACCGGCTGGGCCTGGAACGGCAGGCGCCGGTACTGCTGGAGAGCACGGCCGCGCGTGGCCGGGTGCCGTGGCTCGTGCTGGTGGACGTGGACTGGTTCAAGGACGTCAACGACAACGCGGGCCACGCGGCCGGCGACGCGGCACTGCGCGAGGTCGCCCAGATCCTGCGCAAGGAGACCCGCGCCGAGGACCTGGTCTGCCGGTGGGCGGGCGACGAGTTCGTGGTGCTGCTGACCGGGTCCGGCGACGACCGCAACGAGGCCGGGCCGGTGGTGGCCGAGCGCATCCGCGCCGCGGTGGCCGGGCACCACTGGAAACTGGTCATCGGCGAGACCAGGCAGCCGACGGTGAGTATCGGTGTCGCGGCCGGGCCGGCGGATCTGGATCAGCTGTTCGCGGCGGCCGATCTCGCTTTGTACCGGGCCAAACGACTGGGCCGCAATAGGGTCGAGGAGTACTCCGCCGATTTCGCGGAGCCAATGGAACTCCCCACGCAGCCGCGCGATGTGCAAACCCGGGGCTGAATCGAATTCCGGCCGCCATCGGCTAATGCGATGCCCATCTGAACTACCCGTCCGCTGACATTGTTTCCGCAGTTCGCGAATTAATGGTCTAGGCCAATGCAACACAAATAGGCAAGTTTGTTGCACATAACCGGGCGGATGCCTCCGGATGCTCCGCGGACTGGCGAACGGAGCATCGACGGCTCCCGGCAGTGTCCGGATACTGGGACATCGACCAGTTTCCCGTGCGCCGGTGGAGGATGAGCGATGATCAGCAATCCGCCACCGCACGACGAAGCCGTGCATCGGCTGCTGAAGGCGGGACGGCTCACCGAGGCGAATCAGCTGTTCGATCGGATCATCGCCAAGCCGGTGGAGACGGGTGTGTCCCGCTGGCGGCACACCGCACTGATCCTCAACCGCGGCTTCATGGCCTGGCGCCTGGGCCGGATCCCCCTCGCCATGCAGCTGTCCGCGGAGGGCTGGCTGGACATCGACTCACGCGAGGAGCCCCACGGCCCGGACGCGGCCGCGGCGCTCGGCCTGCTGACCGCCCAGCTGGCCACGCTCGGGCAGACGGACAAGGCCCTGGAGGCGGCGCGCAGTTCCTGGCGCACGGCCTACAGGTGCGGGGACCAGCTACAGATGGAACTGGCGACCCAGCGGATGGGCGCCGGGCTCATCCTGACCGCCATCGAGAGCCCGCCGGACCAGGCCAAGGCCCTGTACATCGAGGCGACGGAGATCTTGGCGCAGGGCACGGTGATCGCCGATTTCGAGTCCTTTGTGTACGCACCGATCATCGCCACCTATGCCCGCGCGCTGGCCGGGGCGGGCGACCTCTTCGAAGCCGAGGCCCAGGCCCGCCGGGCGATGGATCTGGGCCTGGAGCGGGACGATCAGTGGACGATCAGCGTCTGCCACGCGGTGCACGCGGCGGTGCGCCGGGCCGAAGGGGCACTGCCGGAGGCCCGCTCCGCCGCGATGCGGGCCCTGGCCGGCGCCCAGCGGATCAACGACCAGCATCTGATCGGCCGCTTCGGCCTGGACCTGATGGAGATCTGCGTGCAGGCCGGGGATCCGGTCGGGGAGGTGCACGCGCTGCGCGCGGTCAGCAACGCGGAACGGATGGCGATCCAGACCCTGCAGGAGGGGCTCGGGCAGGCACTGGAGGATCGGCGGATCACCGTGCACGCGGCCCGCAGCACCCTCGCGGCTTACGAGGCGGCGCACCGCGATCCGCTGACGGACCTGGCCAACCGGCGCGGCCTGGAGGCCAGCGACGTCCCGGCGCAGCCCTGGCTGGTGCTGGTGGACGTGGACGAGTTCAAGGCGATCAACGACTCGGCGGGCCATCCGGCGGGCGACATGGCGCTGCGGGAGATCGCCATGCTGCTGCGCCGGGAGTGCGCCGCCGAGGATGTCATCTCCCGGTGGGCGGGCGACGAATTCGTGTTGCTGGTGTCCGGTGTGGACCGTCCGGAGGCGGGCAGCGAGATCGCGGAGCGGATCCGCGCGGCGGTGTCCGCGCACCGGTGGCCCGCCGGCCTGTGTCCCACGGTGAGCATCGGCGTCGCCACCGGCGGGTCCACTATGGACGAACTCTTCCTGGCCGCCGATCAGGCCCTGTACCAAGCGAAAAGCGCCGGCCGCAACCGGGTGGAGGTGTCTCGGAGTTGACGATGTTCGGGCTCGTACCTCGCCGAACATCGTCAACTCCGGATCAGTCGTCTAGCTGACCAGGACCTGGCCGTCGGTGCTGATCTCCACCATCTCGTCCCGGTCCACGACCTTGACCCGCTCCCGGCCCTGGGTGGCTCCGAGCGCGCGCTCGTGCGCGTCCAGGCGCAGCCAGCCCTGGTGCGAGATGAACCGGACACCGGCCTTAGCCAGGTGCTCGACGATCGCGTGCTCACCGGGCTGCTCGGGGGTCACGAGGGTGTCGCTGTCCGCGAGGAGGCTGGTGATGGTCTCCAGCGCGTCACCCTTGGTGTGGCCGATCAGGCCGATGGGGCCACGCTTGATCCAGCCGGTGACGTAGACGCCGGGCAGCTGCTGCCCGTCGGCTTCGAGTACCCGGCCGACGTCGTGCGGGACGGTGCCGCTGTCGTGGTCGAACGGAATGTCCTGCAGGTGCGTGCTGAGGTAGCCGACGGCGCGGTAGACGGCCTGCACGGGCCAGTCGTGGAATTCACCGGTGCCCCGGACATTGCCGGTGCCGTCGAGTTCCATCCGCTCGGTGCGCAGGTTCTGCACGGAGCCCTCACCGGTGATCTCCACCGGGGCGTGCAGGAAGTGCAGGTGCAGCCGGCGCTTGGCGTCCGGCTTGGTCGGCATGTCGCGGATCGCCCACTCCTGGAGGGTCTTCACGACCATCTGCACCTGCTTGTCGGTGCGGATGGAGTTCAGCGAGCCCTCGTCGAACTCGATGTCCTCCGGGTACACGATCACTTCGACGTTCGGCGAGTGGTCGAGTTCGCGGAGCTCCAGGGGGGTGAACTTGGCCTGCGCGGGTCCGCGGCGGCCGAACACGTGCACGTCGGTGACGGGGCTTTCGGCCAGGCCTTCGTAGACGTTCTGCGGGATCTCGGTGACGAGCAGTTCGTCGGCGGTCTTGGCGAGGACCCGCGCGACGTCCAGGGCCACGTTGCCCACGCCGAGCACGGCGGCACCGGTGGCGGTGAGCGGCCAGGTGCGCGGCACGTCGGGGTGCCCGTCGAACCAGGAGACGAAGTTGGCGGCGCCGTAGCTGCCGTCCAGGTCGATGCCCGGGATGTCCAGGTCTCGGTCCTGCTCGGCTCCGGTGGAGAAGATGATCGCGTCGTAGAACCGGCGCAGGTCCGCCAAGGAGATGTCCTTGCCGTACTCGACGTTGCAGAACAACCGGATCCCCGGCTTGGCCAGGACCTTCTCCAGCGCGGTGATGATGCCCTTGATCCGCGGGTGGTCGGGCGCGACGCCGTAACGCACGAGACCGTAGGGGGCGGGCAGCCGGTCGAACAGATCGATACTGACCTCGGCCCCCGACTTCTTCAGCAGGTCGGCCGCGTACACCCCGGCCGGCCCCGCACCGACGACAGCAATCCGCAACGGCCGACTCATTTCGTCTCCTCACGTACACACATAAACGAGGGAAACTTTAAGTTAGGCTTACCTAATCGGTCCCATGGATGTGGGTTAACCCACGGAGATCGGCCGTTCGCCATCACCCGATTGTCTGAGCCCGCCGCCCGACGACGACGTTCTGCACCACCAGCGTGAGCCCGAACAGGACCAGCAGCAGCCCACTGGTGACCAGCGGATCCGCGCCCAATGACTTGCCGAGCAATCCCAGGCCGACGCGCGCGACGATGGTCAACAGCCACAACGCGACCGTGACCGCGCCGTACCGCTGCCAGAGCTGCCCGTCCACCCGGTAGAGCACCACGCTGAACCCGCGCCACAGACCCAGGCCGAGGCAGATCACCAGGTCCCCGAGCAGCACCAGCGCATCGGCCCCGCTCAGCGAGAACCCGTGCAGTTTCGGCAGCACCGACACCACCCCGATGGCGATCAGGATGATCGGAACGGTCAGCAGTTTGTCCGGACGCAGCACCCGGCCACGCGTTCGGCGCACGAGCAGCAGGGCGATCAGAACGATGATGAGCAGCGGCTGAAGTGTGTTCCCCATGGCACCAGTCTCGGCAGCGCGGGCCACCGGGACACATGACACGTGTCATCCGATCCCCCGGACATCTGTCGGTGATCGGACCGGTTAAACTGGGGCGAGTACGCCCGCCTGCGTAGCTCAGGGGATAGAGCATCGGTTTCCTAAACCGTGTGTCGCAGGTTCGAATCCTGCCGCGGGCACCACCTTTCGCCGGGTGACCTCAGCCCCGTGACCTGTAGACCTCGGTCGCGGGGCTGAGATGTATCCCGGGTCGGATGACCCGCGATCCGAGTTCTGTCCGATTCGGGCCACAACGACGGCACACCCGTACCCGTCCTACGGTCATGAACGCGTTCACCGAGTGGGTGCAGGACTTCGAGGACGAGAAGCTCCGACGCGGCGAGACCGGTGACCCGGACTTCGCGCGCGGTTCCGCCCTGGCGCCCGAGGTGGTGGCCAGTGTGCAGCGGTTCCAGGTCGGGGAGGCGGGCGACGGGGCGAACCTCATCGCCAAGGCCACTCAGGCTGGGGACCCCGAATACACCGCAGCCGTGCGGCTGTTCGTCGCCGAGGAGCAGAACCACGCTCGGCTGCTGGCGTTGCTGCTGCGGTCCGCGGGCGCCCGGACCATCGACGGTCACTGGACCGATGCCGTGTTCGTCCGGTTGCGGCGGGCGCTGGGACTGCGGCTGGAGTTGATGGTGCTGCTGATCGCGGAGGTCGTCGCGCTCGGCTACTACCGGGCGTTGCGGGACGGGTCCAGCGATCCGCTGGTGTCCGAGGTGGCCGGCCGGATCCTGGCCGACGAGCAGCGGCATGTGCCGTTCCACTGCCTCCGGCTCAAGGGGGAACTGCCCCGGATCGTGCACCCGGTGTGGTGGGCGCTGCTGCTCGGTGCGCTCGGCACGGTGTGCTGGGACCACGGTCCCGCCCTGCGCCGGCTGGGGCTGACCCGGTGGGGGTTCGCGGTGGAGGTGATGGGGCTGTTCAAGGGCGCGGTCGCTGCGACCTGAGTCCGTGCAGCGCCTAACATTCCGACGGTGCACATTCGGCAACATGTCTACTTCGGCCTGCTGAGCAGCCAGGTCCCCGCCACCGAGATCACCGCTCGACTGGGTCTGGAGGCCGACGAGGTCAAGGTCCGCGGCTCCAAGCGGGCCACGCCCGCGGTCCCGGTGAGTCACGCGTGGAAGATCGTCTGCGCTGAGCCCGGTCTCGCGGTGGACGAGCAGATCGGGCGCGTCATGCGGCGGCTCGCTCCGCACTCGGCGGAGATCATCGCGCTCGCCCAGGAGTTGCGGGCCGGTGATCCGCAGTACGGCGGCGCGGTGCTGCGGGTGGTCCGCTACTTCGACAACGAGGACGAGGACGCCGACGAGGACGAGCTCAACTCGCCGTTGCTCGGCTGGGCGTTGGACCGCGAAACGCTGAGCTTCCTGCTGGCGGTCGACGCGGTCCTCGACATCGAGGAATACGCCTAGACCAGCAGGCCGGCGGCCCGCTGGACGCCACCGCCCGCCAGGATCGCCGCGCGCATCCGGTCCAGGTTCCGCCGGATCTCCTCGCTCGCGGCCACCCGCTCCACGGTGGACCGCAGGTCCCCGGTCAGCCGCTCGCCCAGGCCCAGTTCCTCGATGCGCCGGGCGTTGATCTCCTGTTCCGGGGTCTGCGGGACCGCGACGAGCGGCACGCCGTGGAACAACGCCTCCATCGTGGAGTTCATCCCGGCGTGGGTGACGAACGCCCGGGCCCGGCGCAGCACGGCGGGCTGCGGGAACCAGTCGCGGACGTCGAAGTTCGCCGGGGCCCGATCCACCCGGCCGTTCAGCGCCACCTGCCACGCACCGTCGGCGAACGCCTCGACGCACGAGTCGTAGAACCGCGGGTCGCTCAGCACCGAGCCGAGGGACGCGTACACCAGCGGAAGCTCCGGGTGCTTCGGCGTCCACGGCTCGTCGGTGCGGTCACCGAGCAACGGTCCGACGAAATGGAAGGTCTCGTCGAAGGTGTCGCCGGACGGCTGGAACTCCCTGGGCAGGAACACCAGGTTCGACCGCTCGGGCCTGTCGAGGGTGTCCTGATGTTCCAGCGCCACGCCATGCGCGGCGGAGAACCGGGCGCAGTCCTCGGTGAGCAGGCCGGTGGCACCCGGTGGATACAGCGAGAACGAGTCGTTGGACGCCAGGTGTGGGACGGTGCGCACCGCCCGGATCTCCAGCTGCTCGGCGACCAGCCTGGCCGGCCAGTTGGTGGCGTCGTAGCAGATCAGCTCCGGCCGCCGGGTCCGGCAATGCGCCAGCAGCACCGGGTAGGTCGCCGTCATCGCCGCGAAGTAGTGCCGGAACCAGGCCGCGAGGATGTCCTCCCCCAGCGGGATGAACGGCGGCGGCTGGGGCAGTTCCACCCAGTCGGCCCCGGCCGCACGTACCGCGTCGGCGTGCTCCGGCGAGGTGGCGTACTCGACGTGGCGTCCCCGTCGGACCAGTTCCTCGACCAGGGCCAGCGTGGGAGTGACGTGACCGTGCCCCATGAGGGTGACGAACAGCATCGGGCCACCGTAGCGACGATTCGCTGTGAGCCGTGGCACAACGGTTCGGCGACCGAACTATGAACAGTGGTTGATCCGCTGACTACTCCGGGTCACTCCGTGGTGACATCAGCGTCGAAAGGCCGGATCGTGGGGGGATCAGATGGACCGAGACATGCTCAACCTGGTGCTGGCCGGGGTCGGTGTCCTCGTACCGCTGCTCGCGTTCTTCTGGGAGTTCGTCGTCGCCCGCCGCAAACGGCTGGGCTATCGGGTGCAGATGGACACGATGGCCCCCGACGACATCGGGCTCGGGCACACCGGCATCCTGCAGCAGATCCAGCAGGACACCGGGATCACCCTGGAGCACCCGTCCTTCGTGCTGGTCCGCATCGAGAACGACGGCGTCATCCCGATCGACGAGACCGACTACCAGGTGCTGACCGACATCAAGACCGGTGTGCGGATCCGGTTCCCCGGCCGCCGCGTCGCCGGGATGATGATCACCGAGCTGAGTCACCCCAAGCTGCAGCGGAACTTCGCCGAGCACTCCGGGCTGAGCCGCAGCGAGGAAACCAGCATCGACCACGAGGTCACCGGAATCATCGACCTGCCCCGGGTGCCGCTGAACCGGAACGACCACTACAAGGTCCTCGTCGTGCTGGACCAGATCGGTCCCCGGGCGAACCCCACCTTCGAGGCCGGCATCAAGGCGGGCATCGCCAAGGAGAGCAAGGCGCAGACCGGCCTGCCGAAACGCGCGGTGATCATCGGCGCCTTCATGACCGCGATCATCGTGGTGCTCGGGCTGTCCATCGCGCTGCGCAAGGACGCCCAGCCGCCGCCGGTGGACTGCGCGTCGGGCAGGCTCAGCCTGGTCGGATCGACCGCGTTCGAACCGGTCATGCGGGACGCGGCCGCGCACTACGCCAAGACCTGCACCGCCGCTTCCTTCGACTTCGACTTCCAGGGCAGCTCATCCGGCCTGGAGCGGCTGAACGCGAACGGCACGAAGGCACCGATGATCTCGTTCTCCGACGGGACCAAGGGCCAGAACCAGCCGATGCTCATCCAACGGCCGATCTCCTTCCTGGTGTTCGCACTGGTCGCACACAAGGACGCCGGGGTACGGGACCTCGACATCGAGCAGATCAGGCGGGTCTACGCCGGGGAGGTGACCAACTGGAAAGACCTCGGCGGCAACGACGTCCCTGTGACGATCGTCAGCCGCAAGCCCGGATCCGGCACCAGGAACACGTTCCAGAACCAGATTCTGCAGGGCAAGCGGGAACCGGCCACCAACTCGGACAACTGCACGACCAGGGACCCCGGCGGCGACCAGGGCGTACTGCGCTGCGAGCGGGACACCTCCAGCCAGCTGCTGGACACGGTGGCGCGCACCAAGGGCGCGATCGGCTACGCCGAGCTGGGCGAGGCGAAAAACCGGCAACGGGACCTGTCGCTGGTGTCGATCTCCAAGCAGGATGCGGTCATCCAGGCGGCCATCAGCGGGGACTACCCGTTCTGGGAGACCGAGTACGCCTACACCTACGACCGGCCGGTGGCCGAATCCATCACCGCCAGTTTCCTGCGCTACCTGACCACCCAGGTCGGCAAGGACGTCATCCGGTCGCACGAGGACGCCTCCTGCGATGAGCTGCCGAAACCGGTGCTCTGTAAACCCGTCAAATAGATTCATCGGTATTTCATCGGTCGCTCCTACGGTTCCCGGCATGAAGAAGATGTCGGCCGTACTGGCCGGATTGCTGATGGCCACCGCTCTGTCCGTGGTCAGCGAAACGGCCGCCAACGCGGCACCGTGCGAGGGCACCTACACGATCGTCGTGGGTGGCACCAACAGCACCTGGGACAACGACGGATTCGTCGGGAACATCCAGCAGCACGTCGGATACCCGAACCTCATTCCGAACGGCGCCGCCGCCCAGGCCGGCGCCGACGAGCTGAACAGGCTGGTCAACATCCAGCGGCAGCAGTGCCCTGGCCAGCACGTCAAGATGGGCGGCTACTCGCTGGGGGCCGCCGCGGTGCACATCTGGGTGACGCAGCACGGTGACGCGTTCGGCAACGTGAACGCCGTGCTGCTGGCCGACCCGAAGCGACAGGGCGGCCCTGGGGCGAGCGGCTCGACCGACGTGTGGGGTGTCGTCGGCGCTCCGCTGGCCGGCGTGGACCGGTTCTTCGGCGGTGTGCCGGTGAAGTCCATCTGCAACTGGGACTACATCTGTGACGTGTCGGCACCGATCCACGAGTACCCGCACGCGCACATCGTGAACTACGACTTCGACCGGAACATGGACAACCACAACGACTCGGCGCACGAGCAGTGGTACAACCGCGCCTGGTTCCCCTGGTAACCGACCGAGCTCCGAAGTTGGCGATGTTCGCGCGAGGAACGAGCCCGAACATCGCCAACTTCGGGTACCGAATTCGGTTGCCCCGGCTTGGCAGTATTGATCACATGCCCTTCGCTGAGACCCCGTTGACCGACGCGATGCGCGCGGCCGTCACCACGCACTGGCGTCCGCTGGACGGCCCGGCGGTCCGGCTGCACGGCGGCGAGGATTCGACCGCCTACCGCATCGGTGACCTGGTCGTCCGGGTCGGCCCGGCGGGGCGAAGCCCGGCCGAACTGGAGTGGTGCCACGCGATCCTGAACCAGATCGCGCCGACGATCCCCGAGGTGATCACACCACTGCCGACGCACTCAGGGACCACCGTGGTCCAGGTGGCGGACAGGCCGCTGTCGCTGTGGCCGTTCGTCGAGGGCGTCCGGCCGGATCGCGTACCAGCCACGGCCGACCAGGCGGCGGAACTGCTGGCCCGGCTGCACCGAACTGGATGTGGCCGTGTCCGCGAAGGAGTGGAGCCCGGCGGATCGCAGCCGGTTCATCGAGCGGTATCGGCAGGCGGGCGGCACCGCGCAGGATCTGAGCGAGGAGACGATGACGCAGTTGCTCCGGCATCGGCTGCGAATCGAGGTGGAGTCGCTCCGGCGGATGGTCGGGCCGACCGCCGAGGACATCGAGTACGAGCAGCAGAACCTGGAGCTGTTCCACGGACTGCGCCGATGAACTGGGGGCGGGAGTTCCGAAGTTGGCGATGTTCGGGGCACAAGCTTCCCGACCGTCGTCAACTTCGAGTGCTTGTCGCCGGCGGCCGGCGAATACCTAGCGGTCCTACTGCACGGGTACTGTGCGGCGCATGCTGCGCAATGTGGTGATGGTGAAGCTGAAGCCCGAGCACGACCCGGTGTGGGCGGCCGAGATGCGGGCCAAGTTCGCCGCGCTCGACTGCCCCGGCACGGTCAGTTACACGATCGGCCCGGACGCCGGTCTGCGCGAGGGCAACTGGACCTACGCCATCGTCGCCGACTTCACCGATGTCGCGGCTTACCAGGGTTACGACCAGGATGCCGAGCACAACCGGCTGCGCGCCGAGCTGGCTCCGATGGTCGAGCAGATCTCCCGGGTCCAGTTCGAGATCTGAACCGAACGGCCGCCTGGCCCGAAGGATGATCGTGCGTTGGGACGATCGACTGACGGCCATGCTGATCCATGCGACGGCCCGGTGGCGGGTGCGATACGGCGAGAACCTCCGGTTCGCCGGCAACGAACTACCGAAACCGCAGGTCATCCACGTTCCTACCCGGCACGGGCGGGTGCGGGTCTTCGTGTACCGGCCGTTCCAGGCATCCGCCGGCGCCCATGTGCACTTCCACGGCGGTGCCTGGCTGATGCGCTATCCGCAGATGGACGACTGGTGGTGCCGGTACCTGGCGGCCGAAGCCGGGGTCACCGTGTTCAACGTGGACTTCCGCACCGGCCCGTACGTCAGCTACCCGGTGTCCCAGCACCAGTGCCACGACGTGGCGCGCTGGGTGTCGAAGGACTACCCGGCCGTCTCGGTCGGCGGCTTCTCCTCCGGCGGCGGGCTGGCCGCGTCGGTGTGCCTGCAGGCCAGGGACGCCGGTGCCTGGCGACCTCGGCTCCAGGTGCTCGGAGTGCCCGCCCTCGACCTGGCGACCGACCGGGGCGCCGATGAGCGGAGCATGATCTCCGCGAAGCTGCGGGACCTGGTGCGCCGGGTGTACTTCCCGGATCCGGCCACCCGCACCGAGGCGTACGCCTCCCCCGTGCTGGCCGAATCCCTGGCCGGGCTGCCGCCCGCCATCGTGCTGACCGCCGAGCGGGACGCGTTGCGGCAGGACGGCGAGCGGTACGCCGAGCGGCTGCGCGAGGCCGGGGTGCCGGTGAAGCACGACATGACTCCGGGTGTGGACCACTACTTCCTCACCGAGAACCCCGAGCGGGCCCGGGAGACGATGGCGACCGTGGCGAAGGCCGTCGCGGAGGCGGTCGGCGGTTAGATCTTGCGGAAGTCCCAGCTGGTGACGGTGTCCGGGACCAGCCGCAGCCAGGCGTGCCGCTGATCGTGGGGCAGCTCCTCAAGGGTGAAGTACTTCCACGCGAACAGGCGTTCAGCGGCCTCCAGCTGCGGATTCGGCTCGCCGATCCGGGGCACCTCACCGACGATCTCCACGGATCCACGCAGTTCGGCACCGTGCAGCTCGCCGTACTCGGTGCCCGCGTCGACCAGCACGGCCACCCGCGGATCGGCGGCCAGGTTGGTCCAGCGCCTGCTGCGGACGATCGAGTACAGCCAGAGCGCCGACTCGTGCCAGACGAACCACATCGCGGTGAGATGCGGGCCATCGGCGGCGGTGGTGGCCACCCGGCAGGTGTGCTCGACCGCCAGGAAGGCGTCCAGTTCCTCGGGCGACATGGCGATCCGGCGGCCACGCTTCTGCTTGTCGAACGGGTCGGTCATGACAGGTCCACGGTCACGGTGACCCGGCCTTTGTCGTCCTTGCGCGCGATGGCGTGCCCGGTGCGCTCGGTGCCGTCCAGTCGCAGCGAGATCTCGCCACCGTTCCCGGTGAAGTTGCGCCACCAGGACTTCCGCTCCGGCAGCCCGACCCAGATGGAGACCACGTCGCCCCGCCGGGAGAAGTTGACCGGCGTACTGAACGTGCGGCCGGACCGGCGACCGGTGTAGGTGATCACGGTGAAGAACCGGCGGATCCCCGGCGCGGACTGCAGCGCGGCGACAACCGAGTTGATCCGGCGAACGAATCCGCTGGCGAAGATCCCTGTGGAGGACATGCGGTCAGCCTAGGCGGACCGGATCACCTGCGCACCGTCCAGTGACCAGCCCTCCGGCAGCATGATGCGCTGTGCGGGGTCGACGACGCAGTTCTCCAGCACCACCCGCTCGTCGTCGATGATCTTCAGGTCCACGAAACCGGTGCAGCTGATCCCGGTCAGATCCAGGTTCTCCCGGGCGCGAACCTTCCACAGCGAGAGTCCACCGCTGAAGACCGAGTCGCGCAGATCGGCCGGCCCGCAGAACTCCGAGCCGGTGAACATGGCCCAGCCGTGGACTTCGAGGTTGTCCAGCCGCGACCGGCCGTGGAAGGTGGCCCGCCGGGCCAGCAGGCGGCAGACGACCTTGCCGGACAGGTTGAGGAATTCGAGGGAGGCCCCGGTCAGGTCCAGGTGATAGTGCTGGTCCGCGGTGCCCCGGTCCGGCAGCAGATCGGTGATCAGCTGCTGCGCGGCGATCCGCACCTGCCGCTCCCGATCCGCTTCGACCACGTCCTCATCGACCAGCCGCGGTTGCGGTGCGGCGAAGTCCTTCAGGTCCGGTGCCCGCTCGTCGTCGTAGCGCGGGTGGTGGAACGGTCTACGCAGGTAGGCGCACAGAACGTCCAGCACGGTCTGGGTGTACGCCGGGGTGTTGTGCGCCAGTCCGGAGAGTGCGTGCATGGCGCCCACCCGGACCTGGTCCGCGTCGTTGCCGAGCAGTTCGATGGACTTCAGGAACCGCTCCTGGTCCAGCCGGGAGCTGTCCACCTGCTGCCGCTGTTCCTCGACCCGGCGGCGCCGGTCGTTCAGCCACAGGCCGTACAGGGCGACGATCGAGGCCCCGGCCAGGCCACCGGCTTTGAGTGCCTCCACCAGGCTGGTGCTCTGGTCGGCGGTCAGCACCCAGCCGGTGACCCCGGCGGTGACGCCGACCGCGAGGACGACGGTGCCGAGCAGAAACCACTTCATTGGGCCAGCCTTGTCTGTGTGCCATCGAGGAGGACCTGCCCGTGGAACTCCGCGTCCTCGAAACTCGTCCCGGGTGGGAAGACGACCCGGGTGAAGGAGACCCGGCCGTCGAACTGGCTTCCGGTGAAATCGGCCCAGGTGGTGAACTCCGCATCGCGGAACATGGTCTCTGCCCGGAACCGGGTCCCGTGGAATCGCCCGACCCGCACCCGGCACCGGGTGAAGCTGAACTCCGTCAGCGTCGCGCGGCTCAGCCGCACTTCCATGTCCGGCCAGTACGTCTCGGGTGGATCGGGCCGCAGGTGATCCCGCAGCAGGGCTTGCAGGGTTCGTTGCACGGCGAATTCCGCCTCGGAATCGTCGAACGGCATGCGCAGATAGGCGCAGAACAGGTTGACCACGGTCTGCTGGTGTTCCGGATTGGCCTGAGCGAGCCGTTCCAGCGCGTAGATGCCGGCCAGCCGGACGGGCGGTTTGTCCGAGCCGAGCTGTTCCGCCGCCTTCCCGTACAACTCGGTGATCCGGCGTTCCGAGGCGTCCCGCTCGGTCTGCTGCAGGGCCAGCTCCGCGGTGCGTTGCTTGCGCGCGGCCAGCCATAACGCGGCCAGACCACCGAGCCCGACCGCGATCGTGCTGCCGGTCTTGATCGCCTCCAACCGGGCCGTGTCCCTACCGACAACCCAGGCCAGCACCGTGGCGATGGCGACCGCCGCGACCACCAGGGTCAGCCCGGCGAGGGTGATGAAACGGGGCGACAGCACCCGGTCGGTGTTGATCACCGGGTCATTGTGGAGGTCAGGCGGGCTGGAGGGAATGGGCGGCGCTGCGCAGATTCAGGATGTCGGCGGCCATGCCGTCGAGCAGCAGGCGTTGCTCCTCGGTATCGGCCAGCGGCGGGGTGGCGCAGTGCTCGACGTCGGCCAGGCTGCGGGCCAGCCACTGGATGCTGCTGACCGCCAGGTCCCGGTTGTGCCCGTGCACCATCATGCCGACCACGCCGTTGCGGATGCCGCGCAGCGCGTCGTCGGCGTCGGCGAGGGCCGTGCGGTTGGCCTCGGTGTCGTCCCGGCGGCGCAGCGGGGCGTTGATCATGCCCTGGAGGGCCACCGCCGCGCGGCGCTGTTCGCGGATGATCTCGCTCAGGTCGGAGTGCTTCGCGCGCAGCCGGGGCAGCATCGCGGTCAGCGCGCCGTGGATGGCCTCGCGGGCCTTGCCGATCCGGATCAGCGGCGGCAGTGGGCGCACACCGGGAATCACCGCGAACCCGACGAGCAGGCCGAGGCCGACGGCGACGAGGATCAGCACCATGTACTCGATCAGCAGCGGGCCGGGGGCCAGGTGCCGGGTGGTGACGTTGACCGAGACGATCATCAACATCATGCAGGCGTTGAAGACGATCGGGTAGACCAGCTGCACGCTGAAGCCGAGGAACACCGCGGCGAGGCCGATGGGCAGCAGCGCCTTGGTCGGCAGCAGCCACTGCACGGCTACCAGGGCGAACCCGCCCAGTAGGGTGCCCGCGGACCGCTGCCACGCCTTCTGCGCGCTGGTCCGGAAGTCCGGCTGGGCGATGACGAACACCGCGATCAGGAACGACTGGGCCAGGGGGTCGCCGGGACGGTTCGCCACGATGATCAGGGCGATGAGCACGCCGAACGCGCAGCGCAGGGCGTGCCGGAACTGGGCGGACTCCCAGGACAGCTGGTCGATCACCCGCCTGCCCGCGTATTCGGCGCCGAGCAGCGAGTTCGTGGGGCTGCGATCCTGGTTTCCCAGCGCGTCCCGGACGTGGTCCAGGGCGTCCCAGAGTTCGTCGATCAGCTTCGCCGTGGCTCCCGGCAGGCTGCCCGGCGTCGGCGGGCGGTCCGATGCCTCCGGGGCGCCGGTGGCGGCGGTGACGGCCGCGGACAGGGCCTGCGCCTCCTTCTCGGCGGCCTCGATGATGTCCCGGATCGGGTCGGCGTCCAGTTTGTGCAGCTGGTCCAGGCGTTCCAGCAGCAGCATCCGCCGGGTGCGGAACCGCAACGCGCCGTCGAGCACCTCGCCCAGCCAGCGACGCTGCCGGTCGACGCGCCAGGAGCGGATGCCCCAGTCGACGACGCTCGGGTCCTTGGATACGAGCAGGGCGGCCACCGCGGCGCGGGTGGGCTGGTCCGGGTCCTTGAGGCCGAACAGCACCCGCATCACGATCACCACCAGCACGGCAAGCACCGGGGCGGCGATGACCTGCTCGACCTCGGCGTGACCCTGTAGGCGGAACGCGTAGCCGAACAGGGTCGCGATACCCAGGCCGATGCTGACGGTGATGAACCTCGGGCCGATGGCCGGCAGCAGCGAGATCCAGAAGATGATCAGGACGACGACGGCGATGGCGGCGGGCTGTGACACCTCGGCCAGCAGCCGGGGACCGACGGTGGCGAGGATCATCGCCGGGCCGAATTTGGCCAGCAGCTTGAGGTCCGGGTACAGCGCGCCCCCGAAGGCGATGATCATGCTGAACATGGCCAGCAGCGCGCCGAGGATGGTGGCGGGCCCCAGGCCCAGCCAGTAGCCCAGACCGGCCACGATGGCGATGACCAGGAACATCTTCACCGGCAGCATCAGCGAGGGTTTGGGTGTCACGGGGCGATCATCACCGTTCGAGATAACGTTTTCGGTAGCTATGTAATCAGTACCTCAGCGCCGTCGGCGTGGCTGACGCATCCACCACACCAGCAGCAGGGTGAACGAGACGCCGGCCACCACGAACGCGATGCCCGCCAGCATCCCGCTCTCCTTCTTCGCGGGCAGCGTGGCGGTCGCGTCCCCGGCCACGAGTTTGGCGTTGTGCGGCGCTTCCTGGCTGACCAGCGTGCCGACCGATTCCGGCGTGGCCTTCGCCTGGTACTGGGCGAAGCCCCAGTCCAGCAGGTGCCCGGCCTGATCGGTCATCCGCACCGGCAGGTTCTCCCCGCGCATCAGCACGCTGACCAGCCGGTGGCCGGCTCGGGCGGCTCCACCCAGGTAGGTGTGCCGGGCGTCGTCGGTGAATCCGGTCTTGCCGCCGAGGAATCCGTCGTAGGTGTACAGCAGCCGGTTGTCGTTGTTGACCTTGAAGGCCGGGTGCTCGGCGTAGCCGGGGAAGTCGATCTGCTCGGTGCCCACCGCCTCGGCGAACTCCTTGTGCTTCATCGCCTCGCGGTAGAACAGGGCCATGTCGTAGGCGGAGGTCATCATGCCCGGGCCGTCCAGGCCGGACGGGGTGGCGACCTGGGTGTCCAGCGCGCCCAGCCGCTTGGCCTCCTCGTTCATCTTCTGCACGGTGATCGGCACGCCGCCGGCTCGCACCGCGAGTGCGTGCGCGGCGTCGTTTCCGGAGGCCATCAGCAGCGCCTTGAAGACGTTCCCGCCCTGGTACTGGCCGCCTGGTCCCATACCCACCAGGGTGCCGTCCTGCTGCGCGTCCTCGGGGGTGCCGACGAAGTCCTTGGTCAGGTCCACCTCGCGCATGATCACCAGGGACAGCAACACCTTGATCAGCGAGGCGGGCCGCTGCCGGGCGTGCGGATCGCGGGCGCCGAGGATGGCTCCGCTGTCCAGGTCGGCGATCACCCAGGAAGCGGCGGTCACCTGGTCCGGCGCCCCGGCACCGGCGGGCGTGATCACCCCGCAGCCACCGAGCCGCTGGCCGCCGATCGGTTCGGCGGGCACCGGAACGGGTCCCGGCGAGGGCTGGCCGGGCTGCGGCTGTTCGGAGGTGTCCACCGGCGGCGGCGGGGAGGTCTTGGCCGTGCACTCCTGCGTGGGCGCGGCCACGGCGGGCGCGCTCACCGCCGAAGCCAGGAAAAGGCAGGCGAGCAGGGCGGTGAGCAGGTGGCGGAGCGGTGGTAGCACCCGATCAGGCTAGCCCGGTAATCGGTGCGATGGCAGTCCGAAATTCCCCGAACTGTGATCTCGTAACCAATAGCCTGATCAACGCGTTGAACAAGGAATTCCTGCCCGCTATTCCGTGTTGGTGCTCTTCGTATGGCTCTGGGGAAAAGCAATGAGGGGGCAGACCATGACTGAACCGCTGACGATCATGGCGGTGCACGCGCATCCCGATGACGAGGCCTCCGGCACCGGTGGGATTCTGGCCCGCTACTCGGCCGAAGGTGTTCGCACCATCGTGGTGACCTGCACGAACGGGGAGTTCGGCGACGCGCCCGGTGGCATCAAGCCAGGACAACCGGGGCACGATCCCGCCGCGGTCGCCGAGTTACGGCTACGGGAACTGGCCGAATCCTGTACCGAGCTCGGCGTCACGCACGTCGAGACGCTGGGCTACCACGATTCCGGCATGGAGGACTGGGAATACCGGGGCCGGGAGGACGTGTTCTGCAATGTTCCCCTGGCGACGGTCGCCGCGCAGGTCGCGGAGCTCATCGAGAAGTACCGCCCGCAGGTGGTGATCTCGTACGACGAGAACGGGATGTACCAGCACCCGGACCACGTGCACGCCGCGCTGGCCGCCGCCGAGGCCGTGAAGCAGACCGGCATCCCGCAGAAGCTCTACCAGGTCGCCTGGAAGTCGACCATGTTCAAGGAGCTGCGCAAGTACTGGGCCGAGGACGAGCAACTCGCCGACCCGACGCCCGAGGAGATCGAGCAGCTCCAGGCCGCGGACGCGCGGCTCACCACCGAGGTCGACGTCAGCGGGTACACCGACGCCAAGCGGGCCTCGCTCATCGCGCACGCCAGCCAGCTGGCCGACTCGTTCCCGAACAAGATCCCGCAGGCCGAGTTCGGCCGGATCTTCCAGCACGAGTACTTCGTCCGGTCCTTCGACACCACGGGCGCCTCGGTGCCGGAGACCGACCTGTTCGCCGGCATCCGCTAGTCCTGCTGACCTGGGGTTCTCCCGGCTCTCCTCCCGGGAGAACCCCCACATGGCTCCGAACTTGACGACATTCGGGGCGCTGCCTCCCCCGAATATCGTCAAGTTCGGGACTGGAAAGAAGAGCTGAACAGATTCTGCAGAAAGTGCAAAGAGCGCACTTTCTGCAGAATCTGTTCAGCCCATGGACTTCTGGCCGTCGATGGTCTCGCGGATGATGTCGGCGTGCCCGGCGTGCTGCGCGGTCTCGCCGATCAGGTGCAGCAGCACCTTGCGAGCCGACCACGACGCGCCCGGCTCGAACCACGGCGCCTTGGGCAGCTCGTGGGCGATGTCCAGGCTGGACAGCTCGGCAACGACCCGCTCGGTGTTCGCTGCGACCTGCTCGTAGGTCTCCAGCACCCCCGCGAGGGTCTCCCCGTCGACCAGTGTGAACTGGTTCTCCCAGTCTCCCGAGTTGTCGGCCATCCCCTCCGCGCCGCCCTGCACGAAACCGATCCAGCCCCGCTCGACGCCGGCTACGTGCTTGATCAGCCCGCCCAGGTTCAGCTGGGAGACGGTCGGCGTCGACGCGGCCTGCTCGTCGGTCAGGTCGCGGACGGTGCCGCGGAGAAACGCCCGGCGCTCGGCCAGAACGTTCAGCAGTTCGGCGCGCTCGAGATCCAGTTCTGTGGTGGTCATGGCGGTTGTCCCCTCGGGATTTTGTGGTGCTGCGCACGTTAGCGGCGAGTACCGACAAAACTGAGTTCTCGCAGGTAACGATGGGATTGCCTATGCTGTGCCCGAGTAGTTGTCGCGGTGCCAATAGGGAGCGAGGACGGGTAATGAGTGAGCGGACGGTCACCACTGAGCTGCGCGGTCACGTACTGCTGATCGGGCTGAACCGGGAGGCCAAGCGCAACGCCTTCAACGTGCAGATGCTCAACGACCTCTCCGACGCCTACGCGGAACTGGAGGCCACCGAGGACGCCTGGGTGGGCGTGCTGTTCGCGCACGGCGACCACTTCACCGCGGGCCTGGACCTGCCCGACGTCTCCGCCTACCTGGCCGACCGGGAGAGCTGGTTCGACGGCGAGCGGATCAACCCCCTGGACCTGGACGGCGTGCAGCGCACCAAGCCGATCGTCGCCGCGGCGCAGGGCTGGTGCCTGACCATCGGCATCGAACTGCTGCTGGCCTCCGACATCCGCATCGCGGACAGCGAGACGAAGTTCAGCCAGCTCGAGGTGCAGCGCGGCATCTACGCGTTCGGCGGCGCCACCATCCGCTTCCCCCGGGAGGCGGGCTGGGGCAACGCGATGCGCTGGATCCTCACCGGCGACAAGTTCGACGCCGCCGAGGCGCACCGCATCGGGCTGATCCAGGAGGTCACCGAGCCGGGCCAGGCGGTGAACCGGGCCATCGAACTGGCCGAGCACATCGCCGAGGTCGCCGCGCCGCTCGGCGTGCAGGCGATGATGAAGTCCGCCCGCACCGCGTTCCTGGAAGGTGAGCAGGCGGCGCGCAAGCCACTGATCAACGACTACCGCAGGCTGGCGGAGACCGAGGACGCCGCCGAGGGCAAGCAATCGTTCGTCGAGCGGCGATCGGCCAAATTCATTGGTAAGTGAGCAATACAGCGTAACAAAATCCGTTCGCCATTTTTTGCTAGACCGAACGCACTAGTAATAGATAGTCCAAGTGCCCACCAAATTGGTGGAAACAAGACCGGCCCTTGACTGCATCACCGCAGTTGGGGGCCGGTTTCATCTTTTATCCTATGGCTTGCTTGCATAAAGAACTATGCCGCTGGCCGTGGCGTTCGCGTAGAGCGTTGCTAAGTTCTTCAGCCATGGAAGAAGGCACCCATAAGCATCGACTGCGAAACAGTGGAAAGCTCAATCGGAAACAACGTATTTGTCTCGTTTCCGTTACGGTTCTCTCAGTCGCCGGTGCCATTGCTCTCGTTTTCGCCCCGGCCCCATTCCCCAAGAACGCCACCGAGGCACTCGGCTCCGACAAGACCATCGCCGCCGACGGCGGCCGTGGCGAGCAGGACATCACCGCGTCCACCTCCCCGAGCACGACGACGAGCAGTAGCGCCCCGACGACCTCCCCCGCGAGCAGCACCACCTCCCCTGCACCCGCTCCCGCCCCAGCAGCACAGGCCCCTGCACCCAAGCCCGCCCCCGCGCCCGTTCCGCAGAAGGCGCCCAAGATCCCCTCGGGCGACACCGCCGCCCAGCTGGACCGCGTGCTGACCCTGGTCAACCAGGCGCGCAGCGAGAACGGCTGCAGCGCACTGACCATCGACGACCGCCTGCAGAAAGCCGCGCAGGCGCACAGTGACGACATGGCCGCGCGCGGCTTCTTCGACCACACCAACCCGGATGGCCAGCAGCCGTGGGACCGCACCAAGGCGGCCGGCTACTCGGGCCGGACCATCGGCGAGAACATCGCGAAGGGCCAGCGCTCGGCCGACCAGGTCTTCCAGGGCTGGATGAACTCCGAAGGCCACCGGAAGAACATCCTGAACTGCAGCTACAAGAAGACCGGACTAGGCCTGGCAAGCCCCTGGATCTGGACCAACGTGTTCGGCGGATAGGCCGGAACACGTCAGGAAAGAATGGCGGCCCCGCGGCCCTGTGGCGGGGCCGCCACTTTCTTGTGCGCCAGCCGCCGGAATCGTTGCTCCCAATGCAGCAGCATTCCCCAAATTAATCGAAGAATGATCCATCCATAAGGTCATTATCGCCGCTCAGAACCATATTCTATGGTAGACGCTATAAGTTGGACATTCAAAGAGCGATGCCTGATGTCCGCTTTACGTTGCTAACTTTCCGCGTTATGGAAAACGGCACTCGAGAACATCGGTCACGGGAGGTGGAATCCGGACGCAGGCAGCATGCGTGTCTGGCTTCCATCTTTACTCTCGTGGTCGTCGGTGCCATTGCTGTCGTCCTGGCTCCCAGTCCGTTGGCGAAGCCCGCCACCACGGAGGCCCTGGGATCCGGAACCCGCATCGTCACAGGTGACGGCGGCCGAGCCGGTTACGGCTACGCCCCCACGACCACGTCGAACAGCCCGGTCACGACGACCAGCAGTAGCGCCCCGACCAGCACGACCACCACCCCTGCCACTACGACCAGCGGAAACAAACCCCTGCTGCAAGCTCCCCGGCTCCCGAGACTGCCCGCCAGCCCAGACGAGCAGTTCGACCGGGTACTGGAACTGGTGAATCAGGCCCGCAGCGAGAACGGCTGCGGCGCCCTGGTGCCCGACGTCCGGCTGACGAAGGCCGCCAAGGCGCACAGTGCGGACATGGCCGACCGCGGTTTCTTCGACCAGATCAGTCCGGACGGAATCAGCCCGCTGGATCGGGCCAGAACGGCCGGATTCCCCGGTGCGAACGTCGGCGAGAACATCGCCAAAGGATCGACCTCGGCCGGCCAGGTGTTCCAGACCTGGATGAAGTCGGAGGATCAGAAACAGAACATCCTCAACTGCCAATACCGGTATATCGGGATGGGGCTGGCCCCTGGCTGGCTCTGGACCCAGATATTCGCCAGTTGACGAACGGTGCCGGCCCCGCGCGCCTCGACGGGACCGGCACCGGTTTGTGTCGGTTCGCTATAGGTATCCCACTGCGAAAAACTATGCCGCTACGCGTGGCGGCGGACGCAATCGGTTACCTACCGTTTTCTGTCATGGACGCAGGGGCGAGCAGACTTCTCCTCACCGACGGCGCGACGCGCAAGCAGGTCGCGTTCTTCCTGGCCGTCGCGACCTTCCTGGTCGCGGGCACCCTCGCGCTCATCTTCGTCCCCAGTTCGTTCGGCATGAGCTCGATGATGGGATCCGGCCCGGACCTCCCGCTGAACGTGCCGGGCGGTGGCACGGCGGGCTACGGGCACAACCCGCCCGGGGCACCGAGTCCCGCACCCCTCGCGTCCAGCAGCAGCACGGCGACGAGCACGCCCACCAGCAGTAGCAGCGAGAGCAGCACCTCCGCCGCGCCCCGGCCACCGCAGGACAGGCCCGCACCTCGGCCGCCGCGGCCGAACCCCGGCCCGGCCGGCCCGCCGGTGCCCTCCGACACGACCGCGTTGCGCGGCGAACTGCGCCGGCTGGTGAACGACACCCGATCCGCCAACGGCTGCGGCGCCCTCCAGGTCGACCCCCGGCTGCAGAACGCCGCGCAGCAGAACAGTGACGAACCCGCCGGGCTGAGTCCGCAGGACCAGGCCAACGGTGCCGGCTTCCCGGGCTCGACCTTCGACGAGCTCACCGCGAAGGGCCAGACCGCAGCGAACCAGGTGCTGCAGACCTGGCTGAACTCCGCGTCGGACAAGCGGATCCTGGTGGACTGCCAGTACCGCTTCGCCGGTTTCGGGCTGGGCGACGGGTTCCGGTGGACCCTGCTGATGGCGGCCTAGTCCCCTGAAGGGTGAACGGGGTAGGTGAAGGGTCAATCAGCAGGCGTCGGCAGCCGAAAGAAACCGGCGTGCAGCAGAAGCAGAACGTACTGGCCTACGCCCGGCGCATGGCCAAAGAGGTCCAGTCGAACATGACCTGGGAGGCGACCGACTACGGCGGCTACTGGACCGCCACCGACCGCTCCCAGGTCGCCAGGATCGACGCCCGCGCGGCCGCCGCCCTGGAGTTCTTCCGGCAGTACGCGGGCGCGGACAGCTTCTGGACCCGGCGGGCCAAGGACGTCTACGAGAAGGAAGGCGACCACCAGTCGCTGGAATCCGGGGCGCGGGCGCTGGGCGAACTGCTGCTGGAGTGGTCCCGGCAGGTCGAGGCGGGCATGGCGGACATCATCGGCTCCCGCGCCTGGGGTGAGGTCGGCGTGGCGTCCACCGATGTGATGGCGCAGGTCAGGCAGCTGATGCAGGACCGGGACGCGCATCCGGCGGCGGCGATCGTGCTGTGTGGCGCCGCGCTGGAGATCGGGTTGCGGGCCGCCGTCGAGGCCCACGACCTGGCCCTGGACGAGCGGGCGTCACTGGGCTCGTTCACCCGGCTGCTGCGCCGCAAGCAGCTGATCACCCAGCAGGACGTGAAGGACCTGGAGCAGTGCGCCGACCTGCGGAACCTCGCCGCGCACGGCGACTTCTCCGGGCTGTCCCCGGAACGCGCCGGCCTGATGGAGCAGCAGACCAACATCCTGCTCCGCCGGTTGGCCGACCTCCACGCCTGAGCCCACAACCCGAAGTTGGCGATGTTCGGGGGAGGCACAAGCCCGAACATCGCCAAGTTCGGGAGGCCTGTGCTCAGCGATCAGTGCGCGAGGGCCTTGTCGACACCGTCTTCGTGTGGACCGAGGAAGATCGGATCCCGTTGCACGGCGGCGTCCCACAGGGCCTTGTACGCGGCGGGCAGTTCGCGGAGGTAGAGGTACGCGGTCGTGGGGACGTGGCCGGGCCACGAGTCGTGGCCCAGGCCGTGCGCGTCCACCCCGGCGGCCCGGCACAGCATCACCGCGCGCGGCAGGTGGAAGTCCTGGGTGATCACCACGGCCCCGGTCGCGCCGAACACCCGGGTCAGCCGGGCGCAGGAGTCCCAGGTGTCGAAGCCGGCGTAGTCGGACACCACCGAGGTCGTCGGCACCCCGTGTTCCACCAGGTAGGCGCGCATGGCGCTCGGCTCGTCGTAGTCCTGGCGGCCGTTGTCCCCGGACACCACCAGCGCCCGCACGGTGCCCCGGCGGTACGCGTCGACGGCCAGGTCCAGCCGGGCGGCCAGGAACGGCGTCGGCTTGCCGTCCGGCTTGGTCAGCCCGGCGCCGAGCACCAGCGCCACCGGTCGCCGCGGCTCCTCGCCCGGCCGGTCGATATACGGCCAACCCAAGGCTCTGACCAGCAGAAACGGCACAAAGACCAGCCCGGCGACGATCCCCAGACCCCAGTACACGCGCTTGCGCATCTCGCACCCCCGATAGAGGGACGCACCAGGCGGGCTCCGGTTGCCGGTGCCCCTGGCCGGTGTTTCGATCGAGACTGCAAGATCATTCGATGCAGGGAGAGCCTCCGTGAAGATCCGCCGCAGCCTGACCGCCGCCATCCTCACCACCGCGATCGGCCTGCTGGGTGCCCCGCTGGCGTTCGCCGACGACATCCCGGAGCCGACGGTGCCGACGGCCACCGAGCCCGCACTCGGCCAGAGCGTGGAGGACAGCGCCAAGCCCCTCGAAGGCGTCGCCGAAGAGGTCACCACGGCCGCCCCGCAGAAGCCGAACACCACGCCGCTGGGCGCCTTCGCCACCGACAAACTGCCACTGCTCGGCAACCTGCTGCCGCACTGATCCCGGTCTCATCCGGCCCGCCGGTAGGCGGGTCGGATGCTTCACCTCCCGGAAAAGGCAACACCGTTACGGCAGAATGTTGTCGTCGGCAGCCGGGAGGTCAGATGGACGCGGTGATCGTGGGGTCCGGCCCTAACGGGCTGGCCGCGGCCTTAGTCCTGGCGAAGGCCGGCCTCCAGGTCACCGTGTACGAGGCCGCGGAACTTCCGGGCGGTGGAACCCGGACCAGGGAACTCACCCGGCCCGGATTCGCCCACGACGTCTGCTCGGCGACGCATCCGATGGCCCTCGCATCCCCGTTCTTCCGGGCGTTCGACCTGGCCGCGCACGGCGTGGAACTCCTTGTCCCCGAGCTGTCCTACGCCCATCCCCTGGACGACGGCCGCGCCGGTCTCGCGTGGCGCGATCTGGACCGCGCCGCCGACGGCCTCGGCCGGGACGGCGCCGCGTGGGCCCGGCTCTTCGGCCCGCTCACCGAGCGCTGGACCGGGGTGGTCGACGCCGCGATGGGCGATCTGCGACACCCGCCCGCCGATCTGCGGGCCGCGGTCACCCTGGCCGCCCGGATCGCCGAGCAGGGCAGTCCACTGTGGAACTTCCGGTTCCGGGAGGACACCGCCCCGGCCATGTTCGCCGGGCTCGCCGGGCACGCCATCGCCCCGATGCCCGGATTCCTGCCCGCCGCGGCCGGGATGCTGCTCGGCACCCTGGCCCACGTCGGCGGCTGGCCGATACCCCGTGGTGGCAGCCGCCGGATCACCGAGGCCCTGGTGACCGAACTGGAGAAGCTCGGCGGCACGCTGATCACCGGGCACCGGGTGCGTTCGCTGCACGAGTTGCCCAAGGCCACCGCCACACTGCTGAACCTGACCCCGAAGGGCTTCACCGAGCTGACCGGCGTGCCCTACGCGCGGCGATTCCGGTACGGCGCCGGCAGCTGCAAGGTCGACTTCGCGCTGTCCGGCCCGGTCCCGTGGACCAACCCGGACTGCGCGCTGGCGCCGACGCTCCACCTGGTCGGCAGCCAGTCGGAGGCCCGGCTCGCCGAACGCGCCATCAGCCGGGGACGGCACGCGGCCCGCCCGTACGTGCTGGCCGCGCAGCCCGGCGTGCTCGACGACGGCCGGGCCCCGGCCGGGCAGCACACGCTGTGGAGCTACGCACATGTGCCGCACGGCTCGGCCGTGGACGTAACGGCGCAGATCATCGCGCAGATAGAACGGTTCGCACCGGGTTTCCGGGACCTCATCCTGGACACCCACGTGATCACCGCCGCCGAACAGGAGACCTACAACCCGAACTACGTCGGCGGGGACATCGGCGGCGGCGCGATGACCCCGTGGCAGGCGATTGCCCGGCCCGCACCGCGTGGGAATCCCTATCGGACGCCGGTACCGGGTGTATACCTGTGCTCGGCGTCGACGCCGCCTGGCGGCGGAGTGCATGGCATGGCCGGAGTACACGCGGCCACCCGAGTGTTGAAGGAGCACTTCGGGACGTACACCGACCCCTTGGAGTTGCTGCGATGCTGAGGCCAAGGTGGGCAGGGGGCATTCCCCGGGTGCGCAGCGCCCAGCCGACCTACCGCGAGGTGGGGGCGAGCAAGTTCGACCAGCTGCCGAAGGGGTATCACCACATCCGCAGGCGCGTCCGGCTGGGTAACGGCCGGGACGTGTTCGACCGCGCGGCCCGGCAGGTCCGGCTGTGGGCGATGCATTTCGGCGCCAGGATCGCGGTGCACCCGGCGAAGCCGGCCACCACCGGACTGCGGGTGATCACCTCGGTGCCGTTCGGGCCGTTCGTGGTGCACGGGCCGTGCATGGTGGTGTGGGACGTCAACGATGACTGGTACGCCGGGTTCGGCTACGGCACCCTCGCCGGCCACCCGATGACCGGCGAAGAGGCGTTCCTGGTGGAGATCGACGAGTCGGGCGAGGTGTCCTTCACCGTCTCCGCGTTCGCCCGGCCGCACACCTGGTACGCCAAGGCGGCCTGGCCCATCGCCGCATTTATGCAGAGTCGGATTATCGGTAAATATCTACAGGGTGTTGTCGACGCCACTCGGCGTTGATCAGCAATTTCCCGTAGTCACCCTGCGGCATTCAGCGCATCGTTTTAGCCTCAGCAGGTCAATAAGACCTTGCACAAGAATTCGAGGAAGCAATGCGCAGGTTACTGTCGCGCGCGCTGGTTGCTGTAGTTATTTCCGCCGGATTGACCACGGGAATGGTCACGCCGGTCCTGGCCGCCCCGGCGGCCGCCGTGGACATCGCGGCCGCCGCGATCGCCGATCCGCTACCGGCCGGCCAAGCTAGCCGCACGTGGTCCAAGAACACCTACATCGAGTCCTGGGAGCGGCACCGGGGCCGGCCGATGACCCCGCAGGAGCGGCGCAACCTGGACCGCGGCTGCATCGGCGTCACCCAGGTCAACCTGGGCCGGTTCATCCCGAGCAACCCGCCGCTGGACCTGTCCTTCGACCGCCTGAGCAAGGCCCGCCGGGTGCAGTCCGCCCTGGACCGGATCCTGCGGAAGAACCCGACTCCAGCCCAGTTCCGCGCCGCCGTCCGGCAGGACGAGGTGCTGTCCACGCTGAAGAACATGGACAAGGTACTGCCCAACGACACCCCGTCGGGCACGCTGAACGCGCAGATCTACTCCAAGCGTTTCTGGAGCAACGGCGCTGCTTACGCCCCTGATGGCAATGATCAGGTGGACATGAGTGGCTACCGCTACCAGGCGCGTCCCGGTGGCTACACCAACTACGACTACGGCTGGTGGGACCAGTCGATCGACAACTGGTGGCACGCCAACCACGCGGAGCCGGGGATGAAGATCTACCAGAGCACCCTCGCCCACTACTCCCGTCCGCTGGAGGACTTCGACCGCCAGGTGTTCATCGTCGGCCTGGCCCGGAAGTACTGATGGTCACGCTGCGGGGCGTCGCCGCCAACGCGCACGCGGGCGCGGTCCTGCTCCGCGGTGAGCACCAGCCCGTCTACATCGAGGGCCTGGACGACTGGGGCGACAGCACGGGCAGCCTGCTGGAGGTACACGGCAAGCTGGTGGAGATCGAGAAACCGGTTCCGGATGTCGAGTCGCACGGCATTCGCGGACAGCTGCTGGTACTGCGAAATGCGCGCTGGAGCCAGCTGCCGACCGAGTGACGATTATGCGGTTCCTGTGCTCGGATTTCTTTCGGGAACCAATCTTCTGCCACCTACGGAAAGATACGTAGCCAGCCTTCGGAAGGGTTGATTACGTTCCTCGTGCTTTACCGGATTCACCATTTCCGAAACGAGGAATGTATGCAGAAGTTTCTTGTGCGCGCCCTGGTGGCCGCGGTTCTTTCCGCCGGCCTCGCCGCCGGGACCGTGGCCACCGCGTCGGCCGCACCCGCCGCTCCGGCGACGGTCGCCTCCGCTGCCGCGGAGCGGGCACCCCTCGCGCCCGCTCTGCGCAGCGGCCAGCGCACCAAGGACTGGTCGGTGCCGGACTACATCCGGGCCTGGGAGAAGCACCGCGGGCGCACCATGACCGAGGACGAGAAGCGCAACCTGGCGCGTGGCTGCATCGGCGTCACCGTGGTCAACCTGGACCGCGAGGACGTCGGCAACCCGCCGCTGGGCCTGTCCTTCGGCAGCTTCGAGACCGCCCGCACGGTGCAGGCGGCGCTGAACGAGATCGTGGCCAAGAAGCCGTCGGCCGCGGAGTTCAAGGCCCTGGTGCGCAAGCACCCGGTGCTGGGCAAACTGTCCAATGTGGAACGTGCGCTGCCGGACTGGATCGGCTCCGGGGAAGTGACCGCGGCCGTGTTCTCCAAGCGGTTCTGGAGTGGCGACGCCGACTACTCACCGAACGCCAACGACCAGGTGAACATGAGCGGCTACCGGTACGTGCCGCGTCCGGGGTACGTGAACTTCGACTACGGCTGGTACGACGAGTCCGTCAACAACTGGTGGCACGCCAACCACTCGGAGCCTGGCATGCACGTCTACCAGAGCACGCTGAACTACTACTCGCGTCCGCTGCAGGACTTCGACGAGCAGGTCTTCAGCGTGGCGTTCGCCAGGAAGTACTGATGGAACTGGTCACCCTGCGCGGGCGGGCGGGCAACGCGCATTCCGGCGCGGTGCTCATCCGGAACGGCGAGCGTCCGGTCTACATCGAGGGTCTGGCCGAGTGGGGCGATGCCACTGGGCGGTCCGTCGAGGTGATCGGCGTGCTGGTCGAGCAGATGCTGAGCCGGGGCGGCGACGGCCTGCCCTCGCACGGACTGGTCGGCTCGATCCTGCTGCTGCGCAACCCGTCCTGGTGGCTGCTCCCCGAGTAATGCAGGTTCCGAAGTCGGCGATGTTCGCGGCTCTTTCGCGAACATCGCCGGCTTCGGGCATTAGTTCTTGAACTGCTTATCCAGGAACGCGTACATCGGGTTGCGCACCTGACCCGGTGTGACCGGCCCGAGGAACTCGTGGTCGGAGTTGAGCTGCTGGAACTCCACCGGCACGCCCGCCTTCTTCAACGCGGCCTCCATCACGATGCTCTGCTGGAACGGCACCACGTGATCGTTCTTGCCGTGCTGGATGATGAACGGCGCCGTCTTGCCGCTCACGTGCGACAACGGGCTCGCTTCGTCGAGGAGCTTCTTGTCGCAGTCGTCCAGCTTGCAGCCCAGCAACGCGGCCTCCGGGCTGTTGGCCTGGCCGTGCATCAGCTTGTTGTTCTTCGAGCCGTCGTCCATCGAGGCCATGTCGGTGGGGCCGAACCAGTCGACGACCGCCTGCACCGCGCTGGACTCCCCCGCGTTGCCGAGGTCGCCTTCGAGGGACTTGACCCCGGCGGTGGTGCCGAGCATCGCGGACAGGTGGGCGCCCGCGGACTCGCCCCAGGCGGCGAACCGGGTCGGGTCCAGGTTGTACTTCTTGGCGTTGGCCCGCAGGAACCGGGTCGCGGCCTTCACATCGTGGATCTGCGCCGGCCACTTGGCCTCGCCGGTGAGCCGGTAATCCACGCTGACCATGGTGTATCCACGCTGGGTCAGATCCTCCGCGACACCGGGGATGGTGCCCCAGTTCAGCGGCGCCCCGCCGACGTAGCCGCGCCGGGTGCCGAACTTCCAGGCGCCGCCGTGGATGTGCATCACCACCGGCGTGGGCTTGTCGGCCTTGGCCGGGCGGTAGATGTCCATCTTCAGTTCCCGGTCACCGACCTTGGCGTAGGTGACGGTCTCCGTGGGCCTGTTGCCGAACGCCGTCGGTTCGGAGGTGACGGTTGCAGTTGAGAGGGGAATGGCGGCCAGTGCCGTCGCCACGACGACACCGACCAGGACACGACGGACCACCGGAGAACCTCCACACCGAGCAAACGCTTACATATATCGAAACTCTGTAAAACGTGTCCGGATATCGGTGTGTGAGGTTCCTGCGGACATTGAACTATTTGAGCTGCTTGTCCAGGAAGGCGTAGAAGGTCGCGAGGATCTCGTTCTGGGAGGCCAGTCCGATGAACTCGTGATCGGTGTTGTAGGCGTGGAACTCGGTGGCCACTCCGGCGGACCGCAGCTGGGCTTCCAGCTTGACGCTCTGCGCGAACGGCACGACGTGATCGCACCTGCCGTGCTGGAACAGGAACGGGGCGTCGTCGGAGCTCACGTAGTTGCTCGGGCTCGCCAGCCGGGCCTTCTCCGGGCAGCTCTTGGGCGTGCAGCCCAGCAGCGCGGCCTCCGGGGCCTTGATGTGGCCGTGCATCAGCCAGTTCACCGGCCCACCGGCGCTCATGGTGCCGATATCGGTCGGGCCGAACCAGTCGGCCACCGCCCGCACCCTGCTGGAGACGCCGGGGCTGCCCTCGTCACCTTCCAGCTCCGGACGGTCGGCGGTGGTGCCGAGCATCGCCGACAGGTGGCCGCCCGCCGAGTCGCCCCAGGCCGCGAAGCGGTCCGGGTCCACGTTCAGCGTGGCCGCATTGGCCCGCAGGTAGCGGACACCGGCCTTCACGTCGAAGATCTGCGCGGGCCACTGCGCCTCACCGGACAGCCGGTAGTCCAGGCTCGCCACCGCGTAGCCGCGCTCGCGCAGTTCGGGGATGACCCGCTGGATGTCGCCCCACGGCATGGGCAGCGGGTAACCGTCGAGGCTGCCGACCGCCCACGCGCCGCCGTGGATGTAGATCACCAGCGGGGCGGGCTTCGAGGCGTCCTTGGCCGGCCAGAAGCGCAGCGGTAACTCCCGGTCACCGGCCTTGCCGTAGATGTGGGTCTCCGGGGAGTCGACGGCCTTGGCCTGCTCCGGAGCTTCGGTCGTCGTGGCCTGCGCCGAGGAGTCGGCGGCTGCGGCCTGAGCAGGCGAGATGGCGGCCAAGGCGAGGGTGGCCGCCGCCAGCGCGGAGTTGAGGGTCCTGGAAAGCATGCGAAAAGCGTGCCCTTCACCCGAATGGATCAGGCAGCGAAAACTTCCAGTCAGCGGAAAGCGTCCCGGTTTCAAGTTGCGGGATGCAGCTGGTGTTCCAGGAACATGTAGAACGGGTTAAGGATGTCCGTCCGGGGGTTGGCCAGCCCGACGAACTCGTGGTCGGTCAGCAGCCCGCGGAACTCCACCGGCACGCCCGCGGCGCGCAGTTTCGCGTCCAGCAACTCGGCCTGGTTGAACGGCACGAGGTGGTCGAACCGGCCGTGCTGGATCAGGAACGGCGCCGACTTCGCGGTCACATAGCTGATCGGACTGGCCTGGTCCGCCTTGTCCCGGCACTTCTGCGGCACACAGCCCAGCAGCTTCGTCTCCGGCGAGATCGCGGTGCCGTGCATCAGGCCTTCCCACACCCCGCCGTTGTCCGCCATGGCCGCGATGTCGGTCGGACCGAACCAGTCGGCCACCGCCTGTACCGCGCTGGAGACGCCCGTGACACCCACGTCGCCCTCCAGTTCCGGGCGGTCGGCGGTGGTGCCGAGCATCGCCGCCAGATGGCCGCCGGCCGAGTCACCCCAGGCCGCGAACCGGTCCGGGTCGATGTTCAGTGTGGCCGCGTTGGCCCGCAGATACCGCACGCCGGACTTCACGTCGAAGATCTGCGCGGGCCACTGCGCCTCACCGGACAGCCGGTAGTCCAGGCTCGCCACCGCGTAGCCCTTGGCCGTCAGCTCGCCGGCGACGCTGTCGACCGTCCCCCAGGGCATGGGCAGCGGGTAACCCTGATAGCTGCCGATCGCCCAGGCGCCGCCGTGGACGTAGATCACCAGTGGGGCGGGCTTGGCCGTGGCCGGCTGCCATAGCTTCAGCTTCAGCGCACGATCCCCCACCGTGGCGAAGGTGTGCGTCGTCGGAGCCTTGGCCACGGCCGTGGCCTGGGCGGATGGGATCGCCAGCAGGGTGAGCGCGGCTGCCAGCACACAGGTCAGCGTCTGTCGGAACATGCCTGAAGCGTGACTGCGCTCACCTCGGTTTCGGCAGACTGCTTTCCGCTCACTGGAAGGGCGGGGCGAGAAACCCAGGTCCGGGCCGAACGTGTGCGTCGTCTCAATGGAGTCAGCATCATCGGCGAGAACGGTCTTGCCCGTGATGGCAATGCCCGCCGGGAAATCCGTCGGAATCCGCCGGAAAATGATCTTCAACCTCCATGATCGATATGCGTGAATCCCGTTATCTGGAAGCTCACTGCGGGATTCCCGTTTTCAACGACAGAACCCCCCTTCCCGGTATCAGGATGTGATTAGCAACGCTTTCCGGATAACGGGAAACTGATTTGTTTTATAGATCTTCGCTGGTCAGCAAGGTTGACCCATCACCCACTAGGGGGATGTGAAGGGGGTTCACGGAGAGCTCACTTCCGATTATCAGAAAGTCATATTCCGTTGAGCGGGAACCAGATTCGATAACAATCGACATACGATGCGATACCTGTTCAGTGAAAGGAGGTCAGCCTTGGCCGGAAACAGCAGTCAACCTGGCCGCTCGGTGACGATTCGTGCGCTAACCCTGCTCAGCACGTTCGACGCGACCCACCAGCGGCAGACCCTGTCCGAAATGTCTCGTCGGTCCGGATTCCCGCTGACCACCACGCATCGCCTGGTCGGCGACCTGGAGGAGTGGGGTGCCGTCGAGCGAGACGCTGACGGCAGCTACCACATCGGCTTGCGTCTCTGGGAGCTCGGCATGTTCACACCGGCCAACGCGCAGCTGCGCGAACTGGCCATGCCGTACATGCAGGAGCTCTACGAGACCACGAGGGAGAACGTGCACCTCGCGGTGCGCGACCGATTCGACGCGCTGTACCTCGATCGCCTCAGTGGCCATCGGTCGGTGCCGGTCGTCTCCCGGGCCGGCTCCCGGTTACCCATGCACGCGACCGCCGTGGGTAAGGCACTCCTGGCTCACCAGAGCCAGGCGTTCGTGCAGTACTTCTGCCAGCGGCCGTTGAGCCGCAACACCCGTTACACGATCACCGAACCCGGCCGCCTCGTGCGGGAGTTGGCGGAGGTTCGGCGGCGTGGTTACGCGCAGACCGTTGAGGAGATGACCCTCGGCGCCTGCTCCGTGGCCGTGCCGATCCGCGACAACGAGGGCGTCGCCACCGCCGCGGTGGGGATCGTCGTGCACAGCGTGCGCGCCGACCTGCCGAAGCTGGTGCCGAGCCTCATGCAGGCTGCACAGAGCATCGAGGAACTGCTGCGCAACAACGGTTCCGACGTGCCCGCCGCCCGCCGCTACACCGCGATGCGCCGTCGGGAGCCCATCCAGCCCGGCCGCCCTGTTTAAACCTTGCCTCGAAGTTGACGATGTTCGGGCACGCTTTCGCCCGAACATCGTCAACTTCGAGACATAAAATCGCGGCGTGCTGCTACCTCACGGTGATTTCCCGGATCAGCTGCCCGCCGTCCGCGTCGGAGACCACGGTCTGCACCGCGCCGACCTGTTCGCCGCCGCCACCGCGGTGGCCGACAAGGTGCACGGCGCCCCCGCCGTGGCCGTCCACGCCACCCCCAGTCTGGAGACCGTGCTCGGGGTACTCGGCTGCCTGATCGCCGGCGTTCCCGTCGTGCCGGTCCCTGCCGATTCCGGTCCCGCCGAGCGGGGCCATCTGCTGCGTGACTCCGGCGCCGGCATCTGGCTCGGCCCGCCTCTCGACGATGTGTCGTTGCCGCAGTTCACGGTGGATGCCACCGCCCGGTCGAGTGCCTCCTACCCGGAGCCGGACGCCACCTCGCGGGCGTTGATCCTCTACACCTCGGGCACCACCGGCGCGCCCAAGGGAGCCGTGCACACCAGGGCCTCCCTCGCGGCCGGGCTGGACGGCCTGGCGACCGCGTGGGAGTGGACCCCCGACGACGTGCTGGTGCACGGCCTGCCGCTGTTCCACGTGCACGGCCTGGTGCTCGGCGTACTGGGCGCGCTGCGGATCGGCAGCCCGCTGATCCACACGGTGAAGCCCACGCCCGCGGCGTACGCGGCGGCCGGCGGCTCGCTGTACTTCGGCGTGCCGACCGTGTGGTCGCGGGTCTGCCAGGACCCGGACAGCGCGCGGAAACTGGGCGCGGCCCGGCTGCTGGTCTCCGGCAGCGCGGCCCTGCCGGTGCCGGTGGCCGAGGAGCTGGCCCGGCTCACCGGGCAGGTCCCGGCGGAGCGGTACGGGATGACCGAAACCCTGATCCCCCTGGCGCAGCGGGCGTCCGGGGAGCGCCGGGTCGGCTGGGTGGGCTCGCCGATCGACGGGGTCGAGACGCGGCTGGAGCACGATGACGACGGCGAGGTCGGCGAGCTCTGGGTGCGCGGATCGACGCTGTTCACCGGGTATCTGGGCCGGGACGACCCGTTCACGCCGGACGGCTGGTTCCGCACCGGGGACGCGGCGGTGATCGACACCGATGGCTCGCACCGGATCGTCGGGCGGCAGTCGGTGGACATCATCAAGACCGGCGGTTACAAGGTGGGTGCCGGGGAGGTGGAGTCCTGTCTGCTGACCCACCCCGCCGTCCGCGAGGTCGCCGTGGTGGGCGTGCCCGATGACGATCTGGGGCAGCGGGTGGTCGCCTACGTGGTCGGCGAGCCGGTGTCCGCGGAGGAGCTGATCGACCACGTGGCCGGGCAGCTGTCCGCGCACAAGCGCCCCCGGGAGATCCGTTTCCTGGAGGCGCTGCCGCGCAACCCGATGGGCAAGGTGCAGAAGAACCTGCTGATGGGCTGACGCTCAGTCCCGAAGTTGGCGATGTTCGGGCTCGTTCCTCCCCCGAACATCGCCAACTTCGGAGCGGCGGGTAGCCCGCAAGAACGGGACCATGATCGCCAGGGTCAGCACGGTGAACGGCCAGAACGCCGCCGCCGGGCTGACCCACTCGGCGATGACGGCCGCCACCGCGCCGCCGACGGGCAGCGAGCCCCAGCTGAACAGCCGGGCGGCGGCGCTGTACCTGCCGAGCAGCTCATCGGGCACCAGCGCCTGACTGATCGTGCGCGCGTTCACCGTCCACAGCACCGCCCCCATACCACCGGCGAAGGCCGCGGCGCAGACGGCGATCAGCGAACCGGTCACCGCCGGCACCGCCATCATGACCGCCGTGCCGACGAGGTCGGCGAACAACGCCCACCGCCTGCCCAGCAGCCGGTTGACCCAGCCGACGGTGAGCGAACCGACCAGGCCGCCGACGCCGAGCGCACCGAACGCGATGCCGTACTCCTGCGGCGTGTAGCCCCAGACCGGCCGGGCGATCGCGGGTAGCAGGGCGATCCAGGCGCCCCAGCTCGCACACAGCACGGTGAGCGCCAGCGCCATCAGCCGCAGCATCGGCTGTCGCCAGAGGAACCGCAGCCCCTCGGCGATCTCCCGGTTGACCCCGCCCGCCGATCGGCCGGTGACCCGCCGCGGCCGGAACCTGCCCGCCAGCAACACCAGCAGCGCCGTGGCCAGCACATAGGTCACCCCGGTGGCGCCGAGCGCGGCGGCGGTCCCCAGAGCCACGAGGAGCCCGCCGATGGCCGGTCCGGCGAACTCGGAGCCCACCGTCTCCGCGCCGGCGATCCAGGCGTTCGTCCGTTCCCGGGCCGGCTCCGGAACGGCCGCCGGGATGAGCGCGGTGGCCGCCGTCAACGCGACCACCTCCGCGACGCCGAGCAGGAATCCGGCGCCCAGCAACACCTCGATGGTCAGCCGCCCGGTCGACACCAGCGCGAGCACGCCGAACATCACCGCTGCCCGCACGCCGTCGGCGATCCACAGCAACAGCCGCCGGTCGAAGCGATCGACCAGCACGCCGACATGCAGGGACACCAGCAGCCAGGGCAGCCGTAACGCCACGCCGACCGCGGTGATCAGCCCGGGTGAACCAGTGATCTGGGTGGCCAGCAACGGCAACACCGCCTTGGCGACGCCGTCGGCCAGGTTGGTGATCGCGGTGAAGCCGACCAGCACCGTGGCATTCCGGCTGCCCCGTCCGGGTTCGATCACCACCGCGGGCATCACGTCCGAGCTCATGTCGCGTCCCCCTTCCGCCGGACACGATCAACGCTAGAGCGATCTCACTAACTGGTAAAGTCATTTTGGTGGTTAAGCCCGAAGGGAGCAGCCATGGAGCCATCCGGCCAAGCGGAACTGGTGATGGCCTTCGCCAACACCCTGGATGTCGAGGAAGGCACCGACGAACTGACCAGCCAGGCCGGACTGGCCCGCTGGCTGGACACGCCGCGGGTGGACGCGGGTGATCACCGGCTGGCGCTGGACCTGCGCGCGGGCATCCGGGAACGGCTCAGCCTGGACGGCGATGCGGATCCGGAGATCGTCGCGGCGGGCGACGCGGCACTACGCGAGTTGCCGGTGCAGGTGGGACTGGGCGGGCGGCTGACCCCGGCGGGTTCCACGACAGCGGCCCGGCGGGCACTGGGCATGCTGGCGGTGGCCTGGACACACCTGGTGATCACCGAGGAGTCGCAGCGGATCAAGCGCTGTGCGGAGCACTCGTGCGGCTGGGTCTTCTGGGATGGCTCCAAGAACCGCAGCCGGCGATGGTGCTCGATGCGCGTGTGTGGCAACCGGAACAAGGCCCGGGCCTTCGCGTCGCGGCAACGCGCCGCTCAGTGAGAGGGACTATCGATCAACGCTTGGCAGTCAACGCTCCGTAGATCCACTGACAGGCACGCTCCTCGGAGTTGAAGTTCTCCGCCGGAGTCCAGTTGCCCCGTCCGTCGTACAGCCCGACCACCCAGTTGTTGCCGTCCTGGGTGAGGAAGATGCCATTCGCGTCCGGACCACCACCGGGCTGGACCCGCTCGACGGGCAGGACGTGTCCGTCCAGGCCCTTCTTCGACAGTTTGTCCAGCAGTTGCTCGGTCTTCATCGAGTTCCCCCGAAATCATCCCTTTGGCCGATTAAGACGCCTCGGCGCCCGCCCTGATTATCGCTCCGGCCCCCCTGCCGTTATCAAGTTGCCGCCCAGGATTCGTGAAGAAAGTCAACCTTTGCGGTAGTCAAAGCACCGGATGAGTGACGCGCTCGTTGCGGCTCACCGTCCACTGTGGTCCAAACGGCATAACTCCGCCGCCGGTATGCCGTTGATCCATCGTTCGATAGCTTTAGACACCATCACTGCCACACCCTCCCCCGGAGACCGGATGCCAGAGGCGACCTTCGAGTTCATCGCCAAGCTGTATCGGCGGTATGCCGACGAGCTGGCCGCTGCCCGCAGCAGGCAGCAGGCATTCCTGGCGGCGAATCCGCAGGTCAAGGCGCAGCTGGACGATATCGAAGCCGAGATCACCTACCTGTTGCTGCGCGAGCACGAACCGCGCGTCGTGGTGGAGATCGGCACCTTCCACGGCTGGTCGACCACCTGGATCCTGCAGGCGCTCGCCGACAACGGCCGCGGTGAGCTGCGCTCCTTCGACATCGTGGACCACGCGGTGCACAACGTCCCGGCCGAGCTGGCCGGCGATCGCTGGACGTTCCACCAGGGCGATGTGCGGCAGCGGACGGATGCGATCCCGGCGGACACCGACTACCTGTTCATCGACGCGGCGCACAGCATGCGGTTCGCGAACTGGTACATCGACAACCTATTCCCGCGGGTGCGCAGCGGGATCCCGGTGAGCGTGCACGACGTGTTCCACGGCCGGTGGGCCAAACCGTTCACCGAGGGCCCGGTGATCCTGCGCTGGCTGTCCGGCAAGCAGGTCCCCTACTTCACCGCCTCGGCGGCCAGGGCGCGCACCGACTACCGGCGGCTGATGGCGCTCAAGCAGGAACTCGGCCTCGCCGACCCGGTGCGCACCAGCACCCACAACCCGATGATCTTCTTCACCCTGCCCTGACCGGCCGCCTCCGAAGTTGACGATGTTCGGGGGTGAGGAACGAGCCCGAACATCGTCAACTTCGGGTACCACGGTGTCCCCCGGCGAATTTCAACGCTGTATCGGCGTATTTGTCCTGGACCGGCCATGACGGAAAATGGGAGGTCCGGGGGCCGAGTGGCAGGAGCTGGCCATGGCGAAGTGTGTGCCCGACGACGGACAGAGCGGTTACCGGACCCCGGAGGACGTCCACGTCACCGATGAGCGCAGGACGCCGGTCACCGATCCGACCCTCGGTGTCCACGTGCCGCTCGCCGGCAACGATGTCACCGATGCCCGTCTGGTGGCGATCGGCGACTCGCTGAGCCACGGTTTCCAGAGCGGGGCGATCTTCAACACGGACCTGTCCTACCCGGCGATCATCGCGCACGAACTGGGCTGGAGCGGCTACCGCTACCCCACCTACAACGGCTTCGGCGGGCTGCCGGTCAACGTGGAACTCCTGCTGCGCACGCTGGAGACCAGGTACGGCCGCGCCATCGACTGGTGGGAGGTGCCCCTCGCGTTGTTCAGCGTCCGGCAGTGGATGGACGAGCTGGAGGACTACTGGGAACGAGGCCCGGGGAGCGTCATCGGCGAAACTGCCACGATCAACCACGACCTGTCGGTCTACGGCTGGGATCTGCGGGACGCGTTGTCGCAGACCGCGGCGCACAACCTCGCACTGCTGCACACACCGAAGGACGACCTGATCGACCAGGTGGTGGAGAACCACCGCGAACGCGCCGCGCTGCGCGTCTACCCGACCAGCGAGCGGTACCGGACCTTCACCGCGTTCCAGGCGGCCGCCGAGCTCGGGGAGATCGAGACGCTGATCGTCTTCCTGGGATCGAACAACGCCCTGCCGGCGGTGACGAACCTGTGCGTCGCCTGGTCGGACAGCGGCTACGACGACCTGAACCGGAAGAGCGACTACACGGTCTGGCGGCCGACCCACTTCCAGGCCGAGTTGGACCAGGTCGCCGTACGGGTGCGGAAGCTTCCCGCGCGTCACGTCATCTGGTGCACGGTGCCGCACGTGACGATCGCGCCGATCACCCGGGGCGTCGGCGGCAAGGTGTCCGCCACCTCCGCGTACTTCCGGTACTACACCCGCCCATGGATCTCCGAGCAGAAGTTCGACCCGCGGCAGGACCCGTACATCACCGGCAGGCAGGCGCGGGACATCGACAGCGCCATCGACCAGTACAACCTGTCGATCACCGACGCCGTGCGCTCCGCCAGGCTGGCCGGGCTGGACTGGCGGCTACTGGACATCGCCGGGATCCTCGACCGGCTCGCCCAGCGCCGGTACATCGACGACCCGGCGGCGCGGCCGCCCTGGTGGACGCCCTACGAGCTTCCGCCCGCGTTGCAGGCGCTGCACCCGTTGCCCGACTCGCGCTTCCTGACCAGCGACGGGACCCGGCGGGCGTCCGGCGGGCTGTTCTCGCTGGACGGCGTGCACCCGACCACGGTCGGCTACGGGGTGATCGCCCAGGAACTGATCACCATCATGGCGGACGCGGGTGTGCCGTTCTTCCATCCGGATGGGCGCACGCCGCGCACCGGGCCGATCCAGGTCGACTGGGCCCGGCTCATCCAGCGGGACACGTTGATCAACACGCCACCGGCCAACATCGACTCCGCGCTCGGCGTGCTGGGCTGGCTGGACCAGGCCGTCGACCTGACCAAACGCTGGTTCTGACCGGGCTACTCAGCCGATGTGCTGCGCGTCGACCGCGTGGACCTCGACCGCGTGTTCGATGATCAGATAAAAGAGTCGTCCTCGGCCGCCATGAAACAGCAACTCCCAGACACCGTCCGGCTTCGCTGGATTGAGCAGCTCACCGTTCCGCGGCGTCAGCTCCAGCACGGTCAGCGCCTCATTGAACGACGTCAACGCCGCTTTCGGCAGCGTCGCGGCGATCTGTCGCACCTCGTCGTGCACGATTACCCGGTACCCCACCGCTATCGCTGATCTTCCAGCCGAGTACGCACGATCTCCCGCACGTCGTCTACCGGTTCCGCGGTCGGGCCGGTCCCCGTCCGCTGGATGGTCTCCACGGTGTCCAGCATCCGGTTCCACCGTTCCGCCCCAGCGGTCCGGGTGCGCTCCGCGATTCGGTGATACGTGCGTAGTACATCCAGAACCGGGGTCAGATCCAAAGTCGTCTGTGCGCCGGCCAGAGCAGCCTTGTATTCCTGGAGAAAGTCCGCGCGATCCCGATCCACCAGGGCATCACGGATCGCCACCGGGGTCGCCTCCAGTGGGAGCTCCGGCACAGGTGAACCCGAGAACCCCGCTGCGCTCATGCCCCGAGCCTAACGCTTCCATGTTCCGTCACCCAGTACCTCAACAGGGCGAACACAGCCGGCGAAGTCGGCGATGTTCGGGCTCGTTCCTCGCGCGAACATCGCCAACTTCGGAGCTCCCCTACTTGAGGGTGATCGGCACCGTGACCACCTGGTCGGGTGCGCCGGGGTAGGTGACGGTGATGGACACCGTCACGGCGCCACGCTTACCGGGCTTGGTGAGCCACGCGTAGCCGAACGTCCCGGTCAGCGGCTCGTACAGCGCCTGCGCGGAAGCCAGCGACTGCGCGCCCGACGCGGACACGGTGACCCGGCCGGCCAGGGTCAGCGACACCGCGTCGCCGAACGGGATGTTCTTCCCGCCCGCGTCCTGCAACTGGAAGGCGATGGGCACCGGCAGCCCGGCCGGCCAACTGGCGCCGGACGGCGGCAGCACCACCTTCACCTTGTACTGCACGAGCTGGCTGAAGCTTCCGGTCCCGGTGAGCCAGTCCGCGTCGCCGGAGTACACGACCTGCACCTGATGCGCGCCGGGCTTCAGCGTGCTGATCGGCTGGCTGGCCGCCTTACCCGCGGTCACGGTGACCGGTCCGCCGAGCGCGACGCCGTCCACGGTGAACTGCACGGTCCCGGATCCGGGCACGGTGGCGGTGAAGCGCACCGCGGCTCCGACCGTCGACGGGGACGCGCTGGAACCGACGGTCACCGTGGGCACGCCCTTGTCGACGTGCACCGATGTCGGGTAGTCGGTGCGGCCGAACCGGTTGGTGGCCCGCACGGTGAAGGCGAAGTCACCCGCCTTGACCGGGGTTCCGGACAGCACGCCGTTGGCGTTCAGCGACAGTCCCGGCGGCAACGAGCCCGCCGAGACCGAAGTGATCGCGGTGTCGGACAGCCCGAAGGTGAAGTTGTACGCCTGGCCCACGGTTCCGGCGCCGGGCGTGCCGCTGACGGTGACCGGCGCACCGGGATCCAGGCCGATGACCACCGGGTCGTGGTCGCTGGTGCGGAACCGGTCCGGCGCGTACAGCGAGGAGACCTGGCCGGGGGTCTTGAACTCGGTGTTGTAGTCCAGCACCGAGGGCTCGTCAGCGTTGTGGTGCGCGTCCCCGGCGCCGGTGGCCTGCCCGGCCAGGGAGACCGAGGCGAGGGCGTGGTCCAGGTAACCCCACTGCCCGTCGAACCCGTAGGAGTAGGCCTCGGCGCCCTGGTACTGCTTGATCAGGTTCACGTAGCCGGCGCTCTCCAGCACGGCGACCGGGTCCTCGCCGGCGTAGGCGTTGAGGTCGCCGACGATGAGCACGTCCGGGTCGTCCGCGGCCGGGATGACCGTGTTACCCACCCAGTTCGCCAGCTCGGTGGCCTGCTGGGTGCGCCGCGCGTTCCAGCACGCCTGGCCGTCGTGTTGATCGGTGTCCGGACCGGAGGCCGGGCACGATCCCTTGGACTTGAAGTGGTTGGCGACCACGGTGAAGCGCGCGCCGCCTCCGGTGCTGAAGGTCTGCGCCACCGGCCGCCGCTCGAACACCGCGTTCTGGTCGACGAAGGTCTTCCCGGGAACCGGGCTGACGGCCGCCGTGCGGTACAGCAGCCCGGCCTTGATCGCGTCGGTTCCCGCGACATCGGCGACACCGGTCGCCGCGTCCGGGTCGACGAAGGCCCACGAGCCCGGCCCGTCGACCGCGTTCAACGCGTTGACCAGGGCCTGCACGGCACTGGCCGAGCCGTAACCGTTGTTCTGCATCTCCATGTAGCCGATCACGTCGGCGTTCAGGAAGCGCAGCGAGGCGACCTCCTTGGCCAGCTGCCGCTGGTACTCCTGCTGGTTGTTGGCGCCCCGGCAGTCGGCCGGTCCGCCCTGGGTACCGAAGGTGCAGCCGGTGAACTGGGTGAAGAAGTTCAGCAGGTTGGCGCTGGCCACCTTGATCCCGCCCGCGCCGACGGCGGGCGGAGCGGCGGGCCGCTCGTTGCCGACGTCGAAGCTCGCCGCGCCTCCCAGGGCGTTGCCGGGCCGCAGCCGGTAGGCGTTGCCGCTGGCCGCGTTGCCGGACCAGGTGTAGGTGAGCACGCCGACCGGGTCGGTCACCGTGTCCCCGCCGCGCAGCGTGTTGCTCGCGGACAGCGGCTGCCCGCCGCGACCGAACACGATCGGATCGGGGTTCTGGCTCTGCGCCGGGTCATCGATGATCAGCCGGTTCAGGTCGTTGGCCTGCTGCTTGGCCTGGACCGCCGCCGTGTCGGTGGCCCTGATGTCCGCGGTCGGCTGGCGGAGCCTGCCACCGGAGGACACCACGACCTGGCCGAACCGGCCGAGCTGGAAGTGCTCGGTGACGGTGAGCTGCTGGTGGAAGCGCACCAGCATGCCCTCGTACTTCTCCAGCGTCTGCGGATCCGCGTTGGGCAGTGTCACGTCGGTGGGCGTGACGTTCGAGGAGCTTCCGCAGGCCTCGACCTGTCCCGGGGTGAGCTGCGTCTGCCCCTGGAACTCGCTCACCGAGCCGGTCACCTGGACGTTGTCGCCGACCGACACGGAGTTCGCGGCGTTGGTGAAGACGAAGATCCCGTCCGAGGTCGCCGGGTTACCGTCCCCGGAATCCTGGAGGTAAAAACCGCGTAAGGCGGGTGAAGCTCCTTCGTAATCGCCGACGACGGTGCCGCGTACGGAGACCGTCTGCCCGGCGACCGGACTGACGTCTCCGGTGCCCTGGACCGAGCCGATGCTCACCGTCGGCGAGGTGCAGGCGGGCGCTGCGCCCAGGCTGACCGGCCAGCTGGTGGCCTTGCGCTCGTCAAGCGGAAGCTCCTTGGCGATCGTCCCGTTTCCGTAGAACACCGTGTCGCCGGAGTCGGTGAGCACCCGGACCGTGGCGGTCGGGGTCAGCGGGTTCGGCACGTCCACGATGGCCTCGGGCTTGCCGATCGCGGGCAGCGCACTCAGGTCCCCGGCGCGCGGGATCGGCTGGTGGCTCGCGTCGCCGTCCCAGGTGTAGAACCGGAAACCCAGCGCGCCGTCGTCGGACGGCCCGGCGATGATCAGGTACTGGTTCGCCGCGTTCTTCTTGATCTCCCGGATGCCCCGGCCGCCCAGGTCCCACTTCAGTGGGCCGCCGAAGTTCGCGGAGACTCCGGTCGTCGGGTTCCCCGCCACCAGATCGGCGGCATTGGTCACCGGGATGACGATGGCCTTGTTGTCGCTGGTCAGCGGTCCACGGAAGGCCAGCAGCAGCGTGTTGCCGTCATTGCCGAACTCGGCGCCCTCGATGTTGAAGCCCGTCGGTCCTCCGCTGCCGTCACCTTCCGGAGCCCGCACGGCCGCGGCGCCCAGGCCGAGCGCGTCGCCGTTGGACTGATCCCAAGTGATCAGGTCGTCGCGCAGATGCTGGTAGCTGCCGCCGAGGCTGAGGCCGCTTCCGCTGCCCTTCGTCGTGAACAGTTCCTGGCGGTTCAGCCGGGTCTTGGCCGAGGAGTTCTGGCCCTGCGAGCCGATCCAGAAGATCTGGTCACCGCGCCGGGCCGAGGCCTCGATGTCGATCTCGCGGGCCGGGTCACCGTCGCGCAGCGCCAGGCCGGCGGCCCGCACGTCGAAGGTCGAGCTCGGGTAGCGGGAGTGGTCGGGGTCGTAGCTGCGCAGCACATTGGTCTCGTCATCGGCGACCAGCAGGCTGCCGTCCGGCATCAGCTGCGCGGTGGAGGCGTCGCTCGCCCCGTACAGGTTGCGCACGCCCGCGGGCAGCGCGCCGGAGACGGACACCTTCATCGTGGTGCTCGCGGTCAGCGAACCGTCCGAGACGGTGATCGTCAGCGTGGTCTGACCGACGCCGGCCGGGTTCACGGTGAGCGTTCTGGTGTCCCCGTCGCCGGTGACGCCACCGGTCGCGATCGCGGCATCGGCGCTGGTCACCGATACCGTGAGGCCCGATGAGGACGTCTGGGCGTCGGCCACGGTCACCGTGCGCACGGCAGGCGGGTTGTCCGGGTCGCCGATGGTCAGCGCCAGCTCGGGCACCGCGTTCGGGGTGATCGTCGGCGCGGTGTTGGGTGCGCTGCTGACGGTGACCGTCGCCGTGCGGCTGTCGACGCTGCCGCCGGGGCCGGTGATCCGCACCCAGTACTTCGCGGTCGCGGTCAGCGCCGGAGTGGTGAAGCCGCTGTCGCTTCCCACCTGGTTCGCGGTGTCACCGGCTTCGCCCTGGTACCAGCGGTACTGCAAGGGTCCGGTACCGGTCGCGGCGACGTTCAGCGTGGCCGTGCCGCCGGAGGCCACGGTGGCGTCCTGCGGCTGGTCGGTGATCGCCGGCGCGGTCACCGTGGTTCCGGTGGGCGCGAGCGCCACGCCACGCAGCGCGGTGTTGGCGGCGGCGGTGCGCAGCACGGTGCCGGTCGCCGCGATCGGCGCGTTGAAGCTCGCGGAGTCGTCGACCTTCACCAGCTGGCCGGCGGTCGTCGTCGCGAAGAGCGTCCCGCCGGAACCGGTGAGGCCACGCACGCCGTTGCCGGCCGGGCGGAAGGAGCCGCGCGCGGTCCACGTGGAGCCGTCGGAGGAGAACTTCAGGATCCCGCCGTTCGGGCTGCCCGAGTCGTCGGCCACGTACAGCGTGTCCACGCCCGGCACGCCGGCGTCGCGGTCCAACGCCATGAACGCGTAGGGGCTCGGCGCCGCCTGCACCAGCGCGGTCGGCGAGCCGGAAGCCGTGGGCAGGCCGCTGCCGACCTGGTAGACGCCGGTGGTGCCGCTGCCGGTGGAGACGTACAGCTTGCCGTCGGCGATGGACACCGAGCGGATGTTGGTCGGCGCCGCGCTGTTGACCGCGGTGCTGGCGCCCGAGCTGCCCAGCGCGGACAGCCGGACACCGCCGTTGCCACCGACGCTCCAGAACCGGCTGCCGTCGTCGGTCACCGCGCCGCGGATGTTGTTCGCGTTGAACGCGTCGGTGATCGCGGTCGAACTGTCCACCGCACCGCCGCCGTCGATCCGGCCGACGACCCTGGGCACCGCGCTGGTGGCGCTGCTCGCCACCCCGGTCAGGCCCGGGTCGGCGTCGTAGCCGCCGAGGGTGAGGTAGCGACCGTCGGCGGATCGGGCGAGGGCGCCCTCCGAGGTGGCCGAGCCGCTGAGGGTGAGGCGCCGGTTACCTCCGGCGCTCGCGGTGGGCAGCGGGACGGACTGCACCAGGGTGCCGTCCGGGGTGAGTTCGTCCAGGAAGACCGGGGTGGCCGCGTTGCTCAACGCGGCCGAGCCGTCGCCGACCCGGGCGACGACGATGTTGCCCTGGCCGAAGCTGTTCGCGGCCGATGCGGGAGCGGCGACGAGCGCGCTCACCGATCCGACCAGGGCGGTGGTCAGGACGCAGGCCAGCAGCCTGTGTAAGCGGGGTCGCATGAGTACTCCTCGCGGAAAAGGGACGCGACCCGGTCGACGCTAAGTACCGTTTCCAGGACCGGAAAGGCAGTTCGGGAAGGGTTCAGCGAGCTGACATCTCTTGCAGACACGACCGAAATGCGGAAAAGCCCTCGCCACCCCGGCGTACGCTGCCCCATATGACGGATTCGGAGCGCATTCGGCCTGGTCTGAGCGGTGTACCGGAGACATTGCTGCTGACGCTCTGGGCGCGTTACCGCTCGACGCAGAAACCGAATTCGTTGCTGACCGATCCGAAAGCGGCGGAACTGGTCGCCGCCATCGACTATCCCTTCGAGCAACATTTTCCCGCCGCCGATGGCCGCAGCGATGTGATCGCGTTGCGGTCGGTGGCCTTCGACCGGGAGATCAGCGCGTTCCTGGACGGGCATCCGGAGGGCACGGTCGTCTGCCTCGGCGAAGGCCTGGAGACGCATTTCTGGCGGGTGGACAACGGACGCGCGCGCTGGCTCACCGTGGACCTGCCGGAGTCCGCGACGCTGCGGGAGAAGCTGCTGCCGACCGGACCCCGGCAACGGATCCTGGCCTGTTCCGCCACCGATCATCGCTGGCTGGACGAGGTCGCCGCGGCGAACGGCGTGCTGATCGTCGCCCAGGGACTGCTCATGTACCTGAAGCCCGAGGAGGTGCACGACCTGTTCCGGGCCTGCGCCGAGCGCTTCCCCGGCGGCGGGTTCGTCTTCGACACCATGCCGAAGATGTGGGTCAAGGCTTCCGCCAAGGGGCAGGACCGGGACAGGCAGGGCATGCGGATTCCACCCATGTACTGGTCGCAGGATCCGGGGAAACTGGCCGGGCTTCACCGGTTGCACCCGAACATCGCCGGCAGCCGCCGCGTGCCCTATCCGGAGTTCGCGGCGAGCCGCACCGCCCGACTGTTCTCGATCTTCAGCCGGATTCCGCTGCTGAACAAACTCGTTCCGGGAATCGGCTACCTGCAATTCCGCTAGCGGCATTCGGAGTCTGGACAGGTCACAGTCCGGCCGCGACGATCGGTTCGTTCAATCCCTAACCCTGCAGAGATTGGCGAACCCTGTGTCACGCAAACTCGCGTGCGCGGCCGCATTGGTCGCGCTTCCGTTGATCGTCGGGGTCACCCCGTCGATCTCGTTCTCCCCGGTCGCCGCCACCGCGGCGAAGGCCGACCTGCGCGCGGACACCAACCGCGATGGCGTGGTCGACGTCCAGGGCACCACCGACGAGGCGGGTAAAGCCTCCTGGACACCGCAGCGCGGCGGGATCTTCCTGCCGAACATGGACGACGACGCCCAGCGCTGCACGATCAGCGACTCCGACATCAACGCCTCCGGCGAATCGGTCGACACCAAGCAGAACGGCTGCAACGACTCCACCGACGAGGTGGTGAACGGCGCCGACGACGAGAAGGACCTGGCCCCGCTGCGCATCCTGCCCAGCGGCGCCGCCTCAACAGCGACCGGCACGCTGACCACCAGCACCCCGAACACGCGGCTGTTCGTGAAACGCAACGGCGCGTGGACCACCTCCACCACGCTCACGGCGGCCGAGCTCAACAGCGGCGTCGAGGCGGCCCTCGAAGGCAAGGACGTCATCCGGGACACCGCGAAGTGGGACGGCCTGGCCACGGTCACCCTGAAGATCACCGAGGGCAGCGCCAGTACTCAGGACGCGGTGCAGCTGCGCGTCGCCCCGCTGCTGCTGCAGAACGACCTGAAGAAGGCCAACCAGGTCTGGATCAACAACGCGGGCGGCACCGGCTGGAGCCAGTTCGCCTCCGGCGTGACCCAGAACGCGAGCGCGGCGGGCGCCAAGCTCACCACGTTCACCCACAGCGACCGCTGGGCCCAAGACTTCGCCGAGCCCGGCACCGTCAGCTTCCCCGGCGCGAACGGCCAGCCGCAGGTCATGCACCTGATCCTGCGCAGCGCGAACGTGGGCCGCAGCGGTGAGGGCACCGACCCCCGGCACGCGGGCCGGCTGCTCTACAAATTGCGCGGCAAGGACGTGGGCGTGGTGCACCAGTTCAGCCGCACCCTCGACGCCGGCGTCGACCAGTCGCTGAACTCCACCGGCAACTTCGACTCGGTGCCGCCGTTCACCGGCTTCCCCAACGGCCGGTCGCTGTACGGCGCCACCAGCAGCCGCAAGCCGGACCAGAGCTTCACCAAGCTGCTCCAGTCCCAGGGCTTCCAGCAGCCGATCACCATCGACACCAGCTGGCTGCTCGTCGGGCACGTGGACGAGACCACGCACACCGTCCCGGCCAAGAACAGCCGCGGCTGGACCATGGTCGTGGCCGACCCGCGGCTCGCGGTGCAGAAGCTCAAGGACGCTCAGGCAGCCGGATCGGGCAGCGCGGCGCTGCACGACGGCATCGGTGACGGGCAGACCGTCAGCTCGGCGCTGACCAACACCGCCTTCATGAGCGCCCAGGAGACGACCGCGCAGAAGATCGACACGCAGCTCGCCACGCTGAGCAAGGAGACCGGCCTGGCCACCTCCGAGTTCATCCGGGTCCCGGTGCTGTTCCGGGCGGTGACCGCGGCCACGCTGGCCGATCCGCAGCTCCAGGCGAGCCTGCGGGACCGGGGCGTGAACGTGCCCGCGATCCAGGAGCAGCTGAACCAGCGGATCAACGCCTCCTACTACGTGGCCGACACCCCGGCGGCGGCCAACGGCCTCACCCTGAGTGCCACCTCGTACGCGGCGCCGGACCCGCACGGCCCCAAGGTCGGCGGCACCGACGTGTTCAAGCAGTCCACCCTGGACGCGCTCAAGAACACCGGGCTGACCGTGAGCTGGGTCGAGGACTGGAGCTACCTGCACCTGCTGGACGGTGAGGTGCACTGCGGCTCCAACGCCCTGCGCGACCCCACCCGCACCGACTGGTACCTCGGCTGACACCTCCGAAGTTGGCGATGTTCGCGGCTCTTTCGCGAACATCGCCAACTTCGGGCACTCCCTAGTCCGCCTGCCA
>QZFT01000051.1 GCA_003600225.1 Pseudonocardiaceae bacterium YIM PH 21723
CCACCACCCCACGACAAGTGCCACTTGTCGTGGGAAAAACCCACGACAAGTCACCTCGGTTAACCCGCGCAGCAACCCGACCGCCCAGACAGGCGTGCCCCCACCCAACACGCCGGCAGGAAAGACCCCGGCCCCCACCCGTCTCCTCCTCCAAAGCCCTCTTTCGACAACAAGCTAGAAGCACCACACCCACACCCAGGGTCCGGCAAAGTCATGTTTGAGCAGCTCAGCCGCCCCTTGCCGACCGGCTGTGCACAGGGGAGGGGGTTGTCCACAGATGTGTGCTCACTCGCGCCGCGGGGCCGGGATGCTCGGCATGCTCGCTGAGGACGGGCCGGAGGGGCCTGGTGAGCGAGGAGTGGGCGGATGTACGAAACGAGCGTCACGCTGGTCGGCCGGATCACCGGCGAGGTGGACCACCGGATGTTGCCGGACGGCACGGAGCTGGCCAAGTTCCGGATGGTCTCCACCAGTCGTAGATACGACAGGCAACGAGATCAGTGGGTCGACGGCGATTCGTTGTATGTGAACGTCGACTGCTGGAAACGGCTGGCCGACGGGGTGGCGCGCACCCTGCACAAGGGGGACCCGGTGGTGGTGACCGGGCAGTTGACGGTGCACGAGTTCGAGTGGGAGGGCGCCAAGCGCAAGGAGCTCCAGGTGCGTGCCCGATCGGTGGGACCCGATCTCCAGTTCTGGCGTGAGCAGTCACAGAGCGGTGGGGAAGTGGTGAACCTCCGGGACAAAGCGCTACGCGATGAGGGGGTCCCGGCAGTGCTGGAACCGCGTTTGGGACTACACAGCGTCTCGTAATCGCCCCAGTGATCAACTGAACAGCGTAGACGCCGCGTGCGTATGGAGTAACGGTGACAGTTGTCACGCGGCGCTGCGCGGAGTAGCCAGGCGGTTGCTAACGGTCTTTGTGCTGGTAGAGGGGAGGAGGGAAGATCTGTTGCGAACGCAACTTCTTGTGGAGCCGGACCGGACTGCCGGTGGGATGTCGGTCGGCTCTACGATTTACTCCATGGCCGAGTACATCTACACCATGCGGAAGGTGCGCAAGGCGCACGGCGACAAGGTGATTCTTGACGACGTGTTCCTGAACTTCCTTCCCGGCGCCAAGATCGGCGTGGTCGGCCCCAACGGGGCGGGTAAGTCCAGCGTGCTCAAGATCATGGCTGGGCTGGACATCCCGAACAACGGGGACGCGTTCCTCGCTGAGGGCTACTCCGTTGGCATCCTGCAGCAGGAGCCTCCGCTCAACGAGGAGAAGGACGTCCTGGGCAATGTCCAGGAGGGCCTCGGTGAGATCAAGCAGCAGCTCGACCGGTTCAACGCGATCGCCGAAGAGATGGCGACCAACTACACCGACGAGCTGATGGAGGAGATGGGCAAGCTGCAGGAGATCCTCGACCACGCCAACGCGTGGGACGTGGACTCGCAGCTGGACCAGGCGATGGACGCCCTCCGCTGCCCGCCGCCGGACGCCGATGTCACCAAGCTCTCCGGTGGCGAGCGCCGCCGGGTCGCCCTGTGCAAGCTCTTGCTCAGCAAGCCCGACCTGCTGCTGCTGGACGAGCCCACCAACCACCTGGACGCCGAGTCGGTGCTCTGGCTCGAGCAGCACCTGGCGCAGTACGCCGGCGCCGTGCTCGCCGTGACCCACGACCGGTACTTCCTGGACAACGTGGCCGAGTGGATCCTGGAACTGGACCGCGGCCGCGCCTACCCCTACGAGGGCAACTACTCCACCTACCTGGAGAAGAAGGCCGAGCGCCTCGCGGTCGCCGGCCGCAAGGACGTCAAGCTGCAGAAGCGGCTCAAGGACGAGCTCGCCTGGGTCCGGTCCAACCCGAAGGCCCGGCAGGCCAAGTCGAAGTCCCGACTGGCCCGCTACGAGGAAATGGCCATCGAGGCGGAGAAGACCCGCAAGCTCGACTTCGAGGAGATCCAGATCCCGCCGGGCCCGCGTCTGGGCAATGTGGTGGTCGAGGTCAACGACCTGAAGAAGGGCTTCGGCGACCGGGTTCTCATCGACAACCTGAGCTTCGACCTGCCGCGCAACGGCATCGTCGGCGTCATCGGTCCGAACGGCGTCGGCAAGACCACGCTGTTCAAGACCATCGTCGGCCTGGAAGACGCCAACGAGGGCAACGTCAAGATCGGCGAGACGGTCAAGCTGTCCTACGTGGACCAGAACCGTGGTGGCCTCGACCCGGAGAAGAACGTCTGGGAACTGGTCTCCGACGGCCTGGACTACATCAAGGTCGGCCAGGTCGAGATGCCGTCCCGTGCCTACATCGGCGCCTTCGGTTTCAAGGGCGCCGACCAGCAGAAGCCGAGCAAGGTGCTCTCCGGTGGAGAGCGCAACCGGCTGAACCTGGCGCTGACCCTCAAAGAGGGCGGCAACCTGATCATGCTCGACGAACCGACCAACGACCTGGACGTGGAAACGCTGGGTTCGCTGGAGAACGCCCTTGAGCAGTTCCCGGGTTGTGCCGTGGTCATCTCGCACGACCGGTGGTTCCTGGACCGCGTCGCCACGCACATCCTCGCCTGGGAAGGCGACGACCAGAACCCGGCGAAGTGGTTCTGGTTCGAGGGCAACTTCGAGGGCTACGAGAAGAACAAGATCGAGCGTCTGGGCGCTGAGGCTGCCCGGCCGCATCGGGTCACCTATCGCAAACTGACACGGGGCTGAGGCCAATGGATTCAGCACGCACCGACACCCCGTCCGAGCCCGCGGATTCGTTATTCGAATCCGCCTGGCGGCTGCGATGGCGCGCGCCAGAGCTGGCCCTTGCCTTCGGTGAACGCTCCAAGGAGCAGGCCGAACGGGTCGGCGACACCGCGCGACGGCTGCGTGCCGAAGCTCTGGTGTTGTTCGCGCTGAACCAGCTGGGACAGGGTGTCCAGGCCACCGAGCGGGCGCTCGCCGCGCTCCGCGAGGTGGAGGCCCACAGTGATGGGTCAGAAAACGGGGGCGAGTACCGGGAACTGGCCGCGCGACTGCGGCTGGAACTGGCTCGCTGCTCCCGTGCCGCCAACGCGCCGATGACCGGCTTCGCTCTGCTGCGGCCGGTGCTCGACGCACCGGACACCCCGCCGCTGCTGCGGGCCGCGTCGTTGGTGCAGATCACCGACTTCCTGGCCCAGCTGGGCCACGGCAGTGAGCTGAGCGCCGCGCTCGTCGAGGCGGACCGGCTGTACCTGACCGACGAGAGCGGCGATCAGGACGCCGTGGTGCTGTTGCGCAGCCTGCTGCGCGCGGTCGCCGCGTCGCACCACCGCCGGTGGAACGACCTGCAGGGCGCGGTCCGGCTGGCCGAGGAGGGTCTTGAGCTCCTCGGGCTGCTGTCCGAGCCCGGTGCGGACAGCGGGCACGTCGCGGCCAAGCTGAGCCTGGAACTGGTCTGCGCGCACCTGGACTCCGACCGGCCCGACCTCGCGGTGACCGCCGCGGAGAAGGTGCTCGTCGGTTCGGTGCGGGCACCCGCGGCCTCCGCGCTGGGCTGGATCCGGCTGGCCCTGGCCACCCGGGTGCACCTGCCCGAGGGCAGGCTGGACTCGGCCAGGGACCTGCTGGTGCAGACGGCGGACAGCGCCGAGCGGCACCGGCTGGACTCGCTGCTGGCACAGAGCCTGACCACGGTCTCCCACCTGCTCGAGCGGACCGGTGAGCTTCCTGAGGCGTTGAACGCGTTGCGTTCCGCGCACGCGGCGGAGCGCAGGCGGGAACGTTCGGTGCAGTTGGTCCGGGTACTGCTGGCCGAGGAGTTCGCCGCCCTGCGTGCGGACTCCGCGCCTGCCGCCGAGCAGATCGCCGCGATGTTCGGTGCCTCGGCTCCGGCTTCGCGCCCGGCCACCGTCCAGCAGCAGTTCGTGGTGCCACCGTCGATCTCCGCCCCGCAGCCGATCGCGGAGCAGCAGGCACCGGTGACCGAGCCGGAGCCGCCCGTGCCGGCCGAGGTCGCACCCACCCAGATCGTGCATGTCGCCCCGGCCGAGTCGACGCCCTCGCTGGCCGAGCTGGTCACCGGGGTACCCGCGCTGGACCGGCTGGAGTTCCGGCAGCGCACCGACTCGGTCCTGGCCGATGCCAGCCCGCAGCGCACCATCACCCTGCTGCTGATGAGCATCGACCACTTCGTGCTCGGCGCCGACGCGGCCAGCCCCGAGGTCATGGCCGCGGTGCGGCAGCGGATCCTCGAGCAGCTGCACAGCGCGCCCACCCCGCAGGCGAACGGCCCGCAGACGATGTTCGGCGTCCTGGGTGAGGAACTGCTAGCCGTACTGCTGCCGGACGTGACCGCCGAGCAGGCGCACGACTGGGCACAGGACCAGCGCATCGAGGTGCTCGGCACGGACTGGAGCCAGATGGCCAGCGGGCTGTCGGTCACCGTCAGGGTGGGCACCGCCGACTCACCGGGTGGAGCCGGCTCGTTCGACCTGTTCGAGCGGGCGGAGCGGTCGCTGTTCCCGGCGCCGGCCACCGCCGACGCCCCGGAGCTGCCGCCGTTCTCCTTCTCGGTCTCCGAGATCCTGAAGCGGGACATGGCCTTCTCCGAGGTCATGAAGCGGGATTCGCCGATGCCACCGCCGCCGGCCAAGGCCGAGGAGCTGGCTCGCGAAGGCCACCCCGAGGAAAGCCCGATCGTGCACACCGATCGTTCGGTGCGCGAACAGCTCGCCGAATCGATCGCCCTGCCCAGGCAGAGCCCGGTTCCGGTGGAGAGCGTCGAGACCGAACGGCCCGCGCCGGAGATCAGCCGACCGCTGATCGAGGACGTTCCGCTCACCGCGGAGCAGGCCGGCGGTCCGTCCCACGACGAGTCCGCGGACGAGGTGAACCAGGCCGGTTCGCATTCCCTCGCCGAGAACTCGCACTCCCTCGTGGAGCTCGAAGCGGTGCCGGATCAGCACGACGATGTCGTGTCCGCCCAGGTCATGGACGCCAGCACCGCGCCGCAGCGCGCGGTGGGCACCGACGGTCTCCCGGTCGCCGACCCCGGCCCCCGGGTACCGGAGGAGGCGCCCAGCGAACGGACCGACCCCAACCACGCCAGGGCCGACTACCTGTCCGAGCCGATGTTCCGCTCGGCGCAGAACTCGTCCTCCTGGCTGGCCAACCGGCTGCCCGAGCCGCCGGACCAGCAGCAGGTGCCGGAGCAGCAGGCACCCGCCGCGCAGCAGGCTCCGCTGGCCATCTTCGAGTCCTCCGAGGGCTACCAGGGGCCGACCGGCTCCGCCGTGGTCCCGGTGGTCGACGCCCCGATCGGGGTAGGCGGCGCGCTGACCGCGCTGGTGTCCAAGCCGCCGATGGAGCCGACCGGTCAGCCGAACCAGGCCGACCCGGTCGCCGAGCAGCCCGCTCCCATCGAGGCCACCGAGGTTCCGGCCACCGAGCCGGAGCAGCCGAAGGCACCGGCCAACGAGAACCTGACCACGCCTCGCGGGGTCCGGCGCTCGCTGCAGGACGTCGGCCTCGCCGACCTGCTGACCGAGGCCCTGGTGGCCTACGAGGACGGCAGGCGCAAGCAGGCCGGGGAACCGCAGAACCCGGAGCCCGGTCCGGAGCGTTCCCTCGCGGAACGGTCCGGTGTGCACCCGGTCATCGGCCCGCCGCAGGAGACCGCCATGGTCCCCAGGGCGGTGGCCGAAGCCCAGATGACCACGGTCACCCCGGCGGCGGACAAGCCCAAGGACCGGCCGGCCAACGGGCACGCCACCCAGGTGGGCGGCGGCATGCCGCTCCCGCCGTGGTCCAGCCTCTCCACCCAGCTGGTCCGGCCGCAGGTCCCGCCCAAGGCACCGGGCGAGGAAGCGGCGAACAAGGCCGGCCGTAACGGTCACGGCTGAGCAGAAGACACGTGTGGGTGGCGTGGCCGAGTTCGGCCACGCCACACCAACGGCCGGTAAGCAACCGGTGTACGACATGAACTGTGGGTGACGCATACCCGGAAAACGGCCGTATTTGCGTCCATTCGGGTGTCCCTGAATGTGCTGATCGTTATGACAGTTGATGGCTCCCTGGTACTGGCATCGATTTCCACAGGCCGTAGGGTGGAAAGCGTCCAGGCACACCGAGGTGCCGGATAGTGTGGAGCCACAGAACATGACCTCGACTGGAGCTTTTACCCGCTCTGGAGACGCCGGCCCATACGCTGGGTCCGGCGACCCGACGACCCCGGGAGGCGCGGGTTTCGACCCGAAACACGCCAGCCCCGAACTCCTGCAAGCCGAGCTGCTCGCCAATGCCGCCGAGCTGCATCCGGACCGCGCGGACCTGCTGCGCCGGTACTACCGGCACGCGCCCGCCGAGGAGATCATCGACTCCCAGGCCACCGACCTGTCGGCGTGCCTGACGTCCCATATGAACCTGGCCGCCACCCGCGTGCCGGGCCGCCCGGCCATCAGGGTGTTCAACCCGAGCCGGGCCACCGACGGCTGGGACACCCAGTCCACGGTGATCCAGGTGGTCACCGACGACATGCCGTACCTGGTGGACTCGGTGATCGCCGAGCTGAACCGCGCGGGTGTCGGAGTGCAGCGCATCGTGCACCCGATCCTGGTGGTGCGCCGCGATGTCGTCACCGGCGTGCTGCAGGACGTGCTGCTGGACGCCGATCCGACCAAGCCGCCGGCCGACGCCATCGTCGAGTCCTGGATGCGCCTGGAAGCCGACCTGATCTCCGACCCGGAGCGGGGCCGGGAGATCGAGCAGCGGCTGCACTCGGTGCTGAACGACGTCCGCGAGGTCGTCGAGGACACCGAGAAGATGATCTCCACCGCGCTGCAGCTGGCCGGTGAGCTGGAAGGTGCGCAGCTGCCGTTGCAACGCGAGCAGGTGACCGGCAGCGCCGACCTGTTGCGCTGGCTGGCCGACGAGCACTTCACCTTCCTCGGCTACCGGCGCTACGAGCTGGTGACCGACGAGCAGACCGGTGAGATCGCCCTGCGCGCCGCCCTGGCCTCCGGCCTCGGCGTGCTGCGACAGGACAGCCTCGCCGCGCGCAGCTTCACCGCGGGCGCGGAGGACACCGAGCGGGCCCTGGCACCGAATCTGCTGGTGCTCACCGAGGCCAGCGCGCCGTCCACCGTGCACCGCTCGGTCTACCCGTACTACGTGGGCGTGAAGACCTTCGGCGAGGACGGCCAGGTCACCGGCGAGCACCGGTTCCTCGGCATGCTCACCACCGCCGCGCTGCACGAGGACGTGCTGGACATCCCGGTGATCGCCAAGCGGGTGCGCGATGTCGTGCGCCGGGCCGGCCTGCCGCTGGAGTCCTACTCCGGCCAGCGCATGCTGGAGGTCATCCAGAACTACCCGCGCAGCGAGCTGTTCTCCGCCGACGAGGACTCGCTGTACGAGACCGCGACCGGCGTGCTGTCCCTGGCCGAACGGCGCACGCTGCGCCTGTTCCTGCGCCGCGACCCGTATGGCCGCTTCTTCTCCTGCCTGGTCTACCTCCCGCGCGACCGGTACACCACCACCTCGCGGCTGGCCATGCAGGAGGTGCTGCTCGGCGAACTGCAGGGCACCAACCTGGAGTACAGCGCGCGCATCGGTGAGTCGCAGCTGGCCCGGGTGCACTTCATCGTGCACACCGACCCGGCCAGCTCCCCGGAGCCGGACGCGATCGCCATCCAGGACCAGCTGGGCGAGGCCATCCGCACCTGGGACGACCTGATGAGCGAGGCGGTCGCCGCGGAGCCGTCGCAGGACGACATCGCCGCCGCCGAGTCCATCGCCGAGCTGGGCAGCGAGTACGCCAACGCCTTCCCCGAGGCGTACAAGGAAGACTTCTCGGCCACCGAGGGCCTGTCCGACCTGCGCAAACTGCAGGCGCTGGACTCGGCCGGCGGCCTGGACATGTCCTTCTACGTGCCGCACGACGCCGAGCCGGGCGAACGCCGGTTCAAGCTGTACATAGCCGGCGAGAAGATCACCCTGTCCAAGGTGCTGCCGGTGCTGCAGCGGATGGGCGTCGAGGTCACCGACGAGCGGCCGTACGAGATCACCCGGGACGACGGCGTCGAGTGCTGGATCTATGACTTCGGCATGCGCCTCGACCAGGCCTCCCTGGACATGCTGGCCAAGGAGGACATCGTCCGGATCCGGGACCGGTTCCAGGACGCCTTCGCCGCCTCCTGGCGGGGTCTCGCCGAGGTCGACGGCTTCAACTCCCTGGTGCTGCGTGGCGGCCTGACCTGGCAGCAGGCCTCCCTGCTGCGGGCCTACACCAAGTACCTGCGTCAGGCGGGCACCACCTACAGCCAGGACTACATCGAGGACGCCATCCTGGCGAACACCTCGGTGGCGGTCGCGCTGGTGCAGCTGTTCGAGACCCGGTTCGACCCGGTCGTCTCCGATGCCGAGCGGGAGAGCCGGGCGCACACCCTCAGCACCGAGATCACCGCGCAGATCGACGAGGTCACCAGCCTGGATGTGGACCGCATCCTGCGCAGCTACCTCACGCTGATCAACGCCACGCTGCGGACGAACTACTTCGTCCGGGACGAGGGCGTCGCCAAGCCGTACATCTCGTTCAAGCTGAACCCGCAGGCCATCCCGGACCTGCCGGAACCGCGGCCCGCGTTCGAGATCTTCGTGTACTCGCCGCGGATCGAGGGCGTGCACCTGCGGTTCGGGCCGGTCGCCCGAGGCGGTCTGCGCTGGTCCGACCGTCGCGAGGACTTCCGCACCGAGATCCTGGGCCTGGTGAAGGCGCAGGCGGTGAAGAACGCGGTGATCGTGCCGGTCGGTTCCAAGGGCGGCTTCGTGGTGAAGCGCCCGCCGGTCGCCACCGGTGACCCGCAGCTGGACCGCGAGGCCTTCATGGCCGAGGGCATCGGCTGCTACAAGATGTTCATCTCCGGCCTGCTGGACCTCACCGACAACCTGGTGCACGGCGAGGTCGTGCCCGCCCGCGAGGTCGTCCGGCACGACGGCGACGACACCTATCTGGTCGTCGCGGCGGACAAGGGCACGGCGACCTTCTCCGACATCGCGAACGGCGTTGCCGCGTCGTACGGCTTCTGGCTGGGTGACGCGTTCGCCTCCGGTGGCTCGATCGGCTATGACCACAAGGCCATGGGCATCACCGCCAAGGGCGCCTGGGAGGCCGTGAAGCGGCACTTCCGCGAACTCGGCCTCGACACCCAGTCCGAGGACTTCACCACGGTCGGCGTCGGCGACATGTCCGGCGACGTGTTCGGCAACGGCATGCTGCTGTCCGAGCACATCCGCCTGGTGGCCGCGTTCGACCACCGGCACATCTTCATCGACCCGGACCCGGACGCGACCATCGGTTACGTCGAGCGCCAGCGGTTGTTCGAAGTGCCGAGGTCCTCGTGGGACGACTACGACCGGAGCAAGATCAGCGAGGGCGGCGGCGTGTGGCCGCGCAGCACCAAGTCCATCCCGATCACCGAACAGGTGCGGATGGCGCTCGGGCTGCCGGAGGGCACCGTCAAGCTGTCCCCGCAGGAGCTGATGAAGGCCGTCCTGCTCGCCCCGGTGGACCTGCTGTGGAACGGCGGCATCGGCACCTACGTCAAGGCGTCGACGCAGACCAACGCCGAGGTCGGCGACAAGGCCAACGACGCGCTGCGGGTCGACGGCAGCGAGCTGCGGGTCAAGGTCATCGGTGAGGGCGGCAACCTGGGTCTGACCCAGCAGGGCCGCATCGAGTTCGCCAAGAAGGGCGGCAAGGTCAACACCGACGCCCTGGACAACTCGGCCGGTGTGGACTGCTCCGACCACGAGGTCAACATCAAGATCCTGCTGGAGCACCAGGTCACCACCGGCAAGCTCAGCTACGAGGACCGCAACGAACTGCTGGTCTCGATGACCGACGAGGTCGGCGAGCTCGTGCTGCAGGACAACTACCGGCAGAACGCGGTGCTCGGCGTCAGCCGCGCGCACAATGTGTCCATGTTGCCGGTGCACGCCCGGTTGATCACCGACCTGGAGAAGCGCGGCAAGCTGGACCGTCACCTGGAGGTCCTGCCCGGCGTCAAACAGTTCAAGGCGATGGACCAGGCCGGTAATGAAGGACTGACCTCACCCGAGCTGGCCACCGTGCTGGCGCACGTGAAGCTGGACCTCAAGGAACAGGTCCTGGCCAGCGACCTGCCGGACATCGCGACCTTCGCGGCCAGGCTGCCGGAGTACTTCCCGACGGCGCTGCGCGAGCGGTTCGGCCAGGCCATCACCCAGCACCCGCTGCGCCGGGAGATCACCACCACGCTGCTGGTCAACGAGGTGGTCGACGGTGCGGGTGTGTCCTACGCCTACCGGCTGCGCGAGGAGATGACCGCGTCGGCCACCGACGCGGTGCGGGCCTACGCGGTCGTCACCAAGGTCTACGGGCTGCGGGAGATCTGGGACCAGATCGACGCGCTGGACAACATCGTGCCCACGGGCGTGGCGGACGACCTGGTCCTGGAGACCCGGCGGCTGCTCGACCGGGCGGCGCGCTGGCTGCTGACCAACCGGCCACAGCCCCTGGCGGTCGGCGCCGAGATCAGCCGGTTCCGGCCGGTCGTCGAGGCCCTGGCACCCCACGCGCGGGAACTGCTGCGTGGCCGGGAGCGGGAGCAGGTCGCCGAGAAGGCGGACCGGCTGATCGAGAAGGGCGTGCCGGTCGAGCTGGCCCAGCGGGTCGCCTCGCTGCTCTACACCTACGCGATGCTGGACATCACCGAGGTGGCGGAGCTGGCGGAGCGGGAAGCCGGCGTGGGGCGAGGTGAGCGCACCGCGCAGGAGGCGGCCGAGCTCTACTACGCGTTGTCCGATCACCTGGACATCGACCGGATGCTGGACTCGGTCAGCCTGCTGGAGCGGGGCAACCGCTGGCACGCGCTGGCCCGGCTGGCGCTGCGGGACGATCTGTACTCCTCGACCCGGGCGATCACCCTGGATGTGCTGCGCAGCAGTGATCCGGGAGACAGCGCGGACGAGAAGATCGCCAAGTGGGAAGAGCACAACGCGTCCCGGCTGCTGCGGGCCCGGTCCGCGCTGGAGGAACTGCGTTCCGCCGCGGGCAAGCTGGACCTGGCCACGCTGTCGGTGGCAGCCCGCCAGGTGCGTAGCATGATTCGCTGACCCGTCAGCAGTTTCCATGGAAAGTGCGTTCTCTGCACTTTCCATGGAAACTGCTCATCTTCCTGGGAGACGCAGTGGGTGTCTTTGTCGCCGAGGTCCAGCCCCGGTGGTCCGATATGGACGCGTACGGGCACGTGAACCACGCCAAGACGGTGACGCTGCTGGAAGACGCCCGGTGTGCCTTACTCTTCGCCGAGGCCGCGCGCCTCGGTGCTCCGCAGATGGCCGATGGCATGGTGGTGGCGAAGCTGTCGGTGGACTACCTGGCGCCCGTGGTCTACACGGGCCGGCCGCTGCGGGTCTCCATGTCGGTCCAGGATCTGCGGGCCGCGTCGTTCACCCTGGACTACAGGATGCACAACGGCCGCCGGGAGACCGACGACCTGGTGGCCACCGCCAGCACCCTGATGGTTCCCTATGACGTGTCCGCGGGCAGGCCACGGCGGCTGACCGAAGCGGAACGAGACTTCTTGGCGGGATGGCGAGCGGGATGATCAGCACGATGGAACTGGTACTCGCGGGCGCCGACGAGCGCGATGACCTGGGTGCCTTCGTGGCACGCGCGGTCCGGCTCGACCAGGCCACCCTGGTGCGCCTGCGGACCCGGTCGGTGGAGCAGATCGAGGTCTGGGCGGCCACCCCGTTCGACGTCCTGGCCACCCGCACCGCGGCCGGGCATGTCACGCCCGCCGACATCACCGTCAACGGCACCGAACTGCTGGCCGGCATCGCCGTGTCCCGGCAGGAACGCATCGACCCGGGCACACCCAAGGACCTGCTGTGGCGTGGTGCGTTGCCGCCCTCCGACGGCTGGTCCCTGGTGGACGAACTGCCGGTCGAGGTGCTGTCCGAGCTGGCCGACGAGGGCGTGAAGGTGGCCAAGGAGAACGCGGGTCCCAAGGGCACCCCGCCCGCCTCGCTGCTGGACCAGAGCGTGCTCACCGTGAGCGGCTCCGGCTACTCGGTGAAGGTGCCGATGCGGTGCCTGTTCGCCCTGTCCGGCATGGGTTTCCTCGGCGGGACGCCGATCCCGGGGGATCGGGTGAAGGTCAGCGCCACCGACTCCTGGCTGCGCATCGACGCCCGGTTCGGCGCCGTCGTGCGGCGCAGGCACTCGCTGCTGCCGCTGCTGGTCTGACGTTGCTCCATTTCATCGATGGCGCGGGGAGCAGGTATGTAGCTACACCTCGCTCGGGTCGAAGGTCATCGGTGAGGAGGTAATAATGAGCGTCATGACCGACCCGGACCGTTTGCTGACCATGCAGGACTGGGAAGCATTGCCCGAAGACACCTCCCAACGAACAGAGGTTGTCGAAGGGAACCGAGTCTTTTCTCCACCACCGGGTGGTTCTCACCAGCGGGTATCGAAGAAACTGGCTTGGCAGCTGGACCATCAGCTGCCTGATGAACTTGAAGCCATGCAGGACGTCGGCGTTGTTCTGGCAGAGAAGCCGTGGCCGAGTATCCGCATCCCGGACATCGTGATCATCCGCAAAGCGTTGACCGATGCCGGATTCACCAAGGTCGCCGTCGCCGAGGTCCGGCTCGCTGTGGAGATCATTTCGCCAGGTTCCGGAGTGATCGATCGCAAGCACAAGTTCGGTGAGTACGCCGACGCGGGTATCGAGCATTACTGGATCGTGGACCTGGACAGTCCGGCCAGCATCGAGGCGTACATGCTGATCGACGGGCACTACGAGCTGAACATGGAGACGGCGGAGGTGCTGACGGTGTCCTCGCCGGTGCCGCTGCGCATCGATGTACGCGCCCTGTTGACCTGATCTGGTTCTCTTTCGAACGATGGCGCCGGGGGCAGGTATCAAGGCTGCTCCCGGGCCGTTCGATGACCGGGTCATGATCAGTCATTCCTATCCCGATCACCTCCTGACCATGGAGGAGTGGGAAGCAATCCCCGAGGACACCTCCCGGCACTACGAGGCGGTCGACGGTGTACTGCACGTGGCACCGCATCCGGGCAATCCGCACCAGTATCTGCTCAGTCGACTGTGTAAGGCCATCGATCCTCTGCTCCCAGCAGAGCTGGAGGTTCTTCCGCGGGTCGAGATGTCGGTTCGGGTGGACTATCCGATCACGGTGCGATGCCCGGATCTGGTCGTGGTGAACCGGAACCTGGTCGACAGGGGCGCTCAGCGGGCCGATGCCTCGGACGTGCTGCTGGTGGTGGAGATCCTCAATGCCGGTTCGGTCAGCGTCGATCGGGTGCACAAGCTGCACGAGTACGCCGAGGCGGGCATTCCGCAGTACTGGATCGCTGGTCCCTATCCGGAGAAGACCATCGAGGTGTATGTCCTGCGCGACGGAGGCTACGAGCCTGACCTCGTGACCGATGACCCGGCCACGGCGTTGCGGCTACTCCCGGAAATGTCTCATTGACTGATGTCGGATACTCCGTTTACGGTTCTCGCTAGTTTCGTAAAGGGAGGTCGGCCGTGACCACCACTGAAGAGCGTAAGGAACTGAATGCCGAGCGGTTGCTGGGCGGTTCGGTCAAGCGCAGCTATAACTCGCTGATCGACATCGACTGGGACGCGCCGATCGACCCGGACATGTTCTTCCTCCCGCCCGAGGCGAGCTCGCTGTACGGCACCCCGCTGTGGGATTCGATGACCCACCGGCAGCGGGTGGAGCTGACCAAGCACGAGTACGTCAACCTGCTCAGCGTCGGGCACTGGTTCGAGAACACGCTCAACCAGGCGCTCATGCGACTGGTGCTCAAGGCGGATCCGACCAGCAGGCATGCGCAGTACGCGCTGACCGAGGTCGGCGACGAGACCCGGCACATGATCATGTTCGGCCGGGTGATCGAGGCGATCGGGGAGCGGCCGTTCCTGCTCAACCGGACCGAACAGCGAATCGTGCAGGCACTGCCCAGGGTCTACGGAACCGGGCTGATGCTCTGGGTCTCCGCACTGATCGGCGAGGAGATCTTCGACCACTGGCAGCGGCAGGTCATGAAGGACGAGCGGGTGCAGCCCATTACCCGGCAGATGATGAAGATCCACGTCACCGAGGAGGCCCGGCACATCCGATGGGCCCGGGAGGGCGTGGTGCGCAGGCTGTCCGTCGGTCGTCGGCTGGAGGTCGCCTACGTACGGCTGCTCATCTCGTTCGTCGGCCCGCTGTTCCGGCGGCTGCTGATCAACCCCGGCGCGTTCAAGCGGGCCGGTCTGGACCCGAAGGTGGCCGTCAAGCAGGCGATGGCCAACCCCGACTTCGCCGCGTACCAGCAGTTCGGCTTCAGCAAGCTGCACCAGTACCTGGAGGAGCAGAAGCTCCTCACCGGCTACGGCCGCCGCAGCTGGCGCCGGTCGGGCTGGATCGGTTAGTCGGAGCGGTTCACGATGTGGCCGACGACGTGGAACAGCATGTCGATGTTCGCCTTCAGGTCTTCCCTGGACTGCGACGGGTTCAGGCCGGGCGTGCTGAGCAGCGAGAGGATCAGCCGGACGATGATCTCGATGAGCAGGGAGCTGTCCACCTCGGGCAGCTCTTTCTCCTCGATCAGCCGGAGGATCAGCGGCTCGAAGTGCGACAGGGCGAGCTGCATGATCGGGGCCGCGTAGATGGTCAGCCAGGGCAGTACCTTCTCGGGCTCCTGCTGCAGGCCGAACTGGAGCAGAGCGTGCTCACGGGCGTACGTCACGGCGAAGGTGATCAGGTCCACGAACCGTTCGCGTACCGGGATGTCGCGTTCCAGCTGCGGGGTGACCGCGTCGAAGAACCGGTTGGTCTCCCGCTCCAGCAGCGCGGCCATGATCGCGTCCTGGTCGCCGACGTACTTGTAGACCGTGGGCCGGGACAGGCCGGCGCGCTCGGCTATCTGCGCATGCACCCGCGCGGTTATGCCCGCGCTGAGCATGACGTCCTGGGCGGCGTCCAGAATCCGTTCCCGGATCTCCTCGTCTGCCGCCGGCCTGGCGCTCCTGGTCCCCTGAGTCACCCCCCGACCTTACTCCGACTTCGCCATCGCAGATCCACTATGTGGACGCGTCGTGGCCATTCCAATGTCGAAAAGCACATTCAGGTGTTGCCGGAGCGTCGTCGGCTCCCGCAGGTCAACCGCGCTCGGGGTGGTCATGAAGCTGAACACCAGGCGCATCGCCCAGTCGGTCACCACCCGGGCACTGGCCTGGGCGAAGCCCTCGCCGGAGCGGGAGTGCTTGACCATCATGTCCACCAGGGGTTCCAGCTGCCCGGCGATCAGCGGGATGTACCGGGTGAGCCAGGGCATGCCGCTCTCCGGATCGTCGATCCGCAGCCGGGCGGCCAGGGGATTGCCGCGCAGGTAGGTGACCGAGAAGACCACGGTGTCCACGAACCACAGGCGCAGCGAACGGGGTTTGGAGCACGAGGCGACTATGGCGTCGATGAACCGCTGGATCTCGCGGTGGAACAACTGGTCGACGATGTCGGCGTCCTCGCCCAGCTGCTGGTACAGGGTGGCCAGGGAGACACCGGCCCGGGGAGCGACCAGTTCGGCGACGGTCGCCCGGTAACCGTGTTCCAGGAACACCTCTTCGGCGGCGTCCAATATCCGCTGAGCCAGCACTCCGGTCCGCATGGCACTCCCTGGGTTGTGACCGGTTGCACTTTACGGGGTTAAAGTTTTCGTTAAGTCGGCGCGGGGGTCCGTGTGCGTATACCGGATGAACGCGGAGAGTCGCCAAATATCTGTGACCGGTCGCATCGGTGAACTGGGTCTCAATGCGCCCTTGACCCGACGGTGACCTTCCATTTACGGTCATGCCTGTAACCGTAATTTACAGGAAAATGAGGTTGCGGTCATGACCGGAGCTGTACTGGCATCGCAGAAGGAAAAGGTCGCCGAGCGGCTGCTGGGCGGCTCGGTCAAGCGGCAATACAACTCCCTGGTCGACATCGACTGGGACGCGCCGCTGCACCCGGACAAGTACTACCTTCCGCCGGAGATCGTGTCCCTCTACGGCACCGAGCTGTGGGACGGGATGACCGAGGCGCAGCGGATCGAGCTGTCCCGGCAGGAACTCGCCAACGTGCTCACCGTCGGGCAGTGGTTCGAGAACATCCTCAACATCGGCCTCATGCGGCACGTGCTCGGCAAGGACCCGTCCTCCCGGCATGTGCACTACGCGCTCACCGAGGTCGGCGACGAGACCCGCCACATGATCATGTTCGGCCGGATGATCGAGAAGCTGGAGATCGAGCCGTACCGGCTCGACCGGCTCGGCCAGATCGTGGTCCGGGTGATCGCCTTCGCGCTCCGCGGAAACCTGCTCTGGCTGGCCGCGCTGGTCGGTGAAGAGATCTTCGACCACCTGCAGCGCAAGATGATGACCGACCCACAGCTGCAGCCCGCGGTGCACCAGCTGATGAAGATCCACGTCACCGAGGAGGCGCGGCACATCCGCTACGCCCGCGAGGCCCTGGTGCGCCGGATGAAGTACTCGCCCTGGTGGGAGAAGCTGTTCGTCGGCCAGGTGATCGGTGTCGGTGGCTACCTGATGCGTGAACTGCTGACCAACCCGGAGATGTACCGGCGAGCCGGGCTGAACGTCCGGGAGGCCCGGCGCCAGGTGCGGCACAACGCGCACGTCAAGGCGGCATTCGCCTACGGCTTCGAGAAGCTGCTCGCTTTCATGGACGAGAACAAGATCTGGCGTGGCAACGCCCGCTGGATGTGGAAGAAGGCCGGGTTCATCGCCTCATGACCATCGCCATCATCGGATCCGGCTTCGGCGGGTTGTGCGCCGCCATCAAGCTGAAGCAAGCCGGCGAGAACGACTTCGTCATCCTGGAGAAGGCATCCCGGGTCGGCGGCACCTGGCGGGAGAACACCTACCCGGGCGCGGCCTGCGACGTGCAGTCGCACATGTACTCGTACTCGTTCGAGCCGAACCCGAACTGGTCCCGGATGTTCTCCAAGCAGGCGGAGATCCTGGCCTACATCGAGTCGCTGGTGGAGAAGTACCAGCTGCGCCCGCACCTGCGCTTCCACGCCGAGGTCACCGCGGCCGTCTACCGGGACTTCGAGCAGGAGTGGGAGGTGGAGATCAACGGGCACGAGACCCTCGTCGCGAAGTTCGTGATCGCCGCCATGGGCCCGCTGCACATCCCCAGCATCCCGTCGTTCGAGGGCCAGGAGCGGTTCCAGGGCGAGACCTGGCACTCGGCCACCTGGAAGCACGACCACGACCTGACCGGCAAGCGGGTCGCGGTGATCGGCAACGGCTCCAGCGCCACCCAGTTCGTGCCGCAGATCGTGAAGAAGGCCGGGCAGCTGACGGTCTTCCAGCGCACCCCGCACTGGCTGCTGCCCAAGGTGGACCGCAAGATCACCGGGCTGGAGAAGCTCGCGATGAAGTACATCCCGGGCGTGCACCGGCTGTACCGCAACTTCGCCTACTGGGTGAACGAGAGCTCGACGATCATGTTCATGAACGGCAAGTACATCAAGCCGTTGCAGAAGGTCGCCGAGCTCCAGCTGAAGCGGCAGGTCAAGGACCCGGAGCTGCGGGCGAAGCTGACCCCGGACTTCACCATCGGCTGCAAGCGGATCCTGATCGCCAGCGACTACTACCCGGCGCTGCAGCGGGAGAACGCCGCGCTGGTCACCGAGAACATCACCGAATTCACCGAGAAGGGCATCCGGACCGCCGACGGCCGGGAGCACGAGTTCGACGTGATCATCTACGGCACCGGCTTCAAGGTGACCGACGCGATCACCGAGTGGAACATCACCGGTAAGAACGGCATGCACATCGGCCAGGCCATGGCGAAGGGCCCCGAGGCCTACATGGGCACGGTGACGCACGGCTTCCCGAACATGTTCCTGATCGTCGGCCCGAACGCCGGCGGCGGCAACCAGTCGATCGTGTTCACCATCGAGGCCGACGTCCGGTACATCCTGGGCTGCCTGCGGCTGCTCAAGGCCACCGACTCCGGCTCCATCGAGGTGCGCAAGGACGTGCAGCGCCGGTGGAACGAGTCGGCGCAGCGGAAGCTGGCCAAGTCGGTGTGGAACTCCGGCGGCTGCAAGAGCTGGTACCTGAACGAGGAGGGCCGGAACCTGGCCGCCTGGCCGGGATCCAGCATCACGCACTACCTACGCAAGCGGAAGCCGGACCCGAAGGACTTCGTGCTGCTGCCCTACGAACTGGAGCCCGACGAGGACCACCGCGGCGCCGCGGTCATCACCTCGCCGGATGGCGCCGACATCGATGTCGACGTCCGGTTGCGTGGCCACATGGAGACCATCGATGGCACCTATCGCTGGTACGGCCGGGTGCAGGCGCATCCCGACGTGGTCGCGCTGCACTCCAGCGGCAAGACCCAGGTACTGGTGCGCGTCGGCGACGGTGAACCCGTCCCGGCCCGGCTGGCCGAACAGGACCCGTGGGGCAACACCCGGATCACCGGCACCGGCCTCCCGCCCTACCCGCTGGAGGACTGAGTCGATCTCCGAAGGTGACGAGTTTCGGGTGAGGAATTGCGCCCGGAACTCGTCAACTCCGGGAGTTGTCGGTAAGGTCGACGGCGGCCGAGAGGCGCTGCAACGGGGGTCACCCCGCCACGCTCGGCCGGACAGAAACTTGTCGTAAGGGCGCCTCCTAGTGAATAGGAGGTGCCATTCGTGCACTCCACTGTCCTGAATGAGCTCGAGTTCGCCGTCGCCGATCTGTCCCTCGCCGAGGCCGGCCGGCACCAGCTGCGGCTGGCCGAGCACGAGATGCCCGGTCTGATGGCGCTGCGCAAGGAGTACGGCGAGTCCAAGCCGCTCCGGGGCGCGCGTATCGCCGGCTCGCTGCACATGACCGTGCAGACCGCCGTGCTGATCGAGACCCTGGCCGTGCTCGGCGCGGAGGTGCGCTGGGTGTCCTGCAACATCTTCTCCACCCAGGACGAGGCCGCGGCCGCCGTGGTCGTCGGACCGCAGGGCAGCCCGGAGAAGCCGATGGGCATCGAGGTGTTCGCCTGGAAGGGCGAGACCCTTGAGGAGTACTGGTGGTGCACCGACAAGCTCTTCGAGTTCCAGCCCAACCTGATCCTGGACGACGGCGGCGACGCCACGCTGCTGGTGCACAAGGGTGTCGAGTTCGAGGCGGCCGGTGAGGTCACCGGCGAGCCGGAGTCCGACGAAGAGCGGATCATCCTGGAGACCCTGCGGCAGAGCCTCGCCAGGGACCCGCAGCGGTTCACCCGGCTCAAGGCCGGCCTCAAGGGTGTCTCCGAGGAGACCACCACCGGCGTCGACCGGTTGTACAAGCTGGCCGAGGCGGGGGAGCTGCTGTTCCCGGCGATCAACGTCAACGACTCGGTGACCAAGTCCAAGTTCGACAACAAGTACGGCATCCGGCACTCCCTCGCGGATGGCCTGAACCGGGCGACCGACGTGATGATCGGCGGCAAGCTGGCCGTGGTCATCGGGTTCGGCGACTGCGGCAAGGGCGCCGTCGAGGCGCTGCGCGGCCAGGGTGCACGCGTGGTGGTCACCGAGGTCGACCCGATCTGCGCGTTGCAGGCCACGATGGAGGGCATCTCCGTCGTGCAGCTGGATGACGTGATCGCCGAGGGCGACATCTTCATCACCACCACCGGCAACTGCGACCTCATCATGGCCTCGGACATGGCCCGGATGAAGCACAACGCCATCGTCGGCAACGTCGGACACTTCGACAACGAGATCGACATGGCCGGGCTGGCCAAGGTGCCCGGCATCGAGAAGATCGAGATCAAGCCGCAGGTCCACGAGTGGGTCTTCCCCGGCAGCCACTCGATCATCGTGCTGTCCGAGGGCCGGCTGCTGAACCTGGGCAACGCCACCGGACACCCGAGCTTCGTGATGTCCAACAGCTTCAGCAACCAGGTCATCGCGCAGATCGAGCTGTTCCTCAACCAGGGCCAGTACGAGAAGCAGGTCTACCGGCTGCCGAAGCTCCTCGACGAGAAGGTCGCCCGGCTGCACCTGGCCGCGGTCGGCGCCAAGCTGACCCGGCTCACGCAGAAGCAGGCCGACTACATCGGCGTGAGCCAGGACGGGCCGTACAAGCCCGAGCACTACCGCTACTGACGTTCATCGGCCCCCGTTGCTCACCGGGCCGGTGAGCAACGGGGTTCCGGGATCCGCACCGGCGTACCGCCCGCGGCCGTCATGGCCTGCCGGGCGGTCGTCAGCACCAGCACGATCAGCAGACCGAGGGCCAGCCAGACATAGCCGTTGCCGAGCAGTCGCTGACCGGTCGTCCAGTGCACCTCCATGCCCTCCAGCGGCAGCACGTTGTGGATGCCGGTCATGAAGGTGACGATCGGCAGCGCGGCCAGTGGCCAGAGCAGGGGCCGGGTCCGGACATGGTGGATCAGCACCAGCAGGGCGGGTGCGATCCACACCCAGTGGTGCGCCCAGGACACCGGGGAGACCAGCAGGCCCGCGTTGGCCACGACGATCAACGCGGTGAGATCCGCCTTCTGCCTCCGGTACCGGATCGCCAGCAGCAGGGTCAGCGCCAGCACGACGACCGTGGCCATGACCCACATCGTGGTGGTGAGCGCGGGCGACAGGTCCATCCGCGCGATGACCGCCTTCAGCGACTGGTTGGTGCCGTTGGCGGGCCTGCCGATCCGGTTGGCGTTGAACAACGTGTGCAGCCAGTAGGAGGCCGAATTGGCCGGGCTGAGCAGGTATCCCAGTACCGCGGTGCCGGTGAAGGTCGCCAGGGTGGTGCCGGCCGCACGCCAATCCCGTTTGGCGGCGAAGTAGAGCAGGAAGACCAACGGGGTCAGCTTGATCGCGGCGGCCAGGCCGACCAGGACTCCCCGCGGCCAACGGGTGCGCTTGGGTACGCAGTCCAGGATCACCAGAGCCAGCAGGAAGATATTGATCTGACCCCAGTAGAAGTTGGCCTGCATCGGCTCGAGGGCGCAGGCGGCGAGGGTCGCCGCGCCGGCCAGGAGTCCGACGTTGGCGAAACCCGGTAGCAGCCGGACCAGGACCACGCGGCAGACGACGAACAGGGCGCCGATCGAGCCCGCGGTGAACAGGACGTTCACCAGCGGCTGGGGGATCGGCGTCAGGATGGCGAACAGCATCGCGGCGAACGGTGGATAGGTGAACGGCATCTTCGACGTGCCCGGCACGCTCGCCGGGAAGTCGGGGCCGTACAGCGGCAGGCCGGTGAGGATCGCCCTGCCGCCGGCGAGGTAGACCTGGAGGTCACCGAGGTACGCGTGCCAGTAGCGGGCGCTGACCAGGATGAAGGCGATGAGCAGGTACCAGAAGGGGAGCGAACGTCTGATCGGGGGCACCGAGATTCCTTGGCAGATGGGCGGATCACAGGGCATGCGGGAACGCCGGTTCGCTGGTTGTTGCGAGCGAAAGCTTCCGCTGATGAGAACGCCACTTCAGGGGCCCGGGGTTTGTCCCGTCAGGTGCCGACTGGGTCTCGATATGGAGACAGGCTGGATATCGGCGCGGTTCCGGAACGGGGCCCCTGCGCCAGTGCAAGTGCGACGCATGTGGGTAGACCCCCATTGCATGAGTTTGCTGCCAACAGATTGCTCTGAGTACACGACTGACGGCACTGTGTAACCGGTCGTCTAGGAGGCTGACGAATGAGCAAGGAACACAACGGTAGTGCGGGTTTCAGCCCGACCATCCGTCGCCGCCGATTAGGTATCGAGCTGCGCAAGCTTCGTGAGGCAGCCAACCTCACCGGATACGAAGTCGCCAAGGAACTGGCCTGGTCGCACTCGAAGGTCAGCCGTATCGAGACCGGCAGCGTGACCATCATGCCCGGCAATGTGCTGGAGCTGTTGGATCTCTACGCCGTCCCGCAGAACGAACGTGCGCCACTGGTCGACCTGGCCAGGCAGAGCAAGCAGAAAGGATGGTGGCGGCAGTACGACGACGTGCTGCCGGACTGGTTCGACGACTTCCTCGGACTCGAATCCGAGGCGGTCAAGGTGTCCAGCTATGAGAACGAACTGGTGCCGGGTCTCTTGCAGACCGAGGACTACGCCCGCGCGGTGTTCTCCGGCGATCCGCTGCCGGACTCACCCGACGAGATCGACAGCAAGGTGGCGCTGCGTCTGGCCAGACAGCGCCGGCTGTCCGGCAGGGAAGCGGTCAAGTTCCACACGGTGCTCAACGAGGCGGTGATCCGTCGGCCGGTAGGGGGCGCCGAGATCATGCGCGCTCAGCTGAGTTTCCTCGCCGAGCAGGCCAAGAAACGGAACGTACGGATCCAGGTATTGCCCTTTTCCGCAGGTATGCACGCGGCGATCAACGGTCCGTTCCACATTCTGGAGTTCCCCGACGACCACCCCAAGGTGGTCTACATGGATCAGCTCACATCCAGCATCTATCTGGACAAGTTGAAGGAGTCCGGCCGGTACACGGTCGCCTTGAGCAAGGCCGCCGATGCGGCCCTTTCCACGGACGACACCATCGCCCTGCTGGAGAAGACCGCCGCCGAGTTCTGAACACCCGTGGTGGAGGGCGCTGTCGTGGCGCCCTTCACCACAGGCGGAGGGTCGCCGCGGTTTCGATCAGTCCGCCCCGTTCGAGCTGGTTGAGCACATCCTCGAACGTCTCCGGTGGATTCCGTCGTTCCGCGACTATCTGCTGGACACATCTGTGCACGGCCCGGCTGTTGATGCCGATGAGATCCAGGACGAAGTCGTCCGGACTCTTGGCCTGGATCTCCCAGTCCTGGAGGTAGTGCGAAGGGAAGTCCTTGAGATTGGCGGTGACAATGACCTGTGCGCCTGCCGTGATCGCGGCCGCGAGTACGTGACGATCATCGGGGTCCGGGAGCTTGAGCCCGTCAACGAGCGGCTCATACCCGGTCACCAGACCGTCCGGAAACGCGGTGGTGATCAGCCGCCGCAAGCGGTTCCTCTTGTCCTCCGGTATAGCCCTGCGATCGAGCGCGCGATCGAGCTCATCCAGAATCTGTGCCGTCCATTTGGCCTGGACCAGCCCGGTGCCTGTCAGTCGCAGGAGCAGGTTGCGGACGGTGCTCCCGTACATCGCGCAGGCGTCGTAGACCACGAGAAATGCCACGAGCTCAGTCCAGTCCCATGTCCTGATCGAGTTCGCTCAGTTCGCGGAGGGCCGTGTCTCGCCGGAGATCATCTTTGCGCTTGTATTCCATCAAGTCCTGGAATCGGACTCGTCGATGTCTGCCGACGAGACGATGCGGGATTTCACCCCGGTCGAGCAGCCCCACGACGTAAGGCCGGGAGACGTTGAGGATGTCGGCGGCCTGCTGCGTGGTCAGTTCGGCCTGAAGCGGCATGAGCTGTACGCCCTGACCGTTGGCCAGCGCGGTCAGGATGTGGACGAACATCTCCACGGTCGCCCGGGGTAGGACCAGCGCTTCGCGGGGCCCGCCTTCAACGATCAGCTCGAGCTTTTCGGCGGCTGCTCTATCGCTGAGCAGGTAGTCCTTGACTCGTCGCAGCGCACGCGACGCGACCTCGGCATCGATCTCCCCGGGTGCGATCTTGCTCGAATCCATCAAGTGCGTCATGGCGTCCTCCCTAAACGCAATGTACGCAGTAAACGAAATAAACGCAACGGCCGGTCAGGCGAGCCAGGCGGCGGTGTCCGTGGGCAGGTAACCGTCCTCGGCCAGCGGTCCGCTGGCCAGCAGCAGGTCGCCCGGCGGCAGCGGTACCGGGGCGCCGGAAGTGTTCAGCGCGCAGATGAGCCCACCGGGGCGACGGAACGCGAAGCAGCCGGCCGGGCCGGCGAACCACTCGACCGTGTTACCGGTGAAGGCCGGGTTCTTCTGCCGCAGGTCGATGGCCGACCGGTACAGCGACAGCATCGAACCGGGGTCCTCCAGCTGCTTCTCCACGCACAGCTCGCGCCATTCCGGGGGCATGGGCAGCCACGTGTCCTCGGCGGTGCTGAAGCCGAATGGCGGCTCGTTGCCCTCCCACGGCACCGGCACCCGGCAGCCGTCGCGGCCGCGCTCGGTGTGGCCGGAGCGTTCCCAGGTGGGGTCCTGCAGCACCTCGTCGGGCAGGTCCACGTTCGGCAGGCCGAGTTCCTCGCCGTTGTAGATGTACACCGCGCCGGGCAGCGCCAGTTCGACCAGCGCCATCGCGCGGGCTCGCCGGGTGCCCAGCTCGCCGTCGCCGTAGCGGGTCACCTCGCGCACCACGTCGTGGTTGGACAGCGTCCAGGTGGAGTGCGAGCCGACGGATTCGGCCGCCTGCAGGCCACTGGTGATCGCCTCGCGGATCTCGTCCGCGTCGTAGACGGCCTCGGTGAGGCCGAAGTAGAACGCCTGGTGCAGCTCGTCCGGGCGCAGGTACATCGCGAACCGGTCGGCGTCCCGGACCCAGATCTCGCCGAGCGCGAGCTTGTCCGGGTACTCGTCGACGACCGAGCGGATCATCCGGTGGATGTCGTGCACGCCGTCGGCGTCGAACCGCGGATCGTGTTCCGGCGCGGCCAGCAGCTCGGAGAACTGCTTCAGCTCGTCCGCGGGGATGCTCGGCAGGCCGTCCGGCTTGGCCATGCCGTGTGCGACGTCGATGCGGAAGCCGTCCACCCCGCGGTCCAGCCAGAACCGCAGCGTCTTGGCCAGGTCCTCGGAGATCTCCGGGTTGGCCCAGTTCAGGTCGGGCTGCTCCGGGGCGAACAGGTGCAGGTACCACTGACCGTCCGGCACCTGGGTCCAGGCGGGACCGCCGAAGATGCTCGGCCAGTTGTTCGGCGGCTCGTCGCCCTCACCGTCAGCGAAGACGTAACGGGCCCGCTCCGGACTGCCCGGCTCGGCGGCCAGGGCCGCCTGGAACCACTCGTGCTGATCGCTCGAATGGTTGGGCACCACGTCCACGATGATCTTCATGCCGCACTCGTGGGCGTCGGCGATCACCGCGTCGAAGGCCGCCAGGTCACCGAAGACCGGATCCACGTCCCGGGGGTCGGCCACGTCGTACCCGTGGTCGGCCATGGGGGAGCGGTAGAACGGGGTCAGCCACAGCGCCTGCACCCCCAGCAGTTCCAGGTAGCCCAGGCGGGAACGCAGTCCCTCCAGGTCACCGATGCCGTCGCCGTTGGAGTCGGCGAACGAACGGACGTACACCTGGTAGCAGACCGCATTGGCCCACCACGGATCACGGGAGGTCACCGGGCCATCCTGCCCTAGACGTGCGAGTTCATCAGCGAGTGGGCCGCCATCTCCAGATAACGCCACAACTGGGTACGCCGCTCATCGTCCAGCTTGGCGGCCGGGATCTCGTCCACCGCGATCCGCATGCAGCGCAGCCAGGCGTCCCGCTCCAGCGGGCCGATGGTGAACGGATGGTGCCGCATCCGCAGCCGGGGGTGTCCGCGCTGGTCGGAGTAGGTGTGCGGGCCACCCCAGTACTGCATGAGGAACAGCCGCAGCCGCTCCTCGGCCGGGCCCAGGTCCTGTTCCGGGTACATCGGCCGCAACAGCTCGTCCTTGGCGACCTCGGCGTAGAACCGCGCCACGATGGCGTGGAAGGTCTCCTCTCCGCCGACCGCGTCGTAGAAGCTCTGTACCTCGCTGCTCGATGTCACGCCTTGATTCTAGTGTCGCCGTTATTTGACCGAAGGCAGGGCGATGGTGGACAGCTCGATGTTCGCCTCGTCGAAGGCCATCTTGATCTTGGCGCGCAGGCCGCGCTGGGCGGCCCACTGCCTACCGGGGCGCACCTTCACCGTGGCTCGCAGCACGATGGCCTCCGCGGTGATCTTGTCCACGCCGAGCATCTCCGGCGGCGCGATGACGTCGTCGGACAGTGGGGGCTCGGCGACGGCGGTGTCCATGGTGGCGCCCATGACCCGGATCGCGTGCTCGACGTCCACCTGGTGCGACAGCGGCAGGTCCACCACCGCGACCGCGAAGCCCTGGCTGGAGTTACCGACCCGCAGGATTTCGCCGTTGCGGACGTACCAGACGGTGCCGTTGATGTCCCGGATCGTGGTGACCCGCATGCCGACGGCCTCCACCGTGCCGCTGGCCGGCCCGAGGTCGACGATGTCCCCGACGCCGTACTGGTCCTCCATGATCATGAACATGCCGGACAGGAAGTCCTTGACCAGGTTCTGCGCGCCGAAACCGAGGGCGACACCCAGCACGCCCGCCGAGGCGAGGATCGGGCCGATGTCGAATCCCAGGACACTGAGGATCAGCACGAATGCCAGGCCATAGGTGAACATGCTGGTCACCGACTTGAGCACCGAGCCGATGGTGCGGGACCGCTGCATCCGGCGCTCGGAGATCAGGCCACCGAGCGACTCCGGTGCCCGCTCGCGCAGTGGCTTCAGGATCGTGGGCAGCGAGGTGCCGTCACCCCTCGTCACCCGGTCGATCGCCCGGTGCACGAGATACCTGACCACCAGGGCGACGACCAGGATGAGCACGATCTGACCCGCACCGATGAGCAGCTTCGGCCAGTGCTTCTGGAACTCCTCAGACCAGAAGTTCAGCTTGTCCTGGGCTTCTTTCACATCGCTGTCATCGAGCGGCTTCTGCAGATGAAGCACGGGGAACGGTCTCCAGGTTCAATCCGGTTGCGTGGGCCAGGAATCCGAGTTGATCCACAAGCAACCCGATACTACGAGTGATGGACCGCGCCGAGTGGCCCACTTCGACCTCACGGCGGAGCAGGATCGGGTACTTCACCGGATCGTTACCGCTCGCGTGTTGCAGGGCCGCGCACATCTTCCTCGCGTGGTTCGGGTCGACCCGGGAGTCAGAGTCGAACACCGTGAACAGTACCGACGGATAGGGCTCCCCGGCTCGTACGCGGTGGTATGGGGAATACGACAGCAACCATTCGAGCTCCTGTGCATCGTCGGCGCTGCCGTACTCGTCGTTCCAGGTCCGGCCGATGAGGAACTGCTCGTAGCGGACCATGTCCAGCAGCGGCGCCGAGCACACGACGGCCCGGTACAGCTCCGGTCGCTGGGTGAGCGCCGCGCCGACGAGCAGGCCGCCGTTGGAGCCGCCCATGATGCTCAGCTGCTCCGGGGTGGTCCAGCCCCAGTTGATCAGCCAGTCGGCCGCCGCGTGGAAGTCGTCGAACACGTTCTGCTTGTTCTCCCGCATGCCCGCCCGGTGCCAGGCCTCGCCCTCCTCGCCGCCGCCCCGCAGGCTGGGCAGCGCGTAGACGCCGCCGGCCTCCACCCAGGCCAGCGCGGCCGCCAGGTACCCGGGTTCGCGGCTGACCGAGAAGCCGCCGTAGCCGGTCAGCAGCGCGGGTCGTGGCTGGTCGGGGTCCTGCTTCCCCGAGATCAGAAACATCCGGATCTCGGTGCCGTCCTTGGACCGGTACGCGACCTGCTTGCAGTGCACCTCGGGCAGGTTCACCGCGCCGGGTGCGGTGGCCACCAGCTCCGGGCTGCCTGTGGTCTCGGTGTACCGGTAGACGCAGGGTGGGGTGACGAAGTTGACCCAGCCGAACCACACCGTGCCGTCCGCGTCCGGAGTCCCGGGGTCCGCCGTGGACAGGCCGAGCACCTTGCCGAGGCCGGGCAGCGGGACGGCCGACAGCCGGGCGCCCTCGGTGTCGTGCAGGTGCAGTTCGGAGATGGCATGCCGGGTGCGCAGCGCCACCAGCCGCGGCTGCGAACCCGCCCGCAGCCGGACAGTCTGGAGTACCGAGTCCGGTTCCTCGGCGATCAGCTCCCGCCACTGGTTCCGCTGCGGGCTTACCGGATCGGCGACGCAGAGCCGTTTGCGGGGCGCGTCGAGGGAGGTCAGCAGGTACAGCCGGCCGTCCTGATCCACCCACGGTTCGGTGACCGCGTCGTCCTGCTCGGACTGAATCCGCACCGGGACGCCGTCGCCGTGCCGGTCCGCGATCCACACCGAGTCCCGCGGTGCGGTGCCCGGGCGCGCGGTGATCACCAGCCAGCGGTCGTCCGGGCTGACCTGCACGCCGTAGTAGTTGGTCTTGTCCAGGCCCTCGCCGTGCACCAGGACGTCGGTGTCGGTGGACGCGCCCAGGGCGTGCAGCCAGACGCGGCGGTGGAACCGGTGCTCGCCCTCGGGGACGGTGGCCGGGTCGGGTTCACGCACGTAGTACAGCTGGGTGCCGTCCCCGGTGAAGGCCACGGAGGAGTACCGGCAGCGGTCGATCGGGCCGTCCACGAGGGCGCCGTCGGCCACCCGGATCACGTACAGCACCGAGCTCTCGGTGCCGCCGGTGGAGATCTGGTAGGCGAGCAGCTCGCCGTCCCTGCTGGCCGCCCAGCGGTCGAGGGTGGTCAGCCCGCTGGGATCCAGGGCCATCACGTCCAGCAGCACCCGCTCGCTGCCGTCGCGATCCCGCAGCCACAGCACCGGGAAGTCCTGCCCGGGCAGCCTGCGGGTGAAGAAGGCGCGGCCGCTGCGCCAGGTCGGCGCGCCCTGGGAGCCGGCCTGCATGAGGGTATGCAACCGATTTCCGAACGCCTCGCGTCCGGGCAGCTCATCCAGCACCTGACGGGCCAGGGAGTCCTGCTCGCCGGACCAGGCGGCGGTCCGCGGGTCGGAGCCGTCTTCCAGCCAGCGATACGGATCGGCGATGGCGTGCCCGTGCAGCACGCTGACCACGTCGGATCGATCTGCCAGGGGATATTCGACGATGCCTGACAAGGCGAAATCGGTCATAGTGCAGACGATAACCAATATCACTACGCCTTCGCGACGCGAGTCGGACACGATTCGTTCAACTCGGTTTGGCGGAGAGTTCCCGACACTTTGGAGATCACAGGTGCACTGGAGGTGCAATGTGTGGTCGACTATGCGCATACCCGGGTGGACGTGCCCTCCGGGTGAGGCCAGTCGGTGCGTTCGGTGGAAGACTCCGCCGCAAGATGGCGAGGGTTGTTTCACCGGGTTCACCAGGACTCGGTGGAGGTGGTCGCGTGCCCAACCGACAACCCAGCTTGTCCGGCGTAGCCGCTGAGCGGCCGCGGACTGATGCGCGTGCGCATCCAGGTCTGCACTCACTCAGCCTGGCATCCAGTCAGCACGAGGTGCTGCCGGACAAGGCCCCCTTCGACAAGGCCCTACCTGAGAAGGCCACAGCGCCGGCAGTCCCGATCTGGGGACGTCGCAGGGTGCTGTTGCTCAACGCCACTTTCGAACCGCTCACCGCGCTACCGCTGCGCCGGGCCATCGTCCTGGTGGTCTGTGGCAAGGCAGAGGTGGTGCACGGAGACCCGGCGGGTCTCGTGCTGCACTCCGCGGACACCAGTGTGTCGGTGCCATCGGTGATCAAGCTTCGCAGGTTCGTCCGCGTTCCCTACCGGGGCAGGGTGCCGCTCACCAGGGCGGGACTCATGCATCGGGACCGGTACCGCTGTGCGTACTGCGGTGGCCGGGCGGACACGATCGATCACGTGGTGCCCCGCAGCAAGGGCGGTCCGCACACGTGGGAGAACGTCGTGGCCTCCTGCGCCAAGTGCAATCACCGGAAGGCCGACAAGCTACTGGTGGATCTGGGGTGGCGGCTCAAGGCCTCGCCTGAGGCGCCCAAGGGAAGTCACTGGCGGCTTCTGGCCGGTGCCGCCGATGCCGACCCGCTCTGGTTGCCGTATCTGGGCGAGTCGGTCGCCTGACTCCATGCGCTGTTCGCCGCGGGACTCGACCTCTTAGATGACGTCGAGACCCTCGGCGATCGAGCGCGTGCGGCGTTCGATGCGCACACCGTTCTCGATGCGGACGCCGGCCTGGGACTCGATCCGCACGCCACTCTTCCGCGACTCGATCCGTACGCCCTGCCGCTGCGATTCGATCCGCACGCCCTGCTGGGACTCGATCCGGACGCCCTGCCGCTGCGCCTCGATGCGCACGCCCTGCTGAGATTCGATACGCACGCCGCTGCGGGACTCGATCCGCACGCCGCGTTCGATCCGGACGCCTGCCTCGATCCGGACTCCGGCGGCGGACTCGATGCGCACGCCGCTGCGGGACTCGATCCGGACGCCCCGGTCCTGCTCGGATTCGATACGCACACCCCGCCGCGCGGCCTCGATTCGGACCCCCCGCTCGATGCGTACGCCGGCTTCGATGCGTACACCCGTCTGCGACTCGATGCGCACTCCGCGCTTATGTCCGAAGTCCCGAGATTCGATCCGAACACCACTCTTGGTGGCTACGTTCCGCTGTCGTCCACAGGACTGATCGTCATTCTTAAGGGTGACGTCAAGGACCATGCTGGTGGCGAACATGGATCAAACCTCCAGGAAACTAGGTCTGTCAGAGCGACAATTTCTGTTTGCAAGACCCGGACAGGTGAAACGTAACGTCATGGACAATTTTCGACAAGCCGCCAATGTGGTACCCAGGACCGCCCGTCTGGTGGAGGCCCGGACGGCCCAACTTTGTGCGATGTGGGCGACGGAGGGATTACGTACCGTGACGTCCGGCATGCTCCAGAAGTGTTATCCGTCTGTCCCGGTAAAGATGTGACGGCCGTTTAGGTGACGGGACAACAATTAACACTGGGCTTTTCGGGGAGTTGTCACCGGTCTACGGAAGGTCCGCTTCCGCTCTCGCGCACGCGCGCGGGCGGGCCGGAGGCAATGGAGTGACACCGGGTCGTTTGACAAAGCCGGTCCCGGCCGGGTGCCGCGCCTGATCGACGGTTACCCTTGCCCGGTGAGCATCGTGGACACCATCCTCGTCTATGTGCTGATCCCGGCCGGTATCTACGGCCTGATCGCACTACTGACGCTGTGGCCGCGATTGGCCAGGGCCCCGCGTTACCGGGTCGGCCAAGAGTGGGAGTACGCGCCGGTCTGGTGGAGCGCAAGTTCCGCGGATCAGCATGGCGCGCACGCCGCCGACCACAGTGACAACCATGTGGCCGACAAGGCCGACGTCGCTACTTCGACCGCGCGCGGAGGTGCCCGTGGCAACTGGTGATGTGGCGAAGCAGAACGGGACACACCTGGAGGAGGGCGACGGCGTTGCCGTGCTGCCCACCGGCCGGGTGTCCATCGCCCGCTCTGTGAAGCCCCACAAGCCGGTCCTGCCGTTCAGCTCGTCCCAGTTGGCGAGCCTGGATGAGGCACTGACCATCGCGTCCCGCAGCACGGGCATCGACTTCAGCATCTACCTGGGTGAGCTGGGCGAGAACACCCGGACCAAGGCCGAGCAACTGCATGCGGGCGTCGGCCACCGCGCGTCCGACACGGTGATCATCGCCGTGTCGCCCGGTCAGCGGGTGGTCGAGGTGGTGACCGGCGAGGAGTCCGGCCGCCGCATCGCCGACCGCGGCTGCAAGCTCGCGGTGATGAGCATGGTCGCCTCCTTCAAGGAGGGTGACCTGGCGGGCGGACTGCTGTCCGGCCTGCGCATGCTCGCCGATCAGGCGGGCGCCCACCACTAGGACCCGACGACCCACCACGAAGGACCCCGCAGCGTCGGGGTCCTTTTTCTTTTGGGGTGTTGGGACTTCTGGCTGTTGTCGAAAGCGGCTTTGGAGGGGGAGATGGGTGGTGGGGGCCGTCTTTCCGGCCGGCGTGTTGGGTGGGGGCACGCCTGTCTGGGTTTTCGGGGGTTCGGGGCTTGATCACCTGTGGCGTGGACTTGTCCGGGGTTGGTGGGGTTGCTGTGGCCGGTGGTGTTCTTGTGGGTGAATGGGGTGGGGTTGTTCCTGGTTAAAGACGTTTTTGGGGCTCGAAATCGTCTTTAACCAGGAAAAACCACTGGGTCCACAATGGACTCAACGCTGGTTTGCCGGTGTCGGTCGGGCGACAGGAGCATGATCGCGACAGCCCGTGATCTGAGCCGCCATCGGGCCTCGGAGTCCACTACCGGACGGGCACTCCGATCATGTCTGGTGACCTACCGGCCGAACGCAGAGTCCGGCGTGCCCCCACCCGGCAGCCAGGCAGGAAAGACAGGCCCACCCGCCCGTCTCCTCCTCCAAAGCCGCTTTCGACAACCACCAGACGCACCCCCAGCACCGAAAAAGCCCCGGTCAGCCGTCCAGACGGCTGACCGGGGCCTTTCCGGTGATAACGGCTAGCTCTGGTCGAACTCGCGGGCGGCCAGCGCGCGGAGAATGCCGGCGCGGCCCTCGGAGACCAGGCGACGCAGGCCGGGGGAGTGCTCCCCGGCCAGCCAGGTGTCGGCCACCTTCACGCTGTCCGCGGTGATGGACCAGGACGGGTACAGGCCGACGACCACCGACTGGGCCACCTCACTGGACCGCCGTTCCCACACCTGGTCGATCTCGGCGAAGTACCGGGCGGTGTAGGACTGCAGCAGTTCGCGCTGCGCCGGGTGGGAGAAGCCGGAGATGATCGAGTCGCCGACCGCCTTGGCCAGCTCGTCGTCCTCCAGCGCGCGCCGCCAGGAGTCCGCCTTGCCTTCGGCGTCCGGGATCAGCGCGGTCGCCCGCGCCGCCTGCCGCTCGCCGGCCGCGGTCTGGTCGCGGTCCAGTTCGGCATCGATCTCTTCCGGGGTCGACAGACCGTGCGCGACCAGGGCCTGCAACAGCCGCCAGCGCTGGTCGGTGTCCACCGTCAGGCCGGGCAGCGGGACCGAGCCGTCCAGCCAGCCCCGCAGCACGGCCAGGATCTTGGGCTCCAGGACCGATCCGGCCAGCGAGTTCACGTAGGCCAGCTGGTGGTCGGAGCCCGGCTCCGCCGCCAGGGCCAGTTCCAGCACCCGCTGGGTGAACAGCTGCCAGCCCACCGGCTGCCAGGCCGGGTCGGCGTACGACGCGATCGCGGTCTGGGCCTGCAGCAGCAGCCGCTGCAGCACGCCGATCTCGGTCTCCGCGTGCATACCGCCCAGCACCAGCGCGACGAAGTCCCGCGCCTTGAGCTCGGCCTCGCGGGTCATCTCCCAGGCTGCCGACCAGCACAGCGTGCGGGGCAGCGGCTCGGAGATGTCGGCGATCCGGTCGATCAGGGTGACCAGGGAGTCCTGGTCCAGGCGCATGGTGCAGTAGGTCAGGTCGTCATCGTTGACAAGGACCAGCTTGCCGCGCGAAACGCCGGTCAGCTCCGGCACCGCGGTCAGTTCACCCTCGACGTCGACCTCGACGCGGTGCACCCGCACCAGTTTGCCGTCGACCTCGTCGTAGACGCCGATCGCGATGCGGTGGGTGCGCAGCTCACCGGCACCGGGGCGGGCGCCGCCCTGCTTCACGGCGAACTCGGTGAACCTGCCCTCGGCGTCCACGGCGAACCGCGGCTGCAGGGTGTTCAGGCCGGTGGTCTGCAGCCACTGCGAACCCCAGCCGGACAGGTCGCGGCCGGAGGCCTCTTCCAAGGCCGCCAGCAGGTCGGCGAGGCGGGCGTTCTGGTAGGCGTGCCGCTGGAAGTAGACCCGCAGGCCGGCCAGGAAGTTGTCCAGGCCGACGTAGGCCACCAGCTGCTTGAGCACCGAGGCGCCCTTGGCGTAGGTGATGCCGTCGAAGTTGACCTCGACCGCTTCCAGGTCCGGGATGTCGCAGGCCACCGGGTGGGTGGAGGGCAGCTGGTCCTGGCGGTAGGCCCAGGACTTCTCCGCGTTGGCGAAGGTGGTCCAGGCGTGCTCGTACTCGGTGGCCTCGGCCTGCGCCAGGACGGAGGCCCAGGTGGCGAAGGACTCGTTGAGCCACAGGTCGTCCCACCAGCTCATGGTGACCAGGTCGCCGAACCACATGTGCGCCATCTCGTGCAGCAGCGTCTCGCAGCGGCGCTCGTACAGGAACCGGGTCACCCGGGACCGGAAGACGTAGTCCTCCAGGAAGGTCACCGCGCCCGCGTTCTCCATGGCGCCCGCGTTGAACTCCGGGACGAACAGCTGGTCGTACTTGCCGAACGGGTACTTCACGCCGAAGGCCTGGTGGAAGTACGCGAAGCCCTGCTTGGTCTCGGTGAACAGCCGCTCGTGGTCCATGAACTCGGCCAGCGAGGTGCGGCAGTAGATGCCCAGCGGGATCTCGAAGTCGTCCTCGCGGTAGGTGTCGCGCCACTCGGCGTAGGGGCCGGCGATCAGGGCCACCAGATAGGTGGACATCGGCTTGGTGGTGGCGAACACGTGCCGGGTCGCGCCGTTCTCGGCTGCGTCGGACTCGGTGATGGCCCCGTTGGAGATGACCTTCCACGACGCCGGGGCGATGGTGGTCAGGTCGTAGGTGGCCTTGAGGTCGGGCTGGTCGAAACAGGCGAACATCCGCTTGGCGTCCGCGGTCTCGAACTGGGAGTACAGGTAAACGCCCTGGTCGACCGGGTCGACGAAGCGGTGCAGGCCCTCGCCGGAGTTCATGTAGCGGCAGTCGGCGCTGATCACCAGCTCGTTGTCCGCGGCCAGCTCCGGCAGGGCGATGCCGTCGTCCTCGCGGTAGCCGGACACGTCCAGCTTGGTGCCGTTCAGCACGGCGGAGTGCACGCGCGCGGCGATCAGGTCGATCCAGCTGGCAGCCCCGGGCTGAGTGCAACTGAACCGCACCGTCGTGGTGGAGGAGAACGTGCTGACCCCAGGTCCGCCGATCCCGTCGGTCAGATCCAGCTCGATTGCGTAGGACGTCACCTCAAGCAGGTCGCGCCGCTGCTCGGCCTGCTGTTGAGTGAGGTTGGGGGCCGCCACAGATCACCTCTTCGTCGTGTTGGGTATGCCAGATCAAATCACGTGGACGGCCGGTCGGTACGGCCCGGTCGACTCGGCCCCCATCGAATGATCCGATGTGGGGAGTTTTCCCGGTGTCCTGCGCGTTGTCTGGGATATGACCTCAACCGAGCATGGCACGGCCAGTGCCACACGGGTGGATTTCTGGTTCGACCCGGTATGCCCTTGGGCCTGGATCACGTCCCGGTGGATTCTCGAGGTGGAGAAGGTCAGGGACATCGACCTGCACTTCCACGTGATGAGTCTGTCGGTGCTGAACTCGTCCAAGGACGACCTGCCGGACAACTACCGCGAACTCATCAACAAGGCCTGGGGCCCGGTGCGGGTGGCGATCGCCGCCGCCCGGGAGCACGGCCAGGAGGTCCTGCGGCCGCTGTACACGGCCCTGGGCACCCAGCTGCACGACAAGGGCAACCGTGAGTACTCCTCGGCCATCGAGCTGGCGCTGAAGGAGGCGGGCCTGCCCGCCGAGCTGGCGAAGGCGGCGGACAGCACCGAGTACGACGAGGAACTGAAGGTCAGCCACCACAAGGGCATGGACCCGGTCGGCTTCGAGGTCGGCACCCCGGTCATCCACGTGGACGGTGTCGCCTACTTCGGCCCGGTCATCTCCAAGATCCCGCGTGGTGAGGACGCCGGCCGGCTCTTCGACGCCACCAACGTGCTGGCGAGCTACCCGCACTTCTTCGAACTGAAGCGGACCCGCACCGAGGACCCCGACTTCAGCTAGAGATGAGCAGTTTCCATGGAAAGTGCACAGAACGCACTTTCCATGGAAACTGCTACCAGTCCCAGCGCACGCCGTGGATGCCGACGGCCGGACTGGCCGCCACCATGTGCGTGTTGTGCGAGCCGGACACCCACAGCTTGTTGGTCTCCATCTCCGGCGCCGCGCTGTTCGGCTTGAAGTAGGAATGGCAGGCCTTGGGCACCGCGGGCTCGGTGTAGCGCACGCCGAGCACGTACTCCATCGGCGCGCGTTTGAAGACCCGCTGGTGGTAGGGGATCTGCTGGCCGTCCGGCATCCGGACCTCGTACTCCAGCATGGTCGACTCGCCGGGGCTCAGCTCCCGGTCGAACACCATCTCCGCCACCATCGTGCCGGTCTCCGCGTCCGTCTCCATCCGCCGCGGCCGGCAGTTGATCGACCTGGTCACCTCGGGGATCGCCCCCGGCACATCCGTGGCGTAGAGCAGGAACGTGCTGTTCAGCCCGTCCGCACCGGCGGCGAGCACCTCACGCACCTCGATCGAGCTCATCGTGCGGTTGGCGTCGATGGTGCAGAACTCGTGCACGGACAGGTGCCGCATCCGGTTGCTGCCCGGCTCCCAGCCGACCTTGGTCAGCATCTGCTCCACGTACGGCGTGATCGTGTACAGCTCGGTGAAGTTCGGGCAGACCGCCTTGCGCCTGCCCCGCACCCGGGGCGGGCCGAGCAACGAGCGCAGCGAGTCCGGCGGCACCCCGAGGGTCGCCTCCAGGATGCGCAGGGCACGCAGCGATTCGGCGCGTTCCGGCTGGCTGCGCCCACTGCGCCAGTAGCTCAGGGTGGTGATGCTGATCCGCACGCCATGCCGGTGCACCCTGGCCTGGAGCCGGTCCAGGCTGAGCCCGGAGGCCTCGATGGCCACGGACAGGGCGGTACTGAAAGGTCCGGTCGCCAGGGCAGTCGTCAGCTCGTCGGTCAGTAAATGCGGCGCGGGTGGCGATGGCCTCCCCGGCGCGCGTGTTTGCTGCGTACGCACGAGCTCCCCCAAAAAACTAGCCCAGCACATCTGGCTTTCCCAGGGTCCACGTTAGGACCTTGGACGGTGTGTTGTGAAGCAGATCTCCGGCTGATCCTGCGCTATGACGCCCGTCTTTCGGACAGGACCTATTGCATCGACAACCGTCGATAGGCTGTTTGCGCCGCTGCGGCCGGGTATGGAGCCCGCCGGATTGCTTCTTCGGGGGTAATTCTCCCGCTGTGGATTTCAATCCCAAGATCGACGATAGTTTTCAGCCCATCTCGTTGCGCGCGCACGTAGTCGGCCCGAACCGGCTCGCCGTGACCCGGAACCACCCAGTCCGGTGCGAAGGCCAGCAACCGATCCAACGCGGTGACCCACTCCTGCGGATAGGCGTCCTCGAAGGCCGGGGGAGCACCCACCTCCACCAGATCCCCGGCGAACAACACCCGGTGCCGGGGCAGCCACACGACGAGGTCGTGATCGGTGTGCCCACGCCCCAGGTAGTGCAGCTCCACTCGCCCGGGGATCAACTCCGCGAAGTCCCGAACCAGCTCGGTCGGCGGCACCAACTCGGATTCCCGCAGTTCAGCCGCGATCTCCGGCTTCCCCTCGCGCCGGTAGTACTCGACCCACTCGTCCCGCTGCGCCTCCCCGGTATCCGCGACGGCCCGCGCGCATCCCTCCTGAGCCCACACGGAGGCCTCCGGAAACGCGCCCGTCCCGAACACATGATCAAAGTGCCCATGGGTGAGCACCACCTGGGTATATCCGTCTTCAAGACGTATGAACCCGGAGTTCATACGTCTTGAAGACGGTAGAACCTCGGAAAGGGACTGGCGGAAGGCGTGGCCGTGGGCGGTGGACAGGCCGGTGTCGATCAGGATGAGCCGGTCGGCGACCTGGACGGCTCCCAGGTTGAGGTCGAGCTCCTCGTGGCGGCGGACGTGGACGCCGGGGGCGAGGGTGAGCCAGTGACCGTTCATGGGGCGGGCCGCAGGTCGCCGCCGATGACCATGGGCACCGTGCTGCTGCCGTCCACCTGGGCGGCCAGTTCCACGTCGCCGGCATGGCCGTTGCCGATGAGTTCGCGGCCCGAGGCGCACCCGGTCAGCAGGCGGGGCAGATCCGGCCGGGCCGCCTGCCAGTAGGCGGCGGCCAGCTCGGCCTCCGGAGACCGGCCCTCGGCGGGCAGGGCGGAGATGATCGCGCCCGCGCCGAGGTGGTCTTCCACACAGGGCCGCAGGCCACCCTCGCCGCTCTTGTCGTGGAAGTTGATGCCCCAGCGCTCGCCGCCGGCCACCACGCCGATCGGGGCGCCGCCGGCCAGCTCGGTCGCCTTGCGGCCGACCGCGGTGGCGTTGCGCAGGCTGCCGCACAGGGTGATCGCCTTACCGGCCGCGCTGCTGGTCAGCCTGCCGCCGTTCGGGCTGCCCACCGCCAGCTTCGTCCCGGCCGGGATGCCGACCAGCGAGGACGGCCGCAGCGTCCACCCCTGCTCATTGGCCTCGGACAGCAGGTAACCGTCGGGCGCCTCCGCGCCCCAGGGCAGTGGCCGGATCACCGCGCCGCGGCTCACCGCGATGTCGATCGAGGTGGTGAAGGACAACACGTCCACCACGATCACCACGGCGCAGTCCTCCAGCAACGCGCGCAGGCCCTCCGGCCCCCACTCGAACCGGACGGCGGACCCCTGTTGACGGAAACAGTCGGCGATCATGCGACCAGTGTGTCCTAGCGCTCGTAATTTGTGTTCCGATGCATCCGCCTTGCAGACTGCCGCCGTGCGCGTTTACCTGGGATCCGACCATGCGGGATTCGAGCTCAAGGCCGATCTCGTGCAGTATCTGACCGAGCAGGGTCACGAGGTGATCGACGTGGGCCCGCACGCCTACGACGCCCTCGATGACTACCCGCCGTTCTGCGTCGACACCGCGCTCAAGGTGGTCGCCGACGCGGGCAGCCTCGGCATCGTCATGGGTGGCTCCGGCAACGGCGAGCAGATCGCCGCCAACAAGGTGCCCGGCTGCCGTGCCGCGCTCGCCTGGAGCACGCAGACCGCCCAGCTGGCGCGGGAACACAACGACGCGCAGGTGATCGGTCTCGGCGCGCGGATGCACTCCGCCGACGAGGCCCGCGCCATCGCGCTGGCGTTCGTGACCACCCCGTTCTCCGGCGAGCCCCGGCACCAGCGGCGGATCGACCTGCTCAGCGACTACGAGCGCACCGGAGAGCCGCCCGCCCTCCCACAGTAGGCTGATCAACTGTGCCCGAAGGACATACGCTGCACCGGCTGGCCCTGGTGCACCAGGACCTGTTCGGTGGCCAGGAGTTGGCGGTGAGCAGCCCACAGGGCCGGTTCGCCGCCGAGTCCGCCCTGGTGGACGGGATGCGGCTGGAATCCGCCGAGGCGCACGGGAAACACCTGCTGCACCACTACGGTCCCGACCGGACCGTGCATGTGCACCTGGGGCTCTACGGCACCTTCACCGAGCAGCCCGTACCGGAGCCACCGCCGGTCGGCCAGGTGCGGATGCGGCTGGTGGGCCGCACCCATGTCGCCGACCTGCGTGGCCCGACCGCCTGCGAGTTACTGACCGACGAGCAGGTGACCGCGTTGCACGCCCGCCTCGGCCCCGATCCACTGCGGGACGACGCCGATGCCGAGCGGGCCTGGGCGGTGATCTCCGGATCCCGGAAGACCATCGCCGCGCAGCTGATGGACCAGAAGGTCATCGCCGGGGTCGGCAACGTGTACCGGGCCGAGGTGTTGTTCCGGCATGGAATCCCGCCGCTGACCCCGGGCAACGCCCTCGACCGGCAGACCTGGGACGTCATCTGGGCCGACCTGGTCGAGCTGATGCACGACGGCGTGCGGGTCGGCCGGATCGACACGGTGCGGCCGGAGCACGACCCCGCGATCACCGGCCGGGCGCCCCGGCAGGACCGGCACGGCGGCGAGGTCTACGTGTACCGCCGCGCGGGCATGCCGTGCCTGGTGTGCGGCACCCCCGTGTCGATGTGCGAGTACCAGGCGCGCAACCTCTACTGGTGCCCGTCCTGCCAGGCCTGACACGTCATGCCGTGACATCCCACGACACCGGATCCGCCCCGGGATCGCCCGTCGCTCGGTTCCCTGGTCGCCATGAAGAAACTCATCATGCTGGCCGCGGTACTGACGGCCATCACGGTTCTCGGGGCGCCCGCCCAGGCGGCGGGCAAGACGATCAAGGTGGCCTGGCAGCACCAGACCCACGGCTACAACTGCGGGCCGGCCGCCACCCGGATCGCGATCTCCGCGTACACCTCGTCACTGCCCGCGCAGGAGGCGATCGGTAAGTACGAGGGCACCTCGTCCAGTACCGGCACCGATCGTTGGCACGTGCAGAAGGGGCTGGCGCACTACGCGCCGAAGGCGCAGTGGCGGGTGGTCAGCAACGCGAACCAGGGCGGTTACCTCACCGCCAGGGAAGCGGACATCTTCCACCACAACATCGAGAACGACATCAAGGCGAACCACCCGTTGGCGATCAACATCGTCGTGCACCCCGGCGGTGCCCGGCCGCCGGGCTGGTCGAACCCGGGCCAGATCATCGATCACTGGGTCGTGATCAACGGCTTCGACCCGGGTGCGCGCAGTGTGCTGGTCACCGACCCGGCGTCCACCGGACGCGGATTCAACAAGGACGCGTCCTACTGGGTACCGCTGAGCACCATGGACAAGCTCGTCCGCAAGACCTACATCTGGTGAGTGGAGCACTTTCCATGGAATCTGCTCCTACGTCGCAGATTCCATGGAAAGTCACCAGTCGCTGCTGCCGAAGTCCATGTCGCCCATGTCCCAGCCGCCGCCGTCACCGGATCCACCGTCCCAGCTGTCGCCGCCGCCCGAGTCGGCCAGGGCCTGGTCGTGCATGCCTGCCGCGTAGCCGTCACCGAAACCGCCGCCGACGCCGTGCATCCCGGAGAACATCGCGTCCATCAGCAGGTAGGAACCGACACCCCAGGCGCCTGCCACCAGGGCGGGCTTCCACCAGGGCTCGGAGTACCAGCCCTGCGGCACCGGCCGTCCGGCCACCATGCCGCCGGGGTAGTAGTGCCGGGTTCCGGCACCGGGGTTCGGCGAAGCGGCGTAGTTGTGGCCCTCCACGCTGACCTGCCGGTCCTCGGTGACCGAACCGGCGCTCTTCTGCCCGTTCATGTCCGGCAGCTCCGGACCGGGGTCCAGGTCCATCGCGGTGCGTGCCGCCCGCACGTAGTAGAGGCCCTCCATCGCGGTCTGCGTCGCCTGCTGGCACTGCACCGCGCTCCGGGCCTGGTCCAGCTGCGAGCCCGCGGCGGTGTACCGCTCGGAGGCGTCCGCCAGGGCCTGCTTGGCCGCGTCGTTGCTGCCGACCAGGTTCAGCACCTGGCCGCCCAGCCGCTCCACCCAGCGCCGTGCCTCGCTCTGCGCGTCGGCCAGCTGCTGCTCACTGGCCTTCGACGCACCCTTGTTCTTACTGATCAGCACGATGATGCCGATCACCACCACGACAATCAGAAGCAAGACCATGCCCGAACGACGAATGATCAGTGCCGAAAGTTCCGTCGGGTCAGAAGATCTCCGCCCCGTGCGGGTCCCGATCCCCGGCGAAAGCCCTGCTCAGCTGCGCGACCGTGCCGGGACGGTGTTCCAGCACACGCTGCGCGGCGGCCAGTCCGGCCAGCCGGGTGCCGCCGAGGAACGCGGCACCCAGTTCGGCCGCGCCGAGGCTCACCTCCGGCTCGGCCCTAGTGCGCTCGACCGTCGCATGCCCCTTCTCGTCCACGCACAGCCGCCAGCGCCCGGTGTTCCACGGGCAGAACCGGTCGGTCACCTCCAGCACCGACTCGACCGGAGCGCTGTAGTGCCGCAGGCTCAACGCCTTGGGCAGGTCGGCGAGCCGCACCCACAGCGAGTCGAGCAGCCGCACCGTCGCCGCACGGGGATCGGCCAGCAGTAACCGGACCGGCTCGTCGCTGGCCGCCATCCAGTACTCCACATCGCCCGCCTGATCCAGGTCGATCAGCTCCCGCCACAACCGGGCGTAGCTGACCGGGTCGGCGGCGACGAGTTCCTTGACGTCCAGATCGTGCTCCGGACCGTTCTCCGTCCAGGAGTGTTTGACCTTGTAGACCGCGTAGCCATTGGGCAGCACCGCGAACTGGTACGGCGTGAAGCCCTCGCGGTACTCGGCCGGGTCGTCCAGCCAGTTGTTCCAGTGGCTGTCCGCGCGCAGTGCCCAGCCGACCCTGGTGGGGGCGACCCGGTCGAAGATCGGCCTGATCAACGGGAGCGCCTCGTCGGCCTCCAGATGTCGGACGCGCTCGGAACCCAGGGTGATGCCGGGCCGGAACTCCGCACCGTGCGGCACATCCATCGAATTGCGCAGCGCGGCCATGCCGAAGCCGAAGCGCTCGTAGATGCCGCCCTCGGAGGACCACAGCAGGGCCAGGCCGGACTGGGTCCTGGCCAGCTCCAGCTGGTGCCGCATCAACGCGGTCAGTGCGCCGCGGCGCCGCTCGCCGGGCACCACACCCACCGAGGTCACCCAGGTGACCGGCTGCGGTCCACTGCCCGGCAGGGTGATCGTCCTGGTCGGACAGCCGCCGACGCCGATCAGCCGGCCCGCGTCGAAGATCCCCTGGTAGTTCTCGGGACCGGACAGGAAGTTGGCGGTCTCCCGCCGGTAGGTCGCCGCGCCATGGCCGTAGTAGGAGCGCACCAGTACCCGGGTGAACCGGTCCGCCTCCGCCGCGCCGAGCGGTCTGACCTCCATGCCGTCCCCTGTCGCTAGAAGTCCCGTAGCGCACACGTCGATCGATGCTCCCCGATCCGCTGTGCGGAGACCAGGGGTGTCCACCGTGTGCCAGACACCTCAGGTGTCAAGATCCACATCGTGGCACGAGGCGTCGACGTTAGCCCGTTAGTGAATCTTCTTCTCAAGAGCGACGCTGGGTAACCGCCAAATGCCCGGCAGGGGGAGACGTTCCCTTGCCGGGCACCCGGATGGAGCAGATCAGAAGACCTCGGGGATGTGGGGCGCGGTGTCGCCGAGGAACGTGCGAGTCAGCGCGCTGACGGTGCCCGCGCGGTGCTCGACCACCCGCCCAGCGGCGGCCAGCCGGGTGAGCCGGACGCCGCCCAGGAAGATCGCGCCCAGGTCGGCGATGTCCAGCCGCACATCCGGATCGGCGGTGGACCGTTCGACGGTCGCCTGCCCCTTGTCGTCGACCACCAGGCGCCAGCGCCCGGCGTTCCACGGGCAGAACTCGTCGGTCACCTCCAGCACGGCGTCCACCGGAGCGGAGTAGGTCCGCGCCGGCAGCGCGGTGCTCAGGTCGACGAGCCGCACCCAGAGGTCGTCCACGACGTCCACGGTCACCTGCCGGGGGTCGCGCAGCATCCGGGGCAGCGGGTCCTCGACCCCGGTGCGGTCCCAGGTGATCTCGCCGATCTGATCCAGGTTGATCAGCTCACGCCATAGCGCGGCGTGGGCCGCCGGGGTCGCGGCGACCAGTTCCTTGATCATCAACTCGCTCGCCGGGCCGCGCCGCTGCCAGTTCGCCTTGATCTGATAGGCCGCATAACCGCCGGACACCACCGCGAAACGCATCGGCGTGGCCCCACCGGTGGCCGGGAAGTGCGCGAAGATCCAGTTGTGTTCGTCCCGGGTCAGCCAGCCGACCCGGGCAGGCGCGACCTGCTCGTACACGGCGCGGACATGATCTCTGGCCTGTTCCTGGGTCAGGTGCCGTACCCGCTCGGATCCGAAATCCACCCCGGCCGCGAACTCGGTGCCCCGGGGTACCTCGAAGTTGGCCCGCTCGGAGGCGATGCCGTAGCCGAAGCGGCCGTAGATGCTGCCCTCAGAGGCGGACAACAGGGCGATGCCGGTACGCCCCTCCTTTCGGATGTGCTCCACTTGGAACCGCATCATCGCGCGCAGCGCACCGCGCCGACGGTGGCTGGTCGCGGTGCCCACCGCGGTCACACAGGCCACCGGCTGCTGCCCGTTCCCGGGCAGCGTCATCAGCCGGATCGGGCAGCCGGCCACCGCGACCAGCTCGTCGCCGTCGAAGGCACCCTGGTAGTCGCCGGGATGGGCCTGGAGCAGCGCGATCTCGGCCTTGCGTAGTTCGTCGTGTTCGGAGCCCTCCAGGTAGAAGGCCTCGGTCGCCACCCGCGCGTACGCCTCGGCGTCGTCGGCGGGTGTCATGGCTCGGACGTGCAGATCCCCGGTGCTCATACGGCATTCGTACCGTAGATCACCGGGGATCCCCACCGATTTTCAGCTCGCCGGGCCGGGGTCGTCGTTGCACCGGGTGCCGTCGGCGGGCAGCGTCAGGTTCAGCAGATACTCGCTGGCCGCGGCCTTGGTGCACGGGCTGGCGCTGTACCCGGTGTGCCCCTCGCCGACGAAGGTCAGCAGCCGGGAGTTCGCCAGGGTCCGGCGCAACGCGACCGCGTCCTGGTACGGGGTGTCCGGGTCACCGGTGGTGCCCACGACTAGGATCGGCGCCGAGCCCTTGGCATCCCACGGCCCCGCGTACCGGCTCTTGCGCTCGGCCTTCCACAGGGTGCACGCGGTCGCGTGCGAGTGGTCGTAACCGGGCGAACCGTAAGCGGCGGGCGCCCCCAGGATCGGCGCGCGGTGCACCTCCTTCGCCAGCTGGTTGCGCAGCCCGTTCATGTCCTGCGGGTAGACCCGGTCGGCGCATTCCACCGCGGTGTTCGGCGCGAAGAAGGACGCGTTGCCGCCGATCGGTGCCACGTACGGGCCGGTGCGCTGCTGGGCCTGGACGAGCCGGGCGGCGAACGCGGGCCAGGCCCGCCTGCCGCCGTTGACCGCGAAGATCAGCGAGTAGGCGACGGTGGTGCCGTTCGCGACCACCTTGCCGTCCTTGACGATCGGATTGGCGTCCAGGTCGGTGAGCAGCTGGTCGAACGCGTCGTGCGGCTTGCCGTTGCCGAAGGCGCACTTCGACGCCGGGTCGGCGCACCAGTCCAGGAACAGGTTGATCGCCCGGTCCACCACGTCGAACTGCGGCTGGTCGTACTTGTAGGGCTCGTTCGCGTAGTGCTCGGGGTCGTAGGCGCCGTCCAGCAACGCGGCCCGCACCCGCTGCGGGAACAGGTTCGCGTAGACGGTGCCGATGAACGTGCCGAAGGAGAAGCCGAAGTAGGTCAGCTTCTCCTCGCCCAGCGCGGCCCGGATCATGTCGATGTCCCTGGCCACGTACTCGGTGCCGATGTAGGGCAGCAGTTTCCCGCTGCGCTCCTGGCACTTGGCGTTGAACTGGGCGGCCAGCTTGACGCTGTGCGCGAAGGGCCTGTCGGTGTCGTCCACCCCGGCGGTCACCTTGGCGAACGCGTCCGTGGTCTCGTCGGCGGTCAGACAGCTCACCGGCGAGCTCTCGCCGACGCCCCGCGGATCGAAGCCGACGATGTCGAACCGGTCGACGATCTCCTTGGGTGCCATGGACAGCATCCGCTGGGCCAGGCCCTTGCCGGAGCCGCCGGGTCCACCGGGGTTGACCACCATCGCACCGATGCGCCGGGCGGAATCGGCCGCCTTGTGCCGGTTCACCGCGATGCCGATCGTGCCCGCGGCCGGGTCGCGGTAGTCGAGTGGCACGGTGAGCGTCGCGCACTCGAATCCGTTGCTGCCACAGGGAGTCCAGTCGAGGCTGGACACGCTCAGCCCGGCGAAACCGCCGGGCTGAGCCGGGTCATGCGCAGGAGCCGGTGCGGCTACCGCGGAGGTAGGCACCAGCAGGGCTGAGATGAGCGGGATGATCGCCAGGGACCATCGCCGCGCAGGGATACGCCGCATGCGATCACTGTATTGCGCGTTCCCCTGCATCGAGCCAGCTTTTTGTTAACCGAACTTGATGCTGTCCACGACCGTCCACTCGTACATCTGGTGATCGCGGTGCATGGCCACCAGCGTCGCGCCGGACAGCTCCGCGGTCACCGGCTCGCCGCCCGTGTCGGCGATGGTCGCGGCGGCGAACGCGGCGAAGGTCGTCGAGTGGCTGTACGCCACGTCCAGCCGCGGAACCCGGGGCTCCGCCGGCTTACCGGGCTCCTGACCCAGCGCGCGCAGCGTCGTGTCCCGGATCGACTGGTTCAGCTGCTGCAACGCGCCGGAGGGCTGGACCGGCAGCGAGACCGTCTCCAGGCCGATGCTCGGCGGGCGGAAGGACAGGCGCAGCGTGCCCAGATCGCGCAGCTGGTCCTGGGCGGAGTCGACGATCGCCCGAATCCGGTCATCGCCCACCTCGTCGGTGAAGCCGACCGGTTGCAGGGTGACGTGCAACCACTCCAAAGGGGTGAGGTCGAACCCGTCCAATGTCTGGAGCGCGCGCTGATACCGGTTTACCTGCGCATGCAGCTGCCGCTGGCCCTCGAAGGTCAACATCCAGGTGTACAGCCGCCGCCCATATCTCCAACCCGGGCGCCACCACCAGTGGTTACGCATTTGACCGGGATGCCGGGGGGCGGCGGGCTCGCTGGCAGTCATGTGTCAGATCGTCGCGTTTGTCCGCGCCAAACGCCACACCTGAGAGCCAATATTTTCCGCGTGTCTTGACTGGCGCGATACCGTCAAGATATCGCTGGAGATATCGGGAGGGCCCGTGACGGACACCGTTAAGCCGGCTCCGGAGTTGCTGCTGGACGCGGTGGACCAGCTCGACCCGGAGCATCGGCGCCAGGTTCTGGCCTGGTTGATCACCCGCCCCGACGCCCCAGCCCTGCCTACCTTGCGTGGCAGCATCGGCGAGTCCCTGCTACACGCCGAGCTGGAGGAGACCGGATCCGGTGACCGTCAGCGGGTGAGGCAGCAGATGGTCCCGGTCCGGTTCCCCGCCGACCAGCACGCGCAGCTGCGCGACTGGTGCCAGGAGAACGGCTTCTCCATGGCGACCGTCATCCGCGGCCTGGTCTCCCGCTTCCTGGAACAGCAGGCGAAGCAGTAGCCATCCCCTAAGGAATGACCTTCCCGCCTGGTCGGCTGGCGGGCGGATTCACTGGCTTGTACCTCTTGCTCTGTGCCGTCTGATGACAACGTTGACATCATCCTGCCCCTGTTCGACGCGGTCAGCCGATGGTCGAATCGGCAACCGCAGGTCCCCGCCGTCATCGCCGCCGACGGGTCGCTCACCTTCGCCGAACTCTCCGCACGGATCGACCGGATCGCCCGGAACCTGGCCGCGGACGGCATCGGCGTGGGCAGCGCGGTGGCCATCGCACGGGGCCGCTCCCGGGAGGGCCTGGCCGCTCTGCTCGCGTTGTGGCGGCTGGGGGCCACCGCGATCCTGGTGGACGAGAAGCATCCCGCCGACCGGCTGGACTTCGTGCTGCGGGACAGCGGCGCCGAATATCTGATCGCCGATCGGCTACCGGAGGGCGTGGCGCCGGGCGGCCTGCTGCGGCCCGACCTCGACCGGCGGCCGGAACCAGGCGTGGTCAGGTGTGTGCCGGACGCGGATGGCTGCGCGTACATCGTCTACACCTCCGGCACCACCGGCAGGCCCAAGGGTGTGGAGATCAGCTACCGGAACCTCCGGTGCTTCCTGGACGCACTGAGCACCCTGGGGCTGCCGCCGGGCGGCGTGGGCGTCAACGCGGTCTCGCCCGGCTTCGACGGCTGGCTGTGGTGCGCCCTGCTGTATCTGATGTACGGCCAGACGATGGTCATCGTCGAGGAGCTGACCGAACTGGCCGATCTGCGGCCGCGCACGGTGTGCCTGACCCCGTCGCTGCTGGCCGCGTGTCTGGACGCCGTCGACGGAGCCGAGGTCGTGGTGGTGGCGGGGGAGCCCTGCCCCGCCACGCTGCTGGACCGGCTCCGATCGGTGGACCGGGTGCTCAATGTCTACGGACCGACCGAGGTGACCATCGCCGCCACCTGGGCGGACAGTGCCCGGGGCGATGAGGTGCACACCATCGGCCACCCGGCTCCGGGTTATCGCGCTTACGTGCTGGACGAGCATCGGCAACCGGTGATCGCCGGGTGCCTGGCCGAGCTGTACCTCGGCGGGCCGGCAGTGGCCATGGGGTACCGCAACCAGCCCGAGTTGACCGCGCGGCGATTCCTGCCGGACCCGTTCGGACCGCCCGGATCCAGGATGTATCGCACCGGAGATCTGGTCATCGCCCGGCCGGACGGACAGCTGGAGTTCCTGGGGCGAGTCGATGATCAGGTGAAGGTGCGTGGGTACCGCGTCGAGTTGACCGAAGTGGACCAGGTCGCCTGCGCGCATCCCTGCGTGCGGACGGCCGCCGCGTTCGTGTCCGCATCCGGCGACGTACTCGGCCTGGCCGTGGTGCCGGAGCCGGGCCGGGCGGAAGCGCTCACCGAGGACGGGGTGCGTGCGCACTGCGCCGACCGGTTGCCGTCGGCCGCGGTGCCCGCCTTCGTGGATCTCGTGGCTGCCCTGCCGGTCCAGCGCACGGGGAAGATCGACAGGGACGCACTCGCCGCCGTTCCCCGGGCTCGGATCGTCGCCGGGACAGCGCCACGCACCGACCACGAGCGTGAGGTCTGCCGGGTGTGGAGCGAGCTGTTGCCGGAACCGGTCACCGATGTGCAGGCGGATTTCTTCACCGTGGGCGGGCATTCGCTACTCGCCGCACGGGCGGTGACCGAGCTGCGCCGATCGACCGGGCTTCGGCTGTCCCTGGCGCACCTGATGGCCGAGCCCACGGTGGCCGCAGTGGCCGCGGAGCTGGACCGGTTGCTGGTGCAGGCCCCGGTGAGCCGGTGATGGCCGGGGCATGGTTGCGGCCGCTGAGCCGCGGCGGCCGGCGGGCACCGGTGATCGTGTGCCTGCCGCCTGCGGGCAGTGGCTGCGGCAGATTTCAGGTATGGCAGGACATCGTCGGTCCGGAGGTGGCCCTGGCCGGAGTGCAGCTGCCCGGCAGGGAGGCGCGCTGGAACGAAACGCCAGCGTCCACAGTGGACGAGGTGGCCTGCCGCGTCGCCGCGGAGATGACCGAATCCGGGCTGATTGACCGGCCTTTCCTCATATACGGACAGAGCTTCGGCGGCCTGCTGGGCTACGAGATCACCAGGCGGCTGGCCGTACCGCCGCGGCTGATGGTCGTCGCCGCCTGCCGGGCACCGCGATGGTGGACCCCGCCGGAGCGGGGTCTCGGCGCGGACCTGGACGCGCTGAGCCGGACACTGCCCGGTGATCTGGATGAGGACATCCGGGCGCAGCTGCTGGGCGCCTTGTACGCCGACGCCGAGCTGGCGGCGACCTACCGAAGCGCGCCGTCGGCCACCGTGTCCTGCCCGATCATGGCCTGGCGAGGTCAGGGCGATCCGATCGTCACGCAGGAGCAGCTGGCGGGCTGGGAACGGCACACCGAAGACTCGTTCCAGCTGGTCACCTATCCGGGTGGACATGACGTTCCCGCTGCTCAGGCCATACAGCTTCGGGAGTTGGTGACCGCGTGCAGGTCGATCTGACCGATGAGCGGGCCTTCGCCGGGACCGCGTTCTGGGAGTCGCTGGCCCTGCTGCGCCGTCACCGGCCGGTGTACTGGAATCCCGATCCGGACGGCGGTTTCTGGGCACTGACCAGGTATGCCGACATCACCGCCGTCTACGGCGATACCGCGACCTTCAGCTCGCGGTTCGGGATGCGGCTGGGCAGCAACCCGGCGGCCGTGGCCTCGGTCGCCGGGCGGATGCTGATCGTCACCGATCCGCCGGACCACACCCGCCTCAAACGGGTCCTGGCACCCGCGTTCACGGCCGCGGAGCTGCACTCGATGGAGGGTTCGATCGAGCAGGTGGTGCGCGAACTGGTGACCGAGGCGGTGGCCGCCGAGAAGCTCGATTTCCTGGACTGCGCAGCACAGATCCCGACCAGGGTGGCCTGCGCGATGATGGGCGTCGCCCGTCGGGACTGGGACTGGCTCGGCCACACCACCACCGAGGCGTTCGAAGCCGGGGACGAGCAGGCACGGGCGCACGCGAACGCCGAGATCTTCCTGTTCTTCGCCGACCTGCTGGCCCATCGGCGAGCCCACCCCGGCGCCGACCTGCTCAGCCGCATCGCCGATACGGACCTGAGCGACGAGGAGGTCATCGTCAACTGCAGCGGTGTGCTGGCCGGCGCCAATGAGACGACCCGTTATTCGGCGGCGGGCGCGGTACTCGCGTTCATGGAGTACCTGGAGCATTGGCGGCTGCTGCGCGCGCAGCGGGACGACGTGCTGCCGTCTGCGGTCGAGGAGGTCCTGCGCTGGACGGTGCCCGGCATGCACGTACTGCGCACCGCCGTCCGGGATACCGAGATCGGCGGTGTCCAGATCAGGTCGGGCGACCGGGTCACGCTGTGGAACGGGTCGGCCAACCGGGACGAAGCCGTGTTCAGCGAGCCGGACCGGTTTCTGATCACCCGCACGCCGAACCGGCACCTCGGATTCGGGACCGGCAGGCACCTCTGCCTTGGCGCCAGGCTGGCCCGCCTTGAGCTGACGGCACTGCTGCGGGAGCTGAGCACCCAGGTGGCGGAGATCAGTTCTACGGGTACCGCGGAATTCAACGCCTCGAACTTCACCTGGGGACTGCGGAGTCTGCCCGTCCACCTCACCGCCGATCTTCGCTAGCGTGGAGACACACCGGCGACGGACGACTGGGAGGCTGTTGTGTCCGGATTCTCTGTGGTGGCCGAGGGATTGCTGTTCCCTGAGGGCCCGATCGCATTGTCCGATGGATCGGTCATCGTCTGCGAGCTGCAACGCGGCACCCTGACCTCGATCTCGCCGGCCGGTGCGGCGACCGTGATCGCGGAGACCGGTGGTGGCCCGAACGGCGCCGCCTTCGGTTCCGACGGCGCGATCTACGTCGCCAATGACGGCGGCTTCCACTTCGAGATGATCAACGGCATCAACGCCCCGCTGGGGCAGGCGGCCGATTACAGCGGCGGCCGTATTCAGCGAGTCACCCTCGACGGCAAGGTCGAGGACCTGTACACCGAGGTCGGCGGTCACCCCCTGCGTGGCCCGAACGACCTGGTCTTCGACGGCCACGGCGGCTTCTACTTCACCGACTCGGGCAATGTCCGGGCCAGGGACAGCGATCACGGCGGCCTGTACTACGCGCTGGAGGACGGCTCCGCCATCACCGAGATCGCCTACCCGATCAGCGGCCCGAACGGCGTGGGCCTGTCACCGGCCGGCGACCGCGTCTATGTCGCGGAGACCATGACCGGCCGCCTCTGGTACTGGGACATCGAGTCGCCGGGCGTGCTGCGGCCCGGCTCGCAGTTCTACGCTCCGGCCGGCGGCACACTGCTGCACGGACTCGGCGGCTACCTGGGGTTCGACTCGCTGAAGGTCGACGTCGACGGCAACATCAACGTGGCCACGCTGTTCGGCGAGGGCGCGGTCAGCACCATCTCGCCGCAGGGCACGCTGCTGCGCACCACGCCGGTGCCCACCCATGACCCCTGCGTCACCAACATCGCCTTCGGCGGCCCGGATCTGCGCACCGCGTACATCACCTCGGGTGGCCGCGGCCTGCTGTACCGGGCCGACTGGCCGGTGGCCGGACTGCCGACGTTATACGTGCCCTGACTCATCACTCGTAGATCCGGGCGGCGAACAGCTGGCCCGCGAGCTTGTTCCAGTCAAGCGGATCGACGGTCTCCCGCGGCCACCGGGCGCCGGGCTGCAGAACGGCAGAGTGCAGCCAGTGCCCCCACTGGCCGAGAAAGTCACTCAGCTTGTGGTAAGCCCACTCACCTTCGAATGGGACGTTCGTTCCGGACGCCGCATGTTCCGCCGCCCGGGCCACATCCTGATCGAAGTCATCGGCCAGCAGCTTCAGATAGACCGCGAAATCCTCCAAGGTCTCGACAGCGTCGTAGTCCGTAACACTCTGCGGCGTCGCCACTAGTCCTCCAAGATCCGATCAAGTCGCCAGGGCTCAAGGCCACCTGATCAATGCACCCCCACCCAAAAGCCCCCAACAACAAAGACGCACCCCACCCAAGATGGCGTCGGGGGTCCAGGGGGCCGAAGGCCGCCCTGGCTCGGGGTCCGGGGCGAGAGCCCCGGAAAAACGGCGAGGTCCCCACGTTCGCGCTCTCTGCGAACATGGGGACCCCGGGACCGAGCGGGTGACGGGAATCGAACCCGCGTAGCTAGTTTGGAAGACTAGGGCTCTACCATTGAGCTACACCCGCAATGCAGCTCACTTTACACAGCCCTCGGAGCCCGTGTTCACGCGGGGAGCGTGTTGATCGGGTGATCACAGGTGGCCCACAGGTACTGCACCGCGTAGGCCCGCCACGGACGCCAGGCAGTGGAGTACGCGGTCAACGCGGCCGGGGTGAACGGCAGTCCCAGCTGCTCAGCGGCCACTTTCACCCCGAGATCACCGGGGATGAACGCGTCCGGATCACCGAGTCCACGCATGGCGATCGACTCCACGGTCCACGGTCCGAAGCCCGGCAGCGCGGTCAACTGTTCCCTCGCGCGGTTCCAGTCGCTGCCGACTTCGAGATCAAGGTCACCTTCGGCCAGCGCGCTCACCAGGCTGAGCAAGGTCCGGCGACGGCTCGCGGGCATGGCCAGCGTCTCGGGGTCCAGCTCGCTCAACGAGGCCGCGTCCGGGAACAGGTGGGTCAGGCCGCCGGACGGGTCGGTGATCGGCGTGCCGTGGGCGGTGACGAGGCGGGCCGCGTGGGTGCGGGCCGCCGCCGTGGACACCTGCTGGCCGAGGACCGCGCGCACCGCGAACTCGGCCGGGTCGACGGTGCGGGGCACCCGGCGGCCGGGGGCCTTGCGGACCAGCGGGGCGAGCGTCTCGTCCCGGCTGAGCAGCTCGTCCACCGCGACCGGGTCCGCGTCCAGGTCCAGCAGCCATCGGCAGCGGCTGATCGCCCCGGCCAGGTCCCGCATGTCGGTGAGAGCCAGCTGGCAGCCGATGTGTTCCACGCCCGGCCGCAGGGTCACCACGCCGTGCCCGTGTGGCAGGCGCATCGTGCGGCGGTACGCGCCGTCCCGCCATTCCTCCACGCCCGGCACCGCGGTGGCGGCCAGGTGACCGAACAGGTTGTCCGGGAACAGCGGCGCGCGGAACGGCAACCGGAGCGCGAGTTCGCCCGGGGCGGGTTCCGGGGTCCGTCGCGCCGTGGCCCGCTGCCGGAGTTCGGTGGGGGACAGAGCGAAGACCTCGCGCACGGTGTCGTTGAACGTGCGGATGCTGGCGAAACCCGCCGCATAGGTGATGTCGCTCATCGGCAGTGCGCTGGTCTCGATCAGCAGCCGCGCCGTCTGGGCCCGTTGTGCCCTGGCCAGGGCCAGCGGGCCCGCGCCGAGTTCGGCGCGCAGCATGCGTTCGACCTGGCGCACGCTGTAGCCGAGGCGGTGGGCCAGGCCTGGCACGCCGTCGCGGTCGACCACTCCGTCGGCGATCATGCGCATGGCCCGGCCCACCGCGTCGGCGCGGTGGTTCCACTCCGGGGAGCCGGGGCTGGCGTCCGGCCTGCACCTTTTACAGGCCCGGAAGCCAGCCTGCTGCGCGGCGGCGGCACTCGGGTAGAAGTCCATGTTCTGCGGCTTCGGCGGCACCGCCGGGCAGCTCGGCCGGCAGTAGATGCCGGTGGTGTGCACCCCGGTGAAGAACCAGCCGTCGAAGCGGGCGTCCTTGGACTGCACCGCCCGCACGCAGCTCTCGAAGTCCTCCCACATCAGCCGCGTTCCAGCTTCAGCAGGATCTCTTTATGCTGCAGGCCGCCGCCGTACCCGGTGAGCAGGCCGTTCGCCCCGATCACCCGGTGACACGGCACGACGATGGAGATCGGGTTGCGGCCGTTGGCCATGCCGACCGCGCGCGCGGAGCCGGGCCGGCCCAGCTGCTGCGCGAGTTCGCCGTAGGACAGGGTCTCGCCGAACGGGATCGTGGTCAGGCCCTGCCACACCGCTCGCTGGAACTCGGTGCCGCGCGGCGCCAGGGGCAGGTCGAATTCCCGTAGCTCACCGGCGAAGTAGGCATCCAGTTGCCGCCGGACCTCGGTGAACTCGTCGTCGGCGCGGATCCAGTCCTCGGCCTGCGGTGGCCGATGCCGGTGGTCCGGGCCCATGTAGATGCCGGTCAGGTGTTCGCCGTCGCCGGTGAGGGTCAGCTCCCCGACAGGGGTCTGGACCAGGGTGAAGTGCGGGGATCCCGCCAGCGGGGTGTGGAATCGCAACTCGGTGGTGTTCATGTCATCGATCCTCCCGCGCAGCCCAGCGGGTTGGCTGGCAGAAATTCGACATCAGCCTACCGAGGGTTCGATCACCCCGCGAGTAATCACGTTGCCCGAGGTCGTACAGTTACTACGAACGTACCGGGGTGTAGCGCAGCTTGGTAGCGCACCCGCTTTGGGAGCGGGGGGCCGCAGGTTCAAATCCTGTCACCCCGACGGTCGACCGCTCTAGCCGGAATACCCGGCTAGAGCGGTCTTTTTTCATTTCTGGCCAGAGGTGAAAGGAATCCCGGATGACCGTGCAGAACGCGATCAACTGGCCGGAGAAGTACTTGCCGGGCACCGGCGACAACTTCGTGTCCAACGAGGTGATCGTCCAGGGCGTGGCCGCCACCCAGGTGTGGCACTACCTCGTCGACACCTCGACCTGGGAGTCGTACTACGGCAACGTCTCCGATATCGACTTCCCGCCCGGCGGCGGCCCCGGGCTGACTGAGGATGCGGTCTTCAGCTTCGGTACCTTCGGCTTCCCGCCCCTGGCCGCTCGGGTGGTCGAGTTCCGGGCTCCGGCCGAAGGGACTCCTGGTCGCCTGTCCTGGACCGCGAAGCAGGACGGCGCAGCGGATGAGCGGCTGGACGTTCTGCACGCCTGGCTGGTCGAGGACCTGCCTGGCGGCCGGGTCCGCGTCCTGACCCAGGAGACGCAGATCGGCAAGCCCGCCGCCGACCTGGCCAGGCAGGTACCGAATCCCATGCTCAATGGCCACCAGGCGTGGTTGGACGGACTCGTCCGCGCCGCCTCGGGTGAAACGGGAGCCTGACGGCCATGGTCGTCCTCACCGCGTTCCGCTGAAGAATCCGCGCAGCTCGGCGGCCGTCTCCCCGGGTGCCTCCTCCGGCAGGAAGTGGCCGCCGGCAACCCGGTGCCCGGTCACGTCCGCCGCCCACTGCCGCCACACCGCCAGCGGGTCGTACCAGGTGTCCACCGCGCCACCGGCGCTCCACAGGGCGAGCACCGGGCAGGTCAACCGGTGCGTGTCCCGGTCCGCCTCGTCATGCTCGACATCGAGGGTCGCCGCGGCCCGGTACTGCTCGCAGATGGCGTGTACCCGTTCCGGGTCGCGGAACTGCTCGTAGTAGGCCTCGCGTACCTCGGGCGGGAAGGCCGCGGGCCGCTGCCCCCAGGTGTCCAGCATGTGGTCCACGAACGCCTCCGGCGCCGCGCTGACCAGGGTCTCCGGCACCGGGGCGGGCGCGGCGAGGAACGACCACACCCAGAACCCGAGCGCGAACCGTCGATCGGCCCGGGCGAACGCCTCGGCCGTGGGCACGATGTCCAGTACCGCCAGCGCGGTCACCGTGTCCCGGTGGTCGAGCGCCATCCGGTACGCGCACCGCGCGCCCCGGTCGTGGCCGGCCACGGCGAACCGGTCGAATCCCAGGTGGGCCATCACCTCGACCTGGTCGACGGCCAGTGCGCGCATCGAGTGCGGGGCGCCGCCGGTCCCGCTGGCGCCGTAGCCACGCAGGTCGGTGGCGACGACGGTGAAGTCCCGCGCGAGCCGGGGCGCGACGTGCCGCCACATCAGGTGGGTCTCCGGGATGCCGTGCAGCAGCAACAGCGGGGGACCGGAGCCGCCGCGGGTGCCGTGGATCGTGGTGGCCGACGTCCGGATGTCGAAGTCGGCGAACACGGTCGCTCAGGCTTCCAGCTCGGCGATCTTGGCGATGTTCTCTTCCTCGTCGTGGTCCAGGTGGACCGGCGTCAGGAACGCGCCGACGATCTCCACCGCCACATCCGGGGCCAGCCGCTTCAGGCTCAGGGCCAGCACGTTCGCGTCGTTCCACTTCCGTGCGCCCTCGGCGACCCACGGTTCCCAGGCCAGCGCCGCGCGCACCCCGTCGACCTTGTTCGCGGCGATCGACACGCCGGTCCCGGTCCAGCACAGCAGGATGCCCAGGTCCGCCTCGCCGCCCGCGACGGCCCGGCCGACGGCGGCGCCCAGGTCCGGCCAGCCGCCGGCGTCCGACAACACGACCACCTCGTAGTCGTAGTCGGCCAGGTAGTCCTCGATGGCCCTGGTGACCGCATTGCTGTCGTCGGCGGCGAACGCGATACGCATGAGGGCAGCCTAAGTCACTGCCGGGCCAGCGTGGCGAAATCCACCGCTGAGCAGGGACGCGTCCGCTCGCCCAGCCGGCAGCTGAACGGCTGGCGGGCACCCGGTTCCGCCGGTGACACGGTCAGGCCGTCCAGGGTGCTCCCGGCCACCCGCACCGCGGTGTCGCCGCCGATGGCCAGTTCACTCGTCTCGGCGCCCACCTGGACGGTCGCCGCCACCACGCCGGTGGTCGCCTTGGCCGCGGCGTTGATCCGCAGCACCACCAGGTTCTCCTCGCCGGGGGTCAGGTTCACCGTCAGCGTCCCGGATTCCTCGTTCGCGCGGCGCACGGCGGGCTTGTCGGTGTCCGCGTCGAGGTCCGCCTCCAGGATGTCTCCCCCGCTCGCTCCCGCGCAGTCGACGGTGACGCTCGCCGCGACCTGCTGCCTGGGCTGCGCCTTCACCCGGAAATCCCGGACCGTCAGCTGCGCGCCACCCGGGGCGTTGTTGCGCAGCCGGATGCGGATCTCGGCCGTCTGCCGCTGTCCGTGCTGCCGCAGCCAGCCGAACTGCCGGGGGCCGCAGCCGGTCACCGGATCCTCCACCGGGAAGGTGGCCCACGGCGCGGTCAGCGGCACCGAGAACGTCCCGTAGCCCTCCGGCCCGTTCGCCGTCACCGCCGCCTCCAGGTGCCTGCCCGCCGGCTCGTACTGCGGCGGCGCCAGGTACGCGAGTACGCCGAACACCCCCGCGGCCAACGGGATCACCGCCACCACCGCGGCCAGCATCCAGTCCCACCGCGAGCCCTTGCTGTGTTTCGCCACCCTGACCTCCGGCAGGCCAGGGTGGCGATCCCAGGACACGGTCAGGGCTTACGGAAGGTCACCGCTTTGCCGTTCCGGTCGAACCAGCCGCGCATAGCCCAGTTGATCCAGCCGCCGTCGCCCTGGTTCTGGAAGCTGCCCGACTCGAAGACCCAGATCCCGTAGTAGGTGCCGTGATAGTTCGCCGAGCCGTAGAACTTGACGCCGCGGAAGCGGTCCTCGTAGTTCTGGTTCAGGTTGAAGACCATGACGTTGTACCGGCGGCCCGCCTGCTGGAAGGCCGTCTCCATCAGGTTCTAACGCGTTACCGGAGCGGTCGGCCTCCTGCTTGACGGCGGCGGCGATGGCCTGGCCGATGCCCAGCACGTCCACGGTGACGTTGAGGTTCGCACTGGCGGTGACCGGTGGGGGAGCGGCCTTCGCCTCGGCCGTCGGGGCCAGCGCGACGGTGATTACCAGGGCGGCGATGATCTTCTGGATGATTCGCATGGGGTCATTCCAGCCACTGCCGGAGCGTCATACAGCCGACGATCCGGGGACCCGGTTGGCGCCCCGGCAGGCATAGCGTGAAGCCCTGCGTACCACGGGTGAACCAGGGCGTTAGACTCCATTGGCAATGCCGTGAGCACCGCAGGTTCATCGTCATGCGCGAGCTCCGGCGAATACCGGCCCTGGAGGCCGAATTACCTGTCGTTACTAGGAGATCACGTGAAGAGCACCGTCGAGCAGCTGAGCCCGACGCGCGTCCGGATCAACGTCGAGGTGCCCTTCGACGAGCTCAAGCCGGATTTCGACCGCGCATACCGCAAGCTGGCCCAGCAGGTGAAGATCCCGGGCTTCCGCCCGGGCAAGGCCCCGGCCAAGATCCTGGAGTCCCGCATCGGCCGCGGCCCCGTGCTCGACGAGGTCGTCAACGAGGCCATCCCGGCCAAGTACCTGGAGGCGGTCAACGCCGGCGAGGTACGCACCCTGGGCCGCCCCGAGATCGACGTCACCAAGCTGGAGGACGGCGAGCTGCTGGCCTTCACCGCTGAGGTCGACGTGCGCCCCGACATCACCATCCCCGCCTTCGGTGAGCTCGCCGCCACCGTCGACGAGGTCGCGGTGAACGAGGACGACGTCACCACTCAGCTGGACGAGCTGCGGGCCCGCTTCGGCACCCTGACCGGTGTCGAGCGCGCCGCCGAGAAGGGCGACTTCGTCATCGTCGACCTGTCCGCCACCGTGGGCGGCGTGGACGTGGCGGAGGCCAAGACCGAGGGTCTGTCCTACGAGGTCGGCTCCGGCCAGCTCATCGAGGGCATCGACGAGGCCCTGGTCGGTGCCGCCGCCGGTGAGACCAAGTCCTTCACCACCCAGCTGGTGGCCGGCGAGTTCGCCGGTCAGGACGCCGAGGTCACCGCGGTCGTCCAGACCGTCAAGGAGCGTCAGCTGCCCGAGGCCGACGACGAGTTCGCCCAGCTGGCGAGCGAGTTCGACACCCTCGACGAGCTGAAGGAAGACCTGCGCACCCGGCTCGGCCGGGTGAAGAAGATGCAGCAGGGCATGCAGGCCAGGGACAAGGTGCTGCAGGCGCTGCTGGACGTCGTCGAGGTGCCGCTGCCCGAAGCCGTCGTCAAGGCCGAGGTGGACGTGCGCAAGCACGACGCCATCCACGCCTTCGACCACGACGAGGCCAAGTTCGCCGAGTTCCTCACAACCCAGGGCCAGACCCCGGAGGAGTTCGACGCGGAGCTGACCAAGTCCTCCGAGGAGGCGGTCAAGACCCAGCTGGTGCTGGACGCCATCGCCGACACCGCGCAGCTGGGTGTCAGCGACAACGAGCTCACCGAGCGGATCGTCTACCAGGCCCAGCGCTACGGCGTGAGCCCGGACGAGTACGTGCAGCGCGCTCAGGAGTCCGGCCAGCTCGGCGCCATCTACGCGGACGTGCGCCGCGGCAAGGCGCTGGCCTCCGTGGTCGGCCAGGCCACCATCACCGACGAGGGCGGCAACGTCGTCGACCTGTCGGAGATCTTCCCGAAGGCTCCGGCTCCGGCCGCCGCCGAATAAATCTCGCTGGAGGTGGCGCGGACGGTTGTCCGCGTCACCTCTTTGCACGCTCTCAGCGAACGCACGCTGTGTCGGGAAGCTCCAGCGTGTTTGCTTCGTTAGGGTCGAGCACAGAGAGATCCAGAACAACCGTCCCGTAGCCAACACGTTCACGGCGACGGTTCACGTGAGAAGGCAGGGCAGACGTGACGCAGCACCCCATCGATCCCGTGCAGCCGATTCGGGCGTTGCCCGAGATGCGGGCGGCTGCTGCTGGGATGAACCTCAACGACTCCGTCTACGAGCGGCTGCTCCGCGAGCGCATCATCTTCCTCGGCCAGCAGGTCGACGACGGCATCGCCAACCAGATCTGTGCCCAGCTGCTGCTGCTGTCGGCCGAAGAGCCGACCCAGGACATTTCGCTGTACATCAACTCCCCGGGTGGTTCGGTCACCGCGGGTATGGCGATCTTCGACACCATGCAGTTCATCCCGTGCGACGTGTCCACCGTCGGCATGGGCCTGGCGGCGTCGATGGGCCAGTTCCTGCTCTCGGCGGGTACCCCTGGCAAGCGCTACGCGCTGCCGCACGCGCGGATCATGATGCACCAGCCGTCCGCCGGCATCGGTGGTACCGCCTCGGACATCAAGATCCAGGCTGAGGTCTTCGGCCGCACAAAGAAGGAAATGGCCGAGCTGATCGCCCAGCACACCGGTCAGCCGCTGGAGCGCATCGAGCAGGACTCCGACCGTGACCGCTGGTTCACGGCCCGTGAGGCCCTCGAATACGGCTTCGTGGACAAGGTCGTCGACCGTGCCTCCCAGCTCGGCAACGGCCGCCGCTAAGCGAGAAGGAGAAATTTTCGTGAGCAACCTCCACCTCCCGCACGGTGGCGCAGGATCCATGCCGGAGTCCCGCTACGTGCTGCCCTCGTTCATCGAGCGCACCAGCTACGGGACCAAGGAGTCCAACCCGTACAACAAGCTGTTCGAGGAGCGCATCATCTTCCTCGGCGTGCAGATCGACGACGCTTCGGCGAACGACGTGATGGCGCAGCTGCTGGTGCTGGAGAGCCTGGACCCCGACCGGGACATCCTGATGTACATCAACTCTCCCGGTGGTTCGTTCACCGCGTTGATGGCGCTGTACGACACCATGCAGTTCGTCCGCCCGGACATCCAGACCTACTGCCTCGGCCAGGCCGCCTCGGCCGCCGCGGTGCTGCTGTCCGCCGGTGCGCCGGGCAAGCGCTTCGCGCTGCCCAACGCCCGGATCCTGATCCACCAGCCGGCCACCGAGGGCATCCAGGGCCAGGTGTCCGACCTGGAGATCCAGGCGGAGGAGATCCAGCGGGTCCGCACCTCGCTGGAGACGACGCTGGCACGGCACACCAACCGAACCGAAGAGCAGGTTCGTGCGGATATCGAACGCGACCGGTTCCTCACCGCCGAGCAGGCCAAGGAATATGGCATTGTCGACGAGGTTCTCGGTGGACGGAAGCTCTCGTCCAACAGGTGAGTGAGGTTTGGACCACCGACACGCCGGGCGTGTGTAATTAACCCGCACGTCCGGCGTAATCGCGGGAAGCTAGTTCTCCCATTTTGGGGGTCCATACAGGTACCGTCGAGGGCAATGGCAACCAGGAGCGGCTTAGCGAGCGCTTCGGAGGGGACAGAGGTCAGCGGTCATGGCACGTATCGGTGACGGCGGAGACCTGCTGAAGTGCTCTTTCTGTGGGAAGAGCCAGAAGCAGGTCAAGAAGCTCATTGCCGGCCCCGGCGTGTACATCTGCGATGAGTGCATCGATCTCTGCAACGAGATCATCGAGGAAGAGCTGGCCGAGGCCGGCGACGTCAAACTCGATGAGCTCCCGAAACCAGCAGAGATTCACGAATTCCTGGACCAGTACGTCATTGGCCAGGGTGACGCGAAACGCGCCCTCTCCGTCGCTGTGTACAACCACTACAAGCGCATCCAGGCGGGCGACCGTGGGCGCGATGGCCGTGAAGAGGCCGTCGAGCTGACGAAGTCCAACATCCTGATGCTCGGCCCCACCGGCTGCGGCAAGACCTACCTCGCCCAGACCTTGGCGAAGCTGCTGAATGTGCCGTTCGCGATCGCGGACGCCACGGCACTCACCGAGGCGGGCTACGTGGGTGAGGATGTCGAGAACATCCTGCTCAAGCTGATTCAGGCGGCCGATTACGACGTCAAGCGCGCCGAGACCGGCATCATCTACATCGACGAGGTCGACAAGATCGCTCGAAAGAGTGAGAACCCGTCGATCACCCGGGATGTATCCGGTGAAGGCGTGCAGCAGGCGCTGCTGAAGATCCTGGAGGGCACCACCGCATCGGTGCCGCCGCAGGGTGGCCGTAAGCACCCGCACCAGGAGTTCATCCAGATCGACACGACGAACGTGCTGTTCATCGTGGCGGGCGCGTTCGCGGGTCTGGAGCGGATCGTCGAGGACCGCACCGGTCACCGCAGCCTCGGCTTCGGCGCCGACATCCGGTCGAAGGTGGACATCGATAACAGTGATGTCTTCGGCCAGGCCATGCCGGAGGATCTGATCAAGTTCGGTCTGATCCCCGAGTTCATCGGCCGTCTCCCGGTCGTGGCCAGCGTGGCCAGCCTGGACAAGCCGAGCCTGGTGCAGATCCTCACCAAGCCGCGCAACGCCCTGGTGAAGCAGTACCAGCGGCTGTTCGAGATGGACAACGTCGAACTCGAGTTCACCAAGACCGCGCTGGAAGCGGTGGCCGACCAGGCCATCCTGCGTGGTACCGGTGCCCGAGGTCTGCGCGCCATCATGGAAGAGGTGCTGCAGTCGGTGATGTACGACATCCCGAGCCGCACCGACGTGGCCAAGGTGGTCATCACCGAGCAGACCGTCCGGGAGAACGTGAACCCGACGATCGTGTCCCGTCAGCCCTCTCGCCGCGAACGCCGCGAGAAGAGCGCCTAGCAGTTCGTTCAGTCCGGAAGGGGCTCCCGCCACTGGTGGGGGCCCCTTCGGCGTTTCCGGGGCCTGGGCGTGGCGTCTGGCGGTCGTCGAAGGACGCTTTGGAGGAGGAGACGGGCTTCGGCCCGCGTCTTTCCTGCCTGCGTGTTGGGTGGGCGCACGCCTGTCTGGGCGGCCTGGTCCGCTGCGCGGGGCTCACGCCTGACAAGTGGGCCGACACGGTGCGGAATTACGGCGCCGCCGTGTCGTCTCACGATGTGACCGTCCACTGTGGACCTCAGGGTTGCTCCGTCTTCAAGACGTATGAACCCCGAGTTCATACATCTTGAAGACGTATGAACCTCCACGGGCTCACCCACAGGGGCACCATCGGTCACAGCAGCCCCACGCGCCCCACACCAGGCGCGCAAGTCTGCGCCAGGGGTGATCCGGACACGAAGTACGCCCGAAGGCCCAGTCCGGCGTGCCCCCACCCGACACGCCGACAGGAAAGTCCGGCGTGCCCCCATCAGACGGCCCAGCAGGGGGGGGGGGGGGGGGGGGGGGGGGGGGGGGGGGGGGGGGGGGGGGGGGGGGGGGGGGGGGGGGA
>QZFT01000052.1 GCA_003600225.1 Pseudonocardiaceae bacterium YIM PH 21723
TAATCCATATCGAAGACACTCCAGCATTCAGATGCTCAGCCCCATCGAGTTCGAAGCCATGCAAACCTCGACTCACCACACCACCTAACCCCACACCCGAAGTGTCCGGCGAAGAGGGGGAACCTCACCGGATTCTTGATGTAGCTCCAGTTGCCCTCGTCTTTCAGGCGGTGGTGGTGTCGGCACAGCGGCAAGAGATTGCAGATGCAGGTTTTGCCGCCGTCCTCGTGGCGTCGGCAATGGTCGATGTCGCAGGTCACCGCAGCCGCCATGCAGAACGGGGCCGAGCACGTCTTGTGAGTGGAGAACAACAACCTGCGCATTCCCGGTGTCGGGAACCGTGACTTGGTCTCGGCTTTGATCCCGACACCGGTCACCGGGTCTTCGACCAATCGGTACCAATCACCTTTTGCCGCGTAATCGCGCGCGACTTGTGCCGGGATCGGTCCCATTCCCGCGACCTGCGCTGGTGCGTCGGAGAACCCGGCGAGGATGTCGGGCGTGAGGTGGATGATGATCTCCGCCTTCACCTCCCCAGCACCATCGAAGGTGCCCAGCAGCAACTGTTGGGAGATGTCGCAGCGCAGCTGATCCATTTCCCGTTCGTCGCCGTCGCGTCGGAGTTTTTTCGCGAGTGCGCCGACGTGCTGGGTGATCGCGTGATTGGTCGCTTCATCACCAGTGATCGCCAACGTCGACACACCATCAGAACCTGTGCGGTGCTCCAACTTCCGTTGATGCATCCGCCGCGACTTCCGATCCGCATACCCATCCGGATCAACCCGCAGGATCTCCTCATCCATGATCCCCGCGAGTTCGCGCGGAGAGGACCACAACGCGTTATCCAAAGCGACCTGCTCCACGGCAGGAACCTTGTCGGCCGCGAGCCATTGGGTTTTGGAGTAGATGGCCTGCATCCGTTCCTCGCAGATCTCCCCAGCCAGCAAAGCCTCGAACGTGGACCGCAACGGACCATCCAGAGCTTGAGCGACCTCCAGCCAGTTGGACGCACGACGAGGAGACATGCCCATCACCTCACCGACCACATCCGCGACGAACTCGTAATCACCGCGTTCCTCGGCCATGCGGGCGGCGTACGAGCGCATCACAGCAGCGTCTTTGCGATGCCGTTTGACCAGCACCTCAAAGCCGTCCGCTGTGTACTCGTAGCTCTCGCTCATGCCTTCGATATTACTCGCATGCGATGCCGATATCGAATTCACACAATAACCCACATGGGTGTAAAAATGGGGCCCACAGTTACCTAAAACCTCGAAAACGCCCACAACGGGACAGCTCAAAAGGAAAGATCCGCCCCCTTCTCTCCTCCAAAGCCATCCTTCGACAACAGCCAGAAGCAACTCCCGGCCCTAAGATCCACCCGTGAGCACTCCGACCGCCGAGCGCGGTGTCGCCTGGGGCAGCCCAGCGGCCACCGGCATCCTCGCCACCACCATCCTCGGCTCCGGTATCGCGATGATGGACGGCTTCATCATCAACGTCGCCCTCACCCGGATCGGCCACGAACTCGGCTCCACCATCGCCGGCCTGCAGTGGATCGTGGACGGCTATCTGCTGGTCATGGCCGCGTTGATCCTGGTCGCCGGCTCACTGGGCGACCGCTACGGCCGCCTCCGGCTGTTCAAGATCGGCATCGTCTGGTTCACCGCCGCCTCGCTGCTCTGCGGGCTCGCCCCCAACACCGCGACGCTGGTGGCCGCCCGCGTCCTGCAAGGTGTCGGCGCCGCGCTGCTGACCCCGGCCTCGCTGGCCATCCTGCAGTCCGGATTCCGGCAGCGGGACAGATCGCGGGCGATCGGAGCCTGGTCGGCGATCACCGGCCTGACCAGCGTCATCGGCCCCCTGGTCGGCGGCCTGCTGATCCAGGCCTGGTCCTGGCGGCTCACCTTCCTGATCAACCTGCCGATCGGCATCCTCTGCCTGTGGCTGGCCAGACGGCACGTGCCCGATCACTGCGACGAGCGCACCGGCGGCCGTCCGGACATCACCTCCACCGTGCTCGGCGCGCTCGGCCTGGCCGGCATCACCGCGGCGCTGGTCGAGCAGGGAACACGCGGCTGGACCGATCCGTTGATCCTGGGCTGCGCGATCGTCGGTGTGCTCGCGCTGACCGCGTTCTGCCTGCTCCAGGTGCGCAGCCATGATCCGCTGGTGCCGCCGGAACTGTTCGCCTCGCACACGTTCACCGTGGCCAACGCGCTCACCTTCATGGTCTACGCGGCGCTGGGTGGCATGGGCTTCCTGATGGTCCAGCAGCTCCAGGTCTCGCTCGGCTACTCCCCCACGGCGGCCGGAATCGCCTCGGTGCCGGTGGCCGTGCTGATGTTTCTGCTGGCCGAGCGGTCGGGCGAACTAGCGCAACGCATCGGCCCGAGACTGCAACTGATCGCCGGACCGCTGATGGTCGCGGCCGGCATGCTGCTGCTCCGGCGGGTGGTTCCCGGGGCGACCTACCTCGGGTCGGTGCTACCGGGCGTGTTGGTGTTCGGCATCGGACTGACCCTGATGGTGGCACCGGTGACCGCCGTGGCACTGGCGGCGGCTCCCGATCGGCATGCCGGGGTGGCCTCCGGGGTGAACAACGCGGTCGCCCGGACGGGCAGTCTGCTGGCCGTCGCCGTGCTGCCCGCGGCCGTCGGCCTGTCCGGAACCGCTTACGCAGACCCGATCGCGCTGACCTCGGCCTGGAAGCTGGCGCTGTTGATCTGTGCCGTGGCGGCCGGGGCCGGTGGTGTGCTCGCGGCCGGGATGGACAACAATGTGCTCTCTGCCCGTTCGGATGACGCGACTACCCCAGATGGCCGCCGCTGAACCGCAAGTCAGGGCCCACCCAGAAGGCCCCGGTTTCAGCAGGTCAGCAACGATTCGGCATGATCATTCCTGTGGGTGATGTGCCGCATATAAGAATCGAGCTATAGGTAGACACTATGGTCGACGACGCAGTCCGCTATGCGCACGCGGCTGTGCTGGCACAGGGGCTTTATGTGGACCGTGGCGGCCAGTCGGTGCTGCGAAACCTGCGCTTTCATCTGCCTCGCGGCACGATGACCGCGGTGCTCGGCCCGGCAGGCGCGGGCAAGAGCACGCTGTTGCGCTCCATCGTAGGCATTCAGAACGGCGTGCGCGGTGCGCTGCGGGTACTCGGCAGGCCGGCGGGATCCCGGCCGCTGCGCAGGCAGATCGGGTACCAGACGCAGGAGCCGAGCGTGTACCCGGAGCTCAGCGTCGCGGAGAACCTGGACTACTTCGCGGCCGTGCACGGGTGGCGTGGCAGGCAGCGCCGCAGGCAACTGGCCAAGGTCGGCGCCATGGTCGACCTGCGCGCCGACGATCAGGACCTGGTCCGGGCGCTGTCCGCAGGTCAACGGGCCCGGGTGTCGCTGGCCGTGGCATTGCTCGGCGACCCGCAGCTACTGGTGCTCGACGAGCCGACCGGCGGGCTGGATCCGGTGTTGCGGCTGCACATGTGGGAGCTGTACCGGCGGCTCGCGGCGACCGGGATCTCCACCGTGGTGTCCAGCTCCGCGCTGGAGGACGGCGATCGGGCCGATCACCTGCTATTGCTGCGTGGCGGGGTGCTGCTCGGCGCCGGACGCCGGGAGGATCTGCTGGCCGAGACCGAGGCCAAACGGGTGGAGGACGCGTTCGTGCGGAAGGTCGGCCAGGCAGCCACCCCGGCAGGCGTCACATGATCAATCTGCCGATCTCCCCCTTCGTCACCGCGGCCACCACCCGGCGGGTACTCGGCCAGCTGCTGCGGGACATCCGCAGCACGGCGCTGATCCTGCTGGTGCCGTGCTGGCTGGTCATCGCGTTCTACTGGGCGCTCAGCAGCTCACCGGGCATGTTCGCCCGCGTCGGGCCGCGGTTGTTCGCCGTGCTGCCCTTCGTGGTGATGTTCGCGCTGGCGTCGATCATCACCTCCCGGGAGCGGTGCACCGGCACGCTGCAACGCCTGCTCACCATGCCTGCCCGGCGCACCGACCTGCTGGCCGGTTACGTGATCGCCTTCATCAGCTGCGCCCTGGTGCAGGCGGTGGTGATGGCCGGGCTGACCGTGGGCATCCTGGACCTGCCGCTGCCCGGAGACTTCTGGCTGCTGGTGCTGAGCATGGTGCTCACCGCGATCCTCGGCGCGATGCTGGGGCTACTGACCAGCGCGGTCGCCCGTTCCCAGCATCGGGCGGTGCTGTTGCTGCCGTTGTGGCTGGGACCGCAGATCCTGCTGTGTGGGCTGCTGTTCTCCACGACCCGGTTCCCCCGGTCACTGCGCTGGGTCGCCGACCTGCTGCCGTTGAACCAGGCGGTGGCCGCCGTGAGTGAGCTCAGCACCTATCTGGTGCCGACCAGGGAACTGTGGACCCACCTGATCATCCTGGGCGGTTACGTACTGCTTAGCCTGGTGGCCGCGTCGTTCACCCTGCGCCGCCGCACCGCCTGAGATCATCGACGGGTGAACCACGAGCTGCTTCCCGTCGCCGTACGCACCGCATTGAGCACGGTGACCCGCAGCGTGCTGATCGACGCGGATCGGCTGACCGAGATCCGCGAGCGCTACGCGAGCGAGCAGACCGAGTCGCTGGGCCGCTACCTGGCGGCCTCCCAGTCCCCCAACACGCTGCGGGCCTACCGCAGTGACTGGTGCGCCTGGCTGGGCTGGTGCCAGCAGGAGGGCAGGCAGGCGCTGCCCGCCGATCCGCTCGACGTCGCGGTCTACCTGGCCGCCGCTGCCGACGCCGTGCGCGATGACGGCCGCCCGGCGTTCAGCCCGGCCACCCTGGATCGCAAGGCAGCGGCCATCGCCGCCGTGCACGCGGCCAACGGACTTCCCTCGCCGACCCGGTCCGATGTGGTGCGGCTGACCATGCGCGGTGTGCGGCGGACCCGGCGGGCGCAGCCGCAGCGCAAGCGCCCGGTCCTGCTGCACACGCTGTCCGAACTGCTGGAACAGGTGCCCGCCGGGATCGCCGGAGTCCGTGACCGGATGCTGCTGCTGATCGGCTTCGCCGGTGCGTTGCGGCGCAGCGAACTGGCCGGGCTGTCGGTGGACGACGTCGAGGTGCACACCGACCCGGGTACCGGTGAGCCGGTGCTGATCCTGCGGCTCGGGGTCACCAAGACCGACCAGGTGGCCGTCTACGGCCAGCAGGTGGCGTTGCCGCGTGGCGCGAAGCCGCAGACCTGCCCGGTGTGCGCGGTCGCCGACTGGCTGCGGGTGCTGGAGACCGGTTCGCTGCCGCAGCGGGATCCGGGCCTGCACGGCTGCCACGGATTCACCGGCACCCCGCTCGCCGACGGTCACGGCCGGCCGCTGGTGCCCGCGGTGGACCGCTACGGGCGGATCGGCACCAAGGCCATGTCCGACCGATCGGTGGCGAACATCGTCAAGAAGTACGCCCAGCAGGCCGGCCTGGATCCGGCGCTGTTCGCCGGGCACTCGCTGCGCGCCGGATTCGCCACCCAGGCGGCGCTCGGCGGGGCCGGTGACCGGGAGATCATGCGCCAGGGCCGCTGGTCGAACGCGGCGATGGTGCACCGCTACATCCGGACCGCGAAGCCGCTGGAGGACAACGCGGTCACCAAGCTCGGGCTGTAGGGCACGGTTGTGGGTTCTGCCGGGTGATGGACCCGACGGCGCGGCCCACCGTGTTGCGCACCGCGAGGCCCGCCCGGGTTTTCGGCAGCAGAAATCTGGAGAGCAGGCCGACGCGTCGCTGCCGCGGTCGCACCTCACGGCGAAGCCGCGACTCGTAGGTGGCGAAGGCACGGGCGTGATCGCCACGGTGGAAGGCCAGTTCTTCCGCGAGGGCATGCGCTCCCGCCATCGCCATGCTGGATCCGTCGCCCAGCAGGGCTGTGGCCGCCGCCGCGTCGCCGAGCAGGACGACCCGGCCGCGGGACCAGGAGGGCATGCTGACCGTCGTCAGGGGGTCGAAGAACGGGGCTGGGTGGTCGAGGTACGCCGCTACGAATTCCGGCGTTCGCCACCGGACATCGGCGTACGCATCGGCCACGAGTTGCCTGTGCAGAGCGATGTTCCTGCGGTCGGGGGGCTCCGGCAGAGCGGCCCGGAAGGTGAAGATCGCAAGTGGCGTGGTGCGCGAGGGATGGACGACCAGCATCCGGTTCGGCACGGTCAGCATCGTCAGCTCACTCGGGTCGTCGATGGCGTCGGGTTCCAGCGGGACGGTCGCGCCGAACAGGCCCAGGTCGCTCACGAACTGCCGCTCGGGTCCGAACTCCAGACGCCGGATGGTGGAGTGCATCCCGTCGGTACCGACCACCAGGTCGAAACGTCGTGGCGCGGACCGTCGAAAGGTGACGTCGACGCCGTCTTCGTCCTGATCGAGTGCGGTGACCGTGTCGTCGAACACGAACTCGGCATCGCCCCGCGCCGACCGGTGGAGTACCTCGGACAGGTCAGCCCGGGTCACCTCGACCGCCGGCGACCCTCCCGAGGAGGAGGGAAGCCGCAGGACCGGTTTGCCGGCCGGGTCCAGCAGGGTCAGTGACCGATTGCGGGTGGCGAGCTCGCGCAGCTGCGGCAGGATGCCCATGCGCTCGGCGACCGGTATCGCGGGCCCCTGCAGGACGATCGCGCTGCCGCCGGAGCGCAGCTGCCGGGCATTTTCGACCACGGTTGGCCGGTAGCCGTTCCGGGCGAGCCAGTGCGCGAGCGCGGGCCCGGCGATTCCGGCGCCGACGATCAGCACCTCGGGCTGCTTCATGACAAGACCTCTCAAAGGTACGATTGATTTCGTACCTGAGTAGAGCACGCCACTGAGGTACGATGCAAGACGTACCTGAAGGAGGTGTCCGTGGTCGGAAGGAACCTGGTCGGTCCCGAGGTCGACGCGCTCGAGCTCGGCGTGGTGCTTCGCGCTCTCGCCGACGAGCACCGTCGTTCGGTCATGATGGAGCTGGCCGCCGACCGCACCGACGGCGAGCGAGGCTGCAACTCCTTCGATCTCCCCATCTCGAAGCAGACTCAGACCCACCACTTCCGGGTCCTGCGCGAAGCAGGCCTGATCAACGAGATCGACTACGGCAACCGCAAGGGCATCCGGCTGCGACGCACGGATGTCGAGAGCAGGTTTCCCGGACTGCTCGCGCTCCTGGCGGCCGAACTCACGTAGCGGAGACGAACACGTACTCGCGGCCGGGACGGTCCGGGGCTTCGCGGACCTCGACGATCCGGTAGCCGTGCGCGATCAGGTCCGCCTCGACTTCGTCCCGCTCCCGGAATCGCAGTGTCGAGTCGGAGACCAAGGTCTGCCCGTCCGACCCGAACACACACGTCCAGCGGAACGTCACCAGAGGTGGGCTCACGTCGATCACGTCCAGCCAGTCTTCGACGACACCCACTCCCTCGACGTGCTGAACGGCATGGGTCGCCTCGCGGTTCCACTCTCTCCACGCTTCCCGGGCGGGCACTCGTGTTTCGAGTACCAGGTGGCCACCGGGCCGCAGCGCGGTAGCGGCGCCGCGCAAGGTCCGGGACCACTGGTGCTCGTCGGCGATCGCCTGTGCGACGTTGCCCGTCATGATGGCGAGGTCCGCGTCGATCGCGGGCAGGTCGGTGCCATGGATCCAGCGCACCCGTTCGGCTCCCGGCTTGGCGCGGGCGATGTCGAGCGACGCGGCGGCCGGATCCACCCCGGTGACCTCGATGCCACGGTCGGCCAGCATCAGCGCGACCGTGCCGGTGCCACAGCCGATGTCGAGCACCCGGCGAGCACCCAGCTCATGCACCATGGCGACGTACACGTCCAGGTCCTCGCGGACCGGGGTAAGCGGGTCGTAGAGCGCCGCCAGCCTCGGATGGTGGTACGCCTCGTCAGCCATGCACCCGAACGTAGCGGGTCAGAGCGCCGCGGCGCGTTTCTGCAGGTACTGGCGTTCGGCGTCGTCATGGGTGAGGGCGATCGCATCCTCGTAGGCGGCCATGGCCTCCGCACGCCGGTCGAGCCGGTCCAGTAGGTGCGCGCGGGTGGCCCCGGCCGGCTGGAAGCGGTGGGCGGGCTCCCCGGCTTCGGCCAGCAGCACGTCGAGTGCGGCGAGCCCGGCGGCGGGGCCGTCGACCTCGGCGGTGACGGCGGCGAGAGCGACACCGCTGCCGAGCGAGGGCGCGATCTTGTGCAGCAGGCGGTGCAGGGTCAGCAGCGTCGGCCAGTCCGTCGGTCCCTCTCGCCGGGCACAGTGCACGGCCTGGATCGCGGCCTCCAGTTGGAAACGGCCCAGCCGCCGTTGCGCGTGTGCGGCCCGGAGGTGTTCGTGTGCCCGATCGATCAGCTGCCGGTTCCACCGCGCGGGATCGTGATCGGCGAGCGGGACGAAGCATCCGTTCCCATCGATCCGGGCCGGGGCGCGCGCCGCGGAGAGCTGGACCAGGGCGGCGAGCCCGTGTGCTTCCGGATCGGTGGGCGCGACCGTGGCGAGCACCTCGGCGAGGTGCAGCGCTTCGGAGTTCGTCGCCCGGTCGATGACGTAGGCGCCGTAGACCGCTTCCAGGATGGCGGTCATCCGCGGGTCGAGGTCGGCCCGGTCCGGGATCCGGAACGGGATGCGGGTGGTCTTGATCCGCTTCTTCGCCCGGACCAGGCGGGTCGCCATCGTCGAGGCCGGCATGGAGAACGCCCGGCCGATCTGCTCGGCGGTGAAACCGAGCACCGTGTTGAGCATGAGCGGAGTGCGCACGGCGTGGTCGATCGCCGGGTGCGCGCACACGAGCATCAGCTCCAGTCGCCGATCGGGGATCGCATCGAGGTCGAGGTCGTCCACATGCACCGGATCGGCCTCGACGGAAACGGTGCGCTGAACGTGCGCGGACTTCCACTGATCGCGCAGCCGGTTGCGGCCGACAGTGAGCAGCCACGCATCCGGGTTCCGCGGCACTCCCTGCGACGGCCACGTCCGCAGCGCTCGCTCGAACGCGTCGGCGAGCGCGTCCTCGGCGGCGGTCAGGTCACCGGTCGACGCGGCCAGCAGCGCGAGCAACCGGCCGTAGCTGTCCCGGGCCGCAATGTCCGCGGCGCGGGCGGCGGAGGTCAGCTCGTCCATCCGCCGTCGACGAAGGCCGTGGCGACCGGACGTACCTCGATCACACCCCACTGCGCGCCCGGGCACTTCTCCGCCCAGCCGATGGCCGCGTCCAGATCCGGCACATCGATCATGAACACCCCGGCGAGCGCCTCCTTCGTCTCGGCGAAGGGCCCGTCCTGCACCCGCAGGCCGCCTTCCCTGCATGTCACGGTCGTCGTTGCTGGAGTCAGCGCCAGCACGTCGGCCGACAGCAGCACCCCCGCGCTCTCCAGCGCCCGGCCATAGGCCCCGAACGCCTCCTGGGCCTCGGCGATGACCTCCGGGCTGATCTCGCCCTCGGCGGGCTCCCGGTAGTGCATCAGCAGTGCGTATCGCATCGTCGTCTCCTCGGATCCCGTGCCGCCGACCGCGACACTCGCACCGACATGACGAGCGGACAACCGCAGAATCGTCACCGGGCCGGAAATTCATCCGAGCCAGCGCTCGAACCAGGACCGGGTTCGCCGCAACAAATCGATCCGGTGCTGCCGTTCCCTGATCCGGTGGCCTTCCCGCAGGTAGACCACGAGCTCGTGCTCGACGCCGAAGTGGCGAAGCGCCCGTTGCAGGTAGACGGCCTGCCCCAGGGGCACGTTGGTGTCCTCGGCGCCGTGCACGATCAGCACCGGGGTGCGGATGCGGCTCGCGTAGGAGATCGGGCTGACCGCGTCGTGCGGGTGTGGGCCGGGCCCCTCCCAGCCGACGCTGCCACCGAGTGCGGCTTCGAACAGGCCGTACTCCCCCGTCGCGGCGAGCATGCCCCAATCGACCACGCCCGCGCCCACCAGTGCGGCGCGGAACCTGTCGGTCTGGCTGACGGCCCAGGCGGCCAGGAAACCACCGTGGCTCCAGCCCGCGATGCCGAGCCGGTCGGGGTCGGCGATACCCCGGTCGATGAGCAGGTCGATGCCGGTGATGATGTCGGTCCACTCCTCCCGGCCCACCCGGCCGGCGACGCTCGCGGCGAACCGGTGACCGTGGCCCAGGCCGCCGCGGGGATTGGGCAGGAACACCGCGAAACCGGCCGTGGCCAGCCATTGCGCGCTGGGGTCCCAGGACAGCTGGCACCCATCCGCGTGCCGATCGTAGGGGCCGCCGTGCGGGATGGTGATCAGCGGAAACGGGCCTTTTGTGCCAGGAGGGAGCACCAGCAGGCCGTCCAGTTCAAGCCCATCGGCGGCGCGATAGGTCAGCGGTTCCTGGGTGCCGGCGAGGAGGCCGTCCAGTTCCGGGCTGGTGTCGGTGATCTTCCGCAGCGGCCCGGCCGGGGAGCCGATGTACACGTTCGGGAGCTGGTGGCGGGCGCCGGTCAGCACGGCGATCGTGTCCCCGGAAGGGGTGGCGGTGAGGCTGCGCAGGCGGCCGCGGTGCCGCGACATCTGGGTGGGGCCGTCCGGGTCGAGCCTGGCCAGGGTGGTGTTCAGGCCGTCGGCGAACAGGATCAACGGCGCGGCATCGGTCTGGCACAGCTCGGTGGGACACATCGGGAGGTCGGCTGTGCGGTTACGAAGGACCCGGGTTTTGAGGGCGAGGTCGAAGATGGCGGTGCCCGCGCACAGCAGCGGTGGGGTGAGGGCCAGGTAGCCGAGGTGCCAGCTGTCCTCCTCGGGCCACCAGGTCAGCGAGCGCGCGTCCACCTCGGTCGGTCCGAGATCCTCCACCGTCCCGGTTGCGGGGTCGAACAGGTGGAGATGGCCGGTACGCGGGCCGTAGTCCCGATCGGTGGAGGCCTGGGTGAGCACCGCCACCGGCCCGCCGTCGGGGCGTTGCCGCAGTTCGACCACCTGCCGATCGCCGAACAGGCCGGGATCGACCGGCGGCGGGTGATCGATGAGCTCGGCAGGCCGGTCCGTCACCGGGGTGACCGTGCCGTCGGTACCGGCGATCCAGAGTTCGCCGGGAGCGAGGGTGTAGCAGACCAGCCGCCCGTCCGGGGCGATCACCGGGTTCTGCGGGATGCGGGCATCGGCCACGAGTTCGGCGGTCAGCGCTGTCATTCCGATGATTTTCCCGGCCGGGTCCGGTCTGTCCCAGCACACGATCATCCAGTGGACAGGAGGTTCCGGTGCGCACGCTCGCGATCACCCAGAACATCACCGTGGACGGTTCGATCGAGTTCCTCGGCGAATGGTTCGATCCGCAGAAGCAGGCCGACGTGGACAGCACCGACCTCCTGGCGGAGCTGCATCGCCAGGACCGGCAGTCCGACGCGATGCTGCTCGGACGCCGCACATTCGAGGACTTCCGTACCTACTGGCCCACTCAGGCCGAGGACCCCACGGGCATCACCGCCTACCTCGACCAGGTGCAGAAGTACGTGGTCTCCTCGACGATCACCGATGCGCGGTGGCAGAACTCGACGATCCTGCCCGGCGATCCGCTCGACGCGGTGCGGGCGTTGAAGGAGCAGCCGGGCCAGGACATCGTGGTCACCGGGAGCATCTCGCTGTGCCACACGTTGATCGAGGCCGGGCTGGTCGACGAGTTCCGGCTGTTCGGCTACCCGGTGGTGCAGGGTGGCGGTCGCCGGCTGTTCCCGGACGGATTCGCGCTACCTCGGTTGAAGCTCACGCAAACGATGGGCTTCCGCTGCGGCGTCACCTACTCCTGCTACACCCCGGCCCCTAATTGAGTTGGCGGAAACAGGCCGATAGCCCAAGCTCGACCCATGCGCACCACGATGCGAACCGACCTCACCGCCGCCCTGAAGGCTCGCGACAAGATCGCCGCCACCGCACTGCGGTCCGCGCTCGCCGCGATCGAGAACGCCGAGGCGGTGCCGACGGATGCGCCGGCGATGACCGGCGGCAGCGAGGTCTTCGCCGGTGCGCACATCGGGCTGGGTGCCGCGGAGGCGGAGCGCCGGGTGCTCACCGAGGCCGATGTGCGGGCGATCGTCGAGGGCGAGATCCGGGACCGGACCGACGCGGCGGACGAGTACCAGCAGCTGGGGCGGACGGACGCGGCCGAGCGACTGCGGGGCGAGGCCGAGGTTCTCGGCCGGTACCTCTAGGCCAGCAACTCCAGGGTCAACCCGGACACGAACAGGGTGCAGGCGAGCGTGAGCAGCTGATGGCCGACGATGCCGGAGAGCAGTCCCAGCATCGCGGCCATCGGCCGGGACACCATGCCCAGCACGCGAGGCCTGTCCATGACGGCGATGAAACCGGCGGTCACCAGCGCGGCGACGGCGGTGCCGAGCAGCGGCCCCCACGCGGGCGTGAACCAGGCGATCAGGTAGAGGCAGCCGAAGAACAGGGACAGCAGGACGACCACGTAGAGCAGGCGGACCCGCCCGTCGAAGGCGGTCAGTTTCCCGGGCTCCTCGAAGAGCCGCCGATCCGCGGGCGGCAGGCTGTCCCGCAGCGCGTCCCGCAACCGGGCCCTCAGGTACTCGAACTGCTCCCCGCACAGCACGTCGCCGTGGGCCGCCGAGCAGGTGTGCGATGCAGTCGGGATCCCCTTGCGCACCTGCGCGTGCAGTCTGCGCAGCGTCTGCACGGAGATCCAGTCCTGACCGGGTAACGGCCAGTCGCGCCAGGTCACCAGCGTCCCGGCGCCACGCCGCCAGAGCAGTATCCGGCGCTGGACGCGAGCCTCCAGGTCCACCAGGCGTTGCTGCCGGTGCAACCGGGCCTTCATCGTGCGGTAGAACCGCGCCCGGGCCCTGATCCGGCGGCGCACGGCCCGCAGCCGACCGGGGTCCAGCGGACTGATCACCACGACCAGACCGGCCAGCAGTTGCATGCCCCGGCCACACCAGCCGCACCAGGACGCGGGCATGTTCGCGAGCAGCACCGAGGCGAGGCCGAAGACGAACCCTCCGGCCAGTACCCAGCCCGGTCTGCACCCACGCATGATCCCCAGTCCCCCGCCGCCAACTGCGCTGATCAATCAACCGATTGCTCGCTGGTGTGAGCTGCAATACATTGCAGACTATTTATACCGTAATGGTCACAGAGTGATCACACACATTCCCTGCAAAGATGTCGATCATGAAGGAGACTTCAGGTCGGCGGAACGAACAATCTCGGGAGATTCCGGTGGAAACAGCTCACCCTGCGAGCGGCCGACCCCGACGAGGCACGTCGCACGGCCACGGGCACAGTCACGGGCACGACCATGGACACGGTCACAGCCACGGGCACGTCACGGAGAACACCGACCGCACGTGGCTGCGTGCGGCGCTGATCCTGCTGTCCCTGTTCATGGCGGTCGAGGCGACGGTCGGATTCCTGGCCCACTCCCTGGCGTTGATCTCCGACGCCGGGCACATGCTCACCGACGCGGCATCGATCGTGCTCGCCCTGGTGGCCATCCGCATCGCCGCACGACCGGCGGGCGGGCGGTACACCTACGGCTGGCGACGATTCGAGATCCTGTCCGCGCAGGCCAACGGCCTGGTGCTCATCCTGCTGGCCGGCTGGTTCGGCATCGAGGGTGTGCAGCGACTGATCTCCACGTCCCCGGTACACGGCCAGGTCGTCACCGTCACGGCCATCGCTGGCGTCGTGGTCAATGTCATCGTTGTCTGGTTGATGGGCAAGGCCAATCGCGACAGCCTCAACGTCGAGGGCGCGTACCAGCACGTCCTGAACGATCTCTTCGCTTTCCTGTGCACGGCGGTGTCCGGCGCCGTGGTGTGGCTGACCGGTTTCAGCCGGGCCGACGCCATCGCCGCACTCGTGGTCGCGGCGTTGATGGCGGTGGCCGGAGCACGGCTGCTGCGGGACTCCACCCGCGTCTTCCTGGAGGCGGCTCCCCGCCACCTGGACCCGGACGAGATCGGCTCGGAGATCGCGGCGCTGCCCGACGTCGTCGAGGTGCACGACCTGCACGTCTGGGGCAGCTCGGTGACCGATGCCTCGCTGTCGGCGCATGTGCTGGTCTCCCGCAACGGGGACTGCCTAGAGACACGGGTCGCCATCGACGCGCTGCTGGGCAGCCGCTACGGCATCAGCCACACGACGCTGCAGGTCGAACAGGCCGCCGGCCCGCTCGCACACTGCACCGACGCGCACGGCCCGGTGCACCGCGCCAAGGCCTCTTAAGAGTGTCCCGAAGTTGGCGATGTTCGGGGCTCGTTCCTCGCCGCGAACATCGCCAACTTCGGAGGCAGCGAGCTAGGGGGCGCCGGTGGAACCGCCGATGACGGCGTCGGAGGCGGCCTTCGTGTTGGCCATCGCCTTGCGCAGGTCCTCGAAGGCGGCTGAGTTGTCGTTCATCCGCAGCACGAACGGGCGGGTGTCGGTGTAGCGGATCACGCTCACCGAACACGGCTCCACCACGATCCGTTGGAACGCGTCCAGGTGCATCCCCAGGGCATCGGCCAGCACCGACTTGATCACGTCACCGTGGCTGCACACCAGCCAGACGGAGTCGTCGCCGAACTCGGCGGCCACCTTGGCGTCGTGTTCGCGGATGGCGCGGACCGCGCGGGACTGCACCTCGGCCAGGCCCTCACCCGCCGGGAACACCGCGGCCGAGGGATGCTGCTGCACGACCTTCCACAGCGGCTCGGCGAACAGCTTGGGAATCGCCTGACCGGTCCAGTCGCCGTAGTCGACCTCGGAGAACCGCTCGTCCTCCTGCGGGGTCAGTTCCCGCTCGATGGCCAGGGCGGACAGGGTCTCCCGGCAGCGCTGCAGGGGCGAGCGCACCAGCTTCACCAGCGGGATGCCCGCCAGCCTGCCGGGCAGTGCGTCGCGCTGGGTCAGACCCGTGTCGTCGAGGCTGACACCGGGGGTTCGACCGGCCAGGATGCCGGAATTGTTGGCGGTCGATCGAGCGTGCCGAAGAAGGATCACCGTAGCCACTGGCACAGCCTACGTGCGTCTCGTTGCGCGTGCCCGTATCCGGGTTGGGCGGACCGGGCCGGTCCGCCCAACCCGTCGGGATCAGGCGTGCAGCACACCCGCGCCGAGCAGCGCGAACAGCGCGATGCCGACGATGATGCGGTAGATCACGAAACCGTTGAACGAGTGCTTGGCCACGAAGCGCAGCAGCCAGGCGACCGACGCGTAGGCGACGATGAACGAGACCACGGTGCCGACGATCAGCGGGGTCACGCCGACGTTGCCGTTGACGGCGTCCTTGAGCTCGTAGATGCCGGCGCCGGTGAGGCCCGGAATCGAGAAGAAGAAGGACAGCCGGGTGGCGGCGACCCGGTCGAGGCCCAGCAGCAACGAGGTGGAGATGGTCGCGCCGGACCGCGACATGCCGGGGAACAGCAGCGCGAGGCTCTGCGAGGAGCCCACCCAGATCGCGTCGCGGAAGGTGATCTCCGCTTCGGGACGGGTCTGGGTCGCCCTGCGCTCGGCGTACCAGATGAAGACGCTGCCGGCGATCAACGCGCTGGCCACGACCCACAGCGAGCCCAGCGGCCCGTGGATCAGGTCCTTGAACAGCAGGCCCACCGCGACGAGCGGCAGCGTGCCGAAGATGATCCACCAGGCGAACTTGTAGTCGTGCTCCTGGCGGAAGTCCTTGTTCGCGAGTCCCTTGAACCAGGCACCGGCGAACCGCACGATGTCGTTGAAGAAGTACAGGAGCACCGCGGCGATCGCGCCGACCTGGATGACCGCGGAGAACGCGACCACCGACGGGTCGGTCACCGGAATGTCCAGCAGCCCTTCGGTGATCTTCAGATGTCCGGTCGATGAGACTGGAAGAAACTCAGTCAGACCCTCGACTACGCCGAGGATGACCGCATCGCCGATGCTGATCACATCGCTCACGGAATTAAATCTCCTGCCGGATTGTGCAATGGGGGTATGGGATCGGGCCGAACATTACCTTTGGGTATCGGACGCCAAGATCCCGCCCTGTGCGGCAAATCCCCTGCTGTGGCGCGGTGATCGTCCGGCACTAGGCTCGCGGGGTGGAGCAACGACGTTTGGGTACCAGCGGCCTCCGGGTTTCGCGGCTGGCTCTGGGCACGATGACCTGGGGGAAGGACACCGACGCCGAAGAGGCGGCGGCGCAACTGGTGTCCTTCGTGGACGCCGGCGGCACCTTGGTGGACACCGCGGACGTCTACTCCGACGGCGAGAGTGAGCGGATCCTCGGCGGGCTGCTGCAGGAAGTGGTGCCCCGCGAGGACATCGTGCTGGCCAGCAAGGCGGTGGCCCGGCGGCACAACGGACCGTTCGGCGGCGGCGCCTCCCGTGGCGCGCTGCTGCACGCCCTGGACGAGTCGCTGAGCAGGCTGCGGGTGGACCACATCGACCTGTGGCAACTGCACGCCTGGGACCCGCAGACACCGATCGACGAGACCCTGGACGCGGTGGAGACGGCGGTCAGCTCGGGCAAGGTCCGCTACATCGGGCTGTCCAACTACGCCGGCTGGCAACTGGGCACCACCCTCGGCCTGGCGACCGGACTGCTGCGGCACGCCAGGATCGTGTCCACCCAGCACGAGTACTCGCTGCTGGAACGCGGCGCCGAGGATCACGTGGTGCCCGCAGCCGAGTACCACGGGATCGGGCTGCTGCCCTGGGCCCCGCTGGGCCGTGGCGTGCTGACCGGGAAGTATCGGCGCGGTACCCCGTCGGACTCCCGCGGCGCCTCCGTCCACCTGGCCGGGTACGTGGACCAGCACCGCACCGACCGGGCCGCGCGGATCGTGCAGGCCGTGGTGACCGCGGCCGACGGCCTGTCCAGCTCACCGGTCGCGGTGGCCCTGGCCTGGCTCCGGGAGCGCCCCGGCGTCATCGCCCCGGTGGTCGGCGCGCGGGACGCGGCGCAGCTCACCGGCTCGCTGGCCTCCGAGCAGCTGGAGCTGCCGGCGGAGATACGGGCGGCTCTCGACGATGTGAGTTTGCACGATCGACCGGACCACAACTGACCGGTAGTGGCATGGTGGTAGTGGCGTGCTACCGCCGTCCGGGCGTGTTTGCGTGACCGACGGCGGTTCGCCGGGCATGCTGAAGGGATAACTTGTGCAGGGGTACTTTCGGAGGCTGGTCTTGGTTCGTCGGACCATCGCGCTGCTGGTGGGAGTGGCGGTGGCTGGCGGCCTGATCACCGGCTGCGAGAGCAAGTCCTCCGACCCGTTGCAGGTCGCGGCCAAGCTGGAGGCCGCGCTGCCCGCCAAGGCTCCGGAGGCAGCGACCCCGGTCGGTGAGGTGCTGCCCTCGCCTGCGGCCACCGCGATAGCGGTCGACCAGAAGCACCAGATCCTGGCAGTCGCGTCCGCGACCTCCCTCGCGCTCTCCCCCCTCGCCGACCCGGTGTCCGGCGCCCGGCAGGTACCGCTGCCCGGCCCGGTCGGCGAGCTGACCGTCATCGGTGACGAACTACTGGCCACGGTGCCCTCGGCCAACGCCGTACTGCACATCGACCCGGTCTCCGGCACCGTGCGCACCGAGCAGGTCTCCGGCGAGCCGACCGGCGTGAGCAGCCGGGACGGCCGGGAGTTCGTCGCGCTGGCCAAGCCGGGCGGCGTGACCATCCGACGCGGTGACCAGCAGGAACGCCTGGTGGCGGACTTCCCCGGCGCGGCTCGGACCTTCCCGGTCAACGGCAGGCTGCTGGTCCTGGACCGGCTGTACACCACGGTCACCGAGATGGATCCCGGTGACGGCGGCAAGGGGGCGGCGCTGCGGGCCGGTGAAGGCGCCTCCAACGGCCTGGTGGACCGCTACGGGCGGGTCTGGGTGGTGGACACCCGCGGCAATGAGCTGATCGCCTTCTCGGTGAACCCGCTGATCATGCGGCAGCGGTTCCCGGTGGCCGGAACGCCGTACGGCATCGCGTACGACGCACAGCGTGATCTGGTCTGGGTGACCCTGACCGGGCGCAATGAGGTAGTCGGATTCGACATCGCCGGCGGCGAGCCGGTCGAGCGGCACCGGATTTCCTCGGTGCGCCAGCCCGACTCGGTCGCCGTCGACTCGGGTACCGGGCGGGTGTTCGTCGCATCCGCCCTTGACCAGGGAGTGCAGGTGGTGCGGCCATGAACGAGGGCACGAATGGAGAGACCTCCGGAGACTGGGAGTACTGGCCACTGCGCCTGCCCGCCGGGCTCTCCCTGCGAGCGGCGGCGACGCAGCTGGCCATCCACGCGGAGTTCTCCGGCTGGGAGCTGTCCAGGGTGCTGCGGTTCTCCGACGGCAGCCGCAAGGTGTGGCTGCGCCGGAAACGCACCAACGAACTGCTGCCCGGGCTGGTCACCTGAGTTCCTACGGCCAGATCGCCGGCACACTGCGGTCCGCCGGATGTGTGTTCGCCGAGGATGAGGCGCGCCTGCTGGTGGAGGCGGGCGGCTCACCGGAGCTGATCGCCCGGCGGGTGGCCGGTGAACCTCTGGAGCACGTACTCGGCTGGGCCGAATTCTGCGGGCAGCGGATCGTCGTGACTCCCGGAGTGTTCGTGCCGCGGCGCCGGACCGAGTTCCTCGCCCGCTCGGCCGCCGGTCTGGCCCGGCCCGGCAGTGTCCTGCTGGACCTGTGCTGCGGCTCCGCGGCGGTCGCCACCTCACTGGGTACGCTGCTCCCCGGTGTGTCACTGCACGCGGTGGACATCGATCCGATCGCCGTCGCCTGCGCGCGGCGCAATCTCGCTCCACTCGGCGGGCACACCTATACCGGCGACCTGTTCGCTCCGCTGCCCGCCGATCTGCGATTCGACCTGATCATCGCCAACACCCCGTACGTGCCCACGGACGAGATCGGGCTGATGCCACCGGAGGCCAGGGAGCACGAGGCGATCATGGCGCTGGACGGCGGTGCCGATGGCCTGGACATCCAGCGCCGGGTCGTGCGGGAGGCCCCCGACCGGCTGGTTCCCGGTGGCGTGATCCTGATCGAGAGCAGCGAACCGCAGGCCGACGCCCTGGCCGCGGTGTTCACCGAGGCCGGGCTCCTCGCGGCGATCCACCGCTGCGCGGACCTCGGCGCCGTGGTCGTGTCAGGGCGATAGGGCTTCGAGCGGCCGGCGGGCGGTTTCGATGCCGAACACCGCGACCGTCAGCCCGGCCACCGCGCTGGCCACGGCCAGCACCCCGAACACCGAGGCCACTCCCCCGGTCACGCCGACCACCAGGCCGGTGATGATCGGCCCGACGATCACCCCGAGCCGGGCGAACACCCCGCCGATGCTGGCCCCGGACGCCCGCACCCGGGTCGGATAGAGCTCCGGTCCGTACAGGTTGAGCGCCAGGTTCACCGCGAACACGAAGACCGCGGACGCCGAGACGAAGAGCATCACGCCCCGGGCGTCCGCCGGTGCTGCCAGCCAGGCCGCGCCCAGGATCACCGCGCTGCCGAGCATGCCGACGGCCAGTCCGGTGCGTCTGCCGATCCGGTCCACGGTCAACGCGATCACCACGCAGCCGGCCAGCCCGGCGACCGTGGTGATCATGCTGTAGACCAGCGCGGTGTGCACGTCCAGGTGATAGACGCCGGAGTAGATGGTCGGCAGCCACGAGGTCAGGCCGTAGTTCACCAGGAAGGCTACGAACCACAGCACCGACACCACGACCGTGCGGCCCAGATACCGCCCGGGTGCCTCCGGTGCGGCCGACCGCGGGATCGACGGCAGCCGGCCGAACTGCTCGCGCGCCGCCGTCTCGAAGCGGTCCATCACCGTCTCGGCCTCCCGGAACCGGCCGCGAGCCGCCAGCCAGCGCGGGGACTCCGGGACGGTCCGCAGGCTCAGTGCGAGCAGCACCGGGAGCGCACCGACGGCGAACAACGCCCGCCAGCCCAGCGCGGGCACCACGAAGGTCGAGACCACCGCGGCGGCTGCCAGGCCCGCGACGAAGGCCAGCTCGTAGACCAGCACGAACCGGCCGCGTACCGGGGCGCCGATGATCTCGCTGATGTAGGTGGCCGCCACCAGGACCTCACCGCCGATGCCGATGCCCTGCACGAAGCGGGCCAGCTGCAGCCAGCCGATCCCCGGCGCGAAGGCCGCCAGCAGACTGCTCACCGCGTACAGCAGCAGGCACCAGGTGATCACCCGGACCCGGCCGTGCCGGTCGGCCAGCCTGCCGGTGACCAGCGCGCCGATCAGCATGCCCACCGATCCGGCGGTGATGGTGAGCGTGATCGCCGCCGTGTCCAGCCGGTACTGCGCTCGCAGGGCAGGCAGCGCGTAGGCGATCAGCAGCTGGTCGAAGCCGTCGAAGAAGGTCACGGCGCCGATCAGCAACCGGAATCTGACGGCCAGCCGGGAGACGGGCAGCCGATCGATCCGCGCGCCGATGTCGGCGCTGGTGTGTGTCACGAGAGCAGTCCCCACTGTTCTGCGGTCTTGGTGCGCAGGCCCCCCACGCGTTCGGCCACCTCTCGGCGGCGTTCCGGATCGGCCAGCCACGTGTAGTCGCGGAGTGCGTGCTCGTCGACCCGCGGCCCGGTTGCGGCCTGAACCAGGGTCTGGTCATGGGAGGCGGTCAGCACCTGCTCGTTGGCCGGGCGGCGCAGCCGGTCGTACAGCTCCAGTTCGTCCCGGCCGTCGAGGGTGCGCCGGATGACGGCGGCCAGGACGTCCGCGTCCAGCATCGCCATGTTCATGCCCTGGGCCACGGTCGGTGCCACCACGTGCGCGGCCTCGCCGACCAGGCACAGCCGGTCCCGCACGTAGCGGTCCGCGTGACGCAGGTGGATGCGGTAGCTGTGCGGGTTCTCGGTGACCGGCCCGGGAGCCTTCGCCAGGACCGGGGCGCGGGCGATCATCTGCTGCCACAGCTGCTGCGGCGTCATCGACCGCCAGCGGGCCTCCTCGGCCACCGGGATCTGAAAGGGAACCCGGACCTCGGCGCCGCCGTCCAGCGGGATGATCATCGTGAGCCCGTCGCCGCCCACGTAACGCATGGTCCGGTGCTCCAGTTCGGGCACGTCGGGCCGGGGACAGCTGGGCATCAGGTACTCGTGCGCGTAGTCGTGCAGCGTGTCGAACCGGATTCCGGCGGCCCGGCGCAGCATCGACTGCGGCCCGTCGGCAGCCACCAGGAACCGGCCGACCGCGGTGAACGGTTCGCCCTGGTAGGTGCCGGTCACCGTGGTGTCGTCGACCTCGGTCACCCGCGCCCCACGCCGGACGGTGACCAGCCCGCCATGGTTCGGGAACGCGGCGTAGAGGGCGCGGTGCAGGTTGGTGTGCCGCAGGATCGTCTGGTGCGGGTGCGCGGTTTCCAGTTCGGCGAATCCCCACTCGCCGAGGAATCCGTGTGTCCGGTGGAAGAATCCCGAGGCGGTCACCCGGTAGCCGCCCAGTGCCTCGATCTGCGGCAGCACGCCCCAGCGGTCCAGCAGGCTCAGGGACAGCGGTTGGATCACGTCCCCTCGGTTGAGCTCCGGATAGTCCGCCGAGCGCTCCAGCAGTACCGACGAGACTCCCAGCGTGGCCAGCGCGTGGGCGGTGGAGGCACCGGCGACCCCACCGCCGACGATCACTACATCGGCCTTCCAGCTGTGCACGCGTCCGACGTTACCCGTTGATCGTCCGAGCTGTAGCGGATCTACTCCGGTTTCGGATACGACCGCTACTCATACGCCGTCGCCTCTCGTAGGGCCTGTGCCACGGCCTGCCAGCCGTTCACCGGCCCGGGGACCCCGCGCTTGACGTAGTAGGCCTCCGCCTCCTCGAGCCGAGCGGCGAACGTCCGCAGGTAGTCGGGCAGCTGATGGTTGTCCCAGTTGGCGGGCGGTCCGTCGGACCACTCCGCCAACAGCTCGCGCACCGCCGCCACGAGCTGATCGTTCTGCCGTTCCTGGGCGCTGGACGGGCAGCCGGCCACACCACAATCCTCATCCGGGTCACCGTCCGGGACGGCTATGCGGTGCTCGAACTCGTAGTGGAAGCAGACGTAGTGCATCTGCTCGAACGTGTCGTAGTGGTCCCGGCCGACCCGCACCGGCAGTGCGCAGCGGCGACAGGTCAGCTCCTCCGACTCGTCCGTCCGGATGTTCATCATGATGCGAAGCCTGTCAGCCAGATGCCCGTGGCGCAGCCGATTTCAGTGGCAGTCGCCGCTCCGGCCGAGGGTCTCCTCCGGGGTGACGCCGGGACGGGTCCACTGCGGCACGGGACGACCGGTCGGTCCCCAGGTGGCATTGCCGTGCACATCGGTCCGCCAGTACCAGCAGATCGGTGCTCCGTGACCGCCGACCGGCGAGCCCGCCTGCGGTACGGCCGGCCACCCCTCGGGGTAGTCCTGCCAGCCTTCCCGGCGGCCGTAGGGCGTCATGTCCAGCAGGCCGAGCGATGGGGTCATCACCTCGAAACCGCGTCCGGTCGTGGAGTAGGTGAGGAACACCCGGTCACCGTCTCGCAGGAAGCAGGCGACGTATCCCATGTCGCCGCCGATCGGCTCCGGCACGCCACGAACCGAGTACCAGGGCTGGGTGTAGCCCATGAACTCGACGTAGGACGACACCTCCTCCCAGCTGCCGGTGGTCAGGAAGGCGAACGAGACACCGCGCGCATGCAGGTAGACGGCATCCTTCATGTGCCAGGCCGCGAGCGTGCAGCCCTCGCACTGTCCCTGGTGCGGTGCGCCGTCATGCCACATGTGCTTGTAGACCACGAGCTCGTCATGCCCCTGGAAGAGGTCCAGGAACGGCACCGGGCCGTCCGCGCCGATGACCTCGATGGTGCCGTCTAACTCGACCATGGGCAGTCGGCGGCGTGCGGCGGCGATCGCGTCGCCCTCGCGGGTGTGGGCCTTCTCCCGGACCAGCAGCTCATCCCGGGTCGCCTGCCAGGTGGCCAGGTCAACGACCGGTGGACGGCCGGGCAGTGCGGTGGTGGATTCGCTCGGTGAGGTCGTCATGATCTTCTCCCAGATGTCGTCCGGAAACGATCACCAGTACAGACCTGCGGACGCGGCAGAACTCATCGCTCGACGAGCACGACACTCGTCTCCCACAGGTCGGTGGCCTTGGCCCGGTCGTAGGACTCCACCGAGGATCGGATCTCCTTCCTGCCGCTGAAATACCGGCCCGTCGTCCCGGCCAACTCTGGATCCAGCACCAGCCGTGCCAGCGCGGCCGCCGACTGCCGGGGTGTGTGCGCGTTGATTCCCGGCACGACGGTCAGCGCGGGCAGCAGGTAACGCCAGGCGAAGGCCTGCACACCCTTCAGATCACGGGCCAGGCCGGTACCCGGCATCAGGCCCGGGTCGAAGGCGTTGACCGTGGCCACCTCAGGTGAGGTCCGACGGGCCAGCTCGTAGGCCATCAGCACGTTGCACAGCTTGGAGGTCGTGTAACGCCGTCGTCCGGCGGCCGCCGGTCCGGGCTCCTCCGTGCTCGCGGGGTGCGCCAGCGAGTACGCATCCGTGTAGGCCGGCGCCGGCATGCCGGTGGGCTTGGTCGGATCGTGGGTGTCGCTGGCGACCAGCACCACGCGACTCTGCGCGGGCATCCGCGGCAGGAGCTCGTTGACCAGTACGAAGTGGGCCAGGTGGTTGACCCCGAAGGTCTGCTCGATGCCGTCGGCGGTCCAGGTGATGTCGCCCGCCATGCTCACGCCCGCGTTGCACACCAGCGCGTCGGGCACCGGTGCTTCGTGGGCGAACCGGCGAACCTCGTCCAGCGACCCGAGGTCCAGCGGCAACCCGGTCGCACGCGGTCCCAACCGGCCGGCGGCCTGTTCCACGGCCTGGCGTTGCCGGCCGGTGATCACCACCTGCCAGTCGTCGTCGGCGAGGATGGCCTCGGCTGTGCGGAACCCCAGACTGCCCGTTCCGCCGGTGATCAGTGCCGTCTTCATCGCTCACTGTCCAGGTGGGCCATCTGGTGGCTGTCGTACCGGTCACCGGCAGCGGAACCGGCCGGGATCGCCGCCTCGATGGCGGCCAGGTCACTCGCGTCGAGCTGGACCGATGTCGCCCCCAGCGCCTCGGTCAGCCGGTCCCGGCGGCGGGCCCCGACCAGCGGCACGATGTCCGTCCCCTGGGCCGAGACCCAGGCGATGGCCGCCTGCGCGACCGAGATCTCCTTGACCTCGGCGACCTTGCGCAGCGCCTCCACCAACTGCAGGTTGTGCTCCAGGTTCTCGCCCTGGAAGCGGGGCGTCCTCGCACGGAAGTCCTGCGTGGTGGTGGAGCGGTCGGCGGTCCAGTGACCGGACAACAGGCCGCGGGTCAGCACGCCGTACGCGGTGATGCCGATACCCAACTCGCGCGCGGTGGGCAGGATGTCCGCCTCGATCCCCCGGGACAGCAACGAGTACTCGATCTGCAGATCGACGATCGGATGCACCGCCGCCGCGCGGCGCAGCGTCTCACTGCCCACCTCGGACAGGCCGATGTGCCGGACGTAACCGGCCTGGATGAGATCGGCGATCGCGCCGATGGTGTCCTCGATCGGGACGTCCGGGTCCAGCCGCGCGGGCCGGTAGATGTCGATGTGGTCGGTGCCCAGCCGCTGCAGGCTGTAGACCACGAAGTTCTTGATCGCCGCCGGCCGGCAGTCATATCCGGCGAAGCCACCGTCGGGATCACGCAGCGCGCCGAACTTCACGCTGATCACCGCCTGGTCCCGATCCCGGCCCCGCAACGCCTCGCTGAGCAGGAGCTCGTTGTGGCCCATGCCGTAGAAGTCGCCGGTGTCCAGCAGCGTGATGCCCGCGTCCAGTGCGGCGTGCACGGTGCTGATCGACTCCGCCCTGTCGGCGGCTCCGTACATGCCGGACATGCCCATCAGGCCGAGCCCCAGCTCCGAGACCTCCGGTCCATGATCGCCCAGCTTCCGCGTTCCGATCGTGCTGCTCATCAGGCCATCCTGTCGTCGTTATCGTCGATACGCAGACCACGTTAGCATCGATTCGATACCGGCGCTAACCCACATCTGTTAGCGTTGGACCATGGACACCCGGGAGCGGATCATCACCGCCGCAGCGAAGCTGCTCGCCGACCAGGGCGCCGACGCGTTCTCCACCCGTGCGGTGGCCGAGGCGGCGGCCGTCCAGGCACCCACGCTCTACCGGCTGTTCGGGGACAAGCAGGGCCTGATCGACGCGGTCACCGACCACGGCTTCGAGCGGTATCTGGGTGCGAAGATGGCGCACGAACCCAGCGAGGACCCGGTGGCCGACCTGCGCGCCGGCTGGGATCACCACACCCGGTACGGGCTGGAGAACCCGGATTTCTACGCGTTGATGTTCGGCAGCGTGCGACCCGGGAAGCGGCCTGCGGCGGCCCAGAAGGGGCATGCCCTGCTGGTCGGCCTGCTGGGCAGGATCGCCGCTCAGGGCCGGCTGTGGATGCCGGCCGACCTGGCGGGCGAGCTGATCCTGGCCACGAATGTCGGTGTGACCCTGGCACTGATCTCCACCCCGGAGGCGGATCGGGACGCCGGGCTCTCCGCCCGTGCGAGGGAGATCGTCATCGGCGCCATCATCGGCGAGCCGGCGGTGCCGACGGGAGGGCTGGCCAGCCGGGCGCTCGCCCTGGACCAGGCGCTACGCGAGGGAGAACACGTGCTGAGCGTGGCCGAGGGCGGCCTGATGCATGACTGGCTGCACCGGATCGCCCTCGGTTCGCCGGAGCATTAGGGCTTCAGGGCCTGTCCGGCGCGTTTGGTGGTAGTCGAAAGAGGGCTTTGGAGGAGGACGGGTGGGGGTCTGTCTTTCCTGCCGGGCTGTCTGGTGGGGGCACGCTTGTCTGGAGCGGCGGGGCAGGGCTGCTGAGGCACGTTGGTCCGGAGTGACGGGTTGGCCGCCGGGGCGCTTTCGCATGTGACTGTTGAGGCTGCTGTGGCTCGTGGTGTCTTTGTGGGTGAAGAGGGTGCGGTTGTTCCTGGTTAAAGACGAATTTCGGCTCTGGAAACGTCTTTAACCAGGAACAACTCTGAAGTCCACAATGGACCGGACGCCCGTGTGACCGTGCGGGACAGCGACCGGAGTCCCTGATCGTCACGAACCGTCACCCGTACCACTGCCACGCGCGAAATCCAGGCACGACCGGGTCCCCTGACCACGTCGAGCCACCCCGAGCCGGACCGCCCGGCAGGAAATACCGGCGGGCCCAGCTCATCTCCTCCTCCAAAGCCGCTTTCGACAACAGCTCGACCGAACGGAGAAGGCGAAACGATCAGGCGCTGCTCTTGACCCGGGCCACGATGTGCTCGGTGATGTCGGCGGCCCGCTCCAGCTGCGGCATGTGGCCGACGCCGGGCAGTACGACGGCTTCGCCGCCACCGCAGGCCTTGACCATCGCCGCGGCGTGCGAGGCCGGACAGAGCCGGTCCTTCTCGCCGACCAGCGCGGTCACCGGCACACCGGAGTCGGCGACCACCGTGGTAGAGGCCGTGCGGTCATAGCGGTCGAAGGCCGGCCGGAACAACGCGATGGTGTCGGGCCAGTGCGACCAGACCATCTCCGCGCTGAGCTCGGCGTCCTCGTCGGAGATCTGGTCGCCGATGATCAGCCAGCGCAGCGCCTTGGTCTTGGCCGGGGTGATCCGCTCGCGGACCGCGCGGACCACGCGGCTGCCGAAGATCTCCTCAAGGCCCTGGACCAGCTTGCCGACCGGCTGCGGCCAGGCCAGTGCGGTCTCGCCGAAGGCCTTGGCCACGGTGGACAGCATGACCAGCCCGCCCACCCGCTGCTTGAACAGGCGCGGCCTGCGCTCGGCGAGGGCCAGGCAGGCGAGGGCGCCCATGCTGTGTCCGACGAGCACGATCGTGCCGGTCGGGGCGGCTTTCTCGATCACCTCGGCCAGGTCGTCACCCAGCTGCTCGATGGTCGCCGTCTCCCCGTTGGCCGGACCGGAGGCGCCGTGCCCGCGCTGGTCGTAGGCCAGCACTCGCGCGTTGCCGCCGGTGGCCTCCGGCAGATCGGAGAGCTGGTGATGCCAGGAACGGTGATCCAGCGCGTAACCGTGCACCAGCAGCACTGTTACCGGGGCGGTCGCCTCGCCGGAGTGCGCGAGGTTCAGCACGGTGCCGTCTGCGACCCGGATCTCGCCGGTCGCGTCCAGTGGTGTGTCGGAGGACATGCCCGCGATCCTGGCACGTTCGGTCGCAGGTGGACAGTCGTAAACCCGCTCTACCTGGCAGATCTTTCCCCGGTACGGACAATTACGCACCACTATGCAACTAGTTGCAGTGCAACGAGTTGCATATTACTCTCCAGTAATGTCGTTGGAACATGCCTTGCTGGTGTCGCTGGCCGAACAACCGGGCAGCGGGTACGAACTGGCCCGCCGGTTCGACCGATCCATCGGCTATTTCTGGCAGGCCACCCACCAGCAGATCTACAAGGTGCTCGGCCGGATGGAGACCGCGGGCTGGCTGGACGTCCGCACGCTCGGCCGGGGCCGGCAGGACAAAAAGGTCTACGCGGTCAATCCGGCGGGGCACGACGAGATCCTCCGGTGGATGGGCCAGCCCGGTGACCTGGAGATACTCCGCTCCACCCTCGCGGTGAAGATCCGGGCGGCCGCCTTCACCGACTCCCCCGAACTTCCCGGCGAGATCGCCCGGCACCGCGCCATGCATGCCGAGCGGCTCGCCGTCTACCTGGACATGGAGCGGCGTGACTTCGCCGCTCCCGAGACCCTGGACCGTCGCGGCCGCGTCCACCACGTGCTGCTGCGCGGCGGAATCCTGGCCGAACGCTTCTTCCTCGACTGGCTGGACGAGGTCGTCCAGGCGCTTCAACTCCCCACCACCACATCAGGGGTAAACCTATGAGCGAGTTCCCGAATCTGCTGTCGCCACTGGACCTGGGCTTCACCACGCTGCGCAATCGCGTGATCATGGGCTCGATGCACACCGGCCTGGAGGACAGGTCCAAGGATTACCCCAAGCTGGCGGCCTACTTCGCCGAGCGGGCCAAGGGTGGGGTCGCCCTGTCCGTGACCGGCGGTTTCTCGCCGAACATCGAGGGCTGGCTGCTGCCGTTCGGTTCCCGGATGGCCACCCGTTCCGCCGCGCTCAAGCACCGCGAGATCACCGACGCGGTCCACGAGCACGACGGCAAGATCGCCCTGCAGATCCTGCACGCGGGCCGCTACTCCTACAGCCCGCTGGCCGTGTCCGCGTCGGCGATCAAGTCCCCGATCAGCATGTTCAAGCCGCGGGAGATGTCCCGGCGGAACATCCGGGGCACCATCGACGACTTCGCCCGGAGCGCCGAGCTGGCCAGGCTCGCCGGGTACGACGGCGTGGAGATCATGGGCTCCGAGGGCTACCTGATCAACCAGTTCCTGGCCGCGCACGTCAACAAGCGCACCGATGAGTGGGGTGGCAGCTGGGCCAACCGCATGCGGCTGCCGGTGGAGGTCGTCCGCAGGGTCCGCAAGGCCGTCGGCCCGGATTTCATCATCCAGTACCGGCTGTCCATCCTGGACCTGATCCCCGACGGCCAGTCCTGGCATGAGGTCCTGGAGCTGACGCTGGCCCTGCAGGACGCGGGTGTCACGATCTTCAACACCGGCATCGGCTGGCATGAGGCCCGGGTGCCCACCATCGTCACCTCCGTGCCGCGAGCGGCCTTCAGCTGGGCGACCGCCAAGCTGAAGCGGGAGGTCAGCGTCCCGGTGGTGGCCAGCAACCGGATCAACGTGCCCTCGGTCGCCGAGGACATCCTGGCCAAGGGGCAGGCGGACCTGATCTCCATGGCCCGGCCGCTGCTCGCGGACCCGGACTGGGTGAACAAGGCGGCCACCGGCCGCGCGGACGAGATCAACGTCTGCATCGCCTGCAACCAGGCGTGCCTGGACCACACCTTCAGCAACAAGAAGGCCAGCTGCATGGTCAACCCGCGCGCCGGCCGGGAGACCGAGCTGATCTACGTCAACACCGTCAAGCCCAAGCGGATCGCCGTGGTCGGCGCAGGTCCGGCCGGCCTGGCCACCGCGACGGTGGCAGCGCAACGCGGCCACTCGGTGGAGCTGTTCGACGCCAATGACGAGATCGGCGGGCAGTTCAACCTGGCCAAGCGCATCCCCGGCAAGGAGGAGTTCGCCGAGACGCTGCGCTACTACCAGCGGCAGATCGAACTGACCGGGGTGAAGCTGACGCTGAACCACCGGATCACCGCCGAGCAGCTGATCGCCGGGGAGTACGACGAGATCGTCCTCGCGACCGGTGTGGCGCCCCGGGTCCCGGGCATCCCGGGCATCGATCACCCGAAGGCCGTGTCCTACCCGGATGTCCTCACCAAGAAGGTCACCGTGGGCGGCCGGGTCGCGGTGATCGGCGCGGGTGGCATCGGCTTCGACGTGAGCGAGTTCCTCAGCGTCGATCACTCCCCCACGCTGGATGTCGAGGCGTGGAACCGGGAGTGGGGCGTCGGTGACCCCGAACAGCACCGCGGCGGCCTGGTGACCAAGCGGCCCGAGCCGTCCGCCCGGGAGATCTTCCTGCTGCAGCGGAAGAAGAGCTCGCTGGGCAAGGGACTCGGCAAGACCTCCGGCTGGGTGCACCGAGCCACGCTGAAGGACAAGCAGGTCGAGATGATCAAGGGCGCCAGCTACGACCGGATCGACGACGCCGGGCTGCACATCAGCTTCGAGGACCAGACCACCCGGGTCCTGGACGTCGATCACGTGGTGATCTGCGCCGGGCAGGAGTCGGTGCGGGACCTGCACGAGGTACTGCGGGATGCCGGTCAGTCGGTGCACATCATCGGCGGCGCCGACGTGGCCGCCGAGCTCGATGCCAAGCGCGCCATCAAACAGGGCAGTGAGCTGGCCGCGGGTCTCTGACCTGGCCGGGTGACATTGTTGCGTGGTGAAGTAGCGGGCCGGTCGACCCCGTGATGGGGTTGGCCGGTGCCGCCAGAACCCTGTTTCCAGATGGAATGGAACATCCTGAAGGCCGCCGCCAGCTTCGCCAGTTTCAGCGGGCTCGGCGCCAGCCTGATCATGGCCTCCATCGTGATCATCGTCATCCAGCACAAGGGCAACGACAAGCCGCTGCACGCGCTCGCGTTGTTCATCGTGACGCTGGCCGCGATGGCGCTGGACACCTTCGTGTTCGCCTCCGCGACCGGCGACAAGATCTGCGCCAGAGCCACTACCCAGGGGCTGATAGCCAGCAGCACCCTGGCGGTGGCCATCGCGGTGATCGCGCTGGGGGTCTCCTGGCTGGTCTCGACCCTGGACGACTGTCCGCCGTACCTGCGGTTGCTGAGCAGCGTCGTGGCCGCCCTCGGTTCGGTGGGCGCCTTCTCCATCCTGGTGCTCTGGTCCATCTACTACTACAAGGGCCTGGTGCGCCTCGAACTCCGGCCCGGCCCCATCTGGCCGTTCAGCTACGCGTTGATCCCGATCGGCGTGTTCCTGGGGCTCACCGCACTGGTCATCGGGCTGGGCCTGCGCCGCAAGGGCCGCGGACGGGCGATCGTGTTCTGCACGATCTGCTACATGTCGCACGTCATCGCGGTGATGCTGGCCTACGTGGCGACCTTCGTGGTGCCCGGCGAATGGTGGGCGTCGGCGCCCGCCACCTTCGACGAGTGGATGCTGACCGGGGTCTACGCGGTCACGCTCGTGTTCCCGATGATCGAACTGGTCGCCGTGGTGGCCTCACTGGACTGGCGCCCATGGCGGCCACCGTTGACCGATGACGGGCTGCCCATGCAACGCTTCTCCGAGGAGCAGCTGGCCGAGCACATGGCGACCTAGCCGGCCAGCGCCGCGCTGCGGAACCGGGCCCGGTACTCGCTGGGCGGCACACTGATCTCCCGCAGGAACGCGCGGCGCATGGTCTCCGCCGTGCCGAAGCCGCAGGACCTGGCGGCGGCCTCGACGCATTCGTCCCCGGTCTCCAGCCGCACCCTGGCCGCCTCGACCCTGGCCCGCTCCACGTAGCGGGCCGGGCTGAGCCCCACCTCCTTGGCGAAGGTCCGGGCGAAGTGCCGCACGCTCTGACTGGTCCGCGCCGCCATTACCGGGACGGACCAGTCGGCGGCCGGATCGGCGGCGATGGAGTCCAGCAGCCTGCGCAGCGCGATGGTCTGCACAGCGGGCACCGAGTTGCGCACGCTGAACTGCGACTGGCCGCCCGGTCGCTGCAGGAACACCACCAGCCAGCGGCCGACGGTGCGCGCGGCGTCCGGGCCGAGGTCATCCTCTACCAGCGCCAGCGCGAGATCCATGCCGGAGGTGACGCCGGCGGCGGTGATGAACGGTTCGTCCCGGACGAAAATGGCGTCCGGATCCACCGCCACCTGCGGATACCGGGCTTCCAGTTCGGCGCAGTAGGCCCAGTGCGTGGTGGCCCGGCGGCCGGTCAGCAGGCCGGCGGCCGCCAGCACGAACGAACCGGTGCAGACCGAGCAGACCCGCCGGGAGACGGCGGTGAGCCGGCGGATGTGGCCGAGCAGTTCCTCGTCCCGTTCCATCTGCCAGGCCGAATGGCCTCCGGAGATGAGCAGCGTGTCCACCTGGTCCAGGTCGGCCAGCCGCGTGTGTACCCCCATGCGGATGCCCGAGCTGCTGATGGCGTCCGCGCCGGACACCGAGGCCAGCCGCACCCGATAGCTGCCCGGCCGCAGCTGGCTCGCCGCGGCGAACACCTCGAACGGACCGGTCACGTCCAGCAGCTCGAAGTCGTCACCGAGCACGATCACCACGTCCCGCATGGTGCTACCTTGCGCCGCCGGAGCCATGGCCGCAAGGACAGGGAGCCCACTGATTCAGCCATCGCCGAACCGGTGGAGGCTCTGCGGAACTAGGCGGGGACGCACCATACTGACCGCATGGATTCCTCCGTGATCGACGATCTCGCCCAGGTTCTGGGCACCACCGAGGAGCTCGTCGACGCGATCGGCGACGGGCACTGGGAATTGTCCACACCGTGTTCCGACTGGACGGTCCGGCAGCTGGTGAACCACCTGGTACTGGGACACCGGCTGTACAGCGGAATCCTCACCGGGCAGCTGTCGATGACCCCCGGCGCACTGGACCCGACGATCACCGACGTACTCGGCGCCTTCCCCGCGTCGACCTACCGCAAGGCCACCGCGGATCTGCTGACCGCCCTCCGCAGGCCCGGCACCCTGCAACGCAGTTTCGTGGTGCCGGTGGGACCGGTCTCCGGAGTGGCCGCGGTGCACCTGCGGATCGCCGAGGAGCTCGTGCACGGCTATGACCTCGGCCAGGCGATCGGCCTGCCGACCCGGTTCCCGGCCGACATCGTGGAGCGGTCGATCGTGTTCACCGCGGGCAAACTGGCCGATGTGGACCCGGATCGCAGCCCGTTCGGCGCACCGCAGCCGGTGGACCCGGACGCGCAGCCGATCCTGCGGCTCGCGGCACTGCTCGGCCGTCCGGTCAGCGGCTGAGCCCGTATGATCGGCCGGTGAAGTCCGAGCGCACCCGGGCACGCATTCTGGACGCGGCTGCTCGCGTGCTGTCGGTCAAGGGCTACGCGGGTACCCGCCTGTCGGACATCGCCGAGGCCGCCGGAGTGCAGGCGCCCGCGATCTATTACTACTACGACTCCCGCGAGCTGCTGATCGAAGAGGTCATGTGGGCGGGCGCCGCGCGGATGGTCGAGCACGTCACCGGCGTGCTGGCCGAGCTCCCCGCTGAGGCGAGCCCGCTGGACCGGATCGACGCGGTCGTCGAGGCACACCTGCGGTTCGAGCTGGACATCTCCGACTACACCACCGCCGCGATCCGCAACGCCGGCCAGCTGCCTCCGGCGATTCGCACGCGCCAGCGTGCCGAGCAGGAGAAGTACGCGGACATCTGGCGGCAGCTGTTGCTGGACGCGCAGAAATCCGGCGTCCTGCAGGCCGGACTGGATCTCGGGGTGGCGCGCATGCTGGTGCTGGGCGCGTTGAACTGGGCCGCCGAGTGGTGGGACCCGGACCGCGGTTCGCTGGATGTCGTGGTGCACACGGCGAAGACGCTGGTGCGCCGGGGGCTGGCCCGCTAAGTCCCGTGTGTGCGGAGCTGGTAGAGCGCCTCGGTCCTGGCCACGACCGTCCCGTCCTCAATGGACAGTTCGGCGTGCAGGGTGAAGTCGGCCTTGCCGGCTGTGGCCGCGGCGGCGCTCACCGTTTCCACCTCTTCGGCCGAGATCGTGGTGGACGCGCGGACCACACCGAGCGCCGGCCGGCGGAAGTTGATCCGCAGGTCCTTGAGCACCGGGTAGAACCGGGCGGAGTCGAAGGTGGTCATGGCGATCGAGCCACCCAGTACCTCGGCCACGGTGAACAACACCCCGGCGTACATGGTGCCGAAGTGATTGCCGTTGCCCTCGAACGGGACCTCGGAGACCGCGTGACCGGGCCCCACCTCGACGAGCCGTACCCCCATGGTCCGGGTGATGGGGATCGTCGAGTGCAGGCCGATGTTGACCATTTCCGCGTCCATGCAGACACCTCCACGAGTCGCGGAATCTAATCTAACTTAAAAACCACTCGCCGCGAAGAGCCCGTCCGCATGCTGAGCGGTACTCAGTCGCCCGCGACCAGCGCGGACAGGACCTGTCCCATCAGCTCCGGCGGGGTGCTGCCCGGGTCCATCAGCTCCTCGATGGCCAGGCCGTTGCTGAGCGCCAGCACGGTGAACATCAGCGAGGAGGCGGCCACGGCACTCGGCGCCTCCGCCCGATCCACCATGGCCTGGACCTGCTCGGCGATCGCCGCTCGCAGCCGGCGGCGATGGGCGACGAACCGCTCGCGCACGGCCTCGTCCCGCATGGCGCGCTGCCAGTAGTCGGTGAACAGCAGTTGCCAGTCCCGGCCGGCCGCCATCGCCTCGGTCAACTGGTCGCCCATGCTCCGCAGATCAGCGGTGCCCTGCCGGATCAATTCGATCCGCGCGGCGATCTCACCGTCCAGCAGCGCGAAGAACAGTTCGTCCTTGGTGCGGAAGTTGGAGTACACCGCGCCCTTGGTGAAGCCCGCGGCGGCGGCGATGTCATCGATGCTGGCACCGGCGAAGCCCCGGTCGGCGAACATCTTCCTGGCCGCCCAGAGGATCCGCTCCCGTACCTCGTCCCTGCTGGGCCGGCGAGCCGGGGTCTTGACACTGTCCACCAGGTCAGCATACTGACCGGTATCCGATACTGACCAGTATCCAGTGAGGTGATCTACATGTCCCGGTTCGACACGGTGGTGCGTGGCGGTCTGGTCTTCGACGGCCAGGGCAACGATCCGGCACGGGCCGACGTCGGCATCCGGGACGGCAGGGTGGCGGAGATCGGCACCGCACTGCCGGTCGCCGAGGGTACTGAGGTCATCGACGCCGCCGGCAAATGGGTGTTACCGGGTCTGGTGGACGTGCACACCCACTACGACGCCGAGGTGCTGGTCGCCCCCGGGCTCGGCGAGTCGGTGCGGCACGGCACCACCACCGTGCTGATGGGCAACTGCTCGCTGTCCACCGTCTACGCCGAGGCCGAGGACTGCGCGGACCTGTTCTCCCGGGTGGAGGCGCTGCCGTGGGACGCGGTGCACGGCGCGGTCAAGGAGCACCGGACGTGGGACGGCCCGGCGAGCTACCGGCGTTTCCTGGAGTCGCAGCCGCTGGGCGCCAACGTGGCGGCGATGATCGGCCACTCGGACATGCGGGTGGCCACCATGGGCCTGCGGCGTGCGGTGACCAAGGGCGAGCGGGCCACCGACGCCGAACTCGACCGGATGCGCGGCATGCTCACCGATGCGCTGGACGCCGGATTCGTCGGCCTGTCCACGATTCGCAGCTCGTTCTCCAAGCTGGAGGGCACCCGGTATCCGGCGCAGCAGCTGCCGTCCACCTACGCGAACTGGCGCGAATACCGCGCGCTGCACGCGATCCTGCGGGAGCGGGGCAGGGTGCTGCAGTGCACGCCGAACCTGACCAAGCGGGCCGAGGTGCTGCGGTTCTTCGAGCAGAGCGCCGGGCTGCTGCACCGCAAACCGCTGAAGACCTCACTGCTGTCCGCGGCGGACATCAAGGCCGACCCGAAGATCATCTGGCTGATGACCGGCGCCACCACGGCGATCAACCGGCTGCTGGGCGCCGACTTCCGCTGGCAGCACCTGCCGGTGCCGTTCGAGATCTACGCCGACGGCATGGACCTGGTGGTGTTCGAGGAGTTCGGCTCCGGTGCGGCGGCGCTGAACGTCCGCGACGAGCTGGGTCGCGGCGAGCTCGTGCGCAGCGAGGAGTACCGGCGCTGGTTCCGCCGCGACGTGGCCAAGAAGTTCGGCTCCCGCGTGTGGCACCGGGACCTATACGACTCGGAGATCACCGGCTGCCCCGATCAGAGCGCGGTCGGCAAGTCCTTCGGCCAGATCGCCGACGAGCGCGAACTGCACCCGGCGGACGCCTTCCTGGACATGGTCGCCGAGCACGGCAGCGCCATGCGCTGGCGCACCACGATCGCCAACCACCGCCCCGAAGTCCTCGACAAGATCGCCACGGCGAGCTCGGTCCAGATGGGCTTTGCCGACTCCGGCGCGCACCTGCGGAACATGGCGTTCTACAACTTCGCGCTGCGCATGCTGCGCCGGGTCCACGAGGCGGAGCAGCCGTTCATGAGCGTGGCCGCCGCGGTGCACCGGCTGACCGGTGAACTGGCCGACTGGTACGGCTTGGACGCCGGCAAGCTGATCACCGGCGCGCGCGCCGACATCGCGGTCATCGACCCCGACGGCCTGCACGAGGCGTCGAACGCGTACGCCGAGGACACGCTGCCCGAGTTCGCCGGACTGTCCCGGATGGTCAACCGCAATGACGGCGCGGTGGCCGCGACGATCGTGGGCGGGAAGACCGTCTACGAGTACGGCAAGTTCGCCGACGGCTTCGGGCAGACGCTGCACGCGGGAACGTTCCTGGGCGCCACCGGTTGACCCTGACACCGTGTCATGCGGTTGTGTTCCACCCATGTTGAGCATCGGTGATCTCGCCGCCCAGTCCGGAGTCTCGGTACGGATGCTGCGGCACTACGACGCCCTCGGCCTCGTGGTGCCGCATCGGATCGACCCGGCAACCGGCTACCGCTGGTATGCCCCCGCCCAGCTGGGCCGGGTGATCAGCCTGGTGGAGTACCGAGCGCTGGGTTTCTCCCTGGACCAGTGCCGGATTCTGCTCGGCGAGCTGTCCGCGCAGCGGCTGGCCGAGCTGCTGGAGGAGCAGCGGACCGTGCTGGAGACCCGGATCGACGCGGACACCCGGCGGTTGGCCGGCGTGCGACGCCGGTTGCTGTCCCTGGAGTCGGGACTGGCGATGACCGCGGATTCGCTGCGTTTCCAGCCGCTGTCCTCGCTGCGGATTTCGGGGCTACGCGGCGAGGTCGGTGACATCAGCGAGGTCGGTGCCATGGCCGATTCGCTGCAAGGACGGCTTGCCGCACTGGTGGATCTGGCCACTGTGGAAGTGATCAGCAGTTTCGTCGGCCACCCCGAGTTCATCGAGGTGCTGGTCGGCGTGCCTGGACAGTGGGATGGCCTGGAGAGCGTGGAACTGCCGGCCATCGAACGCGCGGCGGTGGTCACCCACTCCCCCGGGCCGGATGATCCGGACGACCCGTGGCTGACCGTCGAACCGGCATTGGCCGAACGCGGCCTGCGGTCCGCTGGGCCGTACCGGCGGATCGAGCGACCCGGTGCGGCGGCCGTGGAACTGCACTGCGCCGTTCTGGAACAGGCCGGTTCCGCTAACTGATTCAAGATCGGCATAATGTGGCCCATGTCATCGGCGGGTCCCGAACGGCGAAACTGGTGGCGGCTGGGGGCTTTCTGTTTTCCGATCGCCCTGGCCGCTTTCTACTTCCTCTTGGCGAGGTTCCTGCGCCGGCAGGGTCTGGAGAACGCGGACAAATGGGCGAGCGTCATCGCACTGTTCCTGGCGATCGCCGTGGCGGCGACATCGCTGTGGATCTGGTTGCTCCGGCGGAGCCGACCCGAGCTGTTGTCCACTGTGGACGCTCAGGTTCGACTCCGGCAAGATGTGCTTTCCGCGTGGTCGGAAGAGATGGCCGGCCGGGGTCTGCATGTCCCGCTACAGCTGCGGTGGCGCCCGTCCACCCGTCCGGGGGTTCAAGCTCGCGGCTCGGTGCGCGAACGCGCCGGTGTATTGCTCGGGGCGAGTGGTGAACCCACCGCCGCGGCCATCACCGAGCTGCTGCGCGACCCGGGGTTACGTCAGCTGGTGATTCTCGGCGAACCGGGATCGGGAAAGACCACCCTGACGGTCATGTACATGGTCACGGCCAATGATGAGGCACAAGCCGAGGATCCGGTGCCGGTACTGCTGTCCATCGCCGGATGGGATCCGGGTGGTCCGCTCCGTCTTACGGACTGGATCGCCGACCGCATCAGCCAGGACTATCCCCGGGCCACTGCCGTCTCAGTGCGGGAACTACTGGCACAACGCCGATTGATTCCGGTGCTGGACGGTCTGGACGAGATGCCGGAGACACATCGCGGAGCGGCGCTGTCCGCGTTGGAGACTGAGGCGGCGGCCGGACTCCGCATGGTGTTGACCTGCCGGGGCGAGGAGTTCGAGCGGGCCATTGCCGAGGTGGGCCCGCTACCGCAGGCGGTGGTGGTCGAGGTCGAACCGGTGCAGCCCGGCGACGCGGCGCAGTACCTCACCCGGCGAGAGGCGGTCGGCAGCCAGCGGTGGGACGACGTCACCAACGCCATGGCCGAGGAACCTGAAGGACCGGTGGCGACAGCACTGTCCACTCCGTTGATGATCTCCCTGGCCCAGCAGGTGTTCGTCAAACCCAGCACGGATCCGGGAGAGCTCGTCGGCCTCACCAGTACCGAGCAGGTGCAGCGCCGACTTCTCGACCGGTTCCTACCCACTGCTTTCGGCTCCCCCGAAGCAGGGGAACAGGCGGGCCGCTGGCTGGCCTTCCTCATCACCCGGCTGCCCGCGAAGGACGGCGACCCCAACCTGGAATGGTGGCGGCTCGGCCGGACCGTCCCCCAGCTGGTGATAACCGTGCTGATCACCACGACGCTGGCCGTCCTCGGCTGCCTGATCGGCTTCGTCACCGGAGCGGTAGCCGGGGCACCCGCACGGTGGGCCATCACCGGCATCGGGCTCGGCGCGGTGTTCGGTCTCGTGGGATCCCGTCAGGTCACACGGTCGACCCGGCAGGACGCATCGGCATCCCGGGGGTGGCTGTCGGTCGTCAGGGGTGGACTCACCGACCTGGCGGTCGCGGCGGCGACGGTGTCGGCGGTCTTCGCCGTGGCCCTGCTCGTGTTGGTCCTGGTGGCACCCACGACCGCCGACGGGGTCAGCGAGACGTTGATCAATACCGTGACGAGGAGCATGGATGCCGGAAGTGTCTTCTCCGCGGTATTCGCGCTGATCCTGAGCGTTGCCGTCGTCGCTTTTACTCGCGGACACGACGGCCTCCCCAGGCAGAGCCGGCCGGAGCTGCGAGACCTCTTCGGACATCTGCTCATCGGCCTCGGTCTCGGCGTTGCGCTGGGACTGCCGTGGACACTGGCCGCGCTGTTGGTTCCCGGCGGGAAGGTCGGGCTCACCGGTGGCATGGCCCTCACCGCGATCACCGCGGGATTCGTCGGGCTCGCGTTCGGGCTGAAACGGTGGCTGAGTTCTCCGGTAGCCCGACCACAGGACGGTCTCTCCCCGCAGAGCGCCCTCGCCAACGATCGCCATGCCCTGCTCACCACGGGATTCAGCACCCTGGCGCTGATCACCGCCGTCATCGCCACGCCGTCCCTGGTCTTCAAGTCGGACCGGCCGCTGACCGGTCTGATGACGGCCCTGGCCTTGGGCGCTCCGGCCGGGGTACTGGCCGCGATCGGAACCGGTGCAGTCTGGATGTCCTACACCGCGGCGCGCTTCTGGCTGGCCCGACAGGGGAGTCTGCCCTGGCACCTGGACTCCTTCTTGCAGGAGGCGCATGACAGCGGAGTGCTGCGCCAGGCCGGTGCCGTGTACCAGGTTCGCCACGACGTGATCCGGGAATACCTGCTGGAACGGTGGAAACCCGACCCACCCGGCCGATCCCGTGTTTCACGGCTTTCCGCCGTGTTCGGGCAGCGCCCGATCGCCATCACGGCGACGATTCTCGCCCTGGCTTCCACACCGCTGGCCGTGGCCACGATCGACCCGCGACCGATCCCCGTGGCGACCATGAGCGGGTATCCCAAGGCGATCAGCGCCGATGGGCACCGCATCCTCCTCGGCTCTTTGCCTCGGGCTCAGCTGGTGGATCCATTTACCGGCCACGTCATCGCGGACATCGGCGAGTTGTCGGAAGACGCCAACATGACCTTCAGCCCCGACGGCCGGATTCTGGCCCTCCAGCGAGACTTCGCCGGCAAGATCCAGCTCTGGGACACGAACTCGGGGGCCACCACCGTCACACTCCCTCCCGCACGTCCCGAACTGCAGGATCGTTTCATCAAGTTCAGCCGGGACGGCAGCAAGGCCGCGACCATCGGCCGTGACGATCACGTGCGGTTGTGGGAGACGTCGTCCGGCCGGGAGATCCCCACCCCACGGGCGGCCCCGCACTATCCGGCGAGCGATTTCATGGCGTTCAGCGCGGACGGTCGTCTGCTGGCCACGGCGGACACGGATCAGTCACTCTGGAAGTCCGGCAACCCCGCGGTGGTTCAGTTGTGGGACACCTCGACCGGAACAGCCGCGGGCTCCTTCGGGGTGTCCACCTGGAGTTCCACCGTGCGACTCAGCCCCGATGGACAGACGACCACCGTGGAGGACCTGGCCGGTGGGGCCAACCACATCGAGGTGTGGCGCACCTTCTCCAGCGCCCGGGTCACCACGCTGACGCCGGCTGTCGGCGCATCCGATCTGCCCGTGTTCAGTGGCGACGGACGCGTGTTGGCGACCCCCACGAGCTTCGGTGGGCCCCTGCAGCTGTGGGATGCCCAAACCGGCCGGCACCAGGCGACCATGCATGCGAACTTCGACCGCTCGACGCTGATCCTCAGCCGGGACGGCGAGATCCTCCTCGAGTTGTCACCGCAGCGGGAACATCATCGGGATCTCCGAATCTGGAACACGAAATCCGGACGCCTCATCGCGACTCTCCAGCAGGCTGAGTTCTCCGGAAAGCCCCAGATCAGTCCCGACGGCAAGACGGTGGCCGCCGTCGCAGCGGCCGACGGTCGCCTGCACCTCTGGCGGACCGCGGACGGCGCCCATCTCGTGGGCCTGGATCGGGAAAGTGACAATCCGGCCTTCACCATGGACAGCCGTTACCTACTCACCCACAGCGGCGGCGACGTACGGCTGTGGGAGGTGCCGGCCATCCGATGATTCTGGGTCGTTCCGATGACACGACCATCACTGGGCGGCTGCTTCACCTAGAGCGGACCGGCGGCGCCGAGTCCTGATCGCGGCGGGCCGCCGGAGTCGGCGACCTTGAGCAGCAGTTCGGCCGCGATGCGGACGATCTCCTGTTCAGCCGGGGTCAGCTGGGACTCCAGGGCCTCGGCCAGCCACCGGTTGCCCTCGGCCACGTGCGCGGTCAGCGCGGCCCGGCCGGCGTCGGTGATCGTGATGCGCTGGGCCCGCCGATCGTCCGGGTCGGGCTGCCGGGTCACGCAGTCCTGTTCTTCCAACGCGTGCAGCACCCTGGTCAGGGACTGGCTCTGCAGACCCTCGATCGCCGCCAGGGTGGTCACCGTCAGGGGCCCGCTGTGTCGCAGGTTCGCCAGCACCGATGCGGCGAGCCTGGACAACGATTCGCCCTCTCCCTGCTGGGCCCGCAACCGGGACGACAACCGGGACACTGCCCAGCGCACCGTCTCCGCAACATTCACCAAGCAAAGATATCACTTCTCGCCGTTCTAGCGGGTAATTCCCGGATATTCAATAAGCCTATGCTTCATATATGTCTCTGTCGTTCCGCGCGTTCGTCGGCCTGCTGGAACATGATCTGCTGATCACCCGCCGCCAGCTGGGCGGGGTGCTGGCGCAGGTACTGATGCAGCCACTGCTGATGTTGCTGGTCTTCGGCAAGGTCCTGGGAGCATTGGGCTACACGCCGCCGGGCTACGCACGACTGCTGCTGCCGGGGCTGGTGGCGTTGAACGCGTTCTTCGCCCCGGCCCAGAACGCGTCGTTCCCGCTGGCCATGGACTTCGTCACCGGGGCGATCACCACCCGGTTGCAGACCCCGGCGTCGGTGCCGTGGATCGTCCTGGAACGGGTCGTCGCAGCGAGTGTCCGGGGCGTCCTCACCGCGCTTCTGATGATCCCCGTGGGATTGCTGCTCCTGGGCGATCCACACTGGAATCTGGCCGGCCTCCCGGCAGCGCTGGGTTTCATCGTCCTGGGTGCGCTCACCGGCGGCGCCGTGGGCGTCACGATCGGCTCGCTGGTCTCCCCCGGCCGGATCGGTCCGGTGTTCGCGCTGGTCATGCCGCCGTTGCTGTTCACCGGCTCCGCACAGTTCCCGTTTCCGCAACTATCGGCCGTTCCGTGGTTCCGCGTGGTGTGCGCGGCGAATCCGATGACCTATGTGAGTGAGGGTCTGCGCGGCGCGCTGACTCCGGACATCCCGCATCTACCCGGTCCGCTGTGTGCCGCTGTCCTCACCCTGTCCCTGTTGATCTTCGGTTCGGCCGGCCTGTGGGCCTTCCGCCGCCGGGCTGTGGTGTGAATCGATGAGTTTCGCGGCGACACCCGGTCAGTCCCGGTGACACGACCATCACTGGGAGGCCTGACGGATGAAGTCGACGATCGTGAGTGCGCAGGACTGGGAGAAGGCCAGGCAGGAACTGCTGGTCAAGGAGAAGGAGCACACCCGGCTCGGGGATGAGCTGGCCGCTTCACGGCGGCGCATGCCGTGGCTGAAGGTGGACAAGCAGTACGAGTTCGACGGACCGGACGGTAAGACCGATCTGCTGGGCCTGTTCCAGGGCCGCCGGCAGCTGATCGTCTACCGCGCGTTCTTCGAGCCTGGCGTACACGGGTGGCCGGAGCAGGCCTGCATCGGCTGCTCGCTGACGCTGGATCACGCGCCGAATCCGGTGCACCTCAATGGGCGGGACACCACGCTGGCCTACGTGTCCAAGGCCCCGCAGCAGGACATCGCCCGGCTCACGGCGAAGTTCGATCTCCGGACACCGCCCTGGTACACGATCCTGGGCGACTTCGACACCGACTTCGGGGTCGGTGAGTGGCACGGCACCAACGTGTTCTTCCGCGAGGGCGAACAGGTGTACCGGACCTACTTCGTGGACGGCCGCGGCGACGAGCCGACGGTAAGCCTGTTCCGCTACCTGGATCTGACGGTGCTGGGCCGTCAGGAGGACTGGGAGGACTCACCGGAGGGCTGGCCGCAGGATCCGGCGAGCTCCTGGTGGCACTGGCGGGACGAGTACCCCACGTCTTGAGCGCTTGCCGAAGTTGGCGATGTTCGCGGGGGAACCGCGAACATCGCCGACTTCGGAGCAGATCAGGCGCGCAGGGCGGCGAGGTCGAGGACGTTGCCGTTGCGGCGGGCGATGAGCTTGCGGATGTCCTTGTGCGAGCCCTTCGGCTCGGGCAGCAGGCCACCGTCGAGGTCGTCCAGCAGCAGCTTCGCGGTCTGCTCGGCGCAGCCCTTGTTGGTGCCGATGAAGCCGCTGGGGCCGCGCTTGATCCAGCCCGCCGTGTAGATGCCCGGCGCCACGCGGCCGTCCTCGTTGGTCATCCGGCCGGTGACCTCGTCGAACGGCAGGCCGGGCACGGCGCTGCCGCGGTAGCCGATGGAGCTGATCACCAGGCCGGCGTCCAGGGTCTCGTTGACGCCGCCGCGGGTGACCTCCAGGCCGGTGACCTTGTCCTCGCCGTGGATCTGCGCGGAGGTGGTCTCGAACCGGAACACGATGCGCCGCTTGCCCCGGGGCGGGCGGGCGGCCATCTCGGCGAGCAGCTTGGTCTTCGGCGTGTCGTCGCCGCACTCGCCGTCCACCACGACGGTGATGTCCTCGACACCGGCCAGGCCGATGAGCTCGGGCAGGGTGAACGCGGCGTTCACCGCGCCCCGGCGGCCCAGCAGCACGACCTCGTCGATGGCGCTGTTGCGCAAGGCCTCCAGCGCGCTCAGCGAGATGTCGGTGTCGGCCAGGTGCTCCGGGTCGGTGGTCAGCAGCCGGGCGATGTCCAGGGCCACGTTGCCGTTGCCGATGACCACGGCGCGGCCGCTGGCCAGGCCACTGAGCAGGCCGGCGGGCGGCTCGATGACGTCGGGGTGGCCGTTGTACCAGGCGACGAACTGCGGGCCGGTGATGCTGCCGGGCAGGCCTTCACCGGGGATGTCCAGCTTGCGGCCGGTGGAGGCGCCGGTGCAGTAGACGACGGCGTGGTAGTGCGCGGCCAGTTCCTCGTGGGTGACGTCCTCACCGATGCGCACACCGAGCTGGTAGTCGAAGCCCTCGACCCGCTCGATCGCCTGGAAGACCTTGGTGACACCGCGGGTCGCGCGGTGGTCCGGGGCGACGCCGTATCGCGCCAGGCCATAGGGCGTGGTGAGCCGGTCGTAGACGTCCACGTCCAGCTGGCCGTGCTTGAGAAGTTCATCTGCCAGATACATACCGGAGGGACCGGCTCCGACGATCGCGATGCGCGCGGCCTTGGTGCGGCGCAGCAGCCGCTTGGGCGGGATCAGCGCCAGCGGGGTGCGGTCGGAGTGCGGGTTGTCCTTGTAGTAATCGGCGTTGAGCTGCATGAACGGCAGCTGGGCCTCGGTCAACCGGGTGTGCGGGACCAGGGCGTCCACCGGGCAGGCGGTGGTGCAGGCACCGCAGTCGACGCAGGTCTTCGGGTCGACGAAGAGCATCTCCGCGGTGCCGAATCCGGGCTCGCCGGGGGCCGGATGAATGCAGTTCACCGGGCACGCGACCACGCAGGAGGCGTCAGCACAACACGACTGGGTGACCACGTACGGCATTGATGTCCTCCGCGTTTACGTTGCTTGCCCGCTTCGTAAAAAATATACAGCTCAACCATTGATGTGAGACATGCTGTCAATATAACCTTTCTGTATGGCGCGACTCACACAGGCTGCGGCCGACTATGAGACCGAGTTGCAGACGCTGTCCGAGGGCTCGGTCAATGTGAACTTCGATCCCTTCGTCGACATCGACTGGGACTCCCCGGAGTTCGAGATCCGCCGGGACGACCCGCGCTGGGTGCTGCCCGACTACGATCCCCTCGCACGTACCGCCTGGTACAGGGGTCTGCCCCTGGACCAGCAGATCGAGGTAGGCCTGTGGCGGCAGGCCAACATCGCGAAGGTCGGCCTGCAGTTCGAGGCGATCCTGATCCGCGGCGTCATGCAGTGGGTCATGACCCTGCCGAACCAGTCCCCCGAGTTCCGGTACTCCTTGCACGAGGTCACCGAGGAGTGCAACCACATCCAGATGTTCCAGGAGCTGGTCAACCGGATCGGCGCGGACGTGCCCGGCATGAGCTGGGGCATGCGGGCCATCTCCCCGGCCGTGTCCTTCGTCGGCGCCTACCTGCCGATCATCTTCTTCATCGGCATCCTGGCCGGTGAGGAGCCGATCGACCACATCCAGAAGGCCATCATCCGGACCGGCGACGACATGCCGCCCGCGCTGCGCCGGGTCATGCAGATCCACATCGCCGAGGAGGCGCGGCACATCTCCTTCGCGCACCAGTTCATCCGCGAGCACCTCAAGGGCGCCGGCTGGCTCAAGCGCACGGTGGTCGGGCTGGCGCTGCCGGTGATCATGTTCTGGCTGGCCAACGCCATCGTCGCCCCGCCGCCGTCCTTCCGGCGCAAGTTCGACATCCCGCGTCGCCAGCTGAAGAAGGCGTTCTTCAAGGACAAGGCCTCCCAGGACATGCGTCGCGACTTCTTCGCCGACGTGCGCGGCCTCGCCATCGAGACCAGGCTGATGGGCCCGTCCACCTCGTGGATGTGGAAGCTGCTGCGTATCGACGGTCACGGTTCGCGCTACCGCAGTGAGCCGAAGTCCTTCCGGCGCGCCAAGGCCGCCTGAACTGTCCAGGAACCGAACCCGACCAGAGGTGGTTGCGATGACCCACACCGCTCCGGCCAAGGCCGACTACGCAACTGAGTTGCAGACTCTCTCCGAGGGTTCGGTCAACCTGCACTTCGACCCGTTCGTCGACATCGACTGGGACTCCCCGGAGTTCGAGATCCGCCGGGACGACCCGCGCTGGGTGCTGGTCGACTACGACCCGCTGTCGCAGACCGACTGGTACAAGAGCCTGCCGCAGGACAAGCAGATCGAGATCGGCATGTGGCGGGTCACCAACATGGCCCGGGTCGGCCTGGAGTTCGAGGCGCTGCTGATCCGCGGCATGATGCAGTTCATCATCACCCTGCAGCACCAGAACCCCGAGTTCCGGTACTGCCTGCACGAGATGACCGAAGAGTGCAACCACATCCAGATGTTCCAGGAACTGGTGAACCGCACCGGTCTGAACGTTCCTGGCCTGGGCATTCACTACAAGATCGTCAGTGCGATCCTGCCGCTGCTGGCGGCCGATCCGGTCACCTTCTTCATCGCGGTGCTGGCCGGTGAAGAGCCGATCGACCACTTCCAGAAGGCCCTCGCCCGCGCCGGATTCGACCGGCTGCCGACGCCCGTGGCCAGGGTCTTCCAGATCCACGTCGCGGAAGAGGCCCGGCACATCTCCTTCGCGCACATGTTCATCACCCGGCGGCTTGAGCGCGCCAACGCCGTGCAGCGGTTACTGCTGGGACTGGCGCTGCCGATCATCATGCGCCTGGCTGGTGGGTTCATCCTCGGCGCCCCGCGGGGTTTCCGCCGGCAGTTCAACGTTCCGCGCACGGCGTTGCGGCAGGCGTTCTGGCGCAGCCCGCAGTCCCGGAAGCTGATGCGGGACTCCTACTCCGACGTGCGGACGCTGGCCGAGGACACCCGGCTGCTGACGCCGGCGACCCGCTGGGTGTGGAAGCTGCTGCGCATCGACGGACCGACCGCCCGGTACCGCAGCGAACCGGCGGACTTCCGTCGCGCGAGCTGAGTGTCGGTGCCCGCGCCTAGTGTGACGGTATGCGCTTTGCCATCCTGGGGCCGCTGTCGGTCAGTACGGACGACGGCGAGATGGTGCGGATCCCCGAGCACAAGGTGCGGGCACTGCTCGCCATCCTGCTCGTCCACGATGGCCGGACGGTGTCCTCGGCGCAGTTGATCGCCGAGCTCTGGCCGGACAGCAGGCCGGAGAACCCGGCCCGGATGCTGCACACCAAGGTCTGGCAGCTGCGTCGCGCCCTCGAACAGGCGCAGCCCGGTGGCCGGGACCTCGTGGTGGCGCAGCCACCGGGGTACCGGCTGGCACCCGCCTCCGACGTGCTTGAGTTCCGGGAGCTCGAAGACCGCGCGCATCGGGCCTCCGACCTGCGGGAACGGGTCGAATTACTGGATCAGGCGCTCGGCTTGTGGCGTGGCCCGGTGCTGGCCGACTTCCCCGATCAGGAGTGGGGCCGGTCGTTGTCCGAGGCTCGATTGGCTGCGGTGGAGGCCAGGGCCGAGGCGCGGCTGGAGCTGGGTGAGCACGATCGGCCGGCCGGTGAACTGGGGGCGCTGCTCGCCGAGCATCCCGGGCGGGAACGGCTGCGGCTGCTGCACATGCGGGCCCTCCAGCTGGCGGGCCGGGCGGGTGAGGCGTTGCAGAGCTTCGACGATCATCGTCGGTGGCTGGCCGCTGAGCTGGGCCTGGAGCCGGGTGGCGAACTCGTCCGGCTGCGGGACGAGGTGCTGCGGCACAGTCCGCGACCGGCGCCGGTCCGCGCTCCCCGGGTGCCGCTGCCCGCGCATCGGCTGGTCGGCCGGGATGCCGATGTGGCGGCGGTGGGCGACTTACTCGCTGAGCACCGCCTGGTCACGCTCACCGGGATCGGTGGGGTGGGGAAGACGCGGCTGGCCACCGAGATCGCGCTGGGGCAGTCCGACGAGGTGTGGTGGGCCGAGCTGACCGGCGCCGGATCGGTGGCCGGACGGCTGGCCGAGCTGCTGTCGGTGCGCGAGGCGGACTTCGATCCCCGGGTGCTGGACGGCAGGCGCCTGCTGATCGTGCTGGACGGTGCCGAGCGGAACATCGATCAGGTCGCCGAGCTGTGCGCGCGGGTGCTGAGCCTGGCCGACGGTCCGCGGTTTCTGGTCACCAGCCAGGAACCGGTGCGGGTCGACGCGGAACGGGTGTATCCGGTGGCACCGCTGGATGTCGAGGCGTCAGCGAGGCTGTTCCTGGCCCGCGCTCCCGAGGCCTCAATTGATCCGGTGGCGGTGCGGGCGATCTGCCGCAGACTGGACGGCATTCCCCTCGCGTTGGAACTGGCCGCGGCGCGGGTTCACGCCCTGGGCGTGCGGGACGTCGCCGATCGGCTGATCGATCGGTTCGCGCTGCTCACCGCGGGTCGCCGGGACGCACCGGCCCGGCACCGGACGCTGCGGGCGGCCATCGGCTGGAGCTGGGACCTGCTCGGCGAGCCCGAACAGCGGGTACTGCGCCGGCTCGCCGTGCACACCGGGGGCGCCGCGCTGGCCGCTGTGGAGCTGGTCAGCGACCCGGAGCAGCACGGCGGAGTCCTGGATGTCCTGGCCCGGCTGGTCGATCGTTCACTGGTGTCCACATCGGACACTGCGTCCGATTCGAAAGCAGGGCTCGGGCGGCGATACCGGCTGCCGGAGTCGGTCGCCGCCTACGCCGTCGAACAACTGCGGGCCGCCGGTGAGCTGGAGGTCATCCGGCTGCGGCACGCCGAGTACTACACCGCGATGGCCGCGAGCAGGCACGACGAGGCGTGGCTCACGGTGCTGGACGCGGAGCTGACGAATCTGCGCACCGCACTGGACACGCTGGTCGCCGCGCGGGCGGTCGAAGCGGCGATGCGGCTGGTCAACGCGTTGTCCTGGCACTGGTTCCTGCGTGGCCGGTTTGCTGAGGCGACCGCCGCGCTGGACTCGGTACTGGAGTTGACCGGCGTGGACTCCGAGGACCGGCAGATGGCGGTGGCCTGGCGGGCGGCGTTCGGCGTGCGTTCCGGGCGGGAACCGGCCGCCGTGCGGCAGGTGGCCCGCGCCTGGGAGCAGACCGCGAGCGGTCAGGTGTGCACTCGATGGTTCCTGGCGGACACCATGGTCGGGTACGGCGACCAGTCGACCGTCCGGCAGTGGCTGGACCAGGTGATCGCGGACGCCGATCGGCTGGGCGACCGGTGGAGCCTGGCCGCCGCGCTGGCCACCAGGGCGCGGCTCGGCCTGCTGCTCGGCTCGCCCGACGCGGTGGCCCTCGATGGCGAGCGCAGCGCGGAACTGTTCCGCGAGCTGGGCGATCGCTGGGGTCAGTTCAGCGCGGCGAGCGCGCTGGCCACGGTCGCGGAGATCCGGGCCGACTATCCGACGGCCACCCGGTTACTCCGGGAGGGACTAGAGCTGGCCCGGTCGATGAAGCTGCACCACGAGGTGTCGATCAAGCTGTCCGGGCTGGGCCGGATCGCCCTGATCAGCGGGGACCACGCCCAGGCCACCGCCCTGCACGAGCAGGCTCGGGAGGTCGCCGTGGAGCACCACTTCACCTGGGGTGTGCAGTTCGCCGAGATCGGGCTGGGCATGGGCGCGCGGCGCACCGGTGACCTGGACACCGCGGAGAACTACCTGCGGGCCTGGCTGGACTGGTGCCTGCGGCTGGACGGCGCGCCGGGTGCGGCGTTGATCCTGGCCGAGCTGGGTTTCGTCGCCGAGCTGCGGGGCGATCCGGAGACGGCGCGGCGCCTGCACTCCCAGGGCCTGAGCCTGGCCCATCAGGTCGGTGACCGCCGGGCGATCGCGTTGGCGTTCGAAGGCCTGGCCGGGGTGTTCACCGCCCAGGACCGGCAGGATTGCGCGGCGCAGCTGCTCGGCGCGGCCGCCGCCGGACGCAAGGCGTTGGGCGCCCCACTCCCGGCGGGCGAACGCGGCGACGTGGAGCGGATCACCGGGCTCGTCCGCCGGAAACTGGGCGACGCGAACTTCCGATCGGAATGGGAGCGGGGCCGGGCGTTGTCAGCGCTGCCGCAGCGCCTCGATCAGGCTGCCGAAGCCACCGGGGCCGTGTCCCTGCTCGATCATCTGCTCGGTGAGCCGGACCAGGTAATCGGGTAGTACCGGATCCACACCCTGGGACCGGCTGACCTGTGCCCACAGGTGCATGCCGTGCAGCTGCATGTCCAGCGCCGATCCACCGTCCGGATACTCGCCCGAGTCCGCCTGGGCGGCGAGCTCCGGGACCAGCGGAGTGATCACCTGCTCCAGCCAGGCCGAGGCGTAGGGCAGCAGCTCCTCACCCCGCACCTTCTCGGTGGCGGCCAGGGCGAGGCCGTGTTGCAGGCCCAGGACGGTGATCCACATGAAGCCGATCAACGCGATGTCGTACACGGCGGGCAGCCCGGTGTCCGGGCCCAGGTACACGCCGCCACCGGCGATCGCGGCCAGGGTCTGCTGGTGCTCCTGGTAGCTCGCCTCCGGCCCGCCGTAGAAGATCAGCGTCTGCGGCCCGCCGATCTGCGCGGGCACCGCCATGATCGCCCCGTCCAGGTAGTGCACGCCGCGCCGCCCCGCCAGTTCGGCGGCGTCCCTGGCCGCCTGTGCGGAGCCGGTGGTCAGGGTGACCACGGTGGCGCCCGCCGGCGTCCGGCCGAGTAGGTCGGCCATCGGCTCATAGTCCAGCAGACACACCACGATCAGTCCGTCGGCGGTCAGCGCCGCGTCCAGATCGGTGGCCTCCACCGCTCCCCCGGCCACCAGCTCGGCGGCCTTGCCGGGGGTGCGGTTCCACACCGTGGTCGGATGGCCCGCCCCCAGGAATGCCTTGGCCAGGGCGGTGCCCATGTTGCCCAGGCCCAGCACGGTCACCGGCGCGCTCATGCCGTCACCTCGCCGAAGAGGTCGGTCAGCTTGCCGAGGCTGTCGTCGCCGCGCCCGGCCTCGATCGCCCGCCGCAGGATCGCCTGCACGGCGCGCACCGAACCGGCGTCGAGGCGGTTCTCCTCGGCGGTGTCCGCGATGTGCGAGAGCCCGGCGGCCATCGACCTGATCGAGGACAGGTCGTCGCCGTAGTCCTGCTCCTGCATCCGTCGCACGTGTTCCTCGACGAACTGCGGCACCAGGCCAGTGATCATCTTCGCGTAGGGCGCCAGGTCGGCCGGGTCGATTCCCTCGGCCTTGGCCAGGGCGAATCCGTGCGCCAGCCCGGCATAGCCGTGGAAGAACATGTCCAGCAGCGGCACGTCCATCGAGGCCGCCCGGCCGGGATCGGCTCCGACGTAGGTGCCACCGCCCAGTGCGTCCAGGGCCGGCTTGTGTGCCTGGTAGAGCCGCTCGTCCCCGGCGTAGAAGATCAGTGACTCCGGGGTGCCGACGGCCGTGGTGGGGACCATGATCGCCCCGTCCAGGTAGTCGATGCCGTTCTCCTCGGCCCAGCCCGCGAGGCGGCGGGCCCGGCAGGGGGTGTCGGCGACCAGGTTGACCAGGGTGCGGCCCTTGAGCTGGGTGGCGACGGGCCGGACGATGGCCTCGACGGCGTCGTAGTCGATCACGTTCACCACGACCAGCTCGGCGGCTTCGACGGCCGCGCCGGGGCTGTCCGCCAGGATCGCGCCCGCCGCGACGCTGCCGGCGGCCTTGGCAGCGGTGCGGTTCCACACGGTCGTCGGGTGACCCGCGGTCAGGAACGCCTGGGTCAGGGCTCGGCCCATCGGGCCCTGGCCCAGTACGGTGATTGGTGTTGCCACGCTATGTATTCCTCTCAGTGGTGTTGCTCTGCTCCACCGAGACTTGTCACGGGCGATCTTGGAGTGCTCCGGGAAATCTCTCGGAACGCTCTCGGCCCTCGAAGGGACAGCAGTGAAAGAGTTCATCGCCGGACTGCCCAAGTGCGAGCTGCACCTGCACATCGAGGGCACCCTGGAACCGGAGATGCGGTTCGACCTGGCCAAGCGCAACAACGTCGAGCAGGCCTACTCGACGGTCGAGGAGCTGCGGGCGACCTACGAGTTCGACGGTCTCGCCCCGTTCCTGGACGTGTACTACGAGGGCATGAACGTCCTGCGCACCGAGCCGGACTTCTACGACCTGGCCACCGCCTATCTGACCAAGGCCGCCGGGCAGAACGTGCGGTACGTGGAGATCTTCTTCGACCCGCAGGCGCACACCGGCCGCGGTGTCCCGTTCGACTACGTGATCCGCGGCCTGACCAGGGCGATCTCGGACGCCGAGACCAACCTGGGCATCCGGGCCCAGCTGATCATGTGTTTCCTGCGTGACTACCAGGCCGAGTACGCCATGGCCACGCTGCTGCAGTCGCTGCCCTACCGGCAGTGGATCATCGGTATCGGTCTGGACTCCGACGAGCGGGGCAACCCGCCGGCCAAGTTCGCCGCCGTGTACGCGCGGGCCCGGCAGGAGGGCTACCGGCTGACCATGCACTGCGACCCGGACCAGCCGAACAGCGTAGAGCACATCCGCCAGGCCGTGCAGGACATCGGCGTGGAACGGATCGACCACGGCACCAACGTCCTGGAGGACCCGGAGCTCGCGGCCGAGATCAAGCGGCGCGGCCTGGGCTTCACCACCTGCCCGATCTCCAACGACCGCCTCTACGGCGACACGAAGGCCGACCTCATCCGCGCCCTGCTGGACCAGGGACAGCGGGTGACGATCAACTCCGATGACCCGGCCTACTTCGGCGGCTACGTGCAGGAGAACCTGGAGCGGGTCCAGGCCGAACTGGGCCTGACCAAGGACGAGGTCGCCCAGTTCGAACGCAACGCCTTCGAGATCACCTGGCTGCCGCGCGCGGTCAAGGACGGCTACCTGGCCGAGGTGGAGGACTACCTGGCCGGTCCAACGGGGTGATCTCGTAGGCGCGGTCCCGCTGCCGGCGCAGTAGCCACAGTGGACTGTCGCCCGGGGTGGCCAGCCGGATCTCGGTGTCCCACCGGGCGATCCCGAGTCCCCGGACGCACAGCTCCAGGTCGTAGCCGGCGTCCAGCGCGATCCGGACGGCGGCCATGCCGCCGACCGAGAGCACCAGCCCGGCGACATCCTCGGCGAGGTCGCCGATGATGGCGTCCGCCCAGTCGATCACCCCGGACAGCCTGCCGTCCGGGGTGATCAGCAGGTGCTCACCTTTGAGGTCGTTGTGGATCAGTCCGCGGATGGGCAGCGTGCGCAGCTCGCGGAGGAACACGGTCAGATCCTGTTCCCCGGCAACGGAGATCGGCTGTCGCTCGGCTGAGACGCCCGGCAGCCGGGTGTCCAGGGTGTAGCTCAGGCGCGGTGCCCATTCCCCGGAGTCCACGGACCTGGGTAGCTGCGTACTCAGGTAGGGGCGGATGGTGTCGCGCAGCGCGATCTCCTGGCGTTGCCGCTCGGCGGCATCGGGGTCCAGGGTCAGCCGCAGGACGTGCCGCTCCCCCACCCACCAGGTCGAGTGCTCGCCGCCCTCCTCGACCGGGCTGACCTCGCTGCCGCCGACGAGCCCACGCACCAGGTCTGCCGTCGGTCGGAACATCACGCGCTCAGACTACCGCCGGGATCTTGTCGTCCAGGGTGGTGAGGATCAGGAACACCACTCCGATGGCGGCCAGGACGAGGGCGACGGCGTGCAGCCCGGCGTCGGTGGCGGCGGTTCCGAAGGTCAGCCCGATGAGCGTCGCGGAGAAGATCGCGCCGACGTAGTTGAAGGTGCGGTACAGACCGGAGGCGACGGCGATGTCCGCAGCAGGGGCCTGGACATAGAGGGTCGCCTGGTTGGCGAAGCCGCCGAAGCCGTTGGCCAGGCCGAAGAGCACCGATATGCCGACCAGCACCCAGACCGACGCGGAACTGGTGATCAGTCCCATGGCGGTGCCGGTGAGGATCAGGAAGCCGCCGGTGAGGACGAGGGGCAGCCGCACCCGGCCGAGGGTGGAGACCACCCGGGCGATGATCATGCTGACCAGGGACAGCGGCAGCATGATCAGCCCGACCTGGGCGGCGGAGTAACCGGCGGCCTGTTCCATCCACTGGCTTATCCCGTACAGCGCGGTGTAGATGCCCAGGGCCACGAGCGCCTGCCGCAGATAGGTGCGCACCAGCCTCCGGTTGTGGACGAGCATCCGCACGTCCACCAGCGGACTGGTGGCCCGCCATTCCCAGGCGAGCAGCGCCGCACCGGCCAGGCCGGCCATCAGCAGCAGCCACCAGTCCGGCGAGCTCAGGCCGGACAGGAACAGCAGCAGGAGGGTGATGGTCGCGGCGAACAACACCACGCCCAGCACGTCCACCGCGGCGAGCAGACCACGCCATGAGGTGCGGGTGAGCGGCTCGTCCCTGGCCACCCCGAGCAGGGTGAACAGCAGCGTCACCGCGGCGAGGGGCACGTTGACGAAGAAGATCGCCCGCCAGCCGAACCCGCCGGCCAGGACACCGCCCAGCGGGAGCCCGATCACCATGGTCACCTGCGCGGCGATGGAGAAGTTCGCCAGCACCTGACTGGGCACCCCGGTGCGTGCCTGCTCGGCCCGGCTGCGCACCAGGGCCATCGCGGTGGGATAGGCGGCCGAGGTGCCGATGCCGATCAGCGCCCGGGACAGCAGCAGTATCGCGAAGTTCGGGGCGGCGGCGCCGATGACTCCGGCGACCAACAGGACGATCTGGCCGGCGATGAACACCCGGCGGGCGCCGAAGACCTGGGCCAGCTTGCCCATGGTGGGCTGGGCGACCGCGCTGCACAGGTACAGCACGGAGATCAGCGACGCGGTGGCGGCCGGTCCTTTGTGGAAGTCCAGCCCGATGCCGACCAGTCCGGTGGCCAGCATCGAGCTGTTGATCGGGTTGAGGGTCGAGCCGAGCAGCAGCGGACTGGTGAACCGCCAGCCGAACGGCTTATTCACAGCAGGCCCAGGACGTCCTGGGTGCTGCCGGTCTCCGCGATGCCCGGGAAGATCTCCCGCACGCTGTGCTCGTGCCGGGCCGGGTTCGAGTCGGTCATGGCGTCGGTCGGCAGGGTGACGTGGAAGCCCTGCTCGTGGGCGTCCCGGGCGGTCGATTCGACGCCGGCTCCGGTGGCGACTCCGGTGACCACGACCTGGGTGACGCCCAGTTCCCGGAGCTGTTCGGCCAGGCCGGTGCGGGCGAAGGCGCTGCGTGAGCGCTTGGTGATCAGCAGGTCGCCCGGCTGCTGATCCAGCTCGGGGACCAGGGTGAGTGCCTCCTGCGGCAGCACGGTTCCCGGCGGGAATCCGGCGGCTTCGACCCGCCCGGGCGGGGTGGCCGCGACGTTGACCAGCACGACCGGCAGTCCCTTGGCGCGGAACGCCTTCGCCAGGGTGGCCGAGCGGTCGACGACCTCGTCGATGGGATGCACGGTGGGCAGTCCGACGATGCCCGTCTGCAGGTCGATGACGATCAACGCGGTCTTCGGGTCCAGGGTGGTGAGCGGCATGCTCGGTCCTTTCGAGGGGTTACTGCGCCAGGCGGCGGATCAGCTCCAGGCAGTCGGCCAGCTGGCGCAGCTCGGGCGGGGACAGGGTGGCGTCCAGCTGTTTGACCAGCCAGTCCTCCTTGGCCCGCCGGCCGGTGCTGAACTGCTCGCGGGCGGCGTCGGTGAGGCTGAGCAACGTCTTGCGCCCGTCGCCGGGATCCGGTGCGCCGCCGATCAGGCCCGCTTCCTCCAGCGCCTGGATGGTCTTGGCCATCGACTGCGGCCGGATCCCTTCGGCGCGGGCCAGCTCGGTGGCCGTCGTGGCGCCGTCCCGTTCCAGGCGGAGCAGGACGGAGGTCTGCGAATGGGTCAGGTCGCTGTTGTGTGCCTGTTCCCGCAGCCTGCGCAGCAACTGGCCGACCACCACCCGGATCTCGCTCGCCAGGACACCGGTGTCCACCTCGGTCATGCCGCCACCGTAACACTTACCCAGCCAAACTGTACAGTTTGGCTGGGTAAGTGGGTGGCTCTCATCTCGGATCGCCAGATTGCGCCGTTCAGGAACCCGACTTCGAGTACACCGGCCCGAAGACCGGACACAGATACACGAAGCAGGACTTCGCCAACGAGTACAGGGCGTGTTTCGGGCCTCGTCGGTACCGGGTAACGCTGAGGCATGGAACCTGTGGGGCAGGGCTGGATGCAGATCGGTGAGCTGGCCGTGGCCTTCGTGCTCTCCGCGGCCATCGGCCTGGAACGGGAGATCAAACAGAAGGCCGCGGGCCTGCGCACCTACACCATCGTCGGCTTCGGATCGGCACTGTTCCTGCTGATCAGCAAGTACGGATTCACCGACGTGCTCGAGCAGGGCCGGGTCGTGCTGGACCCGTCGCGGGTGGCCGCGCAGATCGTGTCCGGGCTGGGATTCATCGGCGGCGGGATCATCTTCGTCAAACGGGACGTCGTGCGCGGGCTGACCACGGCGGCCAGTATCTGGCTGACCGCCGCCGTCGGCACCGCGGCCGGGGCCGGACTGCCGATCCTGGCGGTCCTGGCCACGGCGGCCTACTTCGTCATCGCGTTCGGCTTCCCCCCGCTGGCCCGGATCGCCGCGACGAGCACGCCGCAGCTACACATCCGGTATCTGGACGGTCAGGGCCTGCTGCGTGACCTGCTGGCCCGGATCACCGCCTCCGGGTTCCACGTCGCCGAGATCAACACCCGCCGGGAGGCCGGGTCCTCGGTGGAGGTCAGCGTGCAGCTCAGCGGGCGCGGCGACCTGCACAGCGTGATCACCGAACTGAGCGATCTGCCCGGGGTGCTGGCCGTGGGCAACCGCCCGGCGGCCGAGCCCTACTGAAGGGCCTGCTCCAGATCGGTGTACACCGGCAGCACCGGGGCCAGGCCGAGCAGCTCGATCGGCCTGCTCACCGGGCCGTGCTCCGCGACCACCCGGAACGGCACACCCTCCGCCTCGCACTGCTGCGCGCACCGGATGAGCAGGCCGATGCCCGAGCTGTTCAGGAACGTGACCTGCCGCAGGTCGAACACCAGCGGCCACGGGGCGAACGTCATCGTCGCCGACTCGGCGATCGCCCAGCTCACCAGGTCCACAGTGGACAGGTCGATCTCCCCGGAGAAGGTGACCACCAGGGCCTGACCGTGCATCTGCGCCCGCACGGTCAACAGGTCACTCCGCCGGCCGGCGAACAGGGTGCCATCACCCGGTTGATCAATCATGGAGCAACTCCTGTTCCGTGGCGGAGCCACGACTCTTCAGCCGGGGCATCCGGATCTTCTGCGGGGTGTCCGGCAGCTCACCGGAGTGCACCAGCTGCGCCGCGATGTCGTAGACCTTGCGGTGGGTGCGCTGGCTGACGGCGGCCAGCAGATCGAAGGCGGCGTCCGGGCTGATCTCGTATCGCTCGGTGAGCATGCCTACCGCGGTGCCGATCAGCCGGGCGTGCCGCAGGGCGCTCTGCAACTGGGTGATCTGGTCCTTGGCGGACCGCAACGCCTCATCCGGATCTTGCTCGGACGGCACGGATGTATCACTGAAACGCGGTGTCACAGCTACCCTCATCAGCTAACTTGCGGGGGCGGTGACACGCCGCGTCTTGACGTGCCTACAGGACGCGAAATGGCGTCCATTCCATCGGAGCGTAGAGCTTATCGCACCAGGTGTTCACCGGATCGAGGGACACTCCCGTCAGGACTCCATCGGTCGTCGATCCATCGAGACGAGACAGTTCTCCTCCGAAGGGCGGGCCATGGCAGTCAAGCGCGGAATCGGTATCACGGTGGCGGCGGGCCTGATCGCGATGATCACGGCGGCACCCGCATCCGCGACGGACACCTCCGGCACCTATGTCGGCAACTGGGACAACTGCCCGACCTACCAGGGCGCGGACAAGAAGAACTACGTGCTGCACCTGCCGCCCGGTTTCACCGCGACCGCGGGCTCGGGCGTCATCGTGAACAAGCTGGGCGTGCCGGTCGCGGCCGCCGGCCTGCCGATCAAGGTCACCGGCACGTTCACCCCGCACAACCCGGATGACGGCAGCTTCTGCCTGACCTTCTTCCCCGATGTCTACGTGGACGTCAGCTCGGTCAACGGCTTCCGCTGACCCGGACCGGACACGCGCCGGGGTTCGTCACAGAGCCCCGGCGGCCGGCGGCGCCTAGGATCGGGACCATGTCGAACAAAGCGTCCGAACTGCTGCGTCTGCACCAGGAAACGGAACTGCTGACCGTGGTCAACGTGTGGGATTCCATCACCGCCAAGGTGGTCACGGACATCCCCGGAACCAAGGCCCTGGCCACCGCGAGCCACTCCATCGCCGCCAGCCGCGGCTATCCGGACGGCGAGAAGATCCCGGTCACCGAGATGATCGACGAGGTCCGCCGGATCGTCGAGTCCACCTCGCTGCCGGTCACCGCGGACCTGGAGGGCGGCTACGGCAACGCCCCCGACACCATCCGCCGGGCGATCGAGGTCGGCGTGGTCGGCGCCAATCTGGAGGACCAGCTCAAGCCCATCGCCGAGGCGACCGCCCAGGTCGAGGCCGTCATGAAGGCCGCGGCCGCCGAGGGCGTGCCGGACTTCGTGCTCAACGCGCGCACCGACGCCTTCACCCGGGGCCGCGACCGCTCACCGGAGGAGAACCTGGCCGACGCGATCGCCCGCGGCAAGGCCTACCTGGAAGCCGGCGCGCAGGTCATCTTCGTGCCGGGCAAGCTGTCGCTGGACCAGGTCAAGGCGATCGTCGACGAGTTCGGCCCGCAGAAGCTGACCCTGATCGGCGTTCCCGGCTCGATCGCCAACGCCGAGCTGGAGAAGCTGGGCGTGGCCCGCGTGTCCTACGGCCCGTTCTCCCAGCAAGTGGCGCTCACCGCGCTGGCCGAGCTGGTGGAGTCGGTGCACCAGGGCGGCGGCATCCCGGAGGGCACCCGCCCGCTCAACTAGCTCGTTCGTGCGCGGGCGGACACCTGCCGCCCGCGCACCGCTAGCATGCCCCGGTGCTTCCGGACAGTGGACCGTGCCGCCTGGGCATCGTCGTGATTCCCGCACGCGGCCTGAACATCCCCGCGCTGCAGTACATGATCCTGGCGATGAACCGGGAGCAGGACCTCGTCCAGTTCGAGTTCTTCCGGTTCCCACCGGACACCCATCGTCTGCTGCTCGCGCTCCAGGGCGGCCCGAAGGTCTCCCGCCGGGACATCGAGGAACTGCTGGTCGAATTCCAGGAACAGGCCCAGGTCGACATCGCGTACCGAAACAAGGACCACGGTCTGTCCGAGGCGCCGCCGGACAAGTTCGTCGTGGTGAGCCAATGCCGGTTCGAGGACAACTTCTACATGGCCTACGCCCCAGGCATCGCCGTGCTCGCGATGGGCAATTGGCAGCGGTTCATGGCGCCACCGTCCTATGTGGAATTCGTCCAGGCCCTTCTGGTCCGGGCAGCCATCGCCGCGCTGTCGCCCAGCCATTTCCAGCATGGGCATCTGGGGACCAAGGGCTGCATCATCGACTTCACCGAGAACCTGGAGGACGCGCGACAGAAGGCGCTCAGCGGGTTCGTCTGCCACCACTGCCGGCAACTCATGATCGCGGACGGTCAACCGCGGCTCGCCGACGTGGCGATCCGGCTGTTGCAGCGGGACTGGCTCGGTGACCCGGCCGATCCCCGCTCGCCCGCAAGTGTGATGGCCGCCCTGCGTTACGACCTGTTCGTCACCAAGGGCAGGCAGGAGACCGCCCTGGAGGCCTTCAAATCCGCGCTCCGCCAGGAGGGGCCCAAGCAGGTCCTCATCGTGCTGGGCGGGATCCTGCTCGCGATTCTGGTGCTCGCCCTCGGGCTCAAGACCGGAGTCCGGTAGACACCTGACCGGCTGAATACCGACAAGTTCGCAGCTCAGCGACCCGATGATGCACTTGAGAATTTCCCCCAGTGAATTCATTGGAGACCGATGATGTTGTCCACTGAACAGGACGTCACCGAGACACAGGCGGCGGTCAGCGAACTGCTGGCCGGGCACAAGTCGATGTATCTGGCGACCACCGGCAGCGACGGTCCCTGGGTGGGTGGCGTGTACTTCGCCGAGACCGACCCGTTCACCCTCGTGCTGGTCCTGGAGGAGCGTGGCCGCACGCTGAAGGCCGTCCGGGAGAACCCGACGGTGGCCGTCGTGGTGGCCACCGGCTCCCCCGCGCAGCCGTGGCTGCAGGCCAGGGCTGAGGCGACCATCCTGGAAGGCGAGGACGACGCGGAGGTGCGCCGGGTGCTGAGCGCCAAGGTCCCGGAGGTGGCCCCGTTCCTGGCCACGCCGATCAGGACCGTGCGGCTGTCGGTCGGCCAGTGGCGGATCACCGACATCGGCAAGGGCTGGCTGCCGGGCCGGGAGCTGGACCGGCCGTAGCGCCTACATTGGGATCATGCGCGGTGTCGTGATCGAATCCCAGGATTTCCGCTTGACGACGCACCCCGACCCGGTCGCCGGGCCGGGGTGCGTCGTCGTCCAGGTGCGGGGCGCGGGGCTCAACGCCGCCGACCTGCAGCAGGCACGCGGGACCTATCCGGCGCCGCCCGGCTGGCCCGCCGACGTACCGGGCCTGGAGATCGCCGGTGAGATCGACCAGGTCGGGCCCGGCGTCCGGGGATTCGCGCCCGGGGATCGGGTGATGGCTCTGGTCGGCGGTGGTGGGCACGCCGAGCGGATCGTGGTTCCGGCCGAGCTGCTGCTGCCGGTGCCCGAGGACCTGCCGTGGGAGCAGGCCGCCGGATTCCCGGAGGCCTTCAGCACCGCGTGGGACGCTCTGGTGCTCCAGGCGGGCATCCGGGCCGGCGACCGGGTGCTGATCACCGGTGCGGCGGGTGGCGTCGGCACGGCAATGGTGCAGTTGGCGGCCGTTTCCGGGGCGCACACCGTGGCCAGCGTGCGGCGACCGGAACTGCACGACCGGGTCGCGGCGCTCGGCGCGCAGGTGGTGACCCCGGATCAGGAGGAGACCCAGGGGCCGTACGACGTGATCGTGGAGCTCGTCGGCGGACCGGACTGCCTGCACCGGATTGCCCTGCTGCGCAGCCGGGGAACGGTGATCATCGTCGGCGTGCAGGGCGGGGACACGGCACCACTGCGGATGTTCGACCTGATGGTGAAGCGCGCCCGGCTGATCGGTACCACGATCCGCGGCCGCTCCCCCGCGGAGAAGGCCGTGCTGGCCGCCGCCCTGCGGACGTCCGTCGTTCCGCTGCTGGCGCGGGGCCGATTGCGGGTCCCGGTGGATGCCACGTTCCCGCTGGACCGGTTCGCCGATGCCTATGCGCGGCTGGCCGCACCGGGGAAGTTCGGCAAGGTCATCCTGTTGCCCTGACTCCGGGACGTCCCAGTACCCGTCCGGCCCATCGCGGGATGGCTAGCCTGGAGTGATGCAGTGGACGACCTTCCTGGCCACCTTCGTGGGGGCGGCGATCGCCGGGTGCGCGGCGCTGCTGGCGCAGTCCCGCAAAGGCCGGCACGAACTGCTGGCCGAGGGCAGGCAGACCCGGCGCGAGGTCTACATGCGACTGCAGAGCTCCCTGGCCAAGGCGCGCAGCGAGCTGCTGGCGTTGTCCAAGCTCGCCGATCTGGCCGGCCGGGACCGCGATGAGCTGGCCCGGCAGCTATTCGCACCGTGCTACGAGCCGCGGCACCATCTGGAGTTGATCGCGCCGCCGGAGGTCACCGACCCGGCGTTGATCCACTTCCGGTCGGTGCGGACGATGCGCGACCTGGTGTGCGCGGGCAAGGGAGTCACGGACCCGGAGTGGCTGCCGAACAAGCAGCAGATCAAGGCCACCCTGGATGCCATGCGGCTGGCCATGCGCCAGGATCTGGAACGGCTGTGACTCAGACGATGCTGTAGCCGCCGTCGATGACGATCGTCTCCCCCACCATGTACCGCGAGGCCGACGAGCACAGGTACAGGGCGGCGTCGACCAGATCGGTGGGCCGGCCCATGTCGCCGCTGGGGATACGCGAGTGCCAGAAGGCCGACTTCTCCGGATTGGCCTCCAGGAACACATCGGTCATCTCCGAGCGAATGTAGCCGGGGGCGATGCCGTTGACCCGGATCCCCTGCTCCACCCACTCGATGGCCAGGCTCTTGGTCAGCATGTCCACCGCCGCCTTGGACACGTTGTACGCGGTCTGCTGCTGCGGGATGTTGACGATGCGCCCGGACATCGAGGAGATGTTCACGATCGCGGCTTTCCGGCCCGCCGCGATGTTCTGCCGGGCGAAGGCGCGGCTGGCGTAGAACACGCCGTCCAGGTTCACCCCCATGATCCGCCGCCACTGCTCGTCGGTGGTGTCCACGGCGGGCTGGTGCAGGGCGATCCCGGCGTTGTTGATCAGGATCGTCGGCTGGCCGAGCTCGCTCTGGATGCGGTCGAACGCGGCGTCCACGGCGACCGAGTCGGCGACGTCGCACTCGACGCCCAGGGCGCGCACACCGTGTTCGGCGGCCAGCTGGGCGGCGGTCTCGTGGACCTGGGGCCGGGTGGCGATCAACGCGAGGTGCACGCCTTTCTTCGCGAGCCCTTCGGCGAGTGCGTGGCCAATGCCCCGTGCGCCACCGGTCACTACGGCTGTCTGTCCACCTAGGTCGTCCATGTTCTCAGCCTAGATCCACCCGATAGTGGTTTCTGATGTCCCACCCGGATCACCTAGACCTTCAGCTGTGCACGAGATTTTGCGGATGCGGGAACGATTCCCGCTGATCAACTTGGTGGAAGGTAGGCTGGGGACCATGGTGGCTGAGAACCTGGAGCCGCGCGTCGCGGCGGTCGAGGTGAAGCTCGGCGAACTGACCGAAGAGGTCAAAGAGGTCAAGCTCATTGCGACCGGCGCCCGTGACGAGGCCAAGCTCGCCCGGCAGGAGATCAAAGATTTCCGCCAGGCGACCACGACGACCCTCAACGCGATGCAGGAGAACATCAGCGAACTGCATGGGCGCATGGGCAGCCTGGAAGGTCGCGTAGGGAGCCTGGAAACCAAGGTCGACCAGGGATTCATGACGATGCGGGCCAAGTTCGACCAGCTTGCCGCCGGTCAGGCGGAGCTCGGTGGCCTGTTGAACGTGTTGATCAACCAGGGTAAGAAGCAGCCCGAATAAACGTTTCCCGGAGTTGACGAGGTTCGGGCGCAGCCACCAGCCCGCGGTGTCCGG